>NZ_KQ956825.1:174157-177897 GCF_001546455.1 Gardnerella vaginalis | reverse complement strand
CTTGCGCGCCGCATCGCCGCCTTAAGCTCCCTGGCCGCCGTAGACGCGGAGCGCGCAGCCACCCACAACAAAGGAATCCTAAACGGAATAGTGGCCGCAGCCGCAGCATCGGGCAACGACACGCGCGCATTACAAGCCGCCGCGCACGAATGGGCCGCAAGATCTGGCCGCTACATGCCGCTTTCAACGTGGACCTTGCAAAATAACAGCCAAATCCTTTACGGCCGTATCGAAATCCCACTGCAAATCGGCACGGTGGGCGGCGCAATCGCCTCTCTCCCAATGTCAAAAGTCGCGTTGCAACTTGCTAAAGTCAATAACGCCAACGATTTTCGCAACGTTCTAGCCGCCGTCGGTCTCGTACAAAACCTGGCGGCTCTTCGCGCGCTCGCTGGCCCTGGAATCCAGGCTGGCCACATGCGACTTCAGGCCGCAAACATCGCTATTGCATCTGGAGCGCATGGAGACGAAATTCAAAAAGTTGCGCACGCGCTTCTAAACGAAAATTCTTCCGATTTGAGCACAAGTTCTGCAAGAATAATTCTTGAGGATTTGCGCAAGCGCAAGAACACGTAAAACCGAGTAAACGTGCGGTTAATGGCCATTTTTCCGTAGGAAAAGTCGGAAGCTTCCGCGCCGTAAAATTTACACCACTAAAATCGTCCTTAAAAAAAAATCGTCCTTAAAAAAAATCGTCCTTAAAAAAAATCGCCCTTAAAAAGCAGGAAAACATGAGCAACACTTCACATACGCCAGACAACACGCAAGGCACACTCAACACACCAGACACGCCCAACACACTCAACACACCAGACACCCCCAACACACCCAACACACAAAAAATTCCGCCAAAAGTTGGCATCGACCGTATAACTTTCGCAACTCCAAACTGCTACCTAAGCATGGAAGACCTGGCGATTGCGCGCGGAATCGACCCAAATAAATTCATAATCGGCATAGGCCAAAGCCAGCAAGCAGTGCCGCCAAACCACCAAGACATTGTAACGCTTGGCGCCCAAGCCGCGCTGCCGCTATTGCCAAGCATTGATAACAACCGACTAAAAATGGTGATTGTTGGCACAGAAAGCGGAGTCGATGCCAGCAAATCCAGCGCGCTTTACATTCACAAGCTTCTAAACCTTAGCCCGTGGGTGCGCTGCGTGGAAGTAAAAGAGGCGTGTTACGGCGCAACTGCGGCTCTTATGATGGCTCGCGACTACATTTTGGCGCATCCAGGCACGCAGGTTTTGGTAATTGCGGCAGACATTGCGCGTTACGGCGTTGGCACTCCTGGCGAAGTGACGCAAGGCGCTGGAGCTGTGGCGATGCTTGTAAGCGAAAATCCGCGCGTGTTGCAAATCAACGATGACAGCGTGGTAAAATCGGCGGAAATCCAGGATTTTTGGAGGCCAGTGTATCAAAGCACGGCGTTGGCGCGCGGAAAGTTTTCAACCGAGCAATACATCAATATGTTCTGCGATGTGTGGCAGCGGTACAGTGCAGAAAACGCCTGCAATTTCAACGATTTTGAGGCGATTTGCTTCCATCTTCCATACACAAAAATGGGGCTTAAAGCGCTTCGAGCTGGGTTTGAGGAAAATTCGGGCATGTCTCCTACGAGCGACACGCGCGAACGTCTTCTTGCGCGATACCAAGACAGCACTAAGTACAGTCGCCGAATCGGAAATATTTACACCGGCTCGCTCTATTTGGGCTTAATTTCTTTACTTGATTGCGATTATTTTAGGAATTCTTGTGATTCATCAGCAACTGCTTGCGATTCATCAGAGTCTGTTGGCGATTCGCCTGCGGTTGCTTGCGACTTATCTTCCGCAGCACACACAAACGAACCACCTACATGCCCGTCTCCCCTACTCCCAGGCCAAAAAATCGGCTTGTTCTCCTACGGCTCGGGCGCTGTTGCAGAATTCTTCAGCGCAACGCTTGTTCCGGGATGGCGAGATGCGCTGTTTTCCAATCAACACATAAAAGCGCTAAACAATCGCACGCAATTAAGCGTTTTGCAATACGAGGCGATGTTTAACAGCGCGGCGCCTTATTCGCCGCAAGATTTTGCCAGCAGCCAAAATCATCGAAGTGGCGTGCGATTCGTTCTTGACTCCATCACGTCTCAAGAGCGCCGCTATCTTTCGATTTAGTCTCTCCGCATTTTGTACCAAATTCAACCTAAATTACGTACAAAACCCGTCAAACAACTCCGCATTTTGTACCAAATTTGGCCTAAATCACGTACAAAACCCGTCAAACAACTCCGCACTTTGTACCAAATTCGGCCTAAATCACGTACAAAGTCGGGAAAAATTGACGCACTTCGCAGCTCTAAACCACGCGCACAACAGAAACTACGCAACAAAAAGCGCTACGCAACAACGCCGCTAGCAATCAGCTCGCGCGCAACCTCGCGATACTCCTTCGCCGTCTTATGCTCAGGCGCAAAAATCGTAATCGGAACCGCCGCAACAGTAGAATCCGGCAGCTTAATCGAACGCGAAATCACAGAATGCAACACGCGCCCCTGGAATGCCTCGTAAATCCTTTGCAAAACCTCTTCGCTGTGCAAAGTACGCGTAAACATGGTAACGAGCACGCCAAACACCTGCAAATCTGGGTTAATTCTGTGCTGCACCTTTTCAATCGACTGCATAAGCAGCGCCACGCCTCTAAGCGCAAAGAACTCCGCCGCAACAGGAATAATCACGCCATCCGCCGCCGTAAGCGCGTTAACGGTGAGCAAGCCAAGCGAAGGCTGGCAGTCAATAATAATAACGTCGTATTCGTTACGAACCTTGCGCAGCACTCCAGCCAAAATCTGCTCGCGACCAACCTCGGTAACAAGCTGCACCTCTGCCGCCGAAAGATCAATGTTTGCAGGCATAACGTCAATGTTTTCTGTGGCCGTGTGGCGAATCACATCGTGCACATCTACAGAAGAATCAAAAAGCGCCGTGTAAACCGTGTTGTCAAGCGCGTTGGCATTAATCCCAAGCCCCACCGTTGCAGCGCCTTGCGGATCGAAGTCAACAATCAAAACGCGCCTACCGTATTGACTTAGCGCTCCAGCAATGTTGATGGAGCTGGTGGTTTTACCAACGCCACCCTTCTGGTTACACATAGCAATAATGCGCGCAGGACCGTGCGTTGTAAGCGCATCTGGCGCGCGGAAAGTCTCATATTCGCGTCCAAGTAAATCAGTAGGCATACGCTCTAGTTTAGCAAAAGGTATGTTCAGTGGATTTGTGTAATGCGGCGGCGTATATCACACCTACCTTGCGGAGAATATAACACCTACCTTGCGCGCGGATGGCTCATAGCATACGCCTCCATAAGCGCCGCGGGGCTTATATGCGTGTAAATCTGCGTTGTTGTAACGGACGCGTGGCCAAGCAGCTCCTGCACCGTGCGTACGTCGGCGCCGCCCGAAATCAGATGCGTTGCAAACGAGTGACGGAGCGTGTGCGGATGCAATTCTTTGCCGATTTTTGCCAGCTTGCCAGCACGCGAAATCGCCTCCCATGCGGATTGGCGAGAAAGCACTTTGCCGCGTTTGTTTAGAAAAATCATGTGAGAATTTGCGGATTTTGATAATGAGTTTACCTGCGACTTTACCTGCGACTTTGCGGTTGCTTGCGACTTCCCAGCTCGCTCCGCAAGAATCGGCCTAGCTTTATCTAAATAATCGCGCAACGCACAAACCGCGCACCTTCCAATCGGCACAAGCC
>NZ_KQ956825.1:167346-174057 GCF_001546455.1 Gardnerella vaginalis | reverse complement strand
CGGCACAAGCCGTTGCTTTTGCCCTTTTCCGCTAAGCCGCACAACCGATTCCGCCAAATCAATATCCTCAAATTTTAAGCCAACCGCCTCACTCACGCGCGCGCCAGTCGCGTACAAAAATTCCACAAGCGCGCGGTCTCGCAAAGAGACGGCGTCCGTGCTGCCAAAACCGCCAGCCGCATCGATTACGCGCTCAACTTCGCTAATGCTGAGCACGTCTGGAAGATGTTCCGCTTGCTTAGGCGCTTTGACTTCTGCAGAAGGGTCGCTTGCGATTTGCGCGTTGGAAAGCATGAATTTATTCCACTCGTGGATGCTGGCGATTCTCCGCGAGACAGTGCGCGGCCCTAAGTTTTGCGCTGCCATTGCACGCACGTATTCTTCAATGTCTAGCTGCGTGATTTCGTTGATATCGTTGATTTTTCGGGCATCGCGCAGCCAATTCGTGTATTTTGTAAGATCCGACTGGTAGGCTTCAACGGTTTTAGGCGAAAGCCCGCGCTCCACGCTTATGTGGTTTAAAAACTGCTGGATTTTTGGGAAAAATGGCGATTTATTAGATTTGTGCAGTTGATGAGATTGATGCGATTGCGGCGATTGATTCATGCGCGGTTGCTGCGATTCGGTCATACCCTAATTATATGCCGCACGAATCGACGACTTCGATCTGCATAATACGCGAGCGATTTTCCGAAAATGCGCGAGCAATCTCCCGAGTTTGTAGCTCAAAATTGATATGTACCCCTTTTTCTGGACAGTCAGTGAAAGGGTTATTTCATGTCAACTGTTAGATATAGTTACGAGTTTAAAATCATGTGTGTTGAATTATATCGTCAAACGGGTTAAAGAAAAGCCAAGTAAAAAGATGCGTGCAAATATACGAAACTGCTATAGTGGTTTAGTAAAGCATACTCGTAAAAACCAGTAAAAGAGCCACGTATGAAAACTAAACCATCAAAAAACAATAATCCATTAAGTGAGCGTGAAGAACTTAAGTTTCTTCGCGAAGAAAACGAGTATCTTAAAGCGGAAAATGCAATACTAAACAATCTCATTGCCTTGAGCCGAGAAAAGCGGGACTCTAAAATCAAAGCGAAAAAGCAGGCATAATTTTAAACGAATGCATGACAAGCCAGCAAAGGCATGCTTCCCGTGTTTGCACAGCAATCTGCACAACAGACACAGTATAGCAACAACAGCTTCCCTAGTACATCCTGGAAGCTTCTGCTCGGCTTCTGGAGCACAAGAAATAACTATACAAGGAACTCTTATGATGTGCAAAGAAGGAGTAAACGACGGAAGATTGCGCTGTCGCAAAGTGCGGTAGTTTGTAGTTCTGTCTGAAATTCCTTACAACGCTGTAATGGAACTTCAGACAGAACTATACCCACTCTTAATTACTCTTACTTTCAGATTTCCACTTTTTTATGAGTTGCAACGCTTCTCGCTCCGAAACATGGTCAAAATCACCGTTATTATTTTTATAATTCAGTACAAACGACGCTAATTTTATTTGTTCTTCTTTAGTAAATTCGTCTAATCTGCTCTTATCAAACTTTTTTATAGAATCATAAAATTCTTCTTCAGAAACTAGATTAAAACAATTTTCTGAATAAAATTTCCAGTTTGTTAAGTTATTGTATGTTGTTATACATAAGAATTTAAGCTTATTTGTCTCGTTATTAAATAGATTCTTAACATATGAGATGGCATTCTCTTCATCAATACATCTCCATATGTAAAATGCTGTATCGAATTGGTAAGAACTTAATATATCCTCGGAATATGAGATAGATTTAATTTTGGTCGCATAAATTTTTTCAATATCTTCTAAATGTTTAAGGCTAATGAATTGAAAATTTTTATGCTCATCTTCAGATACATATTTTTTGTAGTCAAATCTAATATATTTAATTATTGTAGATGTTGTGCCAATGTTGTATTTATTAATATTTTGAACTGCAGAACTAATAATTTCATATCTATCATTTTCATTTTCTAATTGAGCAATTATGTTATATAACAAAGTTTCTGAATAGTTGCATGCGAATGTTTCTAATAAATTAGATGAGTCTATACCTTTAAAGTCATATTGCAATTCAAATAATGCAGATGCAATTAAAGCAAGTCTATTATTTGATATTTTATTATCTTTAAACAATGATTCTACATTTTCCAAAAAGTATAGAATATTGCCATCTTTATTAAATTTTCTAATCTTTTGAAAAAGTCTAAGTTTACTATAACTATTCACGCATTTAATAATTTCTTCTCTTGGAATTTTTATACTTGATAAATTAAAACTGAAATATAAATCAAATTTCTCAATAGAACCAACGCGCATTTTACTAATAAGTTCTTCTTCAGATTGAGGATTTGCGAATTTATGTTCATTAATGTCTTCTGCAAATGTAGGAAACAGGGTTGAAACAATATCAAAAGCAATTTTGTTATGCAATCCTAAATTTTCAAATTCTTGATTACGTTTTTCAATATATTCAGACGGATCAGAGCTTCTTCGCAATGAAGAATTTATCTCTCCACGACAAATAAAATTCCTATTATTAAAAATCCACTTGTATAACTTGGGCTCAAAAATTTCTATTGCAGTAATAGCTAATAAATCAACAAATGATGTTTCTTTCCGTAAAGCGCCATATTTGAATTGGAACGCGTTAAATAATCTATTTATATCTCTTATATTTTTGATATATGGATTTACACAGTTTTTAAGTACTGTTTCAAAATATTCGTTATTTTCAAATTCTTCTTCACAATCATTTTTGTGTATAATTTTACTGAATCTACCTTTTAGTATTTCAGGCAATAGTGATTTATCGATTTCAGGAATTTCAAAAGAAACTTGAACAATTTTCTTTAAATACTCATCTCCATCAATATTGTGATATTCAGATAAAGCATTGCAAACAATTTTCCTATCCATCGTAAGCACATAAATGATGTTAGGAAAATCGCCTACTTGTTTCACCAATTGGAAAATATCTTTAATCTGAGGAGTAGTCAATCTATCTATATCATCAATAAAAACAATTATTTTGTGGTTAAAATCTTCTAGCGCCTTACACAGTTTCTCTTTAGCTTCATCCAAACTAGGCGTTTTCATTAATTTAGATACTGCTGCTTTGAATGCAGTTTTCAGTATAGGAGCGATTGCAGGCCCAGCTACTGGAATAGATGATAAAGCGTCAATAATATCGGAATATTGACTTATAGCCTTTCCGATTTTTTCTTTATTCTCTTCTCCTTTAGCAACACCTAATTTATTCTTCAATTCATAAAAAAATAAACTAATTAAATTGTTTTTATCCGAATAATTCCATGGCGAAAATCTAATAATTATTGGATTATGATTTTGATCTTCTTCAGTTTTTTGTGAAGTAAAAATTTTTTTGATTCTTTTGTATACTTTTGAATACCATTTTTTCTTCTCTGATTTATCTACTGGAATCTCGGATATTGCCATGTTAATAATAGATGTCTTGCCGCTACCCCACTTTCCATACAAACCGATTACAAGACCATCTTTGCTATCATATTCACAAATCGATTTTCCAAATTGTTTCGCAAAATCAAATCTTCCCAATAAATCTTCATCAGCTTTTTCAATAGGTTTATCTGCAACGTAACTCATATACTTTCCACTCTTCCTACCTAATTGCAGTATTTCGTATAACAATTTATATTCTAATCATCTATACAAAAATATCCTTTAGTTAATTCCCTTACCCAAGCAAAATACCAAGGATGAAAACAACCTTGCTTTTGTTTATCGAAACACATTAAAAGGAAACGAACACATTAAAAGGAAACAAACGCAAGAAAAATAAACAATCGCACTATAAGCTATAAGAATATATAGCGCAATTGTTTTTATACAGAGTCGTATAAAAAGGTATAAGCTCAACCAATAGTCGTCTAATTCTTTACAAGTTCATTACTTGTGGTATTTCAAATCAAAAATCATGTTTCTTGGATTTTTAGGAAAAGATACAAACCCAAGTTTCTTATACCAGTCTATAAGATTATCATTTAGCGCTTGCGTATATAAAAACCTACAACCAACATTAACAGAGTACTCGCGCGCTTTTTGTATAGCCTCTTTAACAAGTAAACTTCCTTGAGATCGCCCCTGATATTCCTTATTCACGGCTAATCTTCCTAAAAGCACACACGGAATATTGCCAGATAAGTTAGTATCATCTTTTGTTTGCTGAGGAATTACACGATGCTGTAAATAATGCGATGATAAAGTGAAAATTCCGATTACTGTATTACTATCATCTAATGCAACATGAACAACGCAACTACCTTTTTCCTGCTGCTCAAACGCGTCACGATGCACCCATATGTCAAGCTCAGGTTCGTCACAATAAAACGAGTCCAAATCTATTGAATAGTCAAGATTGATTATGTGCGTCCACAGCTTAGCTATCATCATTCCCCTGCAATCATATTCTCGAGGAATTTTGCATCTTCTTTACTGATAAATGTTCGTTTTGACACATCTGCAAGATTAGGCACAGGCGCTGCTGACTCGATTTCATTTGCTTGAACCATTGAGTAGAAAGCAAGCATACTATCAGTGCTAATGGTATCGTTCAAGTTGGCTTTTGACCACGGTTCTTCTTCATGACTCATCTGCTCAAGCATGTCTCCTAAATGATTGTCATCTTTATTGTCATACAAACTGAGCACGCGATCAATAACAGCACGGTCTTCTCGAGACACTTTACCGCTTTCACCATCAGGTATTTCCCTAGGGAAGATATAGCGTCGTCCCTTGCAGTACGTTGTAAAAATATCTTTTACCACTGGCCCATGCTTCCAAGCTATAATTGGATCATCAAAAAGTGGTCTATCTTGAGCCACAAGCATCCATGCTTGAACATAATATAAAAGCTTTTGCAGCGCGAAAGTCGTCGTCATATGATTACGTGCTTCGCGTTGCTCAAGTATATACTTGGCTACATCTATCGCTCTAGTCATTGTAATCATCCTCTTTTTTCTTATTACGCTTAGCTTTAATAATATCAGAAAGTATGCAAATTTTGTGCATTGTAGAACCGAACCTACATGTACATGAAATCAGTTAATAGATGTATGAAATTAGTTAATATAGCAGGTCAATACTAAAGAAAAACATGCACAAGAATCACCTATAAAAGACGCATGCAAACTATTAGGGTAAGTGGAAAATAGAAAACGGAATATTTTCCCGAGTTTGTTGCTAGAATCGACGTTTTGGACTACATTCTCGGGAAAGCAAATCATGTCGTTCGCGCGTAAAAATGCAAAAATCACAATTTTCAACGCCTTTAAATAGATAAAACTAGAACAATGGCGGCTGACTTGATGTAATCCTATGCTCTTTATTGCAATTAGTTATAAAAATGGTGGCTGCAGGAGAACCTACAACCACCATAAGTATAACATTGGCGTCTGCAAAACACCGCACTACAAGCGCGAGAGGCTATGCATCAGCCAATGCGCGCAGTGCTTAGTGACGAGCCTTGCGAACAGCAGCACCCATACCAGCAAGCATGGTTGCAGCCAAAGCAGTCAAAGTCACACCAACACCAGTGCCTGGCAACTTCTTGCCATCATTCTTCTTCTTCTCAACTTCAGGCTTGCCTGGCTTGCCTGGCTGGCCAGGAACTACAGGAGTTGGAACACCAGCAGGAACAGGCAAGTTAAGCTCTGCCAAAGGATCAGTCAAAACTGGAAGATCACCAGGAAGCTTCACGCCATCAGCCAAAGCAGCATTAATAGCCTTCTTGTAAGCTTCCAAAGCCTTGTTGTAAGCAGCGGAAGCATTAACAGCCTCAGCATAAGCCTTATCAAACTCAGCCTTAACCTCGTTGTAGGTCTTCTGGGCGGCAAGATAATGAGCAAGAGCACGAGCAGCACGCTCAGTCAAATCCTTGTAAGCAGAAGGATTAGAATCATTCAAGCCAGCAGCCAAAGCATCCTTAACAGCCTGATCGGCAGCATCCAAATTAGCCTTAGCAGCATCCATCTCAGCCTTAGCAGCAGAAAGCTTAGCGAAAAGCTCATGATAAGTCTTAAGCTTACCATTCATGTTGCCTTCAGCATCATCAAGCACGGACTTCAAACCATACAACTTAGCAACATGCTCAGCCTTAGAGCCAGCTGGAGCTGGAGTTGGAGTTGGATCCTTATGATCTGGATCAGCAGGAACATCCTTGCACTGAGCCTTAGCAAAATCAGCCTTGGCATCCTCAAGAGCAGACTTTGCATTCTCGAGAGCAACCTTCTTCTGGTTGATTGTGTCCTTAGAAATAGGCGCAGGATCATTCAGCTTAGCATTAGCATCTGCATCTTCGTTAGCTTGCAAAGTGCTATCTACCTTATTAGCATTCTTAGCAGCTGTCTTAACAGCTTCCTTAAGGGCAGCCAATTGTTTTGGAGTGGTGTCATCCTTCTTATCGCCAGTCTTAGCATCATTGTAGTTCTTAAGAGCATTGTTGTAAGCATCTACAACATTCTTCTTAGCAGTGTAAGTTTCGGTATCTGCAGCGTACGTGTCATTTGCAGCATCAAGATCACGCTGAGCCTTAGCAACAGCACGCTCAGCCTTGGTAACAGCCTGCTTAAGATCAGCAAGCTTATCAGCAGCAGCTGGAGTGCACTTAGGAGCCTCATCCTTAGCGAATGCTGGGGTGGCCATTG
>NZ_KQ956825.1:16761-167246 GCF_001546455.1 Gardnerella vaginalis | reverse complement strand
CCTCTGCGTTAGGGGCGCAGAGAAAAATTTGCCTTTGCGGTTTCCCGCGTAGTTCCCCGTGAACTAGGGATTCACTGGTAACTGACTTAAAAGATACAGCATGCTATGGCAAAAATCAACCAAACATTCAGCTAACGTTAAGGTTTGGTCTAAATATTTTATTGTAAATCTACTAAATTAAGAGTTTTTACCGTAAATTTTACACATAAATCGCGAATAAGCCGTAAAAATACGCATTTCAAGGTTTTTAAAGAATTTTCCCAGGTTTTTTTAAGGAAAGACTTTTCGGGTGTGTCGCACGCGACGACCTGCCTTTTCGCTTGAGAAGCGTAGCGCGAAAAGGCAATTCGGAGCGCTGAGCTTGCTCAAAGTTGAAAGCACACCGTGCTTTCAACGCAAGCGAAGACGTGAGCGCGGCTAATCTGCGTGCGAGTCGACGATTTCGAGCTGCATAATGCGCGAGAAATCACCTCGACTCGCTGAGCCGCTCAGGCAGAAGCACTGCTTCTGCGCGGCGAAGACGTTCGCGCGCGTAGACCGCGCGAACGACGACCTACATTTCCGCTTTTTGTTGCTAATTTTGGCGTTTAGAACTACAAAGTCGGGAAAAATTTGCGCTTTTTGTAGCTGATTTTGTGGTTTTGAACAACATTCTCGGGAAAATCGGGTATAGGCCAACAAAAAAACGCCACTGTGCGAGCAGTGGCGTTTTTGCGTTTGTGGAGTCGCGGGGAATTGAACCCCGGTCCGGAAACCGTACCCTCGGTCTTCTACGTGCGTAGTCTGCTGGCCATTCGGCAATTTTTCTGCCCCCATGTTATTGCAGACAATTCATGGCGAGCATATCTACAGTAAAAGTCCCTGAATCGCCCTGCAGCTCGGCAATTCAAGCAAGTCTTCTAATGACGTTTAGCACCACCCCGAAGACGTGAGTGGGTAAACGGAGCAGCTGCTCACTGGTTAATCCTGGCGCGAAGCTCAGGCAGCAAGAGCGAACTCAGTGCGATTAGATTTAGCACTTATTCTTTTGCGAAAGGACGTTTACGAGCGGACTTTCGCATTCTCGGCACGCTTCCCCGCGGCGAACAGATCACCGTCGAAACCGATCGACCCCTTTTAATTTATCAAACTGGTTTATCAAACTAATGATTAAACACTAACCAATGATTAAACACTGGCAAAAGCCAGAATAATTATTATAAATAAATACAGTGATAGAGTCAACCTGTTTTAAGTTTAATTGCTATCGCCAGCAGTGCCACTATCGCCAGCGCCACCAGCAGCGCCCTCAGCACCAGCACCGCTAGCAACGCCCTTGGCAAGCTTCTTCGATTTTTCAACAAATCTTCTATTAACAACAAACGTACAAATTGACACAACAAACACGCAAATAAATATTGTAACGTTTCTAGCTCTAGCATTTCCAAGGCTCTTTACAGCATTAGCATGAAGAGCAACAGCAGACTCCGCCGCAATAGTGGTCTCTACCTTACCGCCGCTAACGCTAACGGTTTTACTGCAATCTTTAGACTCGTAAACATTGCAATATTCGCCGTCTGGCAAATCGGTTTTATAACTCACTTTTTGCGGCTTTTCCGTGTTGTTAATCGCAAGAAAACCCTTGTTTCCTCGGCTAAACGCAACGTTATTATCGTCGTCATCTTGCCAATTAGTAACCTTAGTGCCCTTAACAGCGTTGTAGAACCCAATCATTCCGCGAATCGAAGTCCACCTTTGCGTACACTGCCATCTGGAACCGCTTGCACAACTTACATCTGGAATCGAAGTGCTTGTTGCCCCAGGCGCTCCCTCGTCTCTTTGCGTAAACTCATACCCCGAAAACACGTTTGGGGTCCCGTACGGGTACGCAAGCATAAACGCATTTGCAAGCTTATACTTTTCGCCATCTTTGTACGTTAAAACTCTGCTTGCATTATCTCGCTCAGTATCCCAATTTGTAACAAAAATCGCAGCTTTTTTGCTTGGAATCAACTTATCTGTAATATTCTTAAGATTTTCAATAGAACCGTAAAAATAATTACGCAACCTGTAGGAGTATTGAAACTCCTTAACTTCGCCCGTTTCCAAGTATTGGTCTGGCTCAATTCTAGGGTCTTCTTCCCCAGGCGCCCCGATTGTTTCTTGCATCCACCAAATCTTATCTGGCGTTGTTCCAGCAGCCTTAGCCGCCGCCGCTTTTATGCCTTTTACATCTTGCGGAGACATATGCTTTACGGCATCTACCCTAAACCCAGCAACTCCAAGCTTTAGCATGTACGCAAAGTATGCTCCCAAAGTTTGCTGAACGTGCTTGCTAGACGTGTCTAGGTCTAAAAGCCCAACAAGCCTATTATTCCAAACAACTTCAGCTTTTTTGTAGGTTCCTATGCTTTCTGTAGATTTGTGAAAATCATCTTTTGTATACCCAGCATCTGGGAACGATTGATTTGCAGCATCATACTTGCTTCCACCAACGCCAACGGTATCTTTGTTTGCAAAACCACTAGTGTGATTTATTACAGCATCTACTACTATTCCCACTCCAGCAGCTTTGCAAGTTGTTACCATATTTTTAAATTCTTCTTCGTTGCCAAGCTTTGAGTTGACTTTATAGCTTACTGGCTGGTAACTTGTCCACCACTGATTGCCCTTAATATGGTCTTGAGCTGGCGATACTTGCACGTATTTTACGCCTTCTGGGCCGTACGTTTTTTTGCATTCCTTGGCTATGCTTTTCCAATTTTGTTGGAATGCTGTTACGATTACGCCTTTTTCTGCAGTTTTTTGAGATGATTTTGAGCCAGCATATGCGATCGCTGGGCTGCTTGCGACTACTGCTCCCGCCAAAACGGTAGCAACACAAGATGTTATAGCCGCAACTCTTGCCAACACAAACTTTAACTTTACAAACGCCTTTTTATTAAAGCCTGTAAATGCTTTTATGCCGTGGATCATCGTTGTTCCTTTCTGCAAGAATTGCGGCTTTGCTTTGTTCTTACTTCACTCCTTATATATAGAGCTATGTAGGACTATATTAGTCCTATCTATTCCCACTCTTCTTTTCCAAACGTCCGACATATCCCAAACCATTAAAAATACTAGACTCTATTTTTTAGAGTATCACCAAATCCACCTAATTATAAGACGTTTTCAGATTTTTAGTCCCGTCCCAGTCCCAGTACCGGAGAAATTATAATTGTTCCGAACTAAGTTTATATCAATGTTTAATCCGAAAGCCTTGGGACATAGTTTTTAAATATTCCAAATACTTCCTCGTGTTCCTTATTTCGCAAAATAGAAATAACTGTATTTAAGTAATCATTGTCTTTTAAACTAAGATAATGGCCTATTGATTTAGCTAAGCCTTTTTCATTAAACATTTCCAACACTTTTTTGTAATTATTACTTATCAATGCTTCTTCATATGAATTTAATGTTTCTTCATAAATACTGTCAGCATTAATACTTTCAATAGCATTAGTGAAACTATCTTTTGTATTTATTTCAGAAATTTCAGCCATGGATAATTCATACTTTATCTGAGATACTACATTTTTCCTAACCTGACTATAAATTTGATTACCAAATCTTTGCTTAATTATATAATTATTAATATTACTAAAAACATCACTAAAATTCTTACCTAAATGATTTGCTACAAAACTTATCAGTTCTTCTATAACAAATAAATTTTCCACTTCTGAGACCTTTAATGTATAAATATTATCTTTTTCTAATTTATTTATTTCAACCTCTGTCCTAAAGTCGCGGTCAATTATTCCATAAACATTATAGTTATGAATATTTTGAGTTGATTTAAAGGATTTTGTTCTCATGATAACCTGCATACAGCTTCCACAAGGAATAATAAAATAATTAGGGTATAAGATAGAGTACAATTGAGTATCAAAACTACTCTCTTCTCCTTCTACAAACAAAATATTTTTACGTGACCCTAAAATATCAAATAGCAACTTTTCTGGTAATTCATTAGAAATTATTTTTTCTAAATCCCAATTTTCCCCATCGTAATATTTCACCCATATCTTTTCTGAATTTTTATGAGAGGCAGCAAAATTTGTATCATGTGTTATATAAATAAATAAGCAATCAGAGCGATATTCTTCTAAACTTTCCCATAACTTATTCATTATTGTTCCATGAAGATGTATTTCAGGCTCGTCGATTATTAGTGTTTTATTTTCAGGAATAGCTAAAACTTGTGAAGCCAAGTATAGTACTGCTCTTTCTCCGTCACTCATTTGATTTGCAGAATACTTTTCAGAAGGCTTGATTACTTCATGGGCATAAAATTTAGAATCTTCAAACAGAAGATTTCTTTGCGGAAATATACTATTCCATATTTCCATTAGTTTGTCTATGACAGTCAAGGGAGTTTTTGGCTTAACTAAATTGTTTTTTTCCGCATTTTTACAATTTTTAAAATATTCTAATGTCTCATTGTGATACATTGCTATTAAAGCTGCCAATACATCATCAAAATCATCTATCAGCTTAGTAGTTTTAGACTTTCCCCAATTCCATCTAACTGTTTTATCACGTCTTTTAACGATATCTTCATCATCTGTTCCGTAAATTATTTTATTCTTTGCATCATCATAATTACTAAGCGGTAAATTAGGATTAAAATTAAGATTTCTTTGGGCTCCAATTCGGTGAACAATATCAGAATCTTGATCTTCTATCCACGCTCCTAATTTACTTTTCCCACTACCATTTGCTCCTATAATTATTACTGAATTATTATTTATTGTGTGTTCTTCAATACCACCATTAGTTTTAGGTAGCTTATATTTATAACTTTTCAAATTCTTCAACATATTGCTCACCTCTTAAACTTAGCTTCAAATTAATACAATCGTTTTATTTAAATCTAACTTGAAGATTTAACTTAATAAAATGGTTCTATAATAAATGTTGGAGTCTAGGTGGATCTCAACATTTATTATAGAACCATTTAAACTACGGTCTAATTTTTTGTTCAAATCTAAACCACTTGGAACTATTATTTAGTTTATTCTTTTTTACTTCCAGTACCATTTGAGTACCAGTAGCCATTTTTCATTCTCTTTATAGCTTGTAATTAAGGCATTTTAGAAAATTTTGCGATTACTCCCACTCGATTGTTGCTGGTGGCTTAGATGTAACGTCTAACACAACGCGATTAATCTGGCGACATTCGTTTGTGATTCGAGTAGAAATCTTGGCTAGAACATCGTATGGAACTCGCGACCAATCAGCGGTCATAGCATCCTCAGAGCTTACTGGGCGAAGCACGATTGGCGAGCCATATGTGCGCTCGTCTCCCTGAACTCCAACAGAGTGAACATCTGCCAAAAGAACAACTGGGCATTGCCAAATATCGCGATCTAATCCAGCTGCCGAAAGCTCTTCGCGCGCAATTGCATCTGCTTCTCGAAGCACAGCTAAACGCTCGCGCGTAATCTCGCCAACAATGCGAATTCCCAACCCTGGGCCTGGGAACGGCTGGCGCCACACAATAGCGTCTGGAAGCCCAAGCTCCGTACCAATTGCGCGAACTTCATCCTTAAACAAAGTGCGCAAAGGCTCAATAAGCTTAAACTTTAAGTCCTTTGGCAAGCCGCCAACATTGTGATGCGACTTAATATTTGCAGCGCCATCCCCGCCGCCAGATTCCACAACATCTGGGTAAAGCGTGCCTTGTACAAGGAACTTAACTTCTGCTCCAGATTTGCCAGCTTCTTCAATAACTTGTCGCTGCGCTTTTTCAAATGTGCGAATAAACTTTTCGCCAATAATCTTGCGCTTGCGCTCTGGCTCGCTAACACCCTTAAGCGCATCTAAAAAGTCATCTTCTGCGTCTATTGCAATAAGCTTAATTCCAGTGGCCTCAACAAAATCGTGCTTAACCTGCTCAACTTCGCCTTTTCTAAGCAAACCGTGATCCACAAAAACGCAAGTGAGCTGATCTCCGATTGCTTTATGCACTAGGGCTGCTGCAACAGCGGAATCAACTCCTCCAGAAAGTCCGCAAATAACCTGCGCACTGCCAACTTCTGCGCGAATCTTTGCAACCTGATCTTCAATTATGTTAGAAGGATTCCAATCATTTTCCAACCCTGCGCACTCGTGCAAGAATGTGGAAATAAGCTTTTGACCTAAAGGCGTATGCTTGACTTCTGGATGCCATTGCACTCCGTAAAGCTTGCGATTTTTGTCTTGCATAGCCGCAACTGGAGCGCCTTGAGTGTGAGCAAGCACCTCAAATCCTTCTGGCGCGCTCTTAACTGCCACTCCGTGGCTCATCCAGGTACTTTGATCTGCTGGAGAATTAGCAAGCAATCCTTCTGCATCGTCAATAGTTGCATGCGTTTTTCCGTACTCGCCCAATGCAGCTTTATCTACAACGCCGCCAAGCTCGTGAGCCATAACTTGGAATCCGTAGCAAATTCCAAGCACTGGAACGCCCGCATTAAAAATCTTTGTGTCAATTTTTGGCGCTCCTGGCTCATAAACGGAAGCAGGGCCGCCAGAAAGAATTATGGCTTTTGGATCTTTTGCCAGCATCTCTTCTACTGGCATGGAGTGTGGAACAAGCTCCGAATAAACGTTTGCTTCCCTCACTCTTCTAGCGATTAGCTGGGCATATTGGGCACCGAAGTCAACTACAAGTACCGGACCGTTTGCCATGATTCTCCTTATATATAAGAAACACATTTAGAAACACATTTATAGGTGATTCAATTTATACTAATGGCGCTTTTAGACGTTGGCGTTGTGCGAAACGCCGCAACTTAACAAATCATAAAAATTGTAAAAATAAACAACCTTGACATAACAACAAAGTTAACATCAAATATAACATAATTGATACTTTTAAGGTGATTTTTGTTAACACTTTAACACATTTTTTCAACAAATTCGCACGTAGTAACTAATCAAACGCACAAAAGTCAAAAGCTATTACTATACTGAAAAAGATGGAAAAAGAGGCGAATACGTTTGTTTTTTAGCCTCTATAACCAAATGGTAATGATTAAAATTGCACTGAAAAGTGCTTGAGTACAGGAGTACACATGACGAGTCCTGTTATTGGCACCCCTTGGAAGAAGCTTAACGCTCCAGTTTCCGAGGCGGCCATCGAAGGCGTAGACAAGTACTGGCGTGTTGCCAACTATCTTTCAATCGGCCAAATTTATCTTCGTAGCAACCCTCTAATGAAGGAGCCGTTTACTCGCGAAGACGTTAAGCATCGTCTAGTGGGTCACTGGGGTACCACTCCAGGCCTTAACTTCCTTATTGGCCACATTAACCGTTTCATTGCTGAGCATCAGCAGAACACTGTGATTATTATGGGTCCAGGCCACGGCGGCCCAGCTGGTACTGCTCAGTCTTATCTTGACGGTACCTACACTGAGTACTATCCAAAGATCACCAAGGACGAAGCTGGTTTGCAGAAGTTCTTCCGCCAGTTCTCTTACCCAGGTGGCATTCCTTCTCACTTTGCTCCAGAGACCCCAGGTTCCATCCACGAAGGTGGCGAGCTTGGTTACGCTCTCTCCCACGCTTACGGCGCTGTTATGAACAACCCAAGCTTGTTCGTTCCAGCAATCGTTGGCGACGGCGAAGCAGAAACCGGTCCTTTGGCTACTGGTTGGCAGTCCAACAAGCTCGTTAACCCACGTACCGATGGTATTGTTCTTCCAATCTTGCACTTGAACGGTTACAAGATTGCTAACCCAACCATTCTTTCCCGCATTTCCGACGAAGAGCTTCACGAGTTCTTCCACGGCATGGGCTACGAGCCATACGAGTTCGTTGCTGGCTTCGACGATGAGGATCACATGTCCATTCACCGTCGCTTCGCCGACATGTTCGAGACCATCTTCGACGAGATTTGCGATATTAAGGCCGAGGCTCAGACTAACGATGTAACTCGCCCTTACTACCCAATGATTATCTTCCGCACTCCAAAGGGTTGGACTTGCCCTAAGTTCATCGACGGCAAGAAGACTGAAGGCTCTTGGCGCTCTCACCAGGTGCCACTGGCTTCCGCTCGTGATACCGAAGCTCACTTTGAGGTTTTGAAGAACTGGATGAAGTCCTACAAGCCAGAAGAGCTCTTCGACGAAAACGGCGCTGTGAAGGAAGACGTTCTTTCCTTCATGCCAAAGGGCGAACTCCGTATTGGCGAAAATCCAAACGCCAACGGTGGTCGTATCCGCGAAGATCTTAAGCTTCCAAAGCTTGAGGATTACGAGGTTAAGGAAGTTAAGGAATTCGGTCACGGTTGGGGTCAGCTCGAAGCTACCCGTCGCCTTGGTGTTTACACCCGCGACATCATTAAGAACAACCCAGATTCCTTCCGTATCTTCGGCCCAGATGAGACCGCTTCCAACCGTTTGCAGGCTGCTTATGAAGTAACCAACAAGCAGTGGGACGCAGGCTACCTCTCCGAATTAGTCGATGAGCACATGGCAGTTACCGGTCAGGTAACCGAGCAGCTCTCCGAGCACCAGATGGAAGGCTTCCTCGAGGCTTACTTGCTCACTGGTCGTCACGGCATTTGGAGCTCTTACGAGTCCTTCGTACACGTTATTGACTCCATGTTGAACCAGCACGCAAAGTGGCTTGAGGCTACAGTTCGTGAGATTCCATGGCGTAAGCCAATCTCCTCCATGAACTTGTTGGTATCCTCTCACGTATGGCGTCAGGATCACAACGGCTTCTCGCACCAGGATCCAGGCGTAACCTCCGTGCTCTTGAACAAGACCTTCAACAACGATCACGTAATCGGCATCTACTTCCCAGTAGATTCCAACATGTTGCTCGCTGTTGGTGAGAAGGTTTACAAGTCCACCAATATGATCAACGCAATCTTCGCTGGTAAGCAGCCAGCTGCTACTTGGTTGACCCTCGACGAAGCTCGCGAAGAGCTCGAGAAGGGTGCTGCAGAGTGGAAGTGGGCTTCCAACGCTAAGAACAATGACGAAGTTCAGGTTGTTCTTGCTGGTGTTGGCGATGTTCCACAGCAGGAATTGATGGCCGCTGCCGACAAGTTGAACAAGCTTGGCGTTAAGTTCAAGGTTGTTAACGTTGTTGACTTGCTCAAGTTGCAGTCCGCTAAGGAAAACAACGAAGCTTTGACTGACGAAGAGTTCACTGAGCTCTTCACCGCTGATAAGCCAGTCCTCTTCGCTTATCACTCCTACGCACATGACGTTCGCGGCTTGATCTTCGATCGTCCAAACCACGACAACTTCAACGTTCATGGCTACAAGGAGCAGGGCTCCACCACCACGCCATACGATATGGTTCGCGTGAACGACATGGATCGTTACGAGCTTACCGCTGAAGCATTGCGCATGGTTGATGCTGCTAAGTATGCCGACGAAATCAAGAAGCTCGAGGACTTCCGCCTCGAAGCCTTCCAGTATGCAGTGGACAAGGGTCTTGATCACCCAGACTACACCGATTGGGTATGGCCAGGCGTTAAGACCGACAAGCCAGGCGCTGTCACCGCTACCGCTGCAACCGCTGGCGATAACGAGTAGTTTTAAGCTATCAACGCTAAAATTGCTTAGCTGATTTTTAGGGAGTCAATCGAAAGGTTGGCTCCCTAAAAAATTAGTCGCACAAAAAAATTAATAATAAAACACATAAAAAATCAGAATTTCCGCTTGTTGTTCTACAAATAGCCTTAAAATAGCTAAGGGTTCTTCGTTCGATATGCAATTTTCAACGTTGAAATACGAAGAATAGCAAAACCGAAAATGCAAAGCAAAATAAAAATGCGAAGCAAAATAGAATAAACACAGACGCATCAAAGGAGAAAAGTCGTGTCGTTAGTTAACGTAACTATTATCAGCTCCGACTGCGCGCAAAGTCGCAATGTTGTAGCACTGGGAGTTACAAAGGCTCTTTCTAATCATTATTCAACAACTGTTTTTAGACCATCTGCAAAGCATGATGACGCGTTTACAAGCGAATTGATAGCAGCAAGCAACACAAAGCCAACGCTGGAACAGGCAATTGCCGCATGCCCATGCGCAGTTCGTAAAAACAAAGACGCTCTAAGAGGAGACATTGTAGCTAGCTACAACGATCTGATTAGCGCAACAAACGCTCAAGGATGCGTTATTGTAGCTAGCGATTCCACTTCCGTATTTGACCCAGATTTGTTTAGATTCGATGCATCTGTGGCAGCCGACTTAGCTTCCCCAGTGTTCTTAAGCGTTTGCGCAGAAGGCAGAGATAGCAAGCAAATCTTGCAAACAATCGAAGCACAATCCGCAAGCGTTAGCAAAGAATACACAAAAGTATTTGGCATATTTGTAACTGATTGCAAAGAAGACTTAGCAAAAGAATTAAAAGAAAACTACGCTCAAAGCAATAATGGCACTCCACTTTGGACTTTGCCTTCTATAAGCGAATCCGAATCGAATAAATTCAGCGATTATGTTGCAAACGAAGAGATTATTAGCGCTTTGCAACAGCCATTTAACGCCCCTACTACCCCGTACGCCTTCCAATACAGCTTGCTTGGAAAAGCCAAAGCAAATAAGAAAACAATTGTGCTTCCAGAAGGCGAAGAAGATCGCATTCTAAAAGCAGCTGACTATTTGCTAGAGCGAGACATTGTAAATCTTATTATTGTTGGCCAAAGCGAATCTATTCTTGCACGCGGAAAAGAACTCGGCTTAAAGTCTCTTAACAAAGCAAGCTTCCAGTCTATGAGCGACGAGGCTGTTCTTAGCAAGATGATTAGCAAGCTCTGCGAGTTGCGCGCAAAGAAAGGCATGACCGAAGAGCAAGCTAGAGAACAGCTTAAAGATGCAAGCTACTTTGGCACAATGCTAGTGGTACTTGGATTAGCAGACGGACTTGTTTCTGGCTCTGTTAACTCAACGGCAAATACAGTTCGCCCAGCTCTTCAAGTTATTAAAACTAAGCCAGGATCTAAGCTTGTTTCTGGAGCATTCATTATGTGCTTTAAAGATCATGTGGCTGTGTTTGCAGATTGCGCAATCAACCTTAATCCAGACGCGCAGCAGCTGGCAGATATCGCTTTGCAGTCTGCACAAACTGCTAAGGCTTTTGGCTTAGACCCTAAGGTTGGAATGCTATCTTACTCCACTCTTGGATCCGGAAAAGGCCCAGACGTTGATCTTGTAGAAGAAGCAACAAAGATTGTAAAAGAAAGCGACCCAGACTTAAAGGTTGTTGGATCTATACAGTTTGACGCTGCATGGTCCGAAACTGTTGCTGCGTCCAAAGCTAAAGGAAATGATGTTGCAGGCCACGTAAATGTGTTTGTGTTCCCAGACTTATGCGCTGGAAACATTGGATACAAGGCCGTTCAGCGCTCCAGCGGCGCATTGGCTGTTGGACCAATTTTGCAAGGACTAAACAAGCCTGTTAACGACTTGTCTAGAGGAGCGTTGGTTCAAGATATTATTAACACTGTTGCTCTTACAGCATTGGAAGCGCAGTTCTAATAATCGCAAGAAATAATCGCAAGTTCCTACAATGATTTGACTTAACAAAAGCATTCATTGTAGGAACTTACATGTACACTTAAATGTGGCAATTTACTAGCCTTATCAACACTTTATGGAGGATGCCCTCATGGCAAAAACCGTTCTTGTTATCAATTCTGGTTCTAGCTCGATTAAGTACCAGCTCGTCGATTTGGAAAGCGGCGAAGGTATTGCGTCTGGTATTGTAGAAAAAATTGGCGAGCCAGTTGACGGACACTACAAGCACGTATTCAATGGCGAAAAGCATGAGTTTGACGAGCCAGTGCACGATCACGAGCAGGGCTTAAAGCGCGTACTCGGCTTCTTTGAGGAATATGGTCCAAATCTTTCCAAGTCTGGAATCGTTGCTGTTGGACACCGCGTTGTTCAGGGTGGCTTAACCTTCCCTAAGCCAGCATTAGTGAACAAAAAGACAATTAATAAGGTAAAGGATTTGGCCGTTTTGGCTCCACTTCACAACGGTCCAGAGGCTGTTGGCGCTGAAGTTATGACTGAACTTTTGCCAGACGTTCCACAGATTATGGTGTTCGATTCTTCGTTCTTCCACGATTTGCCACAGGTTGCTGCGACTTACGCATTGAACAAAGATATTGCAAACCAGTACCACATTCGTCGCTACGGCGCTCACGGCACTTCCCACGAGTACATTGGCTCTGTAGTTCCAAGCGTTGTTGGAAAGCCTGCAGAAGGCTTAAAGCAGATTGTTTTGCACATTGGAAATGGCGCTTCTGCTTCTGCTCAGATTTCTGGCAAGCCAGTTGAAACTTCTATGGGCTTAACGCCTCTGGAAGGTTTGATGATGGGCGGCCGCACTGGAGATATTGACCCAGCTGTAGTGTTCCACCTTATTCGCAACGCTCACATGAACGTGGACGAGCTTGATACGCTCTTTAACAAGCGTTCTGGCATGATGGGCATGACCGGCCACGGCGATTTGCGCGATATTCACGAGCTAATCGCAGAAGGCAACGAAGACGCTAAGCTTGCTCTCGGCGTGTACGTTCACCGCATTGTTGGCTACATTGGCAACTACACCGCTCAAATGGGCGGCGTGGATGTAATCACATTCACCGCTGGCGTTGGCGAAAACGATGAGATTGTTCGCGCTCTTGTGTGCGAAAAGCTTGCTCCATTCGGCGTTAAGCTCGATAAAGAGAAGAACTTGGTTCGTTCTAAGGAGCCACGCGTTATTTCCACTCCAGATAGCTCTGTGATTATTGCTGTAATCCCAACCAACGAAGAGTTGGCAATCGCTAGAAAGTCTGCACAAATCGCAGAAGCTGGCGTGGATTCTTACGGCAACAAGTTTGAGCGCTAAATCGTAGTGTAAAACAACGTAACGTAAAACGTAACGCATAAATAATCCCGGGTTAAAAAACTCGGGATTATTTGTTATTTAAGCATGTTATTTAAGCACACTATTTAAGCATGTTATTCCACATTGTTGGAAAATCTGGAAGTGTTTTACGCGTAGTGGCAATGTTTTTAACATTAATGCCATTAATTCTAAGCCCGAGCATTGCTGCAAACGTGGCCATTCTGTGATCCGCATACGTCTCCATTACTTCCCCATGCATATTTTGGCTAGGAATAATACGGATTCCATCTTCTAGCTCATCAGCGCATATTCCAACGCGATTTAGTTCTGCAACTATTGCACTCAAGCGATTTGTTTCGTGGCCTCTTAAATGCGCAATACCGTGCAACTCGCTTACACCATCTGCAAACGCAAGAATCGCAGCAATACTTGGCGCAACCTCACCAGCAGCAGCCAAATCAAGTGACTTAATGGCATGAATTTTGCCGCTACCAGTTACGCATAACGTTGAAGAATCTGCGCTAGAATGCTCAAAAACGATTTTTGCACCCATCCGCTCAACAATCCCAGGCAACAATCCCCCAGGCTGAGTAGTTTTAAGCGGCCAATTAGGGATTTTAACGCATCCGCCAGCAATCAACGCTGCCCCAATAAAAGGCGCTGCGTTAGAAAGATCTGGCTCCACAACAACTTCATCTGGCAAAGTTAAATCATGTTCTCTAACACGCCAAATTCCACTTTCTGGCATATCTACTACTCCGCCAGCTTTACGCACATCTTCCATTGTCATTTGAATATGCGGCATACTAGGCAATTTGCTTCCAATATGCTCGATTTGTAGACCTTTTGGAATACGCGATGCAATCAACAGCAGCGCAGATATAAATTGAGACGAAAGCGAAGAATCAATGCGAACAACACGATTGCTGCCAGCAGTTTGCTCGCCATCTACCCCATATTCCACAAGATTTTTAGGAGGTGTAACGCTAAATGGTAAGAAGCCCACTTCTCCGTGATATACGATTTTTGCACCCAACTGTTCCAATCCATCTAGAACAGGCTTCATTGGGCGAGCATACGCTTGCTCATCTCCATCAAACTTTACAGACTTATTTGCAAACAGCGCTAAAGCCGTTACAAAACGCATAACTGTTCCAGCCAAGCCACAATTAACAACCGCACAATCATCTACGCTAAAAACGCCATTTTTAGGCGGAATAACGCAAACTGTTGTGCCATCTTCGCTTAATGATTTGCAAGAAACTCCAAATACGCTTAGCGCATTAATCATAAGTTCCGTATCTCTAGAACGCAGCAGCCCCTTTAAAACAACTGGTTTTTTACCAAGAGCTGCCAGAATCAAATATCGATTAGATAACGACTTGCTTCCAGGAACAGAAACTAAAGCATTAATCGCACTATTTGAAAATGGTGCTTTCCAAAGATTGTTTACATCTTTTGCGTTTAAATTCGTAACGTCACTCATACTATGAATTATCTAAGAACGTGTAGAAAACAAGCAGATATAAAAAAGTCGGGGTGACAGGATTCGAACCTGCGACATCCTGCTCCCAAAGCAGGCGCGCTACCAAACTGCGCTACACCCCGATGCTTTCTAGCTGATTACCAGCTCCAAGCACAATCAAATACAATAGCGCACATTGCAGACAAAAGCAAATTTGCAACACGCGCGATAGAATAGAATCAGCATTGAAAATAGGCAACGGATTTAGAGGTTAGCATGGGGCGTTTTCAACGTGCGGAGGCAGCGGGATTAATCGCTTTTCTTGCATGCGCAGTATTTGGCATGATTGTAATGTCTATATACATAAACACAATGCCCGCAATATGGCAGGTTACGCAACGCTTGTTTACAATGGCATCTGGAGTTGTGGCAGCTTGCAGCATGTGCACTTTTATAGTCGGATATTTAAGAACACACAAAGGATTACTTAAAAAGAACTGGCTGCAAATTGCAAAACATGCTTTTGAAATAATCGCACTTTCTACGATTTACGGCGCAACAATGCTATTAATGTCTTTTGCTCTTCTTTCTATAATCAACAGCATTATTGGAAGAAGCGCTGTAAATACTTATCTTCCTGTTCTTTGCTGCGCATTAAGCGGAATTGTTGGGTATGCAACTCTTGTTCAGGCAGAACTTTTAGAGGCAAAAACCGTTGCCTCACTTCTTCCACTATTTGTGATTTCTGGAGCAGCAACTGCTGGATTAACCTCCGACGACCCATATTGGTATAACAATAACTTCTCCCAACTTGGCGACAGAACAACGTTTGCTGCAAGCATGTTTAATGCAACGCTGATTCTAGCTGGAATATGCATTATTATTACAAGCTACTTTGCTATAACCGAGTTTGTTGCTACACAGCACGAAATCTTGCAAAATAAAGGCACTAACGCTACAAAGCATTTTAAAGCTCGAACAACTATTATGGCAGCTCTGCTTATTCTTGGAGGAATAGCATTTATTGGGATTGGAACTTTCCGCTATACCCCACACCCCGTTATACACGATTTATGCGCTAGAGGCGTTACAGGACTTATTTGCACAATGCTTATATGCCTTCCGTGGCTTGCGCCTAGGCTTTCTAAAACATTCTACGTTGCTTCGGATTTAGCTGTTATTCTTACAGCCTGGGTTGGAAACCAATGGGTTCATGGCAATAACACTTTAACAAATGTAGAAGCTTTGTCTTGTTTACTATTTTTAGGATGGATAATAGTGTTTTCCAGGCAAGTGGCAGCTATGCAAAGTGACCGTTTAAGATTTCAAGTCAAATCTTAAATAATGTCTTAAATCAAGATATTAAAAATGTGACCTACGGCTGGCTAAAAGCGCAACCATAGGTCACAATCAATTTAATCCTTAATATTATTCTTGATTATTCTTGCTTTTCGCTCATAAGAAGAAGGAAACTTCTTGATTGAGCAACAATATTAAAACCAGATTCGTAATGCAATTGCGGACCTTTTGGATTATGAGTGTCTACAACAAGAGTCCACTTTTCTCCATAACGCTTATCTGGCAAAGTGAAAGTTATAGGCTCGTAATGCGCGTTGAAAATAAGAATAAAGTCGTTATCGACCATTCTACTTCCATACCAATCGGTTTCTGGAATATCTGAACCATTTAAATAGATCATAACCGAAAGCGCATGAGTATTACTCCAAGCTTCCATATCCATTACGGAACCAGTGTGATCAAACCACTCTACTTGCGGAATCTCTGAGGCATCATCCGAAGGCATACGACCAGTAAAGAACCTACGCCTATGCAAAACGGGGTGATCCAGCCTTAAATGAATAAGCTTGGAAACAAAGTCAAACATATCTTTTTGAGTGGAATCAAAATCCCAATTAATCCAAGAAATAGCATTATCTTGGCAATATGCGTTGTTGTTTCCATTTTGAGTGCGCATGGTTTCATCTCCAGCGCAAATCATAGGAATACCCTGGCTCATTAGCAAAGTGGAGAAAAGATTTCGCATCTGGCGCTGACGAAGCTCGTTAACATCGTGAATATTTGTAGGGCCTTCTACTCCACAATTCCACGAACGATTGTCGTTAGCACCGTCGTTATTGCCTTCTTTATTAGCCTCGTTATGCTTTTCGTTATAGCTCACTAAATCGTTCATAGTAAAGCCGTCATGAGCGGTAATAAAGTTTACAGACGCAACTGGCTTACGGCCGTTTTGCTCATATAAATCGGAGCTTCCCATAAGTCGGCTTGCAAACTCAGGCAAAGTCGAAGGCTGCGAGCGCCAAAAATCTCGCACGCAATCGCGGTATCGGCCATTCCACTCGGACCAGCTTGGAGGGAATCCACCAACTTGGTATCCACCAACGCCAATATCCCAAGGCTCTGCAATAAGCTTTACGCTAGAGATAATAGGGTCTTGCTCAATAATGTCAAAGAATGCAGAGAGCTTATCTACCTCTTGGAACTGGCGAGCTAGCGTTGCAGCCAAGTCGAATCTAAATCCGTCTACGTGCATTTCCGTAACCCAATATCGCAAGCTATCTGTGATTAATCGCAGGGCTTTAGGGGAACGCATAAGAAGCGAGTTTCCTGTGCCAGTGGTGTCAAAATAATGACGCTGATCGTTGTCTACTAAACGATAGTATGCACGGTTATCGATTCCACGGAAGCTTAAAGTTGGGCCTCTATCGTTTCCTTCGGCAGTGTGATTGTAAACAACGTCTAGAATAACTTCCATTCCTGCAGCATGGTAAGCCTTAACCATTGCTTTAAACTCGTTAACCTGCTCGCCGCGCTGACCAGAGCTAGAATAAGAATTTTGCGGAGCAAAGAAGCCAATTGTGTTATATCCCCAATAATTGCTTAAGCCCTTATTTTGCAAGAAAGAGTCGTTTACAAACTGGTGAATAGGCATAAGCTCAATGGCAGTAATACCAAGCTTTTTTAAGTAAGATATTACGCTTGGATGAGCCAATCCTGCGTACGTTCCGCGGATTTCTGGAGGAACATTGCGATTTAGATTCGTCATTCCCCTAACATGAGCCTCGTAAATCACGCTATCGTGATACGGGATCATTGGATGCTGATCGTTTCCCCAATCAAAATATGGGTTTATAACAGCAGCTTTCATAGTGTGGCTTGCAGAATCCAAAGTGTTCATTGCCGATAAATCGTCTGGATTTGCAAACCAGTAGGAAAACAGGCTCTCGTCGCCGTCAATATTTCCCTCTATTGCCTTAGCATATGGGTCTAAAAGAAGCTTGTTTGGATTACACCACAATCCATGATTTGGGTCATACGGCCCGTAAACTCTATAGCCGTACCTTTGGCCTGGCTGTATGCCAGATATGTAAGTATGCCAAACGTAAGAATTCTGCTCCGTCATGTCAATACGAGTTTCGTTGTCTTGCTCGTCAAACAAGCACAGCTCAACGTGCTTTGCCACTTCGGAGAATAACGCGAAGTTTACGCCTGCGCCATCGTAGGTAGCTCCAAGCGGATACATAGAACCTGGTCTAATTTGCATAGTTCCAGTATGGCATATATTTATATAGTTTTCATCAATACCATAGGCGATTCTTAAAAAAGATTAAACTTTTACAAAATGCAAGAGTCTTTTAGAAAATAAAAAAATCTTTTATATAACATGCTGATTTTTCCCTAAATTAAAGGCAACACGCCGAAGTATAGCCTTTAACCACATTGCTTAAAAAACATAGCAAAAAAGCTTTAAGACTGATGAAATAGCAACATGATAAACCAACAAAACATTGCAGCAGAACAATCTCAAGAAGGGCTATTAAGCCGCGTAGCAAAAGTCGAAGAACAACTATGCGACTTTTCAACGCCCAATAAAACAATAGGGAGTCTTGGAGAAGAATACACATCAATAAAACTAATGCTTAAAAATTGGATTCTTCTAGATAGAAATTGGCATAGTCGTTTTGGAGAGCTGGACGTTGTAATGATGGATATTTTAGGAACAATCGTATTTATAGAAGTAAAAACACGTAGAAGCGTACGGTTTGGCACTCCTCTAGAAGCGGTAACAGAAGAAAAACGCATAAAAACACACAAAGCTGCGTTTAAATGGCTAGAAGATCACAAGATGTTTAAACATAGAAGAATACGATTCGACGTTGTATCAATCCTTATTTCAAAAAACAAAAACATTCAAATACAACACATTTTAGGAGCATTCTAATGGTTATTGGCAACGCATTATCTGTAGGACTACTCGGATTAAAAGCCTTTACAATACAATTACAAGCATTTATATCTAGCGGTCTACCTGGATTTTCGATTATTGGACTACCAGATACTTCTTTAAGCGAAGCAAGAGAACGAGTTAAATCGGCATACATGTCTTTACACTGCACTTGGCCAGACACAAGGCTAACAGTAAATCTTTCACCTGCATCTATGCCAAAAAGCGGATCTTCTTACGACCTTGCAATCGCTGCAAGCATACTAAGCGCTAGAGGAATTATTCCACTTAACGAGCTAGAAAACACTATTATTTTGGGCGAGCTTAACTTAGACGGATCTGTTTTGCCAATTCAAGGCATGCTGCCAATCGCACTGTATGCTAAGCAAAAAAATATTACAAAAATGATTATTCCATACAAAAATCTTGCAGAAGCCAAGCTAGTAGACGGCATTGAGGCGATTGGGATTAAGCATATTTTGGATTTAGTAGACGAGCTAAATGGAAAATTAGAAGACGAAGATAGGCCTATTGCCGAAAAGAACAGAGAACGCGCATTAAATGCGATTAACCCGTACGACCACATTATTGTGGAAGAAAGGGAAAATCCTGGAGATTATTGCAATCCTAATAATAACGGCCTTAACAATACAAACTATAAAAAAGAAGACAGCGAAGAGCCACAAAATAACAATAGGCCATTAAACAATAGGCCATTAAACGCTATTGGAGATATGTCGGAAGTTTTAGGCCAAGAGCACACAAAGTGGGCTTTGCAAGTGGCAGCGGCTGGGGGTCATCATGTTATGATGATAGGCCCTCCTGGATCTGGAAAAACCATGCTTGCTTCCAGAATGCCAAGCATAATGTGCCCACTCACCGAACAAGAGCAGCTAGAAGTGGCCTCTATTCGCTCACTTTGCGGAACTCTTGACTACTACGGAATAACGGACATTCCACCTTTTGAAGCACCTCATCACACTTCTTCTGCAGCATCTCTTATAGGAGGCGGCGCAGGACTTGCAAAACCTGGAATAATAACTCGCGCGCATTGCGGCGTTTTATTTATGGACGAAGCTCCAGAATTTTCTCCGCGAGTTTTGCAAACACTTAGAGAGCCATTGGAATCTGGCCACATTGCTGTTTCTAGATCTAAAGGAACAACGCTGTATCCTGCTAAATTCCAGCTTGTTATTGCAGCAAATCCATGCCCGTGCGGATACGCGTACGGAAACGGCGAGCGCTGCACTTGCAAAGAAAAAGAACGCATACGCTATTTTTCTAGACTTTCTGGGCCGATTTTAGACAGAATTGATATTCAAATGGATGTTCCGCCTGTAGAAAAAATCATAACTAAAAAAGCCATGTTAGAAAACGGCGCAAGTCAAATGTCTGGAAAAATTTTGACTAGCAAAATGATGCGTCAAAACGTAAAAAACGCAAGGCTTGTTGCACAAGATCGTTTTAAAAAACTTGGTTGGAGTTGCAATGCTCAAGCCTCTGGAACATGGCTTAGAAAAAACACTTCGCAAGATGCGATTGAGTTAATAAATAGATCACTTGAAAACCACAAACTAAGTTTGCGTGGAGCAGATAGAGCACTCAGACTTGCCTGGACTTTAGCGGATCTTTGCGGGCACACTTGCCCAGATTTAACAGATATGGCTCAAGCAATTAGCTTAAGGACAAGAATATGATTAGCGAAAATAAAACAAACAGCGCAAACAGCACAAGTAGCACAAACATAGCAAACGCGCAAACGGCAGACGTTTATTCAATAGATAACGAAACTTTAGCGCGCGCAATCCTAACGTTTTGCGTAGATGGAGCAGACGCCATAATGTACACGCTTACTATAGGAACTCTTAATGCTGCAAGCATTGTAGACGCGCTATATTCTATTTGTGAATCAATTACTAAAAGCAAAGGCAAAATAAGCAGCAAACAGCTAGAGCTTGATTTTAAAACAAACAGCTATAAGAATAATGGCGATTCAAGCGCAGATGATTTAGACAATGCAATTACAAAGATTGTAAAAAATCACCCGCAAATCAAGGTTTTAGAAAAATACTTTTTGGAAGGTCTTAAAATCTGGGGCGGTAAAAATGCAGACAATAAAAACGAAGTAAATAATTTTGCTGTATTGCATAAATCCGTTAAAAAGTGGTGTTTAAGAATGCAAAACCTACCTTTTTGGGATGCAAATAAACTCAAAAAATGGTTTAGCTCAAACGGAACGCAGTGGATTATATCTCCAAAAAGCAAGTATTGGCCTAAGCAATTGCAAGATTTAGCAACAAAATGTAAGGTTGCTCCCCCACTTTGCTTATGGGGAATTGGAGACCCAAATGCTCTTGTTCAATGCAATCAGCCTCTTGCAATTGTTGGATCTAGAGGCTGCAACGACTACGGGTACGAGCTTAGCTTTACATTTGCTAAATCATGCGCTAAAAAAGGACACACTATTGTTTCTGGCGGAGCATACGGAATTGACGCTGCAGCGCACTGGGGAAGCTTAGACGCATTGGATTGCCACGCAATAAACGCAAGCCCCGTAGGCAAAACAATAGTTGTTTTTGCTGGAGGCCTAAACAATATGGGGCCAACATGCAACGCTCAGCTTTTTAACGCAATTCTTGCAAGCGGCGGAGTGTGTATAAGCGAGCTTTGCCCCGAAACTATTCCAGAAGCACGCAGATTCTTGCTAAGAAACCGTCTTATTGCAGCAATCGCCAGCAAAATCATAGTATCGCAAGCAAGATTAAGATCTGGTGCATTAAACACGGCAAATTGGGCATTGGAACTAAACCGAGAATTGTACGCAGTTCCAGGAGATGTAACTTTACCAAATAATGCTGGCTGCAACATGCTTATTCACGACGGAAAAGCTATGATGATATGCTCACACAGAGATATAGAAAACATCTACCCTACTTCACACCACTATTTACCACATTCGCTAGGAAATAACGAAAGCATTCCAGAAACTTGCACAAACTTCCAAAAGCTTATATTAAAAGCGATTTACAATTGCAAGCACAACAAAATCTGCGCAAATATAGATAACATTAGTGAAACCATTGCAAAAGCAGAAACAAATGACGACTTTTCAATATCAAAAATCTCTGGAGAGCTTGCGATTCTTGAGCTAAACGGTGTAATTAAAAATCAGAATGGAGTTTTTAGCATAAATAGAAAAAAGTCTTAAAGTCTTAATTAAAAAACAAAAAATATGAGAAAATAAGTAGTATGCAGTCAAACTTTAATGAACAAAACGGATTAAACGTAAAAAATCAACAAAAACGCGAGCAGATAAAATTAAATAGCTCTTTTTACAACGTTTTAATTATTGGAGCTGGAGCTGCAGGACTTTCAGCCGCATTAGGCTTAGTAAAGTCTAAAGAATACAAAGAGCTAAAAACACACGGAAAACAGCCTAAAATACTAGTGATTTGCAAACTTCAAGCGTTAAGATCTCACACGGGCTCTGCCGAAGGTGGAATAGCTGCAGCACTAGGAAATGTAGAAAAAGACTGCTGGCAATGGCACTATTACGACACTGTTCACGGAGGAGACTGGCTAAGCGATCAAAATGCGGCAAAAATGCTAGCAAAAGAAGCTAGAGAAACAGTTATTGAGCTTGAACACTTTGGCGTTGCTTTTTCTAGAACAAAAGATGGGCATATTAATCAAAGATTCTTTGGAGGCCACACAGCAGACTTTGGAAAACAGCCAGTTAAAAGAGCCGCCTACGCTGCAGATAGAATTGGTCACCAAATTTTGTACAGTTTGTGGCAAAAATGCTTAGAAGAAAACATTGAAATTAGCGAAGAAACTTACGTTACAGACATTGCAATCAACAGCGAAACAAGTAGCGTAGAAGGAGTTATAGCGCTAAACGAAAAAACGGGAAGCGTAGAAAAAATAATCGCAGATAACGTTCTTATAGCAACGGGTGGAGCTGGAAGACTATTTGAAACAACTTCTAATTCCTGGGATTTAACAGGAGATGGAATGGCTTTAGCTCTAAATGCTGGATTGCAATTAGAAGACATAGAGTTTATACAATTCCACCCAACTGGCTTAGCACACACTGGAATACTGCTTTCGGAAGCGGCGCGTGGCGAAGGCGGAGTGCTTAGAAATTGCAAAAACGAAGCATTTATGAAGAACTACGATAAGATTCACGCGGATTTGGCACCAAGAGACGTGGTTAGCAGGGCGATTATAGCCGAGGTTGACGCTGCCAGGGGCGTAGAAGACACCACCAGCAGCGTTGACAAAAAAGATTGCGTTTGGCTAGACATGACTCATATAGAAAAACAACATATGCAAGAGGCTCTTCCGCAAGTTGTAGAGACGATTGAAAAATACGCGCATTTAGACCCATCAAAAGATTTTGTGCCAATTAAGCCTACTGCACACTACACAATGGGCGGAATACCAATCAACCTTAACGGACAAGTGTATAAATTAGATGGAGGCAAAAAACAAAGCATAAACGGATTATATGCTGCTGGAGAATGTGCATGCTCGGGAGTACATGGGGCTAATCGCCTTGGCGGAAACTCTCTTCTTGACGCTTGCTTATTTGGAAAGCTCGCTGGAAAATCTATTGCAAAGAACGTGCAAGAACAAAGTCAAAATCAAAATAATCAAAATCAAAATAATTTACAAAGCAAAACCAAGAACGAAACTAAAAATCTAGACGAATTAGCTAAAAATCGAATACAAAAAATACAAGATTTTATGCAAATTCGTAACGATGATAGCGCAAATCAAAATCCGTATAGTCTTCTAGACAACTTAGAAAACATTATGGAAACTGCGGCAGCTGTTAGATGTAGCGAAAAAACACTTAAAGATGCTTTGCAAAAAATCGATACGATTATTATTCCAAAAGCTAAAATGCTTGCCGTACATTCTAAAAATCTTGTTTTTAATCAAGAACTAACAGCTATTTTGGAATTGCAAAATATGATTACACTTGCAAAAAGCATTCTAAACGCATCTTTAGCAAGGCATGAATCTAGAGGATCTTTTACAAGATTGGATTATCCAAATCGCAATAACAGCCAAAATCCTCAACATTCTATAGTAGATTTAAGCGGAAACGTGCAGAATATGCCAGTTGTAATCGTTGATTTTAACCCAAATCAGCCAATTAACGGGCAAAATACTAGCGAAATTAAAGAAATTATTGCAAAAATCAATTAATTTTCAACACGCCGAAGCAAAGAGTCAAAAAAGATGTTATAGTTCTATCTGTTGTCTAAAACACCCGTCCGGGTGGCGGAATGGTAGACGCGCTAGCTTGAGGTGCTAGTGCCTATTTGTACAGGCGTGCGGGTTCAAGTCCCGCTCCGGACACAGAATAAAGCCTTGCTGAGAAATCGGCAAGGCTTTTTGCGTATTAATCCCAAGCGCGGGGCTATGGGTTATAGCCCTAATCACGCTAGTTAGTCACGCTAGTTAGTCACGCTAATTAATCACGCTAATTAATCACGTAATTCCAAGGGTCAAATGCCCTACCAATCCACAAGACATCAATCGATTCTCCAAGATTTTTATAAACACTATCTTGAATATCTTTAACTGCGTACTCAAACCACAAAGACTCAATAGCGCTATGAGGGGTGTTTATAAGCATAGGCTTAGCAATACTGGAGTTGGCTAATTTCGATTCATAAACGGCCTGCTCATACGCGTCTGTTGCAGGATGATGCCTTAAATCACTTGTTACATACACATCTGCACCGCAAGCGCGAACAGCATCGAATAAAGAATCGCCCGAACCTGGAAGAACAGCTATTTTGCTAACAATTGCATTAACATCTCCGCACACTTGAACGCCTAACTTAGTAGCAGGCAAAGCGTTAAAAACGCGCATTGCAAACTCTTTAAGAGTGATTTCTTTTTCTAGCACGCCAACTCTGCCAAGCCCAAGAGAAGGGTTGCCATTGCTTGCAGGAACAAGAGGCTGCTGATTTTTAATGCCAAAAGCACTAGCTGCGGCAGCAGCCACTCCCCTAAAAGCCGCGTCCGCATTAGTGTGCCCAACCCACAATCCACAACGATTTTCAATAAGAGTTTGAACTATTTTCCCGCGAACAGAAAAACCAGAAACTTCATGAACTGATCTAAAAAACAAAGGATGATGCGAAACAATCAAATCCGCACCCATTTTGCATGCTTCATTAACAGCCTCAAGCGTTGAATCCGATAAGCAAACGATTTTATTAACTTTATGCGAAGGATCTCCAACAATTAATCCTGGATTATCCCAAGACTCAGCAAGACTTAAAGGATACAAATCTTCCAAAATCTTAACAATATCGCTTAAAGTTGCCATTATTCCTATCCTTTGCAATAGACCTCTACAACAGATTTCTACAATAGACTTCTACATTAGATTCCTACATTAGCCTAAATGGTATTTATAGTAATTTACAAACACACTCAGTGCGCAGCAAGCTGCCAATCGTCGCCCAAACCAGTAGAAACACTAAGCGGAACAGAAAGCTCTACAGTATGCTCCATAGCGTTTTTAACAATATCTTGAACAACATCTACTTCTCCGTGCGCAACTTCAAGAACAAGTTCATCGTGAATCTGCAAAATCACACGACTTTTAACATTAGCGTTTCGCAAATCATCGTCTACTTTAATCATTGCAAGCTTCATAATGTCTGCAGCACTTCCCTGAATAGGCGCGTTTAAAGCAGCTCGCTCTGCAGCTTCTCTAGATGCCCTGTTTGTGGAATTTAGCTTAGGGAAATATCTTCTTCTGCCAAACATTGTTTGCGTATAACCAAGCTTTCTTGCCTTGTCTACCAAAGACTCCAAATAATCGTGCACAGAGCCAAAAGTATTGAAATACTTTTCTTTAAGCATCTCGGCAGCCGCAGGACTAATGCCTAATTGTTTTGCAAGACCGTATGTGCTAAGACCATATGCTAACCCATAGCTCATTGCTTTAACATGACTGCGCTGATCTGAGCTAACTTGTTCTACTGGAATCTTATAAACCAAGCTTGCTACAAACTTATGGAAATCAACTCCAGACTGGAATGCATCAATAAGTGTTTGATCGCCAGAAGCATGTGCCATAATCCTAAGTTCCACTTGCGAATAATCACAGCTCATAAGTTGTTGGTAATTACTTCCTGGAACAAAAGCCGCTCTAATCTCTCTTCCAGCAGCGTTTCTATTAGGAATGTTTTGCAAGTTTGGATCCGAAGAACTTAAGCGCCCAGTAGCAGCAATAGTCTGCTCAAAAGTGGTGTGAATCCTACCATCTTTATATCTTGCAGCATCAATAAGGCTTTGAACAATTTGCTTTAACTTATTAGTTTCACGATATTTTAACAATGCACCCAAAAATTGGCTTGACTTTTCATCTGGATTAGTCTTTGCATACAGCTCTTGCAAAGCCTCGGCATTAGTAGTGTAAGAGCCACTTTTTGTTCTACGCGTAGGCTTTAGACCCATGTCTTCAAACAATAATTGCTGAATCTGCTTAGGACTTTGCAAATTTATTGGCCTGCTGGCAACGTCTAAAGCCATTTTTTGCGCAAATTGAGCTTCGCTTGCAAAATTATCTCGCATAGACGTAAGTCGAAGCATATCTACAGCAGCGCCCGCATCTTCCATTCCTCGTAAAACCCTAGAAACAGGCATTTCAACGTCTACCATTAAGCCAGTTTGCTTGCGTTCATCTAGTTTATTTGCGTACTGCTTAGCCAATAAGCGTATAATCACAGCTGTTTCTAGCATGCCTTTTTCTAATTCTTGGCTATCTTGGCTCTGCGACTCTTGTTCTTTAGAATCCTCGCCGCTTTCTATATCAAAATCAAGCTTGCCCTGCGTTGGCTCAGCGTTTAATTCCGCACCACCTATATGAATGTTTAAAACATGTTCGGCCATATTACAAAGATTTTCATTCTTAAAATCTGGCTCAATTAAGTAAGATGCTAAACGAGTGTCAATTAGCGGACTAAACGAGTAGTTGTTTTCCACAATTTTCAATGACTTTAAAAGAGCAATATTCTTTTTGTAATCATGCAAAACTATTGAAGACTCATGCTTTTTTATAAAATCTTTTAGCTTAGCGCAGATTGTATCGCTATTTTTATTAAGAACATCGGCATACACGATTGCTGCATCATTACCAGCTAGGATTATTAACGCTTTTGCAAAAATGCCAAACTCTTGAGTGTTATTTGGCTCTTCTAAAGCAAATAATGATATTTCTTTGTGCTCTTTTATTGTTTTTGCGCAAGACAAGTCGTTTCTTATAAGATTTGTGCTATCTGGAGCAGAAAAATCGCAAGTCTCCGCCACACAAGAATTTGCTAGATTAATCCAAACATCTAAATCGGATTCTGAATTAATTTTATGCACGTTTATTCGATCTATCAGCTCTTTAATGTCTTCTAAATCTTCTGAATTATCTAACTCAGACGAACTATTATTCTCTGCGTTCGCGCTTGAAGCAGAAATCATCATTTTAATATTCTCGTCTAAAAGCTCTTTGCTTCCGCGCGTAAACTCCTTTAAGATCTTTCTTCTAGTACGCGTACCAAATTCAAGATTTTCAAACAACTCGCCTACAGCTGCAGCGTCCACATTTCCAAATTCAAGATCGCTAATGCTAACACCAAGGTCTAAATCTTTAACAAGAGTATTAACCTTTTTGTTCAAACGAATCTGATCAATACTTTCTCGCAAAGATTCACCTTTTTTACCAGTGATTTGATTTGCGTTTTCAATAATGCCCTCTAAACTACCAAACTGATTAATCCACTTGGCAGCGTAGCCGTCTCCAACTCCTGGAACTCCTGGAATATTATCAGATGTTTCTCCACGCAATGCTGCTAAATCTGAATACTGACTAGGCGTAACGTTGTACTTTTCAATAATCGCATTAGGATCCATTTGCCTTAAATCTTTAAAATGCCTGCCTGGGTACAGTACGTTAATATTGTTATCAATAATCTGAAAAGCATCACGATCGCCAGAAAGAATAAGCGATTTATAGCCAGCATTAGCGCCCATTGTTGCCAGAGTTGCAATAATGTCGTCGCCTTCGTAGCCCTGTTTTGTAATATACTTAACACCTAACGCGCTAAGCATTTTTTGAATAACGGGAAGCTGCGCTATAAGCTCTTCTGGAGCTGCATCACGAGTGCCCTTATATTGAGGCAAAAGCTTGTTTCTAAAAGTTCCGCCTTTAACGTCGAAAGCAACCGCAAGCTTATCTGGTTTCTCTTTTTCTATAACTTGCGAAAGCATAGTAGAAAAGCCCCATATTGCATTAGTTGCAAAACCAGACTTTGTGGAAAAATTATCCGCGGATATTGCGTAGAAAGCACGAAACGCAAGTGAGTGGCCATCTACCACCAACAACGTTCCTTTTTTATAATTGTTCTTAAAAGAATCTTCGTTTGAAACGATGCTGGTATCCACTTAACACCCACCTGCGTTTTCGTAAAATAAATTTTGAAATTATTCAATGCACGCTTGCATACAATCTGCAACGATTATTAAATTTTGTTTTTACTAACTATGACTATTCTTCGGCAGCTGGCTTATCTTCGCCGTACTTAGCAATAATAGCCAAAGCAAGACGCTTCTTAGGAATACGCTGATCCATTGAAGTTTTTTGAATCCAACGGAAAGCACCCTGCTCCGAGAATCCAGCCTTATCCATAAGCAAGCCCTTTGCTCTATCTACAAGCTTGCGTTCTTCTAAGGTATCTTCGGCTTTTTTAAGCTTTTCTTCTGCTTTACGAAGCTGATCTTGAGCATCTTGCAACTTGCTTTCTGTGCGCTCAACACTATCTAGCAAATCGTTAATCTCACTAAACCTACCCATAGCCACTTCTAAGGCTGGCAAGAGCTTTGACTCTTCGTAAGGCTTTGTAACATAAGCCATTGCGCCCGCACCCGTAGCACGCTTAACTAGATCAGCTTGAGAAAAAGCAGTTAGCATAACAACTGGAGCAATATTTTCGTCGCAAATAGCAGCAGCCGCTTGAATTCCATCTACAACAGGCATTTTAACATCCATGCAAACAACGTCTGGACGATATTCGCGAGTAAGATCAACCGCCTCTTGGCCGTTAGCAGCTTGCCCCACAACCTTATATCCGTTGTCTTCTAGCATAGCTACAAGATCCATACGGTTAACTGCTTCATCTTCGGCAACAACAACAGTTTTTGCAATATTTTCGTTTTGTTCACTAGCGTTCTTATTGCTTTCTACGCCATTTTGCGCCCCAGCCGCATTACGCAATTCATCATCTGTAAGCACAACAGGCGCCTTCCCCATCTCTTCATCGCCATTTTCAGCCGACATTTTAACCTCATTTCCTTACCATAAAACACAAGGCAACAGCGCTATGCATTCCACCAACACGTACATTCGCACACTTTAATACTCGCCATCTTTGCGTTTATTTTTAGGCCAGCATCATGCAAGTTTTATGCACAAACACTAAAAAGCACACTGTGCGCGTTGCCACATGATTTTACTCGCATGCGTGTATAAAAATACGTTATAAACCGCATTTTAATGCGGCAAACTGCATGCAAATATTGACAATACAAAAGTCAAGGCACCTAGCATTGCCAGCTTTACGCATAGCGGAAAAGCATTAGCATAATCACTATTAGAAACCGCGCATATTAGCAAATGTGCTTTCTTAATAAACACATAGGTAATCAATAATAACAGAATGCAAGAAACAATAAACACACCTTTATTAAGCAATCCGCTATTTAACGTGCAAACAATTTTATACGGATTACCAATATTTAAAATTACGCCTATAAATCGCGTATAAAACACGTATAACAGCACATATGCAGATTGCAAAATCACCAGAAAACCAACAACGCAAGAAAATACAACACTACCCTTGCGCTTTCCAAGCAACGCCATTGCTGTGATTTTTTTATGACGTATGTCACTTTCTGCGTCTCGCAAATTGTTAATCATCATAAGACAAGCAGAAAATCCACCTGGAATAAAAGATAATAAAACGCAAAATGCGATTTGACTTACGCTAGCTAACGCAATTGAATCTTTAGAAAAACCACTTGCATAAAAAAGCGCGCACAATGTTCCTAAAAACGCAACTGGCCCAAAGAACAAAAACGCACTAAACTCTCCCCAACCGCAGTATCCATATGGATGTGATCCTCCAGCATAAAACCACGCTGCAATCAAGCAGACTAAGCCAAGAGGAATAAACAGCCAAACACCACTTTTAATAGTAATAATCAAGCCAAAAATGCATGATATTAAAGCAGATATTCCAACAGCATACAGCACTGATTTTGGCTTAATACCAGCGTCTGCAAGCCTCCAAGACACATCGCATAATGCTTTACCATCTGCACTCAGTTCTCGCTTAGATCTTTGATTATCTAGCCCGCGCAAACCGTCGCAATAATCGTTTGCATAGTTTACGGAAATTTGCATAAAAGCAGCAACGCCTATGCATAACAGCGATTGAATAACAAAATTTTCAATATTGTATGGTTTAACAAGTATTTGCCCACTAAACAAATATCTTGCAAAAATCGAAATTGCCATAACAACTGGCACAATTCCAATCGGAAGCGTATAAAGTCTTGCACCTTTAATCCAAAACTTAATATTAGTCATTAAAAATCGCCTAAATTCTAGAATTCTTTAACTTATTCTAGATTAGTTTAGACTATTTTAGATTATTTGTGGAGCAAACGTAGACGCAAGAATTGGCAAAGCAATCATTAACGCAGACACAACAAGAAGAACAAATCCACGCCATCCAAAAGAATACTTTTTAAAGGAGGATTTTCTAGTGCGCAAATAGAACCCACGCTCTTCTGCAGCCAGCGCACAACTATCTGCTTTACGAACAGACAAAACCAAAAGAGGCACAATCAAAGGCATCATAAGCTTAATCTTTTTAAAAGGATTTTTAGTATCAAACTCCACTCCTCTAGCCATTTGCGCTTGCGTAATTTGAGACATTTCGTACGCAAAAATAGGAACAAATCGCACAGCAGTAGTGATTGTAAAAGCATAGCAATACGGAATGTGGAAGTATTGAACAACTGCATTAGCTAAATCGTTTAGTTTTGTAATGCTAAGAACGCTTACAAGAGGCAATGCAAAGCAAAACAGCCTTAAAGACGCCCGCAATGCAACAGAAATGCCCTTTGTGCTAAACCATAAGAACATGTAGTTTCCACCTTGGGCAATAACTGTTTGCAAAAAGAACATTACAACGCCAAGAATAAGCATTGCGCGCACAAGAGGAAACAGCGTTTTAAGAATTCCAGCCATAGCCATACCAGCAAGAATAAGAGCTGCAATAACAACAAGAACAGTAAATTGTTGAGCTATAAAAGCAGAAACAACAACACTTATAGCCAGTATGAGTTTTGCAATAGGATTTGCTTTGTGAAGTAAAGTTGAACCTTCGTTATAAGTTAAGATTTTAGTTTGCATAATTCACACCTTGCTTTACAAATTGCAACTCTTTTTAAGAGCATTAACCAGCATATCCCTTTTATATAAGCCTCTGCATGCACTAAAACCGTGTTCCACTAATCCTTTAGACACAGCGCATAAAAGCGGAGCACATAATGCAGCTTCTTTGCAAATGGCGTTGTTTTCAAAAACGCAACTTATGCTGCCGTCTTCTAAAATTTTGCCATCGTTTACTACGATTAAACGCGTTGCAAAGTCAAGAACCACTTCCATATCGTGGCAAACCATTATTACACAGCAACCGTGGTCTCTAAGGTCTTCTACAACTTGCATAATGCGCAAGCATTCCATGTAGTCTAAGCCACACGTTGGCTCGTCTAAAACAAGAATCTTAGGATTTGTTACAACAGTTGCAGCCAAAGCCACCATTTGACGCTGACCTCTAGAAAGCATAAATGGGCTTGCACTAGGATTTAGATTTAGCTTTTTAATCACCTGCATTGCATGATCATTAGCTTCTTTAACAGATTCGCCTAGAAGAATGCAACTAAACGCAACTTCTTCTAAAACAGTGTCTTTGCAAAGCTGACGGTCTGGATTCTGGAAAAGCGTAGAAACATAGTGAGCAATCTGGCTAATCTTCATATTGCTAGTGTCTTTGCCGTCAATAAAAATGCTGCCGCTGCTGGCCTTAAGCAAACCATTGATTAGCTTAGTAACAGTTGTTTTTCCAGCACCATTTCTTCCAACAAGCGTTACAAGCTCCCCAGCATAAGCTTCAAAAGATACATCTTTTAAAGCATTAACGCCACTAGGGTAGGAAAAACTGACGTTTTTGAGCGAAAGGCACGGAGAAGAGTTTTGTTTGGAGACTTGTTTGGAGACTTGAGATTCATTGGAAAAGTCGCAAGCAGCCGAGCATTCAGCATCTGCACATTCGCCATCCGCACAATCAATATTTGAATCTTTACTATTAAAATTGCTGCCATTAATCGTATTAACAATAGTATTTACTGTATCTTCTACAGACACAGGCAAATCACTTTTAGCGCAAATATTTTCACGCTGCAAGTCGTTAACCAAATGCGTAGTGCGTGGATAATTTATTCCAATAGAATAAAGCAAATCCATACTTTTCAACGCTTGGCTAACAGGCAAATCAAGCGACAAAGTGCCGTTAGAAAGCACAACTAAACGCTTGCAATACTCGCTTAAAAGCGCCACTTTTTGCTCAATTACAACAACCGTTATTCCAAAATTCTTGTTTAAATCTTTAAGAATCGAAAAAATCATTCTAGAAGAAACAGGGTCTAAAGCACACGTAGGCTCATCTAACACCATAACTTTAGGCTTTAGCGCAAGAATAGCAGCAATCGCAACCTTCTGCTTTTGGCCGCCAGAAAGAGTGTCTAAATCGCGGTTACGCAGATCGCTAATGCCAACAATTTGCAAAGCTTCATCTATTCGACTTGGTATTTCGCTATGTGCAACGCCAAAGTTTTCTAGCCCAAAAAGAATCTCATCTTCTACGTTTGCAGCCACCATCTGTGCATCAATATCTTGAATAACAGATCCAATTAAACAAGCTATATTAGTTAAAGCAAGATTATTAGTGTCTTGACCAGCAATTTTAACGCTTCCAGAAAGTTCGCCAGAATAATGATGCGGAATAGCTCCAGAAAAAAGCGAAGCTAACGTTGTTTTACCAGACCCAGAAGGCCCGATTATTCCAACAAATTCGCCAGATTCTATGCTAAGACTTACATCTTTTAAAGCAAAAGCGGAATTTTGCGCCTTTGAAGAATTGAAAGAATCATCCTTATTACGATTCGCATACTTAAAAGATACTTCTTTTAATTCCAGCAAAGGCACAATAATTCCTAACTCTTAAAACCAATAAATTGATTACTAATTATTGATTAGTATCTAACGATTATATAATTTACCAAATATTCCTAACACATATTGCGTAACACAAACTATGCTACTTGTGCAAAACGAGTCGGATTGGAGTGTAAAGAACTTCAACAACAACAGCATTAAACACAGCAGTTCCCAAAATGATTGGAAGCATAACAAGAACAGTGTTTGGAGAATGAAGAATAAAGAAGGATGCGATTGTTGCAAAAATCATTCCAGAAATAACAGTTGCAATAAACGTAGAAATAAATGGGAACACGCTAAACTTTCTAGCAGCATCCTTAGGGAAAGCTTTTAAGTATCCCATAAGCATTAACGTCATAATGATTGCTGCTGGAATATCGCAAGCATATTCAAGACCAGGAATTGAAGTGTTAAATTGAATCAATGTAGCAGCCAAAGCACCAATAATCGCGCCCTGAATAACATTTGGTCGAACAAGCAAAATAGACAAGCAGAACGATGCAATAACAAATTCTGGCTGAATGTTTCCAATTGAAAGAGACTTTGCAACCGTAAAGTCAAGAATGCATCCTGCTGCAAAAAGAACAGCCACCAGCACCAAAGACGTAATATCTAAAGCGTGCTTTTTAACATTTACACCCTTAAGCAAAGTCGCTGCCTGATTAATCTCTGGTTCTACAGATGCTTCATTTGCGTTAGCTACATCTTGCTGTGCATTCTGATTAAATTCCTGATTCATGATTTTCTCCTTTACGTAATTTTTACGTTATCTATTTTCAACAATTTTGTTTTATAAATTGTTATTGGTTTTAGATTGTTTAGATTGTTTAGATTGTTTTAGATTTGGATTAAACCCAAATGGATTTTGGCTTAGGGATATAAAAAAGACCCCTAGGTTTACCCTAGAGGTCTTTTATAAGCCTAAACAAGCAGCTTCTAAAACTTTAGAGTAAACTACGCCAAAGAGAAGTCTGCCACCACCACATACGAGCAGCATCAAAAGAAGAACGAGCTTGAACATTCATGTTACGCATGATAGCCGCCTCCTTAAATACTTTAGCTGCAAAAGCTAAATGCCTATGTGGTCAATCACAAACCTAACACCGTAAAATTTACGATATGTGTTTGTGTTGTGTTCGATGCTAACACTATAAAAGTACAAATGCAAACAAAAAGATAAAATTAGCAAAAAATCACACAAAATGCGTAAAAATATCCCCGCTTAAATCCGCAAAATTCCAGGCAAAACGCCGTAAACGAATAAAACAAGCAGAACAAGCTTCTTGAGCTTTTGCAAAAGATTAGAAAAAACAACCCCAATCCCTAGCAACGTGTATACTTTCACGAGTTATGGGCTCGTAGCTCAGTGGATAGAGCGTCTGCCTCCGGAGCAGAAGGCCGTGGGTTCAAATCCCATCGAGCCCACGTTTTGCGTTGATTAATTTCCACCAAGAAACGCAAAAGTACCATAGTAAACAGCTGCGATTAATGCAATTGCAGGAATAATTAAGCATCCAGCCATAAACACATAATCGCGCTTATTTACATAGCTTATACGTGCATGAGATCTTGGATTTTCCCCTCCAAAACCGCGAGCTTGCATTGCTGTTGCCAAAGTACTAGACCTACGAATCGAAAGAACAAGCAGCGCAAAAGCTTGAGGCATAAATGCGCGAATCTTACTATCGTCTCCAAGACCGCGAGATCTTCTAGAAGCGGTAAGAGCCGCCCAATCATCTTGCAAAACGCTAAAAAGCCTCATTCCTGCTAATCCGCCATAAACAAACTTATCTGGCAAGTGCATAACTTGACTAAAAGCATCTGCTAAATCGGTAGCATCAATGCCAATAACCGTAACGATTGCAGGAACACCAATCGCCAAAATACGAATAAACGTTGCAATTGCAAGAGTTGTGGAGTGTTCGCTTACTTGAATAATTCCCCAATTAAAGAAGATTTCGCCGCCAGGCTTACCGTACAACCACACAGCCAGAGCAGACCCAGGCGCACCAACCCAAACAGGCCAAGATTGCTTAATAACGCGCCAAGGATTCATTCCAACAATCCATAAAATTACAAACTCTAGAACAAGTGCAATAGACGAAGAAAGCCAATCTAGAGTAAATATAAGCGGAACAGAAAGCAAAAAAGCTCCAAGCATGCGGTAAACAGGGTTTAACGAAGCCAAAAATGGCGAGCAGCTTGCCGCTCTTTCTTGCTCATCGCGCTTATTTACCGCGCTAACCTTTATTCGCGATATATTGGTTGCACAAGTTGTAGAAGACAGAGCTTCGGAAGAATCGCAAACTGCGGCTGCTGGCGATTCTTGTAAATCGTCTAAATCGTCTAAATCGCCTAAATCGCCAGAATCACTATTCTTAGCATTGTTAACTGGCAAAAGTTCAACCAAACGCGCGCCAAGAGCGTCTACTAGCTCTTTATCGTGAGTAACAACAATAACGCTAACGCCGTCTGCCCTAAGACTTGCAATCAGCTTTATAATTTGCATCCAAGTTTTTCGATCTTGGCCAAAAGTTGGCTCATCTAAAATCAAAACTCTTGGAGCTGCTGCCAAAGACGCTGCAACTGTGAGCCTTCGCTTTTCTCCTCCAGAAAGAGTGTACGGATTTGCGTTGGCGTATCTAAGCAATCGGAATCGTTCTAGAAGCTCTTGAGCCTTAGAACGAGCGTCTTCCTCGCTCATGCCTGTTCTAATAGGTCCTAACATAACCTCTTCTAAAACAGTTCCGCACGCAAATTGATGTTCTGGATTTTGAAAAACATACGAAATTCTTTTAGCAAGTTCAGTTGACTTCCATTTTATAGGATCACTTGAGTCTAAATCTTTACAAAGATCCTCGCTTGCTACGACTTCACCTTCTAGAGATGGAATTAATCCTGCCAGAGTTAGCGATAAAGTAGATTTTCCAGCACCGTTTGCACCAACCAAAGCCGTTATTTGGCCAGAATTAAACTCAAGATTAATGTTTTTGGCTATTGGAGTATCCGTATGACTAATCGCAAGGTTTTTTGTAGATAAAACTACTTTTCCATCTCCTACAGAAGGGTCGCAATCAGGCTCTCCGTTAACGTGAATCCTAGTTATATTGCGATTTTTTGGATCCTTGTACTTGTCTGGAAGCCATATTCCAAGATCTTCAAAGTCAAGATCCTTGCGATTAAACACCTGGTCTGGAGTGCCATCAGCTACGATTATTGTTTTAGCGCTCTCGCCTCTTGCAATATCGTCATCGTGAACAAAAGTTTCACCTTTATTGCTGCCGCCATTTTTGTTGTTATCAAGCCCAAGAACAATTACTCGGTCTATTAAATCAATCCAAGGCTGAGCATGATGTTCTACAAGAACCATTGTTGCATGAGTATTATCAAGCACCTTTTTAACGGCTGCAACGATTTGCTCAACGCCGTCTGGATCAAGATTTGCTGTAGGCTCGTCTAAAAGAAGAACACTAGGCTTCATTGCCAGCGCGCCAGCAAGAGCCAATCGCTGCATTTGACCACCGCTTAAATGCGCTGTAGAGCGATGAAGTTGCAAACCATCTAAGCCAACCTCTTTAAGACTTTCGTCAACAATATTCCAGATTTCTTTACGTGGAACATTCATATTTTCTGGCCCAAATGCAACGTTATCGCCTAAACGTTGAAAAATCGCTTGCGCTTCTGGGTCTTGCAAAACTAAGCCAACGCGTCCGCGAGCCTTATGAACTGGTACATCGTCTACAAATACTGCACCTTCACTCACTCCGCCATCTTCGTCTTCTACTAAAACATTCTGCTTTAAAGAAGACTGGCTTGAAGAAGATTGATTGTTTTTAACGTTTGAATTGGATTTAAGAATAATATCGCTGCCTATTAATCCAGCAGCGCCTTCGAGAATAGTAGACTTGCCTATGCCCGATGCTCCTAGTAGCAAAACTCTTTGCCCTGCTTCAATAGTTAGGTTCAAACCACGAACAGCAAACGCCTTGCGAGAGGCATGACGATAACCCCAATTCTCAAAACGCAACTGAGCAGCACTAAAAGCCGATGGAAGGAAAGTTTCAGCTTTATGCTGTTTGGTTTCGTTCAAAACCTGCGTTTTAAATGCATCGGGCATAGCAAATCCTTTATGGCAATGATTTTTAGGCAGGGGAAAAACTGATCTCCGTGCGCCAGCATTATCTGGATTCACGTTCAAGCGGTTTCTCTCAGCTTTACGAATTACGCAAAGCACCCGTGTCGACTGAAAATTTTACGGCACTGTGTAGACTCGCGCACAAAATCAACGTGTTCGCGCGCTTTGTGCGCAAGCCAAAATTTATAACACTACTTCACTACTTAGCTAAGCGACTAAGCAGCAAAGCTTCCGTTACAATATTCGATTCCAAGCCAGAAAGAGAAATCGACTCGTTTGGGCTATGAGCATTAGACTTTGGATCTTCTGGACCCGTAACCAAAACCTGTGCTTTAGGGAAGATTCGTTGCAATTCTGGAATAAATGGAATCGAACCACCTTCGCCCTTGTTAATAGGGTCTACACCAAAAGCGTCCTTCATAGAAGCGAGCGCATCTTTAGTTGCAATTGCATTTGGATCCATAGCCCAACCCATGCCATTGTCTAGAGGCTCTACAGTTACTTGCGCGCCAAACGGAGCGTTTGCAACTAGAAAATCACTCAACGCTTTTTGTGCAGCCTCAGGGCGCTGGCAAGGCGCAGTTCTAAGCGAAAGTCGCAAGCGTGTTTCGTGAGCAATAACGTTAAAGCTTTCCTCTACTGGATGCGCGTCCATTCCAATAACAGTCAAACTTGGCTTAGTCCACATTCGTGCAGCAAGCGAGCCAGTTCCTGCAAGCTTATAAGAATCCACTACCGAAGAATCGGCTCTAACTTGCGATTCGTCTAAATCGCGTTGCAAGCCGCCAACAGGCTCTTGCGATTCAATTCCAGGCACATCCAAATCGCCGTCTTTATTGTAAAGAGAAGCAATCAGCATTGAAGCGAGCGTGTAGGCGTCTAAAATAGGTCCACCAAACTGACCAGAGTGAACTTGATGACCAAGAACCTTAACCTTAACGTCTACAGTAGTGTTTCCGCGCAAGCTAGTTGTAAGGCTTGGAATTTCGGCAGACCAATTGCCAGAATCCGCAACAATAATCACATCGGATTCAAACTCAGCTTTGTGAGATTCAATAAACGGAATAAAGCTTGGAGAGCCCATCTCCTCTTCGCCTTCAATAAACACCTTAATGTTTACGCCTAAATCTTCGCTTAAAGCACGCAAAGCGCCGTAGTGAATGGCAATTCCGCCACCATCGTCCGCGCTACCGCGACCGTACAATCGCCCATCTATCTCGGTTCCTTTAAAAGGATCTGTGTTCCACTCGCTTGCATCTGGAACAGGCTGAACATCGTGATGAGCGTAAAGCAAAACTGTTGGAGCATTTGGGTTTACTATACGAGATCCAACAACCTCAAATGCGCCTGGAGTACCGTCTGGATTCTTGGACTGTTCAACTCGAGCATCAACACCAACTTCGCGCAATACTCCAGCCACGTATTGCGCCGAAGCGCGCATATGATCTCCAGTAATGCCTTTAGCAGAAACAGCTCCAAGCTCTATCTTTTTACTAAGAACAGATATAACATCGTTCCACGCAGCGCTAACACGATTCTTAACGTCTTCCACATTAAGATTAGCCATACAAATCTCCTTAAAACAAATAGCCAAAACAACTGCTCAAGCAATTAACTACTATCTAACCACTATCACACTATTAACAACATTAATATTAACAACATTAACAGCCAGCAAAATCTATGGAACGCGTCTAGTCTGTTGGGTAATCTGCAAACATGACATGGAATCCATTCGTAAAAAAAGATGCTGATAATAATGCGCAAAATGGCAATCAATCAGCAGCCAATGAAAATAGCGAGAATAAAGCAGAAAACAATGCAAAATCTCGCACAAAAAATGCGCCAACTCCTAAAAGGAACGAGGCTGCAGCGCAAAATCTTAGGCCGCTTGTGCCAAAAGACCGCAAAGCTAGCGCAAAGGCTGCACGCGCCAGAATTCGCCAGCGCGAAAATGAACAGTATGACGCTATGAAAAATGGCGATTTAGCGCATATGCCAAAGTCGGAGCAACTTCCATGGAGAGTGTATATTCGCGATTACGTAGACGCACGCTTTAATGTTGGAGAATTTTTTGTTCCGTTTGCAATCGTAATTATGATTTGCATCTTCTTTACACAAAACTTCTTGTCTACTAAGTATATTGTTCTTTATTTTGCGCTTGCGATTATTCTTTACGCGTATCTTTTTGCTGCGATTATTGACGTTTTAATAATGTGGCGCAAACTTAGAAAAGAACTTGTTAAGAAGTACGGCCAGGCGGCTGTTGCTAAAAGCTCTAGGTCGGCAATGTATGCCTGCAGTCGCGCAATACAAATGCGTAGGTGGAGGTTACCAAAGCCAAGCACACCAAAACGCGGAAACTGGCCAAAGTAAAGCGCTAGTATACCAACAAAGATATGATTTATAGCAATGTGTGTTTGTAGCATGCTGCTTAAGTAATAGCGGCACAAACGTGGTACAAGCCTTGCAATAAGCACAAAACAAAAATAACGCGAATATCGTATAGGGGATAAACGCAAAATGGCAAACGAAAAGTCAAAGAATACTAAGAAATCGGGCATGATTTCACAGATTATGCGCATTTACAAGTACACGCATACAGACGATAAGCAGCTTCCACTTTGGCTTGGATTGGCTTTTGCAGCCCCTGTAGTTCTGTGCGTTATAGCTGGCGTTATTTTGCGCTGGTCCATTTTTACATGGATTATGATGGTTGTAACAGCGCTTATGCTGGGGCTTTTGCTTTTTACGGTTGTTTTAACAAAGCGCGCAGATAAAGTTGGATACGCAAAACTAGAAGGCAAGCCTGGAGCTGCCGCTGGAATTCTAAGCGCAATCAATAAGGGCGGTTTTACATTCCCACAGCAGCCAGTTTGGGTTGATCCTCGCACAAAAGATGCTATTTGGCGCGGAACTGGCTTTAACGGAATCTTTCTTGTTGGAGAAGGCAATTACGAAAGACTAAGCCAAGCTATGAATCGCCAGGAGCATGCAATTAAAAGCGTTACAGCTGGGTCTAGTATACCTGTGTACCGTATTTGCGTTGGAAACGGACAAAATCAAATTAAGCTTAGAGATTTAAGAACCACAGTTTTAAAGTCTAAAACTTTAATTCCTACAAATCATAAGTTTGCTCCTCTTGCAGCAATTCACCCAAACCGCAGATTCTTCCTTACTAAAACGGAGCTTGCGATTCTAAACGACCGCTTGCGCACTTTGCAAGGAAAGCTAGGATTTGGAATTCCAAAGGGAATTGACCCTACGCACACGCCACGCGTGAGCCGCAGAGCTTTAAGAGGAAAATAAATCCTATTATTCTCGCGTTATGTGCGCTTCTACCCAATCAACAATGTACGGAGCGCACTCTTCTACTTGATCCATTGCAATCTCAAACTCTTTAGGGCCTCCATACCAAGGATCCGCCAAATCTAAAGCAGCTTCGCGCCCAGCTTGTGGCTTTGGCAACTGTGGATCAAAAGACCTGTACATGTGTACAAGACCACGCTTTTGCGGCGGAATAATCCTAAGTAAAGATTGCATATGCGAAGCCGTCATTGGAAGAAAAAGATTCGTCTCTTCTATTTCGTCTCGCTCAATCCTATGCGCAAAATGGCTTAATGGCAAAGAATATCCCCTACTTTTAAGCTCTCTTTGCGCACGCGGATCAATAGGATTTCCGTATTCTTCATCGCTTACTCCGCATGATTTTACAGCAACAACATCGCTTAATCCCCTAAGCTTAAACTCGTTGCGCAAAACAATTTCTGCCATTGGAGACCTGCAAATATTTCCCGTACAAACCGTCATAACAACATACGGATGCTTAGCGTCTACGTGAATTTTGTTTAAAGATTCCATACATATCCTTAATCTGGCTTATTTCTTAGATTTAACTGGCTTATACACCATAAACTTATATTTTGCATTAAATTGATTTGCGCCAACTTTTATAGGCGATTCCTGCCAATCGTCATCGCGCGCTATAGTCCACAATCCATCATCTACAAGTTTTTGAATGTTTGGAGCAAACGTATCTGCTTCTACTCTAGTATCAATCTGAGTTACGTAGGCAGCGTCAACGATTTTTGAATTAATCACTTCTTTAAAGATTGCTCCGCCGCCAATAATCCAAATTGCTCTGCCATCTTTTGGCAAATCCGAAGAATCTACAAGCTCAATAGGATTATCTTCAATCCACTTTTTTGCGTAGCAGATTGCATCTTGTATATTTGTAAAGCTTTTCGCTCCATTTGGATTAAAATCTGGATTCCTAGAAACAACAATATTTTCGCGACCAGGAAGAGGCCTAAATTTTTCTGGCGTAGCATCCCAAGTTCCCCTACCCATTATTACTGGGCAAGAGATTGTCATTGCCTTAAAATAGCGCAAATCTGGGGAAAGCCTCCAAGGCATGCCACCATTAACACCCATTGCGCCTGCTAGGCCTTGCAAATCGTATGCCTGACCCCAAATTAAACGCACAGGAATATTGCTAGTCACAGTATTGCTAATCACAGTATTGCTAGTCATAAAACTCCTACGTAAATCTACTAATCAATTACTAAATAAAGCAAACAGTTAAAAGTCACACTGCTACAGGAGCTTTAATCGTAGGATGATGCTTATAATCAACAACCTTAAAATCGCTATAGTCGTAGCTAAAAATAGAATCAGCTTTATTAATTTCTAGCTTAGGATACGGGTACGGCTCTCGCGAAAGCTGCTCAAGCACTTGCTCTACGTGATTGTCGTAAATATGGCAATCGCCGCCCGTCCAAACAAACTCTCCTGGCTCAAGGCCTGCCTGCTGAGCCATCATCATTGTTAAAAGCGAGTAAGAGGCAATGTTGAATGGCACGCCAAGGAACATATCACAAGAACGCTGATAAAGCTGGCAAGAGAGCTTGCCATCGGCAACGTAGAACTGGAAAAGCGAGTGGCATGGAGGCAAAGCCATATTCTCTACTTCCGCAGGATTCCAGGCGCTAACAATCATTCTTCTAGAATCAGGATGATTTTTAATAAGATCCATAACGTTTGCAATCTGGTCGATTGTTCGATTTGGATTTTGCTCTGTTGGAGCTGGCCAACTACGCCATTGAACGCCGTAAACAGGGCCTAAATCGCCGTTTTCATCTGCCCACTCATCCCAAATATGCACACCGTTTTCTTGCAACCAACGCACATTGCTGGAACCTTTAAGGAACCAAAGAAGCTCGTATGCAAGCCCCTTAAAGAACACGGTTTTTGTTGTTATAAGCGGAAAACTCTTGCTTAAGTCAAAGCGAATTTGCTGACCAAAAAGAGATATTGTTCCCGTGCCAGTGCGATCCGATTTTAACGTTCCTTCCATAAAGATTTTTCTAACTAAATCTTCGTAAGGAGTAGGAATATTGGATACTGGTTTTTGCGGCACGCGCGCGCGCAAATCTGCAAGTTCTTGTTGAGTTAAAGCCATACGTTTATTCTAGCATTAGCTAAATTCAACACCACCAATGTATGTGCAAATAACTGTATATCTTTATATAATTGTTTTATCTAAACACAACAACTGCAAAGGAGCAAAAATGGCTAGAAGAATATGGGTTGAGCGATTAGAAGACGGCTCTTGGATTGCAAAAAGCGAAGACGGAGCAACTTTGGAATTTGGCAAAGGCGAAGGACAATTCTCGCCTGTTGAGCTAATGCAAATAGCGCTAGCAGGATGCACGGCTTTAAGTAGCCAATATGCAGTTGAACACGCGATTGGAGAGGGAAAAGGCGCGCGCGTAGTTGTAAATGGCACTTACGACCCCGAAGAAGGAACTTACTTAAGATTCCAAGAAGACTTAACAGTAGACGCCACAAACGCAAAACCTGCGCTAACAAGCGAAGATGCACAAGCGCTAAAAGAACGCATGGAAAAGCATATTAGCAAGGGTTGCACAGTTAAGCACACGCTTGAGCGCGGAGCTGTTGTACAAGTTAGCGTAAATATTCGGCATTAATGGGAAGATTGGCGCCAGCACTTTTAGAGCGCGGAAAAACAACCAGCAACCTAGCGTCAAGAAAACGCCACTAAAGTGGCAAAAAATAACGATTTGTGGCACAATGCTAAACACAATGCTACACTTTTAAGGTTGTTAGAGCTATTTATGTAATCGGAGGAAACTTTGAAAATCGCTATTTTTACGGAAACGTATCCACCATACATAAACGGCGTAGCAACACAATCCTACATGCTTAAAAAAATGTACGAGGAACTTGGGCATGAGGTTCTTGTTGTTACGGTTGGCTCCGAAAAACAGCGTAAAACAAAGCTCGTAGACGGCGTTGTGTACGTTCCGGGTATTCTTTTAAAAAAGCTCTACAAATATAGGGTTGCGATTCCAATTGGAAATATGCGCAAAAAATTCCCGATTAACTTTAAGCCAGACATTATTCATATTCAAAACGAGTTCGGCATTGGAGAAATCGGCCTAGAAGTGGCCAAAAAAGAGCATATTCCAGTTGTGTACACGCTACACACCGAATACGATAAATTCCTGTTTTACATTGGCTTAAAGCATTTTACCGAGTTTTCGAGGAATATTTCGGCAAAATATTTTACGCGATTTTCTAAAAACGCAACAATTATTACAAGCATGTCTTCTAAGGCTCAGGCTTATATTGACCGCCAAAAAGTTGACAAAAAGGTTGTTGTTCTTAGCAATGCCGTTGAATACAAAAAATTCTTGCCTACGCCAGAACGAATTGCTTTTAGAGAAGAATTCCGTAAAAAATACGGTATTGCAGATTCTACAAAGTTGTTTGTTTTTGTTGGAAGAATTGGCGCAGAAAAGAACATTAGCGAGTTAATTGACAACTTTATGTACTGCGATTTTCCACGCGATTTGGCTCGATTGGTTGTTATTGGCGGAGGCCCTGATTTAGATGACTTGCGCAATAAGGTGGCAAGCAAAGGTTTTGAAGATAGAATCTACCTTCTAGGGCCTATTGACCACACGCAAATTCCTAAGTATTTGCACGCAATGGACTACTACACCACCGCTTCTTTATCGGAGATGCATTCGCTTTCTATGCTGGAGGCAATGGCCTCTGGCTTATTTGCGCTTGTTAAGCACGACGCTCCTAACGAAAATCAGATTATTAGTGGCAAAAATGGCTATCAGTGGGATTCTAAAGAAGATTTTAAGCAAGTGTTTAGCCGCGTTCTTAATATGAGCCAAGAAGAGCAAGCAAAGCTAAAAGAAAATGTTCTTGAATACTCAAAGAACAATGATTTTAAAAAGCAAGCTCAAGAATTAATTAAGATTTATCAGCGCGCAATTAGCATTAATAATCAAGAAATGGCTAAAAAGCGTGCTGCTCGCGAGGCAAGACGAGCACGATTCTTGCTTAAGAAAAACTAAAAGCATATTAACAATACAAGCTTGAAAAAATCGCGTATAAAACACAATTAGTGCCTTATACGCGATTTATGTTTTAGCGCTTAGCGTTACTACTCTAGTGAAGCGGATCGATTGTTTGCTCAATCTGCTTAGCTTCTTCTACACCAGCCTTTGGAACATCAACTTTATGAACGCCATTAATAGAGTCAATAGGCGCCGCGTTGCTACTAGCAATAGCCTGCTGAGCCACTTGCGCTGCGCTTAGCTCCACATACTTGCGTGGAACAACATACACTGGCCTAGACGAATGCTGAAGCAAACCTTGGCTAATGGAGCCAAGAAGCAAACCAGTAAATCCGCCCCTGCCCCTAGAGCCAACAACAACCAAATCGTTGTTTAAGCTGGCTTGAGTCAAAGCGTTTACAGCAGATCCTGGAACCACGGAACGATGAATCTTTAGGTTTGGCAAACGCTGCAAAATCGGCTTTACGCGCTCATCAAGATCTTCCATATAAGATCCCATAACTGCCGTATCTCCCTCAGCACCCTGAACGCTAGGAACAGCGGAGATAACGTCTAACTGAGCATTCCAGCTATCTGCCAAGTCGGCAGCAATCTCAAGCGCTTTTAAGCCCCACTTAGATTCATCGGAGCCAACTGCAATCTTAGAAATCTTATTGTTCAAGTGAATTCTCTGACCATCATCGTCGGTGTATGGAACAACAACAATTGGGCAATAGGCATAAGCTGGTAGCGAAGAACTTGTTGTGCCAAGCAAACGCTCTGCTAATCCACCTTTTCCGCGGTTTCCAATAACAATAAGCTGATAGTTTCTAGAAAGCTCCACAAACACGGAAGAAGGGTCTCCCGTAACAATAAGAGTTGTTGCGTCAACACCCTGCTCTAAAGCTACGGCTTTGGCTCTAGATAAAATCTCTTGCGCGTCTTGATGAGCAACGTTATCGTCTCCAATGGCGGTATAAGTTGCATCAAAAGACACAGCCGCATAACTTGGCAAAGAATATGCGCAAACAATTTGAAGCTGCAATCCAGCGTGCTTAGCGTAGTTGGATGCCCACCAAACAGCCTTATAGCTTGCATGAGAACCATCAACGCCTACAAGAACAGCTTTTTCTTGTGTAATAACATTCTGTGTCATCTAGATCCTCCTAGTATGCGCGAATTTTGCAACCTTTGCTTAAATACTACAATAGCCGTTTAATTGTTTTGAGTCTATTGCGACACAGCAGATTTACAATATAACAATATAAGATTAAACGTCACTTTTGCGCGCAAAAATAACTAGAAAACTCTGCGAATTGAGTAGGCAGATGTAAAGACGTAAGGAATAGGACTATACTTTGTTCCGCCGTATTGCGAATTAATAACCATTCCGTTGCCTACGTAAATAGCAGCATGAGTGCCATTTGCAATAATGTCTCCAGGAGCCGCCTGATCCAGGCTTGGAACAGCTGTGCCAACAGTTGCTTGCGCACCAGAAGTTCGAGGCAAAGAAATACCCATATTGGCAAAAACATACTTTACAAAGCCCGAGCAATCCCAACCAGCAGGAGTTGTTCCGCCAGAACGATAAGGAACTTTGTCTACAAATTGAGCGGCAAAATTAAGCATTGAAGAAACAGAAGAGCCATCTGGAGGAGCAACAAAATAATTTTGCGACATTCCTCTAACGCCAGAACGGCTTGCTGCAAAATCGTAATCGCCAGCATTAGCGGCATTACGTGCATTTTCTGCGGCCACTTCTTCGGCACTCTTAGTCTGAGGAACGTTCAAAGACTCAATACCACCCCAATGCGAATTAGAATCAACACTTGTAGAAGTGGATTCAGTAAGCAAATCTCGCTTAACAGAGGTGAGTTTAGGGAAAGAACGCGTAGAAGTAACAGCAGATTCTTTGGCAGAAGCATAAGCAAACGGAACCATAGTAGCAAGAAGCGTTACACATGCAGCGCCCGCAACTATAGAAGAAAAAATCTTATTTTGCTTAATATTTTGCTTAACCATCATTAGCGATGTTAACACATTAACAATACAAAGCGGCAAAAATCGCGCGATAAATCAACAAAAGTTGATGAATCTAATCTTTATACTAGTAAAGTTTTAAAAGCCATAGTGGCGAATTTAGTAGTGAATTTAGTAGTGAATTTAGTAGTGAATAAAATCAAAAGCAGAAACGTCTTTAGCACTAACAACTCTGGAATAAGTTCTACCATGATATTCAGCGCTAGATTCAGAGGTTTCTATAGAACCATCTTGATTAATCTTTTCTACAATTGCAACATGGCCATAATAGCGATTAACACCAGCCTGACCACGGCCAAACACCATAATGTCTCCAACGTGGCGAGGAGTACGATCAACCCAATAGCCGAGCTTACGAGCAGACCAGCCCCACATCCAGCCATCTCCCATATTGGAGCCAACAGGAAGACCTAACTGATGCCTGCGAATATAAACCCACCACGTGCATTGGCTGAATTCATAAGCGTTTCCAGAATCGCCAGAATCGTGATTTGGATTAAAGCCAGCTGGCAAAATCTTTGCGTCTGAATCCATAAAAACAGCAACATTTGGATTATTTGCTGCCGACTTAGACATTTCCGACACTTTAAAATCGGAGATGGAACCCAAATCCCACTTAGACTTATGAGAAGACTTAGTAGAAAACGCATTTAAATCGGATTCAAGACCAGCAACAGCACTACTAAAGTTTAAATACTTACTAGCGCGATCAATGCTCTCTCTAGCACTAGAACGAGATGCTGCTTGAGCAGAAGAATCGTCTACAAAACTTAAATTAGAAGAATAAGACTTAGAAGCCAAAGAATCCATATTATTAGGCTTGTTTAAAGTCATAGAAGTTAAAGCAGCTCCAACTAACGCAAACAAAGAAGCCGAAACAATCATACGATTCTTACGCTCTTTAGTAGCACGAGCCATTCTGCGCTGACGGCGTGTTAAAGGAACAGCAAATTCTTGTAAATCTACATTTTCCAAACCTACAACAGCGCCATTATTTGACAAAACTGCAGCAGCGCGATTTGTGGAAGAGGCATGCGAACCACGTACAGAAGCAAAAAGCATAAAAGGCGAACCAAACCGCCCCTTTGCTTTATTAGCGCCGTGCTCAGCATGCTTCATAAAAAATCGCTCCTAAAATCTTCTAAAGCGTATTCACAAATTTACACTTACAAACTTAAAGAATACAATGTGGTACGGATACAAAACACAGTACGCAATGCAATTCTTAAAATTGATATTGAACACGCAAAGATGTATGGTTAATCATATGAAGCTAGCACCGATTATTAATCCAGACGCACGCAGAGAAGCGCCAAAGCCGTTGCGCGTAGACTTGTGCAAAGCTTTTATGGCTGGAACAATTATTTGGCTAATAGCATCATTAATCACCGTTCTACTTGCGATTTTGCATTTTATACTGTGGTTTATTGCGGTGGTGTGCCTTAGCGGATTTGTAATTGGAATTTTGCTTTTAGTCTGGGAACACTTCGACCGCTGGGATTATAGAAGACTCGGAAAATAAGTCGCTTAATCTAATTTACATCCGAATTTGCAAGCGAATTTGCAAGCGGAATAGCAAAGTTAACCGTAGTTCCCTGCCCTGGCCTACTCCACAATGTTATACTGCCATGATGCGTAAGAGCCACGTGCTTTGCAATAGCAAGACCCAATCCAACACCATCTTGGCTAGAATCATTTTGATTGCTCGACCTGTAAAAACGCTCGAAAATACGCGGCTGATCTTTTAGTGGAATTCCAATTCCAGAATCAACAACGCGAATCACAGCAAATCTATTATCGTTTGACTTTAAAGCGCAGAGCGCCACACTGCGATTTTTGGGCGAGTAAATAATAGCATTTTCAACAAGTTTTCTAACAGCAACTATTATTTGGCTAGCATCTGCTAAAACGTTAATGGAAGAATCTGCCTTAACAATTACATTAACATTTTTGCTTTGCACAAGGCTAGAAACCTGTGATTTAACTTCCTCCAACACTTTCAAAACGTTTACAACACTAGCCTTTGAAGAGTCTATAGGACTTTGCGCGCGCATAAGAAGCAGCAAATCTTCTAGCATATGCTCCAAGTGTTTAGATGATTTTTGAGCAGACGCAGCAACATCTTTAATACGGCTTGCACTAACATCTTTAGTTTGCAAAACATTAGTAAGACTGGAAATCATGCGTGTTGATTTAATAAGTTGATTAGAAACATTACTTATAAAATCGTTACGCGTTTGCTCAAAGCGATGCGCTGCACTGGAGTCGTTTATAATAACAACAACCTTGCCTGCTCCAACGCTTCCAACCGTAACGTTAAGCCAGTTAGGTCTAGAAATTGTAGAAGGATTAGACGCGGGTACTGTAGAGCCAATTGCAGTAGGGTCAATTGTGCCAGAATCGATTGCAGTAGAATCGATTGAACTAGAGCCAACTTCGGCAGAGTCGGAGTCAATTGTTACATATTGTTTTGGCGTATAAGTCACCAAGTCAAAGCTTTCAGACCCTCCAGAGAAACGAACTTTATTTACGGCTTGTAAAACGCGCGGCGAAACAATCGAATCGTCTAAAACAACGCCGAGAGTATAGCTTTGCGAACTTGCGCGCAAAACGTCGTTATTTTTATCAACAACAATGGTTGCGCCTGGAAGCATAGCCAAAACCGCGCAAGCGTCGGAGCTAATATCTTCGGAACTATCGTCTAAATCAAAATCGGAATCGGAACCAGAATCTAAATCGCCAAAAGCTTTTTTTATCTTCTTAAAATTGCCTCTAAAAATTCGCTTAAAGATGCGCCTAAAATAACGCCTAATAGCTTTAAAAACGCGACTTAAATCGGATGTAAAAAACGGAACAAAAACATTGCGAAATGTTTGCAAAATAAAGTCAAATGCAAACATAACAACAACGATTGCAACGCAAAGTGCAATCAAAGCAAAAACAACAAACACCATTAAAGGCGAAGATGGCGAATCTTGAAGCATACTCTTAAAGAATACTCTAACGCGCTCACATTTAAGCGATTAATCTGTTTAAGCACGTGCGCACAGTAGTCTATAATTTATTACAGCAAGAATTTATTATGGCAAGTTTAAAAACGCGAATATGCTTCAAAATGCAAATCGCAAGAAAGGACACACCATGCGAGTGATTTTCAACGAAGAGATGAAGGCTGTTGCATCAAACATTGAACGCATGGCAGAGCTTGTTGCAAAAGCTATGAACAATGCTGGAAACGCGCTTGTAAACGCAGATATAGAATCCGCGCAAACAGTTATAGATAACGACGCAAAGTTAGACGCTCTAGAAGCAAACGTTATAGATCAATGTTTAATACTGCTTGCTCGCCAAAACCCAGTTGCAACAGATTTGCGAGAAGTAGTTGCAACTATGAGACTTGCTGCCACTTTTGAACGCATGGGAGATTTAGCTAGCCACGTTGCACAAATCGCAAGAAGAGATTGGCCAGAGTCGGCAATTCCTAGCCAGGCAAAAGAAACTGTTGAAAAAATGGTTGACTTTTTGCATGTTCTTGCAGGTCAACTAACAGACATGCTTTCGAATAGAGACGTTAATGTAGCAGATGCTATTATTCACGGCGACGACGTAATGGATAAGTTGCACGAAGATATTTTTGCTCTTGTAGAAGGCGAAGATTGGAACGGCACCAGAAAACAACTGATTGACTTGGTGCTTTTAAGCCGATTTATGGAACGCATAGGCGATCATTCAGTTGCAGCCGCAAGACAAGTAGTATTTATTGTCTCGGGATTTGACCCAACTAAGAAGCCAGAACCAGATAAAGATACGGTTGTTGCATAAAACAAAATAAACAAAATAAACAAAAGTAGGTCTGCAAAATTAATTGCAGGCCTACTTTTTTAATCAAAACTAACTTAAACTAACAAAACTAACTTAAGCTAATCAAACTTACTTCTGGCCTTGAGCCGCAACGGCAGCAGCACCAGCAGCCGCAGCTTCTGGATCCAAATACTCGCCGCGAGGCTTAATTGGCTTAAAGTTCTCGTCCAACTCGTAAAGAAGAGGAATAGCCGTTGGAATGTTTACCTTAGAAATCTCTTCTTCGCTCAAACCGTCGAGCATCTTAACAATTGCGCGCAAGCTGTTGCCGTGAGCTGCAATCATTACAGTCTTGCCAGACTTAAGCTCTGGAATAATATCGGACTCCCAGTAAGGAGTTACGCGAGTCACAACGTTTGCCAAAGCCTCAGTTTCTGGAACTGGGTCTCCTGCGTAACGAGGGTCATTTGTTTGAGAATACTCGTCGTTTGGATCAATCTCTGGAGGTGGGGTTGCATAAGAACGACGCCAGATCATAAACTTTTCATCGCCATATTCCTGACGAATCTCAGACTTGTTCTTACCTTGCAAAGCACCGTAATGACGCTCGTTTAAACGCCAGCTGCGGCGAACTGGAATCCAAAGGCGGTCGGCGGCATCAAGCGCGTAATTCGCGGTATTGATAGCGCGACGAAGCAAAGAAGTGAACACGATGTCTGGAAGAACGTTCTTCTCTTTAAGAAGCTCGCCACCATGCTTAGCTTCCTCAACACCCTGCTCAGTGAGAGGTACATCAACCCAACCAGTGAACTGATTGGTCTTATTCCATGCGCTCTGACCATGTCGGAGCAATACTAATTTGTATGTCATAATTACCTAGTCTATTAGTTTCGTACGACTACATGAATTAAATTTGACTTTACGTCAATTAGCGAAGAGGCTTTACGAGTGGGAATGTAATCGTCTCGCGAATGGTTGCGCCCGTAAGGGCGATTAGCAAGCGGTCAATACCCATTCCCATGCCGCCAGCAGGAGGCATACCAACACCGAGAGCCTCAATGAAGTCCTCGTCAATATCCATTGCCTCAACGTCTCCAGCCAAAGCGTCCTTAGCTTGAGCCACAAAGCGCTCACGCTGCACAACTGGGTCGTTAAGCTCGGAGTAGCCGGTTGCAAGCTCAAAGCCGCGCACGTACAAATCCCACTTTTCAACCATTCCTGGCTTTGTGCGGTGACCCTTAACAAGCGGGCTGGTTTCCACTGGGAAGTCGCGCACAAACGTCGGCTCGTAAAGCTTATCTTCGTAGAAGTGTTCCCACAAGTGCTCAACCAACTTGCCGTGATTTTCCACTTCGTCGCGCTCAACGCCAAGCTTGTCTGCGATTGCGCCCAAATGCTCAACAGAAGTCTCTGGCGTAATTTCCTCACCCAAAGCCTCGCTAAGCGATCCGTACATGGTAATCTGCTTCCATTCGCCACCAAAATCGTACTCTTCACCGTTAAGCAAAGTCACCTTAGTGGAGCCAAAAGCGTCTACAGCAGCCTTTTGAATCAGCTCTTTAGTAAGATCGCCAATTGTATCGTAAGTACCGTAAGCCTGGTACGCCTCGAGCATTGTAAACTCTGGAGCGTGAGTTGCGTCCACGCCTTCGTTACGGAAATCTCGGTTAATTTCAAACACGCGGTCAATGCCACCAACCAAGCAGCGCTTAAGGAAAAGCTCTGGAGCAATTCGCAAATAAAGATCAATGTCAAAAGCGTTCATATGAGTTGTAAACGGACGAGCAGCAGCACCGCCGTGAACCGTTTGCAACATTGGAGTTTCGACTTCCAAGAAGTCGTGAGTCTCAAACGTGCGGCGAAGAGAAGCCACAGCACGCGAACGCCTACGAACCATATCGCGAATCTTCTCGTCTGCAATCATGCCAATATAAGGCTTGCGAGTACGAGTATCGTCGCTTAATTCCTTGTGCAAAGCTGGGAGTGGCTGCAAAGCCTTGGCAGCAATTGCCCACTCGGTTGCAAACACGGAAAGCTCGCCCGTCTTAGAAGAAATCACGCGACCGCGAACGTACAAATGGTCACCCAAATCTACCATCTGCTTAAAGCTCTTAATGGATTCTTCGCCGATTTCCTTCTTGGAAACCATGGCCTGAATAGTAGTGCCATCGCCCGCAGCAAGCTTAACGAAGCACAAGCCGCCAGCATTACGCAAGAAGAGAACGCGGCCAGCAATACCAACCTCGGTATCGGTTTCTTCGCCAGCTTGAAGCTTGCCATCAAAATCGGCGCGTACTTTTTCGATAGTATCTGTAACGTTAAGGTGCACTGGGTATGGCTGCACACCTTCCTTAAGCAACATCGCTCGCTTTGCAACGCGCATTTGCACCTGCTCTGGGTGTGCAAGAGGACCAAACTCTTTATTGCTTGGATCAATTGCTTCATCCAGGCTTGCACCCTCATTTACGCGCTTTGCAATGGCCTCGTCTTGAGCGAGCAGCATTTCGGCATGCTCAACGGTGTCCATTTCGTTTGCGTTGTCTGTTGATTCATTTTCTGCTGCGGCGTTTTGCGCGGCGAGCATTGTAGTATTCGTGTCACTCATAGTCGCTAATTGTAGCCACTAGGGAATACAGCATGTAACGCAGTTAAGCGAGCAGTTACTAATGCCAAGCTAAGCGAACGCAATAAAATATTTGTATGCGCCAACCTGTAACATTACGGACGTTGTTAGAACTTGTATGCAAGTACTTTGAGTGGGTACTTTGCGTGGGTACTTTGAGCAAGTACTTAGCGCAAGTACTTAGAGCAAGTCTAACATCGGGCTGTAGCGCAGTTTGGTAGCGCGCTTCGTTCGGGACGAAGAGGCCGCGGGTTCAAATCCCACCAGCCCGACTTTTGGTTTTTGCCAGTCGTAAATGTTTTAGTCAACTGCTTGCTAACTATCTGGCTGCAAATTTACGAGTTGCAATTGCAAGACCAGCAAAGAATCCAGCAAACAGTGCTGCGATTGAAGAAATAATCCAACATGTTGCTGCAGTTCCAGTAGTTATTAAATACCCTCTACGCACGCCGTCACTGGAAGAATCATCGCTCTTATTGAGCTTATTTTCTTGAGCATTAGGGCATATGCACTTACTTTGCCCTGGTGTTTTATTTGGTATTGCAGGCTTTCCGCCGAAACCACTAAATCCGCCAAAATCTGGAGTAGAATCAGGCTTCAACTCTTGTTTTGGCTCTGGAAGAGGCGTTGGACTTGGGCCAGGCTGCGGAGCAGGATTTATAATCTGCGGAATGCATGGTCTAGGCTCAGTTTTCTTGCTACTCCGCGTAACTATTGCAGTAAATACTGTATCAGCAAGAGCCTTTAACGAAGTTTGCCCTACAAGTTCATTGGAAACAAACTGTTGAAAACTCGGCGAGACAAGTATTGATTGACTACTAAATCTAGTCGATTGCACATATGCATTGTTATATCCCTTTTTAATAAAGTCGTATGGTATAAGTCGATCAATATTCCAAACAGCAGTATCTTTTTTATCAATTCCAAGAACAGCTTTTACTTGATCAAAAGTCATAGGAGCAGACCTAGAAGACTCTGCTTCTTTAAGAAGATTCTTTAATGCCGAAAGAGAACTACTCTTAGAATTACGAATTAACTTAGCAGTATAACTTAAGCCTATGCTTTCTGCATACTTTGCTAATTCTTCTCTTTTTTCACCTAGCTCTTTTGCAGAAATTTTTTTATCATTCTCTTTATCATCATTTATGCTAGAACTATTACTGTCATTATGGACACAATCGAAAAGTCTAGCATTGTTTAAATTATAAGTTTTGTTTTTACCTTGTAAAACATCAACAGCACATGTAACAGAACCATACTCAGCTCTATTAAAAGTTACTTTAATATAATCGCGAACTATACGAATATACTTTGAATCATCAGCAGAACCTGAAATTATGTTTTCACCTGGAACCTTACCAGTTTTACCTTTAAACCGTCTCCAAATACCAGGAACAAGACCAGATATAAAAGCTTTTGAAAGATTGCCTCTTTTATCTAAAACATCATACGTAGCATCACAAGCCGTGTTTGGATTAGTATAATCACACACTTTTAGTTGCTCGTCTTTATCTACAGGAAGAGATAAATCTCGAAGCCCTACCGAATCAAACATAGCGCCTATAGAATTATGCACTATACTACTAGTTCCCTGCTCAGGAACATCTTTATTCGGGAACTTCCATTTACTCAAATCTAAAACTTCAACACCACTGCCTTGGAACATTTCTGCCATATCTTCAGCTTTTGAGGTATCCCAATCTTTTATACCATTAATCTCTTTTAGCTTTGAAGTAAAGTAAAACATTTTCTTCATAGTTGTCACATTTTTGGTATTAAATTTTTCTAAGCCTTCTACACTTGAAAGCTTGGACTTAACTCTCTTCCAACTCATGTTGAACATATCGTTTATTTTTGTTAACTTTCCACTTTGGGAAGCAAATAACTTAACACTTTCTAAATTAGAACACATTTGAAACATGCCACTAGCGTCGCTTATATTAACGTTCTGCCACTTGGATAAATCAATTGATTCTAATTTTTCGCAAAAAGCAAACATTGAACTAGCGTCTTCAACATTTTCCATATTCCAGTTTTCAATGCCAGTTAAACTTAGCAAACTACCGCAACTATAAAACATTTTAGAAACATTTACAGCTTTTCCATCTTTTTTGACGAACTTTATCTTTTGCAAGCCTTCTACAGATTCAAGACTGGAAAAATCAAAAAACATACTATCTGCATTATTTATTTTAAAGTCAGTTCCGTCTATAACGACCTTTTTGACGCTTTTATATTTATCATCATTAACCAAATCTTTAAGATTACTTGCATCAACTGAATCATTAGAACTATTTGCTTGCAAATGCAAAATTGAGTTGTTTTCTCCGCTTAATCCCCATTTAAGATTGCGATTGGAATCTGTAGTCCAATTTAAAGGCTGCGGATCCGCATCTGATGATCTAGATTGAGCAGAAGAACTTACGGCAGACCCAGAAGCCGAAGAAGACGAAGAAGAGGAACGAGTTGAAGTAGCAGAACTAGAAGCAGAAGCTGCATTATGATTGGAATTGCTAGAAGCAGACGAGCCAACAGCACTAGAAACAGTCGGAACCAGCATTGCCAGAGCAGCAATAACAGACGCACAAATCGCAATGCTTTTATATAGTCTACTTTGATTCTTCATCTTCTAATCCTATGCAAAATAAAATGCTATCCCTAAAATATCAACGCTAGCACTTAAAAAAAAAAAATGGAATAGAAAATGTAAAATACACTAAAAAACAACTATTTTTTATAAAAAACTAACCTTAAACAAAAATAGTTAATGTAAATTATTACAAATCTTTAAAAAATAAAACAAGAATCACGCACGTTGCAACACTCTTATAAACAAATAATTCGCTATGATTAAGTAGTGAATAAAACAGAATTTAATCGCAAGAAGCAGGGTGGCTTAAATGTTAGACGTTGTTCAATTATATAAAGAGCTTGACAATATGTTTGCTGCTCACACAAATGCGCAAGAAATCGAAAAATACTTGATGGATGCGCTGCACGAAGCAAATTGCGCATATGGCGAATCGCAAGAATCAAGCGAAGAATCAAACCAAGAAGAATCAAACCAAGAAAAAGCAAACGCTCAAGCATTGCAACTATCTGTATTAAATGAGTTGATGGGATTTTATAGGTCTAGAGGAGAACACACAAAAAACAAGCCAATCATTGATAATGCGCTAGATTTGGCAAAAAAGATGGATTTAGCAGGCAGCGAAGCAGGCACAACCACGCTGATTAACGCTGCTACAAGCCTTCGCGCAGCTGGCGATTATGAACGCGCAACAGAAATATATTCTCAAGCTATTAAAGAATCATCGAAAACGCTAAAACCAAACGATAGAAAACTCGCTGCCCTTCACAACAATCTTTCAATGCTTTACAGCGAAACAGGCAGCACTGCAAAGGCTGTTGAGCAGCTTAAAAAAGCGCTTGAAATCTTGGAAGAAACGAGTTTAAACACTTCTACCGATATTGACGTAGCAGCAACTCACACAAATATTGCGTTGGCGATTTTGCAAGAAGCGCGGGAAGTACAAGAAGCGCGGGAAGTACAAGAGACACAAGAGGCGCAAAATAGCTACTCTTCCCTAGTAAATCTTGCTTTTAGTCATGCGCAAAAAAGCATAGACATTTATAAAGCTGGCGGCAACCAGAATCAGCCGCATTATGCATCCGCTTTGGCAGGTTTTGCGCAAGTTCAATACGCAATGGAAAACTACACTAGCGCGGCACAAAGCTACAAAGAAGCACTTGATTTGATTGCACAATGCTACGGGGAAGATAGCGAGTCGTATGCGATTACGCTGGAAAATTTGCGGCAAGCGCAGAAGGCAGCAGAAAAGTTTACGGCTGGCGGCGTGGCGGATGCGATTCAGTGTGCTGCGGAAAAATCGCAAGCAACCACACAAGCACAGCCAGAGTCAAATAAAACTACACAATCAAACAAAAATATAAAAGCAGAAAATAATCCAAAAATAAAAAACGGCATGCAACTTGCAAAAGAATATTGGCAAACCTACGGAAAGCCGCTGCTTGAATTACCAAAATTTAAAGACTACAAAAACCGCATAGCTGCAGGATTAGCGGGCCACGGATCGGAATGCTACGGATTTGACGACGAGATTTCACGCGACCACGATTTTGGACCAGGATTCTGCTTATGGCTTACAGATGAAGACTATGCGAAAATTGGCGACGATTTGCAAGCAGCTTACAACGATTTGCCGCAAGAATTTGCTGGATTTGGCTCTCGCGAAGAAACGCCGCGCGCTAAATCATGCGAAGGCAGCAAGCGAGTTGGCGTATTTAGTATAGCTAAGTTTTTTGAAAACATAACAGGATTTTCCGCCGCGCCAAGCCAAAACGAGCCGTATTTATGGCTTTCGCTAAGCGAGTCAACACTTGCTGCAGCTACAAACGGCCAAATTTTTGCAGACCCACTTGGAGAATTTAGCAAAACGCGGCAAAGTTTCAAACTCATGCCGGACGATGTGAGAATCTCGCTGATTTCTAGAAGACTTGGCATGATGGCTCAAGCAGGCCAATACAACGTTCCACGAATGCTAGCGCGAAAAGATGGAGCTGCAGCGTGGCTTTCTATAAACGAGTTTGTGCATGCAACAGCTTCAATCGTGTTTTTGCTAAATAACCCAATAAGTGCGGGATATTTGCCATATTACAAATGGCAATTTGCAGCACTTCGCAAGCTAAGCGCGCGAATGGCGTCTAGACTTTCTGGCGTGTGCAATCAACTTGAATCGCTTATGCGACTAAGCTCCGCAGCATGCTTTGGTGGAATCGGATTTGGCGAAGGCACAAAAGGCGGCAGCGAAGCCGAATCTAAAATAAACGAAATTATTCAAAACGTGTGCAACGAAGTAGTGCAAGAGCTTAAATATCAAGGCTTAAGCGATTGCAGCGAGACGTTTTTAGAATGGCAACGCCCGTATGTTGAAGCGCATATTAATTCGCGCGCTACGTGCTTAAGGAGCTTATGATGTGCAATTCATTATCAAATTCGAAAACACAAAATCCAAAAACGCAAAAGCTTGCAGAAGAAATTACAAAACTAGAATGGCAGCAATTCCAGCTTACGCAAAACGAAGGCGGACGCGCGAACTGTCAAGGAAACTGGCCAACATTCCACATTATGCGAATGAGCCAATTTTTAACTTGGCCGCGCGATTTGCAAGAGTCTTATAAAAAAGATCTTGAGCGCGCAAATAGCGATGGCGGTAATTTGATAACAGAAAAATATGCAAGAATGATGGAGTCTACTGCTCCAGAAATTTTTGAGCGCACGATTAAGCCTTATATTAAGCCGATTTTGGAGCCTAGAAAAAGCGAGCAAGAGAAGATTATTTTAACGCAAGTTAAATGGGCGGACGATTTTCGCAATCGCTACCCTCATTTAGGTCTTGCAATGCGCGTTTTAAAAACAAGCGAAGATACAGCAGAAAATACGTCTTTTGAAACGTATTTGCGAGGAGAATTAAGCACGTATTCTGCCGATACTTTTGCTAAATATAAGGATTTTATAGAAGATTTAGCAGCAAAAAATCTAAATCTTACGCAAATGATTATTGAAAATACTGTGCACATGTATGGCTACGATTCACTTGAATCCGCCGACAAATGTTGAGGCAACTATAGTGTGAATAGTTTTATTACAGTGTGAATAATTTTGCAGATGCACAGTCAATTCTTTGCGCAGTTTTTAAGCTACGCAAATCCGATTCAACAAAAACGGTGGAAGATACACGCAAACCATTTTTGTGCAAAAAATCTCGATAAATCATAATATTCGGCTTGCGCAAATGCGATTCGCAAGATGCACTAACGCCATTTATCTCGCCAAGTATTGGGCAAGTTGCGCGCGCACAATCAATCCACTCTTGCGAAGCATTTCCCAACGCCCAAACGCGCACACCTTTTGCAATCAAATCGCGAGCAAGAGACGCAAAACGCGCTCGCTCCCCTAAAAATCCGCGTGAAAAATTCTTAAAATACAGGCGATAAAGCCAAGTTACAGCAGGACCGTGATGCTCGCTAAACGATTCCAGCGCGCGCTGGCTGCTCCATGCCGCCTCTCGCAAAGCCTCATGAAACTCAAAACCCCATTCTGGCTCGTAGCTAAACAGAACTTCGCCAATATAATCTGGATAATCCGATTCCAACGTGCGCCGCGCATCCCAATCAACAAGAAGATGCAAGTCAAAAACAACATCCGTTATGCTGTTTTCAACAATTTTTTGCGCACACAAATCGCAGCAGCCATCACTATTCTTGCAATCATCACTATTCTTAAAATCATTGCGATTAGGCGAAAAATCTTCTGCATAAATCATTAAAAATCCTAAATTATTCGGTTGGAGAAATTCCGCCAGCGTAGGATGACATTCCAGAAACACCAGCGCCAAAGCTAGCAGGCAAATTGTTCAAATTATACCCAAGCGCCTCAAGCTGCGCGCGCCCATCTTCCGTAATATTTTCAACACTCCAACGCGGCTTCCAAGTCCAATCAATTCTAAATTCGTCTACAAGCCCCACCAGCGCACTCGCACACTCGTCTTCAATCAAATCCGTAAGCGGGCAAGCAGGCGTTGTAAGCGTCATTGTAAGAATCGCGCGACCAAGCTCGTCAATTTCAATCCCGTAAACCAAGCCCAAATCAACAACATCAATACCAAGCTCTGGGTCTAAAACATTGTGCAAAGCCTCTTGAATATCTTCCTCGCTCACGCGCCCAATATTGTTTGCGCTAAGAGTTGATTCTGCTTGATTTTCTGCCATCTTGTTCCTTATTTTTGGTGTTACACTGCGATTTTATAAAGCCACATACGATTTTATAAAGCCTCAATAGCCTTTGCAATACCGTCTTTTAAGCCTTCCCATGCAAGCAACGCGCACTTGATTCGCATTGGATATTTAGAAACGCCTTGAAAAACCATTGCATCTTCCAAATCATCCTCGTCTTGCTCGCTTTTTAACCCCGCTCCCCTAGATTCCATAAGCTTGTGGAAAAGAGCGGCCAATCGCAAGGCATCCGCAACAGTTTTTCCCTCAACCAAATCAACCATAATCGAAAGACTCGCTTGAGATATTGAGCAACCGTGGCCATCCCACTTAATACTTTTAACAAGCGCATTGCTTGAATTATCAGCGTTTTTAGCGAGTTCCACATGCATTGTAACCTCATCTCCACAAGTTGGGTTAAATTGATGAGATTCGCCAAATGCGTAGCCTTTATTAGCTTCTACAGCACAATTTTCGTGATGATTTGTAATTGTTATATTAGAATCGTTTTTTAACTCTTCAGCTGCTTGCGACTTTTCCGCAACATCCGCAACTTTCTCTTCCTGCATTTCTGCTTTTAAAAGACTCTCTGTGCTCAAAAAATGCGTTTTTCCATGCGGATTTCTAGCAGCATCCAGAATCACTTCTTGATACATGCTTTCTAAGCCACTACCATCATCAAAACTCATATCGAACATACGCACTCCTTGCTTTAAAATATTAGACTATGCGCCAAAATATGCGCGAACGCGGGAAACGGCTTCCACAAGCACGCTAGCTTCTTCGATTGTGTTATAAACACCAACAGATGCGCGATTGGAAGCATACACGCCAAAATGGCGATGAATCGGCTGAGCGCAATGATGCCCAACGCGAATCGCGATTCCTTGCGCATCCAAAAACTGGCCAACGTCGTGCGGATGCACGCCTTCAACTTCAAAAGAAACTGTGCCAATGCGATTGTTTAAATCAAGCGGTCCAAGAATGCGAACGCCTGGAATATCTTGTAATTCCAGTAATTTAGCTGCAATGCACTTCTCGTGTTCTGCAACTTTTTCCATATTTAACTCGCGCAGCCAATCCGCAGCAACTCCTGCCGCAACCATTTGTGCAACTGGCTGAGTTCCTGCCTCAAAACGGTAAGGCGCATCCATGTATTGTGCCGGCTTGTTAAGCCATGCAAGCTCCACCATAGATCCTCCAAAATTGGCTGGCGGAAGTGCATCTAAAAGATTGCGGCGGCCATACAAGAATCCAACACCCGTAGGACCGTACATTTTATGCGCACTAAACGCTGCAAAATCAACGTCTAGAGCGTGAAAATCAACTGGAATATGCGGAACAGACTGGCAAGCGTCAAGAACAAAAATTGCCCCAACTTGGTGCGCACGCTTGCAAATTGGCGAAACATCTGTGATTGCGCCTGTAACGTTGCTAATATGCGTAACAGCAACGATTCTAGTGCGCTCATCAATAACAGTGCTTAGATAATCCGCGTCCGTTCGCACGCGGCCATCTTCAGTTACATCAATCCAGCGAAGCTCCGCGCCTGAGCGAATCGCAAGCTCTTGGAATGGCAACAAAACGGAATGATGATCTGCCCTAGAAACAACAATATTGTCTCCCTTATTAATCACAAAATTATGACTCAAAGTTAAGTTATCTTCCGTAAAACCAGGGCGATTTAGCCTAGCGTTAATCGTTGCATTTCCAATAGAAGTGGCGAGAAGATTCAGCGCTCCTGTAGCCCCAGGTGTAACAACAATCTCTTCGCTGCCTTCTTTGCTACAAGCGCCAACCAACTTTGCAACTTTTGCACGCGCTTCTTCAAAAGCAACTGTGCTAAGCGCTGCCAACTCGTGCGCTCCTCTATGCACGCCAGCATTAATCGTTTTATAAAACTCGCTTTCGGCGTTAATCACAACTTGCGGCTTTTGGGAAGTTGCTGCAGAATCCAAGTAAATCAAGGGTTTTGAATGTACTTTGCGGCTTAAAATGGGAAACTGATAGCGCAAATCTTCAAAATCGCACATTAACACATTATCTGTTTTAAGATTTTTATGATTAAACATTCAAAATCCCCTTTTAAGCAAATTTATAACTTAAAAGCCGCTCCCCCAAAACAAAGATTGAAGGAGCGACTTTCAAGACTTAAATCTTAATAATTAGCGCTTTACGAACAGCCAAGCATAAAAGCCTAAAAGCATAAAACATAAAGCATAAAGCTAATATTAGAATCCAAATTGCGCTGCAGCCTGACGAAGAGTCTCTGCAGAACGCTTCAAAGCAGCAAGCTCACGATCCGAAACTGGAGTGTTTAGACGAGAGTTAACACCGTTGCGGTTCAACAAAGTTGGAACCGACATGCAAACGTCCGAGATTCCATGGAAGTCGTCAAGCAAAGAAGACACTGGCAAAATGCGGTTGGTGTCGCGAAGAACAGCCTCAACAATATCTACACCAGACATTGCAATAGCGTAGTTTGTAGCGCCTTTACCGTTAATAATCTTGTAAGCTGCGTTCTTAACTTCTTGATGGATTTCTTCGCGCTTAGCTTCGTCCAATGGCTCGTGGCCTGGAAGAGCATTCCATTCGCACATTGGAACGCCACCAATAGTTGCAGAAGCCCAAAGTGGAACTTCGGAATCGCCATGTTCGCCAGCAATATAGGCGTGAACGTTCTTAACATTTACACCCGTGTGCTGAGCAATAAGGAAGCGCAAACGTGCAGAATCAAGGTTTGTACCCGATCCAAACATCTGATTAGCAGGAAGACCAGAAAGCTTCATAGAAACATGCGTAACAACGTCAACAGGATTTGTAATCAGCATGTAAATTGCATTTGGAGCAACCTTAACAACGTTAGGAATAATCGACTTCATAATGTTGATAGTTGCGCCTGCAAGCTCCAAACGAGTCTGGCCAGGCTTTTGACGAGCGCCAGCAGTAATAACAACCATATCCGCATCGCGGCAGATTTCAACGTCGTCGGAACCAGCAATAGAAACAGCTGGATAGAAGCTGGAACCGTGCTGCATGTCTAGAACTTCTGCCTCAACACGTTCCTTAGCGATATCCTCAAGCACAATTTCACGAGCAACACCGCGCTGAGCAGCAGCAAACGCAAGCGTAGAACCTACTGCACCAGCACCAATAATCGCAAGCTTTGTTGGCTTAACCTGAGAATTCACCATTAGAAAACCCCTTTTCCAAAAACAGAGTCAACCCTCTAGCTAAATAAATAACTCAAAATATAAGGGCTGCTCTCACAATAGAGATATATGCATGAACAGCTTTTACTTTAATCACACCTACGGAATTTTGCTTAAACCGCAATTTGCATAAGTTTTGCCGCTAAAGAATCGTTAACAAGAGCATCTAAATACACTCCAGAATCCTTGTATTCCGCCGATTTTACAATGCCATTTTCCCTAACTTTAGATAGCAGAGATCCCGAATAATCGCTGTAAGGAAGAGTGACTTTAACGTGAACATGTGGGGAAGGTAACAAATTTTCCATACGCGTTTTTAGTCGCTCAATATTTTCGCCACTTGCGGCAGACACAATTAAAGAATCGGGGTACAAAGATTGCAAACGCAAACGCATTGGCTCTTGCATAACGTCCGACTTATTAAACGCAATAATCTGCGCAATGTCTTCTACACCATCAATCTGAGCCAAAACCTCGTTTACTGCTTCAATCTGAGATACTGGGTCTGGGTGAGAACCGTCAACAACGTGCAAAATAACGTCTGCCTGTCCAACCTCTTCCAAAGTTGACTTAAACGCTTCTACAAGCTGAGTTGGCAGCCTTCGCACAAAACCGACCGTGTCTACAAGCGTGTACGTGCGCCCATCTTTAGTTAAAGACTTTCGAACAGCAGTATCCAAAGTGGCAAAAAGCGCGTTTTCTACAAGCTCTTTAGAGCCAGTAAGTCTATTTATAATCGAAGATTTCCCAGCGTTTGTATACCCCACTACTGCAACGGTTGGAATATCTTGACGACGCCTAGATCCACGTTTTGTTTCGCGAGTTGGTGCCATTAGCGCAATGTCGTGACGCAATTTTGAAATTCGATTCCTAATTGCGCGCCTATCCATCTCGATTTTTGTCTCACCTGGGCCTCTAGAGCCGATTCCAGCGTCTCCAGCAGCGCGACCTCCAGCCTGCCTAGAAAGAGCAGCACCCCAACCTCTAAGTCGCGGAAGCATGTATTGAAGCTGAGCAAGCTCGACTTGCGCCTTTCCTTCCCTGCTTGTTGCATGCTGAGCAAAAATGTCTAGAATAACAGCCGTTCTGTCTACAACTTTAACTTTAGTGGCGTCTTCCAAAGCTCTTCTCTGGCTTGGTGGAAGATCGTCATCTACAACAATAGTATCCGCATCATTTTGCGCCACAACCGCCGCAAGTTCACGCGCTTTTCCAGAACCAACATACGTTGCTGCATCTGGTCTGTATCTTTGCTGCAACATGCCGTCACACACTACAGCTCCAGCTGTTTTTGCAAGCGCCGCCAATTCTCTAAGAGATTCTTCTGCCTGGCTTAAAGTTCCGCGAGCGCTAGACCATACGCCTACTAAAACAACGCGTTCCAGCCTTAGCTTTCTGTATTCAACCTCTGTTACATCTTGCAGCTCGCCAAGACCCGCAACTCGTTTTAGCGCATTTCTTGATTCGCGCTCTTGCCAAGCTTCGTCGTGGATTTGCGCACTTAAATCAGCATTTGCAGTGTCTAGTAGTACTTCGGAATGTCCTGAAAGAACGTTGTTATGCTCATCTTTATGCTCAGGCATATTAAAACCACTTGCTAAATCACTGTTTTCTAGAGTGTCTACCAAATTTACGCCCTTTGCTGTTTTGTTTTAACCGTCACGCTAAATACGTTGTTAATATACGATTTACAACGTTTGTTTTATTATTGTGATTCTAGAAGACATAATTTTTAAATCAACAACAAAATGGCCATTAACACTTACAACAAAACCCAAAATACGAGTAATAACAAAGCTCCTAAAACAAATAAAATCGCTAAAAAAGCTAAGACTGGCGGAGAACAGTATTTTTCTGCTAACCCAAATTCTTTAGACTCAAGACGAACTTTGCACGTTGATTTGCGCGGGCGCAATTTTGACGTACAGGTGTCTAACGGCGTGTTTAGCGCTTCTAGACTAGATTTAGGAACCGCAGTTTTGCTTAAACACGCGCCACAACCCCCAGAAAATGGGCGTTTCTTCGACATTGGCTGCGGCTGGGGTGCAATTAGCTTGGCTCTAGGATTTGAATCCCCTAATGCACAAATTTATTCTGTAGACGTTAACGAACGCGCATTGGAACTTACTAAGTTAAATGCTAAAAATGCTGGATTAAACAACATTCACACCTATCTTGTAGAAGATGCGTTAAAAGAAGATTCATCTAAAAACATTGATCTTATTTGGTCTAATCCGCCAATTCGCGTTGGAAAAGATGTTTTGCACAATATTTTGCTCACCTGGCTTCCTCGCTTAAAAGTTGGAGGAGCTGCGTATTTGGTTGTTCAAAAAAATCTTGGTTCCGACTCGCTAATCCCTTGGCTTTCTATAAATCTTGGAGAAGATTTTAGTGTGGAAAAATACGCAAGTTCTAAAGGATACAGAATTATAGAAGTCTTAAGAAAATAGATTTATAAGGATTTAGCAAGATTTAGCAGGATTTAGCAGGATTAAACCATGAACTTTGACTACCCTAGTGAGCTGCCAATAAGCGCTGCCCACAATCAGATTATTGAGGCTATTAAAGAGTCGCAAGTTGTAATCGTATCTGGTCAAACTGGTTCTGGAAAAACTACTCAAATACCAAAAATGGCTTTGGAGCTTGGAAGAGGAGGGCGTGGAAAACAGATTGTTCACACTCAGCCTCGCCGACTTGCTGCACGCACAGTTGCCGAGAGAATCGCAAGCGAAATGGGCGTTAAGCTTGGCGAAGAAATCGGCTACCAGGTGCGTTTTAACGACGAAAGCTCATCTAAAACAAAACTTCGCATTGTTACAGACGGTATTCTACTTGCACAAATTCAGCGCGATCCACTTCTTACTAGATACGACACGATTATTATTGACGAAGCTCACGAACGCAGCCTAAACATTGATTTTTTGCTTGGATATTTAACAACCCTTTTGCCAAAGCGCAAAGACTTAAAGCTAATTATTACTTCTGCAACAATTGACTCCGCAAAGTTTAAAGACCATTTTGAACAAGCTTTGCATATTAAAGTTCCTGTTATAGAGGTTTCTGGGCGAACATACCCCGTGCGAATACTTTACGAGCCTCTTGGAAGCGCACCTTCACTTATGAAGCACGTTCCAGGTTTTGCCGATATTTCTATGGATGATGAAAGCGTGGCACAAAGCCAAAATCTTTCGGAAAGCGGCGATATTTGCGACGAAGACATTGCTTCGGCTGTAACTCGCGCATGCGCTCAGCTTGTGATTCATTCCAGCCACACTCAAGGCGCGCGAGATATTATGGTTTTTGCTTCTGGCGAGCGCGATATTCGCGAGTTTGAATCCGCATTGCGCTCCTATTTTGGCGCGCGTGCAAGCAACATGAGTCGCAGTGACGCCATTGAGATTGTTCCGCTTTTTGCACGTCTTTCTTCTAAAGACCAGCATCGCGTTTTTGAACATCACACGCATCAGCGCATTGTAATAGCCACTAATGTTGCAGAAACTTCTCTTACGGTTCCTGGAATTCGCTACGTTGTGGACCCTGGTTTTGCCAGAATTTCGCGCTATTCCAAGTCTGCTAAAGTTCAGCGCCTTCCTATAGAACCTATTTCTCAAGCAAGCGCAGATCAGCGCTCTGGTCGTTGTGGGCGAATCGCAGATGGCGTTGCTATTCGCCTATACTCTAGAGAAGATTACGAGACTCGCCCCCGCTTTACCGACCCAGAGATTCTTCGCACTTCACTGGGATCAGTTATTTTACACATGCTTTCTGTTGGAGTTGCTAAAACTGGCGAAGACATAACAAACTTTGGTTTTATTGACCCTCCAGACATTAAGGCTGTTAGCGACGGTTTTAACGAACTTAGTGAACTTGGCGCAATTACGCGAAAATCTGGAGTTATAAGCCTAACTCGTATTGGACGCGAGCTTAGCCGTATTCCAATCGACATTCGCCTTGGACGCATGATTATTGAGGCCGCACGCAATACTACACCAAATACTTTGGCTGCAATTCTTGTTATTGTTGCATTTTTGAGCTTACAAGACCCACGCGAGCGCCCAGAAGACAACCGAGAAGAAGCAGATAGGCTCCACAATCGATACTCAGACGAGTTAAGCGACTTTTTAACCGCTTTAAATATTTGGGATTGCATATTCCAGGCAGACGGCGAAATCAGCAACAACGCCCTAAGGCGACTTTGCAAATCGGAATTTTTCCACTTTTTACGCCTAAAACAGTGGAAAGATTTAGTTAATCAGCTTAAAGATTTATGCAAAGAGCTTGATTATAACGTTGGCGAACCGCTGCCTGTTAAACGCGCGCCACTAGAAATCCGCCAATTGCCAAACAATCAGCAGGCGGCTCACAGTCTTTGCTGCACGTGGGATTACCAGGGAATCCATTCTTCTATGCTTTCGGGCTTGCTTTCTATGATTGGCATGCAAGTTATTCGCGAGCCTAAGGCTTCGGATTTTGCAGGTCTTCGCGGAACAGCCAAGATTCGCGCAATTAAACGCGCTCAAAAAATGGCAAAAAACGATTATCAAGGCGCTAGAAGCACACGATTTGCGATTTTCCCCGCTTCCGCTGTTTCTAAATCTACACCTTCTTGGATTATGTGCGCGCAGCTTGTTGAAACTTCTAGGCTTTGGGCTAGATATTGCGCGCAAATCGACCCAGCTTGGGCAGAGCCTTTGGCCAAGAATCTTACTCGCGTAAACTATTCAGATGCTCATTGGAGCGCAAGCAAAGGCTGTGCAATCGCCCAATCGAAGGTGCTTTTGTACGGCCTGCCAATTGTGCAAAATCGCACTGTTCAGTGGTCTAAAATCAACCCTTATGAATCTCGTATTATTATGATTCGCCAAGGTCTTGTAGAAGGAAATGTTCAACAGCGTTTTCCATACAACGATTTTATCTCCTCAAATATTAACGTTTTAGACGATGCCGACAATCAAACAAACCGCACTAGGCAGGCAAGTGAAACCGTAAACGACGAGGATTTATTTACTTTCTACGATAATAAACTGCCTCAAGAAGCTACCACTATTGCAGATTTGGCTAAATGGTGGAAAAATTACCGGCTTAAAGACCCGCATTTTCTTGATTTTAACGCAGATTCTGTTGAGCGCCTGCAATATACAAATGACACTGATTTAGCAGACTACCCAGATACTTGGCATACGATTGGAACAGACGGCCAGAAAATTAATTTGCGTTTAAGCTACATTTACGATCCAAATAATCCTTTAGACGGCGTAACTGTGCATGTTCCGCTACATACGCTTTTGCGATTAAAGCCGCAAGAGTTTACGTGGAACGTTCCAGGATTATTAGACGAGCTTATTATTGGCATGATTAAGTCGCTCCCTAAAACTTTACGTGTGCAATTTGTTCCTGCTCCAGATACCGCGCAAAAAATACGTGAGTGGATTGACGAAAACTACGATTTTCTTCCGGGAATAAGCGAAAATCCGCAAGAAGACTTTAACTGGCAAGACTTTAGCGAAGTCTTTACTAAAGCTGCGATTAGCGTTGTTGGAGCACAAATCCATCCGCAGGTTTTAAGCGAAGAACAGCTGCAGCGATTATCGCCTTATCTGCGAGTAACTTTTAGTGTTGAGCAAAAGAAAACTAATCCAAACAATGCCAATAAGCAAAACCACAAAAGAATCAAGCCTACTGTTTTAGGAACAGATAAGTCGCTAGAAAACCTACAAAAACGCTTCGCTAAAGATGCACAAGACTGTGCGCTAAGTGTTGTTAACCGTAAAGCAGTTAAAGCTGCAGCAGCTGGAAATGTTGTTGAACGAGCAGATTTATTACACAAGTCGGGTGCAACTAATATTTCTAGGTGCCAAATGGTTTGGCAGGGCGCTCTTAATATGCTTAAGTTAGACGATAAGCGAATTACATCTAGATGGCTAGGATCCGAAGCTCTAATACTTGCATCTGCACCTTATAAGTCTTCTAAAGATTTGGCTCAAGATTTGCAAATGGCTGCCGTTAAGCGCCTTATACCAGATACTAGCAAGATAACTAATGACGTTGAGCTTAAAGAAGCTGTGGCAAACGTTGCCGAAGTTTACGAAGATACAGTTTATAGCATTGCACACAGTGTGATTGCTATTTTAAAACGATATGCTCAAGTTGAATCCGCCGTTAGCGGCAGAGCCGATTTGCCTATGCTAAGCGTTCTTCAATCAATTAGAGAACACGCATCTTCGCTTGTTTTCACTGGTTTTATTGCGAATGCAGATTCTAATGCACTTAGTTCAATCGACCGCTATTTACACGCGGATTTGATTCGACTCAATAAAGCTAAAGTAGATAAAAACAGAGATGTTCAATGGGCTTGGCAAGCAAGCGAGGCTCATCAAATTGTAATAGAAGCTCAAAAAACGGCTTGCAGCTTGCCTGCAGGTCCAAATAGAGACGAAGCTCAAGAAAAAGCGCAAAAACTAAAGTGGATGTGCGAAGAATTTTATGTTTCTCTTTGGGCACAAGAGCTTGGAACCGCATACCCAATTAGTATTCAGCGCATGAAAAAGCTTTGCTAGAGCCCAAAACGCGCAAAACAATACAAAACAAAAATGGCCACTAACCGAGCCGCAAAATACGACTACTGGTTAATGGCCATTAACAAAACAGCAGTTATTACTTAACCATTACGCTACGAACTAAGTAAACTACTAGTCCAATAATGGCAACAACTGCACCCATCATAATCAAGTTGGAATATCCAGCTGCTAATCCACTAATGTTTGCAAACGAGAATCCCTTAAACAGATTGCCTCCAAAGAAGCCGCTGAAAATAGAGATACCAATTGATGCGGTAACGTTCATAACCAAATCGTTCATACCGCAGCCACGACCCGATTCTTCAACAGGCAATGCGCTAAGAACCGTGGAAACGATTGGCGAATACATAAGTCCGCAACCAGCGTAGTAAATGCATGCACACAAGGTTAGAACAAGGAATCCGCAATTGATGAATACAGCAGCTCCAACCCATCCAAGAATCATAAGAATGGCAGCTGTAATAATGCCCGCTTTTCTACCAATAATGCCAATGATTGCGCCAGAGCAGGTTCCAAACACAGCGGCAACAACAAATGCCCACACGAGGTAGGAAGAAACTGCCTCAGTGCTCATATGATACAAAGCTCCACCAATAACATTGTAGATTGGAGGCATGCAGTAGTTAGTAAAGTAGAATATAAAGATCAAAATAATACCCGAAAGCCAACGCTTATTCTTAAAGAACGCAGGCGTTACAAACGGGTTCTTTGCCTTTACAATGTACACAGCAAACACAATAAACAGAACAATGGAACCAAGCAGCAAGCCCCAAGCCTTGTAAGAGAAGAACAAAGTTAGCAATGCAACGGCAACGCCAAACACGGTAAAGCCAAGCTTATCAATCTTTCCACCAATACCATTCTTTGTAGGCAAGCACTTAACAAGAACCGGCAAGAACAAAATGGTGATTGCAGGAATTAAGAACAAATACTGCCAAGCAATAGAGCTAAGAGCACCAGCAGCAAAAACGCCAATGGATGCAGAAAGCTGGTAAGCTGCAGTAAAGAGTCCAAAGAAAATAACCTTTAAATCGTTGCGCAAATACTTAGTTGCAATAACAAGGAATGAAGAACCTGCAACCTGCTCGCCAGCGGTTTGCAAAATACGCGCAATAATAACAGTCCACAAGTTTGGAGTAAAGAAGAAGTTTGCAATAAAGCCAAATAGGGATCCAACAAACAGTGTTACAAGGCCGATTGTTATAAGCCTACGAAGCGAAACAAAATCGCCTAAAGAGCCGTAAATAAAGCAAACAATACCTAAAACAATAATCGGCAAGCTTGTAATAAGCGAAGCCTGATTTGGAGCGCCAACAGCTTTACCAATCTGGTCAAATACCAAATTAAAACCCTGAAGGCATAGAGTTCCAAGAATAAATGTAATCAAAAGCAAAATAAGCGAATAAATTGCCACTTTATCACGCGTTTTTGGATCCTCGTATGGATCTAACGCTGTGGACTTTTCAATTTCAGTCATAATAATCCAATCAATTAATATTTTTAGTTTTTAGATTGACTAAGACACGTCGTATATTGCGGAAAATGTTGCGATTTACGACGCGCAGAGCAACAAAAAGCGGAGTTAAAACGCGTAAAAATCTGCACTCAGCCTGCGATTTTTGCCAAGCCAGAAATACGAGTCATAAACTCGTTCAAGAATCGTGGAACATCAACGCCAACAGCAACTTGCATGGTCTTAACAGGGTCATTCAAGCGCGTAACGTCTCCAATAGTGCGTCCACGAGTTGGGCCTTCAACATCTACCTGCATATTGATTGGCAGCGTTGTAACAAGCGTTGGGTCCACAGCTACAGCAACAGCAAGAGGGTCGTGAAGACCGCATCCACCAAGATGTGGAGCCGTTGTCTCATATGCCTTAATGTAAAAATCGGTCATATCTGCAAGGAACTTGCCAGCCTTGGTGCCAAGATCACGCCATTGCTTTGTCTCCTTGTAGGTAAGCAAAGTCTGTAAAGTAACATCCAAACCAATCATTGTTACTGGAGCACCAGAGCGGAATAGTACATCTGCAGCATCTGGGTCTTGAGATATATTCGCTTCGGTCCAAGCGTTTACGTTTCCATGAATGGTAAGCGCTCCGCCCATAAGAACAATCTTTCCGATTTCGTCCTTGATTTCTGGAGCTTTCTTCAACGCAGCAGCAATATTTGTCATTGGTCCTGTTGGAACATACACCAAGTCCTTGCCATATTTCTTTACAGAATCGATAATAAAATCAACAGCTGATTCATCTTCTGCTTTGCGCGCAGAATCTGGAATCTCAACATCGCCAATTCCGTTATCTCCGTGAATAAATGCAGAAATTGGAAGAACTTCAAAAGAATCTTTTTTGCTTGCGTGCGAAAGTCCCTTATAAACTTTTACTTCTGGATGCCCAAGTAAGTCTGTGATTGCAAGCGCGTTACGAACACCTTGCTCCATTAAAACATTGCCATACGTGCCAGTTATGCCAATCAACTCCATCTCGGGGCTTCCAAGAGCATAAGATATAGCAAGAGTATCGTCAACACCAGTATCAAGATCAAGAATAAGCTTCTTCACTTGAGTTACCTTCCTTTGTGTGTGTTAGGCATGATTTACGTCTGCTGTAAATCATGAGTTGCACGAATATCTTTGATATTATTCAAATGTAACCATTCAAAAATTTTATTCTCATAATTTTGAAAATCAACATTACAATTGATTAATTTCCTACACATAATTGTTGTTTTATTTTGCAATAATTTGCGATTTTTGTTGCAAAATGTTCTAATAATCAACAAATGTTAAGTTAAATAAACAAACATTTAGATTATGTTTAAAAAGTTATATTCAAACATAAACATTCAAATATAACAAATCGAAAAAATCTTGCAAAAAATGTTAAAAAATAATCAAAGAAATACATAAAATAAAATGCGCGACACGCCACAAACAGCATATCGCGCATTTTGCAAAAGATGCGAAACTAAAGCCGAGGCAAATACTTTTCTAGCTCGTAAGGTGTAACCTGCCTGCGGTATTCCTCCCACTCCTGATGCTTGTTGCGCAAGAAATACTCAAAGGCATGCTCGCCTAGAACGCTAGCCACAAAATCAGACTTTTCCATAATCTTCAAAGCTTCGTCCAAAGATTCTGGAAGAGGCTGAATACCCATAGCCTGGCGCTCAGCATCCGTAAGCTCCCAAACATCATCGCTTGTAGGATCGCACAAAGTCATCTGCTTTTCAATGCCATCTAAACCAGCAGCCAAAAGCACAGAGTAAGCAAGATAAGGATTAGCAACTGGGTCCAACGCACGGAACTCCATACGGCAAGAATTACCCTTGCCTGGCTTGTATTGCGGAACGCGCAAAAGTGCAGAACGGTTGCTATGACCCCAGCAAACATAGCTAGGAGCCTCCGCGCCTCCCCACAATCGCTTATAAGAATTAACATACTGATCTGTTACTGCACAAATTTCAGCCGCATGATGCAAAATACCTGCAGCAAATTGGCGAGCAATAAGCGACATATTAAACTCTTGCCCAGACTCGTAGAAAGCGTTGGAATCGCCTTCAAAAAGACTCAAATGAGTGTGCATACCAGAACCAGGCTGGTCAGTTAGCGGCTTAGGCATAAAGCTTGCATACATTCCGCGCTCAAGCGAAATTTCCTTAACTACAGTGCGGAAAGTCATAATGTTATCTGCGGTAGTAAGAGCATCCGCATAGCGCAAATCAATCTCGTTTTGACCTGGGCCGCCTTCGTGGTGAGAATATTCTACGGAAATTCCCATTTGCTCAAGCATGCTCACAGCGCTGCGACGAAAGTCCATTGCCGAGCTTCTAGGAACGTGGTCAAAATAGCCACCTTCGTCAATAGGCACTGGAGCCTTAGACCAATCATCTTGTGCTTCAAAAAGATAAAACTCAATTTCTGGATGAACGTAAAAAGTAAAGCCCTTATCTTTAGCTTTTGCAAGCGCAGTTTTAAGAACGTGACGAGGGTCTCCAAGAGACGGCTCTCCGTCTGGAGTTAAAACGTCACAAAACATGCGTGCCGTGCCTTCTGGGCCTCCATGCCATGGCAAAATCTGGAATGTAGAAGGGTCTGGCTTAACAATCATATCGTCTTCTAAAACTCGAGTCATGCCTTCAATTGCAGAGCCATCAAAGCCAATTCCCTCTTCGAAAGCCGCCTCCAACTCTGCTGGAGCAATTGCAACCGATTTAAGAGTTCCAAGAACATCCGTGAACCATAGTCGAATAAAACGAACATCACGCTCTTCAACCGTACGCAAAGCGAACTCTTGCTGTCTATCCATATCTACAGTCCAATCAATACTTAAGGATTATACTTTTAGCATTTTAAGCAAAATGCAATGATTATATTATTTATATTATCCATTATTTTTTGCTTTTATTTAGCAATGTCGCAATGAATTTACTTATTTTTAATTTAGCAATTTATTACAACTTGCTCACATTTTTTTGCCGTATTTATAAAAAATCTCTTTAGCTTTATCTTCACTTAAATCATCTGTGCTTGTAACTTCAATCCCAGATTCTTTAAGATCTTTAACGCTTGAATAGCAAACCATAAGATCTTCAACGCATCTAGCAGACATTGCAAGAATCATAGGCGGAACAACGTCTAGAACGTCTTGCTCATATTCATAAACTTTTGCATCAATCTTATTAGCACGATTTACCATTAGCACAGCTGGCATTCCTCGAAAATAATCGGTAAATTTTTTAACTGATTTTTCTGGATTATCTTCGTCTAAATCACGTAAAACTGCGACTCCCCCATTTTCGTCGCTAAAGCAATCAGCATTAATTCCAGCCATCTTACAAAAAGCAGCAAGAAGCTCCCCTGGCTCTACAACCGTTAAAAATAGCGCACACTTTGCCTTTTTTCCAAGCAAACCTTCCAAATCTTCTTCAAAACTTGCTTGCTCAATCTTTTTAACAGCATCATCGATTGAATCGCGATTTTGCTCTTCGCTAAACTCTTTTTCGAATCCAAGCAATGCGTCTTCAAGCTCTTTATCGGTAAAAGACGTGCGAACCTGAGCAGAATCATTAGAATCAACGCCATTATTGTCAACATTTTTGTTGTTGCTACTATTGCCGTTGATATTTTTATTCAAATCATTGTTATCTTTACACATATCTTTCACTTTCTAACGCAAAAAGCCGCTGCTTAAACTACTTCTTAAAACGCTTAAAAATCACTTTAGATTACTCTAAGAATAATTTACGCGCTCGGCAAGCAAGCTGGTCCAAACAATATTTTTAGCTCTGCAAAAAGCGATGTATCTCGCTTAACTCTAAATCTATCTCCAAAAGATAAGACTTTTGCACAACCCTTAGAATCAATCAATGCAAGATTTACCTCGCAACATCCAGGATGCCTTGTAACAATGTTTTCAAGCTCCTTAATACGCGACTTTTCTAGCGCTTGAACTGGCAAAACAATAGTAACGGGCTGAGCATCTTGAGCTTCTAGGTTTGGAACTTCAAACTCAGTGGCTCTTAAAGAAACAGTTTCATCCCTAACTTCTACCAAACCTCTAATTCGCACAACTTGATCGATAGCAAGATCTGCAGCAGAAGACTCATAAACCTTGCCAAAGAACATGCATTGTATGGAACTTTCCATGTCTTCAATGGTTACTATTGCCCAAGCATTGCCCTTTTTAGAAACTCGTCTATCAACGCTAGTAACAAGTCCTGCAAGAGTTACTGGCTGATTTTCGCCAATCTGCTTAGCGCGATTTAAAAGCTGCGCAATAGACATTTCCCTAAGACCAGCCAAAACGGCAGAAAGTCCACTAAGCGGGTGATCCGAAACATAAAGTCCAAGCATTTCTCGCTCAAAGTTTAGCTTCGTTTTTTTATCCCACTCTTCAACATCTGGAATGTTGATTTGAGCATCTCCAAGGTCATTATTTGAATCGTCTAAATCGGCAAAAAGATCAAACTGACCGCCAGCCTGCTTCCGTTTAATAGAAGAAACAGAGTCGATTAACGGGCCGCAAACTTCGAAAATGGCTCGCCTACAAGGGCTAATTGAGTCAAAAGCTCCAGATTTAATAAGCGATTCAACAAGTCTGCGATTTAACGATTCAAACGATACGCGATTTACAAAATCTTTAAAGTCAATAAACTTTCCACGCTCGCTATTGCGCTCGGCAATAATATCGTTAACCGCCTTATCTCCAACATTTCGTACAGCTCCAAGACCAAAGCGTACAACGTCTCCAACTGCAGAATATTCAAGAACAGACTCGTTAATATCTGGTTGCAAAACGCGAATACCCATGCGCCTTGCCTCACCCAAATAGAGCGCTGTCTTATCTTTATTTGTACGCTCATTTTGAAGCAAAGCAGCCATAAACTCTACAGGATAATGCGTTTTTAAGTAGGCGGTCCAATAAGAAATTAAGCCGTATGCAGCAGAGTGTGCCTTGTTAAACGCGTATCCAGAAAATGGAACTAAAACATCCCAAACTGCTTGAGCTGCATCTTTAGAATAACCATGTTCTTCCATGCCTTTAAAGAACGGGATTTTCTCTTTAGCCAACACTTCTGGCTTCTTTTTGCCCATAGCTCGACGCAGAACATCTGCTTTACCAAGGCTGTATCCAGCTAGAATACGCGCAGCAGACTGCACCTGCTCTTGGTACACGATCAAACCATATGTTTCGCCAAGAACATCTTTTAGCGGCTCCGCAACCTCTGGATGAATAGGCGTAATCTCTTGCAAACCGTTCTTACGCTTAGCGTAGTTGGTGTGCGAATCCATATCCATAGGGCCTGGTCTGTAAAGCGCAATCAAAGCCGAAATATCGTTAAAATTATCTGGCTTTAAAGTACGCAGAAGAGCACGCATGCCGTCGGAATCAAGCTGAAAAACGCCTAAAGTGTCTCCTCTTGCAAGAAGCTGATATGTTTCTTTATCGTCAAGCGGAATTTTAGTGTAATCAATAGGCTCTTTTCCATTGTTTTCAACGTTTTTAAGCGTATCTCTAATAACCGTTAAGTTAGAAAGACCCAAAAAGTCCATCTTAACAAGGCCAAGCGTTTCACAGGTGTGATACTCAAATGTTGTGGTAATCGTGCCATCGGTGCGCTCCAAAAGCGGCGAAGTATCTGTAATAGGCTCCGAACCCATGATTGTTGCACAAGCATGCACACCCGTTTGGCGAATCAGGCCTTCAATACCCTTTGCTTCTTCGGTAATCCGCTTTGTATCTGGGTCACTATCGTACATCTCGCGAAACTCGCGAGCCTCCGCATATCTCTTTGACTTTTCGTCAAAAATATCGTGGAAACTCATATCTTTGCCGTTTTTTGGAGGCGGCAAAATCTTTGTTATTTTTTCTCCAACAGCAAACTCGTAGCCCATTATTCTAGCGGCATCTTTAAGCGCTTGCTTTGTTTTAATCGTGCCATAAATCACGCATTGTGCTACTTTGTCTTTTCCATATTTTTCGCCAACGTATTCCAAAACTTTGGCTCTACCTTCTGGGTCAAAGTCAACGTCAATATCTGGTAAAGACACACGCTCTGGGTTTAAGAATCGTTCAAAAATCAGGCCATGCTTCATTGGGTCAAGCTCGGTAATTCCCATTGCATACGCCACCATTGCTCCTGCAGCGCTTCCTCGGCCAGGACCCACCATAACGCCGTGCTCTTTTGCCCAATTTATGTAGTCTGCAACAACTAAAAAGTAACCACAAAACTGCATTTGGCATATAACGCCACACTCGTAGTCTGCTTGCTTTAGAACATCCATAGGAACGTTGTTGTTATACCTACGCTCTAAGCCTTCTTCTACCTTTTTAAGAAACAGCGAAGTCTCATCCCACCCCTTAGGGCAGTCAAATTGCGGCATAAAAGCGCCATCTTCGCCGTCATCAAACATAACATTGCAACGGCGCGCAATCTCAAGCGTATTATCGCAAGCTTCGGGAAATTCCTTAAAAAGCTCGCGCATTTGCTCGGCAGACTTTAAATAGTAGCCAGAACCGTCAAACTTAAACCTATCTGGGTCGTCTAAACGAGATCCAGAATTAATGCAAAGCATTGCGTCTTGAGCTTCGCGATCTTCTTCGTGTACGTAATGCAAGTCGTTTGTAGCAAGAAGAGGCGCATTAATCTTTTTTGCAATCTCAAGCAAGTCTTTTGTTACGCGCGTTTCAATCGAAAGCCCGTGATTCATAAGCTCTATAAAGAAGTTATCTTTCCCAAAAATATCTTGGAATTCTCCAGCAGCGCGTAAAGCCTCTTTAAACTGACCCAATCTTAAACGGGTTTGAATAATACCAGACGGGCATCCAGAAGACGCTATAACCCCTTTAGAATACGTTGAAAGTACGTCTTTATCCATTCGAGGGTATCGCATTACGCGACCTTCTAAGTTTGCAACCGATGACGCTTTAAGCAGATTTGTTAGGCCTTCATCGTTTTCGGCCCACATTGTCATATGCGTAATTAAGCCACCGCCAGAAACATCATCGCTTCTTTGTGCTTCGGTTCCCCAATGAACCTTGCTTTTATCTTGTCTAGCTGTTTCTGGAGTAACGTATGCTTCAATTCCAATAATTGGCTTAATTCCAGCTTTTACAGCCGTACTCCACATCTCGTACGCGCCATGCATGTTTCCATGATCCGTAATTGCCACAGCTGGCATGCCTAATTCTTTTGCGCGCGAAACTAGGTCTGGAATCTTTGAAGCACCATCCAAAAGCGAATAATGCGTGTGATTGTGCAAATGTACAAAGTTTGTTTCTGGCCTAGTCATGGTTGCTATTTTATAGATGCAATATGACCTGTTTTGCTAAATACGCCTACTTTTATAATTGCCGCACGGCCTGCAAAGCGTGTTGCAAATCTGGCGGATACTGCGATTCAACTTTAATCAGTTTTCCCGTTCTAGGATGCGTAAATTCTAGCTTAGTTGAATGAAGCCATTGGCGTTGTAATCCCAGTTTTTCTGCGAGTTTTGGATTTGCTCCATACATTTGATCCGCCACTAACGGGTGACCAATCGAAGAAAAATGCACTCGTATTTGGTGAGTTCTACCTGTTTCTAGATTTACGCTAACTAAAGTTGCTATTCCAAAGCGCTCTAAAACATCCCAATGCGTTATAGCTGGCTTGCCATCTTTTGCTACTGTAAATCTAAAATCAGATACTTTTGACCTTCCAATTGGAGCATCAATAGTGGCCTTGTTCTGCTGCAAATTTCCTTGCACTAATGCCGTATAAGTTTTTTTAACACTATGACTTGCAAACTGTTGCTTCATCTTTTCGTACGCTAAGTCCGTTTTGCAAACAAGCATAAGGCCACTTGTTCCAACATCTAATCTGCTTACAATTCCCTTTCGAGATTCGTCGCAAAGCGTTGTGTTTATTTTAATGCCAGCGGCTTCTAGGCTTTCTGGAACCGTAGGCCCACTCCACCCTTTTGCTGCGTGAGACGCCACAGAAACAGGCTTGTTTATTACTACAACATCGTCATCGTTATATACGATTTCTAAATCGCATATAGAAGGCTGGCTTTGAGAATTACTGGAAGAATCGCAAGTAGAATCTTCATTTTTGTTTACAACAATCACATCTGATTCTTGCAAAATAGATGATTTTTGCGACTTTCTATTTAAGATTTTTGCTTTGCCGCGCTCTATTAGCGATATTGCGTTTGCACGCGATACGCCAGCAAGCTTCGACAAGCATACGTCAAATCTGCAGCCAGCAAATTGACTCGTAACCGTAAAGCGAATATCACTCATCAGCGCGCTCTATAAGAGGAATCCCAATCAAAATAAGGCATATAACTGCGATTCCTGCAAACATAAGCTCAATATCTGCAACATTTCCAACGGACCAGCCATAGTTTATAAAATCTACGACTTTTCCGTTTAAAAAGCCTTGAGCATATTGCGCTCTATCAATAAGATTTCCAAAGGCTCCAGCAAAAGCCAAAGCAAGCGCAATAGTCCAATACAAGGATTTTGTATGCTTAATAACCGCTGTCATTGCACCACAAGCAGCACAAGCCAATACGCTAATAACCCATGTAAAAGAAGAACCTAAGCCAAAAGATGCTCCAGGATTTCTAACAAGAGTAAAAGAGAGCAAGTGTGGAAGAATATCAATGTTTTTTCCACCGCTAAGCGCCTCTAATGCCCAAACTTTGGTTATGCGGTCTAGAACCACGCCAATAAAAGCAATCAGTGCAAAAACGGCTGCGCGATTACGCAGCCGTTCTACACGCACATAACTATGCGTCAATGTATTTTCCAATCTAACGGGATTTAGTAGATACTACTCATCCTGCTTATCTTGATTTTCCATAGATGTATACGTGTTCTCGTCGGAAACTTGAGCAACAAGCTGACCCAAGAAGTCGGTCAAGCGAGTACGATACTCGGTTTCAAACTGCTTAAGGCTTTGAATGTTACCTTCAATAACCTTAGTTTGCTTTTCGAGATTTTCACGTACCTGACGAGCATATGCATCTGCAGACGTGCGAGTAGTGGAATCGTAATCCGCAGCCCTATGCTGAACTTCTGCTTCGTACTGATCAGCTTGATCGTGAGTCTGCTTAGAGTAATCGTCTGCAGCCTGACGAACCTTGCCAGAGTAGGCATCTGCCTCGTTGTGAGCGCGAGCTGCGTAAGCATCGGCATCGCTACGAGTACGAACCGAATAATCATCGGCATCCCCGCGAGTCTGCTTATTGTACTCATCGGCTTCGCCGTGAGTACGCTCAGAGTATTCATCTGCCTTGGCAATTATCTCGTTATAACGGGTCTGGCTTTCTTCAACAATCTGCTGAGCCTTTGCCTTGCCCTTGTCTACGTACTGATCGTGCAGCTGCATTGCAAGAGTCAACATAGCAGTAGCGCGTTCTGGCTCCGAGCCTTGAGCTTCTGCACCAGCACCTGCAATCTTCTGCAAGCTACCAGTTTCTGTGCTTGGTTCCATCTTAGAAACTTGCTCGCGAAGCTGTTCTTCTCGCTGATGCGATTCTTCAAGCTGCTTGCTAAGATCTTGAACCTTAGCGTTTTCTTGCTGCGTTACAACAAGCTGCTGGCGAACCTCTTCTAGCTCACGACCCAAGTTTTCACTGCTTGCACGGAAGTCGTCGCGTTCGCGCGTAACGTTTTCAAGCTCTTCTTGAATCTTCTTGTCTGCATCAGCCTTAGCGCTATCTGCAGTTGCGGCCTGAGCAGTAAGCTGATCAACCTGAGCACCCAACCCATCCAACTGCTCCTTAAGCTGCTGATTTTGCTCGCTCAATGCGCGGTTATTTTCTTCCGCTTCCTTAAGCTTTGCAGCAAGATCGTTGTCACTCTTGCTTGCGTTGCTAGATGCAGTCTTTAAATCATTATTCTCCTTAGTTAAGGATTCAACCTGATTTGTTAAGTCCGCAATCTTATTATTTAAGCTAGCAACATCGGCGCCAAGAGACTGCGTGGAAGCTCCAAGACCTTGCACGGCCTGCTGACCAAGCGCCTCGATTGTTTCTGTAACCTGATCTAAAAAGTCATCAACTTCGTCAACGTCATAACCACCCTTAAATCTAACGATTTGGAAGGTATGCTCGCGAATGTCTTTAGGCGTTAACAGAGCCATAATGCATTACACCTCACTTTTGGGCGCGCAGCCCTTTTGATATATCTCTTCGATGCTATCACGTCCATAGAAAAAATAGAGCAAAAAATGATTATTTTTTACGAAATCTGCCAATATTTTTCTAAATTAAAAACTATCATGCCGCTTCATTAAAAAAACAACATTAATAAGCACTAATAAAGAACGCTTAAAACGACCTGTAAAACAATTATCAAAAAGTAAACCGCCATAAAACTCACGTCTAAACTTATGTTTCCTAGCCTTACAGGAGGTATAAATCTGCGTGCAAATCGCAAAAGCGGTTCCGTTAAGTAATATATGATTTGGGCAAATTTTCTAATAACTTCATTTGGCCTAAAAGAATGGAATACGATTGGAATCCAGTCTAAAATCGCTCTAATAAACAGCACTGTTAAGTATGCGCTTAAAAAAAGATTAACAACTAACATTAAGATATTAAAAATCATAAATTCACTTCCATAGATAAACCAAATAAACTTCTGCAATCAATCACAAGTAAGCAATCACAAGTAAAACTTAATCAGATTTTGTTATAGATAATTTAAGGCAGAAATCTCAAAGAGACTCTGCCTTAAACTCAAGTTACGTCTAACAATGAATGCTGTAAACCGCCATTCATTCTGCGTGTGTAATTACGAGAACAAATCGCGAGCAGAACCGCCATTAGGAGCGTCTTCAACTTTTATGTTTACCTGCGAAGGGCTTAAAAGAAACACTCTTGGCGTTACTCGCTCAATAGATCCACGAACACCAAACACAACTCCAGCAGAGAAGTCAACTATGCGATACGCAACAGACTCACTAACGCCAGTAAGATTCAAAACAACTGGAGTTCCGTCCCTTAAGGCACGGCCAACTAATTGAGCATCGTCATAAGACTTTGGATGAATCGTTGTAATGCGACTCATGCGGCCTACTCCAGCGCGAGAAACAGATCCATTACCCGACTGCGATTCTGAATTATGCAGATTCATAGGAGCAACGTTGTGATCGTTGTCAAACGAAGTTTCCTGCGCTTGAGAATCAACGAAATCATCGTCGTCTTGAACATCACTCATGCCTACGTAAGACATCATATTCTTCATAAAGCCAGCCATTAAGCTGCCCTCCTATCGCTATGCTTAACGTAGAAAATCAGGAATATCCAATTCGTCTGGTTCATCTTGTGGCTTATCTTTAGAAGCCGACGATTGATACTGCTGGCTTGAATCAACAGAATCAAACATAGAAGAAACAGGTTCCGAAGATTCTTCAGCAACAACAGGCTTTACATCGCGAACAGCTGGAGTTGTTGACTGAGCTGGTGCAACAGATTCAACGCCAGCTTGCATGTCTACAAAAGCACCTGCTTTATCGTCTTCCACCTTAGGGTGGGAATCAAAGCCAGCTGCAATAACTGTAACGCGAACTTCGTCTCCGTAAGAATCGTCCAAAGAAAGACCCCAAATAATCTGGGCTTCTGGATGAATTGCCTTGCGAACAAGCTCGGTTGCTGCGCTTGCTTCTTGCAGCTTTAAATCACTTGGACCTGCAATGTTAATCAAAGCACCATGAGCGCCTTCAATGCTTTCTTCAAGCAATGGGGAGCTAATAGCAATTTCGGCAGCCTGAGTAGCTCTGTCTTCTCCCTTTGCAGCGCCAATTCCAAACAGGGCAGTACCTGCACCGCGCAAAACGGCGGTAACATCAGAGAAATCAACATGAATATAAGAATTCATAGTGATTAAATCTGTAATACCTTGAACACCTGCAAGCAAAGCTGTATCTGCAGTCTTAAAAGCCTCAATAATTCCGATGGTTCGATCTGAAATTTCCAACAAACGATCGTTTGGAATAACAATCAAAGCATCGACTTCTTTACGAAGATTTTCAATACCAAGTTTCGCTGAAGCAGCACGCTGAGGGCCTTCAAAGCCAAATGGCCTTGTAACCACTGCGATTGTTAAAGCACCCTGCTGGTGTGCAGCTCGCGCAACAATAGGGCTTGCACCTGTACCAGTTCCGCCGCCCTCGCCGCAAGTTACGAACACCATATCGGCGCCCTTTAATGCTTCTTCAATGTCGGATTGATGGTCTTGTGCCGCCTTAGCGCCCTTTTCTGGATCAGCACCAGCACCGAGACCACGACTTGAAGCATCAGATAATGAAATCTTTACATCAGCGTCGGAACGCAACAAATCCTTAGCATCAGTGTTGATTGCTACGAATTCTACGTTCTGCAAACCCTCGGTGATCATTCGGTTGACGGCGTTACCACCGGCTCCACCGACGCCGACTACCTTGATTATGGTTTTGTCGTTGAAATTGTCAGTCTGGGCAATCTCGCTCACCGTTGTCTCCTGTCACTCACACGCACGTTTACGCAATACTTTAGCGCAAAACGCTCGATAATGGCGACGTTTTACAAATAAAAACTTAAAAAATGTCACCGATTCGATAATACACCGTGCTATACGCAAATATTTAAAGCGTTTTATCAACAAAAGTTTGGAACATTAAGCAATAGTTTAAAGGCCATTTTTAACAGCCTCTAAGCCCTAGAAAACATTAGAAAACTCTAGTAGCTGGCATCCATTGGGTCATTGCCAAAAAGCTCTTTGCGCTCCTCGCTGGTGGTAATTCTTGAATCTAACCAGCCATATGGCAAATGAACTTTTTTTGCAAAACGAACTCGGCCACGCGGCGTGTCTAAAACCTGCTCAGGGAGCTTAAGCGAGGAATCTAACGCATCAATATTGCGCTGAACATCTTCAATGGACTCGCATTCCATAAAGCTTTTGCGAGTTCCGCCGCCAACTGGGAACCCCTTTAAATACCACGCAACATGCTTTCGCAAGTCATGAACAGCCATTCGCTCGTCGCCGTCATAAAAGTCAACAAGAAGATTCAAATGCCTTAAAATCACCTTGCCAACTTGCCCAAGACTTGGATTAACGCGATTATTGCTACCATTGCAAGCAGAGCGAATATCGGCAAAAATCCAAGGACGCCCCTGGCAGCCGCGGCCAATGGCAACTCCCGCGCATCCTGTTTCTTTAAACATTGCAAGAGCATCTTGCGCTCCCCAAATATCGCCATTACCAAAAACAGGAATATTCAAGGCCTCTACAAGCTCGCCAATGCGGCTCCAATCGGAATGACCTCCGTAATATTCTGCAGTCGTGCGAGCGTGCAAAGTAACGGCAGCACAACCCTCTTCTTGCGCAATATGGCCAGCTTGCATAAAAGTCTGGTGATCTTCGTCAATTCCAACACGGAACTTAGCAGTAACCGGGATTCCTGCTGGATTACACACGCTTACAACACGATGCAAAATCTCTTGAAGCAAATCTGTTTTCCAAGGAAGAGCCGAACCGCCGCCGCGCCTTGTAACTTTAGGAACTGGGCAGCCAAAGTTTAAGTCAACGTGATCCGCCATATTCTCATCAACAACAATTCGAGCAGCCTGCTCCACAATTAAAGGATCTACTCCATAAAGTTGCAAAGAGCGCACTTTTTCGCTAGGAGCAAAACGGCAAAGTCTAAGCGCCTTAGGATTTCTTGCGACTAACGCGCGCGCAGTAATCATTTCTGCAACATACAAGCCATCTGGCCCGTATTCTCGGCAAAGAACTCTAAATGGCCAATTAGTAATACCGGCCATTGGAGATAAAACAACAGGAGTTGCAATATGAATTTTCCCTAAATCCACTGGTTTAATAGAAAAATCCATATTGCTTTAACTCCATTCACTTTAATATTTTGCTAGTTATTTTGATAGTTATTTTGTTAGCATTTAGCTAGCAATTTAACTAGCGACTTATCGATTTTTACTAGGCGCGTATTAGTACAAGCCTCCAGCCTGAGCAATCTTAACAGGCTGCGACTCGTCTACACCAGCTTCCTTAGAAACATCCACACCGCCGTCGGCAGCACGCGTACCAACAATCTCTACTGGGCCTTGTGGGTACTTAACGCGCTTTTCGTTAATGCGGCTAGCTACGTAATCCGCAACCTTATCCAAAGAAACGCGCTCTTGCTGCATTGTGTCTCGCTCACGAATTGTAACAGCGTTGTCTTCCAAAGTATCGAAGTCAACTGTTATGCACAAAGGAGTGCCAATCTCGTCTTCGCGGCGATAACGGCGGCCAATAGCACCAGCCTCATCGTAATCAATAACCCAATCATGCTGGCGAAGATCCGCAGCCAAATCTTGAGCAACCGATTGCAATTCTGGCTTCTTGCTCAATGGCAAAACAGCAGCCTTAACAGGAGCCAAACGAGGGTCAAGTCTAAGAACCGTGCGCTTATCTACGCCACCCTTAGTGTTTGGAGCCTCATCAACGTCGTAAGCGTCTACAAGGAAGGCCATAAGCGAACGGGTAAGGCCAGCAGCCGGCTCAATAACGTAAGGAACGTACTTTTCGCCCGTTGCCTGGTTAAAGTAGCTCAAATCCTCGCCAGAATGCTTAGCGTGAGCAGACAAATCGTAGTCGGTACGGTTTGCAATGCCTTCAAGCTCTCCCCAGTCAGACCCTTGGAATCCAAACTTGTATTCAATGTCTACCGTACGCTTGGAATAATGGCTTAGCTTCTCTTTAGGATGCTCGTACATACGCAAGTTTTCTGGCTTTACACCCAAATCAACGTACCAATTTACGCGAGTGTCAATCCAATACTGATGCCAAGCTTCGTCTGTTCCAGGCTCTACAAAGAACTCCATTTCCATCTGCTCAAACTCGCGAGTACGGAATATAAAGTTTCCAGGCGTAATCTCATTACGGAAAGACTTACCAATATTCGCAATACCAAATGGTGGCTTTTGACGAGTAGAAGTCATAACGTTCTTAAAGTCAACAAAAATACCCTGGGCTGTTTCTGGACGCAAATAGTGCAAGCTGTTTTCGTCTTCTACAGGGCCCAAATGAGTGCGAAGCATCATGTTAAAGTCGCGAGGCTCCGTCCAGTTTCCGCGAGTTCCGCAATCTGGGCAAGCAATGTCTTTTAAGCCATTCTCTGGCATTTTATCGCCATGCTTTTCGGCATAAGACTCTTCAAGCTTGTCTGCACGATGGCGCTTATGGCAATTTAAGCATTCAATAAGAGGGTCGTTAAACACAGAAACGTGACCAGAAGCAACCCAAACTTGAGAAGGCAAAATAACGGAGGTATCTACTCCAACAACATCGCCACGAGTAGTGACCATATAACGCCACCATTCGCGCTTGATATTATCTTTTAAAGCCACGCCCAAAGGGCCATAATCCCACGCGGAGCGGGTTCCGCCATAAATCTCGCCAGCTGGAAACACAAATCCTCGGCGCTTAGCTAAGGACACCACTTCATCAAGCTTTGAAACAGCCACAATGCACCTTTTCGTAAATCTAGAAAATTCGGGTGAAACGGTGTTAATTATAGAAAAACCCTGTGACGCTGATAAAAATAAATATAAGCTAAACGAATAGAATAATGTATAAGCATAGTTTTGCGCACACATTTGCACTTAGAAAGGATTGAAGATGAGCGAAAACGCGGTTAGCAATAAAGGCATTAAAGAAGATAATAAGAATGGCCACAAAACTAATACTGTTGCAGCATTATGCATTTCTCCTAGCGGAGTTGGCGAAGAACTTAGCGAATACGTGGCAGACTGCGTTAAAGTGATTCGTGATTCTGGATTAAAAAACGAAACAAACTCAATGTTTACAAACATTGAAGGCGAATTTGACGACGTTATGCAAGTTGTAAAAGACGCAACTATGGTTCTTGTTGAAAAAGGCTATCGCACAGGTGTTATCTTAAAGTTAGATATTCGCCCTGGTTTTAGCGGGCAAATGGAAGCAAAAGCCGCTCTTGTAGACAAGATTCTTGAAGAACGCGAAAGCAACAACGATTAATCGCGGTTAAGCACAATTAAGCGTTTAAGCATTTTAAGCGTTTTTTACGCCACCAAACCTTCGGTCGCGATGCGCATAACGGTCAATAGACCTCCAAAGCGCTTCGCGGCCATAATCTGGGAAGAGTTCTGGCACAAAATCAAGCTCCGCATAAGACGCCTGCCAAGGCAAAAAGTTGCTTGTTCGCTGCTCTCCCGAAGTGCGAATAACAAGATCGCAATCTGGAATATCTGGATTGTATAAGTGTTCTGCAATCATTTTTTCGCTTATACGATCGCCCTTAATTTTGCCACTTTTAACTTCCCTAGCAATTGCCGCGCAAGCGTCTGCGATTTCCGCGCGACCACCGTAGTTTAAGCAAAAAACAACGTCAATAGTAGTATTATTTTTTGTAATCTCTTGAGCTTTTTCCAACTCATCAATAACAGACTTCCACAATTTTGGTCGTCTTCCAGCCCAGCGCACGCGCACTCCCCACTCGTTCATCTGTGCAACTCGGCGGTGAATAATATCTCTAGAAAATCCCATCAAAAAATGCACTTCTTGAGGAGATCTCTTCCAATTTTCGGTAGAAAACGTGTACAAGCTTAAGTAACGAACCCCTGCTTCTATAGCGCCCGCAATAGTGTCGAAAACCACTGGTTCCGCCGCTTTATGCCCTTCTGTGCGAATCATTCCGCGCTCTTTAGCCCATCTGCCATTGCCGTCCATAATCACACCTACATGGCGAGGAACTTTGCCTTTAGGAAAATCTGGAACGCGGCTAGGATCACTAAATGGAGCCGCTGGAATATTTAACGACGTGTAATCAACGTTTTCAAAACTCATATTTAAAATCTAACAACCCCATTGAACGAATAGCTAAAGCGTTTTGCAAAGCACACCAAAAGGCACACTAAAAGCACACCAAAAAAAAATCCGTTATATTTTTTGCAAAACTTCTGTTAGATAATTCAAATATCTTTCTCCAAAGCAAGATTTATACCATCTAGCATGCTCCAAGAAGCCAGTATCGTAGCCCCAAATCTTAAAATCGTAAGACCCATTTGACTTTAAGTAATAGTCTACAAATTCTACGCATTGCTCGATTTGACTTACGCTAAGAACAAGTGGCAGCAATTCTTTTTCAACATCTGTTAGTGCTCGAACACTGGAATATCCTTGCAAAATTGCTTCTACTAAGTCTGTTCTATACGAATCTTCTTTGCCGTTTGCAATATCTACCCATTGAATTGTGTTGCGTTCTAAAGTCATTGCCAAATCGTAGATTGCTGTGTTTTTATAGGCCATTGCAAGGTCAAACACTGCGCTTGGAGCACTACCTTCCCACATAAAATTAGATATATGCGGGTCTCCATGAGTCCACTGCTTTTTTAGATTTGCGTAGCCTAAATCGTAGATTTTTCTACATGTTGGAGCAAATTCGCCTATATCTTTTATAAAATCGCGATTCTGTTCTTTTAAGAATTTTGCTAAATCAGGTCTATTTTTTAACCAAACTTCTGCAGCTTTTTGCACGTCTTCGCTTGCACAAAGACTAAATCTTGATTGAAACGCGTTAAATTCCTTAGGATTTGGCTCGTCAAAACCTTGCGAAGCTAAGGCGATTTTTGCCATCACTACTCCAAGATTTTTGGCTTCTTCGCACGTTTTAGGCGGATCCCAAGTGTATGCATCTTTGTAGCGATCTTCTCCGCTAGCTTTTAAGGTGACTTCGTAAGCGCAATCGTCTATTACAAGAAGAGTTCCTTCTATTTGAACATTTTTTTCTAAGACTAAAGACTCGCTATTTTTATTAAAATACAAGTACTTTGGTGTGCTTATTTTGTTTTTTAAAAGATGTTCCGCAAAACGATGATACGGCCTAATTGTGCTTGCTTGCCTCACTTTTGTGCTGCATCTTTTAATATAAACGTCTAAACTTTGTGATTCCTTTAACGAATCATCTTTGTAATGTGCACGAACCAATGAACCTGCGGCCATTGGACGCAAACTATGGCTTAGAATGCAATCTACTTTTAACGGCTCCTCTAAAAGCGAGCAAACCGTGTTTGCTTCATCTAAATCAACATTTGCCCATCTTTGAGCAACAATATCTAGCTGAGGGTCGTTGCTTTCGTTTTCCATATTTGCTCCAATTATTGCCACAGGTTCATTGAATTGCGATATTTAATTGCAATATTTAATTGCAATATTTAATCGCGATTGCGCTTTTGCTTGCAATTGTTATTACGCTTGCGATTCGAGCATATGCTATCCGACTATTCTGGCAAATACTCGTTTGTTACGCATCCGTTTTCTAGGCTCTTAAGAGCGCAATCAAGAGGCACGCTCAAATGGCCATTTTCGCTCATCCAACGAGTGTAATTTTCCACCAATGCCATGTCTGCTGTACCCCAGCGACCGTTCTTGTCGTACCAAGATGGAATCACTTCGTCTAGCGAGGCGCGCAAAGCCTCTGGGCTAATGTGGCAAAGCGCATTTTGCAAAGCGTCAACGCCAGCCTGAGGATCTTTTCCTGCCATCTCATAGCCCTTAACGGTAGCGCTTGCAAAATTGCGTATTAGCTGCGGATTTCGCTCAATCATTTCTTGGCGAGCGCAAACATAGTAAGAATGATGCGGCGCCACACCAATCGAATCAAACGGAAGAACAACAACCTGGTCAAATGGCAAAGATCCCTGGTATGGCTCCCACCAAGCTACGTTAATAAACGCATCGCACATTCCGCGCTCTACAGCTCGAATATCTGGCTCCCATGGGCCTGGGTCAATTGTAATCAGCTTGCTAAAATCACCGCCGTCGGCCGCAACTGCCTGCTGAAGCTCCGTGTATAAGCGCTTAACTCCCATAGGAATAACTACGCGCTTTCCTTCTAGATCTTTAAAACGCGTGATTCCTGTGTTTTTGTTTGTTATGATTCCACCAATTTGAGATTGATTCATTACAGCAAATGACGTTAGCTTGTTTGCACCATTTTGATGAGCCAAAAGCTGATTTAATCGAACAAGAGCTATATCTACTTCTCCACGCTCCAAGCATGCTGGAACATCGCCGCGCTCTGTATCTGTGCTTGTAAACTCTACATCTAATCCGTATTGCGCATACAATCCGCGCTTTCTTGCAAGATACATACCTGCGTGATTCGTCCATGGATGCACGTATTCGAGGCGCACTCTTAGCATATTAACTCCTTTGTTTTATTGATTTATTTTAAACTTTACAAAAATGGGCGAGGTAATGCCCCGCCCACTAAATCAAATTTTACCAGCAAAAATCAAGCGCGTACTTCTTTGCCAGAAGCAAAACGGCTCAATGCGCCAGTGGCTGCAATACCCTTGTACAAGTACCACATAACTACGCCACCGATTACAGCACCAGAAATCATGCTGCAAATGGTGTGAATAATCATGAATGCGCCAAAGATTGGAACACCTGCATAGTAGAACGGATAAACGGCTACGATGCCACCCAAACCAGCTAATGCGCCAGAAAGTGCAGTCAAACCAACATTCCACTTGCGATACATAACAAACAAGAATGCAAACTCAGCAAACAAGCCCTGAACAAAGCCAGGAAGAACGGTACCAATACCGCCCCAGTGGCTTCCAACGGTTAACTCAACCATTGCAGCAATAAACTCGCCAAACAGTGCAGCGCCTGGCTTGCGAACCATAATAGCAGCCAAAGGACCGGCAAAGTAGAACAAACCGTAGTACAAAGCGCTAACGCCTGGAACTGGGATAAGCTTAAGAGCAGCAGAAATAGGCTCGCTAATCAAACCAATTCCCCAGAAGATAATACCGGAAGCTACAGCAACAACAACCGTGAGCGTAACATCGGCTACGTTCCAACGCAAGGATGGACGAACGGTTTCTTCTTCAACAGATGCACCCATTAGGGTCTCCTTTCATCTTTAACCAATCAAACAAAGGCGACCCTGCAGAAAACTCCGTACGTCGGCATTACCCGATTCACGTTAAACGGTTAGACAGTATCTTCTCAGCTCTTTAAAAGAGCACCCGTGCCTGATATCATTCATATTGCATCAGACGGCGAGGACAAATTTTATAAGATTCAAACATAAAACTAACAAAAACGCTCATTAATATAGTCAATAGAAACGCTAATCAAAATACAGTGAATTAGAATTTTTTTCGCTTAAACGCATGGATTTAATAGGCTTCTCTAGCCAATACTCACACCATTGTTCAATGCATTTAGACGTTAAATCGTCAATATCTATTCCATCTAATTTTTGCCAATCGCCATTAAGCAAAGAAACCATTTGAAAACGCGCTAAATCATTACATTTGATGGATTCTAATGCGTGATCTTTAGAACACATAACTCCGCCAGAAGATGCAGAAAAATAGTTTAAATCACTGCATGTTGAACAAATAACACATTCATTTAATCTTGGAGACCAACCAGCCAACCGCAATGCCCTTAAAACATACGAAAATGCGATTGAGTCAGCGCTGTGCAAATTTCTAGAAAGAGCAGATAACGCGGCTACAACAAGATTGTATTGCGCAGAAGAATCCATATACTGCCCAGAAGATGAAACTAAATCGTCTGCAACTTCTACAATCATGTTTGCATTGCTGTACAAGTTGTAATCCGCGCAAATTCGCCCAGCATAAGCCGAAACAAGTACCGCTTGAGAAATAACATCAAACGTTTTGCCAGTTGCAAAAAGAGCATTCACGCGCATAAATGGCTCTAAGCGGCCGCCAAATCTAGATTTTAATCGCCTAACACCTTTTGCAACAGCACGAACCTTGCCATGCTTTTTAGTGAGCATAACAACAACTCTATCTGCTTCCCCAAGAGGAAAAGTCTTAAGAACTACAGCTTCATCGTTATATAACGGCATTAAAATCAATAACTCTTAGCTTGTATAATCCTTAAAGCAAAATGCAAACAACTAATTAATTATGATTAGGGTTTACAAATCCGCCAAAATTAGATTCGCCAGTATCGTCAAAACCGTCTGAATCCTTATTTTCTTCGCTAGAAGAATCTTCCATCGAAGCATCAAAATGATTCATAACAGGGAACGAAAGATCTGGAATATCTAAATTAAGACTATGCGATGGCTCAAATTTAGGAGAAGCAAGAAGCGAAAGATTTAAATCTCCAACAGTTTTGGAGCCATTTCCATTATTGCCATTATTGCTCTGGTTGTAAGAATCGTAGCTAGACGAATCAGCATCATTATTTGAATTCGCAGCTTGAGGAGCATAAGACGGAGGGAATGCTGGGGGCATAACAGTGGATGCTTGCGACATTTCGTCATCCGTATCGTCACTTGGCTCTACACCAGCCGAATGAGGAGTAAAAATCGCCTTATCTGCATGATGCAAATCGCTAAAGTAATCATCGTTATTTTCGTTAACGCTATTGTCTACGTGCGCAAAAACGCTCTGCTTATCTTGAGGAGATTCCTGATAATCCTGCGAATCTGCAAAATCTTGCTCAGAAGACTTAGGGTAAACGTTTGGTACAGAATCATTAGCCGCAGGCTCATTGTGATGCTCAACAGGAATGGACGGAGGCATTAACACAGGAGCCTTAGGCTCAGCAGGTGCTTGAGCCGCAGCATTAACAGCGCTTTCTTGCAAACCATTATTGACTGTAGCAGAACCGCCAAAATTGCCGGATTCAACAGATTCACTGGAATCAAAATCTGAATACTTAGAGACTCGATCATAAGATTCAAGCCTGCTTAATAAGCGAACGCAAGCATTTAGATAATAATCCACCTGGCGCTCGTCGTACCCACGTTTTCCAGAACGCTGAGTAAACAGAACATTAGAAACAAACATTGCGTCAATTTTATCTAAGTCGCTTAAGCTGTTTCCCCAAACTGGATTATATCCAAGAAGAACAGCAATCTTATCTAGCGACTTATCAACAACATTATCTACTTGTTTTTTATCGTAAGAAGGCTTACGCGACTTAGCGCAATCAAAACGCATTTTATAATCGCGCTTAGAATGAGACAGCAAAACGCGATACTCTTCGTCTGCCTGCGCCTTCCAAACAACCTTGCCGCGATTAGAAATCTCGTATTGTGTAGTCTTATCTACAACCGCACGCTCTAATCTAGAAAGAGCAGCATCTACCTGAGGAATAGCGTATCCTTCATCTTCTAAATCGAAAGATACATCTTGAATATCTTTTTGCGTAAGACTAATGTCGTTGGATTCATACAAAGAATGAGCACGCTCAAGAAAATCATTAACTTGCTCTACGCTGTAACCCTTCTTGCGTTTACCTACACGCTCAATACCCGAAGAATTACGCGCGGTATCAGGTTTACTCGCCATAAACAATAGACCTCCTGAACAGATTCTTATTCAATACACTCTACGCGATTGTTAAGACGCATAAGCACAAAGACACGCAAGCATACTAGATAATACAGTCACAAAACACGCCTAAAGTGTAAATCAACTTTCTAGTACACACCATACTGTATCTTGTTTCAAGCGGGCGATTAGCTCAGCTGGCTAGAGCGCCACCTTTACACGGTGGATGTCGGGGGTTCGAGTCCCTCATCGCCCACTTTCCGCTTTACAAGTTTTTAAAGATTCTAAATTCTTTCCAGATTTTATTTTTTCCAACGCTTTGTACGCATCGTCCAACGTTTTTACGCTTACAACTTTTAGACCTTGCGGAATATTTCCAACAACTTCATTGCAATTGCTGTTTGGTGCTAAAAACCAGCTTGCCCCATCTCTTTTTGCAGATATCATCTTTAATCGTATTCCGCCTATTGGGCCAACTTTCCCAGAATTATCAATGGTTCCAGTACCTGCTATTGTTCTTCCGCCAGCCAAATCATTGTTTGTAATCTTGCTTAAAATGCCCAAAGCGTACATCATTCCTGCAGAAGGACCGCCAATATCGTCTATGTGCAGCTTGATTTTTACGTTTTTAACATCTACACCAAGCTTGCTGCTTGCATATTTTAAGGCAGATACTTGAGCAGACGATTGAGAAGAACGCATTTGCATTGTTATTTCTTTTTTATAATCGCTTGCATTTTGATTTACAGGAACAAGAACTTCCCTAGGTAAAACTTGTTTTTTAGAATCAAACCAAGAAGCAATTGCATATAAATTTGGTATCTCGTAGCCTGGTATTCCAGATGTGTTTACTGTGACTAAAAGAAGCTTTCCACTTTTTGAACCAGGCTTATAATGGTGATTTTTAACATCAATAACGTATTTTCCAGATGACTTTGCTAAAACATCTTGAGTTGGCCCTGGCTCTTCAACAACGTACGCACTGGGAAGAAACAGAGTAATAATCGATACAATTACAACAAATAGCCCAATAAAATATCTAAACGACTTAGCGGAGAAATATTCAATAAGACTTCCAGCAACATTTTTAAAAGTAGAGAATATATTTTTATTGATTTTATTAAACACGTACATAATCTTATTAGGCATCTTATTAGGCATAAAAATGATTCTATACGCAAATGTGCATAACTTAGCGCATAAGAAACCCATATAAAACGCGGTTTTTGAAAAAGTTTTAAAAAGTTATACACATTATTAATTTATTAGGCGAAAATTGTCATGTATCGAGTAGAATCTTTTATACATAGTTAAACTACACAATTAAAACTGTGTAAACACACCAAATATATGCAAATATATTTTTAAAACTGTAGTAACGAACTTCATAAGGATTACATATGAGCGAAGAAGAAATTCATCAATGGCTTGTTAGCTGCTTTGGGCCCGAAGAAGGAGAAAGAGCTTGGTCTAACTTTGAAGCTCTTCCTTTTGATGTTCGCGAAGATATTCTTACAAGATGCTCAAATGGAGGTCTTCCATCTCCAGAAGAGGTTCATTCATTAATGAGCGCTTTTGCCAGCGGCGGCTTGAATACGCCTTTTGAGATGAAAGAAACACTTAAAGAAGGGCCAATCAACAAAAAACTCGCTCAATCTCTTGCTCATCAAAAAGCAATTGGAGACGGAGGAACAGTAAACGCACAAGTTGCAGATGCAGCTAGAAGAGCATTAAGCGAAGCAAATTTGTGGCTAGATACAAGCTGCAATCTAAATCCAGTACCTGGAACTCCAGATGTTCTTTCTAGAGCAGACTGGGTTGATGGAACTATAGATTCGTGGGTTAAGTTTGCAAATCCTGTTGCTAAATCAGTTAGCAACGCTTTTTCTAATGTTATAGCCGAAAAATTTGGAGACGACCAAGACTTAGAAGTAGAAGGCCTATACGATGGCGTTATGCCAATACCTATGCCAGATGGCGTAAAAAAACCAGAACAGTTAATGCGGCTTCTTGCAAACACTTCTTTTGCAATGCAACTAGGCTATGCTGCTGGAGATTTATCTCACGAAGTTCACGGAAGCTTTGATCAAGGAATTTCGCTTCTTAAAAATCCTGCAGGTGGGCTCATTCCATACAATTGCATAGATTACGCAAAAAAGTGGGGATTAGATATTAGCGAAGTTATGAATTATCTGGCTTTGCGAGAGCTTGCCCACGCTAGACTGTTTGCTTATGCGCCTTGGCTTATGCCACGTTTTGAAGCGTTGATAATAAAATATGCTGCTGGAATTTCTATAGATTTAAGTGCTATGGAAGATCAGCTTAGAGACATTGAAGGAATGAGCCCAGAATCTATTTCTGGAGCTGTAGATTTATCTAAGATTGCTAGAAACGATACAGAAGGCCAGAAACAAGCATTAAAAGGTCTTGAAACACTTCTTGCTCTTAGCGAAGGCTGGGTTGACTGTGTTATTTGGCGAGCTGGAATGGCACACATTCCGCACATTGATCAACTTAGAGAAATGACTAGGCGCGAGCGCGCAGCTGGCGGTCCTTCGGAAATAACTTTCGAAGCTTTAACTGGATTAAAGCTTAGGCCTAGAGCAATGCGTGAGGCTGCTGCAATGTGGGATTCAATCACAAACGAAAAAGGCATTGAAGAACGCGATGCTATGTGGAGTCACCCTGATCTTTTGCCAGAATTACCAGATTTTAGCGAAGATGCAGAAAGCAATAAAGTTGACGATAAAGTTGACGAGGCTAAAAGTAACGAAAGCAATAAAAACAATCAGATTAGCTCTGTAACAAATAAAGTTGAATCTGAGATAACGGAAGATAATGATTTAGAGCAAAAGCTTAAAGACGTTAATTGGGATGACGAATTAAGCAAATTATTGGAATCTAACAGCAGTAGTAATCCAGACGATGAATCTGATCCAAGCCATGATTCCAATTCAGATTCTGGCTCAGACTCTAACGCAAACTCAGAATCTGATTCAAATTCTGATTGAAAGCGCTAACAATATTGCAAACATTGCAAACATTGCAAACTGCTATTGCTAGAAATAATTGCACATCTTATAAATGCGATTATTCTAAAAAGTGACTTACGGATCTTTGCATTCCACTTCCGTAGTCTTTACAAATAGAATAAGAGATGTGCAATGTTTCTTCCGCTCGAGTTATTGCAACATACATAAGTCTGCGCTCTTCTTCATCTTGATCTTGGCTTCTGTTAACTCCACCAAACGGAAGAAGACCTTCCGAACATCCTATTAAAAACACGTGTTTAAATTCCAGACCTTTAGACGCGTGGATTGTGGAAATGGTTACAGGAAGTAAAGATTTTTTGATTAAATCCACTTTTGCGCGCTCGCTGTTACTGTCTTTTTCAGCACTATCTTTTGCAGCACTGTCTTTTGCATCAACACTATCTATGTCTTTTTCTAAATCACTAAAGCCACTAGCATCAAAATCTTCAACGTTGTTTTCTAAAACATCGAGTTGAAGCCCAGCGTCTTTTCTAACAGAAAAATGTATTCCTAAATCGCCCAAAGTCTTACAAAATATATTCTGTTGAGCATTAGTGCGAGTTAGGATTGCAAAGTCGCTTGGCGAAGCTTTGCTAGTTTTAATAGCATTATGAATTCGCTGAGCAACGTCAACAGCTTCGTCGTAGTCCGTGTTGTAAACAGTTTTAGTAACACGAGCGCCACCCTTGTTTTTTGACACAAGTCTTAAATAATCACATCTAAAAGCAGACTTAGAAAGAACACGATTAGCAAGCCCTACAATACGTTCCGTAGACCTATAATCTGTATTCAAATTAATATCTGCACAAAGTGGAGCAAACTCATTAGGGAATTCAAGCAAATCGTAGCTGCTGGCTCCTGCAAAAGAATAAATCGTTTGTGCAGGGTCTCCAACAACGCAAATATTTCGATTACTCCCCAACCAGCATCTAAGAAGCTCATGCTGAAGAGGCGAAACATCCTGATATTCGTCAACAGTAACCCAACCAATTGAGCTGCGTATTTGCGCAGCAACTTTAGGGAAAGCGCGCAAAATATGGCATGCTAGAAGCAATAAATCGTTAAAATCAACAAGATTCCTGGCGTTCTTTTCTAGCTCATACGCTTTATAAGCTTCTACAAACTGATTAACGTTTAGAGCCGCAGGAAGATCGCGACTAACGCAAGCATATGCGCGCGCGTAATCATCTGGTGCAATAAGACAAACCTTTGCCCAATTGATTTCTGCAATAATGTCTCGTATTTGCACAGAAGTCATATCGGAAAAATCCGTGTAGTGGTTTAATGCTTGTTCCGTAACGGTTTTAGGGTCATCCATTATGTTTGGGAAAGGAGCTTGGCAAACATCTGCCCAAAACCTTCTTAACTGCTGCAAAGCTGCAGAATGAAAAGTTGCAACGGTAGCATTATTTACGCCTAATTTTTTAAGGCGATTTTGCATTTCTTTAGCAGCTTTTACAGAAAATGTAACAGCTAAAACGCGATTTTCATCCCATTCGCCTTTTGCGCACGCATATGCAATTCTTCGCGTAATTGTACGCGTTTTACCAGCACCAGCACATGCGGTAATGCACACTGGTCCTTGCAATGCTGTTGCTGCCTTGCGCTGAGAATCATCTAATCCCTGTAGTAAAGATTGAGCGTAATCTTTACCAGGATTTTCGCCAAATTCTAAGCTTTCGTTTGCTAAAGGCTCTTGGGTAGAAATCATAATTCTATTGTTACAACAAATAAAGAAAAATAAAAGCATAAAACGCTAATGTGGTTAAAGGCTATTTGACTATATCTCGTTGCTTTGTATTACTGTTGAACTGTGACACAAATAAGCAGATTCAAATTGGTAGCGCTGGCCTCGTCGGTCATGCCAGAAGTACAATTCGCTGGAACGCGCCAAAGCGAGCAGGCAAATGCCACCGATGCCGCTGCGGGCATATCTCACGCTGTTATTCAAGACGTTTCAGGCAGCCTTTACGACATTTATGTTAGTTCAAACGCTAAAGGCCAGAAACGCTTGCACGACCGAGCTCGCGCAGCATGGGTGCTGCAAAAAACAAAAGGTCTTGCTGCTCTTGGATTTGCTCACGAAGAAATGCTTAAGTTTGTTCCTGGATCTCTTTCAAGCCAGAACAATCAAAACAACCAGAACAACAATAACAATCTGGAAAATCAGCAAAATCAGCAAAATCAAGGTGCCTCGTATTTTGAGTCAATTGGAGAAGCTGATTTTAACAACCCAACAGTGCTAATTTGCAAGCATTTAAACGGATGTTCTAGGGAATTAAGTCTTCTTACAACAGACGATTGCGTAAATGCTGGAACGGCAATGGGCGCAATTCATAGGTTAAGCCCAAGCTTTTTAACTAAAGGCGGCTATCCTTCTTTTACAACTGGTCAGATTAGAGCGCAGTTAACATCTTGGATTAAAAGATTGCGTCAAGCAGGTCATATTCCTACAGAAATAACAGACAATTGGTCTAGAGTTTTGGAAACTGAAGGATTGTGGTCGTTCGATACTTGCCCTGTTCACGGCGGATTTAAAGATGGAGATTTTCTGTTTTCTGGATCCACTATTACAGCTATAACCAATTGGCAAAGCATGCAAATCAACGATCCTGCTCGCGATTTAGCCTGGATTTTTGCAAAGCTTAGCGAACAGCATAGAAATGCTCTGCTTAGCGCGTATGGGCGAATGCTTGGTTCTAAGTTAGACGGCATGATTATGCTGCGCGCAAATCTCTGGCTTCAAATGGAACAGGTTGGAGATTTTATTCAAGCTTTGCAGCGTGCAGATACAACCGGAATAATGCGCTTTAAGGCACAAGTGGAGCGTCTTGCTCATGAGCTTACTCGCATAAATAATTCCAGAGCGGCAAACGCAAAGCAAAACAATGCAGATGCAAACCCTGCGTCTTCTCTTACTGTGGGAGATATTGTTAAAGACGATATTGTTAAAGACGATATTGTTAAAGACAATAACATTAAAGACGATACTATAGAGTCTTCGGACGCCACTAACGAAAAAACAGTGGTAACGCTAAAGCAAGAAGAGCAGAAAGACTATAACAAAGATAATACAAACGAGCAAACTGTGGCTCTTAACGACGATACTAATGCCACTAAAACCACCACTCTTGCAGACAGCATGGAAACGCAAGTTATAAGCAGTGTTAGTAAAGCTAACGATGCAAATAACGATTCAAACAACGAATCCAACAGTAGCAATAATGCTGATGCAGAAAATAGTGATGACGCCAATAGCAAGAATAATGAAGATGATGGCAATAATGAAAATAATGGCAATAAAACTGAAGATTCAGATAAGCCAGCAACAATTATTATTCCAATGCTAAAAGATGCAGAGCTTGCTATTAAAGATGCAAAAAGCAAACTAGAAAACAATACCGAAAACAGCGAAAACAACTAAGGAATAAAAATGAAGGTAACAATAGGCATTAAACACGTAAACGACACTATTAGCTTTGAAAGCAATCAGAGCGAACAAGACGTACAGAATATTATTGAAAACGCTGTTAAAAACGATAAAGCGATTAATCTTACCGATAAAAACAATCGAAAGATTTTTATTATGGCAAACTCCTTTGCGTACGCGATTATAGGAGATACGCCAACTCACACCGTTGGATTTAACGCTCTTTAATAAGTCAATTTTAATTCAGCTAGTAATTTAAAATTTTAGAAACAACATTGCAACTGGTGGTTTCTTCGCCAATTTGATTTGGCTTTCCGCTTCCATGCCAATCGGAGCCACCAGTAACAAGTAAATCTAAGTCTGCGGCTAAAGCAAGCAATCTTTGTCTTTGCGTTAAAGAATTTCCACGATGGTAAACCTCTAGGCCATTAAGCCCAAGACTTGCATAGTGTGCTATTTGAGAATCGGAAAGAATAACAGAATTTCTGCTGTAATCCGCAGGATGCGCAATAACGCTCACTCCCCCAGCATGTTTAATAACCTTTATTACTTCTTCAACACTTGGAGAAGGTGTTGGAATGTAATATGGACCGTGAGGCGCCACAGGGCCGGCAAAAGCTTGAGATCTGGTTTCAAAAACACCAGCAGCCACAAGCGCATCTGCAATATGCGGGCGGCCAATCGTAGTTAAATCGCCCTTCCCAGCCTGAGCAATAACACTTTCCCAAGTAATTGGAAAATCGGCAGACATAAGATCCACCATTTTTTTTGTACGCTCTAATCGCCTCTTTTTTGTGGTGGCAAACATATTCATAATGCAATCGTCGTTGGAATTGTACCTATAAGCAAGCATATGAACCGATATTCCACCTTCTACAGCCGTTATTTCGGACCCAAAAATAACTGGAAAATCAGCGTTTTTAGCAGCATTTTCAAAATCGAGCCATCCAGCAGTAGTGTCGTGATCACTAATAGCAACTCCGCTAAGACCAAGGTTTTTTGCTTCAATAACCAAGTCTTCTGGCGATTTAGTGCCATCCGAATAAAAAGTATGGCAATGCAAATCCCACCCGCGATTATGCTGGCAAGAATCAACGCCAATAGATTCACTCACACTATTGCTAGTTACAGTCATACAATTATCGTAAACTGTGGCATGTAACGTTTAATACATAACAAAATATTTAACTCGTATTAGCGCTTTGAGGAGTGTTTATGACTAGCTACAATAATCGCATAAATTCTTGGCGACATTCTGCTACTTGGACTTATATGATTATGTTAATCACTTCTGCGATTGCACTTTTAACATCGCTAATACTTTCTTCCGAAACGCTAGCGCTTGCTCGCGCACCACATAAAGCTCTTGGATGCGATGTAAATGCCGTTGTTTCTTGCTCTAAAGTGGCTCAAACTTGGCAAGCGGAGTTTATACGATTTGGCGAGTTAAGCTTCCCAAACGCGTTCTTTGGGATTGCTGCAGAAAGCGTGTTTGTAACGCTTGCAGTGGTTGGATTGGCAAAAGTTAAACTTCCAAAATGGCTTGCAATCTGTAGTTGGATTGGCGGACTTTTTGCTCTGTTATATGCTTATTGGCTGTTTACGCAATCAATGTTTGTTATACGAATTCTTTGCCCTTGGTGCCTTGTTTTAATGTTCTGCACAACTTTGCAATTTATGTCACTTAGCCACGCAACTTTTAGCGCGCAAGGAATTGGATTAAAAAATAGGATTTTAAACGCTTACTATCGTTTAAACTACGATTTAATTGTGAATTTACTATGGATTTTTGCTCTTGTATTGCTAATTTTAAGCAAATATGGAAACGCGATTTTTAGAGCGCTTATGTAGCACTCATGTAGCGCTAACCGCAAATCACATGCTTAATCACATGCTCAAATCAAAGATTTAACAAAGATTTAGACAACTCACTAATGCGATTGCTTGAATCGGAATTAGTTAGCAAAACACTGCCATTATTGTTAGCGTCTGCAAGCTCTCCGCTAGACTCTAAAACACTTTTAAGATGATGAACAGTGCCAGCGTTACCGTCTACAATCTTTACACAATCAGGCAAAAACTCGCGGAAATAATCTCTATAAAACACAAAATGAGTGCATCCTAAAACAACCGAATCAATGCTGTTTAAGTCGTAGGAATCAAAGTACTTATGCAAAGCGCTCATAACAATATTTTTATTGCCTAAATCGCCATTTTCCACAATTTCTACCAAATCTGGGCACGGCTGAGGAAAAATCTTGTGATTTTGCGTAAAACGATTCATAAGATCTGCAAACTTGCGTTCTTTAAGCGTTAAAGAAGTGGCTGCAACAATAACACGCTGAGGCTTGCCACCACCCAAATCACAAGCAAGCTTTAGAGCAGGCTCCATGCCAATAATCGGCATATTGTAATGATTGCGCAAATCATCTACAGCGGCAGAAGTGGCGGTATTGCAAGCAATAACAATAGCTTTAACCGAAAGTTTGGCAAAATGCTCAACAATTTTAAAACTGAGATTACGCACTTCTTGTGGAGTTTTTACACCATAAGGCGCATTTGCAGAATCACCAAAATAGATAATGCGCTCGTTAGGCATAGCTGCATGAAGCTGGCGAACTACAGAAATACCACCAAGACCTGAGTCAAACACGCCAATCGGAGCGCACGAAGTCATAAAAACCTCCTAATAGACTCTTATTATGTTACTTTTTAGCACAAACATACCGTTACAAAACAGCATCAATAAGACTGCGCGTGTATGGATTTTTAGGGAAACGCAATACATCTTTAACACTTCCCTGCTCAACAATCCTTCCGCCTTTTATAACACTAACTTGGCTGGCAATGCGGCTTACTAAAGCCAAATCATGCGTTATAAACAAGCACGAAAAGTTGTACTGCTTTTGCAAACTACTTAAAAGATTTAGGATTTTTAGGCAATGATTTGCATCTAACGCCGAAGTTGGCTCATCTGCAATAATCAAAGAAGGACGATTTATTAACGCTCGTGCAATGCCAACTCGCTGTTTTTGGCCGCCAGAAAGCTCGTGCGGGAACCTGTTTATTAAGCTTAATGGCAAATGCACTTGATTAAGAACAAGCTCCACGCGCTTTTTGCGCTCTTCTTCGCTAAGACTTTTATTGGCAATAAGAGGCTCGGCAATGCTCCAACCTACAGTTTTTAAAGGATTTAGCGCCGAGCCAGAATCTTGGAAAATGAATCCAATATTGCTTAAAATCTTGCGATTTGCGCGCTTTTTGCAATCGGAGTATAAATTAAGACCCTCTATGCTTATGCTGCCAGATTCTGGCTTAAGCTGACCAGAAATAAGCTTTGCAATCGTTGTTTTTCCAGCACCAGATTCGCCAACCAGCGCATGCGTCTTCCCCTTTAAAATATTAAGGTTCAAATCACTTATTGCGTATTTGGAAGGGTTGAAAATTTTAGAAGACTTAGCGTATTTAGCAGAAACATTTTGAATGTTTACGCAAAAATCACCAGCCTCCGAACTAGTTGATTCGCTAGCTAAATTATTAATATCAAAATCAACAATAGAGTCTAAAAGAGAGCGCGTATAGCTGTTTTTAGGATTAGAAAACACATCTTTAACTAGCCCACTTTCAACAATACTGCCACTGTTCATAACATAAACTGTGTTTGCAACAGCCTTAACAACGCTCATATTATGCGTAATAATCAAAACCGCAATATTATGCTTTTTAGCTAAATCGCGCAAAAGCTGCAAAATCTTACGCTGAGTTGTAACATCCAAAGCTGTTGTAGGCTCGTCTGCAATAAGCAAAGAAGGTTGATTAATAATTGCCATTGCAATCATTGCGCGCTGAAGCTGCCCGCCAGAAAGTTCGTGCGGATAAGACCTATAAACGCGATTTACATCCTTTAGGCCAACCTCGCTAAGGGAATCAAGAACTCGCGATTTTTTAGCGCGAGCGCTCATCTTGCCAAACTTTTCGGGATGATATTTTAACGCCTCTTCAATTTGCTTGCCAATGCGCATAACTGGATTAAATGCGGTAGATGGCTCTTGGAATACCATTGAAATAAGCCCCGAACGAATATAAGAATACGGAGCATTATTGCTTAGTAAATCCAAACTGCCATTAGTGCTTGTATTAATAACCGCTTTGCCAGAAACACTAAAATCGCCTGGAAGAAGACCCATTAATGCCAACGAAGTTAAGGACTTTCCCGAACCAGATTCGCCAACCAGCGCGCTAATTTTGCCCGCATATAAGTTTAAATATACGTTATGCGTAATCTGATTTTTGCCAATCGCAATAGACAAGTTACTAACGCTAAGCACTGGGTTTTCGCGATTTTCCAACATTTTCTTAAATCCTTTTCTAGTTTCTAAGCGAAACTCGCGCATAGTTTGGATAAGCTGGGAAAGACCCAACGAAGAAGTTTTCCACATTGCTTCCGTGAATATAAGTGTTCTTAGAGTAAATAAGCGGAACGATTGGAGAATCGCGCATAATCTCTTTATCAACCTGCTGCCAAAGCAAATCTGCACGCGACTTATCTACAACTCCAACAGCTTGACGAATCAAGGAATCCACTTTTGGATTCGAGTAGCGAGATATGTTCCAATTGCCGCCGCCTATTTGCGAAGAATCAAAAAGCGGGCCAATATTTGCATACGCAGAAGGAAAATCAGGCTGCCATTTAGACAAAGCTAAATCGTAGTCGCCAGAATCACCGGTAATCATATCGGTAAAAATCTGCGAATCCACAGTTCGTATAGAAACATCAATTCCAACACGCTTTAAGCTTGCTTGAATAGAAGATGCCACTTGCGCCTGATCTGGGCGAGCAATAAGACTAAACTTTAGTTTAGATTTACCCGATTCCTTTAATAATTGTTTAGCCTTTTCTACGTCCCCACGCGGATTTGCAGAATAGAGATTATAGACTTTGCGCTCGCTTACGCCTGGAGTAATAAGCGTTGTTGCAAAACCGCCAGCAACCGCACCGCCCTTTGCTCGCTGATACGACTGCTTATCTACAGCGTACTGAATCGCCTTGCGAATCTTAACATCTTTAATACGGCGATTGTTCATGGCCAAATATTCCAACGCTCCGTCACCGCTTGTAACTAAAAGATTGCTCGACTTGTAGCTTGCTTTAGCTTGTGCTCGTTGAGCTGGAGGCACAAAATCTGCAAGAATAGCATTGTCTGCGCCAGAATTGCCTTGAATCATAGATTGGGCAGCAACAGAAGGATCAACACCAAGCTTCCAAATTATCTTGTCTGGGTAATTAGCTCGAATTGAATCCAAGCTTAAATCCCAATTAGTGTTTCTAACCATAACAATTTGCTTGCCAGCTTCGTTTTCAACAATTTTGTACGGTCCAGAAGCAACTGGGCTTTTGCCATAATCCTGCGCATTCCCAGAATTTAGCGGAACGGGAGCAAATGCAGCCAAAGACGCAACCCAAGACCAATTAGCAAAAGCAGCATTTAACTTAAAAATGATTGTTTGATTGTCTGGAGTTTCAATCGAATCCAAAGATTTGCCACTAAACGGACCGGCATAGTCTTTAGCGCCTTCCAAAAGCGCTTTGTGGTAACCAAATCCGCCTGTAAGCGAGTTTGCAAAAGAACGCTCAAGACCATATTTAATATCTTTAGACGTTATTGGGCTTCCATCCTGGTATTTAATGCCTTTTTTAAGAGTGTACTTCCAAGTTTTTCCGCCGTCTAAAGCAGTTCCAGTATCTGTTGCTAAATCGGCAACAACACGCGTTTTACCACTTGGTGTTACTTTCCACGTTGTTAAAGCGCGGAAAACTAGGCTATTAGAGGTTATTGGCAAACCTTGACTTCTTGCAGGATCAAAATCCATTTTTGATTCAGAGCTTAGAATCGTAAGCGTTCCGCCCTTTTTTGGATTGCTATTAAGCACAGAAGCATTTGGTAGTCTTTTTTGTAGGTTTTGACCACTTTGCGCAGCAGATCCGCAAGCAGAAAATGCATAAACCAGCGAAAACACTAGAATTACGGCAATTGCTCTTAATGTATTTAGAGCAAAACCACGATTAAATTTTTTGATGATTTGATAATAATTTTGCATATTTTGTGTATTTTGCATGATTTTTCCTTAATTTTTTATAAAGTTATAAAGTTATTAAAAATTTTTATTATTGTGATTTAAAGAAGACTTTAGTAGCGACTTTAGTTGCAACCTTAATGGCGATTTTGCTGGCGATTTTAATCGCTCACTAATCACCACTTTAAAGGGCGACTTTAGCCGCTCTAGGATCAAGCAAACAATAACAGACGTCTACAATAAGATTTGCAATTATTACAAGAGCGGCCGAAAACAGCGTAACTCCAACCAAAACTTGCAAATCAAAAGTCTTAACAGCGTCTAAAAGAAGAGAACCCAACCCGTGCATAGAGAACACGCGCTCAGTTATAACCGCTCCACCAAGAAGACCGCCAAGATCTAAACCAAACATTGTAAATATTGGTAAAATCGCATTTCGCAAAGCATGATTTACTACAACATGTGAATCGGGCATGCCCTTTGCTCTTGCAGTTCGCACATAATCTTTACCAAATTCCCTAAGCATTGTAGAACGAGTAATGCGCGCATAAAAAGCGCCATTTATCAACGCTAAAACAATCCAAGCGAGTAGCAGATGCCAAGCCCAGTCAAAAGGATTAGCAAAGAAGCTAACATATCCGCCAGTAGGAAAAACTGGAATGTAAACCGCAAAAGCAATAATCGCCAGCAAACCAATTAGGTAGGTAGGAGACGAAATACCAATCGAAGATAACGCTACGATTAAGCGATCAATCCACGAATCACGCTTAACAGCTTGCAAAACGCCTGCAAATACGCCAATTAGCATCCACAAAACAGCAGCACCAATGGCGATTGATGCGGTAACTGGAAAACGACTAAAAATCAAACCAGTAACAGGCTCATTAAGCGCAAAGGACCATCCTAAGCAAGGAGCCGCGCAAACAATTGCGCTGGCAGATGCAGAATCACCAAAAGTACGGCCAACAAAAATACCCTGCAAATAGTTAAAAAGCTGACTATACCAAGGCAAATCAGTTCCCATAAACGCAGAAACTTGTGCTAAACGCTCAGGCGTGCAAGGTTTGCCGCACATAAGCTGCGCAGGATTTGTTGGAGTCATAAAGAAAATCAAAAACATTGCCATTGCAATAACAGCAATAACAGCCAAAGCGCTTGCAACGCGCCTAATAATGTAAAGAAAAACGCTCATGCTGCTATCTCCATTTTTGAAGAAAGCCAATCGCCCAGCATATTAAACCCGAGCGCAAGCAGGGACAAAGATAAACCTGGGAATATTAAATACCACGGGTCTACCAATGCCCACTGCACTGCGTCGGATATTGAGCGTCCCCACGAAGGCGAAGGCGGATTCATGCCAACGCCAAGAAATGACAGTGCCGCTTCGAGTGCAATACGGCCTGGTATAGAAAGTGTTGTATTAACAATGATTATTGGAAGCATGTTTGGCAAAATCTGATTGCGCAAAACATGAAAAGCACTGGCGCCCATAACTCTAGAAGCCACAGCAAAATGGCGATTTTTAAGGCTAAGTGTTTCGCCGCGAACCAATCGCGCCATGCTAGGCCAACCAAAAAAGCCGATTACAAGAGTTAAAAGAAGCGGACGCGGGAAAGTTTGAGGCACAATCGCAGAAAGCGCAATCGCAAAGATTAGGAACGGGAACCCAAAGAACACGTCCATAATGCGAGAAATTGCAAAATCAACAAAACCACCAAAATAACCAGCAATAACGCCAATTACAACGCCTAAAACAACGGAGATTGCAGTAGAAGCTAAGCCAATTCCAAGAGAGATTCTTGCGCCGTGAGAGATGATTGCGAATAAGTCAATTCCGCGCAATGGCGTTACGCCAAACCAATGTTTTGAGCTTATTCCGCCTATGCCTGTAGGCAACGAAGAATCCGACAAAACATCGGGATTTTCGCTATATGGATCATTACCTGTAATAAGAGTAAATAGGTCGGCAAAAATCGCCAATAAAACAAACAGTGAGATTATTGCAATTCCAACAATTGCGGTAACACTTGATAAGTCGCGCTTACTACGCGAATAAAATACACCGCCCCTTTTCATCGCCACTCATTTCGTTACCTGCACTTTCGTATTGCAATTTTTCTATAAAACCAACAAATACAAACATGAGTAGATTTGTACTGTCGTTATAACGAATCTATATGAAGGTATGGAAGTGTAGAAAATCGGAGTGTCGCATTGCTCAAATAAAACGTGCCGAGGTATTTAATAATACAACGGCACGTTTTTTGTTTAGTTAGCTAAAGATTTACGTAATGCTTAAACTACGCACGTTTAAGACTTACGCTAAGCTCGGTTGCGCTAGAATCAGCCTCTGTAACTTCAAAGCTAGTTGCCAAAGTTTCTTCCGCAATCAAATCACGGAACTGATTTACCTTAGCAACATCGGCTGCTGGCACGCTCAAAGTCAAAGCGATTCTATCGCTAATGTCTAAGCCGCTCTCCTTGCGCGCATCCTGAACAGCGCGAATAGCGTCGCGAGCGTAACCTTCCGCAAGCAAATCCGCCGTCAAAGCAGTGTCGAGCATAACAAAGCCGCCAGTTGGCATTGCAGCAGAAGCCGTATTTGCAGCTGCTTGAGCATCCGAAGACTCAACACGATTCACAAGCTCATATTCGCCTTGCTCAAGCGCAACTTCGCCATTTGGAGTGTTAACAACAGGAGCACCAGAGGCGTCAACACGCCAATCGCCACTCTTCGAAGCCTTAATAGCAAACTGCACTTGCTTACCCAAACGAGGGCCAGCCGCGCGAGCGTTAACCTTAAGCTCGTGAACAATCTTCAAACCATGGTTGCTTGCGTCTTCCAAAGTGCAGAATGTTACATTCTTCACATTAAGCTCGCGCTCAAGAACCTGCTCATATGGCTCTACAGCAGCCGTATTTTCTGCAACAACCGTCAAGTTTGCAAGAGGCTGGCGCACGCGCAACTGCTCCGCTTTACGCAACGAAAGCGTAGAAGACACAACCTCGCGAACCTTATCCATAGCAGCAACCAAAGCATCGTCATGCGCAAGAACCGCACCAAGCTCGGTGACTTCTCCAGCCTTAGGGTTCTTCTCGCCATCTGAAAGCATTTGCGGCTCCACCAAATAAGGCCAATCAGCCAAATGCACAGATTCGCCACCAGTAAGGCCACGCCACACAGCCTCCGCTTCCATAGGAGCAAGAGGAGCAATCGTGCGCATAAAGGCTTCCAACACAGTATAAAGCGTGTTGAAAGCAGCTTCATCTTCATTCCAGAAGCGGTCGCGACTGCCGCGAATATACCAGTTAGTAAGAACGTCAATAAAGTCACTAACGGCTGCGCAAGCATCGCTAATCGCAAAGTCGTTCAAACACTTTTCTACGCGCTCAACAAGCAAACGCGTGCGAGCAAGCAAGTAGCGATCCATGTTGCAAAGACCTGCAACCTCGTCCGCGCGAAGTCTACGAGCATCGTATCCCTTACCGCCATTTGCAGCATTCGCATACAGCGTAAAGAAGTAGTACGAGCTCCAAACTGGAAGCATAACCTGACGAACCGTATCCCTAATGCCGTCTGCAGTCACAATCAAATTGCCGCCGCGCAAAATTGGCGAAGACATAAGGAACCAGCGCATAGCATCCGAGCCGTACTCGTTAAAAACGCCATTAACATCTGGGTAATTGCGCAAATGCTTACTCATCTTCTGGCCGTCGGAACCAAGCACAATGCCGTGGCAAATCACGTTCTTAAAGGCTGGTCGGTCGAATAGAGCTGTAGCCATAATGTGAAGCGTGTAGAACCATCCACGAGTCTGGCCAATGTATTCAACAATGTAATCGCATGGGAAGTGCTCTTCGAAGAAGTCCTTGTTTTCAAACGGATAATGGAATTGCGCAAAAGGCATAGAACCAGACTCAAACCAGCAGTCAAGAACATCCGTAATGCGATGCATTTGCGACTTTCCAGTAGGATCGTCTGGGTTTGGTCGAGTAAGGCGATCAATATACGGACGATGCATATTCACATTGCCGTCGTCGTCGCGAGGATAATCACCAAAATCAGCCTTAAGCTCTTCCAAAGATCCGTACACATCTACGCGAGGATACTTTGGATCGTCGCTCACCCACACTGGGATTGGCGAGCCCCAGAAGCGATTACGGCTAATCGACCAATCGCGAGCATTAGAAAGCCATTTACCAAACTGGCCGTCCTTAACGTTTCCAGGAATCCAATTAATCTCTTGATTGAGCTCTAGCAAGCGCTTCTTAATCTTTGTAACCGAAACAAACCAGCTAGAAACAGGCTTATAAATAAGCGGAGTTGCGCAACGCCAGCAATGAGGATAGCTGTGCACGTAGCTTTTCTCTTGGAATAGCAACGCGCGCTGATCTTCTGGCATCTTGGCAAGCGGGCCGTCTCCTGCACGCAAGTTGCGCAAAATTGGCAAATTGGCGTCGAAAACATACAAGCCTTCGTAGTCTGGGCAATCACTTGTAAACTTGCAGCCAGCATCGAGTACGTCAACGCTGCGAATTTCGTGAGCGTTAAGCGTGTTCATATCGTCCTCGCCGTAAGGAGCCTGGTGAACAAGGCCAGTACCTTCTGCGGTGTCAACATAATCTGCAGTGAAAATCGTAAAAGCGTTAGGACCAGGAGTTCCACCCTCTGCGAGCGCAGAATCGCTTGCAAAGTATGGGAATACTGGATAGTAGCGCCAGCCAGCCATCTCAGCACCCTTAAGTTCGCGCACAACTTCGTAGTTTTCGCCAAGTTCCTTAGTGTAGGATTCAAGCAAAGGCTTGCCAATGTAGAACTTTTTACCAGCAAACTTGCCTTCAGTTGGGCGAACTTCCACGTAGTCAATGTCTGCACCAACTACGATTGCAAAGTTTGTTGGCACGGTCCAAGGAGTAGTGGTCCAGAATACTGCGTAAGCGTCGGCCTCATCGCGAAGCTTAACGGCCACGGAAACAGTGGTATCTTGACGATTCTGGTAAACATCTGCATCCATACGAAGCTCGTGCGCACTAAGAGGCGTCTGATCCTTAGGGCAGTACGGAAGCACGCGGTAACCCTTGTAAGCCAAGCCCTTATCGTAAAGCTGCTTAAAGGCCCACATAACGGATTCCATGTATGGAATGTTAAGCGTTTTGTAGCCGCGCTCAAAATCAACCCAGCGCGCCTGACGATGTACGTAGTTTTGCCACTCGTTTGTGTACTTCAAAACGCTAGCACGGCAAGCATCGTTGAACTTTGCGATGCCCATTTTTTCGATTTGATCAACCGACTCAATGCCGAGTTCCTTCTGCGCTTCCAACTCTGCTGGAAGGCCGTGAGTATCCCAGCCAAAAACGCGGTTTACTTTGCGCCCGCGCATGGTCTGATAACGCGGAACAACGTCTTTTGCATAACCTGTGAGCAAGTGGCCGTAGTGAGGAAGACCGTTTGCAAATGGAGGGCCATCAAAGAACACAAACTCGTTTTGGCTACCCTTGCCAGACGGGCGGTATTCGATTGACTTACGGAAAGTGTTATTTGCATCCCAGTATTGAAGCACTGACTCTTCAAGCTTTGGGAAAGAAGGATTTGGTGCAACTTGCGCACTGGCAGCTTCTTGTGCAGATGCGGCAACACTTACCTTTGGGTATACATTATTTGCGCACGACTTTTCGGCTGGATTAGTGGATTCGCTCACTGTGCTCTCCTCGCTCAACAGGGTGAATATTTCCCTGCGAGGACGACAGTTACTGCCGCGGTACCACCTCGCTTGCTGCAAAATACTTACGCAACTCTTGCAGCCTCTCGTGTTTGGCTATGCGGGCCAACCCCGTCGGTTCTAATAAGCGAGAATCTTACGAACACTCGCCGTTCTTCCGAAAACTCCCCGCCGATAACGGATCATCGCTTAAGTTAGAAATAATCTAACACTATCCCCTAACATTGGGAAGTTTCAAAATCTCATCTATGCCCATTATGGAATAAATTATTATGAGATCCTATACGCACAAACCTAATAACAGGAATATTATATCGATAATTATAAATGAGAATTACATCAAATTTTCCCTCTTGCAAATGCAATTCCCAATATCCACTGTACATTCCACGAGGATGGCTCAATTGGTGAGGATTGTAAGATTCAGGAACTTCTTCAAATTCATAAATACTGTCAATTAAGTCCTCTAATTCGTGTTTAATTGATGGATTCTCTCGAAGCAACCTTCGTAAATCTGCTTGGAATTGAGTATCAAAAATAATTTTCATGACATATTATCCAAAAATGCTTTAGCTTCATTAGCATTACTAAAAACAATACCATCTTCAGCAATTTTGCCATCTATAATTTGATTAGCGTGATTCATAGCTTTAAGTGTTGCTTCGTTGGGAACAGGCGTAACGAGCGACGGACTAATAGGTAGAGCTTGTTCACGTACTGCTTGCTTAAGAAACATGTTTAATGCAGTAGACATATCAAGACCTAAAGCATTAAATAAGACTTCTGCATCTTGCTTAGTTTTCTCATCTGTTCTGAAATTAATTCTTGCAACCGTGGAAACAACCATAAAAAAAACATCCTTCATTGTCATAATTACATACATTATATGTCTATTATACACACGCATGACAATTACAGTAAACAAGTAATAAAAAGTGCCCCGAATCAGAATCGAACTGACGACACCCACTTTAGGAGAGTGGTGCTCTATCCACTGAGCTACCGAGGCAACAAATGGCAATTATACACCATGGCGTAGTTTACACACCACAGAATAATCACGATTCAAGATTCGACTGCGTTCCAGCCGTAGCAGCCGTAGCGGATTGCTCCGCTTGAGCCGCGTCAAGCTTAGCGCGAACCGCAGCAAGCAAACCCTGAGCGCGCTTTGCTAACGCCTCTCCAAGCTCCCATTGATGCATAGATTGATCTAAAGTCAAGCCGCCAGCCTCAAGTGCTTTAACAGCTTGCACAAGCTTTTCGCGAGCCTCTTCGTAAGGCATTGCGTTAATCGCAGCTCGCTCTTCGTTGCTAAGCGTGCTAATCGCGTCAACTTTTGCACTTGCGTCTTTTGTTTCGTCACTCATAATCATCCTTTTCTAATTTTTTACTTAAGATTTTTTACTTAAAACTTTAAAACTTTAAAACTTTACGACTTTTCTACAGACGTAACGCTAGCTGTGATCAAGCCACTTTTAAGAGTGACTGTTATATCGTCTCCAGCTTTTACACGACTAGAATCGTCAAGCACTTTCCCACCGCTAATCTGCACAACCGCGTAACCGCGATTAAGCGTTGACTGCGGGCTAAGAGCCATAACACTGGCATGCGCCTTTTCAACAGTCAAGCTAGCGTCGTCAAGCAACCGCACCAAACCATGCCTCATGCGTTCAACCGCCTGCTGCACAAACAACTCGTGCGGCTCCAACATAGTGGTTGGCTGGGTAATACTTGGCCTATTTGCGTAGCCTTCAATAAGCTGAATCTCATTGCTAACTCGGGCAGAAATCCTCATTCGCGCATGTTGCAAAGCGTTATCAATCAACTGCCATTGCTCGTTAACGTCTGGAACAACGCGCTTTGCTGCATCTGTAGGCGTAGAAGCGCGCATATCTGCCGCCAAATCAATAAGCGTCCAATCGTCTTCGTGGCCAATCGCAGAAACAATCGGAGTTAAGCAAGCAGCCGTTGCGCGAACCACGCCCTCGTCTGAAAATCCAATCAAATCCTCAAAACTACCGCCGCCGCGCGCAACAATAATCACATCAACCTCTGGGTCGGCATCTAGCTGCTTAATTGCCGCAATGACGTCCGCTGGGCATTGCACACCCTGAACATGCGCGTGAACCACCTTAAAACGCGTTACAGGCCAGCGCAAATTAACGTTTGTAATAACATCTCCCTCGGCGCGAGCTTGAGGCGCGCACACCAGCCCAATGCACTTTGGAAACTCAGGCAGCGGCACCTTGTTTTCTGCGTCGAACAAGCCTTCGCCTTTAAGTTTTTTGCGCAACTCGTCTATTTGCGCCTTTAAATCGCCAGCACCAACACGCCTAATTTCGTCGGCAACAAAGCTCAATCGTGTTGCTTTTACCCAAATATCTGCCTTGCCGTGAACAACTACCCTATCTCCCTGACGCAAATCTTTAGCCTGCTGAACAAAATTGCTAAAGCCCATTATGGAGATTGAAACGTCTTCGTTGCTGTCTCTAAGCGTTATGTAGCCAGATGTAGACCTTCGCATGTTGATTTCAACAATCTGACCTTCTACCCAAGCCGCAGGCCACTTCTCTACAGCTCCATGGAACTTTTGGCTTATGACGCTTACTGGCCAAGGATTTTCAGCGCTTGTTTCGCTTGCATGCAAAGGTAAAGTCATATACCAAGTTTCTTTTAAAAGATGGACAATAAGCGTTTAAAAAATTCGCAATAAGCACAGAAAACACACAAAGCACGACACGCCGTGACTTGCAAATAAATCGATTGTGAGTATAGTTATTACTCGGCTCAAGAAAACGCCAACGCCCCTTTAGCTCAGTTGGCTAGAGCAGCTGACTCTTAATCAGCGTGTCCAGGGTTCGAATCCCTGAGGGGGCACAAACAAAACCCAAGCTTTGCGGCTTGGGTTTTTTCGTATGCGAATAGCAACAACACCAAGCAACACGCTAAGAATTGCGGCAAGTGCTATTAAAGACGAGTCGGAGCCAGTTGCTGGAATAGTTCCGCGCGATTTATGCGATGCGGAGTTAATTCCAGCAGCAGTTTTGTGCCTATTAGCAGACTTAGCAAAAGCTACACCATCTTTAGATGCACCATTCCTAGAAGCATCTGGCTTTTGATTAAGATGCGTATTAGTCGTATTGATATTTGCAGAGCCCGTATTAGGCGTTGTACCTATGTTTGGATCAGGCGTTATGTCTATATTCAAATACGGCTTAGGCAATATATCTGGTTCCGTCATGTGCGATTGACCAGAAGGGGATCCAGGCTGATCTGGCGTCGGCGCAGGTGTAGGCGTGACAGGCGTGACAGACGGATCCTGCGGATCTGACGGTTGAGGCTGCGGTTGAGGTTGAGGTTGCGGATCTGGCGTCGGCTCTGGTGCTGGCGGATTAGGCGCTGGCGGATTAGGCGGATCCGTGTTCGGGTTCGATTTTGCCTTTACAGTAAAGCTAGCGCTAAACTTACACTGCGATCCATCAACATAAGTAACCGTAACAGGAACATTAACAGTTTGATCTTCACTAGTTGCGTCAGGTATTTTAAAATCATCTACCGTAACCGTAGGCGCCTTGTAATAATACTTTGGAGTGCAAGGAGTTGAACTATCTTCTTCATCATTACAACTTTTATAGTAGGAATCACCAATCTTAATTGGATAAACCTTATCATTATCGTCATTATAATAATAAGGTCTGGAATCAGAACTAAATCCATCATCTGGATTATCATCATCATTTTGACAAGCGCTTGAACAATCCTCAGTATCATGATCACATAAATCACATGCAGTAGGAGTTTTACCTTCAGGAATCAAAGGATAGTTAAGTCTACTTGTTGTTGTAAATAATCCCTCGACTTGCTTTTTAACATCCGTTTTAATAGAATCTACAGTTGGCTGTTTAGCAGGCGGATTTTCGCTAGACGAATCAATATCTTTAATTTTCACATCACTGCTTTTAGCAGGCCACGTTTGAGCCATTGTTTTCGCATTAACAATAAAAGTAAAATTATCAACGGGATAGTAGCCTTCTATATTATTCTTAATCTCACCATTTTTGTAACATACAGGAAATTCAAAAGTTTGTTTACCAGGGAAAAAGGCTGTCTGATCGTCAGGCGAATTAGAATTGACGCCAACTCCCCAGGGATCATATGAACTAAATTCCAATCCTAAATCGCTTATTTTCCCTCTGTAGCCTTTTACTTCACTATTTTTTAGCTTCTCTAGCGCATTCCTAAAATCAATTGACTGACCAAAATTAACTTCTATATTTATATTGTTAATTACATATTGACGTATAAGAAGCCTTCCACTAAATCTAAAGTCTGGACCATAATGAACCGGACTCATTCCATTGTAGCCATCCTTTCCCAGTTTTTTATTTAACTTAAAATCGATTAATTTAACTCCATCATTTTTATCAATATTAATTAACTCATTTGTAAGAGTATATTTCCTGCGATAGAGGTCAAAATTATTCATATAAGCATACCAATAAGTAAAGCTGTAATCGTCATCTTTAATTTTTGTTGAATTCACAATTTGATTAAGATTATACCCATTTTTCGCATCAGAAGGAGTTATATTTTTTTCAATATGCTGGTCAGAAAAATCATACAGACTATCATATTTTTTCTGATACAAGTTAAAAATATCTTTATGATAATCAGCATAAAAAGCTGTATTCTTTGCAAGAGCATATGGATAAATTTTATCAATATTCGTAATATTATTTTTTTCAGCTTTAATATTTATAAGCTTGCCTGCACAAAGATTAGCAAGATTGTCTACGTTACTAATTTTGTTTTCACTTATGTCCAAAGATTCAAGATTTGTTAAACCAGCCAATTTAGAAATGTCACTTATATTATTATCACTCAAATCCAATGTTTTAAGATTTGTAAGAGTAGAAAGCGGCTTTAAATCAGAAATATTATTGTGATCTAATTTCAATTCTTCAAGATTTGGAAAATACTTTAAAAAGCTAATGTCACTAATGTCTTCAATGCTTAATCCAAGCTTTTTAATCTTCTCCATATCTGCTTTTTTAGGATTCCAATTATTTACAGAATCAGGCAAGGTAACATCATCAGTGTCATACTCTTTTATACTGTTATACAAAGCTTGTTTAAGTTTTGGATTATTAGCGAATAAATCGTTCGGATTTTCTGTGTCTTTTTGCTTTTTTGTTTTTTCTGCATCTGCAGCACCATTGGCGTTTAAGCTAGTTGCCTGGTTAGTGGTACCCCCCACTTGAATATTTTGCGCAAAAGCTGCATAAGCTGGCATTATGCCAAAAAGCATGCCAACAGCAATAATCGAAGCAACAAACAGCTTAAAAACTTTAGCCGTTAGACCACTTTTAATACGATTAACCAACATGCCAATAACCCCAGGCATAAACTCAACCTTCTTATTTAACAACTCAAATAAATGTTAACTCGTAAACACGGCCATAAGCCACTAGTCACTTATTTTAGTAACCATCTGGAACAATTACATAAAAATGAATAAAATACGAAAAATATAGAATACAAAAAGACCCCGCAAGAAAACTTACGGGGTCTTTTAAAGATTAGCTAAATATTTTCAGACTAGAAAATCAGAAAATACTAGGCAAGAATCTTGGTCACACGACCAGAGCCAACGGTACGGCCACCTTCACGAACTGCGAAGGTCAAGCCCTCTTCCATTGCGATAGCCTGAATCAACTCAACAGTGAAGGTTGCGTGATCGCCTGGCTGAACCATTTCGATGCCGTCTGGCAAGGTGATAACGCCAGTAACATCGGTGGTACGGAAGTAGAACTGTGGGCGGTAGTTGGAGAAGAATGGCGAGTGACGGCCACCTTCGTCCTTGGTCAAGACGTAAACTTCGCCTTCGAACTTGGTGTGTGGTGTCACAGAACCTGGAGCAGCCACAACCTGACCACGCTCAACGTCGGTACGGTTGATACCACGGAGAAGAAGACCAGTGTTATCGCCAGCCTCGGCCTCATCCATCTGCTTGTGGAAGGTCTCGATAGAGGTGACGGTGGTGGTCTGGGTATCGCGCAAACCAACGATCTCAACTGGGGTGTTGATTGGGAGCTTACCACGCTCAACACGACCGGTGACAACGGTACCACGACCGGAGATGGTGAACACATCTTCGATTGGCATCAAGAATGGCTTGTCAAGATCGTGAGTTGGGGTTGGGATGTACTCGTCAACAGCCTTCATGAGTTCCTTGACGGTCTCTACCCACTTGTCGTGATCTGGAGCGTCATCATGCAAAGCGCCGTAAGCGGAAGTACGGATGACTGGGCAATCGCGATCGAAGCCGTTTTCATCGAGGAGGTCACGAACCTCTTCTTCAACGAGGTCGATAAGCTCTTCGTCGTCAACCATATCGCACTTGTTCAAAGCAACAAGAATTTTTGGAACGCCGACCTGCTTAGCAAGCAAGACGTGTTCACGGGTCTGAGCCATTGGGCCGTCGGTAGCAGCAACCACGAGGATTGCGCCATCCATCTGAGCGGCACCGGTGATCATGTTCTTAACGTAATCAGCGTGGCCTGGAGCGTCCACGTGAGCGTAGTGACGTGCTTCAGTCTGATACTCGATGTGGGCGATGTTAATGGTAATACCGCGCTCCTTCTCTTCTGGAGCGGCGTCGATCTGATCGAAGTCATACTGAGGGTTCAGATCTGGATATTCGCCATGAAGCACCTTAGAAATAGCCGCGGTCAAGGTAGTCTTACCGTGATCAACGTGACCAATGGTACCAATGTTAACATGCGGCTTAGTACGCTCGTACTTTTCCTTTGCCATGTGTTTGTCCTCCTGGACGTCTCGTAGTTTGCCTCACATTCTTATGTGAAGCCTCTCGCTACATATTTACTGGGTTTCTGGGTTAGGTGCCACTTCGGTGCCAGAACCCAGTCAACGTAGGAAATTCTAGCGTTGACTAGGGACACAAAACACCGAAGTAGCGTGCGCTTTTACTCGCCGCGCTGGGCTTTAATAATCTCGTCCGATACGGCCTTTGGAACTTCCGCGTAAGAGTCCATCTGCATGGTGAACATTGCGCGTCCCTGAGTCTTGGAACGAAGATCACCAATGTAGCCGAACATCTCACTCAGTGGAACCTTAGCGTCAATAACCTTAACGCCAGTAGCGTCGGTCATAGACTGAATGTTTCCACGACGGGAGTTCAAATCGCCCATAACGTCGCCCATGTACTCTTCTGGAGTACGAACTTCCACGGCCATAATTGGCTCGAGGATTACTGGGTGAGCCTTAGGAGCAGCTTCCTTGAAGCACATGGAACCTGCAATCTTGAAGGCCATTTCCGAAGAATCAACGTCGTGAGTCTGACCGTCGGTAACGGTTGCCTTAACGCCAACCACTGGGAAGCCTGCCAAAACGCCAGATTCCATAGCTTCCTGCACGCCTGCGTCGATGGAAGGAATGAATTCCTTAGTAATGTGGCCACCAGTGACCTCGTTAACAAACTGATAGACTTCGCCAGATTCTGGATCGATTGGCTCGAAGTTCATCAAAACCTTTGCGAACTGGCCAGAACCACCGGTCTGCTTCTTGTGGGTGTATTCCTGGTTCATAACAGCCTTACGAATGGTTTCACGGTAAGCAACCTGTGGCTTACCAACATTCGCTTCAACCTTGAACTCGCGGCGCATACGATCCACAATAATGTCGAGCTGAAGCTCGCCCATACCAGAAATCAAAGTCTGACCAGACTCTTCGTCGGTCTTAACCTGGAAGGTAGGATCCTCGTCGGAAAGCTTAGCCAAAGCCAAGCTCATCTTTTCCTGATCTGCCTTCGTCTTTGGCTCCACAGCAACCTCGATAACAGGATCTGGGAATGTCATGGATTCCAAAGAAATTGGGCTCTTCTCGTCGCACAAGGTGTCACCCGTGCTAACGTTCTTTAAACCAACGAAGGTGTAAATGTTTCCAGCTTCTGCAGAATCTACAGGATTTTCCTTATCTGCGTGCATCTGGAAGATCTTACCAACGCGTTCCTTCTTGCTCTTGGTGGAATCGTACACGGAATCGCCTGGCTTAACTTCGCCAGAGTACACGCGCACGAACACAAGCTTTCCGTAGAACGGATGAGTAGAGATCTTAAAGACCAATGCAGCAAATGGATCTGTATTTACTGGCTTACGATCAATCTCAACAGATTCGTCGCTTGGATCAAAGCCCTTAATAGATGGAACATCTTCTGGGCTTGGAAGGAAGTCAACAACAGCATCCAGCATTGGCTGAACGCCCTTATCTTTAAATGCAGAACCGCAAGTTACTGGGAAGGCTTCACGAGCGATAGTAAGCTTGCGAATACCAATGCGAATCTCTTCTTCGGAAAGTTCTCCAGATTCAAGATACTTCTCAAGCAACTCTTCGTCGGCTTCTGCAACCTGATCCATAAGCTCGGCACGATATTCTTCTGCACGCTCTTGCAAGTCGGCAGGAATGTCAACGGTGTCGTAGTGGGCACCCATATCGTCCTTAACGTCATTCCAAACGTAAGCCTTCATACGAATCAAGTCAACAACACCAAGGAAGTCGTTTTCAGCGCCGATTGGAAGCTGAATAACGAGTGGCTTAGCGCCAAGCTTTTCCTTAATGGTCTTAACAGAATAGTAGAAGTCTGCGCCCAACTTATCCATCTTGTTGATGAAGCAAATACGTGGAACGCTATACTTATCTGCCTGACGCCAAACGGTTTCGGACTGAGGCTCCACGCCTTCCTTACCGTCGAACACTGCAACAGCACCGTCGAGAACACGCAAAGAACGCTCCACCTCAGCGGTAAAGTCAACGTGTCCTGGAGTATCGATGATGTTGATTTGATAGCGGTCATCAACGTCATGGGTTTGACGCTTCCAGAAGCAAGTGGTTGCAGCAGACTGAATAGTAATACCGCGTTCCTGCTCCTGCGCCATAAAGTCCATGGTGGAAGCGCCATCGTGAGTTTCACCGATCTTGTAATTCTTACCAGTGTAGTAAAGAATACGCTCGGTGGTAGTAGTCTTACCAGCATCGATGTGCGCCATGATGCCGATGTTACGAACCATATTCAGGTCGTTAAGCACATCTTGTGCCATATTAATATCCTTAGCTCTTTAAGATACCGATTATCTTGTGGATTACCAGCGATAGTGAGCAAAAGCCTTGTTTGCTTCTGCCATCTTGTGGGTATCCTCGCGGCGCTTTACAGAAGCACCCAAGCCATTGGAGGCATCGAGAATTTCGTTAGCCAAACGCTCAGCCATGGTCTTCTCGCGACGAACGCGGGAGAAGTCCGTAAGCCAGCGCAAGGACAAAGTGTTTGCACGAGCAGGCTTAACTTCGACTGGCACCTGGTAGGTTGCACCACCAACGCGGCGGGAACGAACCTCGAGGCTTGGACGAATGTTATCGAGAGCGCGCTTCAAAACAGAAACTGGCTCCTGCTCGGTCTTGGCCTTCACCTGCTCAAGAGCGGTGTAGACGATGTTTTCTGCGATGGACTTCTTGCCATCGAGAAGAATTTTGTTAATCAACTGAGCCACGACGGTCGAGCCGTAGATTGGATCAGGAAGCAGCTGATGCTTTTTTGCAGGTCCTTTACGTGACATGTTTTACTTCGCCTTCTTTGCTCCATACAGGGAACGACCCTGCTTGCGGTCCTTAACACCCTGGGTATCGAGAGCGCCACGCACGATGTGGTAACGCACACCTGGGAGATCCTTCACACGGCCACCGCGCACAAGCACAATGGAGTGCTCCTGCAAGTTATGACCTTCGCCTGGAATGTAGGCGGTTACTTCAATACCCGAGCTGAGGCGCACACGAGCAACCTTACGAAGCGCAGAGTTTGGCTTCTTAGGAGTGGTGGTGTACACACGAGTGCACACGCCACGACGCAACGGGCTACCTTTCAAGGCCAAAGTCTTTGACTTCTTAGGCTTGGCCTGACGTCCCTTACGGACGAGTTGTTCAATCGTAGGCAACTTAAGTTCTCCGATTCATTAATGTCTTCTATTTGGTGAAACCGCAGCACTGCAGCACACCTTAAACCTGAATCGGTTAAAGAGAAAAGCCACAGTCCACCGGCCCGATGGCCCTTGCGCCTCCAGCCACGCATTGCTGCGCGCTATCTTTGGCACTTGGGATATCCCAACGCGAGCACCTATAACATAAGGCGCACCGTTGGCACACACAAAGTACTATTATACACCTTTACGTGACAATTAAAAACCACTTAAGCAGACTATTTAAGAATTGGCCTTGCAGGCGCAGAAACATCTAAAAGCTGGCGATTGCCGATTTTACTTGGATCATTAATAATCGTTTCTACAATCGCCTTTTTAAGCTCTAAATCCGAAGAATCCCCCCAAACAACAAGCCTATGAATATCTCCGCTTGAGCTAGGGTAAGAAACTTCTGTTTCAACGGAATCCTGTGTTTTTGCGCTAACTCGCGTAACATGAGACCTAAAATCTTGCGAAAGCGAGCTTACAATTTTCAACGCTTCTTTAACAGCTTTACTGTTTAAACTTCTACGAACGTCGCTAACTTCTATAACAGGAATTCCACTTGTAGAAACATTTTGAACAGCATTTAAAATCCTGCCTCTAACGTCTACAGCTGTAAGTGTTTCGCCAACTTTGGCTTTAAGCATGGCAGCAGGTTTTTGCGCGCGGACCGTTATTTGCAAGCCTTGTGGGAACTGCTTTACAACCTTTGTTTCGGTTACGCCAGGTATGTTGTTTAACTGCTCAATTATTTGCTGAGAAGAAACTAAAAACAGCGACTTATCTACTTGGTTGGACGCAATAGACGCGATTTTTTGCTCACTAACCCACTCATTAGAGCCTATAATGCGTATATTCTTAGCATTCAAGCGGAAGAATGGCGATAAAAATAGCAGCCAGCAAAGCAATACAACTATTGCAACCGCAAGAAAAGTGTAGGCAAATCGCAGCAAGATAGTGCGCAATTTAGCGGAGTTCTTTTCTTTCTCTCTTGCACTAAAATCTATTACTTTAGGTCTAGATGCAATGCCAAGTGGACCAGCACTAGATTTTAAAGTTTGCTTTACAAAGTCAACTACAGAAAGTCTTCTTGCATCTACAAAAGCGTTTTTAGAGCGCGCATTTTTAACGGCATTATGCGCACTGTTAACTACATTAAGCGGGATATCTTGCACGCCATTTTGCACGCTATTTTGCACAACATTAGCCGACTCGATTTTTCTAGCAGACTTACCAGATTTTGCAACGCGCAACCTCTTAATAGATTCAGTAGATTCAGTAGATTCACTAGACACGTTAGATTTATTAGCACTCGCAGATTTACCAAAAATCACTCGTCCCATAACTACCACTCACCTACTTTCCTCTTGCATCTTTTCGCGATTTACTTGCGATTTACTTGCGATTTACTTATTTGGCGACTTACTTGCGACTTTACACACTATTTTGAGCGCAACTCTTCTAGCATAACAGACGTCATAGCAGTAATACTTCCAGCACCAACAGTAAACAGCACATCCCCACTATTCGCTCTGCGTGCAAGCAACAAAGCACCATCATTCATATCTTCTACAGCTTCAATATTGCAATTAAGTCCGCATTCTTTGGCTGCGTTAACAATAGTCGAAGCGTGAATATTTGGAAAATCTTCTTGCTTTTCTCGCGCTGGAAAAATACCAGTAACAATAACATCGTCTGCAAGAGATAGAGCAGAAGCAAATTCGTGCGCAAAAGAGCGCGTTCTAGAAAACAGATGCGGCTGGAAAAGCACGCGAATCGTAGAATCTGGATATCTTCTTCTTGCAGCGCGCAAAAGGGCGTCAATCTCTGTAGGGTGATGCGCGTAATCATCCACAACCGTTACTCCGCCAACGCATCCGCGAATGTCAAATCTTCTAGAAGCACCAAGGAAGCTAGAAGCTCCATTTGCAGCATCTTTTGAATCCATTCCCAAAAGCGTTGCAGCAATAATCGCAGCACACGCATTTCTGGCATTGTGCAGGCCTGGAATCATAAGACTAACGTTTGTAGAATCGCCATTAAAATCAATAACAAACGACTCGCTACCACTACCCGTCTTTTCGCTTTCGTGATTAATAAACGCAAATTTTACAAAGCTTTTTACCCTGTTGCTTAGGCAAGAAACACTGTTCTTGCTACTTGCGTAGGCGATTGTTTTTTTAAGAGAATCATCGCTTAAATCCTCTAAAACAGCGCGAGCGCCATCATCGTCTGCGCAAATCACAATGTATCCAAGAGCGTGGCTTAAATGTTCAACAAACGCTGCGCGATAATTTTGCGCGTTCTTGTAGTGGTCTAGGTGATCCGCTTCTACGTTTGTAACAATCGCAATATATGGGTTGTATTTTTCAAAGCTACCATCGGATTCGTCTGCCTCTGCAACCATAACGCTTCCGCGCCCAGCGTGGCCTCCGTCAACCTCGCCGCCGCCTTGCGCTTGAATCGAACCGCCAATCGCATAGCTTGGGTCTGCTAAATCGCCTTTGCCACAAACTTTTAAAATATGAGCCAAAAGAGAGCTTGTTGTAGTTTTACCATGCGCTCCAGCAACAGTCACGCCTTTTTTAGCGCTTAAAAGTAAAGATAAGATGTCACTTCTATGAACAAGTTTTACGCCATTTTCGGCGGCCGCCACTACTTCGGGGTTGCTTGGCTTAATAGCGCTAGAATACACAAGAACATCTGCATTTTTTACGTGACTTGCACTTTGACCAATCTGCACATTTACACCAAGTTCTTCTAGGCGTGTTGTGTGGTCACTTTCTTTGCTATCGCAGCCACTTACGCTAACGCCCTGCTCGTGTAGCATCTCGGCTAAAACGCTCATTCCAGCGCCGCCAATGCCAATAAAATGCACAGAACCTAAAGAAGATATAGTCTGATTTGCTCCAAACGCTGAGCGCATAGGGTTCATATTAATTTCCATGATTATTTTTGCTTTCTTTTGCAATTTTAAGAATATGCTCCGCCATTACGCTTGCAGCATTGCGAATGCCATATTTCCAAGCCTTTTCGCGCATTTGGCAAAGCTCGTCTGGGTTATTAAGCAATTCCAACGCGTTTACGCGAATCCAGTCATCGTTAAAATCGCAGTCGTTTACAATAATCGCTCCACCTGCGTCTGCAACAGGCTGAGCGTTAAAGCGCTGCTCTCCGTTTCCAATTGGAAGCGGCACGTAGATTGCTGGAACACCAATCGCCGAAACTTCTGCAACAGTTCCAGCTCCCGATCGGCAAATCACCAAGTCGGCGCAAGCAAAAGCCCAATCGATTCGCTCTAAATATTCACAAATATGGTAATCACCAAGTCCTGCATGTTCTGGCTTAATGTCGTTTATTTGATTAAGACCAGCCGAGCGCGAAACATTATCTTTAACCTCTTTAGATTTTCCGTTACCCGTAAGATGAATGATTTGCGCACATTTGAGTAAATCGCCAGCGGCCATAGATACAGCTTCGTTAATGCTTTTAGCACCCAAAGACCCGCCAGTTACAAGAACAATCGGCCTACTTGGGTCTAATCCAAGATGCTTAGCGCCTTCAAGTCTAGCTAAATCAATGTCTTGAGTAATCTTTGCACATAAATCCGATATGGATTTTCTAAGAGGAAGACCAACCCTTAAAGCCTTGCCATTAGACGCACTGCCATTAGGCGCCATTTTTGCGCGCAAACCAGTGTTATTGTAAACGCAACCAATCATGCTTGCCCAACGCGCACCAAGCTTATTCGCCATTCCTGCGCGAGCATTTTGCTCATGAATCACAATAGGCAAATGCATTTTGTGTGCTTGTGCATAAACTGGCGCAGACGCGTAGCCGCCAAATCCAACAACAATATCTGCATGCCTTTGCTCAAGAATCTTAGCAACCTTGCGCGTTTCTACAATCCACTTAAAAGGAAACTTAAGCATGTAAAGATTAGGTTTTCTAGGGAATGGAACTTTTTCAATAACATCTAGCGGCAGCCCTGCTTTAGGAACCAGAGTTTTTTCTAAGCCAGCATTAGTGCCAACAACGCTAATTTCTATCGACTTATCTAAATCTTTTAGTGCGTCTGCTACGGAAAGAAGAGGATTAACGTGACCAGCAGTGCCCCCGCCTGCTAGAACAACATGCAAAGAATTGCTGTCTTTATCTTGCACCAATTTAGTCACCTACAATCTGCTTACTTAAAAATCCCAATCAGAAATCCCAATCAGAACAAGTCTAATTTAAAACTTTAATATACTACCTAACAATTGATTCAGTTTTAACTAAAATTTTTGCAAAAAGCGGATTTTACACCAAGCTTTCCTACAAATTAACGTCCGCTTGCTTTCGATTTGGCGCGCTTGAATGTCCATTTATTACCAAGTTTTATATTTGGATTACTCTTAATAAAACTATCCGCAACGCCCATTGCAAGAAGACACATAACAAGCGAAGATCCGCCTGCGGAAACAAACGGCATAGGAACGCCCATAACTGGCAAAAGCTGAACAACAACCAAAATATTTATTAAGCCTTGACCAACAATCCAAGTGGCAATACTAATAAGAGATATTGAAACAAGCTTATTTGTTGACTGCAAAGCGGAAGTTAACAGGCACCAGCCAATCACAATATAAAGAAGAATCACACAAGAAGCAACAACAAATCCCATTTCTTCGCCAATGATTGCAAAAATAAAATCGTTGTGAGCATACGGCAAATAATTCCACTTTTCCCTAGAATTGCCTATGCCAACGCCCATGATTCCGCCAGAAGCCATTGCATATTGTGCGTGAATCGCCTGGAAGCAAACGCCTCTAATTGACTTTGCATCGCAACCCTGAATAGTGGCAAGAATACGACGCATACGATTTTGGCTAGTAACAACAAGCAGCAAAACCGCAGCACACGCCGTTATAAGAGCCACAACAAGCCATTTTGTAGGGAATCCGCCTACATAAAACGCAACAATAGCAATTAGCAAAATAATAAGAGCGGTACCAAGATCCTTGCCTGCAACAACTAAAAGAACCGAAACACCTAGAGCTGCAACAGTTGGAATATAGGCTCGCATAGCAACACGCTTATATGCCTTTTTTGCAAGAATAAGTGCCATTGGAAGCCAAATGCATATAGCAAGCTTTGTGATTTCTGCTGGCTGCATTGTAAACGGACCTATTTTAATCCAGCTAGCATTGCCATTAACCTCGTGCCTAATGCCTGGTACAAAAGTCAAAAATTGCATAAAAACCGATATTGCGTAAATTACAATAATCTTACTTTTATAGAAATCGACTGGTAAATGCGAAAAAACCAAATATCCAATAAGGCCAATAATGCAATAAATCAGCTGGCTTATTCCAGAACCCCAAGGGCCAGCTCCATAAGTAATCATTGTTACCGAAGAGCTTGAAAACACCATAAATAAGCCAAAAACGGTTAATATTACAACGGATATTCTTAGTCCAAAAAGGCACCACAATGGGTTGAAAATACTGCGAATACCAACATATTGCTTAAAAGCCTTGGCATTCTCGCTAAGAGAATCTTGAACACTAGAAAAACTGTCGGAATTATTGGTCTTAGCTGCGGATTGCTTTGTGGCAGAAGACTTTGTACCAAAAGACTTTGTGCCAAAAATACGTCTTCTAAGCTTTTTTGCAGGTTTATTGTTAGATGAGCTATCTTTTCTATTGTTCTCATTCATGGCACTTAACCCACTGCTCAGATTCTTTAGCAAAACGATTTCCTCGATCTGCATAAGAAACAAACTGATCCATAGAGGCGCATGCTGGCGCTAAAAGAACAACATCTCCAGGCTGCGCGTACCTTCCAGCAGCTTGAACAGCTGTAGAAATGACTTTTTGCCCAAGCGAGGAATCAGCGTTAGAAATTGGCGAATTCTGAGCTTTTTTAACAAGCGAATCATTTGCATAATCAAAAGACTCATAGCTTTCACCGTTTGCGGAAACAATTGTTACAGGAATATCTTGCCCCTGAGCGTTAAGAGCCTGAACAATTGGATTTTGATCTAAACCAATAACAACAGCAGCCTTAATAATATTGCGATTTTGCTTAACTAAATCTTCAAAATGACCGCCCTTTGCAAGGCCTCCAGCAATCCAAATAACGGATTTTTTACCAAAACTAGAAATAGAGGCGGCAGCAGCATGAGCGTTAGTTGCTTTTGAATCGTCCACAAAACGAATCGCGTGGTCTGGAAGATTATCTTCAGCGTTTAAAGTAGCTACTGTTTGAATCCTATGCCCTCCTGGAGCAAAGTTACGCAATGCCTTAACTGCATTTTCAACGTCTTGTTTTAAGCCAAGAGTTAGCGCTAACGCAGTTAATGCATCTGCAAGAAGATGCGGATACACGCTTCCATCTGGCTCACATAAATGCTTTAGTTTATTTAAAGCCACTATTTTGTTTGCTTCGCCAACTTTTGCACCAGCAACGCCACTTTTGTCTACAATCCAACCATCTTCAACGCCTATTTCTCCAGATTTTGGAGCGCAAAGCGTAAAACCAATTTTTTTGCAACCATCTTTAACTTGTGCAATCTTTGCTAATTCGCTAACGCGTGAATCTTGAGCATTGTACACAAGCGCTTTTTTAACGCCATTAAAAACTTTAGACTTATCTTTTGCATAGGCTTCGATTCCGCCATGCCAGTCTAAATGATCGGCCGCAATGTTAGTAATCGCAGCGCAATCTAACTCTAAGGAATCCGTAAAATGTAGCTGGAAAGAGCTTAATTCAACGCATAATGCATCGTGCTCTTTTTCTAGCGCAGCATGAGAAACCGACTTGCCAATATTGCCAACAGCAGGAGCATCTAGGCCGCAAGCAGTAAGCATCTGAGATGTCATTTCGGTTGTAGAAGTTTTGCCATTTGTTCCAGTAATTCCAATCCATGCGGCTGGAAGACTTGTTTTAAGCGACTTTACGCGCACAAGCCATGCAAGTTCTACCTCACTAATAACTGGAATATTGCGCTTTTGAGCCTCTAAAATAAAAGGTGTTCTAGGGTTAAAAACTGGCGATGTTACAACAGCATCAATCTTGGTCCAGTCGATTTTGGAAAAATCGTGGATTTGAGCTTCCGCCTTGCGTTCGTCTGCGCTAATCGCGTTAGCTCCAACAGTTTTAAGCACTTCCATGGCACCTATACCAGAAACACCTAATCCTGCTACAAGAACATTATGGAACGGGAATTCAGTGTGTAAAGAGAACTCCTTGCATAAATCATTTGCAACGCTGCTCATATAATCACCCTTACTAATCGCAATTGTATAGGTATAGCAATTGTATAGCCATTATTAATCGGTGAACCTGCTAAATCAAGAGTCCAGAACGACCTGCCCAATCCGCATAGAATGTCATCAACGCGGATAGAACAAACATAAGCTCAATCATCCAAAAACGAACAACAACCTTGCCTTCTGCCCATCCAACAAGCTCAAAATGGTGATGGATTGGAGCCATTTTAAACACTCGTTTATGTGTCATTTTAAAGCATCCAACTTGGATTACGTCACTGCAGGTTTCCATAACAAATAATCCGCCTAAAATAACAGCCAAAAACTCCGTGTGAGTGGCGATTGAAAGCGCGGCAAAAAGACCACCTAAAGCCAAAGACCCAGTGTCTCCCATAAACACCTGAGCAGGATTTGAGTTGTACCACAAGAACCCAAAGCAGGCAACGGCTGCGCAAACGGAGATAATGGTTAAATCAAGCGGATCCGAAACGGCATAAGAGAATCCAAAATGGCCACCGCCTTTAACGTGATAACTCTCCCAAAAAGCAATCAAAGCATATCCCGCAAAAGCAATCATAGAGGATCCAGCAGCAAGGCCATCTAATCCGTCTGTAAGATTTACTGCATTAGACCACGCAGCCATTAAAAAGTTTACCCAAACAATAAAAATTACGATTCCAGCTACTCTGCCAAACATTGAAAAATCAAAGAATGGTTTTTCTATAAAACTCATGCCAGGCTGAGCGCTTGCAATACCAGACTGAGTTGGAAGCATAAGAGCTAAAACAGCGTAAATGCTTGCAAAAATAACCTGACCAAACAGCTTTGCGCGCACAGAAAGACCAAGATTCTGCTTTTTCCTTACCTTTGCAAAATCATCAATAAAGCCAAGAAAACCCATTGAAAGCATGGCAAAAAGAACAAGAACAGCAGACCAAGACGGCGTTCTACCAACGGAAAAATACCTGTAAAGTGCGGAAGCAGCCCATCCAACTACAACAGCGAGGTTTATAACAACACCACCCATAGTAGGTGTTCCGCGCTTAACTAAGTGAGATTGTGGACCGTCTTGACGAATGTATTGTCCGTAATTTAAGCGGTGTACTAGGCGGATTAAAAGCGGTGTGCCAACAATCGTCACTATTAGCGACACCACTATTCCCACAATAAGCGCAATCACAGGTTAACCTCCGTATGTTTGTTAAGACCATTGCTAGAGCCATTGCTAAGTTTAGCCCAACTTTCAGCCAAAGCACTTAGTCCCGAAGCGTGAGACCCCTTTAGTAACACAACAGTACTAGGATGCTCGGCCACAAGACTCCAAACAATGTTATTTGCCTCAGAGCAATCATGCACAAAATACACACTGTTTTTAGAATCACAATTAGAATCACAATTAGAATCATCAGTTTTATTTTGATGATTATCTCTATTTTGCCAATTATCTTTAGCACCTTTAGCTATACAAGAAGCTAACTCATCTAACTTTTCACTTAAAGTTGACCCAACCGTAATTATTGCATCAATATTGCGTTTTGCAACGTATTCGCCAATAGATTCATGCATTTTATTTTCATTAGACCCAAGTTCTAACATTGAGCCTAAAACTGCGATTCTAAAAAGCTTAGTGCATGCGGAATCAGCAGAATGTGCGGATTGAGCGGACTGAGCGGACTGAGCGGACTGAGCGGATTCGTAAGAGCATAATCCGTCAATTCCAGCTTTCATAGAATCTGGATTTGCGTTAAAGGAATCGTCAATAAGTGTAAATTTTTTATCATCTTTGCAAATAACAGAAATCTGCATGCGATGCGGGCTAATATGCGAAACTTTATTCAAAACTAAAGCAATGTTTTTAAGACTCATACCAAAATATCTTGCAACATTCGCAGCAGCTAATGCATTCATAACGTTGTGCGCTCCAGGAAGCGCAAGATGCACACTGGCACTGTTTTCGCGAATCTGATTGTTTGCGCAAGTCTGACTGTTTTTGTTTTCGATAATCGAAAATTGCGCACAACCACTTTCATCTAAAGAAATATCTTGTGCATGTAACTGATAATTCTCATTATTCGCTGCATCAAAATTGACATTATTATTAACATTCAATCCAAACCAGCGGATTTTATCTTTATCGGCAAGCTCACTCATTGCCGCAACGCGAAAATCATCAGCATTTAAAATTGCCACTCCGTGCGGCAAAAGCCCCCTAACAATCTCACTCTTAGCCTGAGCAATTTTTTCTACGGAGCCAAACTCGCCCAAATGAGCAACACCAACTTTTAACACAACCGATAAATCTGGAGGCGCAATAGTTGTGAGCATTGAAATCTCACCAACATGATTTGCACCCATCTCTGCAATAAGGAATCGCGTATTCTCGTTTACATGCAAAGAAGTTAACGGCAATCCAATTTCGTTATTAAATGACCCAACTGGCGCAACCGTGTTTCCAAGCGTTGAAAGAAGAGCATTAAGCATGTCTTTTGTTGTTGTTTTTCCAACGGAACCTGTTATACCAATAACGCTAAAAGGCGTGTTTAACGCGCGGCGGCGCACCAGATTGTGCTTTGCTAAAAGTCCAAGTGCTTCAACCGAATTTTTAACAACAATTTGAGCAATTTTGTTCTGCACACTTTTATCGAGCAAAACAGCGTGTTCTACAATCGCCGCTTTAGCTCCAAGCTGCGCTGCTTTTTGCACAAAATCATGACCGTCAACGCGTTCACCTTTTATAGCAACAAATACCGCACCGCAAGAAACGTTGCGAGAATCGCTTGTAGCACAAATAACAGTGTCATTGCTGTTTACCGAATCAGAATGTGCAGAATCACAACTTGCAGAATCACATAGAAGCTCGGTTGCATTAACCGCATCTGCCACTTCTTTAATGCTCATAGGCATCATACGCAAACTTGCTTGCGCTGAAACATTTTCCGTAATTTTGTTTTGCATACTATTTTGCTTTGTTGAAAACATTATTTGCTCTTAAACATTTTGGTTTCTATTTTAATTCGCGAGACACTCGCAACGCACTTTTAATGGTTCCTCTTCTAACTCCAGCAGCAAGAACCATTGCAATTGAGAGCGAAAGATGCCTACTAACATCTCTGCCGCCTATTTGGTCTGCTAATGCAGCTAATTCATCCGATTCTTTAGACCGCATAACACAATAGGATCTTTCGTGGCTTAAGAAGCCGTATCTTTGCTGCAAAGTATAAAAACTCATTACAGGGCGCGCAGAATTTATGCTTAATTCGTCAATTTGAGAGTCATCGCTTTGGCTACTATAGCTAAGCGATTCTGTTGATTCTATTGATCCTGTTGATTCTTTGGATTCCTTTTGCAATTGGTTTTGCTTAGCAGACTCTTCGGATTGCTTATTTAATGCGCCGCCTGCTTGCGACTCGTCTTTTGCATTAGAAGAATCGCCAGCCGCCAAAGAATTAGCAGCCGCCAAAGAATCGAAAGCAGCATCACCAGCAGCATCCGATTTTTTGTCAATCTCAATCACATCTGTTTTTAATGAATCGGACTTATATAAATCAAGACTTCCAGACATGGCAAGAGCATTGTTACTTTCAACACCAAGAACATCAATGTTTGTAGACTGCAAGGCATCTTTTTTAAGCGTTGCAGAATTTAATGCTATAACAACGGCGGCAGCTCCGTCTTCTACACACACCGATAAATTGTGTTGAATATCTACTATTCCAAGCGGATATTCCAAATCTAAATCACGCTGAAGAGAGTTAGATCCAGCAGCGCTTATAACACCAACTGGATTGCCAAGCATGTGAAGAAAATCCGCTAACCTTATAACGTTTGCGTAAACTTCATCATCGTCATCTCCAGCAACCGCGAAAGTGGCTATAAAAGAAGATGGATCATTGTTAACATCGCAAGCAAGCTTGCCCAAAGTCACTGGATTGTTGGAAGAAACGAGTAACGGAATACCAACGCTCATAGCTTCGCTTCGAAACTCTGGAGGAACCATTGCTGCGTACGCACCAGCGTCTCTAGCAGCTTCCAACTGTCTTTTATCTACACGATTTGCAGGAACAAAAAGACACCCAGGCCTAACGTTTCTAACATCGCATACAAGCGATGTAATTGTTATTCCAGAAGCAAAAGATGGTATTACCTCAAAACCATATTGTTCTGCAGCAAAACCAAGGGTCACTCTTGTTCTAGAAAATTCATCAACAGCATTCATACTTGCACCCGCCCATTCACTATGTATCACCATTGTAAAGGAATAGGGTTGCTGCGAGGAGTCGATACTGGAACGTTGTACTTTTGCATTAAGAACTCGCCTATTGTCTTTATAAGAGGAGCTGCTGCGAAAACGCCGAATGTGCCTTCTGGATTGCTTAATGCAACTGTTATTGCAAAACGAGGGTTATCGACAGGCAATATTGCCGCGCAGTCTGCAACAATAGAGCTAAGCGCTCCACCAAATCCAGCAACTTCTGCAGTACCACTCTTTGCAGCAATACGATATCCGTTAACAGATATGTAGTTACTGTAATATTCTGCCGTGGATTCCATGGCATTTAACATTTGATCAGCAACGTGTTCATCTAAAACGCGAGTTCCTTGTGGCCTCTTGCGCTCAGTAATTCTGCCATGTGGGTCGATTACAGACTTGATAATCGATTGCTTAAGCCTTACGCCCTTATTGGCGATTGTTGAAATAGCATTGGTGATTTGCAAAGCGTTTGTTGCATATCCCTGACCAAACAAAACAGTATTTTGCTTACGACCATCCCACGCTTGAACACTCGGGAACAAACCTTGGGATTCTCCTTGCAAATCAAGGCCAGTTAATTGCCCAATTCCAAACTTAGACAAGAATTCATAACGCTTGTTATTTGGATACTTTTCGCCAGCCATAATCATGCCAACGTTAGAAGATTCCTTTAAAATGCCTGCTAAAGTAAGCTTCATAACACCGTGGCTGTGAGCATCGTGGAAAAGTTGACCTTGCTTTTCAATGCTTCCAGGAACAGCAAACTTATCCGTTAGCTGGCGCGCTCCAGTTTGAAGCATGCCTGCAACTGAGAATACTTTGCCAATAGAGCCTGGCTCAAATACCTGGCTAACAGCCTTAGAAACAGATGCTCTAGCTTCGGCAGAACCAGCTTTAATATTATCGCTATCTTCTAGAGCAACAATTTCTCCAGTGCGAATATCTTGAACAACAGCAACGCCCCATCCAGCTTTGTACTTATTCATACCATCTAGAAGAACCTTCTTAACGTACCAATCTACATCGCTATCAATAGTTAGCTTTATGTCGTTACCGTTTACAGCCTCTTTATATTCACTTACCGTTCCAGGAATTTTCTCATTTCCAACGTTATTTCCCTGATATTTTTGGTAACCATCTTTACCAGTTAAAACTTTGTCTTGAGAAAGCTCCAAGCCAGATTCACCAACTTCGCCTCTTCTGCCCTTAGCTTCTTTTCGGCTGCTTTCTTCTGCGTCTTTAACAGAGCCAATCAAAGCGCCTAAAATAGGACCACTTGAATATACGCGCTCACTGCTATTTTCTGCATAAACACACCCAGAAAGATTAAGCTTATCTATTGCACGCTTAACAGAAGGCTTAACGTTTCTTTTTATAACAGCATAACGCCCTACACCTGCAATTTTTCCGCCAATTTCAACAGAACTCATATGCAAAATAGGAGCCAAAAGACGTGCTACAGCAACAGCGCCTGTTCCTTCAACGTCTTTACCATTAATTGCATGGCAATTCCCAGCAGTTTGCTTTGTGCAAGGAGTTGGTTTAAAGGACTGAGCATTCATTGGATCTGCAATTATGTTATATCTTTCAACACTCTGAGCCAAAACAGCACCATTTGCGTCCAAAATACGCCCTCTACGAGCGAGTATTGGACGAGTCCTACTACGTTCTGCCTGCGCCGCCTGAGCAGTAGAACGTGCATTAATCAACTGTATAAAACTAAGCTTTACTATTGCTAAAGATGCAATAATCGCAAATATGATTGCAACACCAATGCACTTTTTTGCAAAAACAGTGTTGCGGATTACGCTGGTTTGTGTGCCAGAACGCATGCCAGAACGTGCAGTAGAGCGCGCAACAGAGCGAACAGCATTATTAGTATACGAATTATACAATCCGCTTATGTTGAGCCTACTCTTTCTGACTTTTCTTACGCTATTTTTGATGCAGCGCAACTTTTTGCCAGCTAATTTGGCATAATACAATACTGTTTTCATTTTGCCTGAGTATTTGGCGAAACGTTGCTTGATTAGGCGGTTCATCAATGTTTCTCCTTATTTTTTTGTTCTGGCTGGTGGTTGGTTTTTTTAGGATCTTGCTTAGCTTGATTTGGCTTAGGCTTTTCTTGCTTAGCCTTTTCTTGCTTAGCCTTTTCTTGCTTAGCTTGATCACGATTTTTAGCTTTTTGAGCTTCAATAGCGGCTTTTTCTGCCTTCTTTTTATTGGCATAATCGCTTAAGTCAACGGTTATTGCACCTTGCTGCGGAACCATTCCCATGTCTTGTGCTTTTGTTGGAAGATCTGCTTCTAAGGCATCCAACTTTGTTTGAGCAGTCTCTACGTCTTGACGAAGCCTGGAAATATTGGCTTGAGTTGCAGCTTGTTCAAAAGAAATCTCTGCCATTTTTGTGCGAAGCAACAGAGATGTAGTAGGCGTAACAACAAGGAACATAACAACAATGATTAGGTTAAAAAGAGGAGCTTTACGCGTGTTGCTCCACGCTATAACCTTGTGCAAATGATTCATTACAGCATAAGACCTGCGATCCGAGGCGCTAAACACTAGCGGAATCGACTTAGAAACGCGATTTTGTCTTGAATCACCAGAAATTTTCTCGTTCACTCGGCCTGCAGGTGCAGAAGACGCTGCAAAAGATGCTGCAATTCTAGAAGCACGGTTTTTAAGTGGCTTATCCATTAGAACCTGCCTCCTTTGCTACGATTTACGCCATTTGACTTAGTAGAAGAATGTTGCAAAGACGTATCTTCTCCTTGAGCAATAGCTGTAAAATCTTTGATCCACCTATCTGGAATATCTCTAATAAGCTCCACTGCCCTCAAGCGAACAGAAGAAGACCTTGTATTATTTGCAATTTCTTCTTTAGATGCCTTAATAGCTCCACGAGTTAAAGACTTAAAGAAAGGCTGGGCACTTTGCGGAACAATAGGCATATTTGCTGGAACGTCTACTTCTAATCCCTTATTCATAAAGCGCTTAACTGTAATATCTTCCAAAGAATGATAGGATTCAACAACAATCCTGCCGCCGTTATTTAAGCGCAAAGCAAGCTTTGGTAAAGTTCTAGAAAGTTTATCCAACTCCCCATTAACTTCGATTCTAAGAGCCTGGAAAACTCGTTTAGCAGGATTTCCTGGCGCACGATGAGCGCGCGGAATAACCTGATCAACTAAATCAACCAACTGACCAGATGTTACTATTGGGTTCTCTTGCCTAACTTGCACTATTTTTCTTGCAATAGGACCAGAAAAACGTTCTTGACCGTACTCACGAAATATTTCAGCCAGACTAGATGCACTATAGGTAGCAAGAATGGTTGCAGCAGTAACACTCTGAGTTGTATCCATTCGCATATCTAAGGCTGTGTTATGGGAATAGGAGAATCCCCTATCCGCTTCGTCTATTTGCAAACTGGAAAGACCTAAATCCATAAACGCTGCATCGATTTTATCAATTTCTAAATCTTCCAAAACTTTGTCAACTTCGTCGAATGCAGCATGAACTGGAATAAAACGATTATTCAATCCTTCATCTTGCATCCTTTTTGTTGCTAAGCCAAGAGCCTCACTATCTCTATCTATTCCAACAAGAGTTGCCAGTGGAGCTGCTTTAAGAAAAGCTGTTGCATGGCCAGCAAGACCAAGAGTGCAGTCAACAACAATAGAATCTTTATGTTCTAGCGCTGGAGAAACAAGATTTACACAATCTTCCAATAAAACTGGCGCATGAATTGTAGATAGATCTTTCATTGTGCCACCGCCGGAAGAACGTCATTCGCAATATCCGCATAGTCTTGCTCTTTATCTGCAAGGTAATTATTCCAAGCGGATTTATTCCATATTTCTGCACGAGTTCCAACGCCTATTACAACAATCTCATCTCCAAGATTGGCATAATCTCTTAGCATTGGAGGCACTACTATACGACCCTGCTTGTCTGGCTCTTGATCTACAGCACCAGAAAGAAAAACTCGTAGGTAATCTCGTGCCGACTTATTGCTCATAGATGTGCGCTGGATTTGAGTTGTAATACGCTCAAACTCTTGCATTGGAAGAACATAAACGCAGCGTTCTTGGCCGCGAGCCATAACAAAACCATCACCTAATTGGGATCTAAATTTTGCTGGCAAAGCCACACGACCTTTGGCATCTATTTTTGGCGAATAGGTGCCAAGAAGAACTGGATTCTTTACCTGATTATTAGCCTGAGTTTGCAAACCATTAGCATCAAAAACTGCGTTTTGCGGCAAAGGAGTGGATGTAAAAGCCGAAGACGTAGCTTGAGGCTGCATAACAGGCTGCATAACAGGCTGTATAACAGGCATCTGCTGCGATTGATACATAGGAGGAACCTGCTGCATCACGTAATAAGGCTGAGCATATGCTTGAGAATTTTGCATTGGCATATGCGCTTCTTGGGCATTAGCTTGAGCCATATTTTGAGAATCGGAAGCAGATGTATTTTGAGCATGCTTAAAGGAGGAATTGGCTTTATCTTGCGCATTTGCGCCAGCATTATTACGAGCCATAAATCCACATCCTTTTCAACATGCAATATGCCACTTGCACATCGTTCACCATTTTACCCCATTTCTCACCAAAAATCCCCACTTTTTGTAAAAAAATAATATTTTTTTAGCAAAAATTGGAAACATGCAACGTGTATTAGCCTCGAGGTATACTTAAACGCCTGGTTTTAGCACAACTTTTAAGAAGAACGGACACAAATGTCTACGTACTCCTCACAACTCAGCGAAGAACAACAAGCGGTTGATTGCGCTTATGAGCGCTTAGATAACTTGCGTTCAACAATCCGTGCAAGACTTGATTCTGTACGCGCTGCAGGCTCACACGGATCGCCAACTCAGCGAACAGAACGAGATTCTTTTGCAACAATGTACGAAGATCGTTTAACGCAACTTAGAGCTGTAGAAGATAGACTTGTGTTTGGTCGCCTAGACGATTGTGAAGGAGTAAGACGCTATATTGGCAGAATCGGTTTGCTAAGTGAAAATCACGACCCAATCTTAACCGACTGGAGAGCAGAGGCTGCTCGACCATTCTACGAGGCAACTCCTTCTAATCACGGAAACATTGTTATGCGCAGACACATAACTCTTAAATTCCGAGAAGTTGTGGGCGTTGAAGACGAGATTCTAGACATTCATTCCGACGAAGTAAACAAAGCGTCTAAACAAGGGACACTTACTGGCGAAGGTGCATTACTTGCTTCTCTAGGCTCTCGTAGAACTGGAAAAATGACGGATATTGTTGCAACCATTCAGGCTGAGCAAGACCGCATTATTCGCGCTCCTCTAGACCGTACAATTGTTGTTCAAGGCGGCCCTGGCACAGGCAAAACTGCTGTTGCATTGCATAGAGCAGCATACTTGTTATATACACACCGCAGAAAGCTTGAAAGATCAGGAGTTTTGATTGTAGGACCAAGCTCTGCATTCTTAAGGTACATAGACCAAGTTTTGCCATCTTTGGGAGAAACTGGTGTTGTTAGCAGAACTATAGCGGATTTAATTCCAAACGTTCGTGCAGATGCAGAAGATACTGCACATGCAGCAAAACTTAAGGGAATGTACCGTATGAAAAACGTTATTCAAAACGCTATATGCGCAAGAATACGTGTTCCTAAAGATTTGCCAACATTACGCATAAACGGTTTTGCTGTACAGCTCAAAAAAGAAGATATTGAGCTTGCACAATTAGACGCTCAGCGCACACACCAGCCTCACAACCAGGCTCGTAAAACATTTGTAAAGTCAGTAATAAGTTCGCTTAGAAACAGGTATCTGGAACAACTTGATTACGTTCCTTCCCAAGCCGAAATATCCGACATTACATCGCAACTTAGGATGGAAAACAAGCTCAAAATAACTTTGAACCTTGCTTGGCTTCCTATGAATGCTAATTGGCTTATAGACCAACTTTTTTCTAAACCCGAACAGCTTCGCATATATGCTCCTTGGTTAAGCGAAAATGATATTCATGCATTAATTAGACCAAAAGGAAGTCCTCTAACTAAATCCGATATTCCACTGCTTGACGAAGCTATGGAACTTTTAGGACCAGACCCAAAGATTGAAGCACAAAACGCTGCTAATGCTCGCAAAAAGCTTGAAGAGCAACAATATGCTTCTGATACTCTTGCACAAAACGGAATAGGCAATGGCATTATTACCGCCGATATGCTTATTGAAAACATTCAAGGCAACGATGCAAACATGGTTGCTAATCTTGCTGCATCAGATAGAGAGTGGACTTATGGTCATGTTGTGGTAGATGAAGCACAAGAGCTTACTGCAATGGACTGGCGAATGCTAATCCGCAGATGCCCTTCACGATCATTTACTATTGTTGGCGATGTTGCACAAACCTCCTCTTTAGGCGGTACACACCGTTGGCAAAAAAATATGAGCTCATTATTTGGAAACGAGAACTGGGATCTTTATGAGCTAACAATCAACTACCGCAATCCTAAAGAAGTTTCCGAAGCTGCAGGAAAAGTGGCAGATAATTCTGGCTTATACATTTCAACAGTTAACGCCGTTAGATCTGTTCCAGATTCGCTTATTAAGCAAACAGTTCAAAATCAAAATGAACTTGATAATGCTCTTTCTAAATATTGCATTGATTTATTTAACGAATTTGTTTCCGAAGACGGTAGTGGACGAGTAGCAATTATTGTTCCTCAAGAATTAATAGCCCACGCAAACAATATAGTTAAAAATACTCTTAGCAAAAATCTTTCAACTAAGGAATATACCCGCATAATTCAGCAAAGCTTTGACGATAGCCAAATTAGTGTTTGCACTGCAGAAGACGTTAAGGGATTGGAATACGATGCGGTAATACTAATGCAACCTTCTGCTATAGAGCAAGAAGCTGCATCTAGGCTTAGCGCAGCCGCTAACTTATACGTTGCTATGACAAGACCAACACAGCGTCTTGTTATCTTGCGCACACAAGACGACGCTGATTTTTCGGAGTAAAAATTGTAAAGTGCAGTACTGAGTAAACCTAACCATTAACAACCTTGTTATTTGTTTGACCCTTTAAACGGGTCAAACAAATCAGGTTATTGCTCACATATATAACTACATTTAATCAAGACTCAATAATTCACCAGCATAACGGTGAACAAATATTCACATAAACTCAAATACTCAATAACATGTACTTGTTTTATAATATTCACGCAATGCACAAATATTACTAATCACTTACTTTTCTTAAGATCTTCTATAGCACGTTTAAAATCTTCTAAGCCAGTAAAATTCTGATACACGCTAGCAAAACGAAGATATGCTACTTCGTCCAACTCGCGCAACGGCTTTAATATTGCTTTTCCAACTTCTTCGGACGTAACCTGAGCTAATCCACGAGCACGTAAATCAGCTTCAACTTCCATTCCAAGTGTTTTTAATGCTTCAGAATCTATTGGCCTACCCTGACAAGCTTTTCCAACACCAGCAACAACCTTTGCTCTATCAAACGGTTCAATAGAACCTGAACGTTTCATAACAAGCAATTGTGTAGTTTCTACTGTTGTAAATCTACGTCCACACTTCTGGCATTCACGTCTACGGCGTATTGAATACCCATCTTCACTAATTCGCGTATCGATAACTTTAGTATCGGAATTCTTACAAAAAGGACAATGCATATATACAGCATACTAAAAATTAATTTAATATGTTATATATATTTCAATATTTTATATAAATAAATCAATTTTTTCATATTTTTCCTCGTATATTTTATAAAATTTATTGGAAAATACCCGAATAGACGGATATATAAATACATTCATAACAACAACCGAATCTGTACTTAAATCATCGCAATAAGAACACACAGATTCATCGTCATAGCATAATGTAAATAAATCTGACGAATCATATTGATAATCTGAACTCATGTAATCCTCCATATTTTAATGATATTTTTAATAACAAGTTAATCGTCGATAAAAGGTACGCGTATAGACTGCCCTACTTCTAAATCTGGCGAATCTAGATTATTTAATTGCATAAGATAATCAACAGAATCAGAAATATTGCCATTTTTATCTGTTATAGATTTTGCATAACTCCACAATGTATCTCCAGGACGAACTGTGTATGTTACAAAAGACTTTGACACGGCTGAAACAGCTGGCCTTGGCATAAACACAAACCACGCAAAGCACGTTAATACAGCAAAAACAATAAAACGCATAAATAATTTATTTTTACGCCTTCTGCAAGCCTTATTTGCCAAAACGGCACGATTTGCATTTGAATAGTTAATGCTATTAGAAGCGTTTAAGTTCTTATACATAACTGCCCTTTCTTACATTTATATTGATATGAACATTTGTTCTATCGAACAGGTGTATCAATCTTGACACATTTGTTCTAAATATGCAACGGCGTGTCGAACATATGTTTGATTTTTTTGAAAAAGTGTATTAGACTGTAAACAACGAAAGGAGACACCATGAATACCAACCCAAACGAGCTTAGCGATTCTGCGGCGCACAACAATGAATCACTAACAGATCGCCAGAGGAAAATCATGGATGCCATACAACAATGTCTTGAAGAACACGGTTTTCCACCGTCTTTTAGAGAAATAGGCGAAGCTGTAGGTTTAAGAAGTCCTTCTTCCGTAAAACACCAATTACGAGCACTTGAGATGAAAGGATTAATACGAATAAGTGCAAATAAAGGTAGAGCAATTGAAGTTATTGGAGATTTTCTACAAAAGAACAAAGAAAAAGCTCAAGAATTGCTTGCAAAACAATCAGCCATTGATGTAAGCATGTACAACAGCGAGTCTTTGATAAACTCTCACGACGTTCCTCTTGTTGGGAGAATTGCAGCAGGAGCGCCTATAACAGCCGAACAGCATGTTGAAGATGTTATGCGTTTACCAGAAAGACTTACTGGAAGCGGTAATCTATTCATGCTAGAAGTACATGGCGATTCAATGATTGACGCAGCAATTTGCGACGGCGATTATGTTGTTGTGCGAGAACAAAATGAAGCAACAAATGGAGATATTGTTGCTGCACTACTAGATAACGAAGCAACTGTAAAGACGTTTAGAAAAGAAAATGGTCACGTTTGGCTTATGCCTCACAACCCTGCGTATTCCCCTATTGACGGATCGCACGCAAAGATAATGGGCAAAGTTGTTACCATTTTAAGAAAAATTTAAAGATTTAGAGATTTAGAGATTTAAAGATTTAAGCAATCAAAACAACTAAAGAGCGATACTGTTAAACGGACACAAATAAACGCATAAATAAAATCGCTGTGATTTGTAAATCATAAAGATTTTAAATCACAGCGATTAGAGAAAATAGATAGATAACAGCAAAGACGCTTGCCTATTAAGACATTTTATTGCCTAGGCGAGTGGATGAGAGTCCTTAATGGTTACAGAAATCTGACGACCATTTGGAGCAGAGTAGCTAACAGTATCACCCGCTTTAGCACCAATGATTGCAGCGCCAATCGGAGATTCTGGGCTAATAACATCGTAATCAGTAGCAACAGCAATATCACGTGAACCAAGAACATATGTCATCTCTCGGCCAGCAAGATCTAGAGTCACAACAGAACCATTACCAACAAGACCATCTTTTGGAGCCTCAAGGATTTTGGCATTGCGCAGCTTAACAATAAGCTCATTAATACGACCCTCGTTCTTGCCCTGCTCTTCACGAGCAGCCTGATAGCCACCGTTTTCAGACAAATCGCCTTCGGCGCGAGCAGCAGCAATACGCTCGGTGATTTCGTCACGATATTCACCTTCGCGATGAGCTAATTCTTCCTTGAGCTTATCGTAGGCTTCCTTAGTCAACAAAATTGTTTTTTCTTCAGCCATTTTGCAATCTCCTTAACAAAGAACAAAGAATAAAATCAACCACACGCATTTAGCGAGTAGAAATAATATCAATCACAAAAACGAGGGTGTCCGAACCACCAATTCCAGCCTGAGGGACCCCGCGCGAACCATAACCATACTCAGGTGGAATAGAAACAAGTAAGCGAGAACCAACATTATGACCTGGAACAGTACGATCCCATCCCTGAATAACCTGACCAACACCAATACCAAAGCTGGCAGGAGTATGACGAGCAAAACTAGAATCAAAAGGCTCGCTAGCTCCCCAAACAACACCGTGATAATTAACAGTAACAGTGTCTCCAGCACGAACCAAAGGTCCGTTGCCCTCTACCAACTCAACAACCTTAAGCCCTGCTGGCGGCTCAAGCGATGGGAACGTCACCGTTGGCGTAGTACCAAACTCTGCAACCACTTCTGGCATATCCTTTACCATTTTGCCTCCTTTATAACCTCTTATAATCCCTTACAAACATATATAAATGCTTGCAAACAACCATTAACCTCTACAAACTATTTACTAAAAACTTTGAATATTATAACAGTTATGCAATCTTATAGCGTGTTTTAGATTAGCACTCAACCGCTACCTATTCCAATACGTATATAAATTGCACAACGCCTACATAAACATAATGCAAGCAAGTATACAAGCATTTAAAGGAAAAATATTATGAGATAACTATAAACATAAAAAGCTATAAACTAGCATTCAACAACGTTTACAGCCAGACCACCTTTAGATGTTTCGCGATACTTAGACATCATGTCATGCCCAGTTTCCTTCATGGTTTTAATAGCGCTATCTAAGCTAACAATATGAGAGCCATCACCCAAAAGCGCCATTCTAACAGCGTTAATGGCCGTGTTTGCAGCCATAGCATTGCGCTCTATGCAAGGAATCTGAACCAAACCACCAACTGGATCACAAGTGAGACCAAGATGATGCTCAATACCGATTTCTGCAGCGTTTTCAACCTGCTCAGGGCTTCCACCAAGAACTTCACACAAGCCTGCGGCAGCCATAGAACACGCCGAACCAACTTCTCCCTGGCAACCAACTTCTGCGCCAGAAATAGAAGCATTGCGCTTAAACAAGTAACCAATAGCACCAGCAGCAAGAAGGAACTTTACAATGCCTTCTTCGCTAGCACTGTCTACAAAACGCCAATAGTATTGCAAAACTGCTGGAATAATGCCAGCGGATCCATTGGTTGGAGCCGTAACAATACGACCACCTCCAGCATTTTCTTCACTTACCGCAAGAGCAAAAAGATTTACCCACGCAGAATCAGAAGCTTCCAAAGCGCAGTTTGCTCGTCTGCGATCTTGCTTAAGAATGTCGGAATTTGCGGACAAACGCTCATACATGCGTGGAGCGCGTCTGTGAACATCAAGTCCGCCTGGAAGAATCTGCTGCTTAGAGTTACAGCCGTGTTCAACACACTCTCCCATCACATTCCAAACACGCAGCAAATAGGAGCGAACATATTCAGAATCGCCATTATGCAAAGCAAGCTCGTTTTGCCAAACAATGCTACTTATGCTCTTATGTTCTTTTTTGCAAATAGAAATAAGTTCTTTGCACGTTGTAAAAGGATATGGAACAGAAGAATCAGTGGAAGACTCAGTAGACGAATCAGTAGATTGCATAGTGGAAGACTCAACATTTTTAGAAGAGTCTTTAGAAGAATCTTCACTTTCTGTTTCAGATTCACCAACGCGGTCATGCAAACCAATCATCTTATCGTCTGCATTACCTTTGCGAATAAATCCACCGCCAATCGAATACCAAACTTGCTCGTCAACAGTATTACCAAAGGAGTCCAAAGCAACAAACCGCATGCCATTAGGATGCGCAGCCATGCGCCTCCACTTTTCAAAAACAACATCGGAATCGTAGTCAAACGCAATAGTATGACTATGCGCAAGCGTTAAAGTTCCACTTTTCTTGCAATCTTCGCGAATAGTCATCATGTGTTCTGTATCAACATCGTCTGGAAGATTACCTTCAAGACCTGCAACGGATGCTCGATCTGTACCATGCCCCAATCCAGTAAGAGACAAAGAACCATACAATGTAACGCACACACGAGAAACATTGTTAAGCTTCCCACTCTTTTGCAGAGAGGTTACAAAGGCATTCGCCGCGCGCATAGGCCCAACCGTATGCGAAGAACTAGGACCTACACCAACCGAAAACATTTCTAAAATACTGAACACATATCTATTGTAAACACAATTGTTAAGGTTACGACACGCTGCACTAATCGTTACTGGAATCAGAGCGCAAAAGAACATCATCATTTGCGCTATCAATCCAATTTTCAACTAGATGACTAATCAGATGCAAAATCAACCATATAACGAAAGCGAATAATATGGCACAAATCATAACAAACATTGCATTTCCGCTTATAGGAACATGCAAATCAAAGAAACGCGCAACAAATGGTATAAACGCGCCAATAACGCCAGCAGCAGCAAAACATAGAACCATAATTCCACGCCAAGAAGCAAGTGGCCTAGAAACAGTAGCCAAAACTGCAACACCCAGCACAAAAACTGTAACAGCGCAAATACTGCGAGTTAGACCAATGGTGTAAACAGATTCAACAATTATGCTAGAAGCACTAACGCTAGAGGAATCAAGTCCACGCGAAAGCATTAAAGGAGCAAAAATGGAAACAGCCAAAACAGATACGGCAACAGCAATGCCATTTGGAAGCGCAAATCGAACAACACGATGCAAGAATCCAGGAATATAACGTCTTGTATTAGGAGCCAAAGCAAGCAAAAACGCTGGAATACCAATGGTTAACGAACCAATATAGGTTATGTGACGAGGTAAATATGGGAAATGCAGACCGAGTAAAACAACACCTGCTGAAATAAGTGCAGAATATACGGTTTTAACAAGAAACAGGCCTGCAACACGCTCCATATTTGCCATAACTTGGCGACCCTTAGCAACAACGTCTGGAAGATGAGAAAAACGAGAATCAACAAGCACAACTTGCGCAACTGCCTTAGCGGCTGGAGCAGCATTACCCATTGCTACGCCTAAGTCTGCTTCCTTAAGCGCAAGAGTGTCGTTCACACCATCACCAGTCATAGCAACAACGTGACCCTTGGAATGTAGAGCTTGAACGATTAACTTCTTTTGATCAGGCAAAACGCGCCCAAGAACATCAACGTTTTCAAGAACCTCGGCAAGCTGATTTATATCTTTAGGCAGCTGCCTTGCGTCCATTGAAACGGGCTTTGAATCACCAGTTAGACCAACTTTTTCGGCAACAGCTGCAACAGTTGTTGGATTATCGCCAGAAATCACGCGACATCTAACACCTTGCTGCCTAAACCATTCAAGAGTTTGGCGAGCATCGGTGCGGATTTTCTCCGAGCAACGAACTAGTGCAACAGGGCGAGCACTTGTGGACACTTTTGGCGAGCTAGAAAAAGTTGCATCACAAGAATCGCCAGAAACCACAGAGCTAGAAACCACAGAGCTAGAAACCACAGAGTCAGAAACCACAGAGTCAGAAACCACAGACTTGCCTGTAGCAACCGCTAGAAGAAGAACACGATTGCCCTGCTGTGCATATTCGTTTACTCGATGCAAAATACGCTTGAAAGGCTCCGTTAAATGGCAATTATTGCAAGTAGAATCGCCATCTTCTAAAGAACAGTCAGCGCAAATCGCAGTTGCCAAAACCTCTGGAGCACCCATATACCACGTTTCAAAACTGCCGTCTTTTAGCTCATAGCGAATTGCACTCCACTTTCTTGCGGAAGAAAATGGCAAGCGAGCGTTAACATTCGATGCAACGCAAGCACCTTGATCTTTAAGGCCTTCCATAATGGCAAGACCCGTAGCATTTGGATTTTCTTCGTTAGACAAATCAAACAAAGCCTGATTTACAGCATGACTATAGTCGCTAGCAGCCGCCACGCTGGAAGAATCGCCGCTTTTACTTTTTACAAAAGCTTCGTCAATTGAATCGTCAATCGAATTGTCAATCACATCAACACCAACAAACGCGATTCCGCCATCTGTAATAGTGCCTGTTTTATCTAAATTAAGGCAATCCACTCGAGCTAAAGTCTCAACAGACTCAAGCTCCTGAACAAGTGTTTTTTTACGAGCAAGACGCATTGCAGCAACAGCGAAATTAAGCGAAGTTAAAAGAACAAGACCTTCTGGAATCATGCCAACAACGCCAGCAACAGCAGAAACAACAGCACTCCTCCACTGCCCAGTCTGCCAAGACTCAGCAAAACCGCCAACCTTGTTAATCTGTGACCAAACAAGCAAAACACAAAGAGGAACAACAACAATAGTCATCCACTTTAAAATCGTGTTGATTCCACGACTCAAATCGGAAATTGTTTTAGTATAAACCTTTGCTTGCGCCGCAAGTTTAGCTGCATAACTATTAGCACCTACAGCCGTAACGCGCATTAAAGCAACACCAGAAACCGCTGTAGACCCAGAATAAACAAAGTCGTCCGCAGCTTTACGAACAGTTACAGACTCGCCAGTAAGCATGGACTCGTCCATCTCCAAGCCCCAAGACTCAACAACCTTAGCGTCCGCAGGAACCTGGTCGCCAGCACGAACCCACAACAAATCACCAAGAACAATACAGCTATGATCAACATAAACGTTTTGGCCGCCTCGCCGAACAATAGAACGAGAAGCAACAAGAATCGAAAGGCGATCAAGCGTGCGCTTTGCGCGTAGCTCCGTAACAACGCCAATACCTGTGTTAATAAGAATTACAAAGCCAAAAACCGCGTCTTTCCAAGAGCCAGTGGCAAGAACAACAACCATTGCCGCAAAGATAATCGCATTAAAAAGCGTAAAAACGTTTGCGCGCACAATTGAAAGCACTGACCTAGAAGTACGATTTTCTGTAACGTTTACAAATCCTTGTTCTACGGCAGCGGAAACTTCACTTTGAGTTAAACCCGATTCGCTAACTTCTGGCAAATCTGGAGAGTCTTTTGCGCCTTGCACAACCTGATCCTCTTGCAAAACCTGCTCCTCTGGCACAACCTGCGCGCCTGCACTAACCTTTGTCATTTATAACCACATCCCTACCATGAGGCGTATTGTCAATTACCGATTGAACGATTTTTAGAAGACTAGAATGCTGAATCTTCCCACAATTTTTTATATGACTTTTCTGGCAACTCTTTTCAACACAGCTTAAATGATTTCTAAAATCGCCATTAAAAGCGGCCTTAGAATCACCCCTCAAATCACCCTTGATTAAACCAGCATCAAACAAATCCTGACCGTCTAAATCCTTAAGAATATAGAGTTTTGCCGCAAACAAAGAACAATCTTTAGGTGGATTTTTTGGATTAACAAGCGCAACAGGAATCCCCGCAGAACGCGCATATTTAAGCGCATCAACCCAAGCTTTGCGCGCCTTTAAATCAACATGCGCTCCACCAGCATTGCTCTTAGCGCTAGAATCAACGCGGTCTACGCCATCAACATTAATGTTGTTAATCAAAATCATAGAAACAGGCTGATTTGACGCATCTTTAACAGCCTCTTGCGAGGCAAAATTGGCATTCTTAACGTCTGCGATTGATGCGTACGATGCTTTTAAACCAAATTTCTCACACAGATGCAAGAGCTTAGAATCAAGCGCCGCCTGCCTTGAACCGACTATAAACAACTTTATGTCTTCTACGTCGATTCCGTCGTGAACAATATCGTCCGAACGACCAGTGTCTCCAACAGCTTGATTTTTAGGCGTGCAAGCACTTAGCGATGCAAGCAAGAAAATAACCAACATGGATGCGAGCGCAAAAACAATACAATTGCTACGATTGATACGATTACTGCGATTGCTTTTGCACAAAACACCACTAAATGCACGCATACCTACGCACGCCACGATTACACACGCTCACGCAAAATCACGCGGACGCGGAAGAATCGCCAGCAACCGTTGGAGCAAGAACCAGATTCTTAACCAACTCACGGGTGCGAAGCTGCGAATCTGCATCTAAGCAATCATCCGTAATAACCGTATCAACCTGGTCAAATCGCGCAAAAAGCGAAAGCGACGTGCACGTCCACTTAGTGTGATCCGTTAATATAATCGTGCGATCTGCAATATCCATCAAAGCCATATCTGTAGCGGCTTCCAGCGAATTTGGCATAAGGAATCCGCGCGGCAAGCTAACGGAATGCGTGCCCAAAAATACGGTGTTTACACGCAAAGACGAAACAACCTTATCTGCAATAGGGCCAACCAGGGAGTTGGAACGCGTAATAACGCCACCTGTAACAATAACCTCAATATCTTTGGACTCAAGCGCTTGAACAAGCTCCGCAACTGGAATTGAATTTGTTAGAATCGTGATTCCAGACGCCCTACGCGACTCAAGCAGATGCTGCGCAAATACGTACGCAGTTGTGCCACCACCGATAGCAATAACATCTCCAGGCTGAACATAATCTACCGCCTTACTGGCGATTGCATCCTTAAGCCCCATATCCATCTGCGACTTTACGGAAAACAGCGGCTCCGAAAGAAGAGTGTTAGTTGTAACAGCACCACCGTGTACGCGCTTTAAAAGCCCGCGATCCGAAAGCTCTGCGATATCTCTGCGAATTGTCATTGCAGAAACGGCGAGTTCTTTGGAAAGAGCGGTAATACGCACGGCCCCCCTGGTGCGAAGGCGGCTCAAAATCAATTGTTGACGCTGTGAAGAAATCATGTGAACATTATCGCACAAGTAAACGCAAAAAACAAACGCAAATGAGCGTTTCTAAGCTCTAAACGTTAAGTATTTAACAAAAATCACGTAAAATCTGGCAAAATTCCCCAAAACGAACAAATGCTTGTAAAAATGCGCAATACCAAGTTAGGTAGAGATTCGAGATTTTTCGCACTGAATGAGATGAACCTCAGCACCGAAGGTGGTGATTCATCGAATGAAGAAGAAAAATCGAGAATCTCAGGCGACTAGCGATACGCAATTGTTCAAGCATGCAAGAGGGCTGGGTGATTCTTGGTCGAACAGTATAAGAGCGGCAGCCGATACCAAATAATCCAATGGCACACGCCTACAAACAAACTTCAGCTAAAAACAAAATCAAAGCCAAATCGGAACAACCGCAACAACAGACAACACGTAAGAGGCGAAGCGTTGTGAGACAAGAAACACCCAGCCCTCCTACACACCAAACAAGGAAATGCGCTCGCGCGGATTAGCCGCGCTCACGTCTTCGCCGCATGTAAAGTCCACTGTACTTTACGTTTGAGCGGCTCAGCGAATCGAAGTGCATTCGCACGCTACGCTCTAAGTGCTCATGCAAGTCGATTCGCAGCCCTCCTACAACACCAAACAGAGAATGTCGCACCCGCGTTTGTTCCCTTTTGCCCGCGTTTGTT
>NZ_KQ956825.1:0-16661 GCF_001546455.1 Gardnerella vaginalis | reverse complement strand
ACACTTCCCCTCGTTTGTTCCCTTTTACCCGCGTTCGTTCCCTTTTTGGTCGATTTGGGAAACAAACGCAGGAAAAAAGAAACAAAAGCAAGGAAATCGCCCTCGCGCTACGCTTTAAGCGAAAAGGCAGGTCGTCGCGCATGCAAAGATATCAGTATTGATGATGCGTATGATCGTGCATAACGTCTTTATGCTCCGAAGCATGCGGAATATGCAAAACGCGCATGCGGTCAATCGCCTTGCGCGCAAGCTGATGCGCCGAACCCGCGCCCTCTCCCTTAACGCCAAAAATAACAATCAACGCCATAATAGCCGTAATAATCGCACTAATACGCAAAGTCCATTGCACGCCAAAAATGCTTGCCGCAATGTTATCCGCACTCCCAACACCCGTAAGCGCATGATGCCACTGAGCAAAAGTGGCCATTGTTACAACAAGAACAGGCGCACCAATCGCACCCCAAAGCTGGCGCATTGTGTTAGTAACAGCCGACCCGTCTCCAAGCTCGCTGCGCTGCAAGCAATTTAAAGACCACGTTGTAACTGGCATAAGCAAGAATCCCATGCCAATTTGACGAGTAAATTGCCATATTGAAATCCACCAAATCCAAGTGTATCTATCAATAAGGCTCATCATAACTGTGCCAAAAAGCAAAATCAGCGATCCAGCCATTGCCACTGGCCGCACGCCAAATCGATCCAGCATGCGCCCACCAAAATATTGCGAAATGGCCATTCCAAACGCGCCTGGCAAAAGCACCAGACCGCTCATAGTGGCAGAAAAACCGCGATCCGACTGAATATAAAGCGGAATAACAACCATGATTGAGCTAAAAGCAAAGAATGTTAAGCACGCGCAAACTGTACCAACAGTAAAATAGCGATTTTTTAACACACCAATTCCAAGAAGTGGTTGCTTGCCATTAGAGCTTGCGCGCAACTGACGAAGAACAAACCATGCCACTCCACACGCACCAACAAGCATTGGCGCCCAAGAAAACGCACTAGAAATTCCGTATGCTTCAATGTTGGTAAAGCCAAACATCACTCCGCCAAATCCAACAATCGAAAGACCAACGGAGAAAAAGTCAGCTTTGGCACAGCGATCCTGCTCGCCAAAGTTATGCAAGAAAAATGCGGAAAGAACAATAGAAATTACGCCAATAATGCTAAGCGACAAGAAAATTGATCGCCAACCGTTAAAATCGGTTTGCATACCGCCAACAGTTGGGCCAATTGCAGGAGCAATACTCATTGCCATACCAACACTGCCCATAGCCATTCCGCGCCGCGTTACAGGATACACAGAAAACACTGTAATCTGCAACACTGGCCACATAACGCCCGTGCCAATCGCCTCTAAAGTGCGGCCAGCCAACGCCATAATAAAATCGTTGCTAAGCCAAGCCATAATCGAGCCGAGCGTAAAAAGAACCATAGACGATATAACGATTTGACGCGTGGAAAATCGCCTAGTCAAAAATGCGGTAAGCGGCACCATAATGGCCATAATCAGCTGAAAAATAGAGGTAAGCCACTGACCCGTAGTAACGCTAATGTTAAATTCGCGAACAATGGTTGGCAAAGCGGCCGTAAGCTGCAACTGGGCAAAATTACCAATAAACGTTATAAACGTAAGAATTGCAAGGGATACAAGAGCCGCGCGGGTAAGGCGATTATTTTTATACGCTTGCTCCCCAACTAAAGCACTGCTTAAATGAGCAAACTTATTTTTATGTAACTCGGATAACTTTGGCAACTCTGATAATTTATGTGATTTAGGTAATTTAGGCGTTTTAGACAATCTTGATGGTTTAGGTGTTATCGTCATTTTAGAAAATAGTGAAGCTAGAGATTTCAAAAATTTATTTGGCACTTAATTATCCGCCAAATCAGTAGCTTCTATGCGATAACCAGTGCCTGTAGGCGCCCTGAATTGACCCATAACGGCCATTGCAATAATTCCAGAACCAACGAAGCTGGGTTTGATAATTAGTTGCCCAATCGGCACCCATAGAAGACATCTTTCTTCCAGGCAAAGCTTGAGGCAAACCATAGGCGCCAGAAGGGTTCATGGCATTTACACGCCAACCAGATTCGTGCGAAATAATAAACACGGTAGCAGTAAAATCGGCCTCGCTGTAGCCGTTTGAAAGCAGCCAGGAATGTGCCCACTCCTGCATCTCGCCAGCTGGAACGGTGGTTCCAATGGAAGCGGCAAAACCAGAATCTACGCTAGCGCCACCAGTTCCAACAAGAACAACCTTATCTTTTGGAGCCTTTTTAACAAAGGAAACAAAAACGTTGGAAGAAACAACCTTCTTGCCTGCACGCGTAACAATTTTGCTTGTTTCCATAACGCCAGGCTCGCCCTGTTCCTTAACCTTTTCCGTGCCTTTTGGAAGAGCTGCGGTCTCTTTTTTAACCGTGTTAAACGCAATCGGCTCGTCGGAAGTCTCCAACTTTGCGCCCGCGCGCTTAATGGTTATAACCGTAGCCTCGCTAACCTTTGAATCAAGAGAAGGCGTAACAACATCATGCGAATCTAAAGTTATATCTCCAGCCTCTAAAACGGACTTTACGTTTGTAAAATCAGTTCCAAAAACCGCACGATGATGACCGTTTATATTTACTGTAACATAAGAAGTCGCGCCCTTTTTAACAGGCTTAAGCGAGTTTCTGTAGACTCCACGAGAAACCTGATTTGCGCTATCTGTTGCAGAATAAGCAGTTACGTAAGACTTTGCGGAATAAGGCTTGGAATTGGAATAAAAGTTTCGAGAAACAATTCCAAGAGCTATAACAGACACAACACCAACAAAAATCGCTGCAACTCTTGCCCATTGACGCGCGCTCAATGAGGTAAGCGTAACAGTTTTCTTTCTGTGACTTGTCATAACTCTCCTTGATAAACCTTAAAAGCTGTGCACTCAGACTTTAACAGCGATTGCACACAGTGTATTCAATTGTAATATTACGTAAAGAGAAGGGCTAAAAATCAACGGCTAGAGGCCACTTTTCCCTAGCTTCGCGCGCTATGTTTTTATGCGCTAGTCGTTAGCCTTAGGGGCGTTGCCTGAATCGTTGCTAGAATCACTGCTAGAATCGTAGGACTTTGCCTGATTAACCAAATCCTCCAAATCCGCAGGAAGCAAAGCGCCTGCCTGGCGATAAATAACCTCTCCACGCTTAATCACCATAACCGTTGGAACGGCCTTAATCTGCGCTGCGCTGGCTAATTCGGGAGCCTGATCAATATCTACCTTAACAAACGGGATATCGTCAAACTTTGCACTCACTTGCTCAAAAATCGGCCCAAAAGCACGGCAAGGACCGCACCAAGTGGCCCAAAAATCAACAACAACTACCTCGTTGGTGCTTGCAATCTTCTCAAAATCGTCTTGCGTAGCGTGAATAAGTGCCATTTTTGCCCCTTGTACTATTTAATACGGTTCAACGTATACAGCGATTGAACCGCCCCATTTGGAGTATTTTGTTTTGATTATTATTTGAACCATTCTAGCAAAACTATGGTAATTGCACGCCATTAATGGGTTGATGAATTATGGGAATAAAATAAAACTCCGCTCAAATAAAGCGGCGCAACTTGTACCCCCTAAGAGAGTCGAACTCTTGTTGTCAGATTGAAAGTCTGGTGTCCTAACCGTTAGACGAAGGGGGCTTTAACCAAACCATATGATATTAACACTCACTAAGCGTACACGCAAATCGCGGCGTGTTGTGCGTAAAATCAACGCAAGCACACATAGTAATCGAGCGGGAATCAAACCGCGGGAATCAAACCGCAAGAATCAAACCTGCAATCTACTTTTTAGCAACATAAGTCAAATCGTGGATTACGCGCCCAGCTTCCAATCCCTTGCGCTCAAAATTAGTTAAAACACGCCCATCAAATCGCTGCGACTCAACAAAATCAGCATGCGGCAAATCCGCAGCATCTTGAGCATTTCCCTTGCCAACATGCTCCGTAGGCAGGCTCACGCGCAAAGACCCAACATTTTTAAAGCACGCCAAAGAATCCATAACCTCGTGAACATGCAACGCGTAATCTTCAATATCTGTAGCAATTCGCCAAACTCCGCCCGAAACAAGCGCATTATGCACAGACTGCGCCAAAGCTGGCTGAACAATTCGGCGCTTGTGATGACGCATTTTAGGCCAAGGATCTGGGAAAAATGTCCAAACTTCTGCCAAAACGTTACTTTTGCAAGCCGCAAGAAAATCGGGAGCATTAACCTGCGCAATTCGTAGATTCTGCAAATCCTGTTTTCCCGCCAAAAGCATGGTATGAGCCACGCCTGGATCATAAACTTCTAAAGCAAGAAAATTCATATTCGGATTCGCCGCAGCTGCCGCCACAATGTTTTCGCCCTGACCCGAACCAATTTCTACAATCAGCGGATTAGCATTTCCCCAATTGGCCTCAATCCATGCCGAGTCCACGCATAAATCGCTTTTTACACGCAAAGACCCAACGCCATCTGCAATGTCTAGTAAATACATGCCCGAGTAGCGCTGCTTGGCCTTTTCTAAACGAGCGTCCAGCCTGGCAGACCTGCGAACAAACGAAAGAATAACCCTTGCGGCGGCATTAGTTTGTTTAGGCTCAAGCAAGTTGCCATTAGGCAAATCGCCACTTGCGCTATCTACATTAAAATCGTCCATTTTAGCCAATCTTCCTTATTCGCATGCATACGCAATTAAACTGCAAGTTGAATCACAAATCGAATTACAAGTTAAATCACAACTCAACGCATAATACCAAACGCGCAAAACAGCGCACATTAAACACGCTCCCAATATGATTCAAGCGCTATAATTTCCCTATAACATTCTGCAAAATACATTCTGCAAACCGATTGGCAAATAAATCGTGCCAGCATGCAGATAACAAGATATAAGCAGATAAATACCAGAAAGGTAACAAGGTAAACAATGACTGTTCTAGTTACAGGCGGATGTGGATACATTGGCGCACACGTTGTACACGCTCTTCACCAAGCCAAGCAAAACGTTGTGGTTGTAGACGATTTAAGCTACGGAAAGCCTACAAGGATTGAAGGCGCGCGACTGTACGGAATGGACATTGCTTCCCCAGACGCAGGAGCGCGACTTGCGCAAATAATGAAGGAGAACAACGTTGACTCCGTAATTCATTTTGCTGCGCGAAAGCAGGTTGGCGAGTCCGTAGAAAAGCCGCTATGGTACTACCAGCAGAACATTAACGGAATGCTTAACGTTCTTGAAGGAATGCGCCAAAGCGGAGCTAAAAAACTTGTGTTTTCGTCTAGCGCAGCCACGTACGGCGAGCCGCCAGTAGATGTTGTTCCAGAAGACGTTGTGCCAATGCTGCCAATTAACCCATACGGCCAAACTAAGCTTTTTGGCGAATGGATGGCTCGCGCTTGCGAAAAAACATACGGAATTCGATTCTGCGCATTGCGCTACTTTAACGTTGCTGGATGTGGCCCTGTGGAGCTAGAAGATCCTGCAATTTTGAATCTAATTCCTATGCTTTTAGATAGACTGCAACGAGGAAAAGCACCTGCGATTTTTGGCAGCGACTACCCTACTGCCGACGGAACTTGCATTCGCGACTACATTCACGTTTCGGATCTTGCAGACGCACACATTGCGGCTCTTACTTATTTGGATCGCGATGAGCGCAAGTACGACGCTTTTAACGTTGGTACGGGCAAGGGAACTTCGGTTCGCCAAATTGTAGACGAGGTTAGACGCGTTACTGGATTGCCATTTAAAGAGGCGATTTTAGGTCGTAGAGCTGGAGACCCTCCACAGCTTATTGGAAGTCCAAAGCGAATTAACGAAGAGATGGGCTGGCATGCTCGCTACAGCGTTAAAGAAATCGTTGAGTCGGCTTGGGCGGCTTGGCAAGCAAACCCACAGCATCATATTGATGTTGAGTCTTGGAAGCAGATTGACTAATAGATCTGCTAATAGATTGACTAGATAAGCAAAACGCGCGGCAAAAATGCTGCGCGTTTTTTGTTTCAACTTGTGGCTCCGAGCGGGATCGATCCGCTGACCTAGCGATTTTCAGTCGCTCGCTCTACCAACTGAGCTACAGAGCCATGATGAATAAAAAACCCGGCGAACCGGGCCTTTACTAATCGCGACCCCGGCCGGACTTGAACCGGTGACCTCCGCCGTGACAGGGCGGCGCTCTAACCAACTGAGCTACGGGGCCGTGGCTTTGTTCCATCGAACAGCCGAGTCACTATCTTACAGAATCCACGCCAAAATGCAAGCTCTAGGCGTGTTCGGCGTGTTGCCGCGGAATATCAGGCTTATTACTCCAAATCAATTGCACCCGTGCAAAGTTGATAATATTCGCCGCGCTTTTTCATCAAATCTTCATGCGATCCGCGCTCAACAATTCGTCCATGATCTAATACCATAATCACATCCGCATTTCGCACAGTAGAAAGCCTGTGCGCTATAACAAACACGGTTCTATCCTGCATCAAAGCATCCATTGCACTCTGCACAAGCGCTTCCGTATGCGTATCAATAGAAGAAGTTGCCTCATCTAAAATAAGCACAGGTGGATTTGCAACAGCCGCACGCGCAATGGCAATCAGCTGCTTTTGACCCTGCGAAAGCCCAGCCCCGCCGTCTTTAATCTGCGTATTGTAACCATCTGGAAGCTTGGAAATAAAGGAATCCGCATGCGCAAGCACGGCTGCAGAAACGCAACTAGAATCGCTAGCAGAAAGCGAACCATAACGAATATTGTCCATTATGCTTGCGCTAAACAAATTAACATCTTGCAAAACAGTTGCAACAGCATGCCTCAAATCACTTTTGCGAATATCGCGAACGTCAATTCCGTCGTACAAAATCTGACCGTCATCAATATCGTAAAAACGTGTGAGAAGATTGGCAATCGTTGTTTTACCAGCGCCAGTGGCCCCTACGAGTGCAACCTTTTGCCCAGCTCGCGCATACCAAGTTATATCGTGCAAAACTGGCTTATTAGAATCGTAACCAAACACAACGTCTGTAAATCGCACATCACCGCGAAGCAAGGTATAACGCCCATCCTTAGATGTGCAAGCGTTCTGTTTAGCCTCAAAAACCACTTCTTGGGCGGTTGGGCTCAATTTTTGCGCACGACTTATGGCCTTATTTCCACTATCTTTAACATCTCGTTTCCAAGCCCAATAAATATTTGGCCCTTCTTCTTTTTCGCTAACCTCTTTAACAACGTTAAACGTTTGTTTGCAAGAAATCTGCTCTTTAGACTCACAGATGCACACTTTTACCAAGCAGACCGTGCCATTATCCACCTCTGGCTCTTCGTCAATAAGCTCGAAAATTCTACAGGCACCAGCCATAGCCATCATAAGCGAGTTTATTTGCATTGTGATTTCGCCAATCGGATTAATAAACGCGCGCGAAAGTGTTAGCAGAGAGATTAGCGTTCCGATTGTGAGCACACTGGAATCTCCCGAGAAAACAGAAACAAGGCCAAATGCGCCAAAGCCTCCACTTACCGCCCAAGCTCCAAGAATCGCAAGTAGAACGTAAAACAGATAGCTGGCGTTGCTAATTACAGGCATAACATTATTTGCGTAAGAATTAGCGCTAGCTGAAATTTTTTGCACGTTATTAGCTAAATCGCCTAATTTTTTAATGGCAGGTTCTTCGTGATTGAAAATTTTAATGACTTTTCTGCCAGTTGCACATTCTTCTACAAACCCATTCAGATTGCCCAAAGCGGCCTGAAATTGCCTAAAAAGCACACCTGATTTTTTAAGCATAAATCGCACTAAATATAGAAGAATCGCAGTAAAAAGCAAGATAAAAGCAGCAGCGGGAAGCGAAAGCCACATAATAGACACAAACGCTGCAATAATGGATATAAGCGCGGAAAAAGAGTCTGGAAAAGCCCAAGAAATTGCCTCACGCAGAACTTCCGTATCGTTGGTATATCGGCTCATAACATCGCCGTAGCCCTTAGAGTCTAGATAGCTAAGCGGAAGATTTTGCTGATGTTTAAACATCTTGTTTCGCAAATCGCGCATAACGCTTTCCGCAATATTTGCCACTAGCCTGCTCCAAAGCCAACTGCAAAACACGCCAACAAAGTATACGCTTGCCATTAGTGCAATCATGCGTAAAAGCGGAATCCAGTCTGGATTTTTCTTTCCAACAAGAGGCAAAATATACACGTCTACAATAGATTGCAAAAACATTGCGCTGGCTGCTTGAACAATTGAGCTTACAATAATCGCAAATATGATTACGAAAATTTTGGCGCGATACACTAGCACGCAGGAAGCGAGACGTTTAAGCACTGGCCAGTTGATTGCGGAAACTTTTTTATCTGCAGACATTATTCAGCACCTTCTTCCGCAATAGCAATATTTTCTTGACTTTGCACGCGACTTTTTGCTTGAGATTCCACCATATCTCTATACATCTTGCAAGAGGCAATTAGGTTGGCATTGGATCCATGCGCAATTATATGGCCATCTTTTAGAACAAAAATAACGTCGGCATGCTCAATTGAAGACACACGTTGAGCCACAATTATTTGCGTAGAATTTGGCATAAAATGCCTTAAATTTTCACGAATTTTGGCGTCGGTTTTAACATCTACCGCACTCATTGAATCGTCTAAAATCAAAATTTTTGGCCTCTTTAAAAGCGCGCGAGCAATGCAAAGCCTTTGCTTTTGGCCGCCCGAAAGATTCTTGCCACCTTGATCAATTTGCGTATTATACCCATCTGGTAAATCGTTTATAAACTCCTGCGCGCATGCGATTGTACAAGCTTCACGCAAATCAGCTTCACTCGCATCTGCCTTGCCCCAACGAAGATTTTCTGCAATTGTGCCGCTAAACAGAAGATTTTTCTGCAAAACAACGCCTATTTCTTCGCGCAAACTTGCTGGATTATAATCGCGAACGTTGGCCCCACCTACAAAAACGTCGCCTTTTGTAGCGTCGTAAAGGCGCGCAATCAGCTGCACAAGACTTGACTTTCCACTACCTGTTGCACCAACAATACCAACGGTAGAGCCAGAAGGAATGCTCAAGTTTATGTTGTGTAAAATTTCCTGCTTATCTTTAGAAAAGACGCCATTATTCTCGCTGGAAGAATCGCCAGCAGCCGAAGATGAATCCCCACTAGCATATGTAAAATCAACATTATTAAAGCAAATAGAAGAATCTGCAAGAGTGGTAAGTGGATTTTTAGCAACATACTCCGTGTTATGCGATTGTAAAACATTTGCAATACGATGCATAGACGCTCGCGCTGTAACAGTCATAACAAAAACCGCAACCAGATTGGCAAGTGCAAACAAAATTTGCAACGCATACACCATCAGCGCCGCAAGATTTCCTGTAGTTAAGCCAAACGCAGGATTATTCCCAGACGCCACTATTTCACGCGATGCCATCCACGTAACAATAAGCATGCATGCATAAAAACAAAGATTAAACAGTGGAATACTAAAGTTAAGCACATATTCCGCACTAAGAAAACGGTTGTAAAGCTTACGAGAAATGCGCATAAAACGGCGATTTTCGTAGTTCTCGCGCACATACGATTTAACAACGCGAATGTTATGCAAATTCTCTCCAACAAGCGCGTTCATGTTGTCTACCATGCGGTAAATCTGCACAAAAGCGGAGCCAACAATTTTAGCACCAACAACACCGATTAAAGCAACAATCGGTACGAGAGCAAGAAAAACCCAGGAAATCGCAGGACTTATACAAAAAGTAAACCACCACGCTGCTGCAATAACAACAACACTTCTAACGCCTGCGCGAATAATCAGCTGATAAGCAAACTGAACATTTGAAACATCGCTAGTTAAACGCGTGACAAGCGTTCCCGTGGAGAAACTGTCAAGATTGCAAAAACTCAGCGATTGCAGCCGACTAAACATGTTGTATCGCAAATTTTTGCCAAAGCCCGCGCTAGAGTGCGCGCAGCAAATACCCGAAATAATGCCAAAAAGCATTGAGATTGCTGCAAAAGCAAGCAACTGCAAACCGTAGTATTGAACAGCATTTTGGGATTTTGCGGCGATTCCAAAATCAATAAGATTAGACATTACTGACGGAATAATTATTTGCATCGCTGCTTCAAAAATAATTGATACGGAAGTAAGAACACCAAGCAGGCGATAGTTTTTCAAAGAATGAAGAATGGTGCGTAAGGCGTGAGGAGCACGATCGGCGCGGTTTCTTGATTGCTTCGACGATTTTCGCGTTACTTTCTCCGCCATTGCATCCCTTCCCCTACATAACGTCATGTGTAGATTTAATAATATCACTTCTTCAAATACATATTTGAATTATTGCACATGGCGCATTCAATAGGATTATGAAGCATCGCCTTCGCCTGAGGCGCGATCTTTTCCATAAATCGACGGAATAAAACGCTCCTGATCGTGAAGCTTTTCCCAGATTACAGGCGGCTCACTCGGATTTTCCAGCGACTTTGGCACGTCAATAATCCTCTGATTGCTAGACCCGCGGAATTGCAGCAGCGAATCGTGAAGATTCTTCATATATCTTCCATCAACAAGAATGTCAATGTAGCGAAGCAACTCAAGTTTGTCTGGCGTCTCCCCTTTGCGCATAAGCTCTTCCCAGGTGTAGCCAGTCCAGCTCCAAATGTCTTTAGTATTGCCAAATTCGCTTCGAATACGCTTGCAAAGTGGCAGCAAAATGCCAGTGTTAAGCAGCGGCTCGCCGCCAAGAAGCGTTAAACCTTGCACGTACGGAAGTGCCAAATCTTCCATAATCTGGTCTTCAAGCTTTTGCGTGTACGGATAGCCCGCACGAAAATCCCAAATCGACTCGTTATAGCACTCAACGCAATGAAACGGACAACCAGAAACGTACAGCGAGCAACGGATTCCTTCGCCGTCCGTCATAAGAAATCGCTTATAATCCGCAATCATGCCCTTGCTCATGCGCTCACTGGACCACTGACCTGCGCGCGGATTATTAGAAAGAGAGGTTGGAATCCAAGGCCCGCGGTTAACGTCTGCAGGTGCAAAATCGTGCAAACTTATGTGAGCCATGGTTCCAACCTTTTTAGTAATTTAGCCTAGCTTTTACTTTATTTTATGCGATTTTATGCCGCGACTTTTGCCGCGACTTTTGCCGCGACTTTTGCCGCAATTCTACGCGCTACTTAGTCTCCTCGTACCATTCGCGCGATTCGCCATTGTTAAGAATAACATGGCCAGTTTCGCCCGACATGTGCTTTACGCGGTGAGCAATCTCTTCGTGACGACCGTGAACCATTGGGCGCTGAACAGGATTGCCCAAGTAGCCACAAGTACGCTTGGTTACGTTGCACTTATCTGGGTCACTGTTGCCGCACTCTGGGCAGCGGAAACCTTCCTTAGTTGGCTCAAAGTCGCCCTGGAATCCGCAAACAAAGCAATGGTCAATCGGAGTGTTCGTACCCAAGTAGCCAATGCCAATCTTATAAGCATAATCCCAAACAGCCTCCAAAGCCTTAGGATTTGCCTGCAAGCATGGGAACTCGCAGTAGTTAATAAATCCGCCGGAAGCAAAGTACGGGAAGTCAACCTCGTAGCGGAGCTTCTCCATAGGAGTTGGCTGCAACCACACTGGGTAGTGGAAGGAGTTGGTGTAGAAGTCGTGATCGGTAACGCCTTCAATACGGCCGAACTTCTGGCGATCCATGCGGTTAAAGCGATCCGTCAAAGACTCAGCAGGAGTGGAATATACCGAGTAGTGGTATCCCTCTGCCTTCGACCACTGCTGGCAAAGCTGATTCATGCGGCGAACCATAGAAAGCGCAAACTGCTTGCCGTCTTCGTTCCAGCTGTGATCTTGCATCCAATCCTTGCCAAAGAACACGGATGTAGCTTCATACAGGCCAATGTAGCCAAGCGAAACCGTTGCGCGCTCGTTGCGGAACAGCTGATCCACGCTTTCGTTGGCACCCAAGCGCCCAAACGCGCCGTAGCGGAACAAAGTTGGAGCGTTTACAGGAGTTGCCTGCTTGCAACGCATAATGCGGAATCGCAAAGCCTGATGCGCTACTTCCATGCGCTCGTTAAACAGCTTCCAGAAGCGGTTTACGTCTCCGTGAGATTCCAGCGCAATGCGAGGCACGTTAACTGTTACAACGCCAAGATTCATGCGGCCGTCTTCCACGTCTTTGCCAGTCTTTGGGTCAACCCAACCCTGAAGGAAGGATCGGCAACCCATAGGCGCCTTAAAGGAGCCAGTAATCTTAACAATGTTCTCGTAGAACACAACGTCTGGGTACATACGCTTTGTAGAGCACTCAAGCGCAAGCTGCTTCAAATCGTAGTTTGGATCGCCTGCATCTGAGTTAACGCCGTGCTTAATAGTAAACACAAGTTTAGGGAAGATAGCAGTATGACGATCTTTGCCGAGTCCGCGAATACGATTCAGCAAAATAGCGCGCTGAATTTCGCGAGCAAACCAAGACGTACCCAAGCCAAAACCAACAGTTACAAACGGAGTCTGGCCGTTAGAAACGCGGTTGGAATTAATCTGATATTCCATTGTTTGCATAGCGTCGTAAATCGCCTTGCGGGTCATTATCTTTGCGTAAACTTCGCGAAGCTGATCCAACTCACTCAAATTCTCGTCAAAAGGAGTGTCTGCTGGAAGAGGATCCCTATCTGAACAATGAAGATTCTTAGGCTCCTGAGCCTTTAAGCCGTCAATCATAGCCTTAGCAACTTCGATTGGCGTGGAATCTGGAATCATGGCTTGAGCCATAGCAAGGTTCTTGTCGTAATCGCACTTAGCGTAAGGCTCCAGCATCTCGTCTGCACGGTTCACAGTTTGGCCGCCATACTGCGCACCTGCAATGTCTTTAATAATCTGAGTAACCTGAGTTGCGGCGGTGCCAATAGACTTTGGGCTATCCATCATGGCGTTACCAAGCGCAAATCCCTTAGCAAGCATGTTCCCAAAATCTGGAAGCGAGCAATTGCTCATGCAGGTAAATGGCGAATAATCGGCATCGTGGAAGTGAATATCGCCCTTCATATGCGCGTTAGAAACAGCGTGAGGAAGCATAGAGAACGCGGAAGCCTTAGAAACAGCGCCAGCAAGCAAATCTCGCTGAGTGGCGTAAACGTTGGAATCTTTGTTGGCATTTTCGCGCACAAGCGACTCATCGCGGTTTACAAGGCGATTAACAGCTTCATTAATATCTGTTGCCTTAGCGCGATCAATATCTCTGTTTAGGCGGTAGCTTGTGTAGCAGCGCGCAACTTCGTAAAGGTGATTTTCAATAAGACCATGCTCAACAAGAGTCTGAATATCTTCGATTTTTGCAGGACCATTGTAGCGGTCTTGAATCTCGGCCTCAATATGATCTGTAATATCGCGAATCATCTGCTCTTCTTGAGGACCAACGTCTTTGCGCAAATCCTTAAAAGCAGCCTTAATGGCCATAATAATGTTCATTGGGTCAAAATCAACAACGCGACCATCGCGCTTTTCAACCTGTACGCGAGATTTCTTGGAAGATTCAGCGGAAGAGTTATTGCCACTAAAATCGGCCAAAGCTTCATCCTGCAAAGCTTCATCTTCTAAAGTCATATCAGAGACCTGCATTCTACAGACCTTTCTCCATTTACCGTATATTTTGCAGCGCAAATCGCCTTATGATTCGCAACAACTTGCTCTACTATAGCCCATTGCGTGCACAATATCTAGGGCAACTTGAATAAAAAACAAACTAGATATAGTGATTTTACGGTTTCTGGCGATTTTCCAGGCGTGTCTCAAGGTGGCAAAAGTGAAGCTATGGCGAGTCGCGCAAATTCTTGGCACTTTGATATATTGAGTCACGTGGAACAGACAGCTTTTCAACATGCAGAAGAATTTGGATTCCAACCTGGAGACATCGTACAGCAGTGGCTATGGGACGATGACGTTGACGATGCAATTTGCAGCAGTATCGAAGAATTAACTGGCGAAGAACTTGTTGACGAAGACTACGACTCTTCTGTTGACGGCGTTATTATTTGGTGGCGCGACGGAGACGACGAAGACGAGTTGGCAGACACTATTATGGATGCAACAAACATGTTGAACAGCAGCGCGCCAATGTGGGTTTTAACACCTAAGCCAGGGCGCGCGGGTTCTCCAAGTTCGAGCACTGTTCAAGCAGCAGCCATGACGGCTGGTATGAACGCCGCAACGCCTTTAACAGTTAGCGAAGACTGGAATGGAATTCGTTTGCGTGCATTTGGAAAAGGCCAAAGCAAGTAGCGCAAATAGTCGGCACTTAGTTAGTTGACGGGTTTTGTACCAAATTTGACCTAAATCACGTACATTCTCGGGAAAAGTTGACGCACTTTGTAGCGATTTACGGCGTGTTGAACAACAAAATCGGGAACATCTCTCGCGCGTTACAGCGCGCTCACGTCTTCGCTTGCGTTGAAAGCACACCGTGCTTTCAACCTTAAGCAAGCTCAGCGCTCCGAATTACCTTCGCGCGCTACGGTCTAAGCACGCGAACGTCCGCGTCCTCTGCCTCGGCCTCTACCCCTGCCTTTTCGCTTTGGCTGCGGCGGCTCTGGCATACTCCAGCCCTCTTGCAAATCCGCCAAATCGCCAACAATCTCTTGCAAAATCGGCGAATCAGGCTTAACGTCTTGCGCTTTTGCCTTAATGCCCGCACGTCTTAACATAACGTGCGCAGCGCGCTTTTGATTCGGTAATACAAGAGTCACAACATCGCCCGACTCGCCCGCGCGCGCCGTACGCCCAGACCTATGCAAGAAAGACTTTGGATCCTCTGGCGGCTCGGTTTGTACAACAAGCGCCACGTCGCTAATGTCAATGCCTCGCGCAGCAACATCCGTAGCCACAAGCACTCGCACATCTCCGCTAGCAAAAACACTCATATGCCTATCGCGCTGATTCTGCGATAAGTTTCCTTGCAAATCAACCGCAGGAATTCCTTGTTGCACAAACTTCTTTGCCATGTTCTTAGCTTGATACTTTGTGCGCGTAAAGAATATTGCGCGCTTTTTGCCCGAAGCAAGCTTTCGCAAAACCTCGTACTTATCTGCCGCAGATACGCCAAAAATGTGGTGTGTCATTGTATCTACTTGCGAATCCGCATCGTCTACCGCGTGAACAATCGCATTTGGAAGGAACTGATCTACAATATTTCCAACCTGCTTATCGAGAGTAGCCGAAAACAGCATGCGCTGACCGTTTGGATTAGTCTGCTCCAAAAGTCGCGTAACAGCTGGAAGAAAGCCCATATCCGCCATTTCGTCGGCCTCGTCCAAAACGCTTACCATCACCTTTTCAAGAGTTAACGCACCTTGACGAAGCAAATCCTCTAATCGCCCTGGGCATGCCACTACGATTTGCGCACCCTGCTTAAGAGGTGCCGTTTGCCGCCTGTAACTCACACCGCCATAAACCGTTACAGTTTTCATGCCGTAAGCAGCCGCCAGAGGGGCGATTACGTCGTCTATTTGATGAACAAGCTCGCGAGTTGGAGCAAGAATCATTGCGCGTGGTGCGGCTGGAGCGCTATTGGCAGCGTCGGCGGAGTGCGAATCGCGCAAATCGCGTGAACCGCGCTTTTTGCCAGTTTTAATCAAATCAACAAAATTTTCAGCCAATCGCGCAACAAGCGGAATAGAAAATGCAAGAGTCTTGCCGCTACCAGTTCTTCCACGCCCTAAAATATTTGCGCCTTGCAAAGAATCTGGCAAAGTCGCCTGCTGAATTGGAAAAGCCGTTGTTTTGCCGTCTGCACGCAGAACTTCCACCAAAGGCGAAGGAACGCCAAGCTGCTCAAAAGTAACGTCATCTTCGTAGTTTTCGCGCGATTCAATTGCGGAATCTGGAATCATTACGGAGTTTTTTGCAATCTGCGGATTTTGCTTATTCAAATCACGCTTATTCAAATCACGCTTATTCAAATCACGCTTGCCAAAGTCCTGTTTGCCAAAGTCCTGTTTGCCAAAGTCCTGTTTGCCAAAGTCCTGCTCAGCTTCTTTAATCGCCATCTCTTCGTACTGCAAAGCTTTTTCTCGCGCGCGACTTCTGGCTTTGTCTGCCTTGCGATTGCGATTCTTTCGCGCGTTAAAATCGTGATTTGCACCGCGCCTCTTACTAGATTCTCTGTATTCAAACGGATTGCGCGCCGATTTATGCTGACCGCGCTTTTTTGCAACACCAGTTTTTTTAGATTCGCGCTTGCTATTAGACGCACTTGACGCAGCGTAATGAGTATTTGGCACAATAGCCTTTCGTATCTATGATTGAACAATTCGATTAAACGAATCGGTGAAAAGTCATGAACTAACAGAGACTAGCACATGCCCCACACAAATAGGTAAAAACGATTTTCCGACTTTGTAGCTCTAATCGGCGTGTCGAACAACAAAGTGCGGAAAAACCGTTCGCGCACCACATGATTACGCAGGTTACGCCAAGTGAGGTGGAGATTCGAGATTTTTCGCCGCGAAAGAGGTGAGCCTCAGCGCCGAAGGTGGTGACTCGCCGAGAGAGCAAGAAAAATCGAGAATCTCAGGCGACTAAGCAATACGCAATTGTTCAAGCACGAAAGAGGGCTGGGTGATTCTTGGTCGAACAGTA
>NZ_KQ956824.1:10150-26916 GCF_001546455.1 Gardnerella vaginalis | reverse complement strand
GAAACAAAGCCAAAACATCGGCGTGTTGAAAACACGGCAACTAATCAACCTTAAGTCCAAAAAGATCTGCAAGCTTGCAAACACTCGGTCTACCGTATTTATTAACCAAGCACATCCAACGTTTTGCGTTCTCTTCGCCAAAGCGCGCAGCCTTACGCTTATAAGTATCAACCGTTAAAAATCGCGGCGGAATCGACTTACTGTTGTACTTATCTGCAACCATCACAATTTCTTGCTCAACTGTACGCGGAATATAATCGCCAGCAGGAAGCGGCAGATTTTGCAGGGCAACTTGCTCACTAGTCAACCCAACGCCAGTATGATTGCGTGCAAACTGAGCAGCATCCTCGCTAAAACCATGCTCAATCAAATATCTGTATCCACGCAAACCATGCAAAATGTAATTCGGCCCGTCAAACTCCAACTTTCCATTCGCTGCCTTCGAACCGTCTTTAGCTAAAACAAAATACGTTCCAATATCGTGCAACAATCCGCCAGCAAACGCCGCATACTCATCTACATAATCGCTTGGCGCAATTCCACCGCTAACTTTAGGAAGCTCTAGCGGATTTATGCCAATCAATTCTTTAAGACAAGACTTTGCTAAATCACACCTGTTCTTTAAATCTTCATTGATTTTAGACATTTGACGAAGCATAATTTGCTCAACAGCAGCTTGCGATTCATCCGCAAAATCCGCAAAATCCGCAAAATCCCCAAAATCCCCACTCAAATTAAGCTGCTTAAAAGCCAACAACTGATTTTGACGCCGCGCAAGCATCCAAGAAATCGTAGCAATAACAACACAATGGCAATGAATAAGATTATAAGCGTCTTCGCTAGGCGAGGCAGCGCGATGCAGCTTTTCAATCGTATTAAAATCAGGAATATTTGCAAGCATAATAATCGCACTCCTTAAACCCACTCAATTGCAAAACGGCCGTTTATTGAAAGCAAGCGCACAAGCAAACATAAGCGCATACGCAAGCCAACACAAACGGCCGATTAGCAATAAAGCAATAAAGCAATAATTCGGGTTTTAATTATTTTTTAACTGCTTTAATCTGACCAGTATCTATTCTAGCGATTTTGCCAGTATTAGATATTTTAGATTCCTTAGTCTCTTTATTTTCGGACTTGCTTCCAGACTTCTCAGACTTCTCAGACTTACCTTCTCCAGAAACATTTGCCGCAGCAATATCTCTAGCGTTCATAATCGTAGTTTGCTCGGCGTCAACAGCAGCTTGCGCTACAACATCATTGCCTTGCAAAGACTGAACAGCTCTAGAAGCAGCAACCTCTTCTCGCTTTAATCGCGGAGGCCTACGAGTAGAAACAAACAATGGCTGAACTTCTACAATCGGATTGTATGGAGCTAAACCAAACCACTTAACTGGCGTTCCAGCAATATGACGAATCGCATACTTCATCTTTAGCGATAACGCGCCACGCAAAGAAATATTCGACTCAGGCATTAACGCCTTGTGCAAAAGAACGTAACGAATTGGGCCAATATCTGGATCCGCATCTACCTTAGGGTACACAGACTGCTGCTGCGGCAGCTCGCCCGTATGCGACAAATCATGCATAATCTGATGCAAATATGCAGGAATCGAAGGAGAAACCTTAAATCCAAGCTTGATTTTAACGCGGAACAAATAGTCCGTGCCAAAATTCTCCACGCAATATTCGCGAGTAAACGGAGCGTCATCAGTTTCTACAGAAACAGCCCACCACGCGCGAGCGCGCTTAGGATGATCCGCAAAAATCGAGAAGAAAATACCAGTATCTAGACGCTTCATCTCCTTATCGGAAGTCAAATACACAATATTGTCTGCAAAATAAGGGATTCTAAAATCGCTGTGTAACTTATCTAGAACAGGCAAAAAGTCCTTAGGCTTCATGTGCAATCGCTGCGAGCGCTCAATCTTAGTGCCATCTTTCCAAGTGAGCATAATAATCAAAATCGAAGCACCAAGAAGCATGGTAAACCAGCCGCCGTGCATAAACTTTGCCATAGAAGCTATAAAGAACAAAATCTCAATAATCAGGAAGACTACAGCAAATACTAAGGCGCCAAGCTTCTTATTTTGATACCACATGTGAACCGTAAGAAGTATTGTTGTGGCAATCATGGTAAGCGTAAGAGCAAGACCGTACGCCCCCGAAATATGCTCAGAATCCTTAAACACAGCCAAAACTGTAAGCGTGGCAAGGCAAAGCACAAAATTAACAACAGGAATATAAAGCTGACCGCGAGTTCGCGCAGGGTATCGCACCTGAAGATGAGGCATCCAGTTAAGGCTGGTAGCTTCCGAAACCATAGTAAAAGCACCAGTAATCAAAGCCTGGGATGCAATAATGCCAGCTGTTACAGAAAGCACAACGGCAACGTAACGTAAATTCGGGCTTAGCATCTGGAAGAACGGGTTTAAGCCTTCTATAGACCACAATGCTTTATTATTTTGATGCTGAAGCATCCAGCTGCCTTGGCCAAAGTAGTTTAGAATAAGCGCCACTTTAATAAACGGCCAAGTAACATAAACGTTTCCACGACCAACGTGACCCATATCAGAGTACAAAGCTTCCGCACCAGTTGTAGAAAGGAAGATAATGCCCATTAAGGCCATTCCTTGCATATTGTGCGAGCTGAATAAGAACTTTAATCCGTAAATTGGGTTCAAAGCCTCAAAAATCGCCAGATTTTCGCCAATATTCATGATTCCAACAAGCGCTAGGAATCCGAACCAAATCATAACGACTATGCCGAAAACTTTTCCAATTCTTTCGGTTCCGCGCTGTTGAACAGAAAACAGAATCACAATAATAATTACTGTGATCATTAAAGAAAGATTGTCGTTTTCTAAGAAGATAGGCCTAAACGCAGATATTGTGCGCAAGCCTTCTACTGCGGAAGATATTGAAACTGCTGGAGTTAAAACAGAATCCGCAAGGAACGCTGCGCCGCCAATCATTGCTGGAATCGCAAGCCATGCGCCTTTTCGCCTAAGAAGCGAGTAGAGCGCAAAAATTCCGCCTTCGCCCTTGTTGTCTGTGCGCATTGCCACAAACACGTATTTTACAGTTGTGATTAGCGTAATTGACCAAAACACAAGGGAAAGCATTCCGTAAACTGCTTCGCGACTAATGTTTTGCAACCCACCTTGGCCAGCCAAGAATGTTTGAGCGGTGTATAAAGGAGATGTTCCAATATCTCCATACACAACGCCCAATGCCACTATTGACATTCCTAAAGTGAATTTATCGGAGCTGGTTTGTATCTTTGCCCACAATCTTCCAAGTGGACCTCTAACCGCACTATCCGCAAGCTTTTCGGCTTCTTTAACCTCTTTTGCCTGCTGATACGCCAACGCCTCTCGTTCTTCGCGAGTGGTGGTTTTCTGAGAAACCTTTGGTGCCTTTGTAAAAGAAGCGGCCTTTAGAATCGCCTCTTTAGGGTTTGTTATGCCCTTAGCGGCTTTCTCAGATTCCTTTGCCACGTTGCGAAAATCTTTAGCATTATCGCCAGATAACGCTGAAACGCGTGACTTAGTCATGCTTGATTTTTCCTCCAAAAAGTAAAACCGCTTCTTGCATAATCTGCCATAATAAGAAGTCGCATACGGTCTTACTGCTTACAGTTTTATTTATTTATACCTAAATATTGTATACAACAACAGATATATAGCGCAAAATTGACTCAGAATCCTTGAAAAATAAGGGCTGATTTAAGCGCGATTAATGCCTAAATGTTAAAAACCATAGACTTTTTAAAAACCATAGACTTCTTAAAACCCATAGACTTCTTGCGTTGTTTTTAAGGTTGACTTTGCTACTTCTTGCAAAGAACAGTCAAGCGCGGTTGCTAACGATTCAAGAGTGTAAGGCACCATATACGGCGCGTTAGGCCGCCCGCGGTAAGGCATCGGCGTAAGGTACGGCGCATCTGTTTCTACAGTTATGTGCTCTTTGCCTATAATTCTGGCCGATTCGCGCAAATCCTCATTTCCCTTATAGCTAATCGTTCCAGAAAAACTTGCGTACCATCCGTTTTCTTTTAACACTTGAGCTAAGTCTTTTCCGCCAGAATAGCTGTGGAAAACTGTTCGCTCTGGCGCTCCGTCTTTTAGCAAAATTTCTACAACATCGCTATGCGCATCTCTATCGTGAATTTGAAGCGGCAAATTAAGCTCTTTTGCAAGCGCTATATGCGCGCGGAATGAGTCGCGTTGGTAAATTCTTGCGCGTTCGCCCGTACGAAAATAGTCCAATCCCGTCTCTCCAATCGCCACTACTTCTTCTGCGTTATCTACAACTAGCGAGCGCAAGTGTTGCATCGCTTCGTCAAATGGAATATCGTGATACGGCTTATAAACTACTGGCAAGCCGTCTGGCCCTTCTGCTCCTCTATGGCCGTGTAGAGGCGCTTCGTTTGGGTGAATAGCTATTGCAGCACGCACGCAATCTGCGTGAGCCGCCGCAAAGTCTATTGTGGGCTGCCAATCTGGGTATTCGCAGCCAACTTCAATCATTTTAGAAACGCCTGATGCTTTTGCGCTATTTACTAAATCGCTTGCATTAGGTTCGGCTATTAAATCTCGACCTTTTTGCGCTAATTCTTGATTAAGGTTTTTTGCAAAATCCACTACGCTTAGCATATGCGTGTGGTCGTCTGCGATTGTTATGCCTTCTTTAATTAGATTCTGCCATACTTGGGACTGCTCTGTTAAAGAAGGCGCCCAATTGTGTTCGCGATGATGCTTACTCATGATTTACAAGTGTAGTCGCATATTTAACGCGACTTACAATGTGACTTTTTGCGCTTAACCAATCGCAGCACTAATCGCAGCATACTGCGATTCCACAAGCCTGTAGTATGCGCCCTTTTGTGCCATAAGTTGCTCATGACTTCCGCGCTCCACGATTTGCCCATGGTCAATCACGCAAATCAAATCCGCATTCTCGATTGTAGAAAGCCTGTGTGCAATCACAAAAGAAGTACGATTTTTAAGCAATTGAGCTAATCCTGCTTGCAAAGCTTCTTCTGTACGAGTATCTATATTGCTTGTTGCCTCGTCTAGGATTAAAATTCGCGGATCTGCCAAAAGCACGCGCGCAAACGATATAAGCTGCCTTTGGCCTGCAGAAAGAGTAGCTCCTCGCTCTTCAATCTTAGTATCGTAGCCATTTGGCAATTCTTCAATAAACTCGTGCGCGTGAACTACTCGAGCTGCAGCCTCAATCTCCTCATCCGTTGCATCAAGCTTGCCGTATCTAATGTTTTCTTTAACAGTTCCGCTAAATATAAAGCTGTCTTGAAGCATAACGCCCATTTGCTTTCGCAAAGATGCTAACGTTATTGAACGCACATCGTAGCCATCAATTGTGATTGAGCCTTCGGAAACGTCGTAGAATCTAGAAAGAAGACTTACAAGCGTTGTTTTGCCAGCCCCAGTAGGGCCTACAAGAGCAACCGTAGTTCCAGGCTTAACGTGCAAGTCAACTAAATTCAAAATCGGCTTTCCGCCCTCTTCGTAGCGAAAAACAACGTCGTTTACGTCAACCTTGCCTTTAATTTTCGGCAATTCTTTTGCATCTGGCTTATCTACAATATTTGGCTTAATGCTTAGAGTCTCAAAAATACGCTCCAAATACACTGAGCATGTTACAAGTTGCGTGTAGAAGTTACCAATATTTACAACTGGCTCCCAGAAAGTGCTTGAATACCACACAAATGCTATAAGCGTACCCGTGCTTATGTTCATACTGCTCGCGTTTGTTATGCCAACATAGTAGAGAAGCGCGATTGCTGCGCTTTCAATAATAGAAGCTCCAGGCCAAAGCAGCATTTGCACTCTAACGTTTTGCATCCAGGCTTTTCTAACTCCCGACTGCTGCTCTTGGAATGTGGCATACTGCTCCGATTCTCGCGCAAAAGTCTGAGTGGTTTTTACGCCTGCGATTGATTCGTGCAAATATGCGTTAAGATTGCTTTGCTTATTTGATAGTTTTTTAGACGCTTTTCGTTGCAAAATCTGCAAAGTGCGAGTCCAGATTATAAAAACTGGGAATAATACAAGACTCCACAACGCCATTCGCCAATCCATAGCAAACATTGCGATTAGCGTAATGATTAGCACAAAAACATCGGAAAATACGTTGATTAAACCAGAAGAAAGCGTGTCGGAAAGCGTATTAATGTAGTTTACTATGCGAATCAAAATCTTGCCGTGTGGGCGCGAATCGAAGTAATCAAACGATAACGATTGCACATGCGTAAAAATATCGCGGCGCATATCTTTAATTACCATTTGACCAAGTCGCGTAATTGCAAGCGTTCTGTAGGCTAACCCAAGCTCATACAACACAATAAGTACGCCAAACAATGCAATAAGCGCATACAAATAAGAGACGTTTTTATTAGGCAAAACTACGTCTATAAGTGTTTTTGTAATCATTGGAGTTACTGTCATAATGCAGCTTCCGCTAATAACAACTAAAACTATTTTGACTAACTGCCATACGTACGGCTTTATATATTTGCGAACGCGCATCAGCTCGTGCAGATTTACGTGCTCTTCTTGGCTTTCGTCTTCTCTATAAGTGTTGCGTTGCGCCATTCTACTCCCCCTTAGCCTCGTGTGAATCTTCAAATCCCAAAGCTTTGCCCGTTTGCATACCAAGCTGCTTTTTGTAGATTTCCCAATATCTTCCATGCGACGCAACAAGCTGCTCGTGCGTTCCGCGCTCTACGATTTTGCCGTGATCTAGCACAACAATCATGTCTGCGTCTTTAACAGATGAGATTCTGTGCGCAATTGTGATTACTGTTCGCAAGCCGTCTAACTTTTTTAGCTCTTTTTGAATATGCTCCTCAGTTTCCATGTCTACTGCAGAAGTTGTATCGTCCATAATTAAGACTGCGGGATTATTTGCTAGCGCGCGAGCAAGACTTAAGCGCTGCTTTTGACCGCCCGAAAGGCCAACTCCTCGTTCTCCTACAACAGTTTCGTAGCCTTCTGGCATGCTCATAATAAAATCGTCTGCATCTGCGATTCTTGCCATGCGCCTAATCGTGCTATCTAATTCTTTGCAATTTTCCTCGTTTTGAGGCAATCCAAAGCTAATATTTCCTGCAATTGTATCGGAAAACAGAAATGTTTCTTGCGCGACTATGCTAACTTGATTTCTAACAGTTTCTAGAGGCCATTCGCGCACATCTTTTCCATCAATCAAAACGCGGCCGCGCGTAGTGTCATAAAAACGCGCTATAAGACTTACAAGCGTTGACTTTCCAGACCCCGTTTCTCCTAAGATTCCAAGCTTTGTGCCTGCTGGAACATCTAAATCAATATCACTTAAAATTGGGGAATCAAGATCGTCTGGGAACGCAAAATCAACGTGTTCAAAAGTTACACGCCCTTTAACTTTAAGATTTTCCGCAGATGTAGATGGCAAATCAATATGCGATTCTTGCGTAAGAAGCTTACGAATATTTACGCATCCTGCGTTGAATCTCTGCCAATCGTTAATAAGCCATCCAACCATTCTTACTGGCATGTGGAGCATCCAAAGGAAGCTGTTAAACGTTACAAACGCACCTAAAGTCATGCTTCCATTAAGCACAAGCCATCCGCCAAATCCTACTGTTACAAGCTCTAGCGCAAAGCCCATGCCGTCAAGCCATGGCATGTATTTTTGCGTGTTTTTTGCAAGTGTAATATTGCGATTAAAGTAGTCTTCGTTGCAATCGTCGAATTTCTTTGTTTCAAAAGGCTCGCGAACAAACGCTTTTACAACGCGATTACCTTCAATGTTTTCTTCCACCATTGAATTCATGCGCGCAAATGATTCGCGAATCGCAAGGAATTTCGGCCTAGCGTTCTTGCCCATAAGCTTTGCAAGCCAGAATAAAAATGGTGTAATTGCCATAAGCGCTAGAGCTAGCTGCCATTGGATTGAAAACATTATAATTAGCGCAAACACAAACATTACTAAGCAATCCAGCGCCATATAAGACACCCAGCTTAAAATGTGGCGAATCGCGTCCGTATCCGAAGTCATGCGGCTCATAATGTCGCCTGTGCGCGTGTGATTAAAGTACGTAAAGTCAAGCGAATGCAGCTTTTCGTACTCGTCGCTTACAAGGCGATACACGGCATTCTGCCCAAACTTTTCCATTAGAAGCTGGTAGATATACCTTGAGCCTACGCGAACAATCATCATTGCAACCATTAGCACGCACACAAAAGCAAGCAAATCATGCTGTTTTCCAATAATGACTTTGTCTACAATAAAGCCCGAAAGCAGCGGCATTGTCATTGCCATTGTGTCGTTTATAGTAAAAAGAACTAGCGATACGCCTACTCTCCACATATCTGGCTTACAATATTGCAAAACCCAGCGCACATTGCTTGCGTCTTTGCGTTTATTTGGATTTACATACATGCGCTAGATTCTCCCTTATTTTTGACTTCGTTTTTTGAGACTTAATCTTAAATTTATAGTTTAATCGACAGCTCTTGTTTGGTGTTGAGCGAGTTTCATAGCGAGCGCTTATTCCTCACGGCATAGCCGTTCGGCTGATTTGGCATGTGAAGCACACCGTGCTTCACAATTGAGCCAAATCACGCTTTGAAGGAGCTTGAAATCCTGTTGATTTCAAGCTCAGTCAAAGCGCACGAAAGCATGTGGCGTGCAGCCAAAGACCACACGCCACATGCTATAAGTTAAGCAATCAGCTTAGTAAACTTGCGCGAGTTATCGCTACAAATTTACTCACTTCTGCCAACCGATGTTTTCAACGAAAACGTTAGCATATCCAGCAGGACCGCCGTTAGCAAAGCCCTTCTTGTATGCCTGGTAGGTTGGAGGAGCAGAAACTGGGAGCGTGCCATACTCAGCGAAAGCCATGGACTCAGCCTTGTTGCTCAATGCAGTCTGTTCCTTGTAATCGTAGGTCTTGCCAATCTTGGCGAGCAGGGCATCAATCTTCTTGTTGCCAGTGCCAGTGAAGTTGGAATCACTCTTAGAACCGTAAAGCTGGGAAGCGGCTGCCAAGAAGCTCAATGGAGATGGGGAAACCCAAGCCATTGGAAGAACCTGGAAGTCGAAGGAGGTTACAGTCTTAGAGAACTTAGAAGCAGGCTTGTTTACAGTCTTGCACTTCATGCCAGCCTTCTTCATCATGGCCTGGAATGCGTTAGCAAGAGCTGCCTGAGTGGAGTCATCGCCGAAGAAGGTGAATGAGAACTGAACGGTCTTACCATTCTTAGCGTAGTAACCGTCTTTGCCCATCTTGTAGCCAGCGGCCTCAAGAGTCTTCTTAGCGTTTTCTACGTTGAACTTACCATCAGCTGGAAGGTTGTTCTTGTAGCCAGCCTGGAACATGGAGAGAAGCTCAGAACCTGGCTGCTCGCTCTTCCAGTTCATGCCCTGGAACTGAATCTTGTTGTAGGTTGCAACGTCGAATGCCTGAGCAACGGCCTTACGAACGGCCTTATCCTTAAATGCGCCAGCCTTTGCGTTTAAGTTAATAACACGAATCTTGGTGCTGTAGCCGTAACGGAGCTGAGCGCCCTTAACGCTACGAGCAGCCTTAACTTTATCCTTGGTGGAGATGGAATCCACGGAATCGATTTCGCCGTTCTGGAAGGCGTTCATTGCAGCGGTATCTTCCATACGCTTTACAACAACCTTATCGAGCTTTGCCTTCTTGCCCCACCACTTTGGATTGCGCACGAAAACAACCTGATCTTCGGTTGCGGACTGAATCTCGAATGGACCTGCACCCCACTCGTTGTGAGGATTATTTACCCAACCCTGGTTGAATACCGCTGGATCGGTTGCCTTTGGATGAACCAATGGAGCGAAAAGCAATTCCCAAGTTGCGCATGGCTTATTGTACTTAACGATTACCTGCTTAGGGGTTGCACCCTGCTCAACGGACTCAATGCAGTCATAGCCCTCGTGAGATGGTACAGAGTAGGCTTCGTTCTGGCCATTCATAACTTCCCAAGTAGCCTTGAAAGCAGTGTAATCGATGTCTGTACCATCGTTCCACTTAGCCTTTGGGTTCAAATCGTACTGAACTACGAGTGGCTTGTCGCTAACCTTCTTAACAGAAGTAATGTAATCAGGGTTGTACTTAACCTTCTCGCCCTTAACGGTATCGTAATAAGAAAGCGATGGCTGGTAGAAGCCCCACAAAGTGCCCATATAAGCGGTGTTACCGTCGTTAGAAGCATAGTTCCAGTTTGGACCCATGTCGGAAAGCGAGAACGTGTAAGTACCGCCATCCTTAACATTGTCACGAGGCTGTGGATTGTCGTAACGCTTGTCAACCTTAGGCATTGGAAGAGCGCCAGTGTAGGAAGTATCCACACCTGCGGCTGGCTCTTCGGTCATTCCGCCCTTAGCTTTATCTGCCGTAGTGGCGGTTGTACCACCACAAGCGCCGAGCAGCATTGCAACAGAAAGCGCAGCTGCGGCGAATACAGTTAATTTACCTGCATTAGTTTTTTTCATGATTCCTCTCATTCCCCAGAAATGATGTCCACTTTCTGGTATGTGTGTAGAGTATATCTAATCTTTTGACATTTTGTGTTACGACTTTTTTAACAAATGCTGAATTTAAACTTTTGTTACTTAAGATTTAATCCAGAAAAAAGAAAATTAAACACAGAAAACCGCAAAACAGAAAATTTTTTAGTTTATTTTGATTAAAAAACAAAATATATTACTTTTTTCAGAATTTATGTGCTTGTAACAAAAAATCGCGTGTGTCTTGCATAACACACGCGATCAAAATTGCCCTAAACAAAAGTTTAGGCGTATTCACAAAAGATTAGAATCAGACGCTTGCAACGTCATCAAACGAATCTTCTTCGTTGAGAATAATACGCTTACGATTCTTCTCAATAACAGGATCTGGAATTGGCACAGCGCTAATCAAAGCCTTAGTGTACGGATGCTTAGGATTATCGAACACCTCGTCCGTCTCGCCAGATTCAACAATGCGTCCGTGGTACATAACAGCAATTCGGCTAGAAATATGACGAACAACCGCCATGTTGTGAGCCACAAACAAGTAGGCAACGCCCAGCTTATCTTGCAAATCTTCAAGCAAGTTGATAATTCCAGCCTGAATAGAAACATCCAAAGCCGAAACTGGCTCGTCAAGAAGAAGCAGCTTAGGGTTTACAGCCAAAGCACGAGCAATAGCAATACGCTGACGCTGGCCACCAGAGAACTGCGTTGGGAAGCGATCAACCTGGTCTGGATTCAGCTCAACAAGCTGCATAAGCTCTGCAATACGCTGACGAATCTCTTCCTTCGACTTCTTTTGAACGTGAAGAGGCTCCGCCAAAATATCGTAAACAAGCATACGAGGATCAAGAGAGCTCATAGGGTCTTGGAACACGTACTGAATCTTAGAGCGAAGCTCGCGACGCTGCTCGTTAGTCAACTTATCGTTAAGCTCGGTGCCAAAGACGGTAATGGAGCCCGCTTCTGGCTTCTTTAAGCTCATGATTTCCATCAAAGTAGTTGACTTACCAGAACCAGACTCGCCAACAAGAGCCACAGTTTCGCCTTCGCGAATCTCAAGATCAATGCCATCAACAGCGCGAACCTCGCCAACCTTGCGTCGCAAGAAACCGCCACCTGTAATTGGGAATGTTTTAACTAAGCCCTTAACATCCAAAACAACCTTGCGATCTTCGCGAGGAATGCCTTCAAACATTGGCTTAATCGTTTTTTCGGTTTCCGCATGAAGCATCGCGCGAACAGTTTCGCTTTCTGCCTCAAGGCCCATCATATCGCTGGTATCTCCACTCTTTTCTTCTGCCATCAACATATCCATTGTTGGCTTAGAGATTGGAGTTAAGCGGCGAGTGCGCTTTTGATCAACACGCGGAACAGCACCAAGCAAGCCGATTGTATATGGCTGAGTTGGGTGAGCAAAAATCTCCTCAACGCTGTTATGCTCAACCAAATGACCTGCATACATAACAATAACTTCGTCGGCAACGCCAGCAATAACGCCCAAATCGTGAGTAATGAAGATCATTGCGGCGCCAGTTTCTTTCTGAGCCTTCTTCAAAACATCCAAAACTTGAGCCTGAATCGTAACATCCAAAGCGGTAGTAGGCTCATCGGCGATAATAATATCTGGGTTGTTAGCAATTGCCATTGCAATCATAACGCGCTGACGCATGCCGCCAGAAAACTCGTGAGGGAACGCCTTTAAACGCTCGGCTGGCTTAGTAATACCTACCAAATTAAGAAGTTCAATAGAGCGATCGCGAATCTGCTCTTCGGTCATATTTGGATTATGAATAACCAAAGCTTCCTTAAGCTGGTCTCCAATAGAAAACACTGGAGTTAAAGCAGAAAGAGGATCCTGGAACACCATTGCAATGTTCTTACCGCGAATCTTGCTCATTTCGGCATCAGACTTTGTTAAAAGCTCTTCGCCCTTATAAACAACAGAACCCTTAACCGAAGCGTTCTTATCTAGCAAGCCCATAACAGCCAAAGAAGTAACGGACTTACCAGATCCAGACTCGCCAACAATACCAATGGTCTTGCCGCGGTACAAATCAAAGTTCATATCGCGAACAGCGTGAACTGTACCAGCTTCCGAAGCAAAGCTGACTTGCAAGTTGCGTACAGAAAGAAGTGGTTCGTTGTTCTGATTTTCCATTGCAGAATCTTCCTTAATTGCGTTATTACCCATATCAGTCATGTTTACACCTCCAACAAGCCTTACTCGGCCTTGCCAACAGACCTAGAATATGGATCAATCGCATCGCGCAAGCCATCTCCAATAAGCTGAACGGAGAAAGTCAAAATAACCAAAACAGCCGATGGAACCAAAAGAACCCAAGGAGACGTCATAACGCTACTTTGACCAACGTTAAGAAGAGTACCCAAAGAAGTATCTGGAGCCTTAATACCAAGACCCAAGAAGCTTAATGCGGTTTCGCCGTTGATTGCGCCGATAACACCAAGAACCGTGTTAATAATCAAAACGGAACCAAGGTTTGGAACAAGGTGACGAACAATAATGCGGAACGAAGAAACGCCTTCAAACTTAGCGGCACGCACATATTCACGTTCACGCAAGCTCAAAGTCAAAGTTCTAAGCGTACGAGCATAGCCAATCCAGCCAAAGGAAGTCATACCAAAGGCAAGCCACAGCCAGTCGTTGCCGCCAGTAGCGGAGCTAACAATCAAAGCAATAAGCAAGAAGGATGGAACAATCAAAAGCATGTCTAGAACCCACATGCCAACCTGCTCAAACCAGCCTTCAAAGTACGAGATAGCAGTACCAACCAAAGCAGCAATAATCGTAATCGAAATGGAGCTTACAATACCAATAGAAAGCGAGCGACCAAGTCCGCGAACAACCATTGCATACATGTCTGATCCGCCAGGCGTAGTTCCTAGCCAATGCTCGGCGCTAGGAGGAGTTGCAAGAGCCGTAAAATCAGGCTCGTCGTAGCCCCACTTGCTAATCTTAGAGCCAAACAGCGCAAGAAGAATCAAAAACACAAGCAAGACCAAGCCAACAACAGCGGATGGACGCCTAAAGAAGCGACGCGTATAAAGCGTTATTTTGCCTGTGCGCTTAAAATTACCCCAAGAATTAGCAGTTGCCTTTTTATCGGCAGCAGACTCTTGAGTCTTTGAAGATACATCTTTTTTACTCATATCAATACACCTACACTGTTGCGCAATTAGCTCAAACGAATACGAGGATCAAGCCAAGCGGAGAAGATATCTGCCAACAAGGCTCCAGCCAAAGTACACACGGCTCCGAACGCAGCAATAGCAACAGAACCATTAATGTCGTTATTAGAAATAGTTTGTACGAAGTAGCTACCCAAACCGTTAATTGCAAACACGGTTTCGGTAATCACAGCACCCGTAAACACGCCTGCAATCGAGAAGGCAACGTCTACGGCCGTAGGAATCAAAGAAGTACGCAAAGCGTGGCGACGAATAGCCACATTTAGAGGCAAACCCTTAGCGCGAGCAGTACGAACGTAATCAGCATTCATAGTGTCGAGCAAATAGGTGCGCTGGGTTAAATGATAGCCAACCATGCCAGGAACGGTCATAACAATTGTTGGCAAAATCAAATGCTGCAAGAAGTCAAGAATAAAAGCAATAGGATTAGAGCCTTGGTAGGAATGTAATCCAGTAACAAAGAATAAACGAGAACCAGCAGCGTTGTTAATGCTAATCGCAGCTAAAACAATAAGCAAGCCAAACACGGCGGCTGGAACAACAAGCAAGAACGTAGCAATAGAGTTAAGAACCCTGTCTTGCCACTTATATTGGCGAATAGCAGTATAAACGCCAACGCTAACACCCAAAACAATGCCAAGAACAGTTGCGCAAGTAACCAGCTGCACCGATGCGCCGATACGCGCTGCAATCGCAGGGCCAACAGGCGCTTGCTCTGGGCTTAATCCCCAATCCCAACGAGTAAGAACGCCAGTAATCCAACGCAAATACCTTGTAATAACTGGAGTTTGGTCGTTAATATTTGCCAAATCCAAAGAACGGTTAATCGAAGGAATTGGTGGATGCGGATGCCTAGACATATAGTTCGATCGCGGATCCATAAATGCACTTGCCAAGAAATACGTCATGGATACGGACACAAACAGCATCACAACATAATTCAGGCATCGTTTAACGATGTATCGTATCATTGTGACTCTTTTCTACGTCTAAACATTGTTACCTCCATCTGGTAACTGCAAACTTACGCTTGCACACTGCCATCATTTAATCACTAATCAAAAAGGCAAATCATAAGTGCTTAAGGCACACTTAAGTAAGCCCTAATAATTTGGACGTGTAATTAGTATATTTTTAGCTAACCTATGTACATTACCTAAAATAAACATGCAATAACACGTAATAAATAGTAATCTTAACCAAAATTAATACATAAAATCGGCAAAATATCAAAATATTTAACGAAATTACTTAAAATTTACGAAAACTTGTTGCGTAAATCGCCATAAACACATAAAAATAACATGTTTTACATAAACGAAACACAAACACTCGCGAACACTTAAAGCCGCGCAAAACGCGACTCGTGCATTGAGCAAGCTACAATAACACTTATTCATTACTTTCAAAACAATCAAAGCAAGGAGATATATGTCTGAAAACGTAAAAGCCGTTACACTAAACGACGTTCGCGAATATTCTAAGCATTTTAACGAACAGCGAGCAAATCGAGTAGCGGCAAACGCTTCTGTATCCAGCGGCGTTCTTAAAGCAGCAACAAGCTACCAGGGTCAGCGCGCGCTGCCACGCAACTTTTCTATAGAGCTAAAGCAAGGAACAATAACAAATCAGCAACATTCTGGGCGTTGCTGGATGTTTGCAGCACTTAACACCTTGCGCTACGAGCTTATGCATAAGTGGAATTTAGAGGACTTTGAGTTTTCCGAAAGCTACTTGTTCTTCTGGGACAAGATTGAAAAAGCAAACGCATACTTGGAAAACGTTTTATCAACGCTAGACGAGCCGCTAGATAGCCGAATCTTTGAAAACATTAACTACGGCCCGATTGACGACGGCGGCTGGTGGCAAATGTTCGTTAACTTGGTAAACAAGTACGGACTTATGCCAAAGAGTGCATACCCAGATTCGCAAAACGCCACCGATTCCGAGGCCTTCGTGCAATACATTAACAGCAAGCTTCGCGAGTTTGCATGCGAGTTGCGCGAGGCACACAAGAATGGCGCTTCTATGGAAGAGTTGCGAAAAATGAAGATTCGCGACTTGGAAACCGTGTACCGCATGACTGCAATCGCTCTTGGCGAGCCACCAGAGCGTTTCGACTTCTTTGCGCGCACTAAAGATGACGAAGATAAGAAGGACAATAAGAAGAGCGACGAAAATAGCGAGTCTAAGAGCAGCGAAAAGAAGGACGATAAAGGCAGCGAAAAGCCAAAGAGCGGCAAAGACGATCGCCCAATGATTTGCGAATATGGCATTACGCCACTCGAGTTTGCAAAGAAGTACGTGCCAGTAGACGTAAACGACTTTGTAAGCTTGTGCAACTCCCCAATGGAACGCACTCCGTTCAACAAGCTCTACCAGCTTAAGTACACCACAAATGTTGCTGAGACGAAGGAAATGGAGTTTGCAAACGTTGCGCTAGAAGTGTTCCGCAAAGCCGCTGTGGATCAGCTAAAAGACGGACACCCAATCTGGTTTGCTTGCGATTGCACGCAGTTCTCGCTAAGGCAAGAGGGCTTCTTTGACCCAGCAGTTGTGCGCGTAGACGAGCTATTCGACGTAGAGTTTACATTCGACAAAGCTAAAGGCTTGGAATACATGGATTGCCCAGGCAACCACGCAATGACCTTTACTGGCGTAAATCTTAACAAAGATGGCGAGCCAGACCGCTGGAAGATTGAAAACAGCTGGGGCAAAGATAACGGCGAAGACGGATATTACGTTGGATCCGCACAGTGGTTTGACCGCTACGTTACCGAAATCATTATTAACAAGAAGTATCTTGATGAAGCAACGCGAGCTGTATTGGATCAAGAGCCTGTAATGCTTGATCCATGGACGCCACTTACAAAGCGCTGCCGCTAAACGTTATTTAGCGCGAGCTGATTTACAAACGCAGATTGCATTCGCATATTGCAAATGCAGTCTGCGTTTTTTATTTTATTGCGCTCCGACCTACCTTTTCGCTTAAAGCGTAGCGCGAAAAGGCA
>NZ_KQ956824.1:0-10050 GCF_001546455.1 Gardnerella vaginalis | reverse complement strand
GACGTTCGCGCGCTTAGACCGCGCGAACGATTGCCTGCCTGAATACAATTCCTTACTTGGTATTGCGCTTTCCTTGCTTTTGTTTCTTTTTTCCTGCTTTTGTTTCCCAAATTGACCAAAAAGGGAACAAACGAGGGCGCGACATTTCCTATTCGGTGTTGCGCGAGGTTTGAGTATTTCTCTCCTCGCAGGCGCGCCAACCTGCCTTTCCGGGTTTTGTACCATATTTGACCTAAAACACGTACAAAGTGCGGAAATTTTTCCGCGCAAGAGATACGCGTAGACGGCAAAACTTGAAAAAGATAAAAAGATAAAAAGAAGCCCGGTGGGAAAGAGAAGACCCACCGGGGCAGAGAGAAAGAGAGAAGAAGGTTTCAGTTATGGGGTTCGCGAACGAACCTCACCGATGGATGAACCATCAGCAATATCTATTATAACCATACTTTTCTCGCGAAACACGCATATAAGCTAAAAATTTCCTGAAAAATTTTTTTAATTCCTGGTAGTATGCCTGTTTTTTGTTACATACGTCACTTGCAATAGAATCTTTTGCTCAAATCACTTCGATTCCAGCGATTTTTTTGCAGCGGCCAATCTTTCTTCGTCGGCTTTACGACGAGCAGCAAGCGCAGACTCAAAGCGCTCAAGCTCCTCGTCAATCGCCTCTTTAGGAATCTTGGCAAAAATCGGAGTTGGCTTAGCAACAGGTGTGCCAGTAACCAATTCCTCGCTTTCCCACGGGTGAACAGTTTCACCAAGACGATAATCGCCAGTAATAATCGGATACTTAAAATCTGGATTATCTAGATCGGTTACCTCTTCGATTCTTGGAAGCGGCGAGAACACACCCGTGCCGCCAAGAGCTTCCCACACTTTTTGCGCGGAATGAGGCAAGAATGGCGCAAGCAAATGATTAGCATCCAAAACAGCTTGTGCAGCAACGTGCAAAACCGTTCCAAGACGAGCCTCGTCATCCTTAATCTTCCAAGGCTCCGTAGCAGAAATATACTTGTTGATATCCGACACAACGCGCATGGCCTCGTTAAGAGCGTTCTTTTGATGATGGCGATCAATCAAGCCTCCAACAATCTCAAACGCGTTGGAAGTCTGATCCAAAAGCGCACGGTCCATATCGGTCATGCAATCTTCATCCAACGGAGGAATAGCGCCAAAATTCTTGTGAATCAAATTTGCAACACGATTAACAAGATTTCCCCAGCTTGCAGCAAGTTCCTCGTTATTGTGGCGAACAAACTCTGCCCAAGTAAAGTCGGCGTCGGAATTTTCTGGCCCCGCAATGGAAATGTAGTAGCGAACGGCATCCACTGGGTAGCGCGCCAAAATATCTTTAACATAAATCACAATTCCGCGCGAAGAGCTGAACTTCTTGCCTTCCATAGTCATAAATTCGGAGGCAACAACCTGCTCTGGCATATTGAGTGGGCCGTAAACGCCAGATTCTCCACCCTTAGAGCCAGCGCCATTATACGCAAGCATCTCCGAAGGCCAAATCTGAGAATGGAAAGTTATGTTATCTTTGCCCATAAAGTAATAGCCAGGAGCCTTAGGATCGCACCACCAATCGCGCCAAGCGTCTGGCTTGCCCTGCCTACGCGCCCACTCAATGGAGGCAGACAAGTAGCCAATAACGGCGTCAAACCACACGTACAAGCGCTTATTTGGGTTATCAATCCAGCCTTCTACAGGAACTGGAATGCCCCAATCAATGTCTCGCGTAATTGCTCGAGGCTTAACTTCCTTAAACAAGCCAATCGAGAAGTTAATAACATTTGTGCGCCAGCCATCCCTGGAATTAAGCCAATCCAAGTTTGCGTTTGCCAAAGCTGGCAAATCGAGGAAGTAATGCTCTGTTTCTTCAAAACGCGGAGTTTCGCCGTTAATCTTAGAAACAGGGTTAATAAGCTCGTCTGGGTCCAACTCGTTTCCGCAAGCATCGCACTGGTCTCCCCTGGCGCCGTCCGCACCGCAAATCGGGCAAGTGCCCTCAATGTAGCGGTCTGGAAGAGTGCGGCCTGTAGAAGGCGAAATCGCAACTTTTTGAGTTCCCTTGTAAATATAACCATTCTTAAGGCACTGGCGGAACATCTCTTGAACAACATGCTCATGATTTGCCGTTGTTGTGCGCGTAAACAAATCGTAGCTTAATCCTAAATCGCACAAGTCTTTAGTAATCACGCGATTGTAGCGGTTTGCAAGCTCTTGCGCGCTCACGCCTTCTTTATCTGCCTCAACTAAAATCGGCGTGCCGTGTTCGTCGGTTCCCGAAACCATAAGCACGCTGTTTCCCTTCATACGCTCGTAGCGCGCGTATACGTCGGAAGGGACGCCAAATCCCGCAACGTGACCAATATGACGAGGGCCATTTGCGTAAGGCCATGCAACATTCACCAAAATATGACTCATAGCCAAATATTATCTTGTTCAGCGAGGACACATTAGATAATGCAACGAAAAATCGCAGTAAAAATCACGGCAAAAATCACAGTAAAAATCGCAAGCATAAGCATGACTAGTCACACATAAACACATAAACACATAAACACATTTTTTAAAGAGCAAAAACTAAAAATCCACTTTTACACAATCCCAAAAAATCGCGTAGACAAAAAAGCAAAACACACTATTGTGTATAAAACCTAAAACATTAAAAAGATACATATTCGCACGCATTACACAGAAAGGAGAAGCATGAGCACTTTAACGCTGAGCAAAAAACGCACAATCCGCAATGACGAAAAAGATAAAAAATCAACAAAAGACTACAAAAGACGCAAAGATTACAAAGTCAACAAAATCAGCGAAAACAATAAAGCTAGCAAAACTAGCAAAACTAGCAAAATCAGCAAAACTAGCAAAATCAACCAAATCAACAAAGACGAAGAGCTGATTTTATTTTCGGAACAAGAAAACAACGATTTGCCATTGCTTATAGACACAAAGCATTTACCAGGGCCATTAAGCATGAAACAACTGTGCAACTACGGAGCATTCAACAATCTTTCAATACGAAGCGGATTCGCTCAATCCACTGCAAAAACGCCAGAAGGACGTTGCGCTGTATTAAAAAAGTTGCTTCCAAGCGGAACGGTGGCCTGCGCTTTTACGGCATCTTGGATTTGGCTGGGCGGAAAAATCCCAAACATACTAGAGATAATATCCAACAGTCATTATCGAATAAAACCACACGACCATCAGCTACAAGTGTTTAGAAGAAAATTGTTAAAAAAAGAGCAAAGAATGATTAAAGATTTGCGCGTAACTTCTGTTGCACGCACTATCTGCGATATTGCGCTAACTCCATCAAAAAACATTTACGACGAAATGCGAAGAGTAGATACAGTGTGCGAGTTGGTGCAAAAGTACAACACAAGTTTTAAAGACTGCGAAAAAATTATAGACAGCAATCCTTATTTTCCAGGGGCCGCTAAAGCCAAAGAGTGGATTAAATACATAATAGACAAGGAGGATATTCTTTATGACTATTAACACTGGAAATACTGGCGATACTTACGATACTTACGATACTTACGATACTGGCGACTTTAGCTCAATGCCTCCAAAGCCACCAATCGTACTCACTGAGCAAGTTGCGTGCTGCGAAAACACAAGCAAAGACGTGCTATGGCATATTGCAAAGAACGTTCCTGACTTAAGAAAATGGGTTGTTGCAAACCCAATTGCGGACGCAAAAATGCTGGAATACATATCTCAGCAAGGCGGGCCAGGCGTTAAACACAGTTTAGACGTGCTTTTAGAAGCCTACGAATACGCAAAAAATGGGGATTAATTGCTAGAACTTTCCCACATTTCCACATTTTTCGCTTAATTTCCTACTTAGCTGTTCACATTTCCCTTGATTTTTAAGCAAGCTGCATAAACTTCTTTGCGATTAGCAAAAGATCCATCGTAAAGCGGATGGCTGGAAACAATGCTAGTTATAGCATCTTTGATTCGCAAACCCTCGTTTTGCGAAAGGTCGCAAGCCATTTGCGCAAGCTGATCCACGCTTAAATCAACGTTTTGCTGCGCAACTTCATCTTCGCCTGCGCCCGCAATAACAAGCACAATCTCGCCACGAGGAGGGTCATTTTCTACGCTTTTTGCAATCTGTTCAACAGTTCCACGGCGCACTTCTTCAAAATCCTTAGTAAGCTCTCTACAAAGAGCCATTTTTCGGTTGGCACCAAAAACATTAAGAATATCGCGCATGGATTCGGCAATTCTATGCGGAGCCTCGTAAAACACGATTGTTCGCTTTTCTGAAAGAAGCGAGCGCAAATGCTGGCTGCGCTCCCCAGACTTGCGCGGCAAAAAGCCTTCGTAGCAAAAACGGTCTGTTGGCAGGCCCGAAAGCGCCAACGCGTCTAAAACAGCACTCGGCCCAGGCGCGCACGTAACAGGCAACTCGCGCTCTATTGCGCGGCGAACAATGGCGAGGCCTGGATCGTTAATCGTAGGCATGCCAGCGTCGGAAACAACAAGAACCGTGCTGCCTTGCTCAACCTGGTCAAGCAGGCCGTCTGCCTTATTGCGCTCATTATGATCGTGATACGCCACAACCTGCCCCGAAACACGCACGCCAAGGCGATTTGCAAGGTCGTAAAGTCTGCGCGTATCTTCCGCGGCAACAATATCCGCGGTTTCTAGAAGATTAATCAATCGAGATGAAGCATCGCCCATATTGCCAATCGGAGTGGCCGCAAGAACAACCTTGCCTAAACTATCTTCTTCATTACGCATCTTAAATCTCCTTATAAAGCCTCTTAAGACTCTACACGAATTTATAAAATATCGCACTAAATAACACAATTAAAAACACACTAAATATCGCACTTAAAAACACACTTAAAAACAAGGTATTTGATTAGAATTATGCTTAAGTTTATGTTTAGCATAAATTGCAAATAGGCAAAAGAAAAGAGATGCTATGAAAATTATAGAGCGCCAAATTAGAGGCATTGACGGAAGAGACGCAAAACTTACTGGCTACCTTTTAAACGACAATTTAGACAGTAAAGGAAAACAAGATAGGCCAGCCGTTTTAATTCTTCCAGGCGGCGGATTCTTGCGTGTTTCTAATAGAGAAGCAGAGCCTATTGCAATGAAGTTTGCAGCGGCAGGATTCCACGCTTTTGTTTTGCGCTACTCTCTTGTTCCAAGCTCATACCCTACGCAACTTTTAGAGGCGGCAGAGGCGATGCGGTTGATTCGCAACAACTCCGAAGAGTGGCACATAAATTCACAAAACGTTGCGATTATTGGCTTTTCGGCAGGAGGCCATGTTGCCGCAAATCTTGCTACTTGCGCAAGTAACAACGTTAAAGAGGCAAACGGATACAACGCCGAAGCCGTTAGACCAAACGCTCTTATGCTCGCCTACCCAGTGATTTCTGCTGGAGAATACGCGCATAAGCCAACTTTCGAGCGTCTTTTTGGAAACGTTACCAGCGAGGAACGCCAGCAGCTTGTTGAGCAACTTTCGCTGGAAAATCACGTGGATTGCACAACTCCGCCAGTGTTTATTTGGCAAACCATTACGGATCAAACGGTTCCAGTGCAAAATTCGATTATGTTTATAGACGCGTGCGTTAAGGCGGGCGTGAGTGTTGAGGCGCATCTTTTCCCTAAGGGGCCGCACGGTTTGGCGCTGGCTGTTAAAGAGACCGCCAAGCGCGATGAAAATGGAGCAGTGCTGCCTGAGTTTGTTCAGCCAGAAGTTCAGCAATGGATTGACCTTGCTTGCGATTGGCTGCGCCGCACTTTTGCATAATCTAACTTCGTGCGCGCACTAGATTTTTCCCGAGAATGTTGCTCAAATCGGCAAAATCAACTACAAAATCGGGAGATTTTTCCCGAAAATGTTGTTCAAATCGGCGTGTCGAGCAACATTTTCGGGAAAGTCTCGGGAAAGTCTCGCGGAAAATCACACGATTTTTGGCATAGGCGTTGTTAGCGAGGCCGTAAGATTTACCTGAACAACACCTGCGCCAGAATGCACTTCCACCTTTTTAAGCGTTACAGTGCGAGAGTCTGCAGGCGCGTGGTCGTCATCTGTCATGGTTGCTGGCGACTTTACAGCAACAAGCGCCAAGCTATCAAAATCAACCCCAGCCTTATTGCACAAATCCTGCGCTTCTTTCAACGAATCCGCAAAACCTGCTTTGTCGATTACGCGCTCAGCAGGAACGCCATAAGCCTCTAAGCAAAGCAGATTAATACGCTCTAGAAGCGACTTTCCGCGGCGGCTTGGCGCAGATTTAGCATCGCCACCAGCGCTAATCGCAGTAACAAAATCATCTAGCTGATTTGCCAAGCCATCCCCGCCATCACGGAACAAATTGCCAACAATCGGCTTACGGAAGCCCAAAGCTTTAGCTTGCTCAAGCAAATCTGGAACTTGGTCATCTTCCCCTTCCCACAAATTAATCAGAGGGAAAGTAGGAATATCAAGCGATTCCAGGCGCGAAACATGGAACGGGTAGCGCCACGCAAGCGTTTCATCATCTCGCCAAGTGCTGGCACGAGTAACAACAACCGCAGCTGCAGGCCACTTTGCTCCAAACTCGCGCGCAGCAATATCAAGCCACTTTTGCGCACCAGCATCCGTGCCGTACCCTGCCTCCACAACAACAACATCGTGCAGCGCGCACGCCATCTCAACGCTTACAAGGCTTGGAATTCCAAGCGAAACGTTTGCAAATGGGCCGCAGTGAACGTAAATCGGCGATCCGTTAATCGTCTCTGTTTTTACAGGCTTTACAGCGTCGGTAAGAATATTTGTGATTCGCCACAAGTCCACAAATTCGCCAAATTTAACAGGATTGCCGTCTTTTGTGCCAGCAATCATGGCAGCAACGCGATTTGCGATTTCTTCCATGCTTCTAGAAAGCACTACGATTTGCATAAGTTCGCAAGTCGGCGTTAACACAACGCGCTCGGCAACCGTGCCCTTGCCAAAATCAACGGCAATGCTACGCAAAGATCGCGAAGGCACTTCGCTTACACGCGGCACCAAAATCGTGTCTAAAATACCCTCATCAATCGCCTTTTCTGCAAAAGAAACAAGAAGATTTTGCGCGCACTCAATGGCGGCCATTTCTCCGCACAAACCCCAGTCAATCAAATCTGGATGCGAAAGAGATGACTTTCCGCCGCCGCTCGCGCCGCCTTTAGAACCCGCCGCAGTAATACCCATGCTCGGCTGACGCAAAACGGCCGCTGCGTCCACCCCACGCTCACGCAACGCGTCTACAAGCGCAATAGTGGTGGTTGTTTTGCCCTCTCCCCTAGAAGCCTTAAGAGGTGTATCTGCAGTAACAAGCAGCACCTTACCATGCTTTCTTGGCTCGCTTGGATTAGTCTTTAAATAATCCATAAATCCAAAGGCATCGATTTTTTTAACCAGTCCAAATTGTGCAGTAAACGAATCAAGAATGCTCATATTCCCCACTTTCGGCAAGAAACGCCTAATAGACGCGCATAGATTAAGTGAACAGTTTTATACTATACGATTGCATGGGCGCGGTATAGCAATATTGCATTAAAACTATGCGCGTTATTAGTAACGTCTATAACAACTTGCGATTAGCGACTTAAGCGACTTAACAACTTAAGCCGCTAAACAACTTGCGATTAGTGGTCGGAGCGGTTAAAGCCATTCTTCATGCGCATGCTGGTTATGTAAAGAACCGTGTCTAGCAAAGAATCGGTTTCTTTCTTTAGCTTTGCTGCCATACCCTCATTCGCTTCAGCCAAAGCCGCGCGCACATCTTCGTTTCTAAGCTGCGCAATAATGGCATCCGCATTCCTAACTAAATCGCAATACTCATCGCCATCATTGCTTTCGTCGCCTTCGCGCTCTGGCTCGTAATCTTTCAAAGAAACGCCAAGAATCTTTGCAGCGGCAACATCCGTAGCCTTAACCATCGCATGTCCATGAGAACCAACAACCTCCTGGTAACGCTCAATCGCATTTGCAGTGTCGTTAAATGCAGCATCCGCAAGAGCCGCAATAATGCGATTTTCCCAATAGAAGTTTTCGCTTGTTACACGAGTAGTTGTATCTTCCAAATACTTTGGCGTTTCGTTTACATTTGGGTAGAACGGCACAAGCGCATTAAACGGGTTAGAGCCGTAGGCCATCCACTGAATTGCGCGGAACGCTTCTGGCATATAAGGGCGGATTTGCATAACAGCCAACTGGCTTTGGCGATTAATGCCGATTGGGCGGAAAAGATGACGCGTATGTTCATCGCCAAGCTTTCCGTAAGGATCATACTGCGTTCCCTGATAGTGCGAGCTAAGCACGTACTTAACGTCTTCAATCGTCACCTTGCGTTCAGGCTGACGCGCCCACGGAATATCGTTGCTATCTGGCCTATGATCCGCGTCTTTTCCATCCCACACTTCGTCATACGGATTCAAGAAACGCTCCATAAACCACGCGCGCGGCGTGTTGTACACATGATCGGCGTCCGAGTGAGAGCCAAAAGCATCTCGAGGATTAAATGGCGAAGCGTTTTCCACCGCCAAATCCAAGTGATTTTCTTCAATAAACTCAAGCAAATCAGCCGAGCACATGTGCTCTTCTTGGTCACCCAAAGCGTCTTCCAAATCGAACTCGTCGATTCCAAGCTGGTTTGGCATAACAACATACGCCTCGTCTGGCACGCGCTTAGCAATCCAGTGGTGTCCGCCAACAGTTTCCATCCACCAAATCTCGTTTACATCCGAGAACGCAACGCCATTCATCTCGTACGTGCCATACTTTTCTAGCAGCGCGCCCAAACGCTCAACGCCTTCGCGAGCGCTACGAATATAAGGCAAAACAAGCGTTAAGAAGTCTTCTTCGCCAATTCCACCAGGCACTTCTGGCTTATAATCAGCGTCGCCTTCCTTGCCTTGCGCTTTTTGAAGCTCCACCATTGGGTCTGCGCCCAACACGCGCTCGTTGGATGTAAGCGTTTCGGTTGCGCTCATTGCCACGTTTGCTTCGTTAACGCCGGCTTCTCCCCAAATTCCCTCGCGCAAATCTGCGTTTGGCACGCTTGTGTATTGCATTGGATTATCTGGAAGCTCTACTGTTACGTGGCTAAGCACGGACTTATAAACACGCGGCTGGTCTTGTGGCTTTACCACCACTAAGCGCTTTGGGTTAAACTCGCCGTTTGCGGAGTCTTCGTTACGCGCAATAAGCGTGGATCCATCGTAGCTCGCTTTGCGTCCTACTAAAATTGTTGTGCATGCCATATTTGCATCCCCTATTTTCTAATTTTTGATTATTTTGTTATTTAGATTATTTTGCTTATCTAGCTTATTTTGATTATTTTACGCACGCACATCTAATCGCAAGCTGCTTGCGATTTTCCAGCGCGAAGTCATATAAATCCTAAACGCTACGCCTCGCCCCTTAAATAAAGGCCATTAACGTCTACATAAGACTTGCAATGCCTAATCTCGTTTATAAGCTCGTTAAGATAAAAGCCCTCTTTAAGATTTTTAAGAGGCTCCTGCGTGCCAAAAACCTCTAGCATGTAGTCGTGATCCTTGTCTGGCGGCTGCGGGCCGTTGTAACGCATTGTAACCGCAGGATTCGTGCAACCCACAAATCGGCTGGCTTGGCTGTTTCGCCCTTGCACCGCTTCTGGAATCATGGTTGGCATTGTGCGCGAAAAGTCTTGCGGAATTTGCAACGCGCGCGAATCGTTAAAGTCAAACATAAGCGATTCCACGGGCAAGTTTGCTACCGTCCAATGAATCCACTGGAATCCGCACACTGGTATAGCGTCGTCGTCTACAAATCTCCAATGCAAGTAGTGAACAAAATCTGGCAGATTATTTACATAAAACGGAAAAGACACAACGGGAACGCCGTCAACCTTATTTTCATTCGGCGCATCTTTTGCAAAGTTGCTTGGAATGGTGGTGAAATCTGTTGAAATATCCATGTTTTAAGTATCTCCCACCGCTGTGACTATACAAATCGAAGTGCAAGTAAGGTAGAGATTCGAGATTTTTCGCCGCGAAAGA
>NZ_KQ956823.1:20359-50998 GCF_001546455.1 Gardnerella vaginalis | reverse complement strand
AAGCGTTGTGAGACAAGAATTAGCCAGCCCTCAGCAACGCTAAATAGGAAGCCGAGCAAAACGGCGAATCACCTAGATTGCATATTTTTGTATCGCATAGCTCGCAAAGCCTCGCGCTTATCTTGTTCTTCGCGCAACGCCTGCCGCTTATCGTACTCTTTTTTGCCTCGCGCCAGAGCAATCTCAACTTTAGCGTAGCTACCTTTAAAATAAATCCTCAAAGGCACAATCGTATAGCCCTTAGCTTCAATCTGCCTAGAAAGCTTAGCAATTTGAACCGCGTGAAGAAGCAGCTTGCGCTTACGCTTAGGGGCATGATTATTCCACGTTCCATTTAGATATTCTGGAATATTTGCGCCTTCTAGCCAAATCTCGCCACGCCTATCAATGTTTACAAAAGCCTCGGCTAAAGAAGCTCTGCCTTCTCGTAAAGACTTAACTTCGGTTCCAGTAAGAGCAATGCCCGCTTCGTAGCAATCTTCAATCGCGTAGTCGTGATTTGCTTTTTTATTTCTTGCAACAGTTAAAGTGCCATCTGAACCAGGTTTTTTATCCAAAATGCCCTCCGCAAAAAAGCGTTTAATAAACTCTAATAATGTACGTACTCGTAGTTTCCTGCACTAGGAATTGTTCTATAAGATGGGAACGTTGCAAAACCAACGCCACCTTCGGATATAAGCACAGAGCCGTCGGAGTTTACACGCTCAACAACAGCAACGTGGCCGTACGTAGGGTCGGATCCAGCAGCACCCCTACTAAACACCATAATAGCGCCAACATGCGGAGTGCGATTTACCAAATATCCTAGCTTTCGCCCAGAATTCGCCCATTCCGCGCCGTTTCCCATAAACGATCCAACAGGCAATCCAAGCTGCGATCTACGCATATACGCCCAAAGTGTGCACTGGCGAGCAGGGTACGCAGAGCCGCCAACCGTGTTTCCAGTATTGTGGCCATAGCAATTGCCCGAACCCGCCGCACAGTTTCCAGGAACCGTGTAATTCATTCCATTTGCAGCTCCATTAGAAAGAGGCAAAGCTGGCAAATTAGGAGCGCTCCACCCGCCGCCACGCATTTGCTGGCGATTAGCGTTAGGGTTCATTCTTGCAGCAGCCGTAGCAGCCAAAGCCCTAGCTTGAGCGTCGATTTGAGATTTTAACTCAACAATTTCCGCAGCCTCTCTAGCTGCGCGAGAAGTAAGACTGCTCTTTTGGCTTTCCAACTGCTTTCTAAGAGCACTTCCCTGGTCTCGCAAAGCCTGCAAAGAACGCTGCTTATCTAGAGCAGCCTTAGCAGCAGCCTGCGCACTCTGAGCCTGATCTTGAGCTTTTTGCTTTAACTTTTCAATCGCGGTTTCTATAGCAGCCAAACGCTGGCGCCTATTCATTGAGTTGCTCAAAGTAACAGCTGCATCGTTAGCAGCATTCGCCTCACTGCGTGCAACTGCAGCCTCAGACTGAAGTTTACCAACAAACTGCTCGGTTGTTGTTGAATTAGTAACCATTGCCATTACGTTAGAAGCATTTGAGCCGTGGAAACTTTTTCTAGCAAGCGCAGCCACAGCAGCCTTTGCATCGTCAAAATCTTCGCCAGTTTTTTTAATCTTTTCTTCCAAATCGCGCTTATCTTTTTGGGCAGACTGCAAACGCTGATTTGTAGACTCCACAAGATTCATGGCCTGCTGAGCTTGATCTTGAGCCTGCTGAGTAGCTCGAATCTGGTTTGGAATTTTATGTTCGTTTAAATCGTTAAGCTCTAAAATCTTATCTGCAAGTTGCTTACTAACACCAGCCAGCTGCTTTTTAAGCGCCGCATTACTTTGCACTTTTCGGTTATAGTCTTGCATTGTTACCGCATCGGCACGCAAAGGCTTGTATGCAATCAAAGTAGCAACTGTAGAAAGCATAATAACACTTAGCGCAATTGCACTAACAGCTACGCGTTTAGAATAGTAAAAATAACATCTTTTGCTACTCAATTTGCTTTCCAACTTGCTACCCAACATGTTTTCCTTTCAAACCTTTACAAGCACTAATGCGAATTATACATTGAAAATCCTACTGAGCATAAGCGTTTCAAACTAATCTTAAGCTTTACAACACTTATTATTTAAGATTATTTACGCCTGCAAATAGCGTCTAAGAGCAAACGCTGAGGCGACTATCGAAAGCAAAACAGCCCCCAGGACTAGCGCTGGAACAGTCATCCAAACAGTAGCCTGATTAACAAACGGCATCCAGCGAACGTTTTGCGCAAGCCAATCCGTAATAAACACTTTAACAACAATGCTAAGGGCGCACCCCGAAAGCAAAGATCCTATAAGGGAAGCAAAAGCGCCCTCTAAAATAAACGGCATACGAATCGTCCAATTAGAAGCGCCCACAAGTCGCATAATCTCTGTTTCTTGCTTTCTAGAGGCTGCAGACATGCGAATTGTAGTTCCTGTAAGCATAATCGCAACAACAACCATTACTGCAGCAAGCACAATAGTTACAGCTGTTGCATGATTTAAAACACTAAACACAGGGTCAAAAATCTGCCTTTGGTCTACAACTTCTTCTACGCCATCACGCCCAGAAAGAACTTCGGAAACAACTTGATATTTTGTTGGATTTGTAAGCTTTAATCGCAAAGAATCCTGCATATCGGCAGCGGTTAAAGTACGCCCTTGATATAAGCCATTAGGATATTGCTTAAGAAAAGTGTTCTTGTAAAACTCGCTTCTACTAACGTAAGTTATGTTTGAAACGTCTGAGCCAAGTTCTTGGTTAATAATGTTTTCTAACTTTACGATTTCGCTCTTTGTTGGAGCTTTTCCAGAAGCGCAAGACGCTGCCTGACTTGTTCCATCTGGGCAAAGCCACGCAACCACTTCCACTTTGTCGTACCAATCGCCCTTAGCTTTTGTGATTTGCGCCTGCATAAGAACGGATGCGCCTATAAACAAGAACGATATAAAGGTAACGAGCATTACCGAAATAATCATAGAAACGTTTCTGCGTAGGCTAATACACGTTTCGGAGAATATAAACCTCAATCGCATTACTCGTCTCCTTCGTTCTTAAGATTTTCGCTGTTATCTGCGCTATCTACGCTACCAGCGTTACTCGTGTTATCCGTGTTATCCGTGTTATCGACCTTATCGGCCTTATCAGCACTATCCGCGTTACTCGCGTTACTCGCGTTATCTGCGTTATCGGACTTATCCGCGTTATCCGCGCCATCTGCCTTATCTGCCGACTTTTGCGCAGGAGGAGCAGGCGGAATCGAAAGTCCACGTCCCCAAGTCATAGTGGTTTCTAGAGGCTGGAAAACCTCGCCATATCTACCTGTTCTGCCAGAATGAACCGATTGCGCAAGACGAGCAATGCCCTCGTTGTCTTCGGAACCATTTTGCAGAGTTTGAGCAACAGCATCCATGGCCTGTTTTGCTTGAGCAGCACGCTTTGCACGTTTAGACATAAAGCGATAATTTTCTTGCGACTCCTCTAAATCGCCTGCGTTTGCAGATGAGTTTTCGCTATTTGCAGCGTTAGAGACGCCATTAGAGACGCCATTAGAGCCATCATTAGAGTCATTGCTAGAATCACCATTTGCCGAAGAAACAGCCGCACTAATGGAGTCGCCTTCTACAGCCTGCTGAGCCTTCGATTTTTGCTCAACATCGGCATCTGGGAAGTAAAGCGCAGAATCGTAAGAACCCTCGCGCTCATCTCGAACAATCTTTCCAGCGTGAAGCTCCACAACGCGTTTGCGCATAGAGTTAACAATCTCTTCGTTATGCGTAGCCATAACAATCGTAGTACCCGTGCGATTAATGGCGTCCAAAACTTCCATAATTCCAAGCGAAGTTGTAGGATCCAAGTTTCCGGTAGGCTCATCTGCAAGAAGAATTTGCGGGTGATTAACGTACGCGCGCGCAATGGCAACTCGCTGAGCCTCGCCGCCTGAAAGCTCGTGCGGATAATTATTTTCTTTTCCCGTTAATCCAACCGTCTCCAAAACGCGCGGAACAAGCGACTTAATTGTAGAGCGACTCGTTCCAATAACCTCTAACGCAAAAGCCACATTCTGATACACAGTTTTATTGTTCAGCAGCTTATAATCCTGGAAAATAAAGCCGAGCGACCTTCTATACTGCGGAACCTGGCGATTTACAAGGCGGCGCAAGTCATTGCCAGCAACGTGAATCTCACCCTTAGTTGCTTCCTCTTCGCGCAACAGCAAACTTAAAAGAGTGGTTTTGCCAGAGCCAGACGCTCCAACAAGAAACACAAAGTCAGCACGATTAACTTCTAAAGAAATATCGTCCAAAGCAGGACGCGTGCCCTTAGGATAAATCTTCGACACATGTTCTAGCGAAATCAGAGACATATTCTGCATTTTCCTTTACGAACTATTGAACGATATGCTTTACTTTTTACTATTTTATAGATTGTTTTTGATTTTACGCGCTTTACAAAAGTCAAAGCAACTTAAGAGCAAGCTATGAGTGTTTTGCAGCAACTCTTTGCTCGTGCCTCCAACGAATGCCAGCTTCAATAAAGCCGTCAATATCGCCGTCAAAAACAGCCTGAGTTTGCGAGGTTTCGTAGCCTGTGCGCAAATCCTTAACCATCTGGTACGGGTGAAGAACGTAAGAGCGCATCTGATCTCCCCAGCTTGCCTTAATATCTCCAGCAAGTTCCTTCTTCTTTGCAGCTTCCTCCGCATGCTTTAACACAAGCAAACGCGATTGCAAAACTGCCATTGCAGCAGCACGGTTCTGAATCTGGCTGCGCTCATCTTGCATAGAAACAACCAAGCCGGTTGGTAAATGCGTAATACGAACCGCAGAATACGTGGTATTTACACCCTGGCCTCCAGGTCCTGAAGCTTGGAAAGTATCCACGCGAATGTCGGAATCTGGAATATCAATATGATCCGTAGCTTCAACAAGTGGGATTACTTCAACAGCACTAAAGCCAGTTTGACGCCTGCCTTGATTGTCGAATGGCGAAATACGAACCATTCTGTGCGTTCCGCCTTCTACAGAAAGACGGCCATACGCGTATGGGGCATCCACTTGGAAAGTGGCGGATTTAATACCAGCTTCTTCCGCATAAGATGTGTCCATCATCTTAGTTTTATAGCCATTTCGCTCTGCCCAACGCAAGTACATTCTAAGTAGCATTTGCGCAAAATCAGCCGCGTCCACGCCGCCTGCGCCCGAACGAATTGTAACAACGGCCGCACGCGCGTCGTATTCGCCGTCAAGAAGAGTCTGAACTTCCATATCGTCCAACTCGTGAGCAATAGAGCCAAGCTCCTCTTGAGCTTCATTCATTGAATCAGCATCGCCTTCTTCTTGGCCAAGCTCAATCAAAGTCTTAGCATCTTCAATGCGCTGATCTACAGCTTGCAAACGCTTTAGCTGAGACTGAGCTGCAGAAAGCTTACTCGTAACTTGCTGAGCATGCTCAGAATCATCCCAAAGTCCAGGCTCAGCAGCCTGCTTTTCTAAATCTGCAATCGTAGACTTCAACGAATCTACATCTATTGCTTTAGAAATCGAAGAATACTTTGCTTCAACATCATTTAACGCTTGGGCAAAATCAAATTCCGCCATTTACTTAAAGTACCTCTTTATATACTTGTTTTACGCAATTACTACTTGCAAAATACTTACAAAATCAACTATTTATAAGTCTAGCGTACGGTCAAAATCTCTGGGCCATTCTCCGTAATTGCAATCGTATGCTCGCTGTGAGCGCCGCGAGAACCATCAGCAGAGCGAAGAGTCCAACCATCTTTTGGATCTTGATAAATCTCGTCAGTAGTCTTTAAGAACCATGGCTCAATTGCAATAACCAAGCCTGGGCGAAGCTTGTAGCCGTGGTGAGCAGTGCCATCGTTAGGAACGTGAGGATCGCCATGCATAATATGACCAACTCCATGGCCGCCAAACTCAAGATTTACGCTGTAACCGTACTCGTGAGCAACGCAACCAACAGCTGCAGAGATATCGCCAAGGCGGTTTCCAGGCTGAGCCATGTTAATTCCAGCCTCCAAAGCTTCCTCAGTGCACTTAATCAAGCGCAAATCCTCAGGGTCCGCATGCTTTCCAACCACAAAGCTAACAGCAGAATCTCCAACCCATCCGTCAACGTTAATCGCCAAGTCAAGAGTCAACAAATCACCGTCTTTAAGGTTGTAATCGTATGGAACTCCGTGAAGAACTGCATCGTTTACAGACGTGCAAATGTAGTGCGCAAAAGGACCAGTTCCAAAATCGGGAGCATAGTCAACATAGCAAGAAGACGCACCTTTACGGCTCATAATGCGTTGGCGAACAAAGTCATCAATCTCAAGAAGATTTGTGCCAACTTTTGTCATTGCTTTTAAGTCTTTAAGAATACTACCAACGAAGCGACCCGCAGGCTTCATAGCTTCAATCTCGGATGGAGTTTTAAGTTCAATCATGATTTAAGACTAACGCGCAGGCACGAAAATAGCGCAAAATATGGCGAAAATACTAGCTAATGATGTCGCTTAATACTTGTAATCTAGGCACATGCCTAATAACAATGAAATTAATAACAAAGAAACGCAGAAAGAAATTTCCGCTGTAAATTTTGACCCAGCTTCCTTCTCTTCAGTTATTCGACCACAAGACGATTTATTCCGTTACGTAAACGGTCCATGGATTGACACTTACACTCTTCCAGAAGATAAGCCAATGTTTGGTGCTTTCTACAAGCTTTCAGAAGATGCAGAGACGCAAATTCGAGATATTTTAGAAAGCGAAGATTGCCCAGCCAAAAAGTCGCAAACTTTGTACCGTAAATATTTGGATACTGCAGCTATTGAAAAAGCTGGAATTACGCCAATTAAAGGCGATTTAGACGCTGTTGATGCGGCGGCCAGTAAAGAAGATTTGGTTCGCACTATTGCTGCTCTCACTCCATACGGCGGCCCAAATGCAATGTTTGGTTTTGGTGTTTACGGAGACCCTAAAGACCCTAAAACAAATGTTATGCATATTGAGCAGGGTGGATTAGACTTGCCAGACGAAGCGTACTATCGCGAGGATAGTTACGCTCCAATTCGCGAAGAATACGTAAAAATGGTGGCTTCTTTGCTGCGATTGGCTGGGTATGCAGATGCTGCCGCTAGCCAGGAACTTGCCGAGCGCTTTTTGAAGGTGGAAACGCAAATCGCAAGCAACCACTGGGATAACGTAGCAACTCGCGATTCTCAAAAAACTTATAATCCTTACAATTATGAGGATTTGGCAAAAACGCTTGAAGCGCTGAATCTTGACGCATTCTTGGACGCTGCCCAAAAGGCTTACGATGACTCGGAAGAAGCAAAGAATCAGCCAATCAATGTTCGCAAAGCTTTTAGCAAAGTAATAGTTCACGAGCCAAGCTTTATAGAAGGATTGAATAAGATTTGGCAAGAAGCCGACTTAGAAGATTTAAAGCTTTGGGCACGCGTGCATGTGATTTTGTGCTGGGCAAGCATGTTGAGCGAAGACTTTGCTGGAGCTAGATTTGACTTCTACGGCAAAGTGCTTTCTGGCGCCACAAAGCCTCGCGATCGCTGGAAGCGCGCAATCGGAGTTGTTGACGATGCTTGCGGCGAAGAAGTTGGCCGCGAGTACGTGCGCTTGCACTTCCCTGAGTCGTCTAAAAAGTATATGCAAGGCTTAGTTAGCAATCTTATTAACGCTTACCGCGAGTCAATTTCTCACAGCAGCTGGCTTGGCGAGGAGACTAAGGCAAAGGCCTTGGAAAAGCTTAGCAAGTTTGAGCCAAATATTGGTTACACAAATCATTGGATTGACTACTCTGCGCTAAATATTAGGGAAGACGCTGGCTTAATTGATAATATGCGCGAAGTTTCTCGATTTGTGTTTGGTAGGTATACTGCAAAAGCTGGAGAACCTGTGGATCGCGAAGAGTGGCAGATGACTCCGCAAACCGTTAACGCTTACTACGATCCATTACTTAACGTAATTGTGTTCCCAGCTGCGATTTTGCAACCACCATTCTTTAGCCCGAGCGCTCCAGACGCAGCAAATTACGGCGCTATTGGTGCCGTGATTGGCCACGAAATCGGCCACGGTTTTGACGACCAAGGTTGCGAATACGACGGCGACGGCGTGCTTAACAATTGGTGGACAGAAGAAGACAAGACCAACTTTACTGAGCGCACTAAAAAGCTTATTGAGCAATACAATGCGTTTACGCCAACGCAGCTGATTGTTAAATACTCTCACTTAAAGAGCAAAGAAGAGCGAGATGCAATGCCTCACGTAAATGGCGCTTTAACAATCGGTGAGAATATTGGTGATTTAAGCGGCGTAACTATTGCGCTTAAAGCCTACGCTTTTGCTTTGCAAAAGAGCAAGGGGCAAGAAATCGACGGAAGCGACGCTGCGATTCGCGAAACTTTGCTAAACGCTCCTAAGATTGATGGTTTCACTGCTTTGCAGCGATTCTTCTTAAGCTACGCGTTGGTCTGGCGCTCTAAGTCTCGTAACGAGATTGCGGAGCAATACCTTCAAATCGACCCACACTCCCCTGCAGAATGCCGCACTAACGGCATTGCGCGAAATGTTGACTTGTTCTACGATGCCTTCGATGTTAAGGAAGGCGACGAGATGTGGCTCGATCCTGCTGAGCGCGTACACATTTGGTAAATCGCAGATAAGTCGCAGATAAGTCGCGAGTAAGTCAAAAATAAATCAAAAATATCTAAGCCTGCAAGCGTTTAATACGTAAGCAGGCTTTTTTGTATCGCTTGAGTATCTGTGCTACTCAACTATCTGCGCTACTTAACGTCTGCTTTTCTCTACTCGCTTTTGCCTATTTTGTCAAGGATTTTTTATCAATGTGTATAAAACATAGGCTTTAACCACATTGATAAAAATATCTTGCACAACTATTTTTCATATATCATAGTTGATTTTACTGCGGCGAATTTGCCAAAAGCCACGATAATCAACACGGTTTTGCGCGATGAACTTCGAGACTTAAATTAGTCGCAGTCCAAACTTTTGAAAGGTTGAAAAATATGGCACAGCAACAAGCAACATTAACAATCAGCGGATACGTTGGTAGTGACCCAGTAAACTTTAGTCGCAACGAAAACGCGCCCGCATGCTCACTTAGAATCGGAAGCACATCTTCTTACTACCACAGCGAAGAAAAAGCGTGGAAGGAGCGTCCAACAACATGGATGACCGTAAAAGCATACAAATCGCTGGCGTCAAACGTGCTAAAAAGCGTGCATAAGGGAGACGCAATCGTAGTTTGCGGAAATTTAAACACGGAATCTTGGCACAAAGATGGAGAAGACCGATCGCGTGTGGTTCTAGAGGCAACATCAATCGGACACGACCTAAATCGCGGAATCAGTGAATTTACTAAGACTTCGTATGCAAAAAGCAAAAATGTTGTAAATGCAGAGTCTAAAAACAAAGACTATAACGAATCCGCAGATGGTCAAAACCAAAACTTTGCAATCAAGAACCCAATGTCTTCTAAATCACAGTCTTCAAAATCACAGTCTTCTACTCAAGAAGATGAAGAAACAACCGATTTTGGAGGCCAATTAGATGAAAATCAATACGACGACATTGAAGGAGGCGCCAATGAGTTTTAGAAAAGTCTAATGATATTAAACATTAGACTCAAGTATAGTGTTCTTTAAAATTTTGCTGATATTCATAGCAATATTGCCGCTGAAAATAATGCACACATACGAAAATAGCAAATATGCAAATATCAAATATGCAATGCATTATATCAACGGCAATATTGTTTTAGCTGTTTTAGTTAGCAGATTACAACTGCTCGCGAACGCGCTCTACAATGCGAGCCGCTGCCTCGTCAACTGGAACCGCTTCTACAGCAGAACCGTTGCGATTGCGGATTTCAATCGTGCCATTGTTTACGGTGTCTCGTCCAGCAACAGCAACCAGAGGCACGCCAACAAGCTCCGCATCCTTAAACTTTACGCCTGGAGAAACCTTTGGACGGTCGTCGAAGATAACTTCGATTCCCTGCTTGCTAAGCTCTTCAACAAGCTTTTCGGCAGCATCGAAAGCAACCTGATCTTTGCCTGTTGCAACAACATGAACCTGAGCAGGAGCAATTGCCATTGGCCACGCAAGTCCAGCTTCGTCGTGGTGCGTTTCTGCGAGGCATGCGATTACGCGGCTAACGCCGATGCCGTAGCAGCCCATCCACACTGGAACCGACTTGCCGTTTTCGTTAAGAACACTTAAGCCCAAAGCCTTTGAATACTTTAATCCAAGCTGGAACACCTGGCCAATTTCCACGCCGCGCTCAAAGCTAAGCGGGCCAGAACCGTCTGGGCTCATGTCGCCGCTACGAACAAGAGCTGCTTCCACAACACCATCTGCCTCAAAATCGCGGCCGTACACAGCGTTGTAAACGTGCTTGCCCTCTTCGTCTGCTCCTGTAATCCACTCACTACCCTTTGCAACGTGAGCATCAATCAAGTAGCGAACTGGGCAAGCAATTTTGCTGCCATCTTTGCGTGCCTGCGGGCCCAAAACGCCAGCGCCAATATAGCCCTTAACAAACTCAGGATGCGCCTTTAAATCATCCTCGGTTGCTTCTTCAATTTCTGCTGGAGCAAATTGAGCTTCAAGACGCTTCATATCTACTTGGCGATCTCCTGGAACACCAATAGCTACGATTTCTCGCCATGGCTCATCATGCTCGCCGCCAGCTGCATCTGCAGGGTGCTTAACAGCAATAATCAAGTTCTTTAAGGTGTCGCTAGCTTGCCATTCGCGTCCGTCTTTGCGCGGATGCAAATCGTTAGAAACCTTAACCAAATCCTCAATCGTCTTAGCGTTTGGAGTATCAAGAGCCTGCATAGCAGGAGTTGCAGAGTAGTCAACATCTGGCATTTCTGGCGTGGTCAAAGCCTCAACATTCCAAGCCTTGCCAGAAGGAGCGAGAGCAAAAGTATCTTCGCCAATCGCCATAGGAGCCAGGAATTCCTCGGAATCAGACCCTCCCATTGGGCCAGAAACAGCGTGAACAATCACGTATTTAATACCCAGGCGGTCAAAGATGCGCGAATAAGCAGCACGCTCTTCTACATAAGCAGACTTCAAACCATCTTCGTCAATCGAGAACGAGTAAGCGTCTTGCATAATAAACTCGCGGCCGCGAATAAGGCCAGCGCGAGGGCGGAACTCGTCGCGATACTTAGTTTGAATCTGGTACAAGGTTAGTGGCAAATCCTTGTACGAAGAATACATGTCTTTTACAAGAAGAGTAAAGACTTCTTCGTGCGTTGGAGCAAGAAGATAGTCAGCCTCATGGCGATCTTTAAGGCGGAATATGTTATCTCCGTACTCTTCCCAACGATTAGTAGCCTCGTAAGGCTCACGTGGAAGAAGCGCTGGGAAGTGAACTTCTTGAGCGCCAATACCGTTGATTTCTTCGCGAATAATCGCTTGAACCTTGTTGAGTACCTTTAAACCTAGCGGCAACCACGTCCACACACCTGGAGCGGATTTACGAATGTATCCTGCGCGCTGCATGAGTTTTGCGGAGGTCACGTCCGCGTCTGCTGGGTCTTCGCGCAGCGTACGAAGAAACAGTTTAGACATACGAAGTACATTAGAATCCATGCGTTCCAATCTATTTGCGCATGAGGACATAAACACTTGTTTACACTACTAAACAAAAGCAAAAACACTTTCCCGACTTTGTACCAAAATCCGTCAAACTTTTCCGCACTTTGTACCAAATTTGACCCAAAACACGTACAAAACACGGAACACAACTCCGCACTTTGTACCAAATTTGACCAAAAAATGGTACAAAAAGCGGAACACAACACGAGAATCGTTCGCGCGCTACGCTTTAAGCTCGAAGGCAGGTCGTCGCGCCCGCGTTTGTTCCCTTTCCCCCGCGTTTGTTCCCATTTCGGCCAATTCGGGAAACAAAAGCAAGAACACCGTTTAAACAAAAACTAAATCTAAAACTCGTCGTCAAAGGAAAATTCGTCATTATCTGCGTAATCGCTAGCGCAAAAAATATCAAACTCTTGCTGATTCGCAGAATCACCATTTGCCTTACCAGCTTCAAACGCGCGAACGCCATCATTTGCAAGAATCTCACTAGCGTGTTTAGAAGCTTCACGCAAAGAACCATCAAGAATCACAGCATCCGTGCAAACACTAAACGCGCTGTCATTAATGCCCTCTAAATAAAGCCCGCTCAAATTTTCCACACGCGAAAGCGCAACATAGCCCATTCCAGGCGCAAAAGTACGGCGCAAATCCATAACAGCACTATCAAGCGTCATGCCTTGCGACTTATGAATCGTAATTCCCCACGCACATCTAAGTGGCACTTGATTTACGCTAGCAAGAACCGTTTCGCCATCCGTCATCTCCCACGCAGCAGGCTTAAGAGTAACAATATTGCCGTTTTCAAACTCAACAATAGGCCAGCCACCTTTGGATTCAGGCACAAATCGCAATACGCGCCCAACAGAACCGTTCACATATTGCTTATCTTGGTCGTTTCGCAAAGCCATTACAGCTGCACCAGCCTTTAGCACAAGACGCTCGGGGGCAAGCATGTTCTTTTTTAAGCGATCTACAAGATTTTTCGGCCCAGCTTCTGTTGCTACAAACTCGTGAGGCTCAGAGTCGATTGCTGCAAGCTGCACATTATTTAAGCCGTCCGCTTGCGAGTTTGTAGGGAAAAGATGAACCGAAACTTCGCTATCTTGAGGATATTCACCAAGGCGACTAGCAAGCACTTGCTTATCGGCCTCGCTCACACGCCCGCAGCGAATATCCGTTAAAACATTAAGCAACTTGCCATCATCTTGCCTGTGTTGCTCTGTTAAATAGCACACAACAGGTTTTAGAGAATCCCACGCAAACGATTCCGTAATATAGCCTTCGGGATTTTTGCCAGCGGCCGCATATTTTTCGCGCGATGCAATAAACTCCGGGCTAGGCTCGAATACATCGCGATTTCGCATAGACGTGCTAACGGGCGGAAGCTGAAAGAAATCGCCAGAAACCACCACTTGAAGGCCGCCAAATGGCAAATCATTTTTGCGCAACTTCCGGCACACTTCGTCAACCATGTCGAAAAGCCAAGCGTGAATCATGGAAACTTCGTCCAACACAAGCACATCCGTGGCTTTTATGCGCTTTGCGCGCCTAGACCTAATGGTTTTAAGAAGCGAATCGGTAAGTGCGTTTGCAACGCCTGTTCCACTCCACGAGTGAATAGTTTGGCCGTTTAAATGAGTTGCTGCAATGCCTGTTGAAGCTGTTACAGCAACGCTTAAACCGTTTTCACGCAATGAGCGAACTGCCTGGTTTAAAACATACGTTTTTCCAGACCCAGGAGCGCCCGTTAAGAACACGCTTGCGCCTGCGTTTATTATTTCTAACGCTTCCGATTGCTTCATTGGCAGCACCTTTTATTTGCGCTATTTGCGCTATTTACGTTTAATGCGTTTAATGCGTTTAATAATCACGCTTTGTTTAATAATCGCGCTTTTCTGCGGAATTTACATCTTCTAGCGCTTCACCGCGGCGCTCGTAATCGCGAAGCAGGCTCGTGCTTTCAATGTGCTGTGCACCCGCTTTTGCCTGAGCCTCGCTTGGTCCTGGAGCTGGCACAAACATCATGTCTCGGTAGTAGCGCAACTCGTCAATCGACTCAATAATATCCGCGAGCGCACGGTGACCGCCGTGTTTCGCTGGCTTATTGCGGTAAACGTCTGGGTAAAGTCTGCGCGAAATCTCCTTCAATGTGCTTACGTCGATTACGCGGTAATGCAAATTTGCCATTAAATCTGGCATGTATCGGTCGAGGAACTTTTTGTCTGAGCCAACGGAGTTTCCTGCAAGATGCGCTTTTCCGCGCTCTGGCAAAAAGCGCTTTACATACTCAACAATCTGCTTCTGCGCTTCTTCTAGCGGTAAACCGTTTTTATTCCACTCGTCAACAAGCCCAGAAGACGTGTGCATATTGCGCACAAAATCGTTCATGTGATTCACGGCAGCATCACTTGGCTTAATCACTAAATCAATGCCGTCGTCTAGAACTTTCAAATTAAAATCAGTTGGAACTACAGACACTTCGCATAATTCATCGTGGAAAATATCGAGACCAGTCATCTCGCAATCAATCCAAATTAAGCGCGATTCTTCCGGCGTAAACGTAAGATCTTCCTTAGCTTCTGCCATTTTCGTTCCTTTCCTAATATTTTTTCGAACCCACAAGCCTACATCTTCCCTCAGACGACTAACAACTAAAATCACATCTCTGGCATATCAGAAAGCGAAATTCTAGAATATGCCCCATTTTTCTTATCTTCAGGGTGAGGCTCTAAACCGATAATAGTTATTGACATATGATCTGGACCATAAACCCAATACATTCGCATTGCACTACTTGTTTTATTCTCCAAGTAGGACTGCCAGACCCTAACGCCATATCTATTTGTCAATTCTTCAATATCATGAGTATGCAATCCTGGATGCCTTGGATTTTCAGATAAAAGTTTCAGAGACTTTCCCCATTTCTTATAAAGAGAAAGATCTTTTTTACTTATACTGCCTTCTAGAAACTCTTTCCGCAATCTCTCCCACATATTAGACATCTCTGGAATACCCATTCTAATATTGAAGTTCATTTAGTTACTCCTAGAAGTCAGAAAGATCAACTGGTTCAGAGACTTTGCCAATCTTAAAATTGCGAATTGCTTCATCCATGCTTTTAAGAGTTTTAGAAGAGATACTCTTTGGAACAGTAAGCTCACGAGGCTCTAATAAAATACAACCGTTATCACATTCTTTAACATTGTAATAGGGATATTTAGCTCCGCGCAGAGTTACACGCTTTTTGCTATCAAGACGAACGTCATAATCTTTCACTACTTCCACAAAACACCTCATTTTTAGTGGGATATCCCACTAACTATACAATAATTTTATACGAATTGTCAAAACAAAAACGACGAAAAGTTAGAAAGTAGCAAATAAGACTTAGCTAACTTTTCGCCGTTTAGTGCAAAATTACTTGCGACTTATACGCGACTTATACGCACAACTCATGCAATGCGCACAACTTGCGATTTAGTTGTGGAAACCGCTGTAGTTTGGCGCTTCTGCAGTCATCACAATATCGTGAGGATGCGATTCCCTAAGGCCTGCATCCGTAATACGAATAAAGCGACCGCGCTCATGAAGCTCCTCAATATTGTGAGCACCAACGTAGAACATAGACTGATGCAAACCGCCAAGAAGCTGGTAAAGCACAGCGTTAAGTGGGCCGCGGTATGGAACTTCGCCTTCCACGCCTTCTGGAACCACCTTATCGGAGCTGGTAACATCTGCCTGGAAGTAGCGATCCTTAGAATAAGACTTCTTTCCGCGAGGAGCCATTGCGCCAAGCGAGCCCATGCCACGATAAAGCTTGTATTGCTTTCCGTGAAGCAAAACCTTCTCGCCTGGAGCTTCCTCGCAGCCAGCCAAAGTTCCGCCAAGCATAACGGTGTTTGCACCCGCAACCAAAGCCTTAGCAATATCTCCAGAATAGTGAATACCACCATCAGCAATGCATGGTACGCCAGCAGCCTTGCAAGCTTGAGCCGCGTCATAAACAGCAGTAAGCTGAGGCACACCAACGCCTGCAACAACGCGCGTAGTGCAAATAGAGCCTGGGCCAACGCCAACCTTTACAGCGTCAACGCCAGCATCAATCATAGCCTGCGCACCTTGGCGAGTAGCAATATTTCCGCCAATAATCTGCACGCCGTTAAAAGCCTTATCTGCCTTAATTCGGCGAATCATGTCTAACGCCAAGCGAGCTTCGCCGTTTGCGGTATCAACCACAAGAACGTCTACGCCAGCTTCCATAAGCGCGCACGCACGCTGCCAAGCATCCCCAAGGAAACCAATGCCAGCAGCCACACGCAAGCGACCCTGGTCGTCTTTAGTGGCATCTGGGTACTGCTCAGTCTTAACAAAATCCTTAACAGTAATCAAGCCCGTAAGCTTGCCTTCGGCATCAACCAGCGGCAGCTTTTCAACCTTGTTTTCCGCAAGCAAGCGATGCGCGTCTTCTTTAGAAATATTGGAAGGACCAGTTACAAGATTTTCGCGCGTCATTACATCCTTAACCTTTAAGCGGTCGTAGTCTTCGGAAGCAATGAATCGCATATCGCGATTGGTAATAATGCCAACTAAACGATTTTCGCCATCTACTACTGGCAAGCCCGAAATATGGAAGCGCCCGCACAATTTATCTAAATCGGCGAGCGTTGCATCTGGGTGAACAGTAAGAGGGTCGGTAATCATACCCGACTCACTGCGCTTAACAATATCTACTTGCGCAGCTTGATCATCAATGGAAAGATTGCGGTGAAGTACGCCAATTCCGCCATTTCTAGCCATTGCAATAGCCATATCCGACTCGGTCACAGTGTCCATTGCCGCAGAAATTGCAGGCACTTTCATAGTGATTTCGCGAGTTAGATGAGTAGTTGTATCTACTTCGGATGGAATTACATCGGTTTCGTTTGGAAGCAACAGCACATCGTCGTACGCGAGGCCGAGCTTTTCGAAAATTGGAGGAACAGGAGTATACGCAGATTGCATGTTCATATCAGTTGTAACCATAGGGTTACTATACGTTTTTGCTATGACGTTTGCAAAAGTCGCGTTTCATACACAATATTTAGTGGCGATTTTGATATAAAACTACTACAGCGCGATTATCTACGACTATCTACGATTATCTGCGACTAATGCCACGGGTACTGCGATTAGCATCAATTAAAGCACATTCCGCTTTTTACGATTTTACGAATTTCGTAACTCCGGCAGCCGCCTGCGCAAATATGGCATCATTGTAAGCACTGTAAGCAGCGCCGCCGCAATAATCATGCCAACAAGCACGTAAACTGCTTTAAAGAACAGAATCATTATTGACCCAAAAGATATAAGCGCCGCCCATCCCCACAAAATAAGCACCGCTCCTTGCACCGAGTGCCCAATGCGCAACATTCTGTGATGCAAATGCATGCGGTCTGGATGCATTGGCGACTGCCCTTTTGCAAGCCTTCTGCATATTGCTAAACACATGTCTAACACTGGCAGAAACAGCACTAAAATCGGCAGCAAAATCGGCATAAATACTGGCAAATAGATGCTTGTGTGCACGGAAGATGGGTCTAAGTGACCCGTCATTATAATAGATGCGCAAGTTATTAAATACCCGATTAGCATGGAGCCAGAATCGCCCATAAAAAGCTTCGCTGGATGCCAATTGTGCAAAATAAACCCTACGCACATTCCCACCATTGCAACGTCTATAAGAGTTGCCATTGAAGCGTAGCTTGGAGATGTGCGTGCAAGAATATAAGAGTATGTTGCGAATGCGATTCCGCCAATGGCTACAATTCCAGAAGCCAGCCCATCTAGTCCGTCTACAAAGTTGACTGCATTAATCGAAGCCACGATTAGTATTGCGGTTATTGCGATTGAAAGACTTGGAGACGCTGTAACTAAAGAGCCGAGTGGCAACGCTACGATTTGAAGCCCTCCCCACGCCACAAAAACAGCTATTAGCAATTGACCTGCAAGTTTTAGCATCCAATCTAAGTCCCAAATGTCGTCGCAAACACCCAAAAGACATATGAGTACCGCTCCAGCCAAAACCACCCACGGCTGATGTGTTCCTGCAAAAAGCCCAGAAATAAAAGGCATGGAGCTTGCAAACGCCATCGACACCGCAAAGCCAAATAGCATTCCAACCCCACCCATACGGGGCGTAGGTATTGTGTGAACGTCGCGAGCGCGCACTTTTCCTACGGCTCCTATGCGAATTGCAAGATGACGTATAAGCGGCATTATTAGCCACGTTGCGCCTCCTGCGATTGCTGCTATAAACAGGTATACCCTCATTTCTTGCGACTTTCTGCTCTTATCTGTTCTTCGCTTATTACGCCTTCGCGCAAAATCACAATTCCGTCCGCGTCTGCTGAATCCGCGCCAACTACCGTGCTTGCTACATGCGAACGCGTTGGCCCCGCGTTTAAGTACAGTGGAATTTCGTCTCCAAAAGCCTCGAACGCTTCTTCCACGCTGTCTGCACTCTCGTTTCCGCTGCGGTTTGCGCTGGATGCAGCCAATGGGCCCGTAACGCGCAAAATTTTCATTAGCTCTGAGCAATCTGGCACACGCACGCCTTGCGTTGCTTCACATTTCTCACTGCTTTCATCTGCTTTACAAAGCGTAGCAAGCCTTGTAGCTACCGAATCTTTTTTTGCGCGCGCGATTGGCGAGTATCCGCCCGGCAGGAATTTTTCCGCCAGCACGTCTAGTGGGCTTGGCAAGTAAAGCCCAAGTTTTTCTAAGTCACTCACACTGCTCATAAGTATTTGCAAGGCTTTTGTGCGCGGCCTGCGTTTTAGTTGGTAGATTTTCGCTACTGCCGCCTCGTTAAATGGGTCGCACGCCACTCCGTAAACTGTGTCTGTTGGCACTACGATTACGCCGCCCGCGTTGATTATTTGCGCCGCGAGTTGCAATGATTCTTCGTTAATCGTGCAAATTTTACTCATTTTTAGCCTCTTTTTTGCATACTACAATTTTTTGCATACTACAAATCTTGCTCTGTTTGTTAAGTCGTTTTTGACTTTTGCGCTGCTAAATCCTATGTTTCTTGCATAATCTTCAAGAGCTTTGCCTTGCGTAATATCGTGTTCCATAATCATTATTCCACCCATACGCAAATACGCAAAACTAGCTTCCATAATTTTTTGCGGTATAAGTAGTCCGTCTTTAGATCCACCATATAACGCCATTTTAGGGTCGTAGTCGCGAGCTTCAATCTGCTCTACTGGCTGGCTTTCTGGCACGTATGGTGGGTTTGTGATTACTACGTCTACTTTCTCTTTAATCTCAGCTGTTTCAGGCAGATTAACGTTTGTAGCATCTCCTAATATTGCGTGATATCTGTTTAAAATATCATATTTTTCTGCGATTTTGTTATAGTTTTTTTGCAAATATTCAAAAGCTTTGGGCGATTTTTCCACAGCCCACACTTGCGCGTTTGCAACTTCGCTTGCAACCGATAGTCCGATTGCTCCCGAGCCTGCACACAAGTCTAAAACAATAGGATTTTTTAGATTATTTGCGCGAATCCAATCTATTCCCTCTTGAACTACCACTTCTGTTTCGGGCCTTGGCACAAAAACGCCTTTGCCAACTATTAGGTCTATGTAGCGAAAAGTGGCGCATCCAATAATGTGTTGTAATGGCTCACGCGAAGCACGTCTAGATATAAAATCGCTATATTTGCTAGCATAATCGGGCAAAAAATCCTTAAAATCGCCAAGTATTAGCGCTTTGTTTAAGTCTGCCAAACTTACGCCACAAGCGTGTGCTAGCAGTAAACGTGCGTCGTATTCTGCCGACTCTACACCTGCATCTTCAAGTTTTTCGGCAGATGTGCGCAAAATGTGCAAAATTTCTTGCATTTTACAAGCCACGTGGTGATTTTACTTAGATTACTTAGCGTACTTAGCTTACTTGGCTAACTTAACTTACTTGGCATTAGCTAAACGATCGGCTTCATCCGCCTGAATATCGCTGTCTATAACCGCTTGCAAGTCGCCGTTAAGCACCTGGTCAAGATTGTACGCCTTGTAGTTTGTGCGATGGTCCACAATACGATTTTCTGGGAAGTTGTATGTGCGGATTCGCTCAGAGCGGTCCAATGAGCGCACCTGAGAATGGCGCATATCTGCCGCCTCAGCCGCCTCCTGCTCATGCTTCATGGCAAGCAAACGCGATTTTAGCACGCGAAGAGCGGCCGCACGGTTTTGAATCTGCGACTTTTCATCTTGCATGCTAACAACAATTCCCGTTGGAATATGCGTCATGCGAACAGCGGAATAAGTAGTGTTCACGGACTGTCCGCCAGGGCCAGAGCTCATGAAAATGTCGATCTTCAAATCTTTTGGATCGATTTCGATTTCGTCATCGTCTTCGTCTGCTTCTGGGAACACGATTACGCCAGCCGCGGAAGTTTGAATACGCCCTTGCGATTCAGTAACTGGGATTCGCTGCACGCGATGCACTCCGCCCTCATACTTCATGCTTGCCCACACGCCGTCTTCTGGAGCAGGCGTGCCTTTTGCGCGAATCGCAAGCTGCACGTCTTTTACGCCGCCAAGTTCCGTCGCGTTTTCGCTTTGGATTACGGTAGTCCAGCCGCGCTTTTCCGCGTAACGCATGTACATGCGCAATAAATCGCCAGCAAATAGAGCCGCTTCTTCGCCGCCCGTACCAGCTTTGATTTCCATAATCATGTCTCGCGCATCGTCTGGGTCCCTAGGAATCAGCGCTGTGCGAAGCTTTTCTTTTGCTGCTGGAATTTGTTCTTCTAAATGTTTTGCTTCTTTTGCTAAGTCTTCGTCTTCACTTGCCATCTCGCTAGCTACTTCGTAGTCTTCGCAAAGCTGCTTGTAATTTAAGTACGCGCTTACGATTGATCCGAGTTCTGCGTGCCTACGACCGAGCTTGCGGATTGCGTCTGGATTAGACGCTACTTCTGGCTCTCCCATGCGATTTTCAATATCGCGGTATTCATTTAGAGCTGTAACCGCTGCTGGGAATTGCTCATCTATTGACTCGGCCATTTTGTTCCTTTATAGTCGCGCATAACGCGGATTTTTAAATCGAAAATATTAAATTAAATATTGTAAGATACGCACATGTTTAGCACATAAAACGCCAGCCCCGATTCCGCGAAGTTACACGAAAGCAGGGCTGGCGATTAAAAAGCTACTTAGTCTTCTTGCCGTAGCGCTTCTCGAAGCGAGCCACGCGGCCGCCGGTATCGAGAATCTTCTGCTTGCCGGTATAGAATGGGTGGCACTTTGAGCACACGTCAACCGTCATATGATCGCCATTTGCGGTGGAACGAGTTACAAAAGTGTCTCCGCAAGAGCAGGTAACCTGCACTGCGTGATAGTCGGGATGAATACCCTGCTTCATAATGTCTCCTATGGAATTCGGGCGACCCGGGTCGCAAAGCCCCAATAGCTAAGCGTGAACCGGAACCTTCGCTATTTTAGTTACTACCCTCGACTCGCTTAGTTATTCTTACCATCTTCGCGCTTTCTCCTATGCTTAGCAGCGAATCCAACAAAACCAACAGACGCTAACAAGCTTGCGATTAACGCAGATTGCGAAGCGTCAACACCCGTTTGAGGCAGCAAATCGCCCTTAACAACCGTCTTTTGCTCATCTGGCAAAGGCTCAGCAGGAGCTGGCGCAGGCATAGGCATAGGCACTGGTGCTGGCACAACATAATCCGAAGGAACCGTTGAATAATCAGGTTCCGCCTGATCAGGCTCAGGCGTTGGCGTTGGAGCAGGTGCTGGCACAGGCGTTGGATTAACATCATTCGATGCTGGAAGCACTTCAATATCAACCGTCACCACAGCTTTGCGACCATACTTATCTACACTCGTGAAAGTAAGCTCAACAATCTTCTTACCATCAACAATCTTCGGTGTTCCAGAAATCGTGCAAGTCGTGCCGCTGCAAGAATGAGAAATTCCAAGCTGTTCCAAACTACTACTAGACAACGCATTAACAATAAACTGTTTATTATCAACTGAAACAGTTGCGGTTGCATTCGTTGTTCCGTCAGCATTAAGAACTCCCCTAGTTAAGTTTGCAAGCGTAAACGTTGCAGGAACTCCCTCAACCGCCTTGCCGCTAAACTTAAACTCCACAGAATCCATCTGCTCGAAGTTGGCAACAATAATCGTATCAGTTTCTACATTTGGCAGAACAATACGAGCATCCTTAACACCAGCCTCAGCGAGCAGATTCTCCAAATCAGCAATACTTGACTTCTCTGATTTACGTATGATGCTTGCAACAAACGACTTACCAGAATCTTCCGCAATTCGCGCAAGCTTCTCACGAGAAGCAGCATACTGCATATATTCGCTCGGCTTAGTCTCAAGAAGCAGATTCTTCAACGCAGCAAGCGTAGAGTTCTTAGACCCACGTATTATACGCGCTAAGTAATTCTCTCCACGCAACTCTGCAATCTTAGCTAAGGCTTCACGATCAGAATCAGACGCTTTTCTATTATCATCTTTGTTAAGAGAAGATAAAGTCATCCAATCCTTGAACACGTAGCCATTATTTGCAAGAACGTCTGGAATATAATCCTTTATTGCAGACTCTTTGCCCTTACGCACCCAATACGTGTGCACATTAGACATCATCTTACCGTTAGGATCAGTTACATAAGTAAACTTAGTGTAGTTTTTACTAATAAACTCATCCTCAATCGTGCCAGCCGCAGGCAAATCCTGATCCGCAATAACATTTGGCAAAACGCGCACGCGAATTGGAATTTGCGTTGTAAGTTTTTGTCCTTCAACGTCAGTTGGCCTCGTAACATCTACAACAACAGTTGCAGTTCCAGGTCTATATACGCGCTTGCTATCGTCCGTTTCCTTAGAATCCTTAGGCTTAACGCCTTGACCGTAAATGTGATTTATCTTTACAGTCACTCTAGAATCAGTGTTATGTACGAGCTTATTAACGTCTGGAATCGCATCGCCCGCGCTAACGATTGTTTCTGGAATAGTAATGTCGGAAACACCAGTTTGCTCAGCAACAAACATGAGCGGAGCCGAGATATCCCATGAACTATCAACAGAAGTATTAAGTTTAGCACCTTGAGCTGTAAACATACGCCACTTGCTAAATCCATAAAGCTCTTTGCCGGTATCACCAGCAACTTTCTTCATAAAGCTAATATTGATGTTGCGGTCTTTAGTAGAAGGACGAATATATAGCAGCTTCGGCTTATATTCGCCATCCATCCAGCGGTGACCGATTTCTGGAAGGAACACTGCAGGAATGTATCCTTCCAATGCCTTCTTCGTTGTAGAAGCGTCGATTACGTTCTTCACAAGCTTATAAACAGCTACAAAAGTAGTGTCTTTATCAAACTTCAAATCAGCAATTTCAGCATTAGAATACAGCTTAACTTCCTGCGGATTAGGCATAGTAGTAGGGCTTGGTGCCGTAGCAGCATATAGTGTCATAACAGGAACTGGCGCAGCAATATTTGCACCATTCGCAGTATTTGGCGTATTAGCCGAATTTGCTACAGATGTAGTACCTTCATGCATCTCCCAGCCTTGGAACTCGTAATGATAGCCTTTTGCGTCGTAATCCTGGCCAACAGCTTGCGGCGCTTTTACGCCAGAAGATTTAGCTGTAATATTCTTATATGTGTAGTAAATCTTACGGCCATCAATAGTTCCTTCAGATTCTGCAGAAGAAGAAGATCCTTGCTCTGCACTTTGGCTATTAAAGCTATTAACAAACTTGATTTCTGCATAATGCTCCTTAATCTTCGCCTGCTCAGCCTTCTGCTCAGGAGTTAATGGTGTAGTAGAGCCTGGCTTAGTAGTATCTGTATTTTTATCTCCGTAAATCAAGTCGTGCATTACTTTAAGCTTGCCAACAATCTTATAATCATAATAATCCTTATGAGTAGAAGGATCTTTAAAGTCGTTATACGTAACACGGACTATTAACGGAACAGTGTAAACGCCAGCTTTATCAACAGTCGGAGCAGTAGATGCATACTCAACTTTCACACTCTTTACATTTGGATTCTTTGTTTTATCAATCAAAGAATCATAATTAGCAATGTACTTTTCTGGACTTGGAAGAGTACTTTTATCTCCACGAATTGCAAGCAAAGTATCATTCTTAGCATCTGGAGTAGCTAAAGGAGTTTGATCTGCAACGAACTCTTGGAAGGATTCATTAACAATCCAACTTTTAACTGGTTCAATAGCTTTAACGTCAGATCCATCATTACGCATGCTGCTTCGAGACCAAGTTCCCTTAGCGCCAGTTAGCTGACTATTAAGCCAATCTAATGCTTTACTTCCATTTTTTGTAATCTTCTCAAGATCAGTGCCCTTCTTTACGTAGAACACCTTAGGGCCGCTTGTTTTGTCATCCCACAATCTACCTGGAGCAGGCTTGAAGATTGCAACTACAGCATCCTTAGGAACTTCACCACCGTCAGACGAACTCGAGAAGTATTCAATCTTCTTGTAAACAGCGTGGTAAGTTACGCCGTCTTTCAAAGTCACACTCGTGTAGCGATCGCTTGCATTTATGTCAAACTTTTGCTCTGGATTTGGATTATCAGTAGTAGGCTGTACAACCTTAGTTGCCCAACCCTTAAACACATAGTGGTAATTGTCTTTCTCGTATTCCTTACCAAAGGCTTGCGGCACGCGTACAGAAATATCCTTCTTATCTTTATACACGTATGCAACAAGCGAAGGTTTATCTTCGCTAGTCTCGCCGTCATGGCCAAGAATCATACCCTGCTTTAAATCACCAGTAAAAGTAATCGGCACATACTCGTCTTTATGCTTGCTGCCGTAGTCGCTAGTCTTAAACTTCTCCCAATCGCTTGCGTACACCAAATCCGGCAGCACACGGTACAGCACCTCAGTGTCAGCAGTGTTTCCATCAAGATGCACTTGCACTTTAATCTTGTGCAAGCCTGGAGTGCTGTCGAATGTTGCGCCAGACGCAAAGCTGAACGTAGCACCCTCTGGATACTCATTAGCATTCTTTATAAGATCTTTAGCTGTGTAGTTAGATCCAAGACTTTGAGTTGGTGTAAGCACCTTTAAATCATTAGCAACAGGCGCCTTAAGCTTAAATGTAGCCGTGTAAACAACCTTCGGATCCGTTTGAGTTTCCGAAAGAACTGGTAGACGATTAATGCCGTCTACTTCTTTTTCAACACTGTGCGCATCTTTTACGGTCTTCTTAACAATCCAGCCAGCAAACTCATAGCCTTGCTTTGCAACTGGATCTTGAGGCAAAGGCATTTGGTAGGCTTTAGTGCCTCCAATAACGTCGTAGACTAAACCATCCTTTCCAGCAGTGTGACCACTGTAATCAGCGATACTTCCCATGTTCTGTTCGCCATCAGCCACTTTGAACACGTAGCGCGTGTAGTTGGTTGGTCGAGCTTGGGTATCGTCCTTGCGCTTAAGCACGCGAACGTCATCATATGTAAAAGTGATTTCTTTGTCGCTAGTCTGCTTACCGTCATCATCGGTAGTATACTCAATATTCTGCTGCGATTCTCTAGGCATAAAGCCTTCAATCGGCTTGTAGAATGCTACGTCGTACTTTTGGTTTACAGAGCTGACTTCACTTTCTGGAAGAAGCTCCTTCTTATTGCCGTCTTTATCAACAGTTACGTAATGAACCTTATACTTGCGCGTATTGTACGTTTGGTACACAAACTCGCCAGTATTCTTACTCTCGTCCTTCGAGGCTTCAAAGCTTGTGAAATGCTTATCTGGGAAGTGCGTTTCGTCACTGTAGACTGCTTCCGCATTGTAGCGCAAATGCTCGCGCAAGCCGGAAACCGTTTGAGTAGAAACGTGGTCTACAAGTGCGGCTTCCGTGTGAGTCTTTTTAGCATCGTTATACTGCTTAAACGTTACGCCTGGCTTTAAGAACACGTGCTTAAAAGTGCCGTTGTAGCGAGTATCCTTAACCCACACAGCTCTAAGCGTAATATCTTCTACTACTTGGTTACTAAAAGCGTATGGGGTGTGATCTGCTACTTTCACACCGCCCTTTTTAGCAAGCTCCCAGCCGTAGAAGTCGTAGCCTTTGCGCGTTGGAGTGCCTATCTTCTTTTCGTCAATAGATTGGTAGCGAGGGTACTTCGTTTCCGTAACTACGTGGGAGCCACTTATTTCATTGCCGTTTCCGTCGATTTGCGGCATATTGTAATCAAGCGTTACAGTGTGCTTAATACCTTCTGGCTTACCCCACGCAGCGTAAAGCTTAATGCCGTTGACTGGCATTGTATAATCTTTAACTTCGCCTTTAGCTTTGCTTCCAGATTTGCTGCCACCTTCAGCGCCTTCACTATTGTCGTTTGTCTCGCCATTTATAAGATGAATACCGGCTTGATCAACAGCCCATCCTTTAAACACGTAGTCTTCCGGCAAATCAGCAGGGCGAACGATGGAGTAAGTCTTGCCATTAAGCTTGAAAGTGTACTTGCCATCGAACTGCTTAGATGTATTACCAAGATCGTCTTTAACTACAGAAGCATCGTAAGACTTAACGGCACCCTTGTTGTAGTACAAGTCTGCATCTTCGCCAGTCAATTTATCGTTGCCGCGCTTAGTCAAGCTATACTCATACGGCAGTTTTTCTTTAGCAACGCCACTGCTGTCCTTTATAGCATTGCCGTCCGCATTATAAAACTGCACGGCGTACGACTGGCGGTTGTACTTCATCTCAAGCCAATTGTTTTTGTCAAATGGTGAAGGATTATTTTCTACACCAAACTTAAGCTTTTCTTCAACGCCAGCGTAGTAGCGACGAAACTCAAGATGATACTTCTTTTTAAACTCGTAATATTTCTTATATGCTGGATCAGTTTTAAGTCTTTCAGCAATAGCATCATTTAAATTTTTAAGAGCAAGTCCTCCATCATCACCATCTTCGTCAGAAGTATAATCAGGGTCAGGAAAAGTGTCCTTATCTTCTTCTGGAGGATCGTCTGGAGTATCTTCACCTGTTACTTCTTCATAAAGATCATGTACTTTTGTATAGAAGTCATCAGCATCGAACCTTTCCTTAATCTTAACACCATCTTTACGATTACTGTTGTCAGGTTTAAGACCAGTTATTTTTGACTCAAAGCCTGCAATAGAAGACGGAGGAAACACATAATCACCACTGCTAGTATCATCCTTACTATAGGAATCTGTAGAAAGCTCATACTTAATATCATCGCCAGTATCGCCATTTTTTGCAGATGCAATGCTCTGTTTTTTAATGATTACCTGTATAGGATCAGCTTGACGTCGTTGAGAATTATCACGGGAATCAAGAATAAGTAGGCGCTGATCATCTTTTACAGTATACTTTGGCGCACTATCATCTGCAGGGTTGTCACTAATCTGCGGAGCCTTGCCATCTTTATACATCCAATGGAATTTTGGATCAACAAACTCTTCTTTCGTTAAACGGAATGGAGGAGTATCACGATATGTACCATAGGTAGCTCCATCAAAATTTCCACCAATCACAAAGCCTAATGAAGAAGTGTTACCATCATCCATAAAGTCTACTTCATCTGAATTAGGCCAAAAATCAGTAAGACTCTGCCCGTAACGAACATTTACACGGTAACCTTTATGATCAACTTTGCTAGTTACTTCATTAGAACTATTGCCATACGTGTAAGTAGACTTATTGTCTAATTTATCTGAGCAATCACCGCCACCAGCGTAGCAGTAGCTAATTATCTCACCTTTGCGGTTCTTTTTATGTATAACAGCATTATTGGCGCCCATTTCAGTCTTAATGTTATTAGGCTTAGCAAAAATAAGCTCGTAAGTCTTGCGATTGTAAACTAAGTCAAAAGTATTATCTAAGTCGTTAGCAAAAAGCTTAGTGCTTGTATTATTAGGATCTTTTGTGTATCTTTTAGTAAGCTTTTTATTCACATAGAAGTAGCGCGTGAATTTATCTTTATAAACTCTTTTGCTGCCAGATATAGTATAATTGTTCGGATCATCAGGATTATCAGTATTGTACCCGTCTAAGCTTGTTACAGGCGTATCGTTCATCCAGTTGAACTTTGCAATTAAGCCATCTTTGTGGTCAGAATCTTTACCTTGCAACTCTTCTTTAGTTAAGCCAAGCTCTGGGTCCGAAATAGGATTATCTTTATCAGTGCCGTTTAATTTACTAGTATCCTTAGCAACGCCAGCATCGTTCATGTTATTAAGATCAACGCTGCTGCCAGTTTTAACATTATTGCGCTCAACAAGACCAACAAAGTCGTAGTTTACAAGCGAATCCGGATGCTCTTTATCGACCAAATCCGCCTTTTGCACCCACACGTTCACGCGGTAGCTGGTAGTCTTATTAGCTTCCCAAACTGCACGAAGTTTAACATCGTGATCTTTCATTCTAAAGCTATCATCAAAATTAACCTTTTGCGTATTTTCTGTGCCTTCAGCAGGATCAACAATATGCCAGCCCTTAAAAGTGTAGCCGCGCTTAGTTGGGTTAGTAACTGGTGGCACAGACTTTTGGTAATACACTTTTTGAGCAGTAATATCCGTACCGCCAGCAGAATCGTAAGTAACGGTATACGCCTTACGGTAGTAGCGAAGATTCAAAACAAGCTTGTCTTTTTCGTCTTCAGAATCCGAAAGAGGCGAGCTAATCAAATTGTGCTCTGGCTCGTAGCCTGGAATATACACAGAAACAGCGCTTACATTAGAGCCAACTGTGCCAGTAACTTCGGTAACGTGAATTTCCTTGCCACCTACCGTAATGGTCTTAGCGCCTGGCACATCTTCATCTTCTTTGAATTCATCTTTGCCAGCTTCTTGCAGCATGTGGCGAACATAGTACTTAGCTGTTTTAGGAGCATAGTTTATGTTCAACTCGCCGTAGTACTGAATTCCATCTTTTGCACCTTGCTGCGTAGGCGATGGATTCTGCGAAGTTTGGTCACTGCTGCTCCCCCCAACAGCCTGCCTTTGCTTTACAGCGTAATCAGTAATCAGCTTCTTGTTTATGCGCAAGTAGCGAACAGCATCCGCATTTGTGCCGTCGTCAACAACGTACTTATTCTTACCTTTTCCGTCTTTACCTTTTTCAATGTAATACTGGTAATCTCCACTGTGATATATGGCAGGGCGGTATCCAGCAGACTGCGGGAGCTTAACATACACATAATTTTCAGGTTCATCAAGCTCATTTAGCTTAGCTTCGTCAATCGTAAGCTCATACGGCTGCACAAGCTGCTTATTTGGAGCGCCATTAATAGTGTAAAGAATTTTTAAATTGTATGTGGCTTCTGGCTTTTTGTCGGTTTGTACCTGACTGTTGGCAGTGTTTTGGTCAGAAGCCTCTGGATTCTTCTCATTTGGCTTAATTACCTGGCTGTTTGCATTCGAATCACTATTGGAGCCATTCGCTCCTTCACCGCTTCTATCTGCTACAGCACCATTTGCATTGCCTTCTGTACCTTGCTCTTTTGCAACTGGCTTTTCTGCAACTGGTTTTTCTGCAACTGGCTCTTTTGAATCTGTGTTCTCTGTAGCTCCAACACCAGCGCTAGATTCTGTACCTGCTGAAGGTGCAGAAGCAGACGGAGTTTCAGGAGCATTATCTGCAGGAGTTACACTACCCCCATTGTTAGGATTTTGAGCATTTTGATTAGTATCTCTACGATTACGCACTCTTGGCGTAGTGGAATCATTCTTCGCCTTTGCGGTAGGCTGTGCGCTTTCAGTGCTTGCAGACTGTTCGGCTGCAGGTTGTTCAGCTGCAGTCTTAGCATTCTCAGAATCAGCATTCTCGATAGCTGGCGCTGCTTTTTCTTTCTCATTCTTTGCAACAGGCTGCGCGTTTTGCGCGTTTTCAGGCTTCGCGTTTTCTGTGCTTGCAGACTGTGCGGTTTGCGCGTTTTCAGGCTTCGCGTTTTCTGTGTTCGCAGGCTGCGCTGACTTTTGATCTGCCTCAGTCTTGGCAGAAGAATTCGTCTTTGTTTCCGAATCTGTCTTTGCAGCAGGCTCAGAATTTGCAGAATCTGTCTTCGATTCAGTCGCTGGATTTACAACTTCTGGCTTTGCAGAGTCTGTTTTTGCAGGCTCTGACTTTGCTGGCTCCGTCTTCGATGCAGGAGTCTCAGATGGCTTTACTTCTGCAGTCTGCTCTTTCTCAACCGCTTTATTCTTTGGTTTTGCTACATCTGAATTATCTTGCTCACCCTTAGTCGCAGACTCAGTTGCACTATCAGTTGCAGCCTCAGAACCAGCATCAGAACGCTCGCCAGAATCCTTAACGCTTACAGAAGAATCGCCAGCAGCCGCTTCCTGATTATTAACGCCTTCCGCGCTAGCATTAGAATCAGCATTAGAATCAGCATTCTTAACTAAATATTCTTTAACAGAACCGACCATCTGTCGCATAGCGCGCTCAGAAGTAGTACCGGTGTTAAGCAATCCATTCTTATATAAGTCGTTTCCATCGCCCTTGCCCTTGCCAGAGCCTTTGCCAGCACCATTTCCAGCACCTTTGCCAGAAGCCTTAGCAACACTATTTACATAAGACGAATCAAAAGAATCAGCGTTAAAAGAAGTCTTAGCTAAAGCAGTTGCGCCAGGCAACAACATAGACAGCGTAGACGCTAGAGCTACGGCAGCAACGCCGATGCGACCAGAAGCATTATTTGCATTCTGCGAAGAAACATTCTTTAAACTACTAACGCCCTTATTTTTAGCGCTTTTATGCTTAATCTGCTTGCTGCTCGAATTGCCCTTGCTAGCAACGTCTTTTGCTTTAGACATTGAAACTCCCAAACTCATAATCTTAACCTTTACATTTTATCAGACGGCATAGATACCCCCCCCCCAAGTCCTTTTGTTTCAAGGGTTTTTGCTCGAATCGACTTGCATGGGCGCTTTGACTGAGCTTGAAATTGCATAACG
>NZ_KQ956823.1:0-20259 GCF_001546455.1 Gardnerella vaginalis | reverse complement strand
CATGCCAAATCAGCCGAGCGGCTACTAATAGCTGCGCGCGCCAACCTGCCGGAGCGCTTGAAGCGTAGCGCGCGAAGGCAATTTTGCGCGCTGAGCAGCTCAAGGCAGAAGCACTGCTTCTGCGCTGCGAAGACGTGAGCGCAGCTAATCTGCGCGAGCGACATAGCGCGCTTAGACCGCGCGAACGATTTTCCGCTTTTTGTACGTGATTTAGCCAAAATATGGTACAAAACCCGTCAACCCACTCCGCTTTTTGTACGTGATTTAGGTCAAATTTGGTACAAAGTGCGGAAAATCGTCGATTCGCGTGTGCAGAAATAACAAAAGCCGCGCAAGCCAAGAAAACCTTGACTACGCGCGGCTTATAAATCTTAGAAAAGCTTAGAAAATCCTAGAAAATCTTAAGCAAAAATTCTAAGCAAAACCTTACTCGGCTGCAGGAGCTTCGGCAGCAGGAGCAGCAGCATCGGCAGCAGGAGCAGCAGCTGGCTCTTCTGGAGCAGCATCTTCTGGAACGGTAACGCTAACAACAGACTCTTCGCCATCCATGTCGAGCACAACGCCCTTAGGAAGCTTAACGTCTTTAGCAAATACCTTGGTGCCATCGGTTAAGCCGTCAACGTTAACCACCAAGCGCTCTGGCAAGTTGGAAACGTCTGCGCGAACCTTAAGCTCCTGAACGTCTACGAATGCAACAGCAGCACCCTTTGGAGTGCCTTCAACAAACACTGGCACCTCAACGTCAATCTTTTCGCCAGCCTTAACTTCGTAGAAGTCAATGTGCTCAACAATGCGCTTAACAGGGTTGCGCTGAACATCCTTAACAACTGCGATTCGCGATTCCTTGCCAAACTTAATGGTGAACAAAGCGTTTGCGTGACGAAGCGAAAGAGTGGTCTCCCTCATTGGAAGAGTAACGTGTACAGGTTCAGCACCGCCAGCGTAAATGCTTGCTGGAATCAAATTTGCAACGCGCAAACGGCGAGCAACGCCCTTACCGAACTCATTACGCACATTGCCTTCAAGTGTAATCTTTGTAGCCATATCGGTCTCCTTATTATCTGGATAGATTGATTAATCCAGCTTCAGGCGCACCGACGCGCCGAAAACCATATTGGCATCAGCCCAGTCGATAACGGAACTTACACGGCAATCACAGGTGCAATCGCAGTGTTATTCCCTCGCCAAAGCAACTTGTCTAGTCTACAAAAACACTTAGACATGCGCAAACTCCGCAAAAATACTAATGCTAATTCGCAAAATCCTAATTACAAACACAACACAAAAAGTGACTTGAGCTATACAAGCTATTATCATATATAAAAGAAGTAAGCGCGCATTGAATTGTGCGATTAAAAACAAGCTGATTTTGTGACTAAAGTTGTGACTAAAGTTGCAACACAAATTACATGTTGCAACACAAATTACACGTTGCAACGCAATTTATGACTCAAGATTAGCGCAATTAAGGAGCAGACGTGTCCGTGCTAAACACACTCCAGCAGCAGGCTTTCAACCTTGCTCGCAAGGCCTTGCAAATCGGCAGCAACTTTGCGCACCCAGTTAGCGACGATCGCTCGGGAAGCCAAGACTACTCGCAAGTCGAAGAAAAACAAGAAGCAGCAAACACGCTACTTGCGCAAAAATCGCGTCTGCCTCGCGTAGAAGAGTGGGGCGCAGAAATGCCAACCACAACGTTCCTAGACCCACAAACTGGCTTGTTGACTACAAAAACCGAGGGAAGCGCTCCGCTAGACGAAGGCACAAGCATCTACGACTTGTATGCCGATAGAGCCGCACGCATGGGAGACGATCCGCTTTACACATACAAAGAAAACGATGAATGGGTTACAAAAACCGCAAATCAGTTCCTTAAAGAAGTGCGAGATGCCGCAAAAGGCTTAATGCACTACGGTTTGCGCAAGGGCGATGCTGTTGCGTTAATGTGCAAAACCTCGTACGAGTGGGATATTGCCGACGCTGCGGTTATGGCTTGCGGAGGCGTGCTTGCTACGATTTACGACACGGATTCTGCCGAGCAAATTCGCAACATTGTAAACAACTCCGACTCGCGCTTTCTGATTGTTGGAACAACAGATATGAAGGAAAAGGCGGACGGCGCAATCGAAGAATGCCCAAGCCTTGAGCGCATTATTTGCATAGAAACTGGCGGATTGGCGGAACTTCAGGCTTTTGGATACGCTGTTAGCGACGAAGAGCTGGACGAACGCATTGACTCGGTTAAAAAAACCGACTTGTGCTCAATCGTGTACACTTCTGGCTCTACGGCTGCGCCAAAAGGCGTGGAAATGACGCATGAGCATTATTGCACAACGGCGTTAAACTTGCCGATTTATTTGCCAGACTTGCTTAGCGAGCCTGATGGATCTGTGCTTCTGTTCTTGCCTCAGGCTCATTCGTTTGCGCGCGCAATCAACTATATTGTTGTTGCCAGCACGCTTAGAATCTACATTGCGCAAGGCATTACAACGCTTATATCCGACCTTCAAGTTGCAAAACCAACCGTTATGATTGTTGTTCCGCGTGTGCTCGAAAAAGTGTATAACGCGGCTTCACAAAAGGCAGGTCACGGCGCTAAGGGACTTGCTTTCCAGGGTGCTGTTGTTACGGCTCAGCAATATATGAAGGAAGTACAGGATTCTGGAGACGCTAAGGCGCTCACAAAGGCTCGCCGCGCTGCTTACGACCCACTGGTTTACCGCCCGATTCGCCAAGCGCTTGGTGGGCGTGCGCGCTGGATTGTTGCTGGAGGTGCACCACTGGACCCAGAGCTGCTTTCGTTCTTCCGCGGCGCAGGCGTGCCAGTTTACGAGGGCTACGGTCTTACGGAAACCACTGCCCCATGCGCGTTTACGCCTATTGGCGTTCCATTCCGCGAAGGTTCTGTTGGCATTGCTTTCCCAGCTTTCACTTTGCGAATTGCTAAAGATGGCGAAGTGCAAATTAAGGGCACTTGCGTGTTTAAGAAGTATCACAAGAACGAAGAGGCCACCGAGACTTCGTTTACAGAAGACGGATGGTATGCTACTGGCGATTTGGGCAGAATTGACGACGATGGCATGATTTACATTACTGGTCGCAAGAAGGACTTAATCATTACTGCTGGCGGCAAGAATGTAGCTCCTGGCCCTATTGAAGAAGTGATTAAGCGTTGCGATCTTGTGTCTCAAGCGCTTGTTCTTGGAGATAAGAGGCCATTTATATCTGCTCTTGTTACTTTAGACGAGGAGATTTTGCGCAATTGGCTTAAATCCAAGGGCTTGGACGAGACTATGAGCATGGAAGATGCCGCAAATAACGCGGTTGTGCGTGCGGAAGTTCAAAAGTTTGTGGATCTTGCAAATGAGGGCGTATCGCGCGCGGAATCTGTGCGAAAGTTCATTATTTTGCCAGAAGAGTTTACTCAAGAAAACGGCTTGATGACGGCTTCGATGAAGATTATTCGCCCTCGCGTTATTAAGAAGTATTCTGCATTGCTCAACACGCAAATGTACACGATTCGCAAGAAGTAGCGCTGATTAAAGCGTGGCATTAATCGCCAGCAACCTACTTGCGATTTACGCGCGAATCACCCAAAACCGCGGTTGACCAGTCTTCACCGACTCGTCTTCCGCGGTTTTTGTTGTTGATTTTGCCCGCGTTTGTTCCCTTTTACCCGCGTTTGTTCCCTTTTTGGTCAATTTTGGAAACAAAAGCAAGAAAAAGTAAACAAACACGGGGAAATTATGCAGCTCGAAATCGTCGATTCGCAGTTTAATCCATAGGTATTTGGTAAAATCACGTTGAAAACTATATACCCCCCCCCCGGTAGAAAATATGTTTTCCAAAACAAGACGAACGGCAAGCAATTGCTAAAAATCTTGTTCAAAAACACGAAAACTAACGATTTCCTATTATCAAATATGAGGAGAGGTTTTATGAATGCTAAAATCGCAGCCGCTATATCTTTAGGCGCAAGTTCACTGGCATTATTCGGTGTGGCAAATGTGGCCAACGCTGTTGAACAGAATCCAAACATAACTCAAGAAACTAACAATGTAGTTAACAGAGAAAATCCACAATCAGAACCACAATCCAATCCAAAAACCAGCGAAGAAGCAAACAAAGAAGCAAACAAGCTTGCAGACGAAGCCGAAAGACTAGAAAAAGAAGCCAATACAGAATTTACAAAAGCTCAAGACGAATATAATCAGGCTAATCAAGCTGCGACCGACGCCAACAATGTTGCTAGCACTGCACAATCTAAGTTAGAGGATGCTCAAAAAGAGAAAACTCTCGCAGAAGAAAATCAAACTAAAGCAAATAAAGAATTGCAAGAAAAGCAATTGCAGGCATCTAAAGTAAAAGACGAAGTAACAGCAAAAACTAAAATCTTAGAAGCAGAAAAAAATAATGAAAAAGCTGCTTTAGACGCAAGGCAAGAAGCTGCAAATGCACAAATAAAAGCCGAAGAACTTAATGCTTCTGCTCAAAGTGACGCTGCAAAGCATAAAGAGCTAGCAGATAAAGCAGATGAAGATTTAAAAGATAAGCAAAAAGCTCAAAAGAAAGAAAATGCAAATCTGCAACAAGCCAAGGATGCCCTAAGCAATGCAAAAAAGGAGCATCAGGAATTATTGCAAAAGGCCAATCAGGCAGATGTACTTAAACAAAATGCAGATAAGCTTGTTGAAGAAAACAATAACAATCAAAAGAAAATTACAGCCCAGATAGAAGCGCTTACAAATCCAAAATCTGCTAGCGAAAATGAGAATGTTAAAAATCTAGAAAAAGCAGCTCAAGAAGCGCAAGAAAAAGCAGATTCAGCAAAGACTAATGCTGCTAAGAAGAATTCGGAAGTCAACTCTGCAAGCGACAATCTTACAAAAGCAGAAAATGAGCTTAAGTCAAAGAACAAAGACTTTTATGATTTAAAAAACGCTGTAGAGGAAGCTAAACGCACAGCAAAACAAAAAAGTGACGAATACGATCTTACCGCAGATACAGAAGATTCAAACAAAAAAGTAGAAGAAAAGTCCGACTTCTACAAGTTCTTGCAATATGTGATTGATACCGAAAAAGCTAAGGAAAATGCAGGCAACGCTGACCTTATTGCAGACGCTGAGCGCGCTCAAAAAGTCCTTAAGGGCGAATCTTATGTGATTCCAAAACAAGAGTTCCAAGATGGATCGTATAAAAAAGCGCAAACAATAGAGGCTCCAACTTGGTACAACGACTTAGTAAAGCCTGGACTTGGCAGGGTTGGCAGCGCAGACTCGCTGCAAAATATGATTGAAGCATCAACATACTACGATGCTCTTAACAAGCTGCGCAAGGCAGATGATTCTTTGCCAGAAGTCGGCGTGCGCTTAACGCATATTGCAGAGAGCATTGTACACTCCTTCTACTCCGCCGCGTATATTGGTCATGCTGTATCTCATGAACCTAATAATGTAGCAGAAGATTTAAAAACACATGCATATAATCGATCTGCGGAAAATGTTGCGTGGAGCAACAAGTTAGACGGGCACGATAGCACAAGAAATCCACAGAAGTTTGATGACTGCGAAGTAACAGACGAAGGTCATTTTTCTTGCAAAATCAACTCTGGTGACTCACACAACGCTCTAGACGGTTGGTACACAATAGAAAAAACCTTGTACGACAACACAATTAGCAGCGGCAAATGGGCGAATCATAAACTCGCAAATGGCGCTAAAGAAATACTGCAACAACATAGACATGATCTTGCAGATTTTACTCGCAATACAAAAACTATCTTATTTGAAAACGACAATGATAGGTCGCTGACTGGTAAGTTTATAAACGCAGTTGGCCATTACACAAACTTTGCCGATAAATCAAATACTGCTGCGGGCTTCGCCGAAGGCGACAACTCGTATGACACCACCAACAAATACCAAGATATTGCCATGTGGCATGGCAGCAACGAATCGACTATTACAGTTAGCCAATATAAGGATTTGCTTAATGCTTATATTAAAAAAGTTAATCCTAATAACAATAACTTGGAACCAGATAACGCAGAAAAGTTGAAGCAGCTTAATGCGGACGCAAACCTTGCAAATATGGCTATTTTTAACGCCAGATATAAGGTTTTGCAGAAAAAGCACGCCATGAACGAGCAGAATCGTGCCGCTATTAAAGGCCTCGAAGAAAAATTCGACGATGCTGTTAGCAAATTTGAGCAAGCTCAAGAAGAGTCTAAAAACGCAAATAAAAGCAAAATCCTTCTGGAAAAATCTGCTGAGGCTGCGAAAAAACTTTATGAAGAAGAAAAGCAGAAGGCAGATGCTAATGCTCAGCTTGACGAAAATGCTAGAGAGAACAAAAAGAAGCAACTTGAGCAAGAACTTAAAAAGTTGCAAGCAGCTGCGGTTGATTTGAACAAAAATGCTGAGAATGCTAAGAAAAATGCAGAAGAAACTCATAGATTGGCAGATGCAAAGCAGGCTACGATTGATGGCAAATTGACTGATGCTGTTAATGTTGCTCAAGGCAAGGTGACTGCTGCCAATCAGGCTGTTCAAGATGCAGAAGCCGACAAGAATAATGCTGAAGAAGCACTTAAGGCTGCTAACAAAAAGGCTGATGAGCTAGCTGATAAGATTACAGAATTAGAGAAAACAGTCGAAGCGGAAACTAAGAAGATTACAGAAGCAAATAATAGAGTTTCTGATGCGCAAAAGGCTGTTAAAGATGCTGAAGATCAGCAAGAACGAGTAAACAACGAGCTTTCTGCCTTAAGTACAAGAGCAGATGAGGCAAATAAAAAGGTTGTAGAAACCAATGCTGATGTTTCCAAAAAGATTGAGGCTGTTAAGGCAGCTAAAAAGACTGTTAAGGCTGCTAAGGCTAAGGTTGCCTCTGCTCAAACCACTCTTAAAGCCGCTAAAGCTAAGGTTAAGGCAGCACAAGAGACCGTTAAGGCTGTTGAAACTAAGTTTAACGAGATAATCAAGAAGCTGCCTCAAGAGACTCAAAAAACATACAGTGCCAAGTTCCTTGCTGCGACCGGAAAATTCCAGGATATGCAAACGTATTTGGCAAGTTACACAAATACGCTTGCACAGCTTACTACAACCTTAACTAAGACTGCCGATGCGCTTAAGAACGTACCAACCCCAGAGCCACCAACCCCAGAGCCAGCCCCATCTCCTGCTCCAAGCATCGACGAAGGCACAACTCCTGGCTCTGGCTCTGGTTCTGCATCTGGCTCTGGCTCTGCGTCTGTTGAAGAGCCTGGCAAAGCATCTGGCAGCGACTATGCTGGCGGCTCGGATTACAGCAGCAGCAACTGGTACAGCAAGTATCTTGCAGGATACGCAAACAACTTGTTCGGCAGCGAGCAGCTTGGCTTTAACGTTGCTGTTCCAGCTGCACAATCGCAGAGTGCAAACGGTGCTAACGGCGCAAACGGCGCTAACGCTCAGAATGCTAATGGTGTTGCGGCGAATAATGTTGCAGGCGCAGCGCAAGCTAATACTCTTAGCGCATCTAGCGCCAATCGCATCGCAGCCGCACTAGTGGCTGGAGCTAAGGCCGCTGCAAAGAATGCAGCCAAGACAGACGAGGCTAAGAAGGATGACGCTAAGAGCGAGTCCTCTAAGAATGCTGCTAAGGATTCTGCAAAGAGCAAGTCTAAGAGCGATTCCAAGAATGATTCCAAGAGCGAATCTAAGGATGAGTCTAAGAACGCTCAAGCGGCAGGCGGCGAGGAAAGCGCAGCGCAAAGCGCGTCCAACAGCACTACGCTTAAGGTTGTTGCGGCTCTAGCGACTGTTGTTGCAGGAATCGCAGCAATCGGAGGCGGCACTTACTTTGCTCGCCATCGTCGCCCATAATCACGCTATATAGAATAAAAAACCGCGGTTGACCAGTCTTATAACCGACTTGTCTGCCGCGGTTTTTGTTGTTGATTTTACCCGCGTTTGTTCCCTTTTCCCCGCGTTTGTTCCCTTTTTGGTCAATTTGGGAAACAAACACGGGCAAATTACGCAGCTCGAAATCGTCGATTCGCTAGAACCCCAAGCGCTCAAGCTTCTTAGGGTCGCTCTGCCACCCCTTTGCAACCTTTACGTGCAAATCGAGCACAGCTTTAGCACCCGTAATGCGATTCACCGCAGTGCGCAAACGCTTCTTAACGCGCACAAGATGCTCCGCGCCGCGACCAATAATAATCGGCTTTTGCGAATCGCGCTCAACATACACCGACACAATCACATGCACTTTATTATCGCCATATTGCGCATAGTCCTCATCTTCTGGGCGCACAATGCTATCTACAACAACCGCCAGCGAATGCGGCAACTCGTCGTCAAGCTCCTCAAGAAAAGCCCCACGAATCAGCTCCGCAATCATGCTCGAAGGACTCTCCTCGCTAAGCTGATCGTCTGGATACATCTTCGGACCTTCTGGAAGATTGTCAATCAAAACCTTCTTAACTTCGTCAACATTGTCGCGTTCCAGCGCGCTAACTGGCACAATATCCGTAAAATCAGCAAACTGCTGAATCTCAATCAAATGAGACACCAACTCATCTCGGCTTAGCGTATCAATTTTAGTGACGATTCCAATAAGCGGAACCTTCCACACCCAGTTTCCAGCCGCATCTTTTTTGGCAAAGTCGGAGCGAAGTCGGCTTAGAATTCTGCGATCTCCAGGCCCAATCTCCTGATCTGCTGGAAGCAAGAAAGCAATCGCATCCACATCTGCAAGCGACTCGTCCACAATGTCATTCAAGCGCTGACCCAGCAAAGTGCGCGGCCTGTGGATTCCTGGCGTATCAACTAACACCATTTGCGCATTTGGAGTTGTTAAGATTCCGCGAATCGCCTTGCGCGTTGTTTCTGGGCGAGAAGACGCGATTGCGATTTGCGTTCCAATTAGCGCATTCATAAGCGTTGATTTTCCAACGTTTGGTCTGCCTACTACCGCAACAAATCCCGATTTATAGCCGTTAAAATCAGGCGCTTCTACGCTCGCTTTTAGGGAAGGATCCAAATTAGCAAACATTTCGTCGTCCATATCGTCCATATCGTCCATGTCGTCCATATCATTCATATCGTTATTGTCTTTCATATTATTAATATCTTCCATACTGTTCTGCGCAAATGCCACTAAGATAAAAACCGCGGAAGGCTATTATCGCCGTTTGCTTGCGATGATTCATTGGCTCCAGCTTTGTCTTTTCCGCTATTCTCGCCGTCACTCTTTGAGTCACTCTTGGCATCATTCTTTACGCCGTCACTCTTAGAGTCACCCCTAGAGTCACCCTTGGAATCGCCCTTTACGCCACTCTTCCCAACGCTATCTTCTTCTTTAAGACCCTGAATATCTCGCACAACTTGAATCGTGGAAACTTTCTTGCGCCGCCCAGCAGAATCAACCGCAGTCAGCTTAAGCCCGCGAGTCACCGCGCTAGACCCAACAATCGGCACACTTCCAAGCAACTTTGTAAGCAACCCAAACACAGTGTCCACATCGTCTTCGTCTATATGCACCTCAAAAATATCTTCCAAATCGGCAATCGGCGTGCGCGCAGGCATTTGCCACACACCCTCACTCACCTCTTGCGGATCCGCGTGCTGAGTGCGGTCGTGCTCGTCTTCCAGCTCTCCAACAATTTGCTCAATCGCGTCTTCAATCGTCACAAGCCCTGCAATCCCGCCATATTCATCTACAACAACGGCAACGTGCTGGCGGATTCGCTGCATTTCGTGGAACAAATCATCCACTGGCTTGGACTCTGGAACAAGCATTGGGCTTCTGCTAATCGTAGAAACCGCGCGCGAAGATGCCGCTGGATTAAACACGGTTGCACGCACAGCATCCTTTAAATACGCGATTCCTTCCAAATCATCAACCGACTCACCGATTATAGGCACGCGAGAAAATCCAGATCTTGAGCATAATTTTAGGAAATTTTCCAGCGTTTCATCGTTTTTAACGCAAATCATATCGGTTCGCGGCACCATGATTTCGCGCGTCAAAGTGTCGGAAAGCGTAAGCACATTGCGCATCATCTCCGAAACTTCTGGGTCAAAATCATTTGCCTCCACCAGCCTATCAATACTCGCCTTAGCCTGGTCTAACTGAATATTTTCTAGCTCTTCGTCGTCGGAAAGAGCGGCATTTTTCTTATGATTTTGGCTTTGACTTTGCAAATCCCCCTGGCTTGCGATTTTTGCAAACGGATTCATAAAAACAGCAATCGAAACTATTCTAGACAAGCGCATTAGCTTAAAAACTGGCTGAGCCGCGCCCACCGACCTTGGCCGTACAAGAATAGAAACAATTGCAACAATCATTGCCACTATTAGCCCGATTAATAGCGTTAGCCAAAGAGATGCCCCAAGCGCCGCCGCGATTGCCGCAAAAGCCACGCCGTCCAGCACGTTACACACAATTCGCACAAACGCGCACGCTCCGCTTGTTGCGTACCTATCTGCTATAAGCCTCTTTGCTCTGCGAATTCTAGCAAGCTTCCTCAAGCGAACAACTTGACTTTCGCTATCGTTCGTTTGCTCTTCAATCATAAGGTTATTAAGACTAGACCTTGTGACTCTTGGCACCGCCCCTTCCGCCGCTGCCATAGCAAGCGAAAGCCACACAAGCAAAACTGCGACTATTGCAATCGCAGCCAAACAAGCCCACATATGCGCAGGCAAATCAGGAATCGGCGGAATTGTAATGTTATTTAGCATGATTTTTCTCGTATTCTTCCAGCTCATTTACAGCGCTCGCTGGCAAAGTGGCGTCGTAAAGCTCGCCAGATCTAGCCGCAAAGAACGTTAGCAAAAGCTGCCTTTGCAAGCCAAACATTTGCTTTTCTTCTTGAGGCGTAGTGTGATCGTAGCCAAGCAAATGTAACATTCCGTGAATCGTAAGCAATAGCATCTCTTCCATTGTGCTATGCCCCGCCGCAGCCGCCTGCTGAGCCGCCACCCACGGGCAAATCACAAGGTCTCCAAGCATTCCTTCGCTAACTTTGTCATCGCTTCCAGGCGTCAGCTCGTCCATTGGAAAACTCATAACGTCTGTAGGGCCTTCTAAGTTCATCCACTTTTCGTGAAGACTAGCGATTGGCTCTGGGTCCACAAAAGTAATCGACAAATCGGATTGAACGCTTACTCGCATTTGTTGTAAAACCCACATTCCAAGGTCGGAGAATATTTTTGGGTCGATTTGCCAAACGGTTTCGTTCATCACTTCAACACTCATGATTACTTGATATTCCTCTCAAGATTTTGCGATTCTGCGGTTTCTTGCGATTCTGCGGTTACTGGCGACTTTCCACGCGCACTGCTAGCCTCGCGCTTTGCGCTATTCTTCTCGCGCCTAAAATCAGCCTCGCGCTTTTCCCACGCTTCGTACGCTTCTACGATTCTCCCAACAAGCTCGGCCCTAACAACGTCTTTAGCATTTAAGTGAACAAACGCAATACTCTTAACGTCTTTTAGCACGTTCTCAATCGAAGCTAATCCAGATTTTGGAACCGCTAAATCAACTTGCGTTCTATCTCCCGTAATTACCATTGTGGTGTTAAAACCAAGACGCGTCAAAAACATCTTAAGTTGCTGAACAGTGGCATTTTGCGCTTCGTCTAAAATAACAAAAGCGTCATTAAGCGTGCGACCTCTCATGTATGCAAGCGGAGCCACTTCCACAACGTTTTCGTCCATATACCTCTTAAGTTGCGGCGCGCCCAACATGTCGGAAAGCGCGTCGTAAAGCGGCCTTAAATATGGATCCACTTTGTCGTTTAGCGTTCCAGGCAAGAATCCAAGATTTTCCCCAGCTTCTACAGCAGGGCGCGTCAACACTATTCTTCGCACGCGACCATCTTTTAAAGCTCTAACCGCCTTAGCAACCGCCAAATACGTTTTTCCAGTACCAGCAGGCCCAATTCCAAACGTTATAGTATTTGATTCCATTGCTTGCACATAAGCCGTTTGACCCGCTGTTTTTGCGCGAACAGGTTTTCCGCCTGCAAACGTTATTACGCCTTTAGCCATTCGCGCTTTTCTGCTCATTGTGCGCCTTTTAGTATCTTCACTAGATGGCATTAAATCGGCAGAATCTCGCGCAAAATCACTTTCGATTGAACCAGAACTAAAGCCAGAACCAAAGCCAGAACCAAAGCCAGCGCCATCTCCAGCACCAGCATCAAAAGACTTTAATCCGCTAAACACCCCGCCTAAAACTCCGCCATTGTGCCCAATCCTATCGATTCGCACATTATGCTCGTTACCTTTAAGCACATCTCTTTCTAACATGCGTCTTACAGCATAAGAATCAACAGGAGCTTCGTAAGCGCAATCAACTATTTTGCGCAACGCGTGTTCGGCTTTGCAGGCATCTTTCTCACTTCTTGCGCTTCTAGATACAATTTTCACACAATCCGCATGAACGGAAATATCTACGCTTGGAAAAGCCTTCTCCAACTCTATTAAGTTTGAATCTGCTGCTCCCAAAACAGCAACTGGGCTTAATTCGCTTGGAATTTGAACAATACGCGTTGTACTATTTGCCACGATTTATAAACTACCTTCTTCAAGTTTTTCGCCTGTTAAAACATGAGCGTGAACATGGAACACGGTTTGGCCAGCTCCCAAACCAGTGTTGAAAACAAGGCGATAATCGCCATTATAAAAGTCGTTTGCAATTTTTTGCGCAACGCATGCAATATGAGCCAAAACAGCAGAATCATTTTGAGCAAGATCTGCAACATTCTTGTAATGATTGCGCGGAACAATCAAAACATGCACCTTGGCTTGCGGATTAATGTCTTTAAAAGCCACTACCGAGTCGTCTTCATACACTTTGCTGCTTGGGATTTGCCCATCAATTATCTTGCAAAAAATGCAATCGTCGTCAGTTTTGTATGTTTTGCATGCTTTATCCATTATTTTGCCCACTTTTCAATAATTCTTACTGCAATTCTTATTGCAATTCTTATTACCGAACACCATTTACTATTTTACACAAAACACGCACAAAGCTTGCAAAATTGCTTGCTACTCGTACCTACCAAGCACTCTAGAAAGCAACGATAAGCATACTGGCCCTGCTGTAGACGCGCGTAAAATATTGCTTCCTAAAACGCAACTTTTGGCGCCAGCGTCTATAAAACTTTGCACTTCTTCTTCGCTAATTCCACCTTCTGGCCCCACAATTACGTAAACAGTACGCGTTTTGCCATCTTTTAAGCATTTTTCTGTTAAGTTATTTACGTAATTTTCGATTTGACTAAAAGAATCTGTTGCGTCTTGATGCAAAACAACTACAAGACTTCCATAAACACATGCACGCCTACAAATCGCTAGAATCTGCTTGCTTGTAACTGGCTCTAAAAGCTCTGGCATCCACGCTCTACGCGATTGCTCCGTAGCGGACTCAAGCACCTGATTCCATCGCTTATCTGTGCGCCCTGGCTTCCATTTTGCAATCGACCTATCTGCACACCAAGGAATTACCTCGTCTACTCCGATTTGCGTAGCCATGTCTATTGCTTGCTCATCGTGACCCGTTTTTGCCAGCGCCTGAATCAGCGCCAATCTGGTTGTTGGAGCTGGCTCTTTTATAAACGAATCTACTCTAACTAAGCCGTTTTCGCTGTCTGTAATCGTTGCGTGAATTCGCACTCCTTTTCCGTCCGAAAGGTCCAGCGAATCGCCATCCGAAAGTCGCATTGCGCTTATTGCATGCCTTTTAACGTGTTGAGGCAAGCTAAGAGTCCACCCCTCTTCAATCCCATTTGCAAGAACGGGCGCATCGTCTTTATTTGTATCCAGCAAAAACAAAGCATCTGTCATAATTTAAGCCTAACGTTAGGCGCAGCCAACATTTTTGCTGCTTATGACTACTTATGTAATTGTGCAAGTAATTCTGTGCAAGTATTGTGGCAAACTAGAATGGTATGTATTGGAGGTATGCGCAAATGGTTGACGATTTTAACTGCAACTTTGCGCATTTTAATAATCAAGATTCCTCTACAAGCGATGAAGCTTTTGTGACTTTTCGCGTATCTCGTTTTACGCCAAATGACGATTCTTGCGACTCTTCGACAGCTCTCGACTCTTCGGTTGCTTGCGATTCAACCACTGGCCCAGCCACTGCTTCAGCCACCGATTCAACATCAAGCCCCTCCACCAACTCCCCTGGTTTAGTTAGAAGGCACAGGGAAAGCCCTTTTGCAAAAAAGCGCAAAAGCAGCCCATTCCAGGCGCAACATTCTGGCGATTCACCAGCTAAAGCACTAAGCGGAAAACATTGGATTCAGGATTATACAATTCGCGCGCGCAAAAACGACACGATTTTAGACTGCTTGCTTAAAATTAAGCGCACACTAGACCCCACTTTGGCATTTAGATACTCTTGCGGCCACGGCGTTTGCGGATCGGATGCTGCGAACGTAAACGGCATACCCACTTTGCTTTGCACAGCTACAATCGCCCAAAATGCTAGGCAAAATACGCAAAATCAAGGGGTTCGATCAAGCGGTTTTAGAAGAACTGGTAGCGTAAAGTCGCAAGCTTCCGCAACATCAGCCGCAACCGCAGAAAATCACAATCTTCAGTCACAATCTAAAGAAACTCTTTCTTTAATCCAAAATGGAAGCTTTGGCATTATTGAGGTTGCACCACTTTCAGGCTTTGCCGTTCAAAGAGACCTTATTTGCGACCTTTCCCCAATGATTGCACAGCTTAAAAGACTTGAGCCATATTTGCAATCGCAAAATGTTCCAACAAGAAACAGCAGCGGAAAGCTTGCGATTATTGAGTTTTTGCAGCACCCAGAGCAGCTTGCAAAGTTTGAGCTTTTAAGCAATTGCATAATGTGCGGAGTGTGCGAAGGAATTTGCCCAGTTTATGCGGGCGGAGAAGCATTTATTGGGCCTGCAGCGCTTATAAACGCAGCGCGATTTATTAACGATTCCAGAGATAACGCCACTAATCGAAGATTAGACTTGGCAGATTCTAGCGACGGCATAAGCGCATGCCAATCCGTGCGCGCGTGCTCCAGGCAGTGTCCGCGAGGAATCGACGTTGGAGAAGAGATTTGGCAGCTTACAACGCTTATAAATGAGCGGAAAATAAGCCAAAATAAGCAAGAATAAGCTAAGACTTAAGATAAAACTAATTAATAAACTTGTCTCCAGTTGCAATTCTCACAGCTTCTATAGGGTCGTCTGTAATCGCAAGCAAACTAGGATCAAAAGACGATATAAGTCCTCTTTCTTTAACCGTAGTTCCAATCCAATCAATAAGGCCTTTCCAATATTCGCTGCCAAAAAGCACAACAGGAATTTTAGAAACCTTATGAGTTTGAACAAGCGTAAGAGACTCAAAAAGCTCGTCCATTGTGCCAAATCCGCCTGGGCACACAATAATTCCCGAAGAATATTTTAAGAACATTGTTTTGCGAACAAAAAAGTAGCGGAATCGCATGCCAAGATTTACCCACTGATTTAGACCCTGCTCATGAGGCAATTCGATTCCTAGCCCAACGCTTGTTCCACCAGCTTCTGCCGCTCCGCGATTTGCCGCTTCCATAATTCCAGGCCCGCCGCCCGTTATCACTGCAAAACCGCGGTTTACAAGCTCTTTGCCCATTATGCGAGCGCTATTGTATTCTGGCTCATCGGGCTTTATGCGAGCAGAACCAAACACACTAACAGCTAATCCAAGTTTTGCTAAAGCATCGAAGCCATCTATAAACTCGGCTTGTATTCTAAGAACTCGCCAAGGGTCAAGGCCTTGCCACGCGTAATTATTATGCGAATCGCTATTAGGCAAATCGTGTTGCAACAGCGTTTCCGTTGTGCTTTCCTTAGGGATCATTGGCCCGCGCATCATTACGGCACCGCTGTAATAAGTGTCTTTCCAAGGTGAATTCTGTTCGGTGTTTTGCGAGCGCAAGTCGCAAGATTTATCAGATTTATCTAAATTATTTTTAGAAACCATAAGTCACCCTCTAAAACCTTCTAGAACTTTCTAGTCATCTTCTAATCGCAATTAAAAACAGACTTAATCACTCTATCACTCTTAATCACTCTTCAATATCGTCTAATTCTTCTTCCATATGATTCGATTGCTTTGCAAGCAAGAATCCCGAAACAGCAGCGGCCACAATAGACGCCACTAGAACGCCGAATCGTGCTTCTCCCGAAAGATCCGCGTCGCTGTAGGCAAGCGAAGCGATTAACAAAGACACAGTAAAGCCAATTCCACACGCACAAGCCGTAGGCAAAAGATCGCGAACGCGCAAATCGTCTGGAACGCGCAAGCCAATAACTTTCTTAGCAAGCCAAGCTGTAATCATAATTCCAAGTGGCTTTCCAATAACTAGCGCAATCGTAATCGCAATCAGTATTGGAGACAAAAACAGTTCCCAAGTCAGCGTTTCAAAATGAACTCCAGTTGCAAAAAGCGCAAAAACTGGCAGAGCAAACAAAGAAGACAAAGGCTGAATTTTCTGGCGATACCTTTCGGCTCTAAGCGACTTTTCGCCGTGAACAAGATGTGCAGGAGTTAGCAAACCAACCATTACACCTGCAAGAGTTGGGTGAACGCCAGCTTGATACATCATAACCCACGCAAGCACGCCAACAAGCGCCACAATAGGCCAAGGAACGCGCTTTAATCGCACAAGCATAGTCCACACTAATCCGCATAAAACAACGCCCACAAACCAATACCATGCGTTAAGCGAAGAGAAGAATAGTGCAATTAACGCGATTCCAAGAAGGTCGTCGACTGTAGCCAGAGTCATTAAAAATGCGCGCAATGCTTTAGGAAGCGTCTTAGCAAAAAGCGCAAGAACAGCCAGCGAGAATGCTATATCTGTTGCCGTAGGAATAGCCCAACCGTCGCGAACCATTTCTAAAGATGGAAGCGCTCCAGAAGTAAGTCGCATAATCTCTTGACCAGCGTGAAGCTCCGAGAATATTGTAACAGTTCCAACAAAAAGAATCGGCGGAACAATCATGCCACCAAGCGCGCAAATCATTGGCATTGCTGCAGCGCGCGGGTCTCTAAGTGATCCTGCAATAAGCTCGTGTTTTAAATCTAAACCAACTGTAAGGAAGAAAATAGTTAGCACGCCGTCTTGAACCCAGTGGCTAATCGACATGTGAATGTTGGTGTATGGAATTCCGATTTGCGTGTGAGAAACAGCTTCAAAAATAGGCGACGCAAATGGCAAATTTGCAAGCATTAATCCAGCTAAAGCAAATCCGAGCATAATTAAGCCAGACGTACGCTCATTATTGGCTATTTTGCATGCCACTTTCCACGCGCGCTTTACCATGCGGAATTATCTCCTCTAAGTTTTAAGTCTAGTAAGTTTTAAATCTAGAATGCTTGTGCAAAATACGTTATATGCACTAGGACTTACAAGTATATAAGATACGTATCGAAATATAACAAAAACGCCACTCCGATTAGAAGTGACGTTTTAAATTGTGGAGCTAGGGGGATTCGAACCCCCGACCCCCTCCATGCCATGGAGATGCGCTACCAGCTGCGCCATAGCCCCGTTTTAGTTGTACAGCTCAAACGAACCTTTGATAGAATACAACAGATTTTGCTGCCAACCAAACTCGGCGTGTCGTATACTATTCTCCGCTGCCAGATTGCTGCGAGCCAGATTCGCCCTGCTGCGCAGCCGATCCGCCACTCGCTCCGTTAGACGAAGAAGACGAGGACTGCGAAGAATCGCCAGAAGACGAAGAATCGCCTTTAGCTCCGCGCAATCCAGAATCCGCACCAGAAGCTCCAGAATCTCCCGAGCCTTGATTCCCAGAATCTGCACCAAGCCCATTTGCGTCTAAAGAAGAGGAAGATCCTTCTCGAGTCTTTTTATCTTGCTTTTCGCTAGAATTCTTGCTCGAAGAATCTTCACCGTCTTTGCCATCTTTGCCATCTTTACTATCTTTTTCATCCTCTGCATCTTGAGAGTTTTTTTGCTCATCTTGCGAGTTTTTATCTTGATTTTGAACGCCATTATTCTGGCCATTTTGATGCGTATTATTGCCCGAATTCTGGCCATTATTCTGTTCGGTGTTTTGGCCAGAAGGCACTAAATTATCTGTGCCCCTTCCTTGAGTAAATAGCAGCACAATGCCAGAAGTAAGAAGAACGGCCGCAATCGCGCTCAAAATGGCAATAACAATCGTAAGTCTCTTATGCTTAGCTTCGCTATATGCGTAATCACTGCCGCCGCCTAATGCACGTTTAGCATCGTTAAGAGTAAGAAGTGAGTCTGCGTCCCCTTCCGAAAGCGAATTATCTTCTTCCTTCAGTTTTCTTAAGGAAGACAATTCCATAACACTTGTGCTTTCGGCACTAAGCGCTTGCGACTCTACCGATTTTGCGTTTTGTGAGCTTGAAGAATCGCCAGCAACATTTGCATTAGAAGCCATTGCAACAACTCTTCTAGCTTGTTTTTCTTTGCTTGAATCGCCCATATTGTTGTAAACTTCGTATTCTTTAGGCATATCATCCTCTAATGCAATAAAACGCGCATTATTCACCACTTTAGTGTCATCTTCTTCATAGCGGCTTGAACTTGACTTTAGTGCAGAAGAAGACTGTATCTTTTTAGAAGATGCGTGAATAACATTTTGATAAAGTTGCGATGCTACAGCAGAGACAATCGAACCTATTGCAACGCCAATAACAGACCCAGCAATACCAATTTTTGACGAAAGCAAAAACGCCGTCACAGCCGCAAGAGAGCCAGCTAGCACTTGCGTAAATGATATTCCCTTAAAGAAGTTCTTCACAAGCACACCTTAAAAATTGTTATATACTACTATTCACCAAACAACATTCACTGATTAGTATTCAAATTGACTACTACTTAGATTGTAGTTGCTGGCGCAGATGCCACTTTTGCCTTAGATTTATAAGCGTCTTGCTTTTTCCTTGCTTTTATAAGCTCAATGTGCTCTGCCAAACTTGCAAGAAGAATCGCAGCAAAAATCAATGTAAATCCAACAAAAGCCATGCTTGTTACTTGCTCATTGTAAAGAATGCTAGAAAATAGCAATGTAAACAAGCATTCTGTGCACATAATCACAGAAGCGTTAGCTGTGGAAAGATAAATCAGCGTGTAGTTTTGAATAACCTGAGCAACAACAGTCACTATCACTATAAGATAGAACATGTTTATAAACGTAATCCAATTATCTTCTGCACTAAAGTTAGGCAAAGGCTCACTTATTGCAGCTCCGCACAAAAATAGAACTCCAGAAACACAAAACTGGCCAAATGTTAAAGCAACGGGATTGTACTGCCTAGAGTAATACGCCAAGTATGTTAAGTTAAACGCAAAAACAGCCGCGCAAATAAGAGTTAAAACATCTCCGTGAGAAAGCGTAAGAACGAGCAAGCCTGGCTTTAATGCAACAAATCCAACACCCACAACGCATGTTAGAGCCGCAATAATCCCTAAAAGTGTTGGCTTCTTTTTAATAATCATCCATGCGGAAAATGGTGCTATAACGCAGTAGGCAGCTGTAAGAAAAGCGCTTCTTCCTGGGTCTATCCACCTTAATCCTTCTGTTTGCGTAACTAAAGATGCGTAGTATGTAACGCCTGTTAAAAGCGAAGGAATTATTAGCTTTTTAGTAAAATTCTTGCGGATTGTTTTAAAGAAGACTACGCCCATTATTATGCACGCTCCAAGCATGCGAACTCCCATAAGCCACTGCGGCGAGAATACCTCTAGAGCGTATTTAGACGAAACGTAGCTTCCTCCCCAAATTGCGGCGCATAAGAGCAACATGATTCGCGCAATATTTACAGTAAATCGATTGTTCTGCCTTGGTTGAACAGCGTTATTTATTTCACTCATGTCACTCCCCCCATTCCTTCAAATCACGAGTCTATAACATTAAATTTTTCTTTAAGTTAGCTAAATTGCCTTATAATCTTTATAGAATAGACACAAATACAAGAAAAGTACAACCCATCGGCGTTCCTTCGTAAAATTTCCGACTTTATTACGAAATTAGCGCTTGACAGTGCGCTATTGCCTTAAGATTTACGATTCATGATTTAAGCTCGAAGGCAGGTCGGAGCGCACGCTTGTTTATTTTTGCCCGCGCTTGTTTACCAAAACACCAAACACGACAACAAACGCGGGCAAAAATAAACAAAAGCAGGAAAATCGTTCGCGCGTGGTTACGCCAAGTGAAGTAGAGATTCGAGATTTTTCGCAGCGGATGAA
>NZ_KQ956822.1 GCF_001546455.1 Gardnerella vaginalis | reverse complement strand
GCTACGACGACAGGGATAATCGTTCTGATCGTTCTGATCGTTCCAGCCGCTACGATGACCGCTCTTCTAGAAGAGATGATCGTAGAAGTGATCGCTACGATAACAACGATTATGAAGACCGTCCACGTAGGCGTGCTCCTCGCGACGACCGCGATTCGCGCTATGACGACAGAGGCGATAATACGAGCGAACGTTCCGACCGCTCCGACGATCGCGCAGAACGCCCTCGCCGCAGCTCGGATCGCCGAGTGAGCGACCGCAACCTGCGCTACGCTGCAGATGACGACCACTACGATGAGTACCGCGCTGCGCGCGAGGAGCGCGCAGAACGCCCTCGTCGCAGAATCCGCCGCGATTTTGACCCGTTTGACGAGGATTAATTTAAATAGGTTAATCGCAAGTCAAATGCAAGCGCGTAATTGCGTATCGTAATTGCGTATCGTAAGCGCGTAATCATATAAAATAAAAGATCTAAATGCCTTCAAGTTGCTTTTGCGCTTGGGGGCATTTTGAAACAGTTTTTAAAACACTTGAACAGGAGCAAAAATGGCCATGAATCGCACTCTAGGATCGTTTAATACCACGGCTATTGGCTTTGGCGAGATGCCTCTAACGATTGAAAACAATCTTGGGCACAGTATGGGCATTGAAACAATCCACGCAGCTTTAAACGCGGGTTGTACGCATATAGATACGGCATGGGCGTATTACTGCTCGGGTGGCGAGGAGCAAACTGGCGAAAAGCTTGTGCGCGAGGCGTTGGAAAGCTGGAATGGAGACAAAACTTCAATTCTTGTTGCAACAAAAGTCGGTCACTTCCGCAACTTTACAGACGGAAAGCCAACGTGGGGTAAAGATGGAAAGCCAGAGCATTTGATTGCTCACGCTAAAGAGTCGGCAATGGCTCTTGGAGTAGACACTATTGATTTGCTTTACTTCCACAGGCCAGATCCGCAAGTTCCATACAACGAGTCGATTGAGGCAATGCAACAGTTGCTCGATGAGGGTGTTGCGCGCGAAATCGGCATTTCTAACGCGTCTGTTGAGCAAATTGACATTGCGCGCAAGATTTTAGGAAGCAAGCTAGTGGCTGTGCAAAATCAATATTCACCAGTGCATCTAGAAAACGAAGACACGTTGCAATATTGCAAGAAGCTTGGAATTGCGTTTGTTTGCTGGAGTCCACTTGGTGGATTCCGTCACCCGTACGATGAGCATCTTTTTGATCCATTCCGTAAAGTGGCAAATGATCACAAAGTTAGCTATCAGCAGGTTGTTTTGGCTTGGGAACTTGCCAAGGGCAGCAACGTTTTTGTTATTCCAGGAGCGCATAGGCCAGCAACGATTTTAGACAGCTTAAAGGCTGCAGATTTGCAATTAAGCGACGAAGAATTAGCTTATTTAGGCTAGTTGATTTGGATTAGTCTGTTGCATTAATGCATTAAATGGTACAAAAATGGTACAAAACGAAAGCGAATAATATGCAAGAAACTAGCGTAGCAGGAATGCCACTTGCGCACGAAGATGAAGACGGCTTGCCAATTCCAGTAACAATTCCAGTGCCATTAGGCTCGCGCGCGCACGCCGTTTTTACAACGCGTTTGGGTGGAATTTCCGAAGGCTCGTTTGCTTCGCTTAACTTAGGCGGCAAGGCTGGAGACGACTTTAAATCCGTGTTTAGCAATCGTTGCGCTTTGCAACGCGCGCTTAAAGCCGACTTGTGCCTTGTTAGCCAAGTTCACGGCAATAGCGTATTTGATGCAGACGAAATAGTTGATTCGTGGGATACGTCGTATGGCTTTGATGCCACAGGTTTTGCGGATTCTCAATTGCAAATTGAAGCAGATGCGCAAGTTTCAACTGCTTGTTCGCTTGCTTTAGGAATGTTTGCTGCCGACTGCTTGCCAGTTTTGCTTGCAGATAGCGAGTCGGGAGTAGTTGCTGCAGCGCATTGCGGCCGCAAAGGCTTAATGGCTGGAGTGCTTGATTCGGTTATTGAAGCAATGTGCAAAAAGGGCGCTAATCGTTCTAGCATAACTGCTGTTTTGGGGCCATGCATTTGTGGCGATTGCTACGAAGTTGGAGAAGAAATAGCGTGCGACTTTGAGCGGCGCTACCCGCAGACTGCAACGCGTACGCGATTTGGCGGCGTTGGAATTGATATTGCGCAAGCTGCTCGTATTGATTTAGCGCTGGCAGGAGTTGCAAACGTTGTGGAGGCTTTGCCGCGCGTTACTGCCGCCACGCAATATTTGGCTAAAGACGAGGAATTGCAAACTATTTGTAAGGTAGATGGCGAAGGCGAAGCGCTGGAAAATCGCCTGCAGGCGTTGCAAAACCCAATGTGTACGCTGGAAAATCCACTCTGGTATTCACACAGGCGCGCGGGTCTTGCAGGAAAATCGCACGAAGGCAGAATGTTAGCGTTAGTTATAAAAGACAAGTAGAGCTACGAATGGAAGCATTATGACGAAAATTAACGTAGTGATTTCTGGATTTGGACCATACGAGGATTTAAGCATAAATCCATCGTACGAGGTTCCGCTAGCTCTTGAGCACGCCAAAAATGGCGACTTAGAGTCGGATTTTGGCCTTCCAGAAGACGTTGAAATCAAAGTAAAATCTGTAATGTTGCCAATCAGCTTTGCAAACGCTTGGCCGCAGCTTTTAGATACGATTAATGCGCAAGACGCGGATATTGTGATTGCAACGGGCGTAAAACATGCGGCTCGCGGAGTGCAGCTAGAACGATGCGCCACAAACATTATGGATGCAAACAAGCCAGACGTGGATAATCGCACGCCGCAAAGCGTACAAATCGTTGAAAATGGCCCTGCTGCGTATTGGACGAGGCTGCCGCTAAGAATGATTTTAAATGATTTTGCTCACAGCGGGATTGCGTCTACGCTAAGTTCGGATGCGGGTACGTATGTTTGCAATTCGTTGTTTTACAGGCTGCTGGATTGGGCGTCGAATAACTCCCAAAAGCGCATAATTGCTGGGTTTGTAAGTTTTCCGCCAGTGGTTGCTCTACATGATGCACGCCACGGGCTGCCATTGGATGCGCAAATCAAAGCTGGTAAAAGCATAATTTGCGAAGCCGTAAAGTACTATATGAAGCCTTCGTCCTTAAGCATATTGCTAGAATAGTTTGCTCGACACGCCCGAGTGTTTTAGCGACTAAAGTGATAGCGTTATTGCTGATGGAGTGTGCACGATAGTAGAGTCGTGCGGGGGTTTGTGAAAGGAATAAACATGGTGCCAGATCGTTTCCCAACTGCTTTGCGCGGGTACGACAAAGATAAAGTCAACGAAGCCTTTACTAACTATGAACGAACAATATCTCGCCTGCGCGAACAGGTGCGTTCTAGTGACGAATCAATTTTGCAATTGCAGGCACAATTGCAAGAAGAAAAAAATAATGTAAAACGCGCAAAAAGCGGTAATACTTTTGCATCTTTGGGTGCAAATGCGCAACAATTACTGGCGTCTGCAGAGCAAACGAGTGCGCAGCTAATTGAGCGTGCAAAGCAAGACGCTGCGTCGATTAAAAAAACGGCTCAGGCTCAGGCTGGAACTTTGCTGAACAATGCGAAGTTAGATGCGGAGCATTTGCTGCAAGAAGCGCAAACCAAGGCAGATACGCTGCTTTCTACGGCAAGCAATAAGGCAAATCAGATGACAAGCGCTGCAAAAGAGGATTCGGAGCGTTTGCGCGAAACAACGGGTAAAGATGTTGCGGCGCAAAAAGATGCTGCAGCGCTAGAAATCAACAATGCGCGCGAAGAGCATGCAAAGAAGATGGCTTCCGAAAAGTCTGAACAAGAGAGAGCAATCGCACAGTTAAAGGCGGATGCGGCGCAAAAAATCGCGGAGCAGAGGTCGGCTGCAAACGCGGAAATCGCACATGCTAAAGCAGAAACGAATGATCAGATTGAATCAGCTTTGGCAGAGGCGAATAAGAAGCTTGCAGATATGCAAGAGCGCGCAACAAAGATGATGGCGGATGCTCAGCGCAAGGCTGGAGAAATCACGGATGCGGCTGCGGCAAAGGCTCAAGAGATTGCGGACGAAGCGCAAATTGAGCGCACGCGCACGCTAAGCCAGGTTAGTGCAGAAGTTGAGCAAATTAGAAACGACATTGCGGCTCAGCAAGAAGAGGCCACAAAAAAGGTGAACGAGCTTATTTCTGGGCTAAAAGAGCGCGAGCGTGCTGCGCAAGAAGAGGCGGATGCGCTTGTTGCGCGAGCCAAGACGGTGCATCAAGATGCGGATGATTATGCGGCTCAGGCGCATAAGGATGCGGATGCTCAGGCGGCGCAAATTGTTCGCAAAGCAATGCAAGATGCAACGGCTCAGGTGGAGGAGCGCAGGGCGGCGGCTCAGCAGGAGCTTGATGGCATGACGGCGCGCTTAACGCAGCTTCAGCATAGGGAGGCGCAAATCACGCAGCGCGTTACCGAGCTTAGGTCTCTGTTTGCAAATGCATTCTCGGGGTTTGACTTTGGAGATGCTGCTGGAGTGCAAGGGGGGTCTGGCGATTCTAGTGATTCTGCAGATGATGATGCTTCGGAGCATAGAGATGTTGATGCTCAAAAGCAAGCTAGAAAAGATGCTCAGGCCCAAGTTGAAGAGGCGATTGCGCAGGAGTCGTGAGCTGCACTGCGTGATTTGTGATTTGGCGGCGTGATTTGTGCTGCGTGAGATTGCGCGGAAGAATCGCAAGCAGCCGCAAGATTTGCGAAAAAAGCTAAAATAAACTATAAAAAATAAACATAAAATAATAAAAAACAAGAAAGGTTATACAGTGACTGAAATCTCTGAATTAAGTGCCGAAGCTTTGCAAGGTTTGCGCGATGATTTTGACGCAAATCCATTGAATCGTTTGGCAATGAACGGCGTTACGGCTGCTGGAATAAACAAGGTGGCGCTCAATTACGACCGCGCACGCCTGCTGCAGCGCCGATTCTCAACGGTTGTGGATAATGGCGACGCAAGGCATCAGGATCATTCTGGTCGCTGCTGGCTATTTAGCTCTTTGAATGTTGCGCGATTTGTGGCTAAAAAATCGCTTAAAGTTAAGGATTTTGAGTTTTCGCAAAACTACGCAATGTACTTCGACAAGCTTGAGCGAATCAACTACTTCTTAAAGGATGTTGCGGCTCTTATTCGCTCTGGTGAGCCTTCTGATTCTCGTTTGTTGCAGCATTTGCTTAGCGATGTTATGGGCGACGGCGGCCAGTGGACTATGGCTATGAACATCTATAAGAAGTATGGTGCTGTTCCAAAGGATTTGTACCCAGAAACCGAGTCTTCTAAAGACACTGGCGATATGAATACTCAGCTTAAAAAGCTTTTGCATACAGCTGTGGCTCATATGTATGCCAACGCTGCAGATATTGACAATATTGTTGACACCACTATGGCTGCGGGGCATAGGATTCTTACAATCCACCTGGGTGAGCCACCAAAGAGCTTCGATTGGGAGTGGACGGACGAGGACGGAAAGTTCCATCGCGATGGCGAGATTACGCCAGTTGAGTTTTGGAATAAGTACGTTACGGCTGGGCTTGAAGACTACGTTTGCTTGGTAGACGACCCGCGCGCGGAGCATCCAAAGGGCAAGAAGATTGCCATTGAGCATTTGGGCAATGTTGCTGGTGGAGATGCAACCGAGTATTTGAACGTGCCAAACCAGTTTATGAAGGATTGTGTGCGTAAGATTCTTGTTGAGCAGGGTATTCCAGTTTGGTTTGGTGCCGATTGCCACCCTATGATGGATCGCGATAATGGCGCTTGGGCTACGGATTTGTTTGAGTATGATCGCGTTTATGGCGTTGATTTTGATTTAAACAAGGAGCAGCGCGTGCGTTTTGCTGATTCGGCTATGAATCACGCTATGGCGTTTGCTGGAGTTGATGTTGCGGATGACGGCACGACTACTCGCCGTTGGCGCGTGGAGAACTCTTGGGGCGCGGATATTGCGGACAAGGGTTACTTTACGATGAGCGATGATTGGTTCACTGAGTACGTGTACGAGGTGGCGGTTCCTAAGGCGCTTTTGCCAGAGGAATATAAGAAAGCACTGGAAGAACCAGCAATTGTTTTGCCGGCGTGGGACCCAATGGGCGCACTCGCCTAGGCTAATTTCACTAGGAAATTAGCCTACTCGAGTGCGCCGCGCTTGCTTAAAGTTGAAAGTCCAGTGGACTTTCAACGCAAGCGCGGCCTGCTGCGTCTCGATTGACGCAGCAGGTGCCACACCAAGTATGATTTTCCGCACTTTGTACCAGATTCAGCCTAAAACACGTACAAAAAGCGGAACCAATTGACGCACTTTGTACCGGATTCAGCTTAAAACACGTACAAAAAGCGGCATAGAAGATCATGTCGTTTGCGCGGACAACGCTACGCTTCTCAAGCGAAAAGGTAGGTCAGAGCGACTACATAAACTTGTAGTGCTTTTGTAATTGCGTCAAACGCTCTAACATCAAGCGCTGCTTATTTTATAGGATGGTGACAAATGGAATCTACGCCTGATCAACGCATTTCAAGCGCAGTCAAGAAGGCTCTTGAAAACGGCATGAATCCGCTTGATTCGTCTAAATTCCAGCGCTGGGAAGACCAGGTTGGCGTAGATCGCATAATCAACCGCCGCGTGTTGGAGCTGGAACCTCTTCCAACTCCTGCACAGGTTCTTGGCGAGTTGCCACTTTCGCCGTATGCTCAAGACATTGTTGCCGAGTCGCGCGATGAGATTCGCCAATGCCTTAACGGAGACGACGATCGCCTGCTTGTAATCGTTGGGCCTTGCTCGGTTCACGACCCCGCTGCGGCTCTTGACTACGCAGCTCGCTTGGCTGATTTGCGCGCAAAGCTCGAAGGCGAGCTTTTGATTGTTATGCGCGTTTACTTTGAAAAGCCGCGCACAACAGTTGGCTGGAAGGGCTTAATTAACGACCCAGATATTGACGGCACGAACGATATTCACAAAGGTTTGCTTTTGGCGCGTCGAACGCTTCTTGGCGTGTTAGACGCTGGCCTGGCTGCAGCAACCGAGTTTTTGGAGCCGACTAGCCCTCAGTTTATTGCGGATGCGGTTAGCTGGGGGGCGATTGGCGCGCGCAACACGGAATCGCAGATTCATCGCCAGCTTGCTAGCGGTCTTTCTATGCCAGTCGGATTTAAGAACGCCACAGATGGTTCTGTTACGGTTGCCGTCAATGGCTGCTTGGCAGCTAGTCAGCATCACACTTTCTTTGGAATTGACCATCTTGGGCGTGCGTGCGCTGTGCAAACGCTTGGAAACCCTGATTGTCATGTTGTTTTGCGCGGCTCTAGCAAGGGGCCAAACTACGATGCGGCTTCTGTTGCGGCGGCTGTTGCGGCGGTTCGTTTAAGGCTTGGCACAAACTGCATGGCGTCTAATGGCGTTGTAATCGATTGCTCGCACGGGAATTCTGGCAAAGATGAGAATCGTCAGATTCAAGTTGTACAAGATATTGCGGATCGATTTGCGCACGGAGAAAATGGCATTAAAGGCGTTATGATGGAGAGCTTCTTGCAAGGCGGAAACCAAGATTCTGCGCCTTTGAGCGAACTTGAGTACGGAAAGTCGATTACGGATCGATGCATTTCTTGGGAAGATACCGAGCGCTTGCTTAACACTCTTGCGCAGTCTGTTTCTTCTCGCCGACTTAAGTCTTGATACGTATTGCGCTCTTTCCTTACTTGGTGTTGTAGGAGGGCTGGGTGTTTCTACGCTCGCGCGTTACAGCGCGCTCACTACTTCGCCGCGCAGAAGCAATGCTTCTGCTTTGAGCGGCTCAGCGAATCGAGGTGACTTCTCGCGCATTATGCAGCTCGAAGTCGTCGATTCGCATTACAATAAATCCTCAAATAGTCAGCATTTTTGAACAAAGGAGTGCAAAATGTGTGGATCACCAGCCCCCGAGTACAACAGTCTTCCTAAAGATAAAGATGGCGTTTTAAGCCGTGCTCTGCCAATTGTGCGATACGCGATTTTTGCGCTTTTGCTTGCTGGCGCGTTTCTTCTGGCATTTGCATGGTATCGCGGCACTCACAGCAAAGGCTACACAGTTGTTACCTGTTCTGCACTATGGTTTAGCGTTATTGTTCCGTTTATTACGCTGATTGTACTTTGCGTTTTTGTGCGCGGATGGCGTCTTGTTGTTGGCTCTATAATTTGCGTTTTGCTAATAGCGTCTTTCTTTGGATTTATTGCGCTTCAAAATCAAATCATGGACTTTTTGAATGTTCCCGCCACAAATCCTTGGTTTGAATTTACGTGCAACGCTTTGCTAAAAATTGCAACCGCATCTTTTGTTATTATGTGTTGTGTAAGCGTATTTTTGATTAGACGCAATGTAACATACGAGATTAAAGGATGATTTGACGAATGCCTAAGTTTACAAAAATCGCCATTGTTGGCGCTATGGAAGAAGAAGTTGCACACATTGCCGCTTCTCTTAGCAATGTTAAGCATAATAAAGCCGCCAGCTTAGACGTATCTTGTGGCATGCTTGAATGCGAAGATGGCGGAAAAATCGAAGTTGCCGCTACTGTTGGTGGAATGGGCTTAGTAAATGCCGCCGCAACTGTGCAGTATTTAATTGATGCGTACAAGCCTCAGGCTGTAATCTTTTCGGGAATTGCGGGAAGTCTCAATAAAAATTTGCATACGAATGATGTTGTTCTTGGAAAAACATTGAGATATTTAGACACCGACATGCGCATGATTAATCAGTGGAAGCCGTTTACAAACGAATACCATTCAGACGAGTATCTTCTTAAAACTGCAGACAGCGTTTTAACAAAGATGGGCATTAACCACATTTTGGGAACAATCGCCTCTGGCGGATATTTTGTAGACACGCCCGAAAAAGTGGCGGAAGTTATTGAGGCGACTCAAGCGGATGCTGTAGAAATGGAAGGCGCTGCGATTCTTCACGTGGCTGCAAGAAACGACGTTCCAGCGTTAGTTGTGCGCGCAATGAGCGACAATGCAGACACAAAATACGAGGAGTTCCACACTTTCGACATATCGGAATACGCGGATACAGCTGCAAAAATGACGGTAAATATTGTTAGGAATTTGTAGAATTCAACACGCCGATGTGGTCGCCGACGCGCAGCATCGCTAAACAAAAAGCGAGTAGTGCTAAATGCCGCCATTTTTTGAGTGCAATCAGATTTTGGCGGCAAGGTTTTTACCCACCTCTTATGATTGGCATCGTTAATAGAAGAAAAAGGTAATAAGAAATAAAAGATGCCAGTTTTAAACATTAGTTTAAATAGTTTAAGAGGAAAATTTTCGGTAGGTTATACGAGAAACGTAGATTGGCTGGCATGATGGCAATTCTTCTTGAAAGGAATGAAGAATATGCGTAAAAATGCAGTAAATAATGCAGTAAAGAATAATGCAGTAGAAAATCAATCAATCAAATTGAACATAAAGTGGAACATGCGCGCGATTGCAGCAGGATTGTTAGCGTCCGCAACTTTAGTGAGCTTTGCAGCTTGCGGAGATAATGTTCCTGCAAGTAGTTCGCAATCATCCGCAAATACTGGCGCAAAAATCGTAGGAAATTTCCAAGGCTCGGGTGCGTCTTCCCAGCAGGTTGCTGTAGAAGCGTGGGTTGCAGGATTTCAATCCAAAAATTCTGGCGCTAAAATCGCCTATAATCCAACTGGCTCGGGTGCAGGAGTTACAACGTTTATGACTGGAGCCACAGCGTGGGCTGGATCCGATAAATCGCTAAGCGACGACGAATTAGAAAAGTCAAAGTCGGTTTGCGCAAATGGCACTACAGCTTTTGACGTTCCAGTATACGTTTCTCCAATCGCAGTAATCTTCAATCTAAAAGGCGTTTCGGATGCTGGAAAACACATAAATATGGACGCTTCTACAATCGCAAAAATCTTCGACGGCAAGATTACGCGTTGGAATGACGATGCGATTAAATCGCAAAATCCAAAGCTAAAGCTACCAGATAAGCCGATTACAGTTGTTCACAGGTCTGATAAGTCTGGTACAACGCAAAACTTCTTAAGCTACATAAAAGACGTTGCTCCAAACGATTGGACCTACGATCTTAGCGAAAATTGGCCAAATAGCGTGGGCCAGGGCGCAAAAGGCACGTCTGGCGTTGTTTCCACAATCCGCATGGCAGACGGAGCGATTGGATACGCGGACTTTTCGCAAGTTGGAAAGCTTGGAACTGTGGCAATAAAAGTGGGAGATTCTTACAACGAGATTAGCCCAGAAGGCGGCTCTATAACAGTTAATGATTCAAAGATTGACGAAGATGCTGCAGCAAAAGCAAAGCACCGCGTTGTTGTTAAAATAAACCACAAAACGGAAGAAAAAGGCGCTTACCCAATTGTGCTAGTTTCTTACGATATTGTGTGCGGTGCTTACAAAGATGCTGCAACTGCACGATTTGCAAAGTCTTGGCTTAGCTACGTTACTAGCAAAGAAGGCCAGGCTGCGGCTCAAGATGCTGCTGGAACCGCACCTTTGCCAGAAAAGCTTATGGGCAGGATTAACAAGTCGGTTCAGTCTATAGGCAAGTAAAAATAGCATTTTGCCAAGGTTTTAGAGTAGTTAATAGAGTAGTCAATATATTGCTACTGATAGCATCTATATAATGACTACAAAAGGAGCATGAGTGAGTTCTAAACAAAGAACTGAAATCAGTAAAGATGTGCGCAAAAGTGGCCATTTTGCAGGTGGTTTTGCAGGTGGTTTTGCCGACCGCTTGTTCAAAAACGTAGCTCTTGCTTGCGGATTGCTGATTTTAATGGTGCTTACAGCTGTGGCACTGTTCTTGCTGTTTCAAGCGTGGCCTATTATAGGCGCAAACAAAAGCCAAGTAAGTCAAGTATTTTTAGACTTTACTGGCGGCAAAGCGCACGATTTTCTAGGCTACGTAGCGCCGATGGTTTTTGGCACCGTTCTTATGTCTGCACTCGCTCTGCTCTTTGCATTTTTTGTTTCGATTGGAATCGCGCTGTTTATAAGCCACTATGCTCCGCCAAAAATAGTGCCGCTTTTAAGTGGTGTTGTTGATTTGCTTGCTGCGATTCCGTCCGTAATATATGGTCTTTGGGGCGGATTGGTGTTGGTGCCATCCATATACCCGTTCTGGAAGTTTATTTCGCACATTTTTGGCTGGATTCCGCTTTTTGCGGGTCCTGCGGCAAGTCCTTCGCGTAGTGCTGCAACCGTTAGTATTGTTCTGGCAGTTATGATTTTGCCGATTATAACCTCTATGGCGCGAGATATTTTCCAGCAAGCGCCGCGATTGCAACAAGAAGGCGCGCTCGCGCTTGGTGCCACAAAGTGGGAGATGATAAAGCTAGCGGTTTTGCCGTTTGCAAAGTCGGGAATTGTTTCCGCGTCTATGCTTGGTCTTGGTCGTGCTTTGGGCGAGACAATGGCAGTTCTTATGATTTTGTCTCCAGGATTCACCTTTAAATTCAACATTTTGCAAGCTTCGCAAAACCAAACGATTGCAGCAAATATAGCAGCGCAATACCCAGAAGCAAACGGATTGGGTGTTAGTGCGCTTATTGCTACAGGTTTGGTGCTGTTTGTTATTTCATTCGCTGTAAACCTTATTGCTCGCAAAATCACGGGAAAGGCGAGTGCATGATGCAAAATTCGGAATCTTTGCAAGTTGGCTCTGTTGGGGTTGACCAGGCTGTTGGCTCTTCTGAAGCCAGCCTCGAATCTCCAAAAATCGACTTTAACAAGTTCCGCCCAACGCGCTCTAGAATCGCAAGTCGTAAGCGAAAAGACGCGTTTATGCGCGTTCTAATCTTTTTGTCTTTTATAATTGCGCTAATTCCGCTACTTTCTTTGCTTTTTACCACTATTGTAAACGGCATTAAGCGTCTAAACCTTGATTTTCTAACGCATAATATGACGTACGTAGTTGGCGGCGCGGCCACTGGCACGGGCGGTTACGGCGGTATTTTGCACGCCATTATTGGAACTCTGGAGATTACGCTTGGCGCAATGGCAATTTCGATTCCGATTGGAATTATGTGCTCCGTGTATTTGATTGAGTACGCGCGAGGAAGTCGCTTAGCTAGGGTGATTAATCTTGTTGTAGACGTTATGAGCGGAATTCCTTCGATTGTGGCTGGCTTGTTTGCGTTTTCTAGCTTTACGATTTTTGTAGGCCCTGGAACAATCAATGGTTTTGAAGGGTCGGTTGCGCTTTCGCTGCTTATGCTGCCAACTGTTGTTAAATCGTGTCAAGAAATGTTAAAAATTGTGCCGAACGATTTGCGTGAAGCGGCTCTGGCTCTAGGCGTTACAAAACAGCGCATGATTACAAAAATCGTGTTGCGCACCGCGTTGCCTGGCATTGTTTCTGGCTGTATTCTTGCGGTTGCGCGCGTGGTTGGAGAGACGGCTCCGCTTTTAATGGCAGCTGGGTTTATTGCATCCACGAATTTCAATCTTTTTGACGGGCAAATGACCACTTTGCCAGTGTACGTTTACCAGGAGTATTCCAAGCTTTCGGCAAATTGCCCAGCTAACGCGCCTGCTTCGTGTGTTACTACGATTCCAATGGAGCGCGCGTGGGCGGCGGCTTTGGCGCTGATTGTGATTGTTTTGCTGCTGAATATTGTTGGGCGAGTTGTGGCTCGAGTGTTTTCAGTAAAGGCAAAATAGAGCGAAGTTAAGCGAAACAAAGCGAAGTAAATCAAGGTAAATCAAGGTAAGCGAAGGATTTTAGAAAGTGAGGCGCAAATGGGTCAGCGCATTGATGTTAAGAATTTGAACATTTACTATGGCGATTTTCTAGCAGTAGAAGACGTTAACATAAACATTGAGCCAAACAAGGTTACGGCTTTTATCGGGCCTTCGGGATGTGGAAAATCAACGGTTTTGCGCACTTTAGACCGCATGCACGAGATTACTCCAGGCGCTCGCGTGGAAGGTCAGGTGTTGCTTGAAGGCCGCGATTTGTACGGCAAAGACGTGGATCCTGTGGCCGTTCGCCGAGATGTTGGAATGGTATTCCAGCGCCCAAATCCTTTTCCAACAATGTCTATTCGAGAAAACGTTCTTGCAGGTGTGCGCTTAAACAATCGCAAGATTTCTAAGCAAGATGCCGACGACTTAGTTGAGTGGGCTTTGCGTGGCGCGAATTTGTGGAACGAGGTTAAAGATAGACTCGATAAGCCAGGAATCGGGCTTTCTGGCGGCCAGCAGCAACGACTTTGCATTGCGCGAGCCGTGGCTGTGCATCCGCAAGTGCTGCTTATGGACGAGCCTTGCTCTGCTCTAGACCCAATTTCTACGCTTGCTGTGGAAGATTTGATTAACGAGCTTAAGCGCGATTACACGATTGTGATTGTAACGCACAACATGCAGCAGGCCGCGCGCGTGGCCGATTACACTGCGTTCTTTAACCTTAAGGCGGTTGGAAAACCAGGGCATCTTGAGTATTTTGCAGATACAACCACTATGTTCAACAATCCGCGCAATGCGGAGGCGGAACGCTACATTTCTGGCCGATTTGGGTGATTTTGCCGCGATTTTTGGGCGATTACTGTGTGATTTTTGCATAATTTTTGCGCTATTTTTGCGTGATTTTTCTTTGGTCAGCACGTGCGCGTAAGGTCGAACCTGTTCGGTTGTTCAAAGTTCTACAAGTTGTTTCTAATTCTCGCGAGTTTTCTAGAGTGTTCGTTCTTCTTGTGTGCTTTGCGCGCTGAGCGAGTCGCAGTAACCTCTGCGTGAATGCCCAAATGTAATTGCGTCCGCGATTGCTCAAGTGCTCTCGCCACGCTTTTTATGGTCTTTTGCGCTGTAAAACCAAGGAACCGAGTTTATGGAAAAGTTCTTCCATCTCAAAGAAAACGGCACGAATGTATCAACGGAGATCACTGCAGGTCTCACTACATTCTTTGCAATGTCGTACATTATTGTTGTAAACCCAATGATTTTAAGCCAAACTGGCATGCCTAAGGGTGGCGTTTTCCTCGCTACAATCATTGCAGCAATCATTGGCACGCTTGTTATGGGCTTGTTTGCTAACGTGCCTTACGCTCAAGCTGCTGGCATGGGTCTTAACGCATTCTTTACTTACACAGTGTGCTTTGGCCTTCATTTTACGTGGCAAGAAGCCATGTGCATGGTGTTCTTGTGCGGTTTGATTAACATCATTATTACCGTTACCAAGATTCGTAAAATGATTATTCGTGCCATCCCAACTTCGCTGCAACAAGCGATTGGTGGTGGCATTGGTTTATTCGTTGCATACGTTGGTATTATGAGCGTTGGCTTAATCACTTTTACTTCTAAAGATCCTGCCGCCGCCGCTAAGAGTAAGCCAACCGCTGCTATTCCAGGCCTTGCTGTTATTAACAATCCTATTTTGTGGCTATTCCTTATTGGACTTGTTTTGGCTATTGTTCTTACCGTTCTTAAGGTTCGCGCAAGCCTGCTTATTACGATTATTGCAACCTCTTTGGTTGGTATTCCGCTTGGATTGACTTCGCTGAATAACGCCGTTTCTGTTACAGACGCTTTTGCTCAGCTTCCAACCACCTTTGGTGCTATTTTTGGTCCGCAAGGTTTCCCTGCGCTTTTCTCTAATCCAGCACGTATTCCGCTTGTTTTGGTAACTATTTTCGCCTTCTCTATGTCGGATACTTTCGACACTTTGGGAACGTTTATTGGTACCGGCCGCAGAACTGGCATCTTCTCGGAGGAAGATGAGAAGGCTTTGGAAAACGGCTCTGGCTTTAGCTCCAAGATGGATCGCGCACTGTTTGCTGATTCGATTGCAACCTCGGTTGGCGCAATTTGCGGTACTTCCAACACTACTACTTACGTTGAGTCTGCTGCTGGTATTGGTGCTGGTGGCCGCACTGGTTTGACTTCTGTAGTTGTTTCCGTGTGCTTTGCGCTTTCGATTGTTCTTGCGCCATTTGCTAGCGCTGTTCCTGCGGCTGCTACGGCTGGCGTGCTTGTAGTTGTAGGCTGCATGATGGCAAGCTCGTTAAAGGAGATTGCTTGGGACGATATTTCCGAAGCAATTCCTGCGTTCTTTGCCGCCGTGTTTATGGCCTTCTCCTACTCGATTTCTTACGGCATTGCCGCTGGATTCATCATGTACTGCTTAGTTATGACTTGCAAGAAGCGTGCTAAAGACGTGCATCCAATGCTTTGGATTGTTTCGATTTTGTTCATTCTTGACTTTGTTGCTAACGCAGTTTTGTAAAGAATTGATAAGGCATTAATAAGGTATTGACATTGTCGCGTGTGGGTATTAAACTTGCCCAACGTAAACCACAGACCGTTGGTGGAGTCGCAAGATTCCTGAAAATGATGTGTCATGCCAGCACAGGTTGAGCAGTGATGGTTGCATTTATTTGCGATTTATCACAAACTTTTTAACACTATGTGTTTCTTATTGCTCTGCCGTGCGCAGGCTTTCGATATATTATTTCCATTCCAGCGGCCAATTTAGGAAGGAACGCCATGAAGAGGCCCGAAAAGGAAGCGGTAGTTGCAGAGCTTACGGATTTGTTCCGTAACGCCGATGCTGTCTACCTTACCGAGTACCGCGGGCTTACAGTTCCGCAGATTTCTTCTCTGCGCGAAAAGCTAGGCCGCGATACTTCCTACTCTGTGGCTAAGAATACGCTTGCTCGCATTGCCGCTAAGGAAGCGGGCATTGAAGGTCTTGATGAGCTTCTTGCTGGCCCAACTGCAATCACCTTTGTAAAGGGCGATTTCATTGAGGCTGCTAAGACCTTGCGTGATTTTGCCAAAGAGAATAAGACCCTCGTCATCAAGGGCGGTTTCGCAGATGGAACCGTTTACGATGCCGAAGGCGCCAAGCAGCTGGCAGACCTCAAGTCTCGCCCAGAATTGCTTTCCGAGATGGCTGGCGCGCTCAAGGGCACCATGTCCAAGGCCGCCTACCTGTTCAACGCTTTGCCAACCAAGGCAGTGCGTACTATCGACGCTTTGCGCGAGAAGCAGGAAAAGGCCGCTTGATTCCCTTGCAGCTTGCTGCATGAGACCAAAAAATAATAAAAATGTTATGGCTCTAAGGCACAAGGTGTGTCTGGCCAAGTAAGAAAGGAAGCCATTATGGCTAAGCTCACTAGCGAAGAGCTTCTTGAAGCTTTCGGTGAAATGACCCTCGTCGAGCTTTCTGAGTTCGTCAAGGCCTTTGAAGAGAAGTTCGATGTTGAGGCTGCTGCTCCTGTAGCTGCTGTTGCTGCTGCTCCAGCCGCTGCTGCTGGCGCTGCTGAGGAAGAGAAGGACGAGTTTGACGTTGTCCTCGCTTCTGCAGGCGCTCAGAAGGTTGCCGTCATCAAGGCTGTTAAGGCTTTGACTGGCCTCGGCTTGAAGGAAGCTAAGGACATTGTTGACAATGCTCCAAAGCCAGTCCTCGAGAAGGCTAAGAAGGAAGATGCCGACAAGGCTAAGGCTGCTCTTGAAGAAGCCGGCGCAACCGTTGAACTTAAGTAGTTCTAGGCTCTTTTGTTAACTTTGTTAACGCATGCGTCTGGTTGCTAGCGTGATTTGCTAGTGCATTAGTCGCAAGCGTGAATCGAAGGCGGCAAGGTTTTTGTGATTATCACGAATTCCTTGCCGCTTTTGCTTATCTGCAACATAGAATCTACTTTCCCGTGTTTGTTCCCTTTTGCCCGTGTTTGTTCCCAAAATCGGCCAAAACGTAAACAAACGCGGGAAAAAAGAAACAAACGTGGGCGCGACGACCTGCCTGAGCGCTTAGAGCGTAGTGCGCGAACGACTTTTCCGCATTTGTTCCCGAATCGTCGCGGCAAAGTGGCATAATGGGAAGGCTTGTGACTGGAGGAGTAATCCGCTAGCACAGCACAGCAATATAAGTTGCGGGAGGATCCTTAAAACGGCTTAATATCAACGTTTTTAAGGCGCCGATTTAACCGCTTCAAAAGAAAGAAGAACCATATTATGGCTCCAAAAAAGAAAGTCTCTGCGCTTATTAAGCTCGAGATTCAGGCTGGTAAAGCAAATCCAGCCCCACCACTGGGTCCTGCATTAGGCTCCCACGGCGTAAACATCATGGACTTCTGCAAGGCCTATAACGACCAGACGAAGGACAAGATGGGTCAGATCGTTCCAGTAGAGATTACTGTTTACGAAGATCGTTCCTTCACATTCATTCTTAAGACCCCACCAGCCGCTGCTTTGTTGCTTAAGGCTGCTGGCATTCCAAAGGGCACCGAGAACCCATTGACCCACAAGGTTGGTTCTGTAACCAAGGCTCAGGTGCGCGAAATCGCCGAAATCAAGATGCCAGATCTTTCTGCACGAGATGTTGAAGCTGGTATGAAGATTATCGCGGGCACTGCTCGCTCGATGGGTATTACCGTTACCGACTGAAAGTGAGTGGAAAAAATGGTGAAGCGTTCTAAGAAGTATCGTGAAGCGGCCGAGAAGATTGACCGTAACAACCTTTACACCCCAGCTGAGGCTATTGCTTTGATTAAGAGCATGCCAAAGTACGCTTTTGACGAGTCCGTTGAGGCTGTTATGCGCCTTAATGTGGATCCTCGCAAGGCCGATCAGTTGGTTCGTGGCGTTGTAAACTTGCCTAATGGTACTGGTAAAACCGCTAAGGTTTTGGTGTTTGCTCGTGGCCCAAAGGCTACTGAGGCTCAAGAAGCTGGCGCAGACATTGTTGGCGATGACGAGCTTATCGAGAAGGTTGCCGGTGGCTTCCTTGACTTCGATGCCGTTGTTGCAACCCCAGACATGATGGGCAAGGTTGGTCGCCTTGGTCGTGTGCTTGGTCCTCGTAGCTTGATGCCAAATCCTAAGACTGGCACCGTTACAATGGATGTTGCAAAGGCTGTTGCCGACATTAAGGGCGGTAAGATTGAGTTCCGCGTTGATCGTCAGGGCAATCTTTCCTTCCTCTTTGGCAAGCTTTCCTTCGACGAGAAGGCTCTTGAAGAGAACTTCAAGGCTGTTGCCGATGAGATTCGCCGCTTGAAGCCTACTACCATTAAGGGTCGTTACATTACTAAGGTAACGATTACCTCTACAATGGCTCCTGGTGTTCCAGTGGATATTGCAAGCATTGCTGCGTGATTTTAGCCAAGCATAGCTGAGTAATTTTATTAGCGCTGAAAATAGTGTGTTCTTTTATAGATTGCACCATTTTCGGCGCCTTTATTTTTATATTCTTTTCAAACAGCGTCGCCAAGTGCGGTAGAGATTCGAGATTTTTCGCCGCGAGCGAGGTGAGCCTCAGCGCCGAAGGTGGTGACTCGCCGAGAGAGCAAGAAAAATCGAGAATCTCGGTGATGAAAACAACGCAAAAGTTCTAGATATCCAGAAGGTTTGATGTATTTCTCTACGAGCAATAAAAGAGGAGCGTAGCGACGGGACTTGCGAGGAGAGAAATACTCAAACCTCGCGCAATACCAAGTAAGGAAAGAAATCATATAAGTATTTGCTGAGTGTATTGCATGGCGCGCCGAAAATCTCAACGAAATACATCAATGCTTTTAGCGCGCGGAATCGCGGATTCGCCCAATCGTAATCGCAGTTTGCAAAACGTATGCTTCACGCGGGTCAGTGGCATCCCAGCCTGTTGTTTGCGCAACTTTGCGCAAACGGTATCGTATTGTGTTTGGATGCACGTTAAGATTGTGCGAAGTTTGATCCAGCGCGCCGCCAAATCGCAAGAAAGCGTCCACCGTTTGCAAAGTCGGGTCGTCTGGGTTGTATGGCGCCAAGCTTTGATACACCTTAGTGTACAAGGTTTCTACGGCGGTTTCGTCGCCTATAAGTGCGCGCTCTGGAAGAACGTCGTCGCATCGTATTATTTGCGGCAAATGTGTTACAGACGGCGCAACGGCAAGCGCTGCAAGTGTTGCCGTGATTTCTTTGCATATTTTTTGCGCGCCAACCACCACACCGCTTATGCAAACAGGCCTTCCCGACTTTGCAAACACTTCGCACATCTTGTTTAGGGCTGTTGGATTTGGGTTTTCTCTTAGCGCAAGAATGATTATGTGCGAAGGCGCCGCATCTTTGCATTTGCTCGCGTCGACGCTTTCCCCTGATTTGCCGCCGATTTTCCACGTTTTTGCACGCGCGCTAATGGCGTCTAGCTGCACGCGGTCAACTATCGCATCGTATGCGCCGCATGCGCCAAGTTGCGTCCAGATTGCGCGTCTTAAAGAGTCCGTATTGTTTTGCGCCGCATGCGCGCCTGCGTTTTGTGGTGTTGGATTTGGGTTATCGTCATTTGCGCTCGATTCCGTTTTATACGTGCCCGCAATCGCCACAAATCGCGTATTTTCTTGCCATTGCAAGAGGTGCATTAGCGCGCTTACGCGACTATCTGCAATGCCGTTCATAAGGCATGTTGCGATTAGCGTGTGCAATCGCAAGCGTGTTGCCGCGTCAAAAACTTTGCCGTCTCGAATGTCAAAAATCCCAAGTGCATCTTCGCTTTTTGGAGCGCATGGCATTGGTGTAAAGCTTGGGGTAAAGCCTTGTGTAAAGCCTTGTGCGCTAGATTCTTCAGCAGATTCGCATGCTTCGCTGCGTGTGCTATCTGGCTTTACGCCTGTAAGAATTGTAAGAAAGTCAGTGTTTTCGTCCATTCACTCCCTCAATCCTTGTGCGTATTCTTGTGCGAGTCCTCATGCGCATTATCATGCGCCAAATCGCAAACCATTTTATCACTTTGGCGGCATGTGTTACGGCATGCGCTATAAGCGCTATCCCTTACAAACATTAGAAGCGTAAAGAAGAACACAAACGTAATCGGCAGCATGTGTCGCTCAAAATTGTTTGCGGGAGCCAGCACCATTACGCCCATCAAAAGCGCAAGCGGCGCGTGCAAAACCAGCGTTTTCCACCTGCGCAGCACTATCTCGGCAACGCCAATCAGCAATGTTGCAACAACATACAGGTTTCCGTGAATAATCCACCCAAGAATCGGCGTATCGCTCCACGATTCCGCGCTGCTCGATACGGTACTGCGCCACTCGGGCAGCCAATAGCGAATCCACTCAGAATTCTTTATATTCTCGGTGTTTACATAGTATTCGGGGCCAACATAAGGCACGTCTAGAATGTCAAAGTATCCGTACGACTTTGCTAGCAGCGCGTCCGTTGCCACAATCGGGCTGTGTGCAATCATAAGCAACCACGTGTGGTTAAGCTTTTTCATGTCGTCTTTTGTAATATAACGCCAACGGTAGCTCACTTTTTTAGACTGTAATCCCGAAGATTTTACAGGATCCGCGTCTTGCTGATTATAGGCTTCGGCAGCTTGACTAAGATTGAAAATTGGCGATATTGCGCGCTTTGCTGCATGCGGTATGCTTTTTGGATCTAGCTTTGCGATTCTGGCGATTTGCTGAATCTGTATTCCGCGGCTTTCGATTGGGTCGCCATTTATAATCGCGCCGCTAGAAATGGCAAGCACAATTGCGCCGTGTATAAAAACGGTTGGAAGAAGAATGCACAAAACCCAGATTTTCCAACGTTTTCTGCTAGATATAATCAGCAATACAAATTGAATCGCAAGAATGTACCACGCGTATTTTGCGGCAATCAGCATAATGCACACGCTGATTATTAATTCGACGATTGTGTGCGCGGCTGGCTTTTGCTTGAATTCCAGGCAATTAAGCTCGTACATTATGCCAAACCACCACACAAATGCAAACGCAAACAGTGGTGATTTTGTAAGCGAAATCGTTGAAAACACTACGAGTGGGCTAAATAAAAATGTGATTATTACGGCGGCGCGCAGGGCGATTGGTGTTGGTGCTGTTGCACATGGCGCGCATCCAGCTTGCGATTCGCTTGTTTTAGCATTAGCCCACGGCGTGTTTAAGAATCGGTTTGCGGTTGCAGCGCAACAAAATGCCGCCAGCACAAATTGCATAACGGCAAGTAACACGATTCCTGCGTCGTTCGACTCTGTAAAATAGCGCGATATTGCGGCTGTGGCACCGTAAATAAGCGTTAAAACAATGTTGTGTTGGTCGCTTAAGTACGTTGGTTTTGCTGGCCAAAGGTAGTGCGCCGTAGGGTAAATGTCTGCTGGAACAAAGCTAAAGAAGCCGATGTATGGCTGTTTTAGGCCAGTTACTTGATTCCACGCCCAGCTGTATTCGCGGATTTGCGAGCAAATGTCGGCTCCGTATGCGGCGAGCAGCGTTACGGGCGCCCACAGCCAGCCGATAATCAGCGTTAGAAAAATGTTTCGTTTTCGGCAGGTTGAGTGGTAAAAACACCACTTTAGGGCGCGTTTTGTGTTAAAAAATGCGGCGCGGAGTGTTGTGGCGATTTTTGTTTGTGATTGTTGTGATTGCTGCGTTTGACGCGTTTGGGATTCTGCTTGCAATGATTTTGCGCGAATAAATCGTACGATTTTTGGCATAACTCCGTTTTTGCCAAAATAAATAAGAACTTGCAAAATTGCGTAATATGCGCAAAATGCGATTACAAAAATCAGCGCATTTAGCCAATTAAAATCTGTTAAAGATCCTTGCGCGCGGTAGATTACGCCCAGACTTGTGCAGGTTGCAAGAAAGATACATGTAAAAACGATTAGCGAGTTTGCGGCGATTTTGCTTGCCGCGTTTGTGCTCGTTTTAATGCGTTTCATGATTCACCTAATGCTTGTGTTTTGTTTGGTCTGTGTTTTTCTTGCACTCTAATTATACCCGCTATAATCGCGAGCGATTTGTCTTGTTTGCTGTTGTAGGAGGGCTGGGTGTTTCTTGTCTCA
>NZ_KQ956821.1:72855-80358 GCF_001546455.1 Gardnerella vaginalis | reverse complement strand
TTTTTCTTGCTGCTTCAGCGAATCACCATTTCGGCGCTGCGCGACGACCTGCCTGAGCACTTAGAGCGTAGCGTGCGAAGGCAATTCGATTCGCTGAGCTTGCTTAAGGTTGAAAGCACAGTGTGCTTTCAACGCAAGCGAGGATGTGAGCGCGCTGTAACGCGCGAGCGATACGCCTTGATCGCTGCGAAAAATCTCGAATCTCTACCTAGTTTGCGCTATTAACTGCGCTTGCGCGTTACAATAATCCATCCAATTGACGCGATTGGAATCGCCACAAGCGTAGAAATCCACGGAACCATCATTCCGCCATGCGAACTCCACGCGTCAATCGCAAAGCCTGCAACCATTGATCCAAGAGAAGCTCCGACTGCAGATGCTGTTGGCAGCCACGATAATCCTTCGGTAAGCGAATGCTCTGGAATTGTGTCTTTAACAATAAGATTTCCAGTTGCAAAAATCGGCGAAACGCACAATCCGCTCAAAAGCTCAAAAATGCTTAGAAGTACAAGCCTGTCTATGTTAATGTTCATAAGAATAAAGCCAACAGTAAGCAGGCTTAGAAACACGATTAGGTGCGACCAGTTAGATCCGCGGAATTTATGCGAGCCAAAAATCACGGCTCCAACTAAAGACCCGCACGCAAACAGCGCAAGTTGCAAGCCTATGAGTTTGTCTAATCCTTGCGCGCGCATTGCTGCCGTAACGGATACGTCAAAAGCGCTAAAACTCATGTTAAAAACAAGGAACATAATAACAAGCGGTATGATTCCGCGGTAAAGAAGCACGTTTTTTGGCTTGTTTTTGCGATTTGTGTTCCTTAGCTGTTTTAGTGAAAGTTTGTCGATAAGCTTTGTTGCGTTATTGCTTTTCTGTACATCTTCGCTTTGATCGCTTATTGCATTTTGCACATCTTCATCGCTAGCGGGAGCTGTTTCTACTTGCACAATTTTAACAACCGCAGGTTGTGTGTTTTTAAGCGACAAGAACCATGCTCCGCCTAGTCCGCTTGCTAGAACTGGCACAAAAAGCTGCGATACAGGGTGAACGCTAGTGGCAAGCCATGCCGCAAGAATTGGCCCGAAAATAAACACAATCTCGTCTATTCCAGATTCCAGCGCGTATGCAACATTTAGCAGCGTGTCGTCGCTTTGATTTTTAAGCGTGTATGCCCAGCGCGTTCTAACAAGCGCGCCGAATGCAAACTGCGTAACGCCCATTAAAATTGCAAGCGCAAACAGTATTGGCAGTGGTATGTGAAAAAGTGCGGCTGTTGCAAAAGACAGCATGCATATAACTTGCGCACTTAGGGCGATTACACCCACTTTTCGCTGGCCGAATCTGTCAAAAAGCTTTGCGTATAATGGCGTTACGGCTGCTTGCGATAGCACGTATGCGGCGCTCATTGTGCCCGCAATCGTCCAATTGTTGTAAATGTGGTTTAAAGCTAGAACAATTCCTAGGCCCATCATCGAAATAGGCAGCCTTGCTATTGCTCCAGATATGCAAAACGCTCGTGTTCCTTCAAATGAGAACAATCTTACGTAGTTTGACATAGGCGAAGACTTTGGCTGCGCCGATTGCGATGACATATTCACTTCCCTTAAAATTTATACCGTTTAACGTTTTTAATATGATTGTTTTTGAGTGTCTTTCCAGTTTACAGTATGGCGTCAAAGTTTGCCGATGTTGTTTTGTTTTTCCTGGAAACGTACGTAAATTGGGCCAAATTTGGTACAAAGTGCGTCAATTGGTTCCGCTTTTTGTACGTGATTTGGGTGGAATTTGGTACAAAGTGCGGAAGGTTCTTCCCGAGTTTGTTTATTTTTGCCCGTGTTTGTTTACATTTTGGGTCAAATAGGGAACAAACGCGGGAATACTTTCATATGTTTGTTTATTTTTGCCCGTGTTTGTTTCCGTTTTTGGTGATTTTGGGAACAAACACGGGAAAATCGCTCGCGATTGACGTGATTATTTTTTGCGATTATCTTTTGACAAAAAGTATTGTAGAATTGATTTATAGATTTCAAATAAAACTGGAAGGCAAATCAATGTTTGGTTCACTTATTTATTCAGCTTCGGGATTGGCGAGTATTCAATCTGGTTCTGCAATAGTTGGCTCCTTGATTTTTGCAATCGTGGTAGTTCTTATTGGTCTTGGAATTAAAATTTGGAAAAAATACGGCAAGCACTAAAATCAGCCTAATATTTCCACTAATATTTCACTAATATTTTTCACTAGCACTTTCTGTTAGACACTTTCTGCTAGATATTTTCTGTTAGATATTTACGGATAAAAGATAAATATTTGCCGTTACAGATAAATGTTTGCTGTTAAACATTAGCTGTTAATTATTCGTCATTAAATTTTTATTGCACGCGCGCAAGTCGCAGTTTTTGTGTGATTCCGTTGAGGCTTAACGATACAATAAAGTAGATGAGTGATACAACGACGCAATTAACGGATGAGATTCTTGCAGAGATTGTAGACTCTGTAAAAATTCCTCAATCCGCAGAGATAAACAATAAAAAGTCAATAAAAACTGTGAAAAAAGAAAATAAAACTACGAATAAAAATACAAAAACTAAAAAAACTAAAGACGCTGAATTGCATAAGGTGAGTAGGGCGTCTAAGGGGTTTAAAGCGGTTAAAAGTTCTAAGACTACTTACAATGCGCTTCCACCAGTGGTAAATGATCAGCGAGAGGGCGCGCTTGTTGCGCCTCCAAAGTATCGCAAGGGGTCAATGCGAATCGTTCCGCTTGGTGGTTTGGGTGAAATTGGCCGAAATATGAACGTTATTGAATATAATGGTCATATTTTGCTTATAGATTGTGGTGTTTTGTTCCCAGAAGAAGAGCAGCCAGGCGTAGACTTGATTCTTCCAGACTTCCACTACATTCAAAACAGACTAGACAAAGTGGATGCGCTAGTTTTAACTCACGGCCACGAAGACCACATTGGCGGCGTGCCATATTTGCTTAAAATGCGCCCAGATATTCCGCTAATCGGCTCTAAGCTTACTCTTGCGTTTGTTGAAGCAAAGTGCGAAGAACACAAGATTAAGCCAAAAACAATTCAGGTAGAAGGCCGCGCAAAGCTAAAAGTTGGCCCATACAATCTAGAGTTTATTAGCGTAACGCACTCAATTCCAGACGCTCTTGCAGTGTGTGTAAAAACGCCAGCTGGAACGATTATAGACACGGGAGATATTAAGCTAGATCAGCTTCCATTAGACCATAGAATCACAGACTTGGTTGAATTTGGAAAGCTTGGCGAGCAGGGGATTGACCTATTAATGGCAGATTCCACTAACGCCGAGGTTCCAGGTTTTGTTAAGCCAGAAACTTCGATTGGCCCAGCTTTGGATCAGGCGTTTGCTAACGCATCTCGCAAGATAATCGTAGCAAGCTTCTCCAGCCACGTTCACCGCGTTCAGCAAGTGGTAGATGCTGCACACAAGTATGGCAGAAAAGTGGTGTTTGTTGGGCGCTCAATGGTTAGGAATATGTCTATTGCGGCCGATCTTGGCTACTTGCATATTCCAGAAAATACTGTTGTAGATTTAAAGCAAGCAAAAGATATTCAAGACGACAAGCTTGTGTATATGTGCACAGGGTCTCAAGGCGAGCCGATGGCAGCACTTGGGCGAATCGCAGATGGAATACACAAAGATATTACGGTAAACGAGTTTGATACCGTTATTCTTGCAAGCTCACTAATCCCTGGAAATGAGCATGAGGTTTACAAGGTTATTAACAAGCTTGTGCAGATGGGCGCTCGCGTAATCAACAAAGACAATGCTGCTATTCACGTATCTGGTCATTGCAACGAGGGCGAGTTGCTTTACTTGTACAACATTGTTAAGCCAAAGTGCGCTATGCCAATCCACGGCGAACACAGGCATCTTGTTGCAAACGGTTTGATTGCTGTTAAAACTGGCGTGGATCCTAAGAATGTTGTTTTGGCAGAAGATGGCGATGTTGTGGACTTGTACCACGGAAATGCCGCTGTTGTTGGCTCTGTTCCATGCGGATACGTGTATGTTGACGGCGATTCCGTTGGCGAGCTTACCGACGAAGAGCTGGAAAAGCGCAGAATCCTTGGCACGGAAGGCTTTGTGTCTAGTTTTGTAGTGGTAAATACCGATAGCGCAGACGTTGTAACGGGGCCAAAGATTTACTTGAATGCTGTTGCAGAAGACGAGTCTGATTTTGAAAAAGTTCGATCTCAGATTGTTTTCCAGCTTCAAGATGCCATGATGCACGGTGAGAAAGACACGCACAAGCTTCAGCAGATTATGCGCAGAACGCTTGGAAGCTGGATTGCGCGTGCGCTGCGTAGGAAGCCAATGATTGTGCCAGTTGTTGCGGATCTTGCGCAAAAGGATTAGTTAAGCGATTAGTCTGCGATTAGTCTGCGATTAGTAAAAACTAATCAAGAATCAGCAAAATAGTCAAAAATATAAAAAAATATAAGAAAAAATATAAGAAGATATAAGGAAGTTAATATGCCAGGAGCAAATCTGACTCGCGTAGAAGCTGCGGAGCGTTTTAGCGCTATCCAAATGCCAATTCACTACACTGTTGCACTCGATTTAGGCACGGGCGGCCGTGATTTTAAGTCGCACACAAAGATTGAGTTTGGTGCAAAAGATGGTGGAACAAGCTTCCTCGATTTGATTGCAAACAGCGTTGAATCCGTGGTGCTTAATGGCGTATCTCTTGATGTTTCTAAGGTTTTTGCAGATAGTCGCATCGAGCTTGCCAATTTAAACGCGCAAAACACAGTAGAAGTCGTAGCAAATTGCCAGTATTCCAACACGGGCGAAGGTTTGCACAGAAGCGTGGATCCTTCCGACGGCAACGTTTATCTTTACACGCAATTTGAGGTGCCGGATGCTCGCCGTGTTTACGCAGTGTTTGACCAGCCAGATTTGAAGGCTGTTTTTGACTTTAGTGTAGACGCTCCAGAAAGTTGGATTGTAACTTCCAACATGCCAGTAGTCAGCGAAACTGCGATTGAAGGCCGCAAGACGGAAGATGGCACTTTGGAAAATGGCGCTGTAGAAGGCATGAAGCGCTGGGTGTTTGAGTCAACTCCAAAAATGAGCTCCTACTTAACTGCGATTTGCGCAGGCCCTTACGCCGAATGGCACACGTCTTACAACAACGAAGACGGCCGCGTAGTGCCAATGGCAATGTACTGCCGCCAAGCACTTAAAGACGCGTTTGCAAAAGACGTTGACTACTTATTTGACATTACAAAGAAGGGTTTTGCCTTCTACGCTAAGACTTGGGGAGTGCCATACCCGTACGCAAAGTACGATCAGATTTACGTGCCAGAATACAACGCTGGAGCTATGGAAAACATTGGTATGGTTACAATTCGAGACCAATACGTATTTGAATCCAAAGTTACGGACGCATACGCTGAGCGCCGCGTTGTAACCGTTTTGCACGAGCTTGCGCACATGTGGTTTGGCGACTACGTAACCATGAAGTGGTGGAACGACTTGTGGCTTAACGAGTCTTTTGCTGAGTTTACGTCTACGCTTGCAACGGCTGAAGCAACCGAATGGCACGACGCTTGGAGCACTTTCAATTCTGGTGAAAAAAGCTGGGCGCTTAATCAAGATCAGCTTCCAACAACGCACCCAATCGTGGCTCCAATCAACGATTTGAACGACACCTCCGTCAACTTTGACGGCATTACTTACGCAAAGGGCGCTTCCGTTTTGAAGCAACTTGTAGCGTATGTTGGCCGAGAAAAGTTCTTTGAAGGAATTCACAACTACTTGAGCAAGCACGCTTATAGCAACGCAACTTTGGCCGATTTGTTGCACGAGTTAGAGCTTACAAGCGGTCGCAATCTTAAGGCTTGGAGCGCTCAGTGGCTTGAAAAAGCTGGAATTAACACGATTTCTACAGAAGTCGAAGAGGCTGGCGACGGCACTGGTACGATTGCTTCTTTGCGCTTGCGTCAAAGCGCCCCAGAAGAGCATCCTGTTTTGCGCGCACATCGCTTGGCTGTTGGTTTCTACAATGTGGACGAAGCAACTGGCGAAATTGTGCGTACAAAGCGAATCGAACTTGACGTTGACGGCGAAGTGACGGAAGTTGCGGAAGCGCGCGGATTAAAAAGGCCTGCGCTTATTCTTGTAAACGACGACGATTTAACGTACACAAAGCTGCGATTTGACGCAAAGTCGCTTGAGTTTGCTGCAGAAAATCTTTACCGCTTTAAGGATTCTTTGACGCGCTCGCTTATTTGGCTCGCATTGTGGGACATGACTCGCGACGCAGAATTCCCAGCAGAGCGCTTTGTGGAACTTAGCCTTAAGGCCTTGGCAACAGAGCGCGAATCTACTACTTTCCGCTATGCTCTTGGTCAAGTAAAGGTGACTGCAAGCCACTACGTGGTTCCTGAGCGTCAAGCGCAAGTTGCAAAGCATGTGGCTCACGAACTCTGGCAATTGGCTTTGGCGGCTAACGCTGGCTCGGACGAACAGTTCCAGCTGCTAAAGGCTTATCTTGGATACGGCGAAGTTGGAGATAGCGAGTTTGTGCAAATCGCTAACGGACTTCTTGACGGTTCTGTGCGCTTAGAAGGCTTAGAAATCGATAACGACTTGCGTTGGAGCATTTTGATTGCGCTCGCAGGCGTGAATGCTTTGGACGAAGCTGGAATCGATGCGGAACTCGCCAAGCGCGACACTACCGAGAATCGCGAATACGCTTACCAGGCTCGCGCGGCTCGTGCAACTGCAGAAGCTAAGGATTGGGCTTTTGAACAGGCTTTGCGTAATCTCGATTTGACTAATATGCAGATGGGTGCTGTTGTTGCTGGATTTGCAAGCACCGCTAAAGGCGATTTGGTTAAGCCTTACGTTAAGCGCTACTTTGCGGAAGTTGAGTGGATTTGGAAGAATCGCACATTCCACATGGCAGAAACTTTGATTGAAGGCTTGTATCCAAATTATGCAAATGTAGACGAGTTGGTTGAGAGTGGGCAGCGCTGGCTTGATGAGCATAAGGATGCGGATCAGGCTTTGCGACGCATGGTGCTTGGCAAGCTGGATTCTTCTCGACGCACGCTTAAAGTGCAGCATTACAACGCTTCGCTTTAGTTTTGCGTTTGTTACTGTTTGAAGTAAAGAATTAAAACCGCGGTTTGGATTTTTCCTTGCCGCGGTTTTTGTTGTTTTTGGCTGATTTTCGTTACATTTGCATCTTTGATGAGACAAATATAACGCAAGCGATTTTCCTCGCTTGGTGTTGTAGGAGGGCTGGCTAATTCTGCGTTCGCGCGGATTAGCCGCGTTTGTAGCTCTAATCGTCGTGTTTAGCTACAAAGTGCGGAAAAGATTGACGGGTTTTGTACGTGATTTGGCTCAAATTTGGTACAAAGTGCGGAGTTGTGTTCCGCTTTTTGTACGTGATTTAGGTGTAATTTGGTACAAAATGCGCGGGCGAATCGACTTGCATGAGCACTTAGAGCGTA
>NZ_KQ956821.1:63913-72755 GCF_001546455.1 Gardnerella vaginalis | reverse complement strand
CTTTCGCGGCGAAAAATCTCGAATCTCTACCTAACTTGCGCTGCGAAGATGTGAGCGCGGCTAATCCGCGCGAGCGATTTTCCCGAAAATGTAGCTCTGATCGGCGTGTTGAGCTACAAAGTGCGGAGTTGTTTGACGGGTTTTGTACGTGATTTAGGCGTAATTTGGTACAAAATGCGGAGATGGTTGACGGGTTTTGTTGTTGATAGATACAAAAACCGCGGAAGACGAGTCGGTGAAGACTGGTCAACCGCGGTTTTTATTTGTTATTTAGTTTTGATTACGCACGACGATGGCGAGCGAAGTAAGTGCCGCCTCCGATTACTGCGATTCCTGCAACAACAGTCGCTATAGCTGCCACAACCTTAAGCGTAACGCTGTTGGACGCGCTTTGCGCTGCGCTTTCCTCGCCGCTAGATGCTTGAGCGCTCTTAGACTCATCCTTAGACTCGCTCTTGGAATCATTCTTGGAATCGCTCTTAGACTTGCTCTTTACAGAATCATTAGCAGCATCTTTTGCGGATTCGCTCTTAGCGTCATCCTTCTTAGCCTCGTCTGCCTTGGCAGCGTTCTTTGCAGCAGCCTTAGCTCCAGCCACTAGTGCGGCTGCGATGCGATTGGCGCTAGATGCGCTAAGAGTGTTAGCGTGCGCAGCGCCTGCAACATTATTCGCCGCAACGCCATTAGCGCCCTGAGCGTTAGCGCCGTTAGCACTCTGGTTTTGTGCTGCTGGAATGGCGGCGTTAAAGCCAAGCTGCTCGCCTGCAAACAGATTCTTAGCGTATCCTGCAAGATACTTGCTGTACCAGTTGTTGCTGCTGTAATCCGAGCTGCCAACGTAGTCGCTGCCTGATGCTTCGCCAGGCTTTTCAACAGACGCAGGGCCAGAGCCAGAGTCAGGCGTTGTGTCTTCGATGCTTGGAGCAGGAGATGGGGCAGGTGGTTCTGGAGCTGGGTCTGGAAAAGCGGGAAGCGTATTAGCAGCAGTATTCAGTGTTTTAACTGACTCATTAAGAGTAGCTACATATTGCTGCAAATCCGTTTGCATAGTATGGAATCGCGCAGTTGCAGCAGCAAACTTAGCAGTGTATTTTTGCTGAGCCTCTTTAGGCAGCTTAGCGATTATCTCTTTAAACTTAGTTTCAGCAGCCTTAACAGTCTTTTGTGCTGCCGTAACCTTAGCTTGTGCGGCTGCAAGAGCCTGCTGTGCTTGCGCAACCTTAGCCTTAGCTGCCTTAACAGCCTCAATCTTTTTGGAAACAGCGGTTTTAGCTTGATCTAATTCAGTAGCTCTTTTAGCTGCTGTTTGATTAGCTGCGTCAAGAGCACTCTGAGCTTCTCCCTGCTTTTTGGTTGCCGCTGTAAGCTCACCTTGAGCAGTGGCAATCCTACCTTGAGCTGCTTTAGACTTTTGAGTTTCAGACTGGATTGTTGCATCGAATCCATTAATCTTAGTACCAAGATCCTCAACCGTCTTCTGCGCAGCCGCAAGCGCTTCATCTGCTTGTTTCTTGGCTTCAGTTGCTTTTGTAACCTCCTGCTGTGCGGCAGTAACCCGGCCTTGAGCAGTCTTAACAGCCTCAGTCAAACCATCAATCTTGGTTTGCTGCTCAGTAACCTTATTGCGCGCCTGCTGAGCTTCGGTCTGCTTCTGCTGTGCGGTAGCTTGAAGACCAGTCAACTCTTGATTAAGATTCTGCAGCTCTTCATTAAGCTCAGCGATCCTTGCTCGCTTTTGCTCATCGCTCTGGGTCTGTGCCTGCTGAACCTTAGCGTTCTCCTGCTCATACTTCTGCTGAGCCTCAGTCGCCTTGTTGTCCAAGTCGTGGTATTTTTCTAGAGCCTCATGCTTAGTCTTGTTTGCTTTTCGAAGTTCATCTTTAGCATTGTTAAACTCCATCTGAGCTTCAAGAACCTTTTGGCTTAACTTGGTTACGCTGTTTTCTGCAAGAGTATCAGTCTTGCTTTCTTCTGTAATAACCTCGTAAGTTTTTTGGAATAAAGCTTTATCTGCTTTGTTCTCTGCGGCTGCTAAATCAGCTAAATCGCGAGCATTGCTTGGCTCCAGTTTCTTTGCGCCATCATCTGTAACCTTAGCTATGTAATCGGTTAAAAGCTTGTTATAGTCTTTTGCACTAATGCTCTTTTCGGAGTTGCCATGCCACACAGCAACATCGTAAATAAGCCTTGTGTTGTCTACATCTATGGCTGTATCTGCTTCTGCAAAGCCTGCAGCCGTATTGTCTCTAGCAATAAAATTCAGATAGTGGCCAACGACTTCACCAAATGCCTCCCGAACTTTGTTATTAGAGTCATTTTCGAATAATTGAGGAGCGTTACTAGTGTCATCGGGTTTAGTAGTGCCAGTGTAATTAGTAAAATCATACCTGTGATTCTGCAAGAACGTTTTACCGGCATTGGTTAAAGTATATGTCGTGTTTTTATAAGTCCAGGAACCATTTTTAATGGCATTGTCGTATATATCTTTTTCTGCATAATACCAGCCATCCATAGCGTTAAACTTACTTGTAGCGTGTATTGGTTTATTAGAATCTGTGTTAGATTCTATGCTAAAGCTGCCGTCGCCCCTTGCTCTATTAGGATTATCTCCGTCGAATTCACCCCACGCAAGGTTTTCGTCTGAATCAGAATATGCGTGAGACTTTAGCTGATCTTTAGAGTTCTTGTCTACGCCATGCTCCCAATCAAAATTAGCCGCGTGATCTTGAATCGTAGAAGAATAGAAGGAGTGAATTATGCTCTCTGCAATAAGGCTTAAGCGAACTCCAACAGTAGGAAGACCAGCATTTTCTTCTGAACGAACCCTATTAAGAGCTGCATAATAAGTAGCCGCTTCTTTAAGATTCTGCAAAGAATCAGGCCCTCCAACGCGATGCAGTTTCTTTAAGTAAGCCGTCCAAATAGGAGCCTTTTCTAGCTCTGTTCCTGAACTATATTTGTGGTTCTCAACTTCAATTATTCTTTCTGTAGGAGTAAAAGTTTTACCTTTAATTATATCTTGAGCGCGCTTAGCGTCTGCAATAAGGTCAGCGTTACCCTTGCTTCCCTTTGCGGTTTCTGTTTCAATCACATACTCCAAGAAGCCTTCAAAGCCCCTCTCAACATCTGGGTCGAGCTTCTCTGTGTATGCTTGATTGTAGTTGTTACTTGCTTCTCCAGCAGCGTCGTCAAGCGACTTAATGTTCTTCTTATAAGACTCGTTATTGTGAAGAGCGGTTTCTGCGTCTGTTAAAGCCTGTTCCTTGTTGTGTGCAACAGTGTTTTTGGAGCTAGCTTCAGCAGCTGCATTATCTGACTCAATCTTGGCTTGATCTGCAGCATCTTTAGCCTTAGTTGCAGCCTCTTTAAGTGCCTGCAGTTGCTTGTTTGTTGCAGCAGTTCCTGGTTGTTCAAGAGCCTTTTTATCGGCTTCCTTTTGCTTTATTTCGTCCTGCTTCTTTTGTACAGCTTCATTTGCCTTTGTTGCTTCATTGCCAGCATTTTCAGCAGCTTGATTTAGGCCTTTGAGCTTTTCTTTAGCATCGTTTATAGCTTTATTGTCATTTTCTAGTTCTTGCTGAGCGGCAGCAGCTTCGCCTTCTTTTTCTTTTACTTTATCTTTGGCGTCTTGTAGAGTTTGCTTATCTTGTGTAACGGTTTCGTTAGCTTTATCAAGCTCTCCCTGCGTCGTCTGCTTATCTTTTTCCGCCTGACCCTTAGCATCTTCGGCAGCTTGCTTATCTTCTTGAGCCTTCTTTAGAGTTTGGGTCTTTGCCTTAACGTCGTCGTTGGCTTTCTCTAGTTCGCCTTGCTGAGTTATAACGTTTTGATCTGCCTGTTCCTTGTCTGTTTGAGTCTTGGTTTCGTTATCTTTAGCGGTCTTATACTCATTATTTGCTTGCTCGGCAGCAGTATTTGCAGCATTAGCATCAGAGATTGCTTTATCCTTGGCACCTTTTGCGCTATCTACTTCAGTCTGAGCTTCATTTGCCTGATCATCGGCATCTTTTATAATCTTTTCTGCTTCAGGATTTGTTGTATTATCTGCTGGAGTCGACTGAGAAGCGCCGCCCTGATCACCAGTTCCGCCATGGCCGCCAGTAGAGCCGCTGCCTTGACCGCCAGCTGGAGCTACAACAGGCGTTGTCGTTGGCTGCGCTGGCGTTGTCTCAGTGGTTTGCGCGTTTGCAACGCCCGCCATTGCGAATAATGCAAGGGAACTTGCGCCCAAAGATATTGCTGCTGCGAGTTTAGCGTTCATGATTAGCTTCTCCTCTTGTTGGTGGTGAATCGCAGTTTTTAGTGTTTGCAAGAATTGTTGAATACCGCAATGTTTTGCGATTAAGCGTCTCGCTGTCATTGCGATTTTCTCTTTAACCTTGCTTCTTCGGATTATTATAATCTGCTACGGGGGGGGTATCAAGTTTTTTAGCAATCTTACCAAATAACTATGGATTAATTTTTATGCAGCGTGTTTATTTTAAAAAATACTAAAACCATGTGCAGCGTAGAAATTCAATAGCGATTTTTAATGTACATTCCTAATAAGAAAATAGGGAAATGTAAACTGAATCTAGGTTGATTAAGATTAGGTTGATTAAAGATTAAATTTAAGGAGTCGCAAGATGGCAGAAGATATGCATCAATCAACGCCAACAATACATGGCGAGCAACTAAACGCGGATGGCACGCAAAAAGCGCAAGACCGCGTAAACAATCGATCTTTGCGCCCAAACAGCGATTCCTTTAAAGAGTTTATGACCAGCGGCTGGGATAATCAGGAGCCTCAAATCGAACCGCTTGAATCTTCGAAATACACGCCAGCGCGTCTAGAGGCGCTTGGCAAGCGATTCTCAGGCGAGCGCCTTGTTATTCCAGCAGGCCAGCCAAAAGTGCGCAATAACGATTGCGACTACGCTTTTAGACCAGACACGACTTTTGCATATTACACTGGCTTGGGTCAGGATTACGAGGCTGGCGCGGTGCTTGTGCTTGAGCCAGTGCAACCAGGTAGCGACGAGGAAGCGGCTGGCAAAACACATGTTCCGCAGCTTTTTGTGGCTCCTCGCGCAGACAATAGCACTGCTGCGTTCTACAAAGATCCGCACTACGGCGAATACTGGGTTGGCCCTCGCGCAGGACTCAAAGAGCTTAAGGCTATGACTGGCATTGAAACGCGAGACATTGCGGAGCTTGACGACGCGCTTGCAAAAAACGTTAGCGACGATAATAGCGCTGCCGAAAGCGTGCGCGTGCGAATTGTGCGCGAGTCGGATGCCGATTTAACAGCGCGCGTAGATGCGCTAAGGGAAGCAAGCGGATTTAGCGACGAAGATGCAAACATTGCTGCCGACGATAAGTTGCACGAAGTGGCCGCCGAAGCGCGAATGCTTAAAGACGCTTACGAGATTGGCGAAATGCGCAAGGCTATTGCTGCTACAAAGTTAGGCTTTGACCGCATGCTCACGCGTTTGCCTCAAGCTTTGGGCAAGGAGCATTCTGAGCGCATGATTGAAGGCGCTTTTAATTCCGTTGCGCGTGAAGTTGGCAACGAAGTTGGCTACGATACAATTGTTGCTTCTGGCAAGCACGCTCCAATTTTGCATTGGATGCGCAACACGGGCGTGGTTTCTAGCGGTGATCTTCTTTTGATTGATGCAGGCGTAGAAGTCAACAGCCTTTACACGGCAGATATTACGCGAACTTTCCCAACCAATGGCAAGTTTACGGATTTGCAAAAGAAGCTTTACCAATGCGTTCTCGATGCTCAGCAGGCTGGTTTTGAGGCGGCTAAGCCAGGCGCCACTTACAGCGACATTCATCACGCTTGCATGCGCGTACTTGCGGAGCATTTGCACGAGTGGGGCATTCTAAAGGTTAGCGTTGAAGAATCGCTTTCGCCGCAAGGTCAGCAGCATCGTCGTTGGCATGCTTGCGGTGTTGCTCATCACTTGGGTCTAGATGTTCACGATTGCGCTCAAGCTCGCTACGAGGCTTATCAGGGTGCGAAGATTACTCCAGGAATGATTTTTACAATCGAGCCTGGCTTGTACTTTGCTGCCAATGATCTTATGCTTCCGCCAGAAATGCGCGGAATTGGAATCCGCATTGAAGACGATGTTTTGATGACGGAGAATGGTCCTGAATGGCTTTCTATTGATATTCCTAAGCAAATCGAAGATGTTGAAGCTTGGATGGCTCAGCGCGCTGCTAAGTAGTGTGCTGCTATCTAAACGGATTATCTAGGATTATTTAGGATTATCTAGGATTATTTAGGATTATTTAGAATCATCTAAGACTATCTAAATTAATTATCTAATCTTTACGCAATAATGTTGTTATAGCACTTAGTTGTTATAACAACATTACTTTATTGCGGTTTATGTGGCTTATGTGCTACATATGCTCTATATGTTTCATGCGTTTTATACATTTATGTGTTTTATGCATTTATGTGACTTGTTGCAATAAAGATGTTGATTAACGAGTCGCAGCCAAAATCATCGATACTCTCGAAAGGAATACAATGACTAAGCCAATCGTTCTTTCACTTGGAGAACTACTGTGGGATTTGCTTCCCCAAGGAAAACGAGTTGGAGGTGCTCCAGCAAACTTTGCGTATCATGCGCAGTGCAATGGTGCAGAAAGCTACGTTATTAGCGCTGTTGGAGAAGATTCTCTTGGCAATGAACTTGTTGAAGAAGTTGAAAAAGCAGGGATTGAGCACGTTATTCAGCGCAATGCTTGGCCAACTAGTACGGTAGATGTTTCGCTTAGAAATGGCATTCCAGAGTACACGATTGTGCGAAACATTGCGTGGGATCATATTGTTTATACGCGCGAACTTGTGGATCTTGTTAGCAAAGCGGACGCGATTTGCTTTGGCACGCTTAGCTTAAGGTCGCAAGAAACTCACGACACGGTTTTGGAGCTTTTAAAGCACACCAAGCCAAACGCCATGAAGTTCTTCGATATTAACATTCGTAGCGATCATTATTCAAAGGATTTGATTGACGCTCTTCTTAAAGAGGCAACTGTTTTTAAGCTTAACGATTCCGAGCTGCTTCTTCTTAGAGATATGTTTAATATTCGCGAAACTTCCGACAATGAGGCTTGCAAATGGTTCCAGGCGCGCTACGGTTTAGATTACGTGATTTTGACTGGCGGATCTACTTTTAGCGCAATCTTTACTAAGGATGGCGAAAGCTCTACCTATCCAACTCCTCATGTGGAAGTTAACGATACGGTTGGCGCTGGCGATTCATTCTCTGGCACTTTTGCTGCAAGGATTTTGGCTGGCGATTCGCTTAAAGACGCGCATCGTGCTGCAATCGACACTGCTGCGTACGTTTGCACTCAGGCGGGCGCGTGGCCAGAGTACCCGAGCGAAATCCCAGACTACCTTGCTCAGGCGGGGCTGTAGAAAGGTATGCTCATGGATGATTTTGTTTGGGACGATAATAAGGCTAAGCATTATGATGGCAAAGAATCCAAGCAGATGATTCAAGCAATGTTTATGCGCGCAGCAGATGATGCGCCAGACATTGATACTGCTGTGAGGCTCCTAAGAGCTGGAATGCAAAGAATATAAACAAAAGCTTCAACTTGTAAGATGAATTAGGTAATTCCTAGAATCAAACGAGTTGAAGCTTTTTTATACGCCATTAAGGCGATTATTTGGTGGGGCCTCAGGGGCTTGAACCCTGGACCGACGGATTATGAGTCCGTTGCTCTAACCGACTGAGCTAAAGCCCCACGCTAACAAAGTTAGCAACGACCAGATTAGCACACACCCATAAACGTTTAACACGCTACGATTAGCTAGATGTTTAGTGCTATGTTTAGCGCGCAAAGTGCATGGGTGTGCGCAAGGCAAGTCGCAAGCAGCTTTAGAGCAAAACTTACGCCACTACTTCTTGGTCTCTTCCAGAGGCAAAATTGCTCAAAACTCCAGTCTTACGAACAGCAACGAACAAAAGCCAAGGAACAATGCCTGCAATCACAAAGCCGCTTATAAGCTCGCAAATCATGTGAATTGTAAGATAGTTTGCGCTCTTGCCCTGGTAGACCACAAACATTAAGTAAATACCATATTCCAGCGCGGTAAGCGTGCCAGAAATTACGCTTAAAGTAAGATTGTACTTTTTGTAGCGAGCGATGGCAAAAGGAATCTCGCTAAACACGGCTTGCAATGCAGCAGAAGCCAAAACCATAAACGCAGAGAATTGCTGGCCAAGAATGTTCTCAAACACGGCGCCAACAACGTTTACGTAAATCGCAGCACCAGGCTTGCGGATTAAAAGCAGTGCAAGTGGGCCAGAAAGGTACCAAACGCCGTGCAAAATGCTGCCAAAACCAGGCAAAATTGTGCGCAAAATAGGGGAGATTTGAGAGAAGAATATGATTGTAAAGCCCCAGTAGATTACGCCAAACAAGGCAGCCAGAGCAGCGCCGAGAGATATGTCTGCAACGCGCCATTTAAGGCTTGCGATTGTTGTTGGGGCAGGATCCGCGTTTTCGCGGGCCTTATCGGTTATTGGGGTTGTTGTATTGCTTTCGGACTCGTTGTCTAGAATATCACTCATTAGTGTTCCTAACTGTTGATTGCTGCGCATTGTAATTTCTTTAAGCGTTCCTCGACCTACGCAGCCTGGGCAGAAACGCCAACGTGTACTTTACCATCTAAGAGCCATAAACACGCCTTTTTTGCGCAAATTTTGTGTGATTTGTAACATTTTTGACTATTGCAGAAATTTATAACGCGCTATAAAACCGATTATTCAACGCAAGTGAACAATGTTTACGCGACTACCTGCCTTTTCGCTTGAGAAGCGTAGCGCGC
>NZ_KQ956821.1:33926-63813 GCF_001546455.1 Gardnerella vaginalis | reverse complement strand
CTGCCTTTTCGCTTGAGAAGCGTAGCGCGCGAGCGATATTTCCCGAGTTTGTACGTGATTTGGGTGGAATGTGGTACAAAGTGCGGAGCTGTTTTCCGCGTTTTGTACGTGATTTAGGTTGATTTTGGTACAAAGTGCGGAGTTGTTTTCCGCGTTTTGTACCACGACACGCCGTAAATCAGGTACAAAACACTACGGTTATTAATCTAGATAGTTGGAAAAATGAGCGAAAACGTAAATCCGAAAACGTAAATCAAAAATAGGGGAGCCAAAATGTCGATGGAACATCCAAATCGCAGCAATGAGCGAATTGTTGACGTTGAGCGAGATATTATGAGCCGCGCTCCAGAGCATAATAAAACGAATCTTGATTTAGACAGAATGCGCTTAATCCTTGATATTTTGGGGCATCCAGAGCAGTCGATGCATGTGATTCACATTACTGGCACTAATGGCAAAGGTTCCACGGCGCGCATGGCGGAGGCGATTTGCCGCGCGTACGGTTTGCGCACAGGTCTTTACACTTCGCCGCATTTGCAGCGCGTAAACGAGCGAATTATGATTGACGGCCAAGAAATTAGCGATGACCAGTTTGTTGATGTGTTTGATCAAATGAAAGACATTATAAACATGGTTGATGCGCGCATGGACGCCGATGGCAAGCCGCGCATGAGCTTTTTTGAAGTGCTTACGGCTATGGCGATTTGGGCTTTTGCCGACGCTCCTGTAGATGTTGCCGTGATGGAAGTTGGCATGGGTGGCGAATGGGACGCCACTAATGTTGTGAACGCGGATGCTGCGATTATTGGCCCTGTAGACATGGATCACATGCAATGGCTTGGAAACACGGTTGAAGAGATTGCGCGCACAAAGGCTGGCATTATTAAGCCAAATTGCACTGTGATTTTGGGGCCGCAGCCACACGAATCGCAAGTTTTGCCGATTATTCAAGAGGTGGCAAATCGCAATAATGCCAAGCTTTTACGCGACTTTAGTGACGGTAGTGGCGAGTTAGAGGTTGTTTCACGCATGCCAGCTGTTGGCGGGCAAGTGGCCACTTTGCGAACTCCAAATGGCGTTTATACGGATGTTCCGATTGACAAGTTTGGTGTGCATCAGTCGCATAATGCGTTGGCGGCGCTTGCTGCTGCGGAGGTTGTTCTGCCTGTAAATGGCGCTTTAGACGGCGATTTGGTTGCCGAGGCTTTGAGTCAAGTTAAGGTTCCGGGCCGCATTGAGCAAGTTCGTACTTCTCCAACGATTATTATTGACGGCGGTCACAATGTTAACGCTGCCGAGTCGCTCCGTAAAACAATCGAAGAAAACTATAATTTTGAGCAGCTTATTGGCGTTGTAGCAATGATGGCAGATAAGCAAGTTGAAGAATATTTGGGTGTGCTTGAGCCGATTTTAACTAAGATTATTGTTACGCGTAACTCTTGGCGAGACCGCGTGATGGATCCTAAAGACCTAGAGAAGATTGCGATTGGCGTATTTGGTAAAGATCGCGTGATTCGCGTTGACGATCTTCCAGACGCTATTCAAACGGCAGTGAATCTTGTTGATGAAGACGATGAGCTTGGAGTGGGGTATGGTCACGGAGTGCTGATTTGCGGCAGCTTTGTTACCGCAGGAGATGCGCGCACTATGCTGATTGAGCGCGTTAATCCAGACTTAAAGAAGCCAAAAGATCAACGCGCTAACATTCATCCAAATCTTGCGGAATGACTTTAGCCAAAGAGGCGTTAGCTAAAGAGGCGCTTAATAACAAGCGAATCGCTTTCGTAAGGAACGTGCTTGTTGTTGTGCTTAATCCAGCGCTCATCGCCCTTTCCAATAATGAGGATTACGTTTAATAAATCGCTATCTTCATCGCGTTTGCTTTGCTCGCCGCGCTTTCTAGCTTCGTTTACACTGTGCTCAATCGCCTGCGTTCTATCGATTATTATTTGCGATTTAACGCCTGGGTTTGTTATGCAAGATTTCATGTCGTTGCAAATATCCATTGGATCTTCGGTGTTTGTGTCTTCGATTGTAAACACAAACTCGTCGATTCGATTCTGCGCAGCTTGAACAATCTCTTTGCGTCTATCGTACGCTTTGTTTCCAGCAGACCCCGTAACAAGAGTAGTGTATAAACTCTGGCTTGCGTATTTTTCTTCAACAAAGTCCAGTAGCGCCTTTACAGAAACGTAATTATGCGCGTAGTCAACTATTGCGATTGTGTTGGATTTTGGATCCTCAAAAATCTCCATGCGTCCTGGAATTTCAACGTTTTCAATCGCGTGCAATGCGTCAATATTGTTGATTAAATCTGGTTGCGCGTTTTGTGCGATTGCAATTGCCGCAAGCGCATTCTCGTAGTTAAAGTCGCCTGCGATTTTTAGGTTGAATCTGTCTATTGTGTTGTATTCAGGAATATCTTGATCTTTGAAATTGGTAATATCGCCTCCCAAAACCGCAATGCAATGTTCTGACGTACTTTGCGCACCTTGCGATTCTTGCGATTCTTGCGATTCTTGCAATTCTGGTACCGCTATATACTTTGGCAAAACAAGCTCAGGGTACTTTGCGCTGTTTTCGTAAGGGTGAATATCGCAATGATTGCTGCATTCTGGGCAATCGCAAGTGTTTTCGTCTATTTCTTCTCTGTGGATTCTTGAAAAAGTTGTGACTTTTACGCCATTTTGATCTGCATCTTGAATAATCAAATCCGCATGTGCGCAATCCGCATTAAGCACAAGTGCATCCGTATTTTTTACGATTTGACGCTTGCAATACAAATAATCTTCAAAAGTTGGGTGTTCGATTGGGCTTATGTGGTCTGGGCTAATGTTCAAAAATGCCGCAACATTAAAGTGCAATCCATAAACGCGGTTAACTTTGTACGCCTGCGAAGAAACTTCCATAACAAGGTATTTCATGTCATTTTCTACGGCCTGGCTCATCATTCTAAACGCGTCTAGGCTTTCTGGCGTAGTCAAGTCCGACTCAACATATGTTTTACCGTCTAAGCAATTGTCTACCGAAGAGAATAGCGCCGCTTTGCCATTAGAATGTGCGTTCAAAATAGCATGAGTAAAGTATGCTGTGGTTGTTTTGCCTTTTGTTCCCGTAATTCCAATAGTCGTAAGCTTTTCTTGCGGGTTGCCAAAGAATGCTGCCGAAAGCACGCTCATTGCTTTTCGAACGTCTGTTACAATCAGCCCAACTGCATTGGTGTAATCCGAGTAGCAATCTTGTGAAACATAAGCAGTTAAGCCGTTTTTATCCGCGTCTTTAAGATATTCTGGCTTAAAATTGCCCTTAATAAAAAGCAGCGTGTTTGGCTTAATATCGCGCGAATCGTACGTTATGTGGCTGTACGGATTTGTGTGGTTATCAAAATCTCTAGCATCTATTGACCAAGTTTGGTCGTGTTCGTGCGTTAAATCGTCATGTTTTTGTGTGCTTTTATTTTGTATTATTTCTCGCAAAAGATTTTGCTTTAACAAAATATTGCTTGCTTCGTCTAGAGATAATTTTTGTAAAGGCATTTTGATTTTCCGTGTTGATTTTCCGTGTTGTTTAGTGATGTTGTTTAGTCGCGTATCGCTAGTAATTACAGCCAGCTTCCTTCGCCAGCTGGTCTTCCTTTAGACTTAAGCCAGTTATTAAAGCTTATTTTCCATTTTGCGTAAGCTTCCCGCTGCCAGGCCATAATCTCGCATAGCTTAAGATTTGCAACGTTTTCGTGCAGCTCGCTTATTGGTTTAATTAGATCCACGGCAGCAACAGTGTCGGCTGTAGCGTCGTGAAAATCGCCAATCGGCTCCACTGCGTAAAACTGCGTTGTGTACGTAAGAGTGCGTTTACCTGTGCGCTTAGAAACAGCGCGGTCTATAACAAGCGGGTCTACAACAAGCATTTCGCCGCCGTTAACCGTGCTTTTTTGGCGATTTTGCAAAGGCTCAAGACTCCACCTTTGTAAATCATGACTTAACATTTTAACGTCAAAAGGAGCGTTGTATGCAAGAAGTGGAATATTTTTGCTTTGCGCAAGGCTAATGGCACTTCCAAGCAACTCAATCTCTTGCGTTGGATCTCCTCCGTTTTCTTGCAAAAACTCGTCTGTAAAGCCGTTTACTTCGCTTGCTTTAGGGTTGATTGGCTTATGCGGGTTTACAAGCCACGTTGCAATAACGTCATTGTTATGCCCAAGCGCTGGGTCTCTAAGAACAAGCGTTGCGGAGCAGATTGAATCGCTGCCAACAATCGCGCCCGTTGTTTCTGTGTCGAAACCAAGCAGCATTGATTTGCACAGTGTTGTGTTTGAATCTTGCTGCGGTGCTTTTTCTAGTGCTTCTAGCAACTCATCTATGTTCTTTGCCATGCAATAATCCTAGAATGCAGCGCAGACCCCTTAAGAGTTATTTGATGTTATTTATATTTGATGTTATTTAAGTGTTGATAAAACAAAACCCACGGCAATAAATCCGTGGGTTTTTAGTTACAAATTTATACGCAAATCAAACGTATTAAGCATTTGCATTAAGCGTTCGCATTAAGCGTCTGCATTAAGCATTTGGCCTTTTGCCGTGATTTGCTGCCTTTTTGCGGCGAGCCTTGCGCTTGCGTCCACGCATACCCATAATAAACTCCTAACAATTAAAATGAACAACCTTAGGGATTATCGCACGTTGCCGCGACGTTTACTAGCTTTAGGCTAGAATGTTTGCCACAGTTGCATTAAGCAAGTTAACAAGGTCATTTGGATTTAAAACAACGTCAAGACCGCGTTTTCCGCCAGAAACAAGGATTTCATCAAAGTGCATAACGCTGGCATCTAGCACGGTTTCGTGGTGTGTGCGCTGGCCAAATGGGCTGATTCCGCCAACCACATATCCGCTTTCGCGCTGAGCTACGTCTGGGCTTGTCATGCTGGCTTTCTTTGCATTTACTGCGCTTGCAATTGCCTTCATACTTAAGCGGCCATTTACTGGAACAATCCCAACTACGCGCTTTTCGCCCGTATCTACCATAAGTGTTTTGCAAACTTGTTCTGCGTTTACGCCTAATTTTTGCGCTGCTTCCATACCGTAGCCGTCATCCATGTGGTCTGCATCGTGCTCGTAGTCAACAACGCGGAATGTGATTCCAGCGTTTTCTAACTGTGCTATTGCTGGCGTTGCTTTTCCTGTTGCAGCATGCTTTTTACTCATCTAAATCCCCTATGCAAATGCTTTGCGAAAACCCCCTGCGATGAATCACCGCAAGGGGTTTGTAGCCTTTTAGGCTTATTTCGCCTTATTTAGCTATTAGCTATTAGCTTTATTGTATCTCGCTAATTTCACTCAGCAATTTCAGCAAAGTAGAGCAAGGTACGAATCATGTTAGCGGTAAAGCCGTACTCGTTGTCGTAGAAGGTAACGGTACGAGCCAAGGTTACGCCGTCAACAGTGTTAACATCGGTCTGAGTTGGATCGAAAACGCCACCGTGGGTGTCGCCAATAATGTCGGAAGACACAATGCTATCGGCGTTGTAGCCAAAGTAATCGCAGTTTTCGAATGCCTTCTTAAAGGCTTCGTTGATTTCTTCGGTGGTTGCTGGCTTCTCGAGAACGGTGGTCAACTCGGTAACAGATCCATCTGGAACCTGAATACGCTGAGCGTGACCCTGAAGCTTGCCGTTAACCTCTGGAACAACCTTGCCGATTGCCTTAGCAGCACCAGTGGAGTGCTCGATTGTGTTGCAAGCAGCAGAACGGTTGTTACGTGGCTTGGAGCCGCGTGGGCCGTCAAGAATCATCTGGGTGCCAGTGTAAGCGTGGATAGTGGTCATAAAGCCAGACTTAATTCCCCAGTTATCTTGCAAAAGCTTAACCATTGCAGCCATGGAGTTGGTGGTGCAGGAGCCAGCGGAAACAATGTTATCGGTTGGCTTTAAGATCTCTTGGTTTACACCGAACACAACGGTTGGAGTGGTTTCATCTTTAGCAGGAGCGGAGATAAGAACCTTCTTAGCTCCAGCGTTCAAGTGAGCCTGGGACTTTTCTGCAGAAGTGTAGAAACCGGTGCATTCGAGCACGAACTCAACGCCATCGTTCTTAACCCATGGAATGTTGTTTGCGTCTTTTTCGGCGTAAACCTTGTAGGTCTTGCCGTCTACAACGATTGCGTCTTCGGTGGAGGTAACCTCGACTGGAGTGCCATCGTCGTGGCGGAAAGTGCCATGAGTGCTGTCGTACTTAAGCAAGTAAGCAAGCATTGAAGGAGTGGTCAAATCGTTGATGGCTGCGACTTCGATATCGCCAGCTTGACCGCCACGAGCCTGAAGCTCAAAAATACGACGGAATGCCAAACGGCCGATACGTCCAAAGCCGTTAATACCAATCTTGACTGTCATTTGGGATCTCCCTTGAGTGAAACCTTAACGCACGGTTTTTGCGATTTTTCGCGATTCTTAACAATACGTTTTTGGTCTTCGTTATTAAACTAACGTGTCCATTTTAATGTGCGGTATGTACTACGCTAGTGCATCATTTTGTACTACGTTTGCGCAAGATTTTGGCCTGTTGAATCGAATATTTGCGACTATTCAAGCTACTTTGGCGAAACGGCGAGAGCGCTCGAAACACTAGCGTTTACATCTCCCAAATCGCCAACTGGCCGCTTAAACCAGCTAACTTGCGGCAGTGGGGCGTCTATAGGGAATGTGATTACAAGAGTGCCTTCGTGAACATCAATATGCGCAGGAGTGTTGTTTAATAGCTCGTTGCTTAGGCCTTGAACGGCATCGCCGTACATAGTTGCGTGCTGAAGTTGATATTTAAGGCCAGTCTCGTTTACATCGCTAGAAACAGGCGTGTGCGAGAATACGGAAACCATGCGACCTTCGGGGCCATTGGACGCTGGAAAGTCAAGGGAACCGTTGTGAATTGCGGTAACAATCGTGCCGTCTCCATACAAGAATCCAATTCCGCCTCTAACTGCAAGTCGAACCATAAGCTGAATGTTGGAAATAGTGTGATCCACGCGGCCACCTAAGCCGCCAAAAATATGGAATTCTCTAGAACCTTTAGCCCATCCAACTTTAAGTGCAGAAAGTAAATCTGGGTCGTCTTTTTCGGCGGGAAGTCGCGTAATCGCAGCGTCTGTTGGGAGTTTTAATCGCACAGAGTCAAAGTCGCCAATTAAGGCATCTACATGCAAACCAAGCTTGCACGCATGATCCCAGCCGCCATCGGCTGCAATAGTTAAAGCGCGATCAGGAACATGTTCGCGCGTATGGTCGTAATAATCTCCTGCTGCTAAAACAACGCAGCGCTTTAAAGGCTCCATAAACATATAATATCGCGCGCGTGGAATTTAATATAGGGCAATAGGGCATATATGGCAATAGGGCATTGTCAAGGCGCCAAGTATAATAGACATTTGGCTTGAGTAATCAAGAAAGTGGTATATCCCACCTGGAAGCCTAAAGGGTTTCGGGTTCATGACTTCGGTCACGTAGCAATATGCTTGCTACAGCGCTGTTCTTAAGCGCATTTGATTGATGTTTGAACTTGAATTTATCTTTGACCTTTTGGTGCGCTGTTCCACTGTTTTAACAAGGATTGGAGTCATCATTAGCGACGAACCACGCATTAACGAAGAGATTCGCGTCTCCCAAGTGCGCCTTATCGGTCCGAAAGGCGAGCAAGTGGGGGTTATTGCAACCTCGGTAGCGTTGAACCTTGCAAAGGAAGCGAACCTCGATCTTGTAGAGGTGGCACCTACTGCTAAGCCTCCTGTAGCCAAGCTTATTGACTACGGTAAGTACAAGTACAACGAGAAGATTAAGGCTCGTGAAGCGCGTCGTAATCAAAGCACAGCTGAGATTAAGGAAATTCGTTTCCGACTCAAGATTGACGATCACGATTTCGACGTTAAGAAGGGTCATGTTCTTCGATTCCTAAATGGTGGAGACAAAGTAAAAGTCACCATTATGCTGCGCGGCCGCGAACAGTCGAGGCCTGTAGGCGGAGTTGAGTTATTGCGTAGGCTTGCAGATGAGGTTTCCGAAAGTGGAACCGTGGAGTTTGCCCCTAAGCAAGAGGGTCGTAACATAATAATGACTCTCGCGCCTAAGGGTAAAAAGATTCATACTCAGTCTGAGCAGCGCCGTAGAGGCGCTGAATCGCGTGCAGAGCGTCAAGCTCGTCAGGCAGCGCGACTTGCGGCAAAGCAAGGAGCTCAGGCAGCGGCCGATGTGTCCGCAAAAGCTTCTGTAGAATCTGATCAGAATCATAAGGAGGGCAGCAATGCCGAAGATGAAAACTAATTCCGCAGCGTCCAAGCGCGTTCGCCTCACCGGCACTGGTAAGGTAATGCACGATGGAAGCGCAATGCGCCACAACTTGGAGCATAAGTCTGCTCGTAAGCGTCGTGCTTTGTCTGCAGATAAGGTTTTGGCTACAGCTCAGAGCAAGAATTTAAAGGGCTTGCTGGCTAAGTAAGTGCAGTAAAACAAAGACGCAATTAAAATTTTTAAGAAAGCTGAGGAATACTTATGGCACGAGTAAAACGCGCAGTTAATGCTCACAAGAAGCGTCGCGTTGTTCTTGATAGGGCTTCGGGTTATCGCGGCCAGCGCTCCCGCCTTTATCGCAAGGCAAAGGAACAGCTGCTTCACTCATTTACTTATAACTTCCGCGACCGCAAGGCTCGCAAGGGCGACTTCCGCAAGTTGTGGATTCAGCGTATTAACGCTGCTGTTCGCGCAGAAGGAATCACCTACAACCGCTTTATTCAGGGCTTGCGCTTAGCTGGCATCGAATTGGATCGCCGCGCTTTGGCCGAGCTTGCTGTTAGCGACGTTGAGACCTTTAAGGCAATCGTTGAAGCTGCTAAGGCTGCTTTGCCAGCAGATGTTAATGCTCCAGTAGAAGCCTGATTTTAGTTTTATCGCTTTAAATTTGATTTAGGCGATTTAATAAGCATTAAGCATTGAGCCCGTCTTTTTAGGCGGGCTTTTGTTTTTAGATTTTTGTTTTTAGGCTTTAGATTTTAGGCTTTTTAAGCAATCTTAATTGTTGCGCGCAAGTCGTAGTTTGCTAGTGTGGCGCGTCTAGCGCATTGCAGAGTAAAATAGAAAACAGTGTGTTTTTAGAAATCTAAGCGAAAGAGGCTGATTATGCCAAATATGTTCGGTACCGATGGTGTTAGGGGATTGGCCAATCGCGATTTAACCGCGCAATTAGCGCTAGATTTAGGCGATGCTGCCGTTCGTGTTTTAGGAGAAGCAACGCATAGCAGCGAGTCAAATAGCGAAGATACAGGGAAGAAAATGCACGCTAGACGAAGGGCGCTGGTTGGTCGCGATACTCGCGTTTCTGGCGATTTTCTAGCGTCCGCTTTGGCGGCAGGCATGAGTGCAGGCGGTTTTGACGTTATAGACGCTGGCATAATCCCAACTCCTGGCGTGGCCTTTTTAACTTCTGTACTCAACGTGGAAATGGGTGCCGTAATATCTGCCTCGCATAATCCAATGCCAGATAATGGAATCAAGTTCTTCGCGCGCGGCGGTTTTAAGCTTCCAGATAGTAAAGAAGACGAGATTGAGGCGGTTTTAGGAAAGGATTGGCAGCGTCCTACGGGAAGCGGTGTTGGGCGAATCAGCCACGATACTACTACAGCTACAAATCTTTATATTGATCATCTTGTTTCTTCTGTAGCGCCTTTAAGTAGCGAATCTTCTACTCGCCCTAAGCCTCTTGCAGGTCTTAGAGTAGTGGCGGATTGCGCAAACGGCGCAACGTCTGTAGTGGCTCCAGAGGCATTGCGCAGGGCTGGCGCAGAAGTGATTGTTATTAACGCATCTCCAGACGGCTACAACATTAACGATCACGCGGGTTCCACGCATCCAGAGCAGTTGCAAGCCATGGTTAAGGCGTCTAAGGCCGATTTAGGAGTGGCTTTCGACGGAGATGCGGATCGCTGCTTGGCTGTAGACGAAAACGGAAACATGGTTAATGGCGACCAAATTATGGGCATTCTTGCTCGTTCTAAGAAGGCCGAAGGCAAGCTGAATCATAATACTCTTGTTGTTACTGTAATGAGCAATCTTGGATTAAAGCTTGCGCTAAAAGACATGGGTATTTCTACCGTTCAAACAAGCGTTGGAGATCGCTACGTTCTAGAAGAGATGCTTAGAGGCGATTATTCTCTTGGCGGCGAGCAGTCTGGGCATGTGATTAATCGCGAGTTTGCAACCACGGGAGATGGCACTCTTACAGCGCTTACGTTGTGCCGAGAGGTTGTGCGAGAGGGCAAGAAGCTTTCGCAAATGGCTGCCGACTTCCCGCAACTTCCGCAATGCCTGGTAAATGTGCCAAACGTAGATAAGATGGCTGCTAAGACAAATGCTGCCGTTCTTAATGCCGTAGAAAAAGAGAGCGCGCTTTTGGGAGACACGGGTCGCGTTCTTCTTAGGCCAAGCGGAACGGAGCCACTTGTGCGCGTTATGTGCGAAGCTGCAACGCAGGAGCAGGCAGATGAGGTTTGCGCACGACTTGCACAAGTTGTAACGGATAATCTTAAGTTGTAGATTTACCGACTTTGTACGTGATTTGGGTCGAATTTGGTACAAAATCCGTCAATCTTTTCCGCTTTTTGTACGTGATTTGGGTTGAATTTGGTACAAAGTGCGTCAGTTTTTCCCGAGAATGTTGTTCGACACGCTGATTACAGCTACAAAACGCGGATAATCTTGATATACTGATTCTTTTGGTATTGTTGTTGATGTACGTGTTTTATCAACAATAGTCAAAGTTAGACTTATAGAGTTAGAGTTTTGCAGAATCGCCTGGTAAAGGAGTCCTATGTTTACGCATCACGCAAGTGTCGACACTAAGCTTAGCCGCGCAGTAGAGCGCCTTTTGGATTCTGCTACAGAAGATGGCGTTTTGTCGATTGTTCAAGCAGGGGAGCCTGTTTTAAGGCAGCGCACGGTTGCTTACGATGGTCAGCTTACGCGCGCAACGCTTAACAAGCTTATTTCGCTTATGCACAGCACTATGTTAGACGCCCCAGGAGTTGGTTTGGCCGCTCCGCAAATCGGGCTTGGCTTAGCGATTGCGGTTGTAGAAGACCACGTTAGGGATGACGAAGACGACCCTAGAGATATTGCAGAATTGCCATTTAGGGCGATTATTAACCCGCACTATGAGCCAATTGGCACGCAAACGCGCAGCTTTTACGAGGGCTGCTTAAGCGTTGCAGGGTATCAAGCTGTTCGTCAGCGCTGGCTAGACATTCAAGCCACCTGGCAAGACGAGGATGGAAAGCAGCATTCGCAGCGTTTGCACGGTTGGCCAGCGCGAATCTTCCAGCACGAGACAGATCATTTACGCGGTGAGCTTTACATTGATCGCGCAGAAATGCGCTCGCTTTCTAGCGACGAAAATCTTGAGGATTATTGGGCAGATGAGGCGGTCCCTGTAAACGCTGCTAGAACACTAGGCTTTGCGATTTAAAATAAAAGACGAATGCAAAATAAAATCCCCCACAAGTTTTCTTGCGGGGGATTTTATTAATCACAAATATCAGATGTGGAAGTAAAGCTCGTACTCAAGTGGCGTTGGAGCCAAACGAGCCATATCCATCTCTTCGTGCTTTAGATTAAGCCAAGTCTCAATCAAGTCGCTAGTAAACACATCTCCTTGCATAAGGAAGTCGTGATCTTCTTCCAAAGCTTGCAAAGCCTCACCAAGCGAAGAAGGAACTTGCTTAATGCCGTCGTGCTCTTCTGGAGGAAGCTCGTACAAATCCTTATCAACAGGGGCAGGAGGCTCAATGTGGTTCATAATGCCGTCTAAGCCAGCCATAAGCTGAGCAGAGAACGCCAAGAACGGGTTGCACGAAGGGTCTGGCGCGCGGAACTCAATACGCTTAGCAGCAGGAGATTCTCCAGCAAGAGGAATGCGAATAGCTGCAGAACGGTTACGAGCCGAGTAAACCAAGTTGACTGGAGCCTCGTATCCTGGAACAAGGCGGTGGTAAGAGTTAAGCGAAGGATTTGTAAAAGCAAGCACAGAAGACGCGTGCTTAATCAAACCGCCAATGTACCAGCGTGCAATATCGGAAAGCTGAGCATAACCAGTTTCCGCATAGAACAATGGCTTGCCATCCTTCCAAAGCGACTGATGGCAGTGCATGCCAGTGCCGTTATCTCCAGCAATTGGCTTCGGCATAAACGTTGCAGCCTTGCCAGCCAAAGCAGCAGTCTCGTGAACAACGTACTTGTACTTCATTAAGTCGTCGCCAGCGTGAACAAGGGTATTGTAACGGTAGTTAATCTCCTGCTGGCCTGCGCCGCCAACCTCGTGGTGGGAACGCTCAAGAATCAAACCAACCTTTTGAAGATTGTAAACCATGTCGTCGCGCAAGTCTTGGTTGTGGTCAACAGGTGGAACAGGGAAGTAGCCGTGCTTTACGCGATTCTTAAAACCAATGTTGTTGCTGCCATCGTCTTCGGTGTCGATGCCAGAATTCCATGGAGCTTCGTTAGAATCCACCTCGTAGAAGGAGCGCTGCATGTCGTTTGCAAAACGCACCTTGTCGAAAATAAAGAACTCGGCTTCTGGAGCAAAGCTTGCGGTATCGGCAATGCCAGTGGACTTTAAGTAGGCCTCGGCCTTAATGGCCACCTGACGAGGGTCCCTAGAATAAGGCTCGTCTGTTACAGGATCCACAATCGAAAAAGCAACGTTCAAAGTCTTGTGCTTGCGGAATGGGTCAATGTAGGCGGTGTCTACGTCTGGAATAAGCTTCATGTCGGATTCGTTAATAGCCTGGAATCCTTGCATAGAAGAGCCGTCGAAGGCCATTCCATCCGTAAACGCGCTGTTTAAGAACTCGCTTGCAGGCACAGTAAAATGCTGCTGAACGCCAATCAAATCGGTAAATCGAACAGATACGTACTCAATGCCTTCTTGCTTAATCAAAGCCTCGGCATCTTCTTTAGTTTGCAAAGTGGTCATGCCACAATCCTTTCATGAAAATCTCAGTAAATAGTTTAGATTGTTGTATATGATTTTGGATTTCAGCGACTCGACTATCTGGTTACGATTGTGTTACACGCTTTGTTGATTGTGTTACACGCTTTGTAAAGTACAATAGAGTTTATGACGAATAAAGAAAACTACGAAAGCCGTATGGATAGCAACGGCGCAAGCGCTAAACTCGACTTAGCTTCGATTTTTCCAGCTAAGGGAGATAATCGCAGGCCTCCTGATTGGCTTAGCCGCGCGCTTATGTATGCGGTAATCGCAGCGTTTGTTGCGATTTTTGTTTGGTTTGCTTGGGGAAGTATAGCCTTTATAGTTTTTGACGTTGTAATCTCCATTTTTATAGCGTTGGCAATAGAGCCGCTTGTTGTGCGCCTTATAAAACACGGTTGGAGTAGGGCTTTTGCGTCTTTGGCAAGCTTGGTTGGGCTGCTTGCGGTTATTATTTTGCTGCTTGTTCTTTTTGGCAATCTTTTTGTGCAACAGGCCGTTTCCATGGTTCTTGGTTTGCCAGATTTATACAATCAGTTTGCGCATTTTGTGTTAAATTCCACTGGATTTAAGATGCCGAATATTGAGCAGCTTGGAATGGAGATTTTGCGCAACATTCAAACATCGTGGGTTGTGGATTTTGGCGGTTTTGCACTTAACACCACCTGGGGTTTGATGGCTGCTTTGCTTGATTTGCTTACCATTCTTATGGTTACTTATTATATTTCGGCTGCAGGTCCTGCAATGCGCAGAAGTGTGTGCCGCCTGTTAAATCCTAAGTCGCAAAGGCGATTTTTGTTTATATGGTCGGTTGTTCAAGAGCAGATATCGAGCTTCTTATTCTCGCGCACAATTTTGGCTGCGATTAACGCCACGGGTACTGCGATTTTCCTAATATTTATGAAGGTTCCGTACTGGCTTCCGCTTGCGCTGTTCTGCGGAATTGTTTCGCAATTTGTGCCAACGATTGGTACGTATTTGGGCGGAGCTTTACCAATCGTGTTTGCCTGGGGATCCAACGGTTTTGCGGCGGCATTGGCTGTGTTGATTTTTGTTACCATCTATCAGCAGATTGAAAACATGGTGATTTCTCCTAAGATTTCCGAAAAAACAATGGACTTAAATCCTGCTGTAGCATTTTTGTCGGTGTTGGTAATGGGTGCTGTTTTTGGGGCGCTCGGCGCATTTTTGGCGCTTCCTGTTACCGCCAGCTTGCAGGCCATTCTTAAGGTTTGTACAAAGCAATACAAGCTTGTTGATTCTCCATTAATGAACGATCCAAAGCCTAATCGCAAGTCGATTATGGTTACAAGTGTTGAAGCGATTGGTAATAGTTTTGTAAAGCCTGTTAAAGACAAGGTTCTTCGAGTTATGAAGGGCTCGTCTTCTAGGGTCTCGATTAATGAAGATATTATGTACTGGTATAAGCAGGCCTATGTTTCTTCTAGTGATTCTGGTGCTGCTTCTAGTGCTTCTTCTGGTGCTTCTACTGATTCTGGCGAAAGTCAAAATTCTAAAGAAGATTCTGGATACATTGAAACAATGGCGATTTCGCGCGATGTTCTAGACGCGGTTAATCGCGATATTAAAAAATCGAACACAAACACAAATCCACGAAGCGGGTGGAATAAATGATTCTTTTGTCTATTTTCGACGTTTTAGTAATCATAATCGGCGTGAGCAGCGTTATTTACCAGGGCGTTTGCGCAGTGGCGTCGCTTGTTGCAAAGCCAGTGGTGTTTCCGAATGCGCCAATGGACAAGCATTACGCGGTTTTAATATCTGCACGAAACGAGGAAGCTGTAATCGGGAATCTTATAGAGTGCATACAGCATCAAACTTATAACCAACAGCTAATAGATATTTGGCTGGTTGCCGATAATTGCACGGATAGTACGGCGCAAGTTGGAAGAAAGTACGGGTGCAATGTTATAGAGCGTTTCGATAAGCAGCACATTGGCAAAGGCTACGCGCTTAGCTACCTTTTGGACCACATAATGGAGCTTGGAAAAGACGAAGATTACGACGCGTACTTTGTTTTTGACGCAGACAATAAGCTGGATTTGCACTATTTTGAAGAGATGAACAAGGGATTCCATGCTGGGTACCAGATTTTAACAAGCTACAGAAACTCCGTTAACCTATCGGATAATTGGGTGTCTTCGGGGTCGGCATTGTGGTTTATACGCGAATCGCGATTTACCAACAATTCGCGCATGCTTTTTGGCTCCAGCTGCCACGCAGGCGGAACGGGATTCATGTTTTCGCGCGAAATTATGCACAGAAATCGTGGGTGGAAGTTCCACCTGCTTACCGAAGATCTTGAGTTTACAATGGACTCGATTTTGCATGGCGACAAAGTGGGTTATTGCGGGTCGGCGGTTCTTTACGACGAGCAGCCTGTATCGTTTAGGCAAAGCTGGAGGCAGAGGCTGCGCTGGAGTAAGGGCTTCTTGCAAGTGTTTAGATATTACGGGGCGGCTCTTATACGCCACGGAATTCGCGAGCGCGATTTTTCGTCGGTTGATTTTACGCTTATGCTTTGCCCGTTTATGGTGCTTGCGATTATTCGCCTTATACTCGGATTTATCTTTGCAGCATTTGGATTTGTTACGTGGGCAAGTCAGATTTATTCAACGCTTAACTTTATAACCACTACTGTTACAAGCGTTTTGGGCATGATGGTGTTTGTTTCGCTTACCATTCTTGTAGAGCACGATAAGCTTGGAGCCACCAACAAAGAGCTTTTTGCGTACGCGCTCAGCTTCCCGATTTTTATGCTTTCGTATGTGCCGATTGCCTTCCAGGCTGTGTTCTCTAAGAGCGAGTGGAAGCCGATTCATCACACGGGGCGGTAATTTTTCTGCGTTCTGCGCGAACGATACGACCTGCCTTCGAGCTTTGTCTCAGATTCGTTAGATTTGTCTCATCAATGATGCAAATATAACGAATTTAGGCTAAAAAACGTTACAAATGTCTCACGGATGATGCAAATATAACGAAAATCAGCTAAAAAGCGTTACAAATGTCTTATGAGTGATACAAATCTAACGAATTCGTAGTGTGTTTATACGCAAGATGTGAGATAATGGAATCCTTGGTGTAAACGTGCGATTGCGCAATTAATGTGGCGTAAACGTGCGTTTATCTGTATGTTGTGAGGTTTTTATGGTGGATTCTGTTCCAGTCTTTGGTGCAAACGCTTATTCGAGCAATGCGAGTGATGGCAATGCAGATGTTCCTGCGGTTTCTATTCGCGGATTTGTTAAGACTTTTGGCAAGAAAGTTGCTGTAGATAATCTTTCGCTAGATATTCCAGCAGGATCCTTCTATGGATTAGTAGGCCCTAATGGTGCTGGCAAAACCACCACGATTAAGATGCTTACGGGCTTGCTTATGCCAGATGCTGGTTCTGCTTCAATTTTTGGCAACGACGTTTGGAGCGATGTAAATAGTGCTAAGCGCGCAATCGGTTTAATGCCTCAAGCAGATGAGATTTTTAAGACAATTACTGGTTTGCAGCTTTTAACATACGCTGGCATGCTTCGCGAGATGAGTCGTGCGGAATCCGTAAAGCGTGCAAACGACTTGCTTTCTGCTTTCGACTTAACAGAAGCTGCAAACACTATGGTTTCGGACTATTCAACTGGTATGACTAAGAAGATTTGCCTTGCAACAGCTATGATTCACAGCCCGCGCGTGCTTGTGTTGGACGAGCCTTTTGAGGCAGTTGACCCTGTTTCTAGCGCAAATTTGAAGGATATTCTAGCCGAGTATGTTTCCACTGGCGGAACTGTGATTATTTCTTCGCACGTTATGGAATTGGTTGAAAAAATGTGCTCGCACGTGGCGATTATTAACGAAGGTCATGTTGCAGCTTCTGGCACTCTTGAAGAAGTTGCTCAGGGCAAAGATCTTGAAGATCGCTTTATGGAGCTTGTTGGTGGACGTCATTCTGCTGCGCGCATTGATTGGCTTAATGGCGGCGAGTCTTATAACGCAACGCCAATCGCAAGCAACCACAACGCGTGAGCGAAAGGCGGTAAGTAATCATGTCTATGATTTTTACAATGGTTCGCCTTCGCTGGGCGCTTACTTTTTCTGTTATGCGAAAGTCAATTTGGCAAAAAATCGGCTTTGGTATATCAATTGTTTTTGGACTTGCGATTATATGCGCTCTTGGTTTTGCAGGCTGGGAAGCAGGAAAGTATCTTAATCCAGGAATGCTTGCAGACGCTAAAGATTGGCAGGAATTCCAATTGATTCCAATAATGATTGCGTCGATTGTGTCAATTTTTACGCTGTTTATAAACTTGTTTATGTTAGGCAGCGACACAACGCTAAAATCGCGTAGTTTTGCGCTTTACGGCATTCCTTACGTAAAGCAGCAAGCTGGCATGCTTCTTGGCTCCCTTTTTGGAGCGATTTCAATAAGCTGCACAATCGCGCTTGCTTTGTGGTCTTTAGCGTACAGAAACTTTGGAATTGTGCCAGTTTTAGTAAGCGTAATTGCAGCTCCGCTTTACGTTGCAACAATCGTGTCTTTAAGCAAAATGCTTATTGAGCTTTTGGACACTATTTTAATAAACAAGCGTTCAAGAAACATTTTTTACTTTGTTATTTTTGTGGCGTATATGCTTTTTGTTGCGTCAATGAATACGCATAGCCCCTCGTCAATTGTAATTTCGCTAGGTACAAGTTTCTGCGCTGTTTCCGCTTTTACTCCATTAAGCGCTGCTATGGCTTTGCCTCTTGACGTCATTAATGGCAATTGGCTTGCGCTTGTTATTCGCTTCCTTATTTGCGTTGTAACGATTGCTGCTTGCTTTGCAATCTCTGTATTTTGCGCAAAATTAGAGCCTAAGCTACTTCGCGGTGAGCAAAAAACAGTTGTTAAAACTAAGGGAATCGGCTTCTTTGCAGCAGTTCCAGACAACATAGTTGGTGCGATTATTGCTCGAATTGTTAGCGTTATGAGAAGAGATATGCGTCAACTGTTTTTGCTTATTGCGCCGCTTTTTATGCTGGTAGTTGCAGGAGGAACTAGTTTTAACGCTAAAGGATTTGGTTCTATAGCACAGGACATAGGTGTTTCTGGCTGGATGATATATGCTGCGACGCTTATGGGAATGGTTGTTGGAAACAATATTGCATACGATGGAACAGCTTTTACTATGCATGCGATTATTGGCGTAAAAGGTTTGCACGATCGTTTAGCGCACGCAATAGTTTGGTCCGTGATTTGCGCTGTGTACTTTGCAATTCTTGGAATAGGGGTTTACGCTTTCCTTTTCTTTGTAGCAAATGTTCAGCAAAATATGAATGCAGTTATGTTCCAAACTCTTTCTCCAATTGGAGTAGCTTTTGCGACCATAGGCATTGGCTTAATTTCTTCGTGCATTGCAATGTACCCTGTAGCGTCAATCGAAAAGCCATTCTCTAGGCCGCAAGGAAGTGCTGGCGGGCGAAGTTTTGCAGCTATCGGCTTTATGCTTCTTTCTGTAGTTTGCATGATTCCTTCGGTTGCGGCTTTGATTGCGTTTATTATTCTTGCGCCGCAACTGCTGTGGATTGCATGCATTCTGTTTGTAGTAAACGGATTTGTTGTGCTGGTTGTTGGCGTAATTATTGGTGGCAAAGTAATGGATAAGCGCATGATTCGTATTGTAGAAAACTTGCGCAGATTTGCCTCGATTACTGCTTGAGTATTAATGCGCACGTAAGAGCTGCGATTTATGTGTGCAAGCGTATAGCTTATGTAGCCTTTATGTAGTTCTTATATAATTCTTATGTAGTTCTTATATAGTCTGCATGGCTTGTATAGTTATACAGAGTTGCAATTAATCGGTAAAACAGGCGGCGTGCGCATGCAAGACGGTGAAAACGTTAAGAATCCAGATAATATAATCGAGATTCCAGAAGATGCTTTTACGTCTAAAGAATCAAGAGAAAAAGCTGGTTTTACGTCTAGCTTAGGCGCGCAAAAGCCGCTAAAGTCGCGTAATCGCGCTGTTGTGTGCTTAATCGCAGCTGCAAGCGTTATCTCTTTAATGTGCGGATACATCCTGTTCGATAGCAAAGATCTTTTGCAAAATCGCGATTTTATTCAGTCGCGAATGGCAATTAAAAACAATAAATCTTTGCAAGAGCTAAGCAGTCCAAAACCTAAGAAAATAGCGCATTACGCGTCTTTAATAAAGCAATTAGATAAAAACAAGCCAGTTGACAAAGCTGCTGCGGAAAAGGTTTTGCAAACATTCCTTGATTACCCAGCTCTTGGGCCAAATGCGGCGGCTGTTATAGCGGATGCAAACGGGAAAATTATTGCTGCCAAAAACCCAGACCTTGCTTTGCAGCCAGCGTCTACAATGAAAACGCTTACAGCACTAGCTGCATCGCATACTTTAGACATGGCTTCAACGCTAGACACGCTGGTTTATGCAAGCTGCGACGATAGTGGGAGTTTTGCGCGTTTGGTTTTGCGCGGCAGCGGAGACATGCTGCTTGGGGCTGGGCAAAGCGACCCGAATCACGTAAACGGTAGAGCAGGTTTAGAAACTCTTGCAAATAAAACGGCTGCAGCTCTTAAAAAGCGGGGCGTTAAGATTGTTCAGTTTGCTGTTGACGATTCGCTGTTTGGTGCAAAAAGATACCCTGAGCTTATTAACGAGAACGATGGAGAAGGTAGATTCTACGCTCCAACTTCGTCTGTTGCGGTAGATGAGGGGCGCAACCGCGATTTTGCGGCGTGGGTTTCGTACGGAAACGACGCAGACGATACCGACGATTATCCGCTTTTAGACAGGCATCCAGCAGTTAGCGCGGGTTTGATTTTTGCAAATCTGCTGCAAAAGGCTGGCATTGATGTTCGCACATGGAATGGTGATTCTGCAAAAATTACTAAGGCAGCTAAGGTGTCTAGCGCAGATTCCATGTATGTTAGCTACAAAAAACCGCTGATTTCCGCCGATTTTAGTCCGATTGCGCGCGTTTGTTCTGCTCCGCTAGGCGAGATAATGGCGTATATGCTTAGGCATTCCGACAATTCCCTTGCCGAAGAGTTTGGGCGCTTAACTGCGCTCGCTATGCGCAAGTCAAATTCTCCAAAGGGTGCAACTTTGGCTGTGCAAGAAGTTTTGCGCAATTTAGGTATTGATATAAACGGATTGCACATGTCGGATTGCTCGGGACTTTCACCTAAATCCTCTGTTCGCGCGGTTACTTTGATTCAAGTTCAAGCGCAGAATCTTAAGGAGGGGCTTGGTGCGGCTGCCGCAGAAGGCTTGGCTTTGCCAGGCGTTTGGTGTACTTCGGCTAGAAAGCGTCTTTCTGATAAGTCTGCTGCGGGATTAATGCGCGTTAAAACGGGGTATTTGGGCGATGTTTCGTCTATGGTTGGCAACGTTTCTAGAAAGTCGGGAGGCGCGCTAACCTTTGCGGTTGTTGTTAATCCGCCTGGAGACGTTAACTACACTTACGTTGGCGTTAATAAGATGATGGCCGAGCTGACTAATCTTTAGCCTCGTTCGCCGTACTCACGTCTTCGCCGCGCGAATCTACTTCGATTTTCCCGAGAATGTTGTTCAAAATGGCAAAATTAGCTACAAAGTCGGGAGATTTTTACCGAGAATGTTGTTCAAAATCGGGAAAATCGCAACAAACTCGGGAAATCGCTAGCGAGCACAAATCGTTATAGTCTGCGATTTTCTGCTTGCTGAATATCCTCCTGGAAGCGCAATCGGCTTTTGACCATGCCAGTTTGTTATTAACTCGTCGATTGATTCTATGTGATTTGACGAAAAGCGTATTCCCGCAGCACTTAGCGCGCGAGCCACGATTCGCCGCCTAATCGAGATGTGGCTATTTGCTAGAGTCGCAAGTTTGATTTTGACTTTGCAATCCTCTTTTACAATCGCTTCTTTTTCTACAAGATTTACTTGCGAGTTTATGTAGTCTAAGTCGTCTTGAGCAAATTTCGCTCCCTTTGCAAGCAGCAAAGTCATATCTGACTCAAAAAATCGCGAAATATACGGCATAAGGGTATGCCTAACTCGCGAGCGCAGCGGGTAGGATTTTGGCAGCTCAACATCGATTGGCGATGAATCGCCATTTGTTGGATCGTCCCACCATTCAACGCCCAAATCCTTGCAAATCTGCGTGGTTTCAAGCCGCGTAAGATTAATCAGCGGCCGCGCAAATAGCACATTCTCCCTAACCGTAACGTCTTTCATTCCAGCCACAGCCTCCAAGCCGGCCGAATCGCGCAATCCCATTAAAACCGTTTCTGCTTGGTCGTTTGCTGTGTGTGCTAAAAGAACCGCCGACGAGCGCAAGTCTTTTGCAACTTCAATAATCGCAGCGTATCTAGCATCCCTGGCTGCGCTTTCTTCTCCCTTTTCGCTGTCTTTAACTTGCACGGATTTAACGAATACAAGCGACTCGGCTACTCCAAGTTTTGCAACGGTTTTAGCCGCATTAAGCGCCACTTTGCTGGAGTCTTTTTGAAGATTATGATTTACGATTATTGCAGCGCATTGAATCCCTCTGCTTGCGCACACTTTTGATGCAAGCGCCGTTAGCGCAAGCGAATCGCGACCGCCTGAGCAGGCGATTAATACGATTGGAGCGGATGGCAAAGTTGCATGTTCGCCGTGTTGCAAGAATTGCGGGTCTTGCACGCCTAACCCTATATTATTAAAGCAACGTTTTACTTGGCCGATTCCTTTGCGCCAACAAGATGAGTACACCATGCTTATAGTCTAAATCCTAATGCGTAAGTTTGTGCATGTTTCGCATGAACGCCTAGTTATGTAGAGATTCGAGATTTTTCGCAGCGGATGAAGCGAACCTCAGCATCTTTGATGGTGATTCGCTGAAGTAGCAAGAAAAATCGAGAATCTCGGTGATGAAAACAACGCAAAAGTTCTAGATATCCAGAAGGTTTGATGTATTTCTCTACGAGCAATAAATAGCGCCATACTGAGGCCTTGGAATATTAACGTTCATAAGACCCCCGTAAAGGAGCGCGTCACTTGCGAGGAGAGAAATACTCAAACCTCGCGCAACACCAAATAGGAATCGCACAACAACAAACAAGAGCATCAATGTCCGTCATTCTCTTATGCAATTATAGTTAGCATGCAAGTTGCAGATATAAGAGATGATATTGATTACGAATTGATCAGCCACGAAGAGCTTATGAAGCGCATTCGTGAGGTCGCCGCTCAGGTTAGCAAAGACTACGAAAACCGCGACATTTTGCTTGTTGCTGTGCTTAAAGGCGCAGTAAACACGCTTGCTGTTTTCTCGCAGGAGCTTAGCCTTAACGCGCCGATGGACTTTATGAGTCTTTCTAGCTACGGCAGTGGCACTAAAACTAGTGGCCAGATTACGGTTCGCGAGGACTTAACTACAGATGTTCGCGGTCGAGATGTGCTGATTGTAGAAGATATTGTTGATTCTGGCAAGACTCTAGACTGGCTTGTTAGGGAGCTTAAGGGCAGGGGAGCTGCAAGTGTAAAGGTGTTTGCGCTTTTAACAAAGCCAGCTCGCCGAGAAGTGGAAGTAGATATTGCCTACACTGGTTTTGAGATTCCAGACGCGTTTGTAGTCGGTTTTGGCATGGACTACGACGAAAAGTACAGGAATCTTAATTCCATTGCGGTTCTTAAGCCTTCTGTATACGAGTCTTGATTAGCGCTCTTGATTAGCTGGCTGCAATTGAGTAATCTTGATTGATTACATGCTATTTATTTAGCGATTAATTACAGGGATTAATTCAAGCGATTAATTACAACGATTACAGCGATTGCGCTTTGGTTGCTTGCGATTAGTGATTACGTGTTTAGACGAGTGTTGTTAGTTAGAATCCTGAAAGGAGTCTGATTGTATGGGCGCTTCTCCAATGTCGCCTCGCGGACCTATGAAAAGTCCTATGGGAGGAAACGGCAACAATCCGTTCTTGCCTCCTAATTTTGGAAACAATTCAAATAAGAACAAGAATAAGAACAATAACGGCAATAAGAATAATGGCAATAAGAATAACGCCAATCCAAAGGATGGCAATAATTCCGATTCTAGCCGCAAGTTCTTTAAGTCGCCTTGGACTTGGATTGTTCTTTTAGTTTTGCTTTCTGTGGCTGCATTCCAAATGTTTGTGCATAATGGTTCGCAAACAATCGACACTCAAGACGGCCTAGAGTTGCTTGATAACCGTAGCGCAAATTACGTTGAGGTTATAGACAATAAGCAGCTTGTTAAGCTTACTCTAAACAATAAGTACGTTAAGTTAGATAAGCGCGATAAGCAAAAGCACGATTACGGAAAAGACGTTCAGTTCTACTACACGATTGCTCAAAGCAAGACAGTTGTGCAAAAGATTCAAAAGGCTAAGCCAGCAAACGGTTGGACTGTTAGCATACAAACTTCTAGCTTTTTCTCGTACTTGATTACGTCTATGCTGCCGATTTTGATTCTGCTTGGACTTGTTTGGTTTATGTTTGGCAGAATGGCAAGCGCAGGCGGCGGAATGCTTGGCATGGGTGGCGGCCGCGGTCGTGGAAAGCTTTTGGAAGGCCAGACGCCTAAGACTAAGTTCTCCGATGTTGCAGGCGAGCAGTCTGCTGTAGAAGAAGTTGAGGAGATTAAGGAATTCCTTAAGGATCCTTCTCGCTACAAGGCTTTGGGCGCGCGCATTCCGCGTGGCGTGCTTCTTTACGGCCCTCCAGGAACTGGTAAAACTCTTCTTGCGCGTGCAATTGCAGGCGAAGCTGGCGTGCCGTTCTACGCAATGGCTGGTTCGGACTTTGTTGAGATGTTTGTTGGTCTTGGCGCATCTCGCGTGCGCGAGCTGTTTGACGAGGCTAAAAAGAATGCTCCAGCAATCATCTTTATTGATGAGATTGACGCTGTTGGACGCCGCCGCGGAAGTGGCATGACAGGCGGCCACGATGAGCGTGAGCAAACACTTAATCAGCTGCTTGTAGAGATGGATGGCTTTGATAACGACACTAATTTGATTATTATTGCCGCTACAAACCGACCAGACGTGCTTGATTCTGCGCTTTTGCGCCCAGGTAGATTCGATCGCCAGGTGGCTGTAGAAGCCCCAGATTTGGAAGGTCGCGAGGCGATTCTTAAGGTTCACGCTAAAGGCAAGCCTTTTGTGCCAGACGTGGATCTTCATATGGTTGCTGTTAGAACTCCTGGATTTACTGGCGCGGATTTGGCTAATGTGCTTAACGAAGCGGCTTTGCTTTGCGCTCGCTCTGGCGCTCAGCTTATCGATAATCGCGCTATTGACGAGGCGATTGACCGCGTTCAGGCTGGTCCTAGAAAGAAGTCTAAGGGCATGGCTTTGGACGAGTTGCGCAACACGGCTTATCACGAAGGTGGTCACGCGCTTGTTGCTGCGGCTTTGCACCACACGGATCCTGTTACCAAGGTTACGATTTTGCCTCGCGGCCGCGCTCTTGGATACACGGCTGTTATGCCAACTAGCGACCGCTATTCTCAGTCGCGAAATCAGCTGCTAGATCAAATGGCGTATGCTATGGGCGGCCGTACTGCGGAAGAGGTTGTGTTCCATGATCCAACTACTGGCGCTTCTAACGACATTGAAAAGGCTACAGCAATCGCTCGCAAGATGGTTGTTGAATATGGCTTCTCGTCTAAGCTTGGCGCTGTAAAGTGGATGGATGCAGATCAAGATTCTTCTGGTTCTTTGGATTCTTTGCAATCGCGTAAGTTCTCTAATAAGACTGCGGAAGTGATTGACGAAGAAGTTCACAAGCTTATTGAAACGGCTCATACCGAGGCTTGGCAGATTATTAACAATAATCGCGATATTTTGGATGAGCTTGTTAGCAAGCTGCTGGTTAAGGAGACGCTTAACGAGAAGGAGCTTGAGCAGATCTTCTCTAAGATTCGTAAGGCACCGGAGCGCGATTTGTGGCTTTCTAATGCGGATCGCCCAGATTCGCCAATCCCTCCTGTAGAGATTCCAGAAAGCTTAAAGAGGAATGTTGCAGGTGCGAGTTTAGAGAAGGGCGATAAGGATTCGGATTCTAACGCTTCTAAGGCGGATTCTGCAGCGGATTCTGCAGCGCAAAAGTCGCAAGCAACCGCAGAAGTGCAAGCAACCGAGGATTTGCAAGAATCGCACGAGTCTTCCTATAACTCAAATGTCGCAAATATCGCAAATACTACAAATGCCCTAAATAGCCCGATGCAAACAACCGCAGTGGTTTCTATGCAAGGCAAAAAGAGCGATTCAACAATGCACGCAATGCTAAACGTGTTAAGCGGCCTTGAGCATAAAGATTCGCGTAGCGTAACTCAAGTTGAAGGCGTTTCGGCGCTTTACCAGGCAAGCAATGCAAACGGTGAAGATTTTTGCGCTGTTGTAGTGGCGTCTACAACAATGAGCAATCAGGAATTTGCGCAAAGAATCGAGCAAATGCAGCGCGATCAAATTGATGGCGATTCTGGCGATTCTGCCGATTCTGGCAACTCTTTGGATTTGCGCTTAAACGTTGTTGGAACAAGAGAATACGGCTTAGATAGCGCGGCTACAAAGTCAATGGATTCCAGCAATCCTTTGCACCTAAGCGCAGCACAGTTGGAGCCGTGGATGCAAGTTGAGCCAGACGCTGCAATTGATGGCGAGCCAGTCTCTTACAAACTTGCGCTTTTGCAGGATGCTTCGCAAGTTGGCGTTTATTCTGAGCGCTGGATTATTGGGGAGTGCTGATGAAAGCTTACCGTACGCCTTGGTGGTATTTTGCGCTTGGACTATTGTTCGGATTTGTATTCGGCGCGTTTTTGGTGTCGATTACAGAATCTAGTGCAATATCACTTTCGGGCGCTCCTTGGATTGTTTTGGCCGTTATGATAATCGGCGGAATAGTCACGTTTGTTCTTGCTTGGCAAACGCATCAGTACGCCACTTCTAAGCCAAAAGAGCGCAAGCCTTTTAACATGCAAATGGCAGTTTCGGCGTTAATGCTTGCAAAATCGCTTGGAATGGCTGGTGCTATTTTAACGGGCTGGTACGCAGGTCAGATTTTTGTTTGCTGGCCGCACGCGGATATTCCGCTTTATTCCAACGTTATTCGCGAATGTGTTATTGCTGGAATCGTGTGCATTATAGACATGATTATTGGCATTGTTGGCGAATGGATGTGTCAGATTCCTCCAGAAGATGGAGCGGATGCGGATAGCGATTCTGCAGATCGAGCGCAGCAGGCGGCGGCGGTTTAATGGCGGTTAGCTGCGACTAATGGCGACTAACGGCGTTTAGCGGCAATCAAAATGGCAACTAAAATAGCGATTTAACAATTTTAAGAAAGGTACTACTTTGGCTGAATTTATTTACCAAATGATTAAGGCACGCAAGTCTTACGGGGATCGCGTAATTCTAGACGACGTTACCTTAAGCTTCTTGCCAGGCGCAAAAATCGGCGTTGTTGGGCCTAACGGCATGGGTAAATCAACGTTGCTAAAGATTATGGCTGGATTGGAAAATGTTTCTAACGGCGAAGCTTCGATTACTCCAGGCTACACCGTTGGCATTTTGCAGCAGGAGCCGCCGCTGGACGAGACTAAAACCGTTGGCGAAAACATTAAGATGGCTTTTGGTGAGATTGCTCAAAAGGTTGATCGATTCAACAAAATCGGCGAAGAGATGGCAAATCCAGATGCCGACTTTGATGCATTGATGGAAGAAATGGGCAAGCTGCAAACTCAGATTGATGCGGCTAACGGCTGGGATTTGGATTCTCAGCTTGAGCAGGCAATGGACGCTTTGCAATGCCCAGACCCAGATTCGCCTGTTTCTGTGTGCTCTGGTGGCGAAAGGCGACGAGTGGCATTGTGCAAGCTTTTGCTTGAAGCCCCAGATTTGCTGCTGCTGGACGAGCCTACAAACCACTTGGATGCGGAGTCAATTCTTTGGCTGGAACAGTTCTTGCACAAGTACGAAGGCGCTGTTATTGCCGTAACGCACGATCGCTACTTTATGGATAACGTTGCAGAGTGGATTTGCGAGGTGGATCGCGGCCAGCTTTACCCGTACAAGGGCAATTACACCACTTACTTGGAAACCAAGGCCAAGCGTATGGAGATTCAGGGCGCTAAGGACGCAAAGCTTGCTAAGCGCTTGAAGAATGAGCTTGACTGGGTGCGTAGCTCGCCAAAGGCTCGTCAGGCCAAGAATAAGGCTCGTTTGGAGCGTTACGACCAGATGGAGCAAGAGGCACGCAATTCCAAGAAGCTTGATTTTTCGGAGATTCAAATTCCAGCAGGTCCACGCTTGGGATCGCAAGTTTTGGAAGCGAAACATATTCACAAGGCTTTTGGCGACCGCGTGCTAATCGACGATTTGTCGTTTACGTTGCCTCGTAACGGCATTGTTGGCGTGATTGGCCCGAATGGCGTTGGTAAGTCTACGCTTTTCAAGACGATTGTGGGCTTGGAGCCACTTTCTGGCGGCGAGCTTACTGTTGGAGATACTGTAAAGATTTCGTACGTAGATCAGAATCGCGCAGGCTTGGATCCAAATAAGAACTTGTGGGAAGCTGTTTCGGGAGGCCTTGATTTTATTGAGGTTGCAGGCGTTGAGATTCCTACTCGCGCATACGTTGCAAGCTTTGGTTTTAAGGGTTCGGATCAGCAAAAGCTTACGGGCGTGCTTTCTGGCGGTGAGCGTAACCGCTTGAATTTGGCTTTGACTCTTAAGCAGGGCGGCAACTTGCTTCTGCTTGATGAGCCTACTAACGATTTAGATGTTGAAACCTTGGAAAGCTTAGAGAACGCTTTGCTTGACTTCCCAGGCTGCGCTGTGGTTGTTTCGCACGATCGCTGGTTCTTAGACCGCGTTGCAACGCATATTCTTGCTTGGGAGGGTACAGACGAGAATCCTGCAAATTGGTACTGGTTTGAAGGCAACTTCCAGGCGTACGAAGAAAACAAGATTGCGCGCCTTGGTGAGGAGGCTGCTCGCCCGCATCGCTTGCATAGAAAGCTTACGCGCTAGTCGCAAGCTGTTGCGGCTGGCTGATGGCGGCTGGCGGCTAATCGCAAGCTGTTAGTCGCTAGTCGTTAGTCGCAAGCTGCAAGCATAAATCGCAATCTGTTGTTGCGTCAAGTCGCAAATAGCCTAAATCGCCTTGTAAAACGCTAAAGCAAATATCTTAAACGGTAGTCGCGCTAAAATCGTGTATTGAGCAAAAAAAGGAGTGCAAATGCCAATACTAGATAAAAATGATTCTGCTAAAGTTAAAGAATACGAGGACTTTGTAAAAAATTCACAATATGCGCACGCAATGCAAGATATGAATTGGGCGAAAGTCAAAAATAATTGGATTAGCGAATACGTTTATCTGGAAGAAAATGGCAAAATTTGTGCTGCAATGTCTGTTTTAGGAATTAAAGCAATAGACGATAAGATGTTCCTTTACGCTCCTAGAGGACCAGTTTGCGACTTTTACAACGTTGAAACTACTAAAAAGCTAATCAACGAAGCAAAGCCACTTTTTGAAAAGTACAATGCATTTTTGCTTAGATTGGATCCTTGCGTTCAAAATGATCAAGATCTTGTAAAAAAGTACAGGGATCAAGGCTTTACTTTTAGAAGCGATGGCGAAAATATTCACTCGTTCTCGAATCCGCGTTACGAGATTATGCTGACTGTTGAAGGAAAGTCTGAAGAAGATTTGATGGCTGGCTTTAGTTCAATGACAAGAAGGCATATTAGGGCCGCCATTAAAGCAGGTGTTTCTACAAGGTGGAGCAGAAGCAAAGAAGATTTAGACACTTTTTATGCTCTTACAGAAATTATGGCAAATAGGCATGGTATAACATATAGGCCTAAGGAATATTTTGAGCGTTTGTTAGACGCTTTCCCTCAAATTGAGATTTGCACTTGCGAGTATGAGGGCGAGCCTATTGCAAGCATGATTGCTTTTCCGTATAAAGACACTTTGTGGTACATTTACGGCGCAACGCAGACTATGCGCGGAAAGATTAGCCCAGGCTATATTTGCATTTGGAATTTGATTCAGTTTGCTAAAAAGCTTGATTTAAAGAAATTTAATATGGGTGGCACTTACTCACTAAATATGGACGATGGTCTTTACTTCTTTAAGTATGGATTCTGCAAGGCGGATGAGCCATGCGTTTGGATTGGTGATTTAGACGTTGTTGTTGACCAAGACGCGTACAAGAAGTTTGTTGGCAGGTGATTTGACTGAGCTTGAAATTGCATAACGCATTTCAAGCTCCTTCAAAGCGTGATTTGGCTCAAATGTAAAGTCCAGTGGACTTTACATGCCAAATCAGCCGAGCGGCTACTAATAGCCGTGAGGAATAGCACGGCTAATCCGTGCGAACGACACAACCTGCCTTTGCGCTTAAAGCGTAGCGCGCGGGTGGCGTTCTTGCTTTTGTTCCCTTTTTCCTGCGTTTGTTTCCAAAATCGGCCAAAATGGGAACAAACGCGGGCAAAAGGGAACAAACGCGGGGAAGTGTGCCCGAGTTTGTTTACGAAATCGACCAAAATGGGAACAAACGCGGGGAGATCGTTCGCACGGATTGAGTGTGTAAATCACATAAAATTCATCATACGAATTAATCTTAAATTGTATAAAACAATGAGTAAAATATGCCTTGCATAGTTATATGGATTTTGCGGTCTGGTTGGCGCATTAATCCAAAGAAAAAGATAATGGAGTAAGAGTATGTCTAAGAAGATTCGTGTAGTTAAGCACTATTCTGGCGTTAATTCTGGTGTTGGGGCTGATTCTCAGCCAGTTCTTTCAAAGAGTGTTTGCGCTGCAATGTTGGCTGGCGCAATGGTGCTCGGGGGGGGG
>NZ_KQ956821.1:6046-33826 GCF_001546455.1 Gardnerella vaginalis | reverse complement strand
GGGGGGGGGTATTCGTTTCCTCGCCTGCCTATGCTGATGGTTATGTAGACGGCACAGGCAACAACATTTACTACGGTTTTAAAACTGATGCACAATATGCCGAGGCTCATTTCAACATTGACGTTGAATATTACGATACCTTTGAGCACGCCAAAGCTGGCGGAACCACAGGCATAGATCCTCTTGGTAAATATGTTCGTGTCCACTATCTTTCTAATTCCAAGAATCAAGGCGGCACAGCAGATAACTGGCGATTCCGCCCAATGTGGTGGTTTGGCGTTCCTGCTGGTTTGAAAGATCCTCAAGATATTCAATTTAAGCGTATAGAAAAGTTAACACAAAACGGCAAGGAGCAGGTTAAACCTGCTGGTTCTTCCCAGTATATTACTACAGACGATAATGGTTATGGAGTTGTCTCGGACAAACATTTTAACAACCCTAAGCAATGGAATAATATTTCTAATTATTATTTTAGTGATCAAAACATTCTTGCAAGCAAGGGCTGGAAACAGCTTATGGGCTTGGATGACAAAGGCAGTAAGGGTTATGATGATAAAGGCAATACCGCACAACAATGGGGAGAATACCAAAATCAAACTCAAGGTCTTAAGGGTATTTTTGTAGACTGGGAGTCTGCTGGTCAGCGTTGGTATGACATGACCTACGTTTCCGAGATGGAAGATACTGCATGGAAAGAGCGCGATAAGAATCCGCTTCGTTTTGCTGCTGGCGTTTATCGCTTTGCAGGTAACTGGCACTATGCGGTTGGTCAAAAGCACAATACTCCGCGCATCGCCGACCATATCGACCTGAAGTATCCTGAGCTTACACCTGTGAAGGATCTCAAAAATGTAAGTACCGACGAGCAAAACGCGATTAAAGACAAAATTGCAACCGCCAATAAAGATACGAAACATTATTCGGACTTAGTGGACAAGGTGGAAGTGTCTGATAAGGGTGTGGCTACTATCACCTTCAAAGACAAGTCCACGCGCACAATTTCTGCCGATTTGCTTGTCTTTAAGAATGAAGAAGACAAGGACAAGTACAAGCCAGTCATGCCTGCTCGTACGCCTGTCGTGAATCCGTCTAAGCTGACCGATAAAGACAAAACAGCGGTTCTTAAGGCATTTAAGGATGCCAACAAAGACAACAAAGACTTTAACGAGCATGTGAAAACTGATCCTGACGGCATCAAGTTCAATGATGACGGGACCAAGCTTATTGTTACATACCAAGACGGTTCAAAGCTTGAAATTGACGCCTCTGAGCTCGTGTGCCAAGGTGCAACTATCGCCGATTGGGCGCCATACGTTGTGCCAGACATCATTGATGTTGATAATCTTAATCAGCTTAAGCCAGATGAAATAACAAAGATTATCAAGGCTTTTGATGATGCCAACACTGGCATTACTCCATACGATGAGTCAAAGACCAAGAATGGTAAAGCACCTGTAGAGGTCAATAAGACCACTGGCGACGCAACTATCACCTGGGAAGACGGTTCAACCACTACCATCTCTGCATGGCAGTTCCTGAAAGAAAAGCCAAAGGCTCCATCTCCAGATCCTCAGCCGCCTGCTCCAACTCCTGCTGCCGAAAAAGAGTTCATTGTTGAAGCACCTCAAAAACAAATAAACGTCAAATTTGATCCTTTCAATATGACAGAAGCAGATTTAACAACTTACAGCCAATCTACTCTTAATCCAGATAAAAATGGTTTAAAGAAGGTTAAGGGTAAGGATGCTAAAGATAATTCAGAGGTAACTATTACCGATGTTTCGTATAGCGTGAAAGATGGTAAGGGTTTCATTACGTTTAAGGCCGATGGCTATAAAGATGCTACCTACCCAATGAGCGTATTCTTCAAGCAAACAATTAATACGCAAACACCAACCCCAGATACCAATTTGCATCATCCAGGTCAGATGACTGCATATAACTATTATGTAGATCCAGTACAAGTAGATAACGTGAGTTCTCCTTCGCCACAAGATCAGATTGCGGCGTTTAAGAAGTTTATGAAGAAGAACTATAATGTGGATATAACCGATCAAGAGGCTAGGTCTGCTTATACTCTTAAAGAAAATGATAAGCCTGTAGCTGGTGTTACAAATATGCAACGCTATGTTAAAGGTGAAAATAATGGCGCAGGCGTAGTATCGTTTAGCCTTAATCAGGACGGAACCATAGCTGTTCAAGGTTTTGAAAGTGGTGAGAATAGCTCAAGGAAACTATTTGATGTTCCTCTGAAGGATTTATATGTTGCCAAATCGCAGCAGCAAAAAGATAACACCATTGATCATTTGAAGGATCAGGCAAAAGCGCTGTTAGATAAACGCAGGAATACTGATAAGCTCACCAACGACGACTTGAAGCGCGCTGGTATTGAAAAACCAGATGAGTTGAATGATGCCAAGATCGATGAAATAGCAAAGGGTCAAACAGCCGAAAAAGACCTGCGCGATCTTATTCGCAAACTTACCGATGCCAAGAAAGCTGAGCGCAAGTACAATTCAATACCTGAGATTGAAGTTACCGACCCAGCAAATCCGTCTGAAGCTGATTTCAAGAAAGCTGTGGAAGCATTCTTGAAAGCCAATTACGATGGCACGGATTCACTAGCAGTAGATAAGGTGCCGTATACCGTTCCTACGAGTCTCAAGCCAAAAACAAATACCGTCTTAATGGAGCCTGCATCCGATACTAACGCAACAGGTATTTCATCGATTAAATACAAAAACAGTGATTTTAAGACGCTTATTTTCACTGACAAAAATAACAATCAGCTGTTTACCGTTTCTGTAACATACAAGAAGAAGGCTGAGACGCCTGCGCCAACTCCTGATGCACTTGCACAGATGAAAAAGGATGCGAAGCAGCAAATCGACCGTAATCCTAACTTAACGGACGATCAGAAAAAGCAATACGAGAAAGATATTGACAACGCGTCAACGCCCGAGGACATTAAAAAAATTCTCGATAAAGCTGCTCAGCAGGGCAAAGATAACCAAAACGATCCGTCAAAGAAACAAACGATAACGGATAACAAGGGTGGTGGCAACGCAAAGAAAGAAGCCGAAAAGAAGCAAAAAGAAAACGAGGAAAAGCAAAAAGAGCAAAAGCTTCAAGAAGAAAAAAAGAAAGCTTCTGATGAGATTGACAAGCTCGATAATCTGAGTGATGAAGAGAAAAAGGCTCTCAAGAAAGAGATAAACGGTGATGGTACGGGAGCGGATCCAAATGGTGCCACAACTCCTGAAGCCGTTCAGAAGATTCTCGATAAGGCCAAGGCGATTGATGGTGCTAAGGGTGCGTTGCAAAACGACATCAAGAAGGGCGCGCTTCCGTTCCTCGACCACGGTACTGGTGATAAGAACAACACCGCTGATACCCACGCCGATGACGCTGCCCTTAATGAGCTGCTTGGCACAAAGCCGGGTAAGGATTCAACTATCACTGCTTTGGAAGCTGCTCTTGCAAAGAAGGATCCTGCAGCCACTGCCGATGAACTTAACAAGGCAGTAACCGCTGCTAAGAAAGCTAATGCACTCAACGAGCAAAAAGCAAAAGACGCTGCTAACAAGCAACTTACCGAGAAGAAAGATGCGCTTGATAATGCATACAACGCGCTAACTTCTGATAAACAGGCCGCGGCTACAGATAAGTACGATGCTGCTGTTAAAGCGATTAACGACGCTAAGACAAACGTTGACAAGGCTACAAAGCCTTCCGATATCAAGACTGCTCTTGAAGGCGTGAAAACTTCGTTTGATGATGCAAACAAGGCAATCGAAAATGCTAAGGGGCAGCGCGATACGACTGGCAACACCAACGATGACCAGAACGCTCTCAAGCAAGAAAAAGAAAAGCAGATTACGCGCATCAACAATAGCGGTCTTTCTGACGGAGACAAGAAGAAGGCTATTGATGACATCAATGCTGCCACTAAGCTTGGCGATCCAACGGGTATTGCTGATCGCGCTCTGAAGGCTAAGAAGATTGAGGATGCTAAGAAGCAGATTGCTGCGCTTGATCATTTGAACAATGCGCAGAAGAAAGCGTATGAAGACATCATCAACTCAACTGATGCGCATAACATCAAGGATGACGATGGCAAGGATACCGGCAAGGACGACATCGACAATGCGCTTGCTGATGCTATTGCAACCGATACCGCTATGGCTCGCCTTGAGAAGCTGAAAGAGATCGCTGATAAGTTTGCTACGGGCGACAAGTACAAGAACGGTGATGCCGATAAGAAGACCGCATTTGATGATGCTTCTACTGCAGCTGGTGCCGTACTTGATAAAGCTAATGGCGACGCCAAGAATGCGGATCAGGTTAATAATCTGTACAATGACCTTCTTAAGGCAATGCGCGATATCGATCCTAATGCCCAGAGCGCTGGTGTTAACACCGATGCTCTAAGCAAAGAGATTGAGTCCGACAAGACCTTCAAGCCAAGTGAAGCTGACCCTAAGACTCCAGGCGACCCTGTTTACAACACTTCGTCTAAAGAAAAGAAGGACGCGTTTGATCAGGCTTTGAACGAGGCTGAAACAGCTTTGAAGACTGCTGAAGATGCTAAGAAGCAGATGAGTGCTGAAGAGGAAGCAACTGCTCAGAAGGCTGTTGATGAAGCTCTTGACAAGCTTGTTAAGGCTCGCCTTGCTTTGGATGGTGTTGATACCAAGCCGCTTGAGCAACAAATCGCTAAAGATGCAGATATTAAGAAGTCTGTAAGGTACACAAAGGCTTCTGAAGATAAGCAAAAGGCGTACGACGAGGCTCTTAAAGCTGCTCAGGATCTTATCAAGAATTTGACCACTCCTAGCGCTGATGGTACTACACCTAAGTATGGTGAAACCAAATTGGACACCAAGGAGAATAAGCAAAAGGCTCTGAATGAAGCTCTTGCAAAGCTTAAGGCAGCTGAAGAGGCTCTTAACGGTAAGGAGCCAACTCCAACGCCGACCCCAACTCCTGCTGATGTTGATAAGACGGATTTGGCTGCAGAGCTTTCTAAGGCGGATACTTTAGAGCGTTATATTTCTTATCTGATTTCGTCTTCGGATAAGCAGGATGCTTATAATGATGCTTTGGCTGAAGCTCGTCGCGTTTACCGTGATCCTAATGCAACTCAGGAGCAGGTGAATGCTGCTGCTGCGGCTTTGCGTGCTGCAGCTGCGGCTTTGAGTGGCTATGGTTCTGTTGATAATGATGTGAACCCGCTTCCAATTCCAAGCCCGCTTCCAAACCCAGTCCCTGGCGGCGCTGGCTTTGGTGTGAACGATAATGCGCCTACTACTGTGAATAAGGGCGAGTTGAACATTCAGATTGATAGTGCTGAAGCCGATTCTAAGCCTGGCAATGCTGGAGATGGTGCTGGCAATGGTAATGCAAACGCTGGTAACGCAAACGCTGGTAATGCTGGTAATGCTGGCTCAGCTCCAAACGCCCAGGGTGGTGCAGGTGCGTCTGCAGGCGCAGGTGCTGGCGCAGGAACTACTGGTGCAGCCCCTGCAGGCGTAGACAACAAGGCTGTAAACAAGGCCGTTGAAAACGCTCCAGAAGTTAAGCAGGCGGATGTGGCCGTTAAGCAGGCGGCGGCTGCGCTAGACGACGCTCTGGCGCAGGCTAAGCGTGTTGCTGCAGATCCGCACGCAACGCAGGCTCAGGTGGACGCTGCGGCACGCAGACTCGCAGATGCTCGTAAGGCGCTTGCGGACGCTAAAGCTAACGCAGCCAACGTGCGTGCAGCTGTTCGCAACCGCGTTATAAAGAACATGCGTTCTCGCGGAGGCGCTGGCATTGCTACGGGCGCAGACGTTGCTACTGCAGGATTGATGGCAACTATGCTTGCCGCAATCGGTGGGGCGTTTGCCACTCGCCGCATGCGCACAAAGCACGCTAATCGCGACTAGCGTTTAGTTGTAAGCCGATTAGCTTTATTAGTGTTTTACTGATAGCTGATTAGCTTTGCTGGTGCTTACAGCATATATACTCATAAGCCTCGTTTGGTTTTTGCCGAGCGAGGCTTTTGATTTTCCGTGTTTTGTACGTGTTTTAGGTCGAATTTGGTACAAAATGCGGAAAAATCGTTCGCTCACTACGCTGCGCAACGACTTGCCTGCGTTCACGTTGCGCTTGGTATAGTCGCGCAGCTATAATTTGTGAGTTATGCCTACTTATGATTTGGGACTAGAACACGTTTCCCTTGAATTTGCAACAAAAACGATTTTCAAAGACGTAACTCAAGGCGTTTTTGAAGGCGATCGCATAGGAATCGTAGGCAAAAACGGAGACGGAAAGTCCACTCTTTTAAAGCTTCTCCAAGGTGCGATTGGCCCAGATTCTGGAAGAGTCACGCGTAGAAATGGCCTAACTTTTGGCATTTTAAGCCAGCGCGATCCGCTGGACGATAACGCCACAGTTCGCCAGGCCGCGCTAGAAAATCGCCAGGACTACGAGTGGGCTGCAGATTCAAAGCAGCGAGAAATCGTAGAGGCTCTTTTGGGCGGAATCAACCTGGAAGCTAAGGTCTGCACGCTTTCTGGCGGCCAACGCAGGCGCGCGGATTTGGCAAGGCTTCTGCTGCATGATTGGGATATTTTGGCTTTGGACGAGCCTACAAATCATCTTGATGTGCTTACAATTCATTGGCTTGCGGAGCATCTTTTGCACAGATGGCAAGACGGCCAGGGCGCGCTTTTGCTGGTTACGCACGACAGGTGGTTTTTAGACGAAGTCTGCTCTTCTATGTGGGAGGTTCACGATGGCGCAATCGACCCGTTTGAAGGCGGCTACAGCGCTTACATGATGCAGCGCGTTGAGCGCGAACGCCAAGCGGATGTTCGCGAGGAGCGCAGGCGGAATTTGGCGCGCAAGGAGCTTGCCTGGCTTTCTAGAGGTGCCCGCGCGCGTTCTACAAAGCAGAAGTTCCACGTTAAGCAGGCTCGCGAGCTTATAGCAGACGTTCCGCCAATGCGAGACACGCTTGAGTTAAAGCGAATGGCCACATCCCGCCTTGGTAAGCAGGTTGTTGATTTGATTGACGTTACGCAGATTTTTGCGGATTCGCTAAAGCCTGTTGGGGCAGATGCGGATATTGTAAAATCGCCATTTTCGCAGCCTACTCATTATGGCAGCGTTACGATTTCTGTAGAAGAATCGCAAGCAGCTGCAGATTTGCCACAAGAATCGCCAGCAGAATCGTCATTAAAAGAAACGTGCGCCGCCGTACAAAAAACGATTAGCGGCCGCATGATTTTAGACAATCAAACTTGGCTAATCGGGCCAGGAGACCGATTCGGCATAGTGGGAGCCAATGGCGCTGGAAAATCAACGCTTTTAGGCATAATCGACGGCTCTTTGCGTCCAACTAAAGGTCATGTAAACATTGGCAAAACCGTAAAATTTGCCGTGCTTTCTCAGCGCTTAGAAGAGCTGGAAAAGCTTGGAAAATATAAGGTTAAAGAGGTTTTGAGCCGATACAAGCCAAGTTATGTAATCGACGGCAAAGAAGTGACTCCTGGCCAGCTTATGGAGAGGCTTGGCTTTAAGCCAGAGCAGCTTATGACGCCGATTGCAGACCTTTCGGGCGGCCAAAAACGCCGTATGCAGCTGCTTTTGATTCTTCTAAACGAGCCAAATGTGCTAATAATGGACGAGCCTGGAAACGATCTAGACACCGACATGCTTGCCGTTATGGAAGATTTACTAGACACGTGGCCAGGCACTTTGATTGTTGTCTCGCACGATAGATACCTGCTTGAGCGCGTAACGGATCAGCAGTTTGCGTTGATTGACGGCAAGATTCGCCATCTTCCAGGCGGAGTTGACGAGTATTTAAAGATTATGGAAGACTATGAGCGCGCAAATATGCAAGAGTTGGCGGCTGGCGATTCGGCGGCGGCTTGCGATTCGTCATCTGCTGATTCTGCGGAAAAATCAGATCAAAAGTCAAATCAAAAGTCAGATCAAAAATTAACTGGCAAAGCGTACCACGAAGCCGTAAGAAGAGTTGCCGCAATAGAGCGCAAGCTAGAAAAGCTTGAGGAAGATAAAAGCGCGCTTGAGCAAAAAATGGCCAGCCACGATCCTAGCGATTTTGTTGGTTTGCAAGAGCTTAACGAGCAGTTGCAGGCAAATCAGAGCGAGTCGAGCGCGTTAGAAGAAGAGTGGCTTTCGCTTAGCGAGCAAATCTGAATCAAAAGCGCAAAAGCGCCAACCCCAAAAATCGGCGATTTTGCTCAAGATTAATGCCGCGTGCTAGTTAATGCCGCGTGCTAAATTGTTGAATTATGGCTCAAATTAAGGATATGTTGGAATCTGTAAAACCTATTCGCTTTGATGGCAGGGAAGTGGACGAGTTACGCCCAGTAAAAATCACTCGCAATTTTACAAACGTGCCAGAAGGCTCCGTGCTTATTGAGTGCGGAAACACGCGCGTTATGTGCACTGCCACCTTTACGGTTGGAGTTCCGCGCTGGAGACGGGACACTGGTTTAGGTTGGGTTACAGCCGAGTATTCAATGCTTCCAAGGGCCACCGCCGAGCGCACTGATCGCGAGTCTGTTAAGGGCAAAATTGGCGGCCGCACGCACGAGATTAGTCGCCTTATTGGCCGCTGCCTTAGGGGCGTTATAGATACCAAGGCAATGGGCGAGTGCCTTATTCAAATTGATTGCGATGTTCTTCAGGCAGACGGCGGCACGCGTACAGCTTCGATTACGGGCGCATACGTGGCTCTTGTAGACGCGCTAAATTGGGCCGAAAAGCACAAGCATATTCGCAGCGCTAAAAACGTAATTAAGGACTCTGTTTCCGCCGTATCGGTGGGCGTGATTAATGGCACTCCAATGCTTGATTTGCCTTACGTAGAAGACAGCCAGGCCATGACCGATATGAACGTTGCAATGACTGGTTCGGGCAATTTTATTGAGATTCAAGGCACGGCGGAGCATCGCCCGTTTAATCGCGACGAGCTTAATGTTTTGCTTGATTTGGCAGCTAAGGGGAATCGCGAGCTTCAAGCGGCTCAGCGCGCAGCTTTAAGTCAAAATTACTAAGGAGTGGCGAGCGTGAAACTTGTTGTGGCAACGCATAATGAGGGTAAACTCGTTGAAATTAAGCGGATTCTTAACGAAGAGTTTGCGGAAATATCGGAGCATATTGAGCTTGTGACGGCTGGTTCTTTGGGGCTTCCAGACCCAGTGGAAACAGGCGTGACTTTTGAGCAAAACGCCCTGATTAAGGCTAGAGACGTTGCGCAAAGAACTGGATTGCCTGCGGTTGCAGACGATTCGGGCTTGATTGTAGACGTTTTGGGCGCGGCTCCAGGCATACTTTCTGCGCGCTGGAGCGGGGTTCATGGAGACGACAAGGCCAATAACGCGCTTTTGCTTAAGCAGCTGGAAGATATTCCAGACGAATGCCGAACGGCGCGATTTAGATGCGCGGCTGCTCTTGCTGTTCCTAAAGGCTGCGTTGATGCGGATCTGGAAAACACAATGTGGAAAAACAACGGTTTTGAAACGGTTCGCGTGGGAGAGATGGTTGGGCGCTTGATTCGCGAGCCTAGAGGTTGCAACGGTTTTGGCTACGATCCGCTTTTTGTGCCGAATAATCAGCCCGTTAGGGATGGTGTTCAAATGCACGATTTAACTAGCGCGCAGCTTAGTCAGCAAGAAAAAAATGCGATTTCGCATCGCGGCAGCGCTTTGAGGGCACTTTTGCCTGAATTAAAGGCGATGTTTGAAGAGTAAAACTAAAACTTGCGATTTAAACTTGCGATTGAAACTTGCGATTAAAAAATGTGCGCGAGATGGGACTTGAACCCACACGTCGTAAGACACAGGAACCTAAATCCTGCGCGTCTACCATTCCGCCACTCGCGCAAAATCGCCTAAAATAGGCAAAAAATGGGTTTTTAAGAGCCACTTGACAGAATCGAACTGTCGACCTTCTCATTACGAGTGAGACGCTCTACCGACTGAGCTAAAGTGGCAGCTGCCCGAGAAGCATTCGCGACTCGCGCACAAATCAAATACTATATATGAATATTTTTGATTTGTCTAGTGCGCCGCGCCGTAATGTTCGCTTGAGTGCGAGTAGTCGTGTATTTCTGTCCGCTTTTGTGAGTATCTTGTCAATTGGAAGATGTGATGCAAGCGCCTTTGCTTAGCGTGTTTTTGTGCGCTCAAGATTGCGCTGAATTTTAAAATTATAAACGGCATTACATCGTTTATTAAAGATGAAAGGACCTAGAAATGGCCATCAATCCACCAGTTGACGCCGTTAAGACCCCAGAATGGGCTGCATTGCAAAAGCACTATGATGAGTTGCAGTCCGAAGGCGTGAGCCTGAAGAAGTGGTTTGCCGAAGATGCAAATCGCGTGGATAAGTTGAGCTTCGAAGCTGGAGACCTCCACTTCGATCTTTCTAAGAATTTGATTAAGCCAGAAACGCTTAAGCTTTTTGCAGACCTTGCTAAGGCTGTTAAGCTCGACGAGCGCACTAAGGCAATGTACACTGGCGTGCACATTAACAACACCGAGGATCGCGCAGTTTTGCACACCGCTTTGCGCCGCCCAGCCGAAGACGCTGGCAAGTTTATTGTAGACGGCCAAGATACCGTTGCCGACGTTCGCGAGGTTTTGGGTCGCATTTACGATTTTGCTAACGAAGTTCGTTCTGGCGCTTGGAAGGGCGTTACTGGCAAGAACATTAAGACCGTTGTAAACATTGGCATCGGCGGCTCCGACTTGGGTCCAGTCATGGTTTACGAGGCCTTGAAGCCATACGCCGACGCTGGCATTAGCGCTCGCTACGTTTCCAACATTGATCCAAACGATATGGCCGAAAAGACCAAGGATTTGGATCCAGAAACCACGCTTTTCATCATTGTTTCTAAGACGTTTACAACTTTGGAAACTTTGACTAACGCTCGCAGCGCTCGCACATGGTTGCTTAACAAGCTCCAGGAGTCTGGCGCAATCGACGGCAGCGATGCAAAGAAGGCAGAAGCTGTTGCAAAGCACTTCGTAGCTGTTTCTACCAACCTCGAGAAGGTTGAAGAGTTCGGCATCAACCCAACCAACGCCTTTGGCTTCTGGAACTGGGTTGGCGGCCGCTACTCCGTTGATTCCGCTGTTGGCACTTCTTTGGCCGTTGTTCTTGGCCCAGAGCGCTTTGAGGAGTTCTTGAAGGGCTTCCACGCAATCGATACCTACTTTGCTGAGACTCCATTCGAGAAGAATGTTGTGGTTCTTCTTGGTATGCTCAACGTTTGGTACCGCAACTTCTACAAGGTTGCTTCCCACGCTGTTCTTCCATACGATCAGTACTTGCATCGCTTCCCAGCGTATTTGCAGCAGCTCACTATGGAATCCAATGGCAAGTCGGTTCGCTGGGATGGCACTCCTGTAACCAGCGAAACTGGCGAAATCTTCTGGGGCGAGCCAGGCACCAATGGCCAGCACGCTTTCTACCAGTTGATTCACCAGGGCACTCAGCTTATTCCAGCTGATTTTATTGCCTTTGTAAACACGCCAAATCCTACTAAAGATGGCGATCAAGATGTTCACGAGCTTTTCTTGGGCAACTATCTTGCACAGACTAAGGCTCTTGCTTTTGGAAAGACGGCAGACGAGGTTCGTGCTGAAGGCACTCCAGAGGAGATTGTTCCAGCTCGCGTATTTAGCGGCAACCGTCCAACCACTTCCATCTTTGGCGATGCTTTGACCCCATTTAGCTTGGGCGAGTTGATTGCTCTCTACGAGCACATCACTTTTGTTGAAGGCACCGTTTGGGGCTTGGATTCTTACGATCAGTGGGGTGTGGAGCTTGGCAAGCAGCTTGCAAAGCAGATTACTCCTGCAATCTCTAAGGATGATAGCGCTTTGGCGGCTCAGGATGCTTCTACGCAGAGCTTGATTCGCTTCTACCGCGCTCATCGCAAGTAAGTGAGCGTGTAGCAATCTTATTTGATTGTTGAAAAGCCTCTTGTTGAAAAGCCTCTTGGCGTCTACTCGTCAAGAGGCTTTTTGTTGCTTAAATCGACAAAAATCGCAACAAACTCGGTAAGTTTTTCCCGAGAATGTTGTTCAAATCGGCAAAATCAACAACAAAATCGGGAGATTTTTCCCGAGAATGTTGTTCGAAACGTCAAAATTAGCAACAAAGTCGGGGAAAGATGACGGCTCTTGTTGCTTGACACAAGATTGGCGATATTTTATAATTAGCACGAACTTAAGGAGGTGATTGCTGTGAAACATGACAGTACGGGTTGTAATCAAAGTGCTAATACTGCTAATACCGTTAACACTGTTAGTGACGATTCAGACAGTGTTAGTAGTAGTACGGACGTTCCTCCTGAATATAAAAAAGCCAGCAATCGCCGCCAAAACGCTTGCGTTTATGGATTAGTTTATTAGGCTTACTATGTTTATTGGGCTTATTGGGTTTATTGTGCTTGCACAAAGTAACCGCAGAATAACCGCAGAATAACCACAAAATAACCGCAAAATAAACACAAACGCAAAATAGTGGTGATAAGCGGCTCTCGAAGAAAATACGCGTTCCCAGAGGACTTATCATGACAATATTTACAACATCTGGAAAAAACGGTGCCAGCGCGCAAGTGGACGAAAACACTCGTTTTTGGTCCGACATTATTGTGTGCGTAGGCATAATCGCGCTTTTTGGCGTAAGCGCTTTTCTTTTGCAGCGCATTAATCAGCCAATTGGCCCTAGTGGCATACCTTCCGCGGTTTCTACCGACCTTATTAATCTGCCATATTACACGCTTAGATCCGTGTTTCGCATGATGCTTGCGCTTATAGCATCGCTGATTTTTACTATTGTTTACGGGTCTCTTGCAGCCCGCAGCCGCCGCTTGGGCAAGGTGCTTATGCCGCTGCTGGATATTTTGCAATCCGTTCCAATTCTTGGCTTTCTTTCTGCTACAGTAACGATTTGGCTGGTGATTTTCCCAGGGTCGATGATGGGCGTTGAAGCCGCTTCGATTTTTGCGATTTTTACAAGCCAGGCTTGGAATATGACTTTCTCGTTCCACCGTTCGCTTTTAAGCGAGCCAAAGGAGTTAGACGAGGCCGTGCGCAGCCTGCAGCTTACTCATTGGCAGCGATTCTGGGTGCTGGATATGCCAAACGCAATGATTCCGCTGCTTTGGAACTGCATGATGAGCGTTGGCGGCGGCTGGTTCTTCCTTACCGCTTCCGAGATGATTTCCGTAAACAATCACACTTACGCACTGCCTGGCGTTGGTAGCTTTGTGGCGCAATCCGCCGCAGAAAACAAGCTTGGAAACATTTGGTGGGCCATTTTATCCATGATTGTTGTTGTGCTTGCAATCGACTTCTTCCTTTGGAAGCCGCTCACCGCGTGGTCGGAGCGATTCCGCATAACGCAAAGCGCATCGGACGAAGAGCGAAAGAGCGCGATTTTAACGCTGATTCGTCATTCGCATGCGGATGAAGTTGTTAGCAAGCTGTTTTCGCCTATTCGCGAGTGGCTGGAATTGGCTACTCGTCCGTTTGGGCGTACGGGCGCAAAATGGCCTCGTAAAGCGTCTGCCCGCAAGCTTGGCGATTTAATTTTTAACATCGTTACTATTGTTTTAATCCTTGCAGCGGCCGCGCAAATGCTCTACTTTGTGGCCGCACGCACGGGTTTGCAAGAGTTCGCCACGGCTGGAGTGCTGGGAGTCCTCACTTTTGCGCGCGTTGCCGTGCTGATTTTTGTTAGCTCGCTGATTTGGGTGCCAATAGGCGTGTATATTGGCGTAAATCCTAAGATTTCTCGCATTATGCAGCCTGTTGTGCAAATCCTGGCTAGCTTCCCAGCAAACTTTATATTCCCGTTTGCAATTATGTGGTTTATGGCTTGGCACATTGACCTTGGCTGGGGAAGTATTATTTTGATGGCACTTGGCACGCAATGGTACATTCTGTTTAACGTTATTGCGGGCGCTAGTGCGATTCCAGACGATTTACGCGAGATGGCAAGAAGCTTTAGATTAAGCCGCGTGCTTAAGTGGAAGACTCTTATTTTGCCTGCGATTTTTGGATCTTGGTGCACGGGCGGAATTACGGCCGCTGGCGGCGCCTGGAACGCTTCGATTGTGGCAGAAATCGTAGAATACGGCAAGAATCGAATGGCCACTCAAGGTTTGGGTGCGTATATTACAAACGCAACAACTGTGGGCGATTCTGTAAAAACTCTTGTTGGAGTAACAGTTATGAGCTTAATAGTGGTGTTAAGTAATCGACTGTTCTGGGCGCCTTTGCAAAGGTACTCCGCAAAAAGATACGTGTTGAATTAATTGAATTAAAAAGATTGGCAAATATTATGAACACTTTAAACAAAAACGCTGAATTGAATGCACAGAATTTGGCTTCGCAGAATTTGGCTTCGCAGTCTTCGATTACAAGCGACATTATTGACGCAAAGCACATAAGCCAGAGTTTTACATCGGATAGCGGCACCACTCAGCACGTGTTGCACGATATTTCCTTCACTCTGCAAGAGGGCGAAATCGTAGCAATTCTAGGGCGTTCGGGCGCTGGAAAATCAACCTTCTTAAGAACAATGGCAGGTCTGATTCAGCCTACAGAGGGAACGGTTAAGTATCGCGGACGCGAGCTTACAGGACCAAACCCAGGGGTTGCAATCGTGTTCCAAACCTTTGCTCTTATGCCATGGCTTACGGTTCAAGACAATGTGGAGCTTGGTTTGCGCGCTAGAGGCGTTAGTAAAGAAAAGCGCACGGAACTTGCTCTTGCAGCAATCGATGCAATTGGTTTGGACGGCTTTGAAACCGCGTACCCAAAGGAGCTTTCGGGCGGCATGCGCCAGCGCGTAGGCATTGCGCGTGCACTGGTTTTGCGCCCAGACGCTCTGTTTATGGACGAGCCTTTCTCTGCTCTCGACGTTCTTACGGCAGAAAACCTTCGCCAAGAAGTGCTTAAGCTTTGGTCTAGCGAAGAGCGCGATATTAAGTCGGTTGTAATCGTTACGCACAACATTGAAGAAGCTGTGCAAATGGCGGATCGCGTGGTTGTTTTGGGCTCGCATCCAGGTCATTTGATTGCAGACGTACAAGTTGATTTGCCTCGTCCAAGAGACAAGCACAGCGCGGAATTTGAGGCTATGGTCGATAAGCTTTACGCAATTTTGACTGGCTCGAATCCCGAAGGAGATGTTGAGGCAGAAAACGCGGAATCTGCGGCGGCTAGCGATTCGTCTAGCGCGGCTGCCGACTCTGTGCCTGCAGAGCAAACGGATGCGGAAGAAACCGAGGCCGCAGCAATCGCCGACATGCTTATTCAAAAGCATCACGACGCAGAAGTGGAAGCTAAGCAAAACGAAGAACAGGCGGAATCTGGCGAGGCAAAGCCAGAGCCAGTGGCTGTTCGATTGCTTCCAAACGCAACTCCAGGCGGTATGGCTGGTTTGCTAGACGTGATTTCGGAAGCCCCAGATGGCATTGATTTGGCCGATTTGGCTGCGGATTTGTCGTTTGAAATCGATGATTTGTTCCCACTTGTGGATGCTGGAACAATGCTTGATTTGCTTACGGCAGAAAACGGCCATATTACGATTACGCCAGCGGGCCAAGAGTGGCATAATGCCGACATTTTGCACAGCAAGCAGGTGTTTGCGCGACTTGCCATTGAACACGCGCCTCTTGTTCATGCGATTGATCAGGCTTTGAGCCGAAACCGCAACGGAAAGCTTCGCGGCGAGTTGATTTTGGATTTGCTTCGTAGCAAGCACACAGACGCGTTGGCTCGTCAGCAGTTTGATATTGCGATTAGCTGGGGTCGTTATGGTGAGCTTTTTGACTACGATGCCGACGACGATGAGCTAACTCGTACCGTTGAAACAGCGCCACTTAACAGCGTTGCGCGATAATGTTGCGCGCTAGTGTTTTCGGTAGTGTTTCGCTAGTGTTTTCGGTAGTGCTTCGCTAGTGTTTTCGGCAAAATCGCATTGCATAAATCTGTGGCAAGCTGGCCGCTAAATGTCCATTATGGAGCCTAAATTTATGTTCGTATGCTTTCAATAAGCGGATGCCGCATAGTCTGCTTATTAGTAGTCTAGTCAGCTTTTAAAGATTGGCAGATGGAAGCTCCCGTTAAGCAAACTTTTCGGGATGGATTATCAAAACGGGTAAAAAAGTGCAAAAATTATTGCAAAATCCCTGTTTTGGTTAAACTTGCGCTGATATGCGGCGGCGATGGAGGAATTATTATGGTGAATGCTGTAGAAGCATTTGATGCTAAGCATCTTAAGGCTGCCGAAGAAATCCCAGCTTTCCGCCCTGGAGATACCGTTGACGTTAACGTTAAGATTCAGGAAGGCAACAACACTCGTATTCAGACCTTTACTGGCGTAGTTATTGCTCGTAAGGGTGCTGGCGTTCGCGAGACTTTTGTTGTTCGTAAGGTTAGCTTCGGTACTGGTGTTGAGCGTCGCTTCCCACTTCATTCCCCAGCTATCGATTCGATTAAGCTGGTTCGTAGTGGTCGCGTTCGTCGCGCTAAGCTTTACTACTTGCGCGCTTTGCGTGGCAAGGCTGCTCGTATTGCCGAGCGTCGTGACAACAGCGCTGCTAAGTAAATTTATTTAGGTTAAGGATTTACATAAGGATTAATATGCATTCCGAAGACTTGCAAAATAGCGATAATCATATTGTTAATGTGGCAGGTCACGGCTTAAATCCTTCTCCTGTTCCACCCGAGCCAGAAGTTGAGCGTAATCTTGCTTCTGGCTCTGGTGTTATGAGCGCTTTTAAATTTGGCTCTAATCGTTGCAAAATCAGGGGAAATCACGTTTCTGGCAATGGCAATAAGGCAAAAACCGTAAAGCTTTTTAAAACTTCTTGGAAAGAGCTTGTTGCCTGGTACGTTTTGCCTATTGTTGTAGTGATTCTTTTGCGAATCTTTATTCTGGGCGTGTATTTTATACCGTCTGGATCTATGCTAGACACAATTCATATAGGCGATTACGTTGTTACATCTAAGTTGACTCCTAAGGTTTTTTCGCTAAATCGCGGCGATATTGTTGTGTTTGAAGACCCAGCTAATTGGTTAAATGGCGAAAGCAGCAGAGGCGGCATTCTTGCTGGCAGAGACTTAATTAAGCGCCTTATTGGGCTTCCTGGAGACACGGTTGAGTGTAAGGGAGACGGCGACCCGATTTTGGTTAATGGCGTTCCTGTTTTAGAGTCTGCCTACATTAGGCCAGGAGTAAGCCCGAGTGCTTTTCCGTTTAAAGTTAAAGTTAAGCCAGGCCACGTTTTTGTTCTTGGAGACAATCGCGCTAATTCCGCGGATTCTAGGTATCATAAAAACGATGGCGACGATGGCCTTGTGCCGATTTCTAAGATTGAAGGCGTGGCGTTTATGCGCGTTTGGCCGTTCAATCGTATGGGCATTTTTGAAAATCATGGCGACGCTTTTGATGATGTAAAAGCCAAGTCTGCAAATAAGTAGCGTAAGTAGCGGTGGGCAAGTGTCGTCAGTTATTCCATCTTTTGACTTTGAAAAAAATCTTTTGCAAAGTGGCTTCGATTGGGTTATTGGCTTAGACGAAGTTGGTCGCGGTAGCCTTGCTGGCCCAGTTATGGTTGGCGCTGCGCTTTTTAGTGCGCAAAAGATTGAGTCGGGGTATTTTCCGCAGGGTTTAGCGGATTCCAAGCTTCTTAACGCGCATAAGCGAGAGGGTTTGCTGGAGCCGCTTGAAAATTGGTGTGATTCTTTTGCTGTTGGGTCTTGCTCAAATAAAGAGATTGACGAGTGGGGCATTAGCTACGCTCTTGGTGTGGCTGCTATTCGCGCGATTAACGATGTTCAAGATCGCATGCGCTCTAGCCTTAAAGATGCGCGGATTGCTGCGATTTTGGACGGTCCTTTTAACTACATTGGCAAGGTTTTAGGCACTTTTGACGCGCCTAGTATGCAGTTTTCTGTAAAAGTTAACACTTTGGTTAAGGCGGATCAAAAGTGTGCGAGTGTTTCTGCGGCCTCCGTTATTGCTAAGGTTACTCGAGATTCGCTTATGATTGATTTAGCGCAAAATCCTAAATATGCTGCTTACGATTGGGCTAGTAACAAGGGCTACGGTTCTAAGGCGCATCGTGCTGCGATTTTACAGCACGGCGCTAGTGATTTACACCGTTTAAGCTGGCATTTGGGGTAGTGCTTAAGCGGCGTTTTGGCTGCGATTTGGGGGCGTTTTGGCTGCGTTTTGGCTGCGTTTTGGGGTAGCGCTTGAGCGGCGATTTGTCAGTTTGCGCTCGCCTCGTTCGGCGTGTTGATGCCTGGCGTTTAGCGTAATCTTGTGTGTTATAAAGTGTAATTGCAATTTGTTAGAGATTAAGTTTTTAAAGAGTGTTTTAAGAATTTTGTGTGCTGCTTAGAGTTGTTTTGATGTGTGATTGTGTTGATTGTGATTGCGTTGATTTTAGATGGTTTTTAGATGATTTATCGGTTTGCAAATTGTAGTTCTTTGATGGGTTTTATTAACAAGAAAAGGATAGTTAAATGATTAGTCGTTTCTTTGCTTTTGTTCCAGGTGTTAAGCATCTGGTTGCCTTAAGAGCGGCGTGTCTTGCTATATCTTCTCTTGCAAACATTGGCTTTGTGTATGTTTGCGTTGGCATTCTTTCGCCTATTTTGATTCCAGCAAAATACACTGGTAAATCTTTGCTTAGCTCCGTTGAGTTAACGTCTTACTTAATCTCCCTTGTTGGTATTTTGATTGTAAAATACATTGCTTTTCATCAGTCGTGTATTATTTCCACAGAAATCGGCACTCGCGTAGCTATTAAGCTTAAGCCTAAAATGTTGCGCTCTATGATTTCTCTTAGTGCTTCCAATCGTCTTAGCTCTAGCGCGTATTCTTCGATTTGTGTAAATGACGATATTGCTTGGGTTCAGCGTTGGGCTGGCTTGCTTTTGCCTCAGATTCTTGCCGCTTTCCCTATGCCTTTTGCGGTTAGCATTGCGCTGTTTTCAATCAACACTTATTTGGCAACTATTTGCCTGTTTGCGGCCGTTTTTTCTGCGCTGGCTCTTGCTAGCGCGCTTTATAACGTTCGCGCCTCTCTGCGCTGTTTATGCGCGTTTTTGGCCTATTTTATGCTTGCTGTTGCTGTTGTTTGTACCGTGTGGCTTCTTTCTGTGCGTTCTGTTGGTCTTCCTGCTGCAATGCTAACTTTGCCTCTTCTTATGCTAAGCGTGGATCCAATTCGCCGAGTTGCCAATTGCATGCACATTAAAAATCGTGCCGCTTTGGGTCTAAATAATATTGGTGATTTGTTTAAAAGCGTTGCAAACAGTGAAGATTATTCTTTTGATTCAGAGTCTTTATTAGAAGAATTAGACAGCAAAACAACATTAAGCATTCCAGATGGTGCTAGCAATGTTTCGCTGCACGTTCGTTGCAATTTTGTTAAGAATAATCAGCCTTTGCGAGCATCGTTTAACGTTTCTAGCGGAAAACTAAACATAATGCCAAAAGAGTATTACGATTTGGTAGCAAACAACGTGCTTAATGGTGTTACTTTTAGCTCTAAATCCGACGTTGCGTTGTCGTATAACGATAGTTACGCTCTGCCTGATTTAGGTTCGCAATCGCCGTTTGTGGCGTCGGATTTTGGTGATATTTCGGGCAATTCTTCTTACATAACGCTTAATAACGCGGAACCTGGTGCGTTGGCGGATCTTGTAACAATTGTGCGCAAGAATAGTCACCTGTTTTCCGCCACTTTGCGCGAAAACCTGCTAATGGCCTCTAAAAATGCCACCACTACGTCTATGTGGCAGGCGCTGGGGGCCGCACGCGTGGATGGCGTTGTTTACGCGGATTACAATGGTTTAGACTTGCGCGTTAACAATATTAATGTGGAAAATAAGCAAGACGTTTTTAGGCGACTTGTTATGGCGCGCGCGCTTATTCGCCGAACGCCAGTGTATATTTTTGACTATTCTTCCCAAGATATTAGTGCTAAAGAGGCTAAAAACCTGTGCGATACTTTGCGCAAAATCGCTAGAAAAGCTACGATTCTTGTGTTCTTGCCAAGCGATAGCTATGCAACTAGCGCAGATAATTTGGTTAAGGTTAGTGTGTTTAACGGTTCGCGCGCTGCGGCTGGTGTGGCTGGTGTGGCTGGTGGTGCGGCTGGCGTTTCGGGAGATGCGGCAAGTGCTGCGGGTGCGCAAGTCGCAAGTAACATCGCAAGTAATACCTCTGGTAAAGTCGAAAATATTGCACATAATAATGGCAAAAAATCAAATGTGTCGGCTTTAAAGAGGGCATTATTTGCCATTCTTAGCGCATTTTCAACCGCAATCAACATTGTTTGCGCGGTGCTTATTCCCGTTTGCGCAATCGCTGCAATGTTTGCAATTGCCAGCAGGCCGCTTTTTGGGCTAGCTGTTAAAGACTACGTTCTTGTGTTAGTTATTTGTGCGTGCCTTAGGTGCATAACGCTTGTGGCGTCTTTTGCGGGGCTGGATTTGCATCACGCTCACCTGCATAAGGCTGGCTTTAGTATGAGCGTTGGTATGGTTCTTTCGATTGTTCCAGCAATCGTTTTGCTATGCTACTTTAACGCGCAAATCGCGATTTTTGCGGCTGTAATTTGCTCGCTAATCGTGTTTATAATCCCAGGGCTGTTTAGGCTCAGTCTTAAAAACTTTATTAACAAGGTTCATCTAGATCAAAAAATGGTTGAGCTAGAAGTGGACGACGTGGAGCTTGGCCTAGAAGAAGTGCTGGCGTTCCGTCAGGGAGACCATTGCGTTAAGCGAGTTGTTGATTCAATGAAAAAGCTGGCTCAGCAGCGCGTTAGATTATCGCGCAAAGTGGGCAGAATGCAGGCAATTCTTATGTCTGTTGCGCTTATTGGCATCGCCAACGCAATCATGCTGGTTTCCAACACCATTCATCCGCTTGTTACTAAGAATCCGCAGTGGAACGTTGTGTATGCGGTTATGGCAATTATTATTCTTATTAGCCTTATCCAGCAGGTTCTAGACGTTGTTATTAGGCGTATTCCTTGGGTTGTGGATATTAATCATGCTGCGCAATCGTAGGGGGAGTGGGTCGCGTGAGTCGCGTGGGCTGCGTGAGTTGCGTGGTGTAGTGGGCGCGCGTTATAGCAGCGCACCAGTATCTAGAAGCGTTACGGCTTTTATGTGGCTTGTGCTGCTTGCTGTTCTGGTGGGCATTGCTATTGGCTTAATTCTGCCAAAAATCAACCAAAATGTTGGAAATATTACGGGCGAATACGTTGCAATCGGGGATGCTGCGCAAAAACTTAGCCAGCTAAAGGTGGGTAGCTCGCACGCGTCGGGCTACAACAGAAGCGTTTTTGGCTATAGAACCACCGACGAAGATAAAAACGGATGCGATGTTAGAGAAGACGTGCTTGCGCGCGATTTGATGCATGTTCGTTTTAAATATGCTGGCTCTTGCAAAGTGGTATCTGGGCTTTTGCGCGATCCATACACGGGGCTAAACATCAACTTTGTGCGCGGGCGTAAAACCAGTGCGCTTGTTCAAATTGACCACGTTGTGGCGCTGGAAAATGCTTGGCAATCTGGGGCATGGAAGTGGAGTCGTGCTAAGCGGCTTAAGTTTGGTAACGATATGCTAAATCTTCTTGCTGTGCAGGGGGCTGCGAATCAAGAAAAAGGCTCTGCTTCTGCGGCTTATTGGCTGCCGTCTAATAAGCCGTTTAGATGCGATTATGTGGCTAGGCAAATTGCTGTTAAGTATAAGTATGGGCTTAGCGTTACCAGCGCGGAAAAGCAGAGTATGGCGTCTGTTTTGCACGGGTGTTCTGCGCAGGCGCTGCCTACAAAGTAGTGTGGTAGAGCGGTAGAGTGGCGTAGTGGCGTGGCATCGACGTTCGCTGTGCGCATGTACTTCGATTTTCCCGAAAATGTTGCTCTAATTGGCGTGTCGAGCTACAAAATCCGTCAATTTTTCCCGACTTTGTACCATGTTTGGCCTAAATCACGTACAAAATCCGTCAATTTTTCCCGAAAATGTTGTTCTGAACGGCAAAATCTGCAACAAAATGCGGCGTTATGCAAATAAAAAGGTGCAAACCAAAACTGATTTGCACCCTTATGCTTTTCCAATCGATTTGATTAATCAATCAAATCATGTTAATGGCTTAAAGCTATTTTTAGGCTTCTAGGCTCCTAGTTTCCTAGTTTCCTAGTTTCCTAGTTTCCTAGGCTTCCTAGGCTTCCTAGGCTTCCCACTTAGTAGGCTCAATAACCTCTTTGCCACCCATGTATGCTTGCATAGCTTTTGGAATATCAATCGAACCATCCTCGTGCTGATGATTTTCCAAAATTGCCACAAGCCAACGAGTAGTAGCAAGAGTGCCGTTAAGCGTGCTAACTGGGCGAGTCCCGCCATCTTCCATGCGCTCGCGAACGTTTAGGCGACGAGCCTGATACTCCGTGCAGTTAGACGTAGACGTCAACTCGCGGTAGCGGCCCTGAGTTGGAACCCAGGCTTCGCAGTCAAACTTGCGCGCGGCAGAAGAACCGAGGTCGCCAGCGGCGGTATCAATGATTCTGTAAGGAACTTCCACTTTTGCAAGCATTTCTTGTTCCATTCCAAGCAGCTTTTGATGCTCGGCGCGCGAATCTTCCTGCTTGCAGTAAACAAACATCTCTACTTTATCGAATTGATGCACGCGAATAATGCCAGACGTGTCTTTTCCAGCAGCGCCAGCTTCTCGGCGGTAACAGCTAGACCAACCGCAGTAGCGCAAAGCGCCATTGCTAAGGTCAAGAATCTCATCTTCGTGCATGCCAGCTAGTGCAACCTCAGAAGTGCCAACTAGGTATTGGTCATCTGGTTCGCGCAGGCGATAAATCTCGTCTGCGTGCGAATTTAAGAATCCCGTTCCGCGCATAACTTCTGGGCGAACAAGCGTTGGCGTAATGGCAAGCGTAAAACCGTGCTCTTCTGCCTGGTCTACAGCCATTGTAAGCATTGCGATCTGCAAGCGTGCCACAGCTCCGCGCAAGAAGTAGAAGCGCGAACCCGCAACCTTTACGCCTCTTCGCATATCGATTCCAGCAACGCCAGTTCCAAGAGTTAAGTGGTCCTTTGGCTCAAACCCTTCCGCGGCAAAGTCGCGAGGAGTTCCAACCTTTTTAACAACTACGTAGTCGTCTTCTCCGCCTTCTGGGGCTTCGTCTTCTACAATGTTAGAAAGCTTCCACATTGCGGTTGTGTAGTCTGCCGTAGCTTGCTCGGACTGAGCCTTAAACTCTGCAACCTTTTGCGCTAGCTCTTTTGTTTGGGCTATGAGTGTTGCTTTTTCGCTATTTTGTGCGGCTGCAACCTTCTTTCCGATTGCTTTTTGATCGGCTCGGGCTGCCTCAAACGCCTTTAAACTTGTGCGGCGCAAATCATCTGCGCGAAGCACTTCATCGACTAGTTCCACAGACTCGCCACGCTTGCGCTGCGACTCCTTAACTATGTCGGCATGTTCACGAATAAATTGGATATCAAGCATGACTTCTAGCCTAGTGCCGCAAGGCGACAGATGCGCGCTCCGACCTGCCTTTTCGCTTAAAGCGTAGCGCGCGAACTACTTTCCGTGTTTTGTACGTGATTTAGGTCGATTTTGGTACAAAGTGCGGAGTTGTTTGACGCTTTTTGTACGTGATTTGGGTCGATTTTGGTACAAAGTGCGGAGAATTGCTCGCGCGGATTAGATGCGATATTTGCGCTCAGGTATTGGCTTTAATCGCACGATTGTGCGCGCATCGATGAATATTTCTTGCTCGGGTCGGCTCCCGTTTGCGGCCGCGTCGCGCATAAGATGCAATGTTTCGCCGTCCCAGCTGATTACGTGACCAATCGCGTCGTGATATTCGATTTTTTGTCCGCTGCCGTCGGTTTCTTGCGATCTGCCATCGGTTTGCAATCTTTCGCCGTCGCCTAATTGCGCAATTTTGTACGTTCGCACCACAATCCGCGCGCCAACTGGTATAAACTCTGGCAGAGTCTGCCGCCTAATTAAGCTGATCGTAGTGCGCCTCCGCGTTGTTTGTGTCTTTGCGTTATTTATTGTCGTAGTGACCTTTGCAATTGTGCTCTTCTAGCTTTATTGTGCCATTTTTAACGCCGTCAATCTGCGATTTCAAATATGCCTGATTTGACGGCGAGTAAAATGGGTCTAGCGAAAAATCTAACGGTATTCTCTTTTCACGACCAATCGTTTTGATAAACACGTTCAGCGCGGCGCTCATAGAGATTCCGAGTTCTTTGCAAACTCGTTCTGCGTTGAGTTTGTCTTCTTTCTTTGCTCGAAAGTTTACGTTTACTACGTCTGTTGTTGCTGTAGTCATCTGGTTCCTGCTCTATGTTTTTGTGGGGAGTTTTGTACTTTTGCATAAATGTATACGATAATTATATATGATGTAACGTAAATATCATTAATAATGCAAGCAATTGTTGCTGATTTTGCTGTTTTGAGCTTGCTGAAATCTATGGGTACACTACAGCAAGGTTCAACGAGCAGGTAAAAAATAACATAGAAAAGTTTGATAACGACTTTATGTTTCAGCTAAGCAAATCCGAGTTGGAATATTTGCAATCAAATTTTTTGACCGCAAATATTAGTTCTAAAAGCAGGTCACTTCCATATGCTTTTACTGAGCAAGGTGTCTATATGCTCATGACGGTGTTAAGAGGCGAACTTGCCACAATGCAGTCGAAAGCGCTTGTTAGAACTTTTAAGCAAATGAAGGATTATATTGTTGAGAATAAGGATCTTATTGGCGCGAACGAGTTAGCGCAGCTAACCTGCGCGAGCGATTTTCCGCTTTTTGTAGTTCAACACGCCGTGAATTAGCTACAAAGTCGGTAAAAACTTCCGCATTTTGTTGTTGATTTTGCCGACCAGAGCTACAAAATCGGGAAATTTTTCCCGATTTTGTAGCTGTTTCTGTCGTTTTATCGCGCGTAGCCGACCCTTATTTGTACTGTTATTGACAGTTGGATATGTGAAAGATAAAATTGAGAATGCTTGAAAACCTTAGGGTTTTGGGGGGCGGAAGTGCGAGAGCGCATCTGCCCCGATTTTTTTTTTGCTCCAAATGTTGCTGTACACGCTGAAATGGGAACAAACGCGGGCGCGACGACCAGATCAACATTTTCGGCATACATCAAATATCACTGTATCGTGATATAATTACTGGTATGATTTAACGCTTATAAGAGAAATCAGAAAAAGAAAGAGGGGTGAATGTGCCTGTAATTTCAAGGTTTTATGGGATTGTTATACGAATGTATTTTGCCAGTGCAGAGCATAATCCGCCGCATATTCATGCTATCTATGGCAACTATGTTGCTGCTCTAGATATTCAATTATGCAAAGTTATTGACGGATATTTGCCAAAACGCGCAGAGTGCATGGTGATTGAGTGGATGACAGTTCATAAAGATGAGTTGATTTTTATGTGGAATACTCAAGAATTTAAGAAAATAGAACCGCTAAGTTGATATGTGTAGTGAGCTAGCAAGTTGCTAAACATCTAAATATCTAAAGAATTAGTGCGTTAAAGCACGTTTGATGTAGCGATATTAGCTAGGAAGTAAGTGTAGCAAAGGAGAAAATATGAATTTCCACAAGATTAAAGATGTAAAAGCGTGCGCAAATATGATGCTCCTTGTGCATTTTGTAAACGGAATCGTTAAAGAATATGATGTGCATAATCTGCTGCGCAAGTTTCCAGCGTTTAAAGCATTGGAAGACGAAGGGTTGTTTAATAAGGTTGTTGTGGATACAGGCGGATATGGCATTATTTGGAATGATGATTTAGATGTTTCTTGCGATGAGTTGTGGAATAATGGCGAGCAGATTAAAACGCCATTTGACAATTTAATGTCTTTTGCGGATGCGAGTGATTTGTGGAATTTAAGCGAGTCGACCCTTAGAAAAGCTGTGTCTTATAAGAAGCTTGTTAAGGGCGTTGATGCTCAAAAATACGGTAAGCAGTGGGTTGTTACTCGTAGTGCGATGGTACGAGAGTATGGGAATCAAGTTGGTGCTTAGAGCAACATTCTCGGGAAATCCTCTTGCTTTGTAGAATTATATTTATGCGCTGATGCATGCTAGTTTTCTGCTAGTTGTTAGATGTTTGTGGCTTGCGATTGATTTTGTAATTTTGCTTGTGATTTATGGGTTTTGTGTCAGAAGTGTAGTTTTTGTTGCACGGCGCTAGGTTTTACGCACATTTTTAGGAGGGTCTTATGGTAGATGGGAATAAAAATTTAACGATTGCGGAATCTAAAAACGCGTCTGTTGGAATGATAATAGATGCTAAATCAATAAAAGAGAAAATCTACAACATTCGCAATCAAAAAGTCATGCTTGATTTTGAGCTTGCTGAAATCTATGGGTATGAAACGAAAAACTTCAATAGACAGATTAAGAATAACATTGAAAAGTTTGAGGGCGAAGATTTTATGTTTCAGCTAACTGCTGACGAGTTCAAAAACTTGAGGTGCAAAAATTTCACCTCAAGTTGGGGTGGCTCTAGATATTTGCCTTATGCTTTTACGGAGCAGGGTATTTATATGCTTATGACGGTGTTAAGGGGCGAATTAGCTGTTAAGCAAAGCAGAGCGTTAGTTAGAACCTTTAAGCAAATGAAGGATTATATTGTTGAGAATAAGGATTTTATTGGCGCGAACGAGTTAGCGCAGCTGGCGATTCAAACAAACCAGAATACTAAAGATATAGCGGAAATAAAATCTCAAATGGCAACGAAGGAAGATTTTAATAAGGTAATGGATAATTTTATTGATCCAGATACGTATAAACATTTTCTTCTTATGGACGGCAATAAAATAGAAGCGGATCTTGCGTATTGCAAAATATATAAATCAGCTAAGAAAAGCATTTATGTTGTAGATAATTATATTGGTCTTAAAACGTTGGAATTATTGCGGTTTGCTGGGGAAGGGGTTGAGATTGTGGTTTTTAGTGATAATGCTAGGAATAAGAATATGCTTACGGAAAGCATGTTGCATGATTTTGTAAGCGATTATCCTAGTGTTGATTTGAAGTTTAAGACTGCTGGTAGGAAGTATCACGATAGGTATGTAGTTATAGATTATGGGACGGATGATGAGGCTGTCTACCTTTGTGGTGCTTCGTCGAAAGATGCTGGCGGCAAAATCTCGACTATTACGCGGATAGAGTCTTTGAATTTGCGTTTGTATCATGCAATGTTTGATGAGTTGTTAAAGAATCCTGAGTTAGAGTTTTAGCGTTTTTGTGCGCTCCAATCTACCTTTGCGCTTTGATGTAGTGCGCGAACGACATTTCCGCATTTTGTACGTGATTTGGGTTGAATTTGGTACAAAGTGCGGAAGGTTGTTCCGCGTTTTGTACGTGATTTGGGTTGATTTTGGTACAAAGTGCGGAAAATCGCTAGCGCTGATTAGCTGCGATTTTTGCGCTCGGGCACGGGCTTTAGCCTTACGATTTGCATGCGCTTGTGGTTGATGGCGCGGCAAACCACAAGATGTTGTGGCTTCGCGACACGCGGGTCACGCAAAACACTTCGCCTACTACATAAAACTATTCGGTTATTATCGCGTATTCAATATATTTTTTTGCAAAAATCAATCATTATAAAAACTTTTACGCACTCAGCGATTATCCTGGGTTTTAACTTGCAATTCGTTCTGGGGGGG
>NZ_KQ956821.1:0-5946 GCF_001546455.1 Gardnerella vaginalis | reverse complement strand
GGGGGGGGGGGGGTATAAATACTAAAGGCTTTATTTAAAGCTGCGCTTTGCTATCTTGTTTTTGCGCGCGGGTTAATCTTCGTGCTAATCGCAGAGTTAATCGTGCGTTTAGCGCTGCGTTGAGTGCTTGCAGAACGTTTATGCTGCGTTGGGCAGTGGGAGTCGCCTGGCTTTGCTTGTACAGGTGCTGGTTGGAACGTTCGGCACATTGCACTTAACGCTTTTTGAGTATTGGATTTGTCTGGTGCTCTGCCCGTTTTGGGAGTTGCGCGCAAATGCACAAAACAAGTGAGCGAAGAGTAGCTAAAGATAACTTAAGAATAACGAGGAACAAGCCGCATGGAACGGGTTCGTGCAGCATGTTGGGGTTTGCCACGATATTCGCGGTGCCAGGAAAGGTGAGTAGGCTATGTTACCAGCAGGGTTACGTGGATTCGCATCACGCGTGGGGCGTCTTGCGTTGCGCGCTTTTGCTTGGAATAAGGGTGGCGCTGATTCTTGCGCTGCCGCTTCTGCTGCCGCTTCTGCCACTTCCGAAAGCATCGCCGCTGCCACCGCGTCCACCGCAGCATGCACAGCACACCCATCCCACACTCTTCGCCGCGCGCTTCTAGCAATGCTCGTAGCCGCCGCCACGCTCCTCGCAATGCTCATCTTGCCGCCAGTAAATAGGGCTTTTGCTGATGAGGGTGCTCGTTGGGATTATGGCGGAACTGGCTATATTTCTGGTAAGGGTTTTGATTGGGCTGATTCTACACGAGATTTGAACATTAGTTACCCACGTTTGTGGACTGGTCAAGATGGTAAAAAGAAGATTACCTGGACAGTTACCTTTAATAAGAATTCTTATTTGCTTGCTCATATTAGAGGAGGCACTTTAAGAGTTAAAGATAAAAATGGATACAAAAACCTTGTTATAGAACCACACTCATCTTACGCAGGCCATAGTGATGTTCCTCCAGAAGGTGCAGGTTTTTCTGGCTCCAAACCGCTTTTTATGGTATTTCTTCCTAAAGGAATTAATAACGTTAATATTGATCGTAGGCGTACTGGTCGAGATGCTCTTGGAGGTAACGGCAAGTTTGCTCGTTGGCCATATGAATATGGTAAAGGTGGTAAAGATCTTAAAAAGTGGTACAAAACCTATCCAGAAGATGTTGTAGCAGATAAGTTAATCCAGTGCAGCGATGGATATGAATGTAAAGATCCTGCTGAACGAGATAGAAAAACTCAAGAATTTTTAAATGAGTCTTGGGAAGAATCTTGGAGAAAGCTTACTCTAATTAAAAATAATGGCGTAAAAAAGAGTAGTTGGAGTTGTCAAAATGGAAAAATAGACTATAATCAGTCAATTGCTTCATTCGCTGGTCCTAGTAATTGGAATAAATATAACGGCGCGCACTATGACAGTGGAGACGGTTTTGATACCTTTTGGAATGAGGCGTTAGGTGAAAAAAGACTTGGTTCTGGCGAGTGCATAGGAGAGTCTTGTAGAGGTTATAGCTTAGCTGAGATTAAACAGTGGAAAAGTAAGTTTCAGGTTGTTCTTGCTTCTTGGGAAAAGAATGATTATTCCTTAGCTATGGAATGGAAGATTACTGGCGATTACGACGAGAGTATTAAAAACCCAGAGCTTTTGCCGCTTATAGCAGGATGGAATTCTAATAAAACAAAAGGTAATTACGGCGATTCTTTCCCAGGCACCAGAGACGAATGGCAGAGCAAATGGTCCTTCGTAGGCCCGTACGATACAGATGGCGACGGCATTCCAGATTTGTCTGAGTTCTATCTTGGAACTGACCCAACCAAAAAGACCAATATTCTGTATCCTGTGTATAAGTCTAAAATGCTCAGTGATTACCCGAAGAGAGGCGCAAAGAATCCAACAGACTATGGCGGTACAGATAACGTACCAGTTACAACATATAAAGAGCCTATTACTGTTAAGCCATTTGTAAATGTTGGTACGTGGGTAAGTAATACATTTGATCCAAATCTGTTCCATCAAGATAAAAACGCTGATGGCTCTAATGCAACTTCTACGGATTTGCATCATGCAATAGATTTACCTGGTGCGGAGAATACTGCATATTTGAACATGAGCTATGCGATTACTGGTGTTCCAGATAATGGTGTTACAAACAATAATTGGCAAGGTTGCGATACAAACACTAAAGATGGCTGCGTAAAGATTGACCCGAAAACTGGATACATAACTTATCGCCCTCGCAAAGACGATTGGAAGAAATATCCAGATGGCTTGGAGTTTAAGGTAAAGGTTACACACATAAATCCTAATATCTACCCGTATAATTCTGATAAAAATAAGGGTCAGGCATGGGTAGAGGAAAATGTACCTGTAAAAATCAAAGTACTTTCTAATGCGTCACTGTACAACCCGCATTACGATGAAACCACTGTTAGCTACGATACGAAGAATAATAGGTTTAATCCTACTGATAGCAAAGAGCCTAAGAGCGTAAAAGACAGCAAAAAGCCGTGGGTTAGGGAAGGCCCACTGCCTAGTGGTTCTACCTTTAAGCTAGAGCAGTACACTCAATACACTTCTCCTGTGCTTGATTGGTCTAAGATTGATTCAAAAAATACAGGAAACGGTAAAGTGACGTTTAGCCCGTCTAAAACAGAAGCTGGTACAAGTGATAAGACCCCTGTACTTGTTACGTATCCGGATGGTTCTACGTCTAAAGATAGTGACGCAGGTAATTATGACAAGGTTGTATATGCTCCTGTTAAAGTGCAAGAGTTGCCTGTTACAGACGGCGATTTGCATCTTAACCTTTACGACGGTACGCAAATAAATAATGGTCAGTTTAGTGGCTGGAGCTTTGGAGATGCAAATAATCCTAAAGAGCTTTCTAAGACCACGAAAATAGGTGGGCCAAAAGAGAACAAAAACAACGGTATTGTGCTGGATTCGTGGTCCAATAACGCCAAAGGTCCTATTACCTTCCGCGCAGTGTGCCATAAGAAGAATGACACTAAGTATAAGCTGCTTAAGCCTGCCGAGGGCAATAGTAAGGCTAGTGGGGACATTAATGGCTTGCAGTTTGAAGAATTCCGCCAATGGATTCGCGATAACGACAAGAAATGTAAGGTAAAGGGCGCGAATTGCAGTGACGATAACCACTATCTTCATCCTGGCGAATACAACAAAGACACTATGGAGCGTTCGCGCGCGCTGATTGGCGGCAAGCCTAAGGAAGGCGGCGAGTACGAGTGTAAGGTGTTCGCGTTCCACCAGGCTCACGATGGTAAAGGTACGCAGCATAACGGTGCGCTCACAAAGTTTGATCAGTTAGCTAAAGACAACGGCGCAGGTTTTGTCTTTGCTTTTGATACTGGTGCTTTTGCATCCAGTAGGGGCAAAGAGTGGGTTTCTGGCAACTTCTACTTTAAAATCAAGCTCAAAGACAGCCAAAAGTATAATCCGACTTATAAGACGATTCCAACGATTCAAGCTGGTACGTTTGCTAATAAGGAGGCTAATAGCTCCGGTCAGCCAAAGAGCCACACGAAGATTACGGTGAATGGCAAGCAGGTAAACGCTAACGGTGTTCCAGATGATGACTTGGGCGGCGTTGAAGATGGCAAAGCTCTTCCACCAGGCACGTGGTTTGAGATTAAGAAGCTTGTTAAGAAGGTTGATAAAACGCAACCTGACAAGTTCCCATCCGAGAAGGAACTTTGGTCTAACTTTGAGGGCGGCGAAGACAACGTTAAGCGCGATAATAGCGGCAAGCCTGTTATGGAAAAAGGCAAAGTCGTTCCTTTAAATGAAACTGGTCGCGAATACGGCTCCGTCACATTCCGTCCAGATAAGTGGAAAGACGCTGGTCAGTACTGGGCCGAGGTTGTTGTGCACTACCCAGACGGCTCTGCTTCAAGCGATGACGACTCTATTAACTACAAGCACCCTGTGTATGCAAAGGTGAATGTTACGCGCGACGATGCTCATAATCAGTTCGGCCTTACGTTGTATAAGAATTACCCTAATGCGCAGATGGGCAATGGTTACGACCTTAAAGTAGGCGAGTCGTTACCTAACGATGCAACCTTCGACTCGTGGATGACTAAGTCTGTTGGCAAACTTCATCAGCACGTAATCTGCTCCAAGAAGGGCAAGGATGGCAAGTATAGCGACTATACTTACAACACTCTGCCTGGTCATGTTGATAGTAAAGCTAAGGATGCGAAAGATATCAAAAAAGACGGCTTAAGGTTTAAGAAGCAAACGATTTGGGGACATGCTACTTTCAATCAGCAAAAGTCGTGTATCAAAGATCGTAACAACTGCAAGCCTGATGACTTGCTGTATGACGATTGGGTTCCTGGCGGCAATAGTAATAATACTTCTGAGCGCACCCGCGGCTTCTTTGGCGGAAAGGCTCAGAAGACTGGAGACTACCAGTGCAAGGTCTACGTTATAAGGGGCGATGCCGAGTCGAAGAAGTTTGCTGAGGCCGTTAAGGGTAATATAAAGAAAAGCGCTTCCAAAAACCCAGTTGATGGCGTTCTGAATGCTAAGGGCAATCCATATGGCACAGAAGGTGTGGGGTATAAAACTGATTCATTCTCTGTGCATATTCATAACGACAACCACTTCTACAATCCGAAGTACGTTGATGTGAGCGTTACGGCTGGTCAAAAGGTTGAGAATGCTGTGCCGCAAAGCGTTAAGAGCGCTAACGGTGCGGATAAATACCAGGATGCTGTGAAGGCTGGTGCGCTTCCGGATGGAACTTGGTTTGAGTTTAAGGATGCTACTCACGGCTTTGAGGTAAATGCTAACGGCACTGCTGGAAACAAGGTGTCCTTAGACTGGTCGTATTGGGCCGGTAACGCCGCAGATAAGGCAGGTGATCAGAGCAATAAGCCTGACAATCCTAAAGATCCTAATAATCACAAGGGCAAGCACAATGCCAAGGGTGATGGCGGGCGTTACGGCAAAGTGACATTCCACCCGGATCAATCTGTTGCGCCTAAAGCGTACTTTAAAGAGATTGTCATCCATTACCCGGATGGCTCTACTTCGGATGACACGGATTCTGGAAACAACGGCAAGCCTGTGTATGCGAAAGTTACTGTTTCAGGCTTCAGTGGCGCCGACAGAGATCTTAAGATGACATTGCTAAGGTCTCAAGACGCAGATCCTGTTCATGACACGCTTGATAGCAGTCATCCTCTTACCGTTATGAGCGGCACGAGCCTTACTAAGAACCCGTATGTGCTCGCGTGGAGCTTGAAAGATCGTAGCAATATTTCATTGCGCATGATGTGCACTAAGCAAGGCGAGCAAAAGTGGAGCCGCGGGCTTGACGATACGCTCAATATGCACCTGAATCAGGATTACGGCAATGGTGTAAAGCCGTGGGCTTTTGCAACTGCTGATCAGCGAAAGTCTTGCAGTCAAGACAGTAAGAATTGCAAAGCTAACTTGCTGTATGGCTTCACGAAGAATGGGAAGCAGGACAGCATAGAAAGCGCTGTGTCTCGCAGTGAAGACGATATTGCTGGCGTACCTCAAAAGGCTGGAAAATACACGTGCGCTGTGTTTGCGTTGAAGCCGAATGCGCTGGCGGCGTTTAATGGGCTTAGTTCATCTACAGATATGAAAAAGGTTCAGCTTACAGGATTAAAGTCTGCTGTTGATTGGAACAGAATTTCCTTCGACGTGAACGTGATCGATCCGCCTAAGTTCGCGCTGCCAAAGACCGGCGGAATGAACTGGAACATGCTGATGAGCGTTGTGTGCGTGATTGGCACGGGCGCCATGGCGGCTGGGTTCTTCCTTGACCAGACCAAGTGGGGGCGCGCGATGCTTGAGGCGTTGTTGCGTAAGGCGATGCTGCGTAAGGCGATGCGCGGTGGGGTGCGCGGTGCTGAAGGGGTGGCTGCGGATTGCACGGCTCGCACAACAGCGGCTCC
>NZ_KQ956820.1:17765-20303 GCF_001546455.1 Gardnerella vaginalis | reverse complement strand
CGCGTGCCTTCGGCACCTACAGCCGCGGCTGTTTTTGCGCCAGACACAAGCGCTTCTACGGGTATGCGCGCTTCGGCAACTGTGGCCACGCGGCTGGAGTTGGCAAGAATTGCCACCAGCGCCTTGCGCCCAACCCAGCCTTCCAGCTGGGTTTTAACAGCTTCGCCAATGGTGTTTGCAATGTTTGCTCCCATTGCATCGCAAGTGTTTATGTCTAGTGTTAGCTTGGCGAAGCCTGTTAACGCCGCCGCCTGCGCGCGTTCTAATCCGCCGCCGCGTTGGTATATTGATGGGTGCGCGGAGCGCGCAACCTCACTAATCGCCGTGCGTTTTGATTCGTCGCGCATTATGCTATCTAGTTTTTTGGCCACGCTTGAATCCGCGTCTTCAAAAACAATCTGCGCGCGCGTAACGTAATGCGCGCTGTGAGCCGTAACGCCGTTTTCCAGGCTTTTTGCCGCGATTTTTGCACCGTTGCAGGCAGCAGCGATTACGGACGGCTCTTCTGTGGCCATCAGCACGTCTCGCGTAACACCGTTCACTTTTAGGCCGCGCACAACGCCTACGGGCAAGCTGAATCGCCCGATTTGGTTTTCAATCATGCTGTTTGCAACGCTTGCAGGAATGTTCGTTTCGCCACTTTGCGCTAGCTGTTCCAGCAGCAGCTGCGCGCAATCTCCGCTAAGCGCACCTTCTGATTCCAGCGTTTTTATGCGCTGCTCTACGCTTAATTCCCGAAAAGCTGCCATGTTTCTCCATTTTTTTGACGCTAATTTTTATTTTTTTTTGGCGCTATTTTTTGACGCCATTTTTACGATTTTTCACTTTTGCAATGTTGCTTTGGCGCCATTCTTAAGTCGCAAGCATCCGCAAGTCGTAAGCAACCGCGCGTGTCGCAAGCAGCCGCACGTATCGCATTGCTACGTCTATTTTCGCATCTTAACTTGCATGCTCACTCCAATTCCGCCGCCAACGCACAGCGCAGCAACGCCGTTTTGCATGCAATTATCTTTAAGCGCGTAAAGAAGTGTTGTTAAAATCCTGGCTCCGCTAGCGCCAAGTGGGTGACCGAGCGCGATTGCACCGCCTCTTATGTTCAATTTGCTTTCGTTAATGTTCAGCTGTTGGCAAACGGCTATGCTTTGCGCGGCGAACGCCTCGTTAATCTCAAAAAGATCAATGTTTTCAACGGTGTAGCCCGTGTTTTTTAGCATGCGCTCCATAACGTGTTTTGGCGCGTAGCCCATAAGGTCTGGGCTGATTCCGCCCTCCGCAAATCCCACGATTTCTGCCAAATAGTCGATTCCATGCGCGATTGCGTAGTCTTTGCTCATTAAGACGAGAGCTGCGGCGCCGTCGTTGATGCCACTTGCGTTTCCAGCGGTTACAGTAGGAGAGTGTTTTGCGCTAAAATCCCCCTCGCGCATTCCATCAGTTTCGTACGCGCCAAAATCCGCCTTAAACAACGTTTTAAGCTTAGAAAGCTTCTCCATAGACGTGTTTGCGCGTGGGTGCTCATCGCGGCTAATCACGGTTCCGTCCATAAGCTTTACAGGCACAATCTCCGCGTCAAAATCGCCGTTATTTTGCGCAAAAACGGCTTTCTGGTGTGATTTTAGCGCAAAGGCGTCTTGCTGCTCGCGTGTTATACCAAATTTGGCGGCCACGTTTTCCGCGGTAACTCCCATTTCTTTGCCCGTAAAAGCGTCGCAAAGTCCGTCTTTTTTTAGTCCATCAACCAGCTCGCCGTTGCCGTAGTGAAGTCCGCCAAATCGCACGTTTTGCGCGTAAAACGGCACATTGCTCATGCTTTCTGTGCCACCAGCAACTACAACTTTTGCATCTCCCATGCAAATCGCCGACTGCGCAAGGCGAATGGCTTTAAGACCAGACCCGCAAACCTCGTTGATTGTCATTGCGCAGCTGGACTCATCCAATCCAGCACTAAGGGCGATTTGTCGCGCAACGTTTTGGCCGCTGCCTGCCTGAAGAACGTTGCCAAAAATCGCCTGATCTACGGATTTTGGGCTGATTCCTGCGCGTTCGATTGCGGCTTTTGCTGCGATTGTTCCCAACTCAACCGATGTGAGCGATTTCAACGCGCCTCCGAATTTTCCTATCGGTGTGCGCGCTGCGCTTACAATCACAACATCAGTCATACGTTTAGCCGCCAATCAGTTGAAAACTAGCCGATTAAAGCTATCTCGATTAAGCATTTTATTGAAAATTATCCTGTTGAAACCAGCTCATTTAAAATGATAGATTTCAAACACTGACCGAACTACTTTATCGTATTTTTACGCAAAATTGCGATTTGTGAAGAATTATGTTTAATTTTTTCACAATTTGCGCACAATAATGTCGCATAGATTACGCCAAGTGCGGTAGAGATTCGAGATTTTTCGCCGCGAAAGAGGTGAGCCTCAGCGCCGAAGGTGGTGACTCGCCGAGAGAGCAAGAAAAATCGAGAATCTCGGTGATGAAAGCCACGCAATTGTTCAAGCACGCAAGAGGGCTGGGTGATTCTTGGTCGAACAG
>NZ_KQ956820.1:961-17665 GCF_001546455.1 Gardnerella vaginalis | reverse complement strand
ATAGTCCAATGACTCACCCTACAAACAAACTTAAATGCAAAAAAACAAAATTAAAGCCAAATCGGAACAACCGCAACAACAGACTACCCATAATAGGCGGAGCGTTGTGAGACAAGAAACACCCAGCCCTCACGCAATACCAAATAGGAAATATCGCGCGCTATGCTCTAAGCACTGAGCAGCTATTTACGGAAGGTGATTGACCCATCGCTAGGATCCATCGAATCCACAATCGCCAGCGAATCCAAGTCGTATCCAGCTGTGCGCAACGCATCTCCGCCGCCTTGGAATCCCTTTTCAATCGCAATGCCAATTCCAGCAACCGTGGCTCCAGCGTGGTTGCAAATGTCAATCAACCCTTGCAAAGCCTTGCCATTTGCCAAAAAATCGTCCAAAATCAAAACGCGGTCGTCTGCGCTCAAATACTTTCTAGACACAATTACAGGGAACTCGCGCTGCTTTGTAAACGAGAATACGGTAGACACGTATTGATCGCCATCCAGGTTGATTGATTGCGCTTTCTTTGCAAAAACCACTGGGACGTTGCCAAAATGACGCGCCGCAACGCACGCGATTCCTATTCCCGAAGACTCGATTGTTAGGATTTTGTTAATCTGCGTGTTTTTAAAATGCTGCGCCCATGCGGCTCCCATTGCGTCAAAAAGCGCGCAATCACACTGGTGATTAAGGAATGCATCGACTTTCAAAACATTTCCTGGCTTAACAATGCCTTCTTTTTGGATGCGTTCTTCCAGTTCTTGCACGATTATTCCTTTCTAGTGGCGCCGTATTTTGCGTGTGCAGCGTGTATCTGTATAGCTTACCCCCCGCTTTGACTCATTTTATGAACAACGTTTTAAGCGCTCATCCAAGTCGCTTAGACCGCGCGAGCGATTTTCCCGAGAATGTTGTTCAAAACGTCCCGCGGAGCTACAAAAAGCGGAAGATGACTCCGCATTTTGTAGTTCTGGACAGCGTGTTGAGCTACAAAAAGCGTCATATCGTTCGCGCGCTGTAGCGAGCGAGCGATACAACACGCCGTATTTTATGTACAATCGCACTACAGATTTGCGTAATGCGTACAGTGCAAAACGCGCGATTTGTGTTTGGCTGGGGTTCGTTAAAATTGGTTAGAGTTTAATTTTGCGATTTGAAACACAGGAGCAGGGGCTTTGAGCAAATACGGTTACGACTTTGATTTGTTTGGCAATCCAGAAGATGCCAGTGAGCAGAGCGATGCTTCTATTTACAAAGATGCCAGCGAGCAGAATGATGCTTCTGTTAGTGATGCTTCTGTTAATGAAGATATGATGAGCGAAGTTTCTGATTCTACGGTGGCTGGCGATTTTTCCGTAGATTCCGCTCAAACTGCACAACTTGCTCAACCTGCACCAATCACGCAATCTTCCGCTGCTCAATCCTCCAACATCCCCGAAATCAACCCGCAAACGCTCTTAGAAGGCCTAAATCCACAGCAATCCAAGGCGGTTCAATACACTGGCCCCGCACTTTTAATCGGCGCGGGCGCAGGCAGCGGCAAAACGCGTGTTCTTACGCGCAGAATCGCGTGGATTTTGGCTAATCGCAAGGCGTGGCCGAGCCAGATTCTTGCAATCACGTTTACAAACAAGGCGGCCGCGGAAATGCGCGAGCGCTTGGCAGGCCTAATCGGACCTGCCGCAAACAGCATGTGGGTTTCTACTTTCCACTCTGCTTGCGTTAAGATTCTTCGCGCTCATGGCGATTCAATCGGCTTAAAATCAGGCTTTTCTATCTACGATTCAGCCGATTGCGAACGTCTTGTTAAAATAATCGCATCCGAATTGAATATTGATATCAAAAAGTTTACGCCGAAACTTTTATTGTCTAAGATATCTGATTTTAAAAATAATTTGGTTACATGGCAAGAAAGCCTTAAAAATTACGCGCCCGATTATAAGCCAGGCGCTTCTGTGTCTGGCATATCTGGCGTATCTGGCTTTAATTCTGCAGGCAATTCCAGCCATGCCGACGCGCTTTACGCAGCCGTTTACGCGGAATATCAGAGTAGACTTAGTGCGTCTAATGCTGCCGATTTTGACGATTTGATTATGCTAACGGTTAAGCTTTTGCGCCAAAATCCGCAGGTTAGCGCGTATTACAAGCGAAAGTTCCGCTACATTTTGGTGGATGAGTATCAGGATACTAATCACGCGCAATACGTTTTGATTCGCCAGCTTGCAGGCGTTGACGATAATGGTGTTGACGATAATAGCGCTGATTCCTCCCAGCTTCCGCATTCTTCAGTCACGTCAGTCACGGTTGTTGGCGATTCCGATCAGTCGATTTACGCTTTCCGCGGCGCAGATATTCGCAATATTCAAGACTTTGAGCAGGATTTTCCAAACGCTACAACAATTATGTTGGAGCAGAATTATCGCTCTACGCAAACAATTTTGGACGCTGCAAATGCCGTGATCTCCAACAACACTAATCGCAAGCCTAAAAAGTTGTGGACGTCTTTAGGCAAAGGCTCGCCAATCGTCGGTTATGTGGCAGATAACGCGCAAAGCGAGGCGGCGTGGGTTGCCAAAGAAATTGCGCGCCTGGCAAGCGAAGACGGCGTAAATTACTCGGATATTGCGATTATGTATCGCGCAAATTCGCAATCGCGTAGCTTAGAAGATGCGCTTATTAAGTCGGGCTTGCCTTATCAACTTGTTGGCGGAACTAAGTTCTATGAGCGCCGCGAAGTCAAAGATGCGCTTGCTTACTTGCAATCTATTGCAAACCCTGATGACGATGTTAATATGCGCCGCATTTTAAACGTTCCAAAGCGTGGTCTTGGAGCGCGTGCGGAGTCGATTATTGCGCTATACGCCCAGCAAAATTCCATCAGTTTTTGGGCGGCTCTTAGCAATATAGACAAAATCGAACAAGACGGCGGCGTTCCTGCAAGAACTGCAAACGCTCTTAAGAGTTTTAGGGATCTTATTACTTCGCTTATTGACTTTATGAAAGCTAATGATTCCAAGCCTTCTAAGGTTGTAGAGAACGTGCTTAACGAAAGCGGACTGTTGCAGGATTTGCAAGAATCTAAAGACCCTCAAGACGAATTTAGGGTAGATAATTTGTCTCAATTGCAATCGGTTGCAGCCGAGTATGAGCAGAATACGCCTGATGCTAATGTTGCTGGTTTTTTGGAGACTACGGCTTTGGTTGCGGATTCGGATCAGCTTCCAGACCAGGGCGAAGATACTGGAAAAGTTACGCTTATGACTCTTCACACGGCTAAGGGCTTGGAGTACCCCGTTGTGTTTTTAACTGGCATGGAGCAGGGCACTTTCCCTCATTCGCGCTGTGTTGACAATCAAAAGGAGCTTTGCGAGGAGCGTCGTCTTGCATACGTTGGCATAACTCGCGCTAAGAAAATTTTGTACGTTACTTGGGCTGCTGAGCGTTCGCAATGGGGCAAGTCGGAGGAGATGATTCAAAGTCAGTTTTTGGACGAGATTCCTGCGGATTTGATTTGCTGGAAGCGCACAGAAGCGGCCGTTATGCGTGCTGGACTTAGGGGAGTGGGCAGAGATTTTGACGCTGATTTTGACTCCGATTTTAGCGATGACGGCGGTTGGGATGACGATTCCTACACCACTTATGGAGGCTCGAGCCACGGCGGATCTCGCTACAGCAAGTCGCGTTATGGCAAGTCGCTCTACGGCAATTCATACGGTTCAAAGTCCAGCTATGGCAATTCGTATGGCTCTAGTTCGTATGGCAACTCATACGGCAAGTCGTACGGCTCAAAGTCTGGCAAAGTTACCACTCGAATCGCAAGAAAATCAAGCGCATCGTACCAGAGTCAATCGTCCACCTCAAATTTGCAATCGTCTGCATCGTCATTATCTTACAAAAAGCAGAGTTTGCAAGAAAAAGACAATCACTTAAACATAAATGATTTCCACGAAGGCGATAAAATTTCGCACGACACCTACGGCCTTGGAACTGTTCTTAAAACACAAGATAAGGGCAGAAACTCAATTATTACAGTTGACTTCGGTTCGGACGGCGTAAAGCGACTTATGCTAAGAGTTGCTCCAATAGAAAAACTTTGATTTTTGACATTAAGCAGACTAAGTAATTTTTGTTGCCAAGATTGCGACTAATCGTAAGATTGCCGATAAAAACTGGAATATCTAAACATTATTACGTTTGAGCGCGGGCGCGATTATACAGAATAACACCGCTTTTTCAAGTCTTGATTTAGTGCTTGATGCTTGAAAAAATGGAAACGCAAACATACTGAAAACTGCACTGAAAACGAAAGGACAGTTATGAAAAACAGGTTGTTCGCATCAATTCCCGCGATTGTTTTTGGCGTATTAATCGCCATCGCGCCTATTAGTTTTGCAAAAGTTTGCGCATCCGCCAACGGAATGCACATGGCATGCTACTACACTGGCCGCGCAGCACTAGGAATCGGCATTGTTATAGCGATTCTTGGCGTTGTTGCGTTGTTTGTAAAAGCACCTTTGCGTGCGGGCCTAAGCATTGCCGTGATTGTAAACGCGCTGCTTGCAATCGCAGTGCCAACTTTCCTAATCGGAGTTTGCAAAAGCCCGATGATGCATTGCGCTTCCACAACGCGCCCAACTTTGGTTGTTTTGGGTGTGTTAGCAGCTGTGTTTGCTGCCGTTGCTGTGTATTTGGATTCAAAGAAAGAGGCTGAGTAGTCGCCAGCAAACGGCGATGAAAAGTCCGCGCAAATATAGTGCGAATATAACGCAAATACAATGCAAAAATTTACTCTAAAAAGCCTGCCGCTAGAAAACCTAAAGCAAAAGCCGCTTAGAACCGCCGCGTTAATCGTGGTTTCCGCGTGCTTAGCTGCAGTGTTTTTTGGCGGCTCGCTAGTCTCCCTAAATCTTTCAAACGGCCTAAACAGTATGCGCGCTCGCCTTGGCGCGGATATTATGGTGATTCCACAAAACACGTACAATCGCGCGGAAGCGTTGCTTACCAATGGCGGATCGAGCACGTTTTACTTTACAAACAATATTGAGGATTTTGTGCGAAAGTCAAAGGGCGTTGAAAAAGCAAGCGTGCAAACTTACATATCTTCGCTATCTGCTGGATGCTGCGCAGAAAAGTTGCAAATCATAGGTTTTGACCCTGCTAGCGACTTTGTGATTGCGCCATGGATTTATTCGCAGCACAAAAGCGAGCTTAAAAAAGGGCAGATGATTGCGGGCGCAAACGTGCTTGTGTCTTACAAAAACACGGTTCGCTTGTACGGGCACGAATGGCCGATTGTTGCGCAGCTTGCCAAAACGGGCACTAGCCTAGATAACTCGGTGTTTGTAAACAGAGACACGATTCCAGCGGTTGTTAAATATTCTTCGAAAGTTGGGCACACTGCGATTCCAGCAAAGTACGCACGCAAGGCTGTTAGTGCGGTTCTTGTAAAGGTGCGCAAAGGTTTTAGCGCTAAAAGCGTTGCGGAAAATATTCGTAAAACTAGCGGAATTAAAAGCCTTGGAATGGTGTTTCCAGGCGGAATTACCGAGCAGACTAAAAAGAGCTTAGAGGTGCTAAACAAGGCGATTTTTCTTGGCATTCTAGCGTTTTGGGCTGTGGGCGTTTTGATTCTTGTGTGCGTTTTTGCGGCTTCTACATCTGAGCGCAAGAGGGAATTTGCTTCATTGAGGATTTTGGGCGCAAATAGACGCATGCTTTTTGGCATGATTTCGCTAGAGTCGGCGGTGATTGGCGTTGCGGGAGGCGTGATTGGTGTTGCGTTTGCTTCGCTTATTTTGTTCCCATACAACATTGCGATTTCTAGCCAATTGCAGTTGCCGTATTTGGAGTCGGACGCTTGGTTTGTGTGCGCTCTTGCGGCGGTTTCTGTAGCGTTTTCGCTTGTTAGCGTTCTGGTAACTTCTGCGATTATTGTTGGGCGAATCGCAAGCAAGGAAGCGTATTTAGCTTTGAGAGATGGCGAATAAAGTGGCGAATAAAGTGGCGAGCAAGATGGCGAATAAAGTGGTTAGCAACTATTTAGGCGATTTAGGCGATTTGGTTGTAAATCTTAAAAATGTTACTCGCGAATTTAAGCGCAAAAATCGCAAGTTTATTGCTGTAGACAATGTTGATTTTTCGCTTAAGTCTGGCGATTTTGTTGCGATTGTGGGCAAGTCTGGAAATGGAAAATCAACGCTTTTAAACATGATTGCAGGGCTTTTAAAGCCTACTCGTGGAAGCGTTACGATTTTTGGCTGCAATATTTCGCTGCCATCTATAAGCGATGAGCAAATTTCTGCGATTCGCGCTAAAAACATTGGTTTTGTTACGCAATCGCAGACGCTGCTTGCTAATTTGAATGTGCTGAATAATGTTATTTTGCCTGTTAGGATTGCGCAGGCGTCTTCTGTGTCTGCGTCTTCTGCGTCTTCTTTAGATGCTAGCTTGACTTCCTTCGCTATGGATTTGCTTAAGCGCCTTAACGTGGATGATCTTGCGCATTGCTACCCGCGTGAGCTTTCTGGCGGAGAAATGCGGCGCGTTATGATTGCGCGCGCTTTGATTAACAAGCCTCGGCTGCTGATTTTGGACGAGCCTACTGGCGATTTGGATTCGCAAAATACAAGTATTGTTTTAGATCTTTTGCGCGAGTCGGCGCTAGGCGGAGCAGCGGTTTTAGTTGTGACTCACGATGAATCGGTTGCAGCAAGCGCTGATTTCGTTTACACAATGGACTCTGGTGTTCTTCGTGCGCGCTTTGACTGAGCGCTTAGACCGCGCGAGCGATTTTCCGCATTTTGTACCATATTTGATTTAAATCACGTACAAAAAGCGTCAACCATTTCCGCACTTTGTAGCTTAAAGCGTTTGCGCGGATTAGCCGCGCTCACGTCTTCGCCGCGCAGAAGCAATGCTTCTGCTTTAAGCGGCTCAGCGCTCCGAATTGCCTTTGTGCGCTACGCTCAAGCACAAAGGCAGGTCGTCGCGCATATTCTATGGCGCGGAGTAGTATGGGGAACGATGCCTATTTTCGTAGGCATTATCTGGAGCCTTAGCCCATCAGTGGGTCGGCGCGCAAGAATTATGGCGTTTTATGCGTTTTAATGCTTTCGCGTTCGTGTGTTTGCACGAAGAAGCACTGGAGAGGCCGGCTCAGCGTGAATAATCGTAAAGTTTGGTTCACGTTCCGTTCAGATAACGACAGAATAAAAGGATTAGTAATGACTAATATTCAGCGTTCTCGCCGTCAGGTGCGTCTTTCTCGCGCCCTCGGCATCGCTTTGACCCCAAAGGCTCAGCGTATTTTCGAGAAGCGTCCATATGCTCCAGGTGAGCACGGCCGCACTCGTCGTCGTACCGAGTCCGATTACGCAGTACGTCTTCGCGAGAAGCAGCGTCTTCGCGCTCAGTACGGTCTTTCCGAGAAGCAGCTTCGTGCAGCTTACGAAAAGGGTACGCACACTGCAGGTCAGACTGGTGACGCAATGCTCACCGATTTGGAAACCCGTCTTGATGCTTTGGTTTTGCGCGCAGGCTTTGCTCGCACAACCGCTCAGGCTCGCCAGTTTGTTGTGCATCGTCACATTTTGGTAGATGGCAATCTTGTTGATCGCCCATCCTACCGCGTTAAGCCAGGCCAGACCATTCAGGTTCGCGCTAAGAGCCAGACAATGGTGCCATTCCAGATGGCTGCTGAAGGCGTTCATCGTGACGTTTTGCCAGCAGTTCCTGGTTACCTCGATGTAAATCTTGCCTCTTTGAAGGCTACTTTGACTCGTAAGCCGGAAGTCGATCAGATTCCAGTTGAAGTCAACATCCAGTACGTCGTCGAGTACTACGCTCGCTAAATTCTGGATTTCATTCTTAAGGACATACCGCTTGACCCCTGCTGTGCATTGCATAGTGGGGGTCAATGCGTTTTTCTTGCGATTCTTCCCGCGTTTGTTTATTTTTCCCCGTGTTTGTTTACGCTTTGGCCAATTTTGGGAACAAAAGCAAGAACACTTGCCCGCGTTTGTTTATTTTTCCCCGCGTTTGTTTACGTTTTGGCCGATTTTGGGAACAAAAGCAAGAACACTTGCCCGTGTTTGTTTATTTTTCCCCGCGTTTGTTCCCATTTTTGGTGTTTTGGGAAACAAAAGCAGGCGCGACGACCTGCCTTTTTGCTTAGCGCGTAGTGTGCTCGTATAAAAGCAGTATGAATTACGTAAAAGCTGGTTATGTGTTGGTGCGTATTAACTTTTGTTAGGGAAAGGTCGCAAGCAACCGCACATTTTGCAACAAAACACTTTAATAACAAAACAAAATCACATATAATAATTACAACAGCGCCCGTTATATTACAAAATATAACATTGTGCGAGTGTTGAATAAGAAAATATATAATAGATAACTAAGCGTCTAAAGCGTGTGATTAATAAGATACAAACAAGAAAACGTAAAAACAAGAAAACGTAATAAATACAAAGAAGACAAAGAAGACAAAGAAGACAAAGAGTAAAAGAGACGATGGAGTCAAAGATGTCTCAACAAAATACCAAAGCGAATTCGCTAGCCGCACAACAAAATGCCGCGCGCGCAATTTGCAAACATGCATTAGACGTTGCCAATAATACTTTTGAAGGGGTGGTTTTGTGGTAGAGCCTAAAAAGATTGATGGGTTGCACAATATTCCAACTACGGCTGGATTTGCAGGCCCAGGCGGCGGCTTTGAAGGCGGAGCAGCTGCAGGATTCGAGATTGACGATGCTTCGAAGCACAAGAAGGCAGATGAGCGAGAAGTCGAAAAAAGCCTAGAAGACACAGATGCTTTTGACGCAATAGACGTTAAGGCGATTCGCGCTAGAAACAAAGCTGGCGGTGCAAACGAGACGGTTATGAGCAAGATTACAAGCACGGGTGTTGGGGATTCGTCGCTTAGTAGCCTTGTGGCTCAAGCGGAAGGAGAAGCTGCGGCAGATGTGCGAGATTCGTTGTACGCAACGCAGCAGATGCCTGCGGTTTTAGGCGATATTGATTCGCAAGAGCCGCCGCGCCCAGTGCAAGCTCCGATTCGCGATTTTGGCGGAGAGTATCCGTATAAGTTGTACCGCCCAGGAACCTACGCGCGCGAGCATATTCGCATTACAGCAACAAAGCTTTCCGACGGTCGCGACTTTTTCTACATAGACGACAATCCAGAATATGTTAGCGGCCACAAAACAAGGGAGCTGATTGACCCTAGAAAGTTGCCGTATCGCTTTACTTCGCGTGTTGATGAAAATGGAAATGAGGTTCCTAGCGAGGCGCCGCAAATGCGACAAGATCCGCTTACTGGGGACTGGATTCCAATGTCTAGGTTGTGGGCAAAGCGACCAGCTACTATTCTTAGTGCGGATTCAAATAATCATGATTCTGCGGCGGATTCTGCGGCGGATTCTACTAAATCAAGAATCGACCCATTTGCTGGCAGAAAGCCACAGTGCGAGTACCAAAATGGCGAAATTCCAGACGAAGATTACGACGTTGTTGTTTTTGAAAATCGCTACCCAGCTATGGCAAAGGTTGCAGGCGTTCCAAACACAACAACATACGTTGATGGAAATCCGCTGTGGAAGCAGGCTCCTGCGGCTGGACGATGCGAAGTGATTTGCTTTAGCTCCAACGAAGACATGCTGCCAGCTAATCTTTCCGTCTTGCGTATGCGCACGATTGTTGAAGCTTGGGCGTTTAGAACCGCAGAAATTAGCCAAATCGAAGGAATTGAGCAGATTTATCCGTTTGAAAATCACGGAAGCCAGATTGGCGTGACTTTGCATCATCCTCATGGTCAGATTTATGCGTATCCATTTATTGCCCCTAGGTTGGAGCAGGAGTTGCGCCACACGGAGGCTTATTTTGAGCGCACTGGCAGCAATCTTCTTAAGGATTTAATGAATTCAGAGATTGAGGCTAAAAAGCGCGTGATTATGCATAATCACAGTTGGGTTGCGTATGTTCCAGCCGCCGCGCGTTGGCCGCTAGAGGTGCATGTTGCTCCTGTTCGAGACGTTCTTACTTTGGATCAGCTTGACGATCAAGAGCGTTGGGATTTGGCGCAAATCTACATAACTCTTCTTAGGCGTGCTAATAAGTTCTTTGGATTATCGCCTTTGAACGCGGGAGAATCTGCATCTGCAGGTAATTCGTTAGCTTTCGATTCTTCTTCTAGCGAATTCGTTGATTTGCCTTACGTTGCAGCATGGCATCAAGCTCCTGTGCACGATTCTCGTCGTTCGCATTATCGCCTTAATTTGCAATTCTTCTCGTTTATGCGAGATGCCAATAAAATCAAGTATTTGGCTGGGTCGGAAGCGGGAATGGCGTCTTGGATTTCCGATACCACTCCAGAGCTGATTGCAAAGCGATTCCAAGAATTAGGAGATGTTGATCTTGATTAGTCAGTTTTGATTAGTCAGCATTGATTAGTCAGTTTTGATTAGTTTTAATCAGTCTAATTTTTGCGCGTTTTACTCAAAAAGTGAGATGATTAAGTTATGTTGCTGCATCTTTATTTAGTTCGTCATGGCCAAACCATGTTTAATTGTTATAATCGCTTGCAAGGCTGGAGCAATTCTCCATTAACACCAAAAGGGCTTAAAGACGCCGATTTAGCAGCTCAAAAGCTTAAGAACATTGTTTTTGCTGCCGCATATTGCTCCGATACAACTCGCGCGCAAATCACAGCTGAGCGCATTTTAATCGAAAACGAAAAGCACACTCATGCACGCCCACAGCTTGTAAGCGATATGCATTTTCGCGAGCAATGCTACGGCTATTTTGAAGGTCAAGATATGAATATGGCTTGGTGGGCTGCAGGTGCGCCTCACGGAGCAAAAACATATAACGAAATCGTTGAAAAGTTTGGGCTGGCTGCAACTAGAGACATGCTTAAAGAGGCCGACCCATTCCACGATGCGGAGTCAGATATTGAATATTGGAAGCGCGTTGAAGGTGGTTTTAAAATAATCGCCAGCAACCCAGCGCTAAAAGACGGAGACAACGTTTTGCAAATCTCCCACGGAAACACGCTTTTAAGTCTTATGCATCGTTTTGCCCCTGTTGGCTACGATTTAAGCGAACGCCCGCAAAATGGAAGTGTAACTCGCCTTGATTTCAACACGGCAGTTCCAATCGATCAGGCTATAACAATTAAGGGATACAACGAGTAAATACAATAAGTTTGCTAAAAAATTGTTCGTTAAATTTTTAAAAAGAGTCTTGACTCTTCGTTAATCTTTTAAATACATTGCGTGGGTAGTCGTGTGCAAAACAGCAGGAAAGAGGTTACGATGAGCGTTGGAGACATTGCTGCTCTAATTGCGGCTATTTCGTTTGCGGTGCTTTCGGGATTTATGATTTATCCGCTTATTAGGCTGGGTAAAATGTTTAATCAGATTGCTCAAACCGTTAAGGAATCGGGCGAACACGCTTTGCCTGCTATCGACGAATCTGTTACTACAGTAAAGCAAGTGAACAAAACCTTAGAAGACGTTAATGCCGTTACGGGCGCAGCTCGCACTACTGCTACAAATGTTGGCGCTCTTACGGATTTGTATGGTGCTTTTCTTGGAAAGCCAGTTGTTAAAATTGCCTCTGCTTGCTACGCGCTTAAAGATACTTTTAACGCATTCTTTAACAAAGCTACTGTTCCAACAGATGCTGCAGAATCTTCTGCTAGGCACGCGGCAAATTCTGGCGAGTCATTTATGCCTAAGGGGGAGTGATGTTTAAGCGTTTATTTTGGATTTGCATCGGTTTTGTAATGGGAGTTATGTCTGTTACAAAGGCTCGCGCGTACGTTAAGGAAAAGTTCCCACAAAGCGCTAGGAATTTCTTCTTCGATAAAGACCCAAAGAATCTTACTTTAAGCACGATTTTGTCTTTGTACAATGATTTTAATTCCAGCAGAAAAGCCCACGAGTCGCAGCTTAACTCTAAGTATGCCGACAAGTACGCCGATAAACGTGATGATTCGTTTACAAATAAGTCTTATACTAAGTAGTCTTATACTAAGTCTGATAAATAAAAAAGGAGTTCGTACCCATGCGCACAGCAGAAATTGCAAAGCGTTATCTTGATTATTTTGCCAAGAATGGCCATATGGTCGTGCCTTCGGCATCGCTGATTTCTCCAAATCCAACGACGCTTTTTACGATTGCAGGCATGGTTCCATTCATACCTTATCTTTTGGGAGAGCAAACGCCTCCTTCTCGCAGAATGGCGTCTAATCAAAAATGCGTGCGTACGCTCGATATTGACGAAGTTGGCAAAACCACTCGTCACGGCACCTTCTTCCAAATGGTTGGAAACTTTAGCTTTGGTGACTATTTTAAAGAAGAAGCAATCCACTATGCTTGGGAGCTTTTAACAACTCCTCAAGATAAGGGCGGCTATGGTTTTGACCCAGAAAAGCTTTGGGTTACTACTTTTACAGACGACGACGAAGCTCGCGCAATCTGGAAGAATGAGGGCTTTGACCCAGAGCACATGCAAGTTTTTGGCATGGAAGATAACTTCTGGACTACTGGTGGCCCTGGCCCTGGCGGCCCATGCTCCGAGATTTACGTTGATCGCGGCCCAGAATACGGCAAGGATGGAGGTCCTGCTGCAGACGAATCTCGTTTTATTGAGATTTGGGATTTGGTTTTTGAGAACTTCCAAGTAGACAACGTAAAGTCTAAGACCGATTTGCATATTGTTGGTGAGCTTGATCAAAAGAACATCGATACGGGTGCTGGTTTGGAGCGTTTGGCTTACCTTATGCAAGGCAAGGAAAACATTTACGAAACCGACGAAGTTTACCCAGTTATTGAAGCTGCAGAAAAGCTTAGTGGCGTAAAGTACGGAAGCAATGCCGATGCGGATGTTCGTTTCCGTGTTGTGGCAGATCACGTGCGCTCTGCGTTGATGATTATGAGCGATGGCGTGCGTCCAAGCAATGTTGGCCGTGGATACGTTCTTCGCCGTCTTCTTCGCCGAACTGTTCGCGCAATGCGTATGCTTGGTGTGCAAGATCCAGTTTTGCCAACCTTGTTCCCAGTTTCTAAGGGCGCTATGGAGCCAAGCTACCCAGAGCTTAACAACACTTTCCACGAGGTTAGCGAAGCTGCATACGGTGAGGAAGATGCCTTCCGCCGCACTCTAGAAAAGGGTACGACTATTCTTGATTTGGCTGTGGAAAAAGCTAAGAAAGAACACAAGGACGAACCTATGGTTGGCGGTGCAGACGCCTTTACTTTGCACGATACTTACGGCTTCCCAATTGAGTTGACTCTGGAGATGGCTGCTGAGCAGGGCGTTAAGGTTGACGAGGCTAAGTTCCGCGAGCTTATGAGCGAACAGAAGGGCCGCGCTCGTGCGGATGCTTTGAAGAAGCGCCACAATGTAGACGTTAGCGTTTACGACGATATTAAGAAGGCACTCGAAAAGCCAATCGACTTCCTCGGTTACACAGACTTCTCCAGCCGCTCAAACGTTTTGGCGATTGTTGAAGCAGGCAAGGGCTCTGTTAAAAGCGTTAGCGCTCCTGCAAACGTTGAAGTTATTCTTGATCGCACGCCATTCTACGCTGAGCGTGGCGGCCAGATTGCCGATCAGGGCGAGATTATTTCCGACGATGGCGCAATTTTGGAAGTTGACGATGTTCAGCGTCCAATCAAGGATTTGATTGTTCACAGCTGCCGACTTACCGAAGGTACGCTTAGCGTTGGTGCTCCTGTAAACACCAATATTGACCAGGTGCGCCGTGCTGCTTTGGCTAGAAGCCACACTGCAACTCACACGCTTCACAAGGCTTTGCGTGAGGAGCTTGGCCCACAGGCAACTCAGCGCGGTTCTGTAGTAGATCCAGATCGCTTGCGTTTTGACTTCCAGTGGCCAAAGGCTGTTGATAAAGATGCATTGTTGCGCGTAGAGGCTCGCGTAAACGAGCGCATTCGCGAAGACTTGCAAGTTGTTCCAAAGGAGATGCCAATCGACGACGCTTTCAAGCTTGGAGCAATGCACTTGTTCGGCGAAAAGTATGGCGATATTGTGCGCGTTGTAGAAATTGGCGACGGCTGGAGCCGTGAGCTTTGTGGCGGTACTCATGCTAAGAGCACGGGCAAGATTGGTATGGTTACAATCCTTTCTGAGTCTTCTATCGGCTCTGGCGTACGCAGAATCGACGCGCTTTGCGGCGAAGAAGCGTACGAATATGGCGCTCGCGAACACGCATTGGTTGCGCAACTTTCGGACATGGTCAACGCTCGTCCAGACGAGTTGGCTGAGCGCTTAGAGTCTTTGCTTAACAAGATGAAGGATTCCGACCGCAAGCTTGCTTCTGTTTACGAATCGCAGCTTAACGAGGCTGTTCCAGAATTGGTTGAAGCGGCTAAGCAAAGCGGCGCCAAGGTTAAGCTTGCTGTAAAGAATGTTGGAAACTTCGGTTCCTTCGACGCTTTGCGCAAGACGGTTCTTGACGTTCGTTCTCGCTTGGGCGAAGATTCACCAGTAATCGTTGCGTTGTGCGGCGTAAATGAGAGCGATAAGCCAATGGTTGCAGTGGCCACTAACGAGGCTGCTCGTTCGGCTGGTGCTAAGGCTGGCGATCTTGTGCGTACTGCTTCCAAGGTGCTTGGCGGCGGCGGTGGCGGCAAGCCAGACTTTGCTCAGGGCGGCGGCGCAGATGCTTCTAAGATTGACGAAGCGCTTGAGGCTGTTAAGAGCGAAGTGGCTAAGCTCGACTAGTGCGTAGCTACACGCTTAAAACAAAACGATATAATCTTTACCAAGAGCAGCATAAAATTCATGGTGTGGTTAGGTATTGATTTAGGAGATGCCAGGGTTGGGCTTTCTAAGTCCGACCCTGAGCTGACTTTTGCTCACCCAATTGGCAATATTCAGGCTTATGGTGACTCGTTTAACGCTATTGAAGATGTTCTTAACATTATTGAAGACAATAACGTGAGCCGAGTTGTAATTGGTTTGCCTTTGCAATTAGACGGATACGAGGGCAAGTCTGCCAAAAAAGCGCGCAGATGGGGTGCTAATTTAGCCAAACGCATTAAATCGCTTTTTGATTATGGCGATTGGTCGCTTGATTTTATTCCAGAAGTCGTTTTTAAAGACGAGCGGTTAACAACAGTTACTGCTCATAAACAACTGTTAGATGCTGATTTTTCCACTAAAAAGCATCGTCCAATGGTTGATCAGCAGTCGGCAGTGTTGATTTTGCAATCTGCGATTGACGATTACAAAAATGCTTGTAAAAATATAAAAGGCGACTCGCAAGGCGATTTGCAAAGCGACACGCAAAGTAATTTACAAAGTGACCCGCAAGGCGATTACAGCAGAAAGGAAGCGTTTAATGAGTGAGAATATAGACGATTTTTTCAATCAAAACGCTAAATGGAGCCACGATTCCTCCAATCCTCCTGTGCCGCCAAAATCCCGAAAAGCGATTAAAGCGCGTAAAAATCGCAAAAATAAAAGAAATCGCATAGTTGCATTCATTCTTGCACTAGTTTTTGCGCTGCTATTTGTTGTTGGATATGGCTTATATCGCGTTGCAGTTTATGTAAGAAATAATAGTCAGTCGGCAATTATGGAAGACTGGCCAGGGCCTGGAAGTGGGTTCGTTGAATTTACGATTGAGCCAGGTCAAGGATCGCTAGAAGTGGGAAACAACCTTGTTAAAGCGCAGGTTGTAAAGTCACAATCCACATTTTCCAACATTGTTGCCGCAAACAACAAGATTTTGTATCCAGGAATTTACGCGCTTAAAAAACACATGAATTCCATGGACGTAGTGGACATTCTTTCCGACCAAAGCAAGGCGGGTGGATTCTTAGACGTTAAGGCAGGGGAGCGCGCAACAGACGTTATTCGCAAAGCTGCGCAAATCTCTGGAATCGATATTGCTCAATTTAACGCAATTCAAATCGCAGACGGAATGGGGATTTTGCCTCCAGAAGCGGGCGGAAGCTTTGAAGGATGGTTAGAGCCTGGAGTTTACAACGTAAAAGCCATGAAGTCTGCTAGTAAAATACTTGAAAAAATGGTAGATAAGCGCGTTAAAAAGCTTGATTCTCTAGGTGTTCCTAAGGGCGATTTGCGTCAAAAGATTCTTAAAATTGCATCCATTGCAGAAGCGGAAGTCAATAATCGCGAATACTACGGCAAAGTTTCGCGCGTAATCTTAAATCGTTTAGCTAAAAACATGCCTTTGGGAATGGATACCACGGTTGCGTACGGCATTGGGATTAAGGCGATTAATCTTACGCAATCGCAGCTAGACGATGCAAGCAATCCGTACAACACTAGGATTCACAAGGGGCTGCCGCCTACTCCTATAAGTATTCCTGGAGATAACGCGATTTTGGCGGCGCTTAATCCAGCAAATGGTCCATGGATTTATTTTGTTACCACCAACTTAAAGACGGGCGAAACTAAGTTTGCGGATAACTACGACGATTTCTTAAAGATTCGCGACGAGTATAAGCGCTCCAACGAAAACGCTAACTAGCGCGCGCTTTGACTGAGTTTGAAATTGCATAACGCATTTCAAACTCCTTCAGAGCGCTGAGCCGCTCAAGGCAGAAGCACTGCTTCTGCGCGGCGAAGACGTGAGCGCGCTGTAACGCGCGAGCGGTTTTCCTAGCTTGGTGTGTATGAGGGCTGGCTAATTCTTGTCTCACAACGCTC
>NZ_KQ956820.1:0-861 GCF_001546455.1 Gardnerella vaginalis | reverse complement strand
GCTCTTATACTGTTCGACCAAGAATCACCCAGTCCTCTTACATGCTTGAACAATTACGTATCACTTAATCACCGAGATTCTCGATTTTTCTTGCTCTCTCGGCGAGTCACCACCTTCGGCGCTGAGGCTCACCTCGTTCGCGGCGAAAAATCTCGAATCTCTACCCAGTTTGGCGTAATCTGCATAACTTCAAAAGCCTTTAACCACATTGAACGAAATTTATTGCAATGCAATTTTCGCGCATTTAGCATAATCAAATGAGTCAGTTTATTATCGCGTGTTTATTTACAACACCAACGCTTGTATGCCTGATTGCAGTGTGCGCAACGGATTTAATCAGCCGCGTTGTGCCTAGACTTTGGGTTGTACTAGCCGCTTTTGCGCAATCTGCAGCGAACCTTATTTTTTCGCTAATTTCTTTGCATAATGTCAATTTTCTTTTGCGCGGATGGCTTTGCGCGATAACAGTTTTTGCTATCTACGTTTTAATGCAAAAACTTTGCATGCGCGGAGCGCTTGGATTTGGAGATGTTACGTGCGCATCTATGACTGCTCAGGCTTTGGCGCTATTTGGATTTGATTGCATAATATGCTGGTTTGCATTAGTTAGCATACTTGGATTAATTTGGATTTTAGTATGGAAAATCTGTTCTAGAGTCTGCTTGCGATTTTTCCGAGTTAATTTTTCTAGCGCTAAGTCTAAAAATGCGCAAAATAAAATCCCGTTCGTACCCGTCTTAGCTGTATCTGCGCTCATCGCTGTTATGCTTTGAACTTTTTGCTGCGATTTTATAGCGTTAAGTAAGGTGGAGATTCGAGATTTTTCGCCGCGGATGAAGCGAACCTCAGCATGAAATGGTG
>NZ_KQ956819.1:272855-283109 GCF_001546455.1 Gardnerella vaginalis | reverse complement strand
TATCCCTGTCGTCGTAGCGCGAATCGCGGTCGTCGCGAACACTGCGGCGGCGAGGGCGATCGTCTCTATCTTCGCGATCTTCCCTATCTTCACGAGGAGCACGCCTACGGTCGCTTCTGCGATCATCCCTATCATCCCTATCTTCGCGTGGCCCGCGTCCGCGATTTTCGCGAGGTGCTGGCGCCGAAGACTCTTGATTTTCAAAACCAGGAATTGCCAAAGAAATCTTGCCGCGCTCATCTACGCTTTGCACGATTACTTCTACGGTATCTCCCTCTTTAAGCACATCTTCAACAGTGTCAATGCGCTCACCGTTAGCAAGGTTACGAATCTGAGAAATATGCAACAAGCCGTCGCTTCCAGGCGTCAAATTAACAAACGCACCAAAGCTTGTTGTTTTAACAACCTTGCCCGTAAAGGTTTCTCCAGCCTTTGGAATACGTGGATTTGCAATGGAATCAATGATTTCCTTAGCCTTCTCGGCAGCTTCGCCACCTTCGGAAGAAATGTAAACAGTACCGTCGTCTTCAATAGCAATCTCGGCACCAGTTTCTTCTTGAATCTGGTTAATCATCTTGCCCTTAGGGCCAATCACTTCGCCAATCTTATCTACAGGAATCGTAGTTGTAATAATGCGTGGAGCGAATGGGCTCATCTCTGCTGGGCAGTCGATGCACTCGTTAATCACTTCAAGAATAGTAGTGCGAGCCTCGTGAGCCTGCTGCAAAGCGGCGGCCAAAATGTCTGCTGGAATGCCATCAAGCTTTGTATCAAGCTGCAAAGCGGTGATGAATTCAGATGTGCCAGCAACCTTAAAGTCCATATCTCCAAACGCATCTTCTGCGCCAAGAATATCGGTTAAAGTCTTAAAGATGTGCTTGCCATCAACGTCTCCCGAAACCAAGCCCATAGCAATACCGGCAACTGGAGCCTTTAAAGGCACGCCAGCAGCAAGCAGGGAAAGCGTAGAAGCGCACACAGATCCCATAGACGTAGAACCATTGGAACCAATAGCTTCCGATACCTGACGAATAGCATATGGGAACTCTTCGCGGCTTGGCAAGACTGGCACCAAAGCCTTCTCTGCCAAAGCACCATGGCCAATCTCGCGGCGCTTAGGGGATCCAACTCTGCCCGTTTCGCCAGTGGAGTATGGAGGCATCTCGTAGTTGTGCATGTAGCGCTTGGTCTGTGGGCCAGAAAGCGCATCCACCTGCTGCTCCATCTTAAGCATGTTCAAAGTGGTTACGCCCAAAATCTGGGTTTCGCCGCGCTGGAAGAGCGCAGAACCATGAACGCGTGGAACAATATCTACTTCGGCACTAAGCGTACGAATATCGCGCAAGCCACGGCCATCAATGCGGTAATCTTCCGTCAAAATACGACGACGAACAATCTGGCGCTGCAACTCCTTAAAGGCGTTACCAAGCTCCTTTTCTTTTTCTTCATCGTCCATATCGGTAAACTCTTGCGCAATCGCCTCGCGCACGCCTTCCTTAATTTCCGCAATGCGGTCTTGGCGTGGAAGCTTTTCTGCAATCGAAAGAGCTTCGTTCAAATCTGCATGAGCAATCTCATCGATTCTTGCATAAAGCTCATCCGTGTACTCTGGGAACAGCTGGAATTCCTTGGTTTCCTTAGATGCAATGCGCTTCAACTCATTTTGTGCTTCGCAAATAACCTTAATAAACGGCTTTGCGGCTTCTAAGCCTCCAGCTACAACTTCCTCATCTGGCTTGATTTGACCTTCGTTATAAATCAAATTCCAAGCATTCTTGCCAGCGCCTGCTTCAATCATTGCAATAGCAACGTCGCCATTTTCAATAACACGACCAGCCACAACAATCTCAAACACAGCGCGTTCGCGTTCGCTCCAACGAGGGAATGCAACCCACTGGCCATCAATCAAAGCCAAACGCACGCCAGAAACTGGGCCTTCAAATGGAAGACCAGAAATCATAGTAGATGCAGATGCAGCGTTTAAAGCAATAACATCGTAGGCGTCATCTGGATTAATCGCCAAAATCGTCTCTACAACCTGCACTTCGTTACGCAAAGTGTGTGGGAAAAGTGGACGCAACGGGCGGTCAATAATACGGCACGCAAGCGTTGCCTCATTTGATGGGCGGCCTTCCCTGCGGAAGAAAGATCCTGGAATCTTACCAGCAGCGTACATTTTTTCTTCCACATCCACAGTCAACGGGAAGAAATCGTAGTTTTCTTTTGGACTAGACCCTGCAGTCGTCGTCGACAAAATCATGGAATCGTCATCCAAGTATGCGGCAACAGCACCGTCAGCCTGCTGAGCGAGGCGACCTGTTTCAAAACGCAGCGTGCGCTTTCCAAATGAACCATTATCAATAACGGCTTCTACAGCCTTAATTTCGGGACCCTCCACGGGTTCCTCCTTTTCTAACTTACCTAATCAACCAACATGCGTCGTCATTGGCAGACCCGCTTTTTTGTTACCTTTACCTAACATCCGCGCGAATCTTTGCAAAATGCATAACCAACATTTCGTAGTTTTTTGTTTCGGTTACTTCAATCATCCATATTCAATTATGTTTTATTCTTCAGTTATAAATCCTACAAACTTAAGAATTCACTAAAACTAAATCGCTTAAATCTTCAATCTAAAATCGCTTTAAATCACTAATCTAAAATCACTTTAAATCTTAAATTCATCTATTTAATCAGCCATTTAATCAAGCTTTTTAATTCTACTTCAAACCCGCTAAATAAACTAGGACTTAATAAATAGTATGCATAAACACAACCGCATAAATACAAAAGCCCGAGCTTATGCCCGGGCAAAAAGACTTATCGACGCAATCCGAGTCGATCAATCAAAGAACGATAGCGGTTGATGTCTACGCGCTTCAAGTAATCAAGAAGACGGCGACGATCACCAATCATGAGCATCATACCACGACGAGAGTGGTGATCATGCTTGTGCTCCTTCAAGTGATCGGTAAGGTCGGAGATGCGCTTGCTGAGCAAAGCAACCTGAACCTCTGGGGAACCCGTGTCACCCTCGTGCGTTGCGTATTCGTTGATAATGTTCTTCTTATCTTCAGCCGTTAATGCCACGGCGTCCTCCTTATATAATTACTGCGCGGTGCCGCATCCTTTAATGCAGCGCTTGCAAATCCGCGGGCGTTACACGCCGAGTTTCAATGTTACAACTATGCCCAAACAAGCTTGCAAGGCCTACATAGCCGTTATAAATCCGCCAAAAATCACCACAAGAATCGCCAGAACTTCAATAGCGTAAAACATTATGAACGAAGCCCAACTGCGAGTCAAAACGTTTAATCGCGACTTTTTAGGAACTACTACAAGCAATCCAACAAACAGAATCGCATAAATGGCAACACCAAATCCAGCAGAGATTATTCCAAGATTTGCAGCATTTGCAAGTCCACTAAAAGCACCATAAACCACGTACGTTGAATACCAAAAGCTTAAGCGAAGCAGGCACAATCCGCTAATAAACTGTTCAATCGTTAGAAAAACAACAAACAAAAAGCGCCACAACCATTTGCTGGACTCAATTAATGCCATTGCTAAAGCCGTAGCCGTTGCAACAGTTGTAACCCATGCAATAAACACAACACCTTGAGCAGATAGGCCAGAAAAATTCTTAACAACCCAAGCCGTGTGTTGAACCGCCAAAGTTCTACCCACCCAGTATGGAACAACAATCGCTACAAGAAGAATCGCAAAATACAACACCCAACGTTTAGGATTTGAGTGGCGTTTGGAAATATCGGCTATAGATAGCTCCGACTCCAATTCGCTAGGTGATTCAAGGGTTTTATCTGCGTTAGCATTTGCGTTTGCTTTACGCTGATCCATCTCTTGCACTCTCCTTTAACGCGCTAAACACTTAATGAATACCTTACCAGGCACATTCCCCTATCTAAAGCGTGCAATATAATGGTTACTCCACGCGATTGTAGCAAAATGCGCAATCACAAATAGATTTAGGTACGTACATGGGTTTTATTCACTTTATTCTTAACCTTCTTAAAGATCCACGCTCTGCTATAGCTGGCTGGATTGCTATGGGAACCGCCCCAGCACTAGGACTAATCTTTCTAATCATCTTTATTGAAACTGGTGTTGTGTTCTTCCCATTCTTACCTGGCGACTCCTTGCTTTTTGCAGCTGGATTCTTTGCAGCCCCAGATTCCACAACGGGTAAAAGCTCGCTTCCACTTGCGATTTTGCTCGCCGTTGTTTGGCTTGCGCCTATTATTGGCGACCAATGCAACTACTTTATTGGCCACTTTTTTGGCAGGCGAATCGTTGAATCTGGCAAAGTTAAAGCCCTAACACCTGAGCGCATTGCTAAAACAGAAAAGATGATAGATAAGTGGGGCCCAATCGCCGTATTCTTAGGCAGATTCTTCCCGTTTATCCGCACATTTATGCCGTTTATTTCGGGCATTTCTGGCATGCGCTGGACTCGTTTTACGCCGTTTTCTATTCTTGGCGGAGTAGTCTGGTCGTCGCTTTTTACTCTTCTCGGATACTTCTTTGGAAACATTCCTTTTGTTCAAAAGAATTTTGAGCTTGTTATAGTTGCGATTTTGCTGATTTCTCTTGTTCCAACTTTTATTGGACTTTACAAAGCTCACTCTGCCAACAAAGCTAAAAAGCGCTTGGAAGGCAAATCGCAGCAGGATTAACCAAAGGATTAGCAACGTTTTACAACACTCCCACGCTGCTAGCGTTGTACTTTTACACATTTTGTAGTACAGTGTGCAGAGTTGTGTAAAACATTGGGGCTATAGCTCAGTTGGTAGAGCGCTTCGTTCGCATCGAAGAGGTCGTGGTTTCGATTACCATTAGCTCCACTAAGCCCACTGCATTCATTCCACCGCAGTGGGCTTTTTCTTTTCTCTACCTCGCTTGGCGAAGTCATTAAATCCTAGGCACCGCTGTTATCGAATGTGTTTTCAACAGAGTCGATTAGCGAATCCGCCTGGCCTATTATCTGCTTAACTCTGCTATCAACGTTCTTATTTTGCGACTTTAAAGACCGCGCCAAATCCAACGCATCGTCAAAAATCTTTTCAACAATATCTTGATTTACACCATCTGCCTTAAACTGAGCGCTCCACTTATTTAGCGACTCAAACGCAATCTCGCTTGCATCGATTTTTACAATCTCATTTTCGTTTTTCTTTGCGTTTTCAATAAAAGTGCGCAATTTTCCAACGTACTCTCGCGCCTTGGGCTTTTCTTTTCCTTGCGTATAATTTGCAAAATCCAAGTAACCGCTGCCAAGCGTAGAATACATTAACGCCGATTCATAATCCTTTGATTTAACTCCTTTTAGCGCCTCTGCAAACCACTTAGCAGATTGCTCTATGCGCTCTTTTCTATTTGCATTTATTGGCGCTTCTTCGTCTTTAGCCGCATAATACCAATACGCTTTGCCCACAGATAGGCACAGCTCATACCAGTCTTCGGATTTTTTAAGCGTCGACTTGTACTTATCAACAAACGCTGTAAAATCTTCTCTTTCGCTTGCGTTCCACCTAAAATCTTCAATCTGGTTTACTAAAAGTCGCAGCGCTGGCTGAATAGATATAGGCTGAACATTTGCATTAAAAAGTTTGATTTGCAAAGCCATAGCCTTATCAACGTATTCAACAACCTGTCTAGAATCTGTTGACTTTGCAGCTTTAACCATGTATTGCTTATATTCTTGCGCTCTACTTGTTGTTGCAGATGCGTTCTTGTTTTTTGCAGCGATATTGCCATTTTTTACATACGCACTCTTCTGGCTTTGCGTTTGCTTACTTTTAACTGTTATTACGGATTTGCAAGCAAATACAAACACAACACATCCAATAAGTGCCATTAACGCGCAGCAAACAATCTTAACAATATTTTTCTTTCCACTTTGCACACCATTTTTCTTATGTCTTTTGCCAACATTTTGTTTACCGCCTTTTGCACGCCCTCTTTTGCGCAAAACCAGCCCCGACTCTTCCGTATTTGACTTGATTTTTACGCCAGACTCTAAATCTTCTAAACAATCTTTTAACGCTTGCGCAAACTCCGCGCAATCTTCGTAGCGATCCTTTGGATTATTTGCCAAAGCGCGCATCAAAACAGCATTAACGCCACTAGCAGAATCACTCTTAGTTAAATCGAAGTTAGTAAGCGGATGCGATTGTCCTAAACGCGCTTGGCCTAAACGCGCTTGGCCTAAATCTTTAAATCCTTCTAAATAACACCTACCCGTAAGCGCATAAAACAACGTTGCTCCAAGCGCATAAACGTCTGTAAAAACTCCGATTTTAGCGCCCTGCTCAAATAACTCGGGAGCTGCAAATCCCTGCGTTGCAAAACGCGCATCTTGCTTAAATCGGCTTGGCTGCACTAAAACACCATCTTCGTTTTTAAGTTCTAGTGCGGAGCCAAAATCAATTAAATGCACGCTGGAATCGCCAGAAACCATAACGTTAGAAGGTTTTAAATCGCAATAAATAACAGCTGGCTTTAACGAGTGAAGGTATTGCAATAAATCGCATAGCTTAATTCCTAAAACGCACACTTGGCTAGGACTAATAACGCCACTTTGCTCAATAATTGTTTTTAAAGAACAGCCTTCAACATAATCGCGAACAGCGTATGCTCTGCCGTTTTCTTTAAAAAAATCAACGATTCTAGGAATACAAGGATGATTGCAGTGGTTTAAAACCTCCACTTCCGCTCGAAGCGACTGCAAAATCAAGTCATTTTTATCGCTATCTAAATGCTCAGCAGACGTCTCTTTAACAGCCCACTGCTTGTGTAAAACAGTGTCTACAGCAAGATACACGCTAGAAGTTCCGCCAGAACCGAGTTTTCCCAGCAGCTGATATTTTCCACCCACACAAACCATATTTTCCGCACTTTCATAAAATCACGTCGATAATAATCCTGTGCGCTAAACTCTATGCACTAATTTATGCAAAGAAAAGACTTAGAGGAAAATGTGTACCAAAGCCATTAAAGCCCTAGAAAAATAAGGGAAAAGTTATCCACATTGCTAGTCGATGTCTGCACCAAGAGCAGTGAGCTTGCCTCTAAAATCTGCATAACCGCGGTCAATAAGCGAAATGCCCTTAACGTTAGACGGCCCCTTAGCTGTAAGAGCAGCAATAAGATGGCTAAAACCGCCTCGCAAATCTGGAACATCAATATCTTGACCAGTAAGAGGTGTTGGCCCAAAAATAACAGCAGAATGCTTGTAATTGCGCTGCTGGAATCGGCATGGAAGAGAGCCTAGGCACTCGCGATATAGCTGAATCATTGCACCCATTTGCACAAGAGGCTTTGTAAAGCCAAAACGATTCTCGTACACCGTTTCGTGCACAATGCTCAAGCCCTTAGCCTGCGTTAAAGCAACAACAAGCGGCTGCTGCCAATCTGTCATAAAACCAGGATGAACGTCGGTTTCAATAGCAACTGGATGCAAATCTCCGCCTGGATGCCAGAATCGAATACCGTTATCTGCAACGTCAAACTGGCCGCCAACCTTGCGGAAAACGTTTAAGAATGTCATCATCTCTGGCTGGGTTGCGCCCTTAATAAACACATCTCCATGAGTGGCGAGCGCCGCCGAAGCCCAAGATGCTGCCTCAATCCTATCGGTTAAAGCAGTGTGGTTGTAGCCTTGAAGCTTATCTACGCCTTCGATTCTAAAAGTGCGATCAACATCTACAGAGATGATTGCGCCCATTTTTTGCAAAACGGCCACCAAATCCATAATCTCTGGCTCGATTGCAGCACCCGAAAGCTCCGTTTTGCCATCTGCAAGAACGGCAGCAAGAAGCGTCTGCTCCGTAGCACCAACCGAAGGGTACGGAAGGTGGATTTTGGTGCCATGCAAGCCGTTTGGAGCAGTAATGTGAATACCATCTTCGTGGTCTTTATTTACATTTGCGCCAAGCTTGCGCAAGGTTTCAAGATGAAAATCTATAGGGCGCCCACCAATATTGCACCCACCAAGCGCTGGAATAAAAGCCTCACCAAGCCTATGAAGAAGCGGGCCAGAAAACAGAATTGGAATACGAGAAGACCCTGATAGCGTGTCTACGTCTGCAACGTCTGCAAGTTGAACCTTGCTTGCGTCAATGCTAACAACGCCTGCAGCGCCATCAACGCTTACATCTACGCCATGCAACCGAAGCAAATCCGAAACAACATGAACATCCCTAATTTCTGGAACATTCTTTAACACGGATTTTCCAGGAGCTAAGAGCGCGGCAACCATTGCCTTGCTAACAAAGTTTTTTGCGCCACGAACTTTAATAGTTCCGTTAAGCGGCTTACCACCTTCTACATGCAAAACGTCTGCAGCCCCAACGCCACTTTCGTTCTGTTCAGCCGTGTTTTGCGCAGACACATTTACCTCTTTCGTTTGCAACTAAAACTAATAACTATAATACCTACAAGCGTGCCAATCGCGCTCAGATTTGTGCCAATGCTACATAATCACGCGTTACTTTGCAGCTAAAGACCGCCATCTTCTTAAAATCCTTGCAAAAAGTGAAGGCTTTTGCAATAAGTCAACTTCTGGCAAATCGTGACTGCAATCTGCGTTTAACCCATACGTGTATGCCTTTTTAGATGAGGCTTTTCCAACCAAATCGCCAAATTCTAGCATCTGTGTTCTAGGCTCATAAGGGTGACGAATGTCAAACTCAAGAAGCCTTGCGCCGCATTTAGACGCCACTGGCCCGTAGGACCCAAATCCGCACGTTGCAGTGGCCATTAGAAGTATGCCAGAATCCTCGCACCTGCCCGCAAACGCGTTTCTGTGATCATGACCCGCGCAAAAAGCAAAGGCCCCAATCTTTTGCAAAATATTATATTCACCACTATCTTGGTCTGGGCAGCTCACGCCTTCTCCAAGATATCCATCTGGCAAAACGCGATTATCGTCTAAAGCGTAGTATTTTCCAGCAAAACGCCTATATCCTTCGATTGCGTGTTCTTTAGCAGCGCAATCCTTAGAAACTTCGCGCAGCAAATCGTAGTATTGCGGAAGCGGAAAATGCTGAAAAACGCAGAATTTTGGTGGCAAAAAGCTTGGCAAATCCGCTAAAAAGTCGAGTGCCTTGCTAGAAGGACTTCCGTAACCACCACGCTTTTCGTAGTCGCCAGAATCTACAAGAACAATAGAAAATACAACTTTTTCTTGATTTACATCCATAACAGGCAGAGCAAAAGTTCCCGCTTGGCAAGGGAAGATTATTTGCTTTGGCAAAATGCTTTTTGGAAGAGACATTGCAGATCCGCTAGAAAACTGCCCATCGGTTTGCTGGCGATTTAGGCATCCCGAAAACTCTTGATACAAAGAATCCAGCTCCGCGTTGCTTAATCCGCACTGAAAATCGTGATTTCCGTACGTTAATACCCATGGAATTGAGCGATCTTCTAAAGGCTTTACCATGCGCTTAATATGCTCTAAGACTTTTTTGCGCGTATCTTGCAAAGCGTTTTCATGTAACTTGCGAGCGTCTACTCCACGGTTATCTTGCGACTCATCCCAGCGCCTTCGCACAAAAGTGTTTGCAAAATCTTTAGCATACCCAGCAATCTGATTTCCGCTAAAAATCACAATATCTGGCTTAACTGCATCGCATGCAGACTCTATAAGATTAATGGTGTCTTTACTGATTTTTGGCGCATCTTGAACATCCGCAAACTGTAAAACACGGAATTTTCCCGAAAGATGAAATTGCAACTTACCTAATCTTGCAGAAACGGACATTGGCAACTTTGACAAATCCGATGCGTTAGATGACTTAGATGCGTTAGATGACTTAGCAAAACTTGACGACTTAGCATTTTGAGAAGACTCTTGCCCGTTTAGACTACTTTTCAAAATCTTAGAGTCGTTTTTATCAGATTCTGCAATTTCTAACATAGTTCAAGCATACGGCACAGCATCGGGCGTATCAACAAAACGCGGAAAAACGGCGATTTTTTACAATATTTTAAGATAACTTTAAGGCAATAACCTATTTGCCTTAAGAAAAGGGTGATTATATATAAACCATAAAGCTAATAAATCGCAATAGGCAGCGATTTACACCAATAACTGAACCTCTCTTCTTCTCTTCTTTCTAACCCCGAGCTAACCGCTCGGGGTTTTTGTTTTGCATGAGATTTGCACAAGAGGCACGTAAGCGGCAAAACAGAAACCAATTGACGCACTTTGTACCAAATTTGACCCAAAACACG
>NZ_KQ956819.1:272383-272755 GCF_001546455.1 Gardnerella vaginalis | reverse complement strand
TGTACCAAATTTGACCCAAAACACGTACAAAAAGCGGAAGTATCGTTCGCACGAATTAGCCGTGCGAATGTCTTCGCTTGCGCTATTCCTCACGGCTATTAGTAGCCGTTCGGCTGATTTGGCACATAAAGTCCACTGGACTTTATGCTTGAGCCAAATCACGCTTTGAAGGAGCTTGAAATGCGTTATGCAATTTCAAGCTCAGTCAAAGCGCACTGTGCTTTCAACCTTGAGCAAGCTCAGCGCTCCGAATTGGATAATCGTTAGCGCGGTCTAAGCGCGCTAACGTCTTCGCCGCACGTAAAGTCCACTGGACTTTACGTTTGAGCGGCTCAGCGAATCGAGGTGATTTCTCGCGCATTATGCAGCTCG
>NZ_KQ956819.1:207525-272283 GCF_001546455.1 Gardnerella vaginalis | reverse complement strand
TTCTCGCGCATTATGCAGCTCGAAATCGTCGATTCGCGCTACGCTTTAAGCGAAAAAGCAGGTCGATTCGCAAACAAAAAAAGCCCCCGCGACTGCGAGAGCTATTCGCTGGGGTACCTGGACTCGAACCAAGAATGGATGAACCAGAATCACCTGTGTTGCCAATTACACCATACCCCAATTGGCAGGCGTCGCGGCTCTTGGAACCGTTCCGTCTTTGTACCCCCGACCGGATTTGAACCGGTGTTGGCGCCGTGAGAGGGCGTAGTCCTAGGCCGCTAGACGACGGGGGCTTCATTTATATTTGCTACGCCTCTTGACGCAACAAATGTCGACTTTACAACATAACGCAAATACATGCAACCGCGGCGTGTCGCAGCAGATACAAATCAAATACAAATCAAATGCAAAAATGCCCTCACCCAAGTACAAAAGCACAAGAAGCGAGGGCATTAATCGCGTTAAGTTTGATTACACTTTTACAGGTTTTCGCGCAAACCAGCCAAACGCGCCAAAGTTACATCTTTGCCAATAATTTCCATTGACTCAAAAAGTGGCGGCGAAACGCGGCGTCCAGAAAGAGCCACGCGCACAGGGCCAAACGCCAATCGTGGCTTGTAACCAGCCTCTTCAACAAGCTTCTTGTTCAAAAGCTCGTGCAAAGAATCCGTATGCCAATCAGCGCTATCAACGCCCTTTAAAGCAGCGAGCGCAGCATCAAGAACCTCGCCAGCGGATTCCTTAAGCTGCTTACGCGCATCGTCATCTGGCTCAATGTAGGCTGCATCGCTTAACAAGCTAGAAACCATTCCAGCAACCTCGCCAAGCAAGCGCACGCGAGGCTGAACAAGCGGAGCTGCAGCGGTGAGCACCTCGCGCTCGCGACTAGTCAAAGCATCCCAGCTTTCTGCGCTTACAACGCCATCCTTATGCAAGTAAGGCACAGAGCGATTCAAGAAGTCTTGCGGATCAAGCATACGAATATGCTCCGCATTAATGGAAATTGCCTTATCTAAGTCAAAGTGCGCAGGATTTGCCTTAACGTCTCGCACATCAAACTTTTCAATCATCTCGTCCATAGAGAACACATCGCGATCAGGCGCAATCGACCAGCCAAGCAAAGCCAAGTAGTTAAGCAAGCCTTCTGGAATAAAGCCGTTATCTCTATGCAAGAACAAGTTGGACTCAGGGTCTCTCTTAGAAAGCTTCTTCTTACCTTCGCCCATAACATAAGGCATATGGCCGTAAAGTGGCGTTTCTTTAGCAATACCCATTTCCATAAGATAACGGTAAAGCACAATCTGACGAGGTGTAGAACTAAGAATATCCTCACCGCGCAAAACAACGTTTACATCCATCAATGCATCATCAACAGGATTTGTAAGCGTGTAAAGTGGGTCTCCATTCGGGCGCACAATCACATAATCTGGAACAGATCCAGCTTTAAAAGTGATTTCTCCACGAATCAAATCGTTAAAAGTAATGTCTTCATTTGGCATCTTTAAGCGAAGTGCAGGCTTTCTGCCCTCCTCGCGGAAAGCTTGCTTCTGCTCCTCAGTAAGGTTGCGATCATAGCCATCGTAGCCAAACTCAGCTGGTCGACCTGCAGCAATATTGCGCTCTTTAATCTCTTCTGGAGTAGAGAAGGATTCGTAAGCATATCCTGCTTCAAAAAGCTTTTGCGCTACATCCTTATAAATCTCCATACGCTGAGACTGGCGGTAAGGGCCATTTTCTCCGCCAACATCAATGCCCTCGTCCCAATCAATATTTAGCCAACGAAGAGCCTCAATAATCTGCTGATAGCTTTCCTCGCTATCTCGCTCGTTATCCGTGTCTTCAATGCGGAATAGCAACTTGCCATGAGTGTGGCGCGCTTCCGCCCAATTAAATAGCGCAGTACGAACCATGCCAACGTGAGGCGTGCCAGTTGGAGAAGGGCAAAAACGCACGCGAACATGCTCTGGCATTTGCGGCTTAGTGGATTTTGCTGCATCGTTAGCAGCGATTTGAGTTTCCTCTGTATCAGTCATAGGTTCCATTGTGCCGCGCGTTACGGACGTGCCTATCTAGTCAAGCGCTTGAGTTGATTCCTTATTCCCCTCCACATGCGCAAACTTAGCAGCCAGCGCTTCGCGTGACTTGCGGTCGTCTTCTTCTTTTGCAAGTTTTTTAGCCTCTTCTGGGTCCCAAAGAACGTCTTCCCTATGCTTTGCCCACTCGCGATTAAGTAATGGAGATGCAAATTCAACCATCGCGCTCATGCTATTTTCGCCATCATCGCCACTTTTTATGCAATCAACAAGCTCACGCCACTGATTATCCTTAAACATCATTCGAGGAATTCCAGCACACTCACACACTTCGTTAATATATAGGAATATAGGCAAAGTTTCGTAAATGTTGCTGGTTTTTTCAATAAGACTTTTAAGAATAGACAGTATTGCAGTAATTTTTTGCGTTTCTACAAGATGTAAATCGTAAAAATTACACTTTTGCTTTGCGTAACTAAACGCATTCTGCAAGATTTCAACGCTCCAATTTCCAGCAACTCCCAAAGCGTCTGCAGCGCTATTTATTGCATTAACATCTTTATAAGCATTGGCTTCAAGTTTGCTAAGAATAGCACTAACATCATTCGCGTTGTTTTCTAGCGCTTCTTGAGCCTCGCTATAGTTTGGATCGTAGCATAAATCCATATCGTCGTAGGCATTTGCTGCTGCCAAAAGTGCGTCAACTATCTCTTGCGGGCGGCCCGGAATTTCGTCCGCGCCTTCGTACACAAACTCTGCGTCTGGAATAGTAACATCAAGATTTGTAAGAATTCTGGCAATCGAATGAATAACCCTAACTTCAAGGTTTTCTGAATATTTTGCATCATTATCTAAATGTCGCGCTTCTTTTAAAGGCCACAATTTTGTTAAATCCACGGCCGTCTTTGCAGCAGACTCAAGCAGACTCAAGGTTTTTGAATCCAGCTTTTCCACAGAATCACTCATGAACGCTCCTTTGCAATGAGTTAGCGCAAACACAAGGTCTATTAGTTAATCGCATTTGCGATTCGCCCACATCTTAAATAATCTATTACCTATTATTCCACACGTTCTACTGCACACGCGCCGCAGGATCCACATATGTGATGGAAAGCACATTCATGTTTTCGCAATCGTAGGTAATCGACGTAATCGACGCTAAGGCCGTTTTTCTAAGCAGCATATTATGCTCCGCGTGACCCGTTTCTAGCAAGTGTCTATAAGACCATATTGGCGATTCGTGCGTTACAGCTACGATTTGCTCTCCTGGGTGATTTTTCACTTGCTCGCACGCAAAATCGCCAACGCGCGCAGCAATACTCTTGTAGGATTCCCCCCAACTCGGCTTCCACAAGTTAGATACAAGCTTCCAATTGTTATTTTTCCACAAAGCGCCTTCGCCGTAGCCGATTCTTTTGCCTCGAAAATTATTTTCCGCTTCGATTAGACGATTGTCTAAAATAATCGGGCCAATTTGCAAAGCGTTTGCGATTTGTTGCGCTGTTTCTTGTGTGCGCTCTAAAGGAGACGAGTAAATCGCACTAATTCCGCGCATTTGTGGAACAGTTGCAATGTATTGTGCCGTGGCACTTGCCATTTTTAAGCCACGATTAGATAAGTGAAATCCTGGCAATCTCTCGTAAAGCACGTGATTTGGATTTTCCACTTCTCCGTGGCGCACAAAATGAATAGTCGTAGCTTGCATATTTTATAAACCTACTTCCAAACCTACTTCCAGCCTTTTGGAGCGTGATTTAAAGACCACTCGCCCAACTTATGCGCAAAGCTGTTATCTTTAGCTGCATCATAATCAGGTTTTTGCGACTTTGTATCGTCTAAAAGCCACTTTCTAATAACAAAATTCCATATAGCTACAACAACTGTTGCAATCAACTTGCCTATGTTTGTGCGAAGCATGTAAATCGCCGTACCGCGCAAAGTTTGCGCCATTCCAAGCGTGCTAAGCCAAATAATCGCATCGTTAATAAGCAAACCAATAACCGCAGAAATAATAAAAATCAACAACTCCATCCAACGAGCCATGTCTTCGCGGTGCTTAAACACATACTTCATGCTGGCAATGTAGTTAAAAATAAGCGAGATTATAAAAGATATTGTTCCAGCAACAACGTTATTAAGATGCACAAGAAGCAGTAGATTCAACAGCGCCACGTCAATAATAAGCGCAATAATTCCTACGATTCCAAATTTAACAACCTGTTCAATAAGTTTTTTCATACATTCAATTAAACACGCGGAGGCTAACAATTTACTATAATTATTGCGTAACACAAGTTTATAGAACTTAGCAAATTTATAAAAATTAGCAAAGGAGCGATTATGCCAGTTATTCACACTCATGTTTCTGTAAGCACTACACCAGAACAGCGCGATGCCTTAAAAGCAGCGTACGGCAAGGCGATTAGCGCGGTTCCAGGCAAAAGCGAACATTGGCTTATGTGCCCGTTTGAAGACAATATGCCAATTTATTTTGCTGGAGATAATACTAAGCCTGCAGCTTACGTTGAAGTGAACGTTTTTGGTTCTAGCGTTCCAGGCTCGGCTTGGGAAAAGTTGACAGAGCAGATTATGGCAGCTTTGAATCGCGAGCTTGGAATTCCACAGGATCGCACTTATATTCGTTACACTGCAACAACTGACTGGGGTTGGAACGGCGGCAACTTCTAGTTTAAATCGCAAAAAATCGCCATATCGCAGCTCATACGAGCGGTAATATGGCGATTATTATTATTGCAACTATCTATACAACTAGTTGTGAATTAGTCACTAGGATTGATTGCCGAAATTAGGCTCGTCAAACTCGGAGCTGTTTGAAGAATAGTCATCGCTACTAGCAACGCTACCTTCAAGGTCTGGGCCAGAAGCAGCGCGAGCAACCTCTTCCATACCTTTGTTGTCGCATAAAACCATGCGAACATAGCCAACAACAAATCCAACAACAGCAGGGCAAACCCAAGCCATTCCAAATTCCGAGAACGGCAACCAGTTTTGAGCAACAATCAACATATCGTTTATATGCAATGCATTGCGCAAAGCTGTTGGCAAACTATTCAAAAAGTCAAATACAGCTGCAACACCAGTAAAACCAAGCGTCCAAGCGTACACGACTTTGGAATTTCCAAAAAGTCGACCACACAAAGCCAAAAGAATCAGTACGATTGAAAGCGGATACAAGAACATTAATACTGGAACCGCGTATTCGATGATTGCGCTCAACCCAAAGTTTGCAAGACCAAACGAAACAAGCGTAATCAATACAGACCAAACTCTGTAGCTAGGACCCTTAGGGAATAGCTTAGAGAAAGTTTCCGAACAGCTTACGATTAAGCCAACTGCAGTCTTTAAGCATGCAAGAGTTACAGTTGCAGCAAGCACAAATAAGCCAACGTTACCAAGATGATAGCGTGCAACTTGCGCCAAAGTTACGCCACCATTTTCCGCAGGTGGGAACAGCGCGCGGCTACGCACACCAACAACGACAATCGCAACATAAATCACTGCCATAAGCAAGCAGCTAAAGAATCCAGATCGAGCAGTATTTACTGCCACATCTTTAGGATCTTTTACACCAAACTGGCGAATGGTGCTAACAACCACAATTCCAAATGCCAAGCTAGCTAAAGCATCCATTGTGTTGTAGCCATCTAAGAATCCCGTAAAGAATGACTTATTAACGTAATTTCCCATAGGAGCAGCATCTGAAGAAGCACCGCTTATAGGGGAAAATAGTGCGGTAAACACCAAAATCGCTAGGAACACAAGGAAGATTGGCGTAAGAACTTTACCAACCCACGTGAGTATGCCGCTTGGTTTCATAGCAAAGAAGAACGCGAGCGCAAAGAATACTACAGAGAACAAGAACAAGTACAATTGCCCGTTTCCATCTTGCGGAATAACTCGCTCCAATCCAACAGTGTATGAAGTTGTTGCACATCGCGGAATTGCAAAGAACGGGCCGATTGTTAAATAAAGAACGCATGTAAAGAACATGCCGTATTTTTTGCTAGCTTTGCTTGAAAGCTCAAAAAGACCATTTGCGCGGCTCATTGCAAGTGCTGTAACGCCTAACAATGGCAAGCCAACGCCAGTAACAATAAAGCCTAATGCTGCAGGCGCAGAATTGTTTCCTGCGTTAGCACCAAGGAATACTGGGAAAATAAGGTTTCCAGCGCCAAAGAACATGCCAAACAACATGACCGCCACGTATGCGGATTCAATAATTGTCAAGTTCCTTTTTTTCGGGGCACTGTCTGTGCTGACACTTTGTGTTGTGACGCTCATGCTACACCTCCTATATGGTGAAAAATTGTTTAAGCATATTATTTAACGCATTTAATAACAAAACTGAAACCGAAAAATAATATTAGGGGGTATATTAATAAATCGCATGTACTTAATCGGAAAAATTTATAATCCGCGCGTGTCTCCTAATTAAAAATAAAAGGACGCTAGCATAAAAACTAACGTCCTAAATAAAAAGCAAATGCGCAATAATAGCAAAAACTACATTTTTTCTGGCGCACTAACGCCTAGCAAATCAAGGCCAGAGGCGATTACCGTGCGCACAGCAGCATTAAGCTTAAGTCGAGCTGCAGCGCGTGCTGGCTCTGGGCACTTTGCAATGCGAGCCGCCTCACGCTCTGCTTCTGGCAAGCGATTTTCTGGGTCGCTTAACTCCATTGGCACTACGCGCTCAAGGTTGTACCACTTGTGGTAGCTTGCAGCCAAATCCTCAAGATAATGCGCAACTCTGTGTGGAGCGCGCAAATCGCCAGCTTGTACCAAAGCTGCAGGCCATTGCGCCAAAGCAGCCAAAACCTCGCCATCCGCTTGAGTGTTAAGCAAGCTCAAATCAGCTCCGTCTGTACTAATTCCAGCATCTGCAGCGTTACGAGCCACATTGCAGCTGCGTGCGTGAGCGTATTGCACGTAATACACAGGATTATCGTTGCTATGAGAAGCAAGCAAATCCAAATCAATGTCAACGCTTGTGTTGTAGTCGGTGCGAGCAAGCGAGTAGCGCGAAGCATCAACGCCAATTGCATCAACTAAATCGTCAATCGTAATGACGTTTCCAGCGCGCTTGCTCATGCGAACTGGCTTGCCATCTTTCATAACGTTTACAAGCTGACCAATAAGAATCTGCATGTTTTCGCCTGGCTTGTCTCCAAAAGCCGCGCACATTGCCATCATTCGGCCAATATAGCCATGATGATCCGCGCCAAGCATGTAGATTGCTACGTCTGCAGGATTCTGTTTGCGATGACGCTTATTGCGATAGTACGCAATATCGGCAGCAAAATAGGCGTAATTACCGTCGGACTTAATAATTACGCGATCTTTATCGTCGCCGTGCTTAGTGGACTCAAACCAAGTTGCGCCGTCTTTTTCGAAAATATCTCCACGTTCACGCAAGTCTGCAATAGCACGCTCAACTTCGCCATCTTCATACAAGCTGTTTTCGTGGAACCACACATCAAAGCTAACGCGAAAATCTCGCATTGACTTACGAATTTCTGCAAACATCATTGGAACTGCGCGCTTGCGGAATTCTTCGCGCTGCTCGGAATCGCCTTCGCCAAGCGGCAAACCTTCCTCGTCTTTTCCAAGATCAATTCTAGGCAAAGAAAGAACATCAACGCCGTCTGCTTGCGCTTCTTTTATAACCGCATCCGCGATTTCGTTAATGTACGCGCCCTTGTAGCCATCTGCAGGCGTTTCTTCGCCGTGAGCTGCAGCAACTAAAGACTTTGCAAAACGGTTGATTTGCTCACCGTGATCGTTGAAGTAGTATTCGCGCACAACTTTTGCGCCGTTCGCTTCCAAAACTCGAGCCATAGAATCGCCAACCGCAGCCCAGCGAGTGCCACCAATGTGGATTGGGCCAGTTGGATTTGCGGAAACAAACTCAAGATTCAAAGTTTTGCCACTCAAATGCGTATTCTTGCCAAAATCAGCACCCTGATTTAAGACCTCGTCAACAACAGCCGCTGCAGAAGCCGAATCAAGCGTTATGTTAATAAAGCCAGGGCCTGCCACTTCTACGCCTGCAATACCTTGCGCTTCTTGCAAACGTTCTGCAAAAAGTTCCGCTAAATCGCTAGGCTTCATACCTGCTTTTTTAGCAAGCTGCATAGCAACATTCGTGGCCCAATCGCCGTGCGCGCGATCTTTTGGCCTCATAACTGCAAGTTTTTCGGCAGCAGGAATCAAATCTTCTGTTAGACTGCCGGCTTTACCGCTTGCCACTAAATCTTTAGCGATTTTTTCAATTAATTCACTTAAGCTTTCTGGATTCATGGTTTACAGTCTAGCGTTACCGCGCGATGCTTCGCGATTAAATACACAAAAAGCGCTGGAGTCGAAGATTGACTTCCAGCGCATTTTGTTTTGCGATTAATTATTTTCGATTACTTGCAAACTACTTCTTTTTTGCAGGAGCTTCGCCGAGTTCGCTTTGAGCAACAGAAACGTTTACGTTAGTTGCATCAGATTCCGCAGATTCAGATTCAGAAGAATCGCCATCATCTGCAGCCTTAACAGCGTTAAGCTTCACTTCTCCAGTAACGCGTCCCGCTTCGGCAACGTCATCCAAAGTCTCCTCAACAGCCTTATAAGCATTTTCTGCTACGTTCAAAGTCACTTGCAAAATAGGAGTCTTCATAGAAACTTTTGCTTCAGACTTAATCTTTCGCAAAGTAGCCAAAGCCTCACCCGCGTAAGCCAAAGTGTCTGCAGAAACGCCGTTTGCAGCAGCCTCATACGCCTTAGCGCATGGCCAGCTAGCGCGATGCACGGAACCTTCGCCTTCGTGCATCCAGCTCCACACTTCTTCCGTAGCGTAAGGCAAGTAAGGAGCAAGCAAGCGAGCCAAAGCGTCGAGCGCAAGACCAAGAGTTGTACGAGCAGACTTTACAGCAGCTTCGCTTGGAGTGCGTCCAGTGGATTCTGCAGTACCGTAAGCACGATTCTTTGCAAGCTCAATGTAATCGTCGCAGAACTCCCAGAAGAATGTTTCGATTGCTTCCAAAGCCTTGGAATGCTCGTAAGATTCAAGCGCATCAGTTGCGGTACGAATAACGGATGCGAGCTTTGCCATAACAGAGCGATCCAAAACTTCCGTAACGTCTGCAAAATCCCAATCCGCACTAGCAGACTCAAGAACCTGATGTTCCTCATCTTCACGGCCGATTGCGAGCGCAAACTTCGTTGCATTCAAAAGCTTAATCGCAAGGCGACGTCCAATCTTCATTTGGCCTTCGTCGTAAGTGGCATCCAAGCCAAGTTTTGCAGAAGTTGCCCAGTAGCGCACAGCATCCGCACCAAATTCTTCAATTGGCTTGTTTGGCACAACCACGTTGCCCTTAGATTTAGACATCTTCTTGTGATCTGGGTCCAAGATCCATCCAGAAAGCGCAGCGTGCTTCCAAGGTAAGCAGCCGTTTTCAAGATGCGCGCGGTCAACCGTACTAAACAGCCAAGTACGAATAATATCCTGGCCTTGTGGGCGCAAATCCATTGGGAAAGTGGCCTTAAACAAAGCTTGATTTTCTTCGCCTGGCTCTTCCCAACGAGTCACAATTTGTGAAGTTAAGGAAGATGTAGCCCAAGTGTCCATAATGTCTTGCTCAGCAGTAAAACCATTTGGCTGGTCTCGCTGCGATTCATCAAATCCTTCTGGAACGTCAATAGTTGGGTCAATTGGCAAACGATCTTCGCTAGGCGTCAAAGGATGCTCATAATCCACTTCCCCATTTTCGTTTACTGGGTACCAAAGTGGGAATGGAACACCAAAGAAGCGCTGGCGAGAAATAAGCCAATCACCATTCAAGCCATGAACCCAATTCTCGTAGCGCACGCGCATAAAGTCTGGGTGGAAGTTAAGTTCCTTGCCGCGCTCAATAAGCTCAGCATTCAGCTTTTCGTCCGTGCCGCCGTTCTTTAAGTACCACTGGCGAGAAGTGACGATTTCCAAAGGCTTATCGCCCTTTTCGTAGAAGTTCGTCATACGCTTTGTTGGCTTTGGATCGCCTTCCATATCTCCAGCAGCTTGCAAAGCTTCAACAACTTCCTTGCGAGCAGAGAACGTGGTTTTGCCAGCAATTTTCTCAAACATTTCACGGCCAGACTCGTCCGTAATCCAATCAGGAGTAGTCATAACAATGCGGCCGTTACGCTGAATAATTGGTCGAGTTGGCAAACTCAAGTCGCGCCACCACTCAACGTCTGTTACGTCACCAAAAGTGCAGCACATTGCAATGCCAGCACCCTTGTCCATTTGAGCGGCAGGATGAGCCAAAATTGGCACCTTCACCTTAAACAGCGGCGAGTAAACTTCCTTGCCAAAATACTTCTTGTAACGCTCATCGTCTGGGTGCGCAATCAAAGATGTGCAAGCTGCAAGCAATTCTGGTCGCGTAGTTTCAATGTAGATTGGCGTGCCATCTTCAAAACGGAACGCAATCTTATGATAAAAACCAGGGTATTCGCGCGCTTCAAGCTCTGCCTGAGCAACAGCAGTCTGGAAAGTAACATCCCACAAGCCTGGAGCATCCTTTTGATAGGCTTCTCCGCGAGCAAGATTACGAAGGAATGCTTTTTGCGCAACTCGGCGAGGCTGCTCACCAATCGTGTGGTAGGTCTGCGACCAATCAACAGAAAGACCAAGCCTACGCCACAAAGCTTCAAACAGCTTTTCATCTTGGGAAGTTAAGCGCTCGCAAAGCTCGATAAAGTTCTGGCGGCTTACAGGAACCTGATCTTTTGCTTCAATCTTCTTGCCTTCTGTGCCTTCAAATGGCGGCTTAAAATCAGGGTCATACTTAAGCGAAGTATCTACTCGCACGCCGTAATAGTTTTGTACGCGGCGCTCTGTTGGCAAGCCGTTATCGTCCCAACCCATTGGGTAGAACACGTCAAAGCCTTTCATGCGCTTATATCGTGCAATCACATCTGTATGCGTATAAGAAAATACGTGGCCAACGTGTAAATGGCCACTAACTGTTGGAGGTGGTGTATCGATTGAATACACGGCTTTGCGGTCGCGAGAATTGTGGAACGCGTAAGTCTTAGCTTCGTCCCAATTGCTACGCCATTTGTCTTCAAGACCATCAACACCAACCTTATTAGGCAATGGTGTTAAATGTGCGTGTTTTACTGTATTATCCTGTTCACTCATGAACTGAATATTAGAAACTTAGCGAGACATCGCAGTGTAACACGGCACTATGCCAACCCACTAATACAGCACAAGCCAGCACTACTTAACAGTCACGTCGTGCAAAGGAAGCAGCTGGTCGGTCATGTTTGTAGGGTATCCGCTCACATTATTCTTAGCAACAACAACGCTATTTCTTGCGTACAGCCACCCAGAAACGGCGTAATCGCACAATTCCTTAGCATACTTTTTAATGTTTGCTTCGTACTCTTGCGGGCTTGTAGACTTCATTGCGTCTGCAAAATACTTTTGCGACTCATGGTCTTGGAACAAATAGTTGGACTTAGTGTCCGCATACATTCCAGAGTCAAGAGTGTGATTAGTCCAAGTAAGAGCTAAATCGTAGTTACCTTCGCGAATTCGCTGATCGATTACGCTCTGGTCTAATTCTTCTAGCTTTACTGGGAATCCACCTGCATAGCTTAGGTTTTTTGCCATTTGATCGCAAACGCTAGCCATTCCAGTTGGAACAAGCATTGTGATTCCGCGCAAATATCCTGCAGCAAAGTAGTGGTACATACCATAGGCTTTTTTAACATCATGAGGATATGTGTTACTAAAATCTTCATACCCAGGAGACATAGGGTCGATTGGCCCACCAACAAGCTGGCCTCCAAAAGGATCGGAAGCAAGAATAACATTAGGCTCAATTACATGCCTTGCAGCTCTACGAATTTGCTGATCGCAGAACATAGATGACATTCCCGTGTTAAAAGCAAACATTCTTAATCTTGTGCTTTTGCCTTCAACAAGCTTAGTGTTTGGCATTGCAGCCATGCGCTTGTTTTCATTTCCGTCTAGTGGAATTGCCATTTGCACGCTGCCATCTTTAACAGCATTTGCCAAAGATGTGTCGTCGTTAAAATACTTAAGAGTTATGCTTTCGCAACCAGAAGGCCCTGCCCAATATTTGTTGTTTCGAACAAGAACAAGATCACCGCCTTTGTTGTAACCCTTTGCGGTAAATGGGCCAGTTCCAATAGCGTCGGAAGCATAGTTAACAAAAATGTTTGTGTTGTAAACAATTCCAGCTCTGCCAGCTAATCTCCTTGGCAAAAGTGGGTCTGGAGTTTTTAGTGCAATATTTAAAACGCTCGGGCCAGAATTAGATACGCTTGTAATATTTGTTAGCTTTTCGTAGCCAGGATATCCTTTTGTAATGCCCTGCTGAAGCGATTTAAGAACAGAGCTTGAATCCATTGGGTCGCCATTAGCAAATTTGATTCCGCCACGCAGCCTAAACTTGTAGTTTAATCCGTCGGCAGAAACGCTCCACGATTGCGCAAGCCCTGGATGCAACGCATTGTTTTCGTCTCGTTTTACAAGTGTTTCGTAAACGTTTTCTAAAAGGGCCTGCTGCAGGGAATCACTATCATCTGTTCTAATGTCTAATGATGCTGGAGCTGTGCGTAAGCCGATTGTTAAAGTTGAATTTGATGCTGGGAAAATGTTTGTTGGCATTAAAGACCTTAAAGATCTTCCATCTACAAATCGCCATCCAGCCCAAATTGCAGCAGATAGAATGCCGATTAAAACAATAAACACAACCCAGGGTTTAGCCCCTCTTCTATGCCCATGCGCATATTTTGCACTGCGCACATGCGAAGCAGATGAGTATCTTCCAAATTCAGACATGCTTAAAAGTCTATATCATAGCTTGAATTTGCTTACCGAATTTATGCACAAAATAGTCTAAAAATATTCTAAGAATATTCTAAAAGAGTTTATTTAGAGGCCATTAATCCTTGCGTAAAGCCACTCTACAATCGCACCGAGGCACACAAAAACCTAAGTGGGCAATCAGCACAACGAGGATTCCTAGCCGTACAAAACATTCTTCCGTGCAAAATAAGGCGATGAGAAAGATTCGTCCATTCTTCTGGCGCAAAACAAGCCGTGACTTCTCGCTCGATTTTCGCCGCGTCTTTAGCCTTAGCGCTAGAATCACTCACCCAGCCAAGCCTTGCTGTAACTCGCATAACATGCGTATCTACGGGAAATCCTGGAATCTTAAAAGCGTTTCCTAAAACAACGTTCGCAGTTTTTCTACCAACGCCAGGAAGCTTTGTAAGATCGGCCATATTGTTTGGAACAACGCCATTAAAATCTTTAACAAGTTTTTGAGAAAGCTCAATAATATGCTGCGATTTTACTCTATAAAATCCAAGCGAATGAATTATTTCTTGCACATTGTATATTTGCGCTTTGGCTAAATCGCCAGGTGTTGGATAGGCCTTAAAAAGCTCGCTGGTCACTACGTTTACGCGCTTATCGGTTGTTTGCGCGCTAAGAACAGTGGCGATTAAAAGCTCAAACGGATTAGTAAAATTTAATGCACACTTTGGATTTGGGATTTCTTGGCACAAAATCCTATATTCTTCGTGCATTTTATTTATTTTGTTTGTTTTATTTGTTTTATCTATCTTAGCCAATATAAGCCTAGTCTAAATCGTTGGAGATGCTTGGAGCCTCGGCACGCGAATCGCCAGCCTCCGCGTGATTACTGTTTTCTGCGTAATCGTCATTTTCCACTTCGTCAACTTGAGCCTCTAGTGGATCAAAACGATATCCAACGTTTCTAACCGTTCCAATAACATGCTCGTATTCAACGCCCAACTTTGCGCGAAGCCTACGAATATGAACGTCAACCGTGCGAGTTCCGCCGTAGTAATCGTAGCCCCAAACTTCTTGAAGCAAATGCGCACGCGTAAAAACGCGACGAGGATGCTGAACAAAATACTTTAGTAGTTCAAACTCCTTATACGCTAAATCGATAGGCTTTCCATGCAAGCTAACCGTGTAACTTTGCGTATCTACAACCAAGTCTCCAGAACACATTTGACCGTTGCTGTTAACCTCAACGCTTGTGGAATCGGCAACAGTAGAGCTAGAAGAAGAATCGGTAGAAACAGATTTTTTGGCGGCCAATCGCAGTCTACCTTCTACTTCGGCAGGAGAAGCAGTTGTTAACATAACATCGCTAACACCCCAAGATGGGTTTACAACAGTAAAGCCGCCCTCTGTAAGGATTAGAATAATAGACATTGTTAAATTAGACGCGCGCACAAGAGAACATAGGGATTTTGCTAAAGATAAGTCTTCTCTAGCATCAATAAGAAGAATGGTGTTTTCTGGCATTTTAAGCATGCTAGATGGTTCCATTGCAAGCACGCGTACGCGATGAGAAAGCAGCGTTAGCGATGGCAAAACTTTTGCAGGCGCAGGGCAAGAGGTCATCAATGTAATATCCGTCATACTGACACCTCCGTAGCGCATAGAATTGAATGAAAATTCAAAATCAAGCTGTTAAAAGAAAATTGTAATCCATGCTTAAGAAGAATCAAAAAAGCGCAAGTGTACGCTTGCATATAAAATGGGGTAAATCACAGTGTAAACGCGATAGGAGCGCAAAATGAGCATCAACAATATTCAGCGCAACGCAATGCATAATCACATTACTATTGTTGTAACTCAATTTATTGCCCTGGCTCTTTTAGTGGCAGCAGCCGCGCTTCCATTTGCAACAGCAAAAGCCGTTTTAACTGTTTGTGTTCTTATTCTTCTTGCTTTAATAACTTTTTGGCCTTTGCAAGGCTCCACAGCAGACAAAGCGATTCCTTTTCTTGCAGGCCTGGCATCTATGTGGTGTGCAACTCTGGCTTTAAAAGGATGGCTTCCAAGCAGCGTAATCGACGGAGAATCAGAAGTTAGCATTCATAAGTTTGTTGCAGCAATTAGGCCATACGAACGATGGGCAGTAAACTTTGCGCTAATTCTTGTTGCGGCAACATTTATTAGTTTTGCAAGACAGATGTTTAGAGAAAATCGATCCAATCTTGTGCGAAACCTATCTCATTGCCTTACTGCAAGCATTGCATGCGCCGCATTGCCTGGTTGGCTTTTCTTGCCTTCGATCATTCGCTTCACTTTTTCTGTACGCATATTAGAGCTCGGCGTATTGGTGGGCGTGATTGGTCTATTTGCCGTGATTATACTTGCAGGTCTTTCACACCTTTGGGTTAAAGATGCAAAATACAACTCTGGAATGATTTTCCCGCAGATTGGAACAGCTTTGATTCCAGTTATGATGGGCGGAATGGTTGTTTACGGAGCTGGATTAGCAATGCTGCTTGTAGCGTAAACGCGATTTTAAGAATTACATATTAAAAAGTGTCTAACACATAAAATGCGTTAGACACTAATAAAATAAATGCGTTGTTAAAACGATTGGAAGCTTGCGATTAATCGCAAAAACTACTTTTCGCTTTCTTCCAAACGCTTGCGAGCTGCAACGATTTCCTTTTCTGCCTGCTCAACGCCAGCCCAGAAGTCACCAGGAAGAACTTCCTTGCCTGGCTCCAAAGCCTTGTACTGCTCAAAGAAGTGCTTGATTTCTGCCTTGTGATATTCGCTAACATTGTCAATATCTTTAATGTCATCAAAGCGAACGTCTGCTGGCACGCACAAAACCTTGTCATCTCCACCAGCTTCATCAACCATGTGATACAAGCCAACAGCGCGGCATTCAACAACACAGCCTGGGAACACAGAATTTGGAATCATAACAAGAGCGTCGAGTGGATCGCCGTCTTCGCCCAAAGTGCCATCAATGTAGCCATAATCATCTGGGTAACCCATTGCGGTAAACAAGGTACGATCCAAAAATACGCGACCAGTCTCGTGATCTACTTCGTACTTGTTCTTAGAGCCGCGTGGAATCTCTACCACAACGTTAAATGTTTCTGCCATTTTTACTCCTTAACGTAAAACTTAATGCTTAAATGCATTCTTAAACCTAATGCTAAACGCATTTAAACACTTGTTTATCAATCTAACGTTTATACATCTAACTTAGACTGTTCAGTCTAACTTTAGCGCGCAGCAAAGAGCATATAAAACGCCATATAAAACTACACATAAAATTCAACATAAAATGCCATCGTAAAAAGCAGCAAGCAACCATGCAGAAAAACACAAAAGAAAAAATATTAATAAAAATAGTAAAACATTTGAAAAATATTTTGATTTACATTAAAAAAATCGTGCAAATCACACAAAAATACGCGAAAAATCAAGGGAAATCTAAGACACGCTATAAGCATATTGAGTGTCTTAATACGTAGATAATATGACTACGTTTTGGAGCGATACTAATGAAAAAAATCGAACATAAACACTTGTAAAACTGAACACAAAACTAAACAGAAAACTGAACACAAAAACAACAAACACGTATTAAGTTGTAGGCAAGATGGCAGAATTGAACAACGCGGCAAACGCTGCAACCAAACGCAACGCTGCAATAGACGGCATGCGCGCGATTGCTATTATTGGGATTGTAGCGTTCCACTTGCGCCCAATCGTATTCAACGGTGGATTTTTGGGCGTAACGATGTTTCTTGTTATGGCGGGATACTTTAGCACTGTATCTTTGCTAAAAATGTTCAGCGAGAATAACAATAAAAATTCACATTTAGATGGTAACCAAGAAAGTCAGAAGAAAAAATCAAAACTTATTATCTACTTTAAGTACCTGCTTAAACGCATAAAACGAATATGGCCTTCTACGCTAGGCATTATTGCACTAAGCGCCCCACTTATGTGGTTGCTTTCGCCAAGTCTTTTAACAAAACTGCAATCAGACGCACTAACTGGATCCACATTTAGCAGCAACATGGCGTATATTCTGCGAAAAGTTTCGTACTTTGAACAGTCGGGGCTGCCTTCCCCTATTAAGCATTTGTGGTATTTGGGCCTTATTATGCAAATATTTGTTTGCTGGCCGATTATTCTAGGCGTAATTCTTAAAATCTTTAAATCTAAGTTTGCGCGAATGTTTGCTACAGCAATACTTGCGATTGCGTCCACTATTGCAAATATTACAATCACAATTCTTTGCGGAGAAGGGCAAACCATTGCTCGCGTGTATTACGCTTTAGACACACGCGCTGGAGAATTTATAATCGGCGCTCTTCTAGCAATGTATTGCACGTGGTTTAGCGGAAAATCCGTTATAAAAATTATTGCAGACGCATGGCAATACATTGTTGGAAGCAAAAGCAAAAAAGCGCAGATTGAGAACCAAGATAACAAAGCACAAGAGGGCAAAATCCAAGGCAGACAGCCGATTTTAGAGTCTGCTATAGGGTTAATTGCGTTAGCGTTTATTTTATTCTGCTTCACTAAACAAGACGGGTCAAAAACGTGGATTGTTTACGGTGGCTACGCGATTTTTGCTGTAGTTTGCGCAATCTTAATGCACGCTTGCATGCAAAAAAACAACATTTGCGCGCGTATACTTGGCATAGCTCCTCTAAGTTATTTAGGAACAAGGGCTTTTGCGATTTATCTTGTTCATTTTCCAATACTCGAAGTATTAAACCCAGCAACAAGAACTACTCACATAACGCTATTTGAGCAGATTTTGCAATGCGTGGTAGTTGTTGCTGTGGCCGAAGTATTTTACAGAATTTTTGAGATACCATTTGCCAGCAAGCATATGACTTTTAGCATTAGCGCAAAGAAAGACAGTGCTCAAAAAGAGGCACAAGACGCATCGCAAGAAGAATCGCAAGAAGCAAAGAACATTGATCTTTCGTTTGACACTTTAAACGTTAAAAGCAAAAACATTAAGCTACCATTTGTTCTACGAAGGCTTGCGACTACTGTGTGCGCAGCGGCCTGCATAGCGCTAATCGCAGCTCCACTAAATTGGAGCAGCATTGCGCAAGAAAGGTCAATACAATTAAGGCCAGAATTAACAAGTCAAGAACAAGACGTTAAAACTCATGCTAAAAATGGAAAGCAAAATAAAGAGATAACACAACCAAAGTCAAAACCGAGCCAAAAGCCAAACCAAAAAGAAAGCCAAAAGCCAAAAAGAAAGCCAAAAAGAAAAATAGGCGGAAGGCGTCAAAACATAACAAAACAAACGCTTCCTACAAAGCCAAGCGCTCATAGGGTTCTAAACCCAATCGCAGAAAAAGTGCCAGCAAATATAAACACAAAAGCTTGGAAAATCAACTCAAAACAAGACGTTTGCACGGCAGACATAACAATGGTTGGAGACTCCGTAACCGAAGGCGCAAAGCCGTACCTTTTAAAGGCTTTGCCAAACGCTTGGATTGACGGAAAAGTTAGTAGGCAGATTTTCCACGGAGCCGAAGACTACCAAAAAGACATAGCCGAAAAACACCCTGGAAGCGTTGTAATCTACGAACTTGGAACCAACGGGCCGCCTAGAGACGAGTCAGTTTTACAAAACATGGTAAATATTACTGGCGGAAAACCAGTGTATTTTGTAACAACTCGCGTGCCTCAACCTTGGCAAGACGAAACAAACGCAAAATTGCGTGCATTTGCAGCAAAGCGCAAAAACGTTGGAATAATCGACTGGAACGGCCTAAGCGCAGGCCATAGCGAGTTTCTAACAGACGACGGAATACACCTAACACCTATTGGTGGCCCTCAATACGCACGAATGATACGACTAGCCGTGTGCGGCGGATAACCTGCAAAAGGCAAAGCGCAAACCGCCCAAATCACGCCAAAATATTACGATGGTACATATGAGTGAGTTAATAACCCCATTTTCCCAAAGCAATAAGGGCGATTCGCTCGCGGGATGGAAGAATCCACTGCGAGACCCACGCGACTTGCGACTAGCCAAAATCGCAGGCCCGTGCAGCCTTGTTATATTTGGAATCACGGGCGATTTAGCGCGAAAAAAGCTAATGCCAGCTGTATACGATTTAGCAAATCGCGGACTTTTGCCGCCTGGATTTGGTCTTACTGGCTTCGCTAGACGAGACTGGACCGATGAGCATTTTGTAAACTTTGTGCGAGAAAATATTCAGCAGCATTGCCGTACGCCATTTTGCGAATCCACATGGATTAATCTTGCAAAAGGCATACGTTTTGTTCGCGGAACATTCGACGATGCAAGCGCGTTTGAGCGCTTAAGCAAAACGGTAAGCGAGCTAGACCGAGATCGTGGAACTCGCGGAAATCATGCGTTCTACATGTCTGTTCCACCATCCAGCTTCCCTGTTGTAGCGCAACAATTGGCCGCATCTGGGCTTTCGCACTCATCAGAAAACGCATGGAGACGAGTAATAATCGAAAAACCGTTTGGCCACGATTTAGCTAGCGCGCAAGAACTGGATCGCGTAGTTTCCGAGGTTTTTGACCCAAATTCCGTGTTCCGCATAGACCACTATTTAGGCAAAGAAACTGTGCAAAATCTGCTCGCCTTGCGCTTTGCAAACGCAATGTATGAGCCAATCTGGAATGCTAATTATGTTGACCACGTGCAAATCACCATGGCAGAAGATATTGGCATAGGCGGCAGAGCTGGATATTACGATGGCATTGGCGCTGCGCGAGATGTTATTCAAAACCACTTGTTGCAGCTAATGGCACTTACCGCTATGGAAGAGCCTGTAAGCTTTAGCGCTGGCGATTTAACAGCGGAAAAAACTAAGGTCTTGTCTGCTATACGCTTGCCTAAAGATTTAGCTGCAAACACTGCCAGAGGCCAGTATGCAGAAGGCTGGCAAGGGTCATACAAAGCCGTTGGATATTTGCAAGAGCAAGGAATTAGCCCAGATAGCAATACAGAAACGTATGCTGCTGTGCGATTAGATGTAGACACTCGCCGCTGGGCTGGAGTGCCATTCTACTTGAGAACTGGCAAGCGCTTAGGCAAGCGAGTTACAGAGATTGCCGTGATTTTTAAGCGCGCTCCACACTTGCCTTTTGAGACTACTGCTGTGCGCGAACTTGGAAACAATGCAATTGTGATTCGCGTTCAGCCAGACGAGGGCGTAACAATGCGATTTGGCGCAAAAGTGCCAGGCGGAACGTCTATGGAAGTTCGCGATGTTTCTATGGACTTTAGCTATGGAAGGTCTTTTACAGAAAACTCTCCAGAAGCTTACGAGCGTCTTATTTTAGACGTTTTGCTTGGCGAACCTCCGCTTTTCCCAACAACGCAAGAGGTTGATTTAAGCTGGAAAATTTTGGATCCGATTGAAGATTTTTGGGCTTCTCTTAACACGCGTCCGCAACCGTATCGCGCTGGAACTTGGGGACCTAAAGAAGCGGATCAAATGCTTGCTCGCGATAATCGCCATTGGAGGTTGCCATGATTATTAATCTTCCTAACACAAACACGTCTAAAATATCCGCAAAAATCGACGAGCTTCACGAAGAACGAGGAGAATCCGCCACTGGTCGCGTGCTCACTCTTCTTATTGATACCACTCTTAAAGAGCTTGAAAACGCGCTGAATGCAGCAAACGCGGCTAGTCGCGAGCATCCTTGCAGAGTTATTGCGATTGTTCGCGATTGGCAAAGCGCTAGTGCAAATTTGCATAATCAAAATCAAGACAATCAAGCAAATCAAGCAAATCAAGAAGAAGAAACACCAAACTTAGACGCTCAAGTGCGATTTGGAGCAGATGCGGGCGCAGGCGAAATCATTATTCTCTATCCGCATAATGACCTTGTTCGCCACCCAGATACGCTTGTTATTCCGCTTCTTGTGCCAGATGCCCCGATTGTTGCATGGTGGCCTACAAACGCGCCCGAAAATCCTGCTAAAGACTTGCTTGGAGCTATGGCAAGCAGCAGAATCACAGACGCTCAGCGAGCCAGCAACACTCTTGAAACCGTACAAAATCTGCGCAAAAATTGGTCTTCTAAAGACGTTGATCTTTCTTGGACTCGCATTACGTCTTGGCGTGCAATGCTCGCCTCTATGCTCGACCAGCCGCCGCACTTACCAATTCTTAGCGTTAAAGTTAGCGGAGCCAAGCACTACGTTCCACTACATTTGCTTGCGCAATGGCTAAAAATCTCGCTTAATGTTCCTGTGGAAATTGTTGAAGATTCTAAAGCGCATGCAATTACGGAGGTAAGTCTTAAGCGGCAAGACGGCGAGCTTTCTTTAACTCGTCCTTCTGGCAGCAGCCAAGCAATAATAAGTCTTCCAGGGCAAGCAGCTCAGCCTATTTCTATGCCGATTCGTTCTTTACAAGACTGTTTAAGTGAAGAATTGCGCCGAATTGACCCAGACGAGATTTACGCGCAGCTTATTAACGAAAATTGTTGCGCAATGCAGAATAACGAACTTGCAGAATAACGAACTTTAATACACGTGTAAAAATAATAAAAGGATTCATTATGGCTAAAGATTTTAGATTTGCGCATAACGCAACAGTGTATGGATACAATAATCAAGATATTCTAGCTGCTGTTGCTGCACAAAAACTTGTGACTTTGATTATGCAATGGCAAAACAATGTTGAAAATCTTAATAAGCCATTCCATCTTTTGCTAACAGGTGGAACAGATTCGATTCGCATGTTTCAAATGTTAGCTAGCAACCCGTTACTTCCAGCAATCGACTGGTCTAATGTGCATATTTGGTGGGCAGATGAGCGTTTTGTAGCTTATAACAGCGAAGACCGTAATGCGCGCAAGGCTCGCGAGTTACTTCTTAACATGCTTAGCGATAACAAAGTTTTGCAGGAGTCTCATATTCACGAAATGCCTGCAGATGATCGCAATGCGGAGGAAATTGCAGCAGCCAGCGACGCTGAAAATAATGCGATTTTAGACGCAGCAGCGCGCGAATACGAAGAAGAGATTATAGGACTGCTTGGGCCAGAGCCGGTGTTTGATTTGGCAATTCTTGGCATGGGCCCAGACGCACATATGGCCTCGCTTTTCCCAGGATTACCGCAAATTCATAATCGAGATCGCATAGTCTTAGGCGTAAATAACTCCCCTAAGCAGCCGCCAATGCGATTAACGCTTAGCACACCCGTGCTGGCTCATAGCCGACGTACCTGGTTCTTAACTGCTGGCGAGCAAAAAGGAAAAGCTTTAATGGACGCGCTTTCGGCAGACAATAATCCAGACTATCCTGCGTCTTTTGCCAACGGCACGGAAGAAATCGCATGGCTAACTACCACCGAAACCTTGCAAGCTGCAATTCAGTAATCTGCATAGCCTTCTAACATCGTGCATAATATTTAGCACAATAAAAAATACAGGCCTATGCATAATAACGCAAAGGCCTGTTAATTCTAAATATTATTTGATTTAATCTTGCTTTACTTCTGGGCGATTAGGCTCTGCCCACAAAGTGTGGAATACGCCCGACTCGTCAATGCGACCGTAGGTGTGCGCGCCGAAGAAATCGCGCTGAGCTTGAATAAGCGAAGCCGGCAAACGCTTGGATCGCAAGCCATCGTAGTATGCAAGCAAGCTGGAGAATGCTGGAACAGGCACACCATGCTCCACTGCGCGCGCAATAACACGGCGCCAAGCAGCTTGCGACTTTTCAATAGCGTCTTTAAAGTACGGCGCAAAAAGCAAGGAAACACTTGCCTGCCCAGATTCAAATGCCTCGGAAACGCGGTTTAAGAATTGCGCGCGAATAATGCATCCGCCACGCCAAATACGAGCAACAGCAGCCTGGTCAATCTTCCAATCATGCTCAATCGCAGCAGCCGCAATCTCATCGAAGCCCTGAGCGTAAGAAACAATCTTAGAAGCGTACAAAGCTTGGCGAATATCCTCAATAAACGCCTTACGCTCAGAATCGCTAAAATCAAAATGCATATCTGGCCCAGTCAAACCCTGGTTTTCTGCAGCTTCTCGCAAAGCAACTTGGCTAGAAAGTCCGCGAGCAAACACAGCTTCTGCAATACCAGTTACAGGGATTCCAAGCGAAAGAGCAGACTGCACAGTCCAAGTACCCGTACCCTTCATGCCAGCGTGATCCACCATCACCTCCACCAAAGGCTTACCAGTCTTAGCATCCTTCTGACGAAGCACATCCGCAGTAATCTCAATCAAATAAGAATCAAGCTCTCCCTTGTTCCATTCGCTAAACACGTCCGCAATTTCGTCAGACTTCATGCCCAAGCCGCGAAGCATTAAATCGTAGCTTTCGGCAATAAGTTGCATGTCCGAGTACTCAATGCCGTTGTGAACCATCTTTACAAAGTGTCCAGCGCCATCGGTGCCAATATGCGTTACGCAAGGCTCGCCTTCTGCAACAGCCGCAATCGACTTTAAGATAGGGCCGAGCGTTTTCCAAGACTCCTCCGTGCCACCTGGCATCATCGAAGGACCGCGAAGTGCACCTTCTTCTCCGCCAGAAACACCGCAACCAACGTAGTGAAGGCCACGCGCGCGAATGTTTTTCTCTCGGCGAATCGTATCTTCAAAGTAGGAGTTTCCGCCGTCAACGATTATGTCGCCTGGCTCCATAGCGTTTGCAAGCTCTTCAATCACAGCATCCGTAGGAGCACCAGCTTTTACCATAATGATTGCAGTGCGTGGGCGCTTAAGCGAAGCCACAAACTCTTCAACGGTTTTTGATGGCACAAACTCGCCTTCGCTGCCATGCTGATTCATCAGCGTTTCTGTGCGCGAATAATGACGATTGTAAACAGCAACAGTATTTCCGTGATGCGCAAGATTTCGCGCTAAATTAGACCCCATTGCAGCCAAGCCAACAACGCCAATATTTGCTCTAGCTTGAGTTTCCGCCATTTTATACCTCTATCTTTTAATATTTGTACCGTTTGTTGTTTTAACCGTCTTATTGTTTTGCTTTTATTTTTACCATTTGACTAACAAAAACACACTTTTTTAAGTTTATCGTTTTATATGCACAAGCGTTTTTGTCACGATCACAAGGCGTACTGCATATCTCGCGCATTAATGGCAATTTTGTGATAAAGATTACATTTTTACTTTTATTAGTCGCTATTTAGAAAGCATAAAGACCGCTTAAATCTTATAGACACGCGTGATAGCCAAAATTTGGACACACTAAATATAGGGATTATCCATACAACACGCCACTACAAATAGTGTTAAGTGGTAGTAGACTGTTAAATCGTGCCCAAAAGCACAAACTTAAATAATCATAAAGAAAAAGCGTTAAATACGCACAATACACACAACGAAGGGAGAAGAACCATGACTATTACAGTTTTCACCAAGCCACATTGCCCACAATGTGATGCCACAAAGCGTCAATTTACAAAGCTTGGCGTGAATTTTGAAACAGTAGACTTAACTCAAAGCCCTTCTACGCTAGACCAATTACGCGCAGCAGGCTACCGCCAAGCGCCAGTGGTGATTACGCCAAACTCGTCGTGGAGTGGGTATCGCCCAGATTTGATTGCACAAATCGCAAGTCAACTAGAAGACGAAAATAAAAACGATAAAAACGATTAAAGCAATCAACAATAAGCAAGATACGCAAAATAATCAAAGCAATCAAGAAGCATAAAAATGTGTGATCAAGAAAATATGTCACAACCAAGCGAGCCAGAAGCGCGCGCACAAGGCGAATCAATCGGAGCTGTAGTCTATTTTTCTTCCGTCTCCGAAAACACACTACGATTCGTAAAAAATTGCGATTTTCCAAGCAATAACGTAAACGTGTATCGCATACCGCTTCGACCAAAAGAGCCAGAATTGCACGTTCGCGAGCCATACGTTTTGATTGTGCCAACTTACGGCGGCGGAAATATTTCTAAAGCAATACCAATGCAGGTGCGAAAATTCCTAAATAATCGCGAAAATCGTTCGTTTATTCGCGGCGTAATATCTTCTGGAAACACGAATTTTGGAGACGCATATTGCGCTGCAGGCGGTCAAATCGCAGGCAAGTGCGCAATCCCAAATATGTACTCGTTTGAACTTACGGGAACTCAAGAAGATATAGAAAAAGTAGCGCAGGGAATACCAAGATTTTTACGGCAATTAAAAGAAACAGAAAAAATTAAATAAGCAAAACAATCAAAAACAATCAGCGTTTGAAAGCAAAATAACGCCCAAAGAAAGGAATTAATCAAATGAACAGCACGGATCCGATGAGTGAATCCACTTCGCTTAATCTTGATCACACTGATGCCAGCGAAACTGCAAACACAGCTGCTAGCAGCACAGCAGAGCGCATTCGCAACAGCCGCGACTACCACGTTCTTAACGCTATGCTCGGTCTTTTTGACCCAGAAAAGGGCATTCAGTTTGATAAAGACAGGGAAGCAGAAAAGCTTTACGTTTCGGGTTACGTGCAAGAGCACAGCATGAAATTTGCTTCTACTCGCGAGCGCTTGAATTATTTGATTAACAATTACTACTACAACGGCAACGTTTTCCACAAATACAGCAGCGAGTTTCTCGATAAATTCTACGAGCATGCGGAGTCTGCACACCACACTTTTGGCACATTCTTGGGTGCTTTTAAGTTCTACACTTCTTACGCTTTAAAGACTTTTGACGGCAAGCAATATTTAGAAAACTTCGCTCAGCGCGCAGCTGCAGTGGCTTTGGAACTTGCAGACGGAGACGAAAAAGCAGCGCTCAACTATTTGGACGAGATGCTTGCAGGCCGATTCCAGCCAGCAACTCCAACGTTCTTGAATCTTGGTAAAGCACAGCGCGGCGAGGCCGTGAGCTGCTTCCTAGTGCGCTTGGAAGACAACATGGAGTCTATTGCGCGCGGAATTAATTCCGCTTTGCAGCTTTCTAAGCGCGGCGGCGGCGTGGCTCTGCTTCTTACCAATTTGCGCGAGCTTGGCGCTCCAATTAAGCGCATTGAGAATCAGTCCAGCGGCGTTGTGCCTGTTATGAAGCTTTTGGAAGATTCATTCTCTTATGCTAATCAGCTTGGCGCTCGTCAGGGCGCTGGTGCTGTGTACATTAGCGCGCATCACCCAGATATTATGCGTTTCCTTGACACTAAGCGCGAGAACGCGGACGAGAAGATTCGTATTAAGTCGCTTTCTTTGGGCGTTGTGATTCCAGATATTACTTTTGAGCTTGCTAAGCGTAAGGAAAAGATGGCTTTGTTTAGCCCTTACGACGTTGAGCGCGAGTACGGAAAGCCTTTTGCAGACATCTCCGTTACTGAGCATTACGATGAGATGGTTGCAAACCCTCGTATTCACAAGAAGTATATTGATGCTCGCGAATTCTTTATGACGCTTGCGGAGATTCAGTTTGAGTCTGGCTACCCTTACATTTTGTTTGAAGATACTGTTAATCGCACGAATCCTATTGAGGGCCGCATTACTATGAGCAACTTGTGCTCCGAGATTTTGCAAACTCAAGAAGCAAGCACATATAACGCCGACTTATCTTACAGCCACGTTGGTCGCGATATTTCTTGCAATCTTGGCTCGCTTAATATTGCCAAGGCAATGGATGGAAACTTGGGTACAAGCGTTGATTTGGCTGTGCGCGCGCTCACTTCTGTTTCGGAACACACTTCGATTGATTCTGTGCCTTCGATTCGTCGCGGAAACGCAGAAGGACACGCTATTGGCTTGGGCCAAATGAATTTGCACGGTTTCCTTGCTCGCGAGCACATGCAGTACGGAAGCGAGGAAGCTCTTGACTTTACAGACATGTACTTTATGACGGTTGCCTACCACGCTTATAAGGCTTCTCACGCTTTGGCTGTAGAGCGCGGCCACGCTTTTGCAAGCTTTAAGACTAGCGCTTACGCTAAGCCTGCAGGAAAAGGCAACTACTTCGATAAGTACACTGATGGCAGCCGCTCGCTTGAACCTCGCACTCAAAAGGTTCGCGATTTGTTTGCTCGTTTTAACGTTGCAATTCCAACAGTTAGCGACTGGGAGCAGTTGCGCAACGAGATTTTGCGCGATGGCATTTACAACGAGTATTTGCAAGCTGTTCCTCCAACTGGCTCAATCTCTTACATCAACCATTCCACGAGTTCGATCCACCCGATTGCTTCTCGCATTGAGATTCGCAAAGAGGGCAAAGTTGGTCGCGTCTACTACCCTGCTGCATACATGACGAATGACAATATGCAGTACTTTAAGGATGCATACGAAGTTGGTTGGAAGGCAATTATTGACACTTATGCGGAGGCAACTCAGCATGTGGATCAGGGATTGTCTCTTACTTTGTTCTTCCCAGACACTACGACTACTCGCGATTTGAACAAGGCTCAGATTTACGCATGGCGTAAGGGCATTAAGACTCTTTACTACATTCGTATTCGCCAAAAAGCTTTGGAAGGTACAGAAATCGAAGGTTGCGTAAGCTGCACGCTGTAAACCTTATGGTTGTAAATCTTTCGCAAATTAAATCAAAAACTTAAAAATTTTATAAAACGTAAACACAGAATCAGGAGTAATTATGACAGAACTCGATCCAACAGCACTACGCAGTAGTCTCGATAAGCCTTTCGGCACGAATCGCGTAATCGCAGATGACTCTATGATGGCAGCTTCCATCACACCAGCTCAATACCGCTACCATCACGGTTCGCGTGTGCGCCCAGTTAATTGGAACAATATTGTTGACGACAAGGATTTGGACGTTTGGAATCGTCTTATTGCTAACTTCTGGCTTCCAGAAAAGGTGCCGCTGAGCAACGATATTCCTTCTTGGCGTTCTCTCACCGATCTTGAACGCAAGACAACTACTCACGTTTTCACTGGCTTAACTTTACTCGATACCAGCCAAGCAACTATTGGCGAGCTTTGCCAGATTGAGCACGCTCGCACAGAGCACGAGCAGGCTATTTACACGAATATTGCTTTTATGCAGTCGATTCACGCTCGCTCCTACTCCTCTATTTTCTCCACTCTTTGCTCTAGCGAAGAAATTGATGAGGCTTACCGTTGGGCTGTTGGAAACGACGTTTTGCAGCAGCGCGTTACCACCGTGCTTTGCGAATATGAGAGCGAAGATCCACTTAAGCGCAAGATTGCTGCAACTATGCTTTCTTCGTTGCTTCTTTACGCGGGTTTCTATTTGCCACTTTACTTTGCTTCTCGCGGCAAGATGATGAACACTGCCGATATGATTCGCTTGATTTTGCGCGATAAAGCAATTCACGGCTACTATTCTGGCTACAAGTTCCAGCGCGGTTTGGAGCTTAGAAGCGAGAACGATAAGAAGAATCTTGAAAAGTTCACTATGAACTTGCTCGATACTTTGTACGATTTGGAAGTTGAGTATTCTGGTCAGATTTATGAAGGATTTGACTTCCACGATGACGTTTTTGACTTCGTACGTTACAACGCTAACAAGGCTTTGATGAACCTTGGCTACCCTGCTAAGTACAGCGAAGAAGAAACTCACGTAAGCCCTGAGATTCTTGCGGCTCTTTCTCCTGCAGCCGACGAAAATCACGATTTCTTCTCTGGCTCTGGTTCCAGCTACATTATGGGCAAGTCTGTTGAAACCGACGACGACGATTGGGATTTCTAGTCGCTAGTCACTAGTCGCTAGTCGCTTTACTAATTAATTAGGTTGCTTATGTACTTTCATAAGCAACCTTTTTTATTTAATTATTTAAGAATATTTCCGTTTTGGAACTATTTTTAAATATCCGCGTACTTACCGAGTTATCGTGGCAGTTTTTGCTAATTTTGCAATTTTTGCCACGATAACGCGCGATTTCGGCTGCGCGATATGGTCGTAACTATTGTTTCGTAATCAGTTAAAAAACATTGTTTGTGCGTCAACAAAGTTGATGCTTGTTTTAGCATGACGAGGATTGTAAGAAGTTGGATGTTTTGTAAACAACATAAATATTTTCTTATAATCGCTATTTTTTGCATTCTCAACTAAAGTTGCGCGCTGCAACAACTTGCTCACCGCTTCAGCTTCGTTAAGATTATTACGCCACTTACATTCTGCAATAAGAAGCTGCTTGTTAATATCGTCTTCTGCAACAATATCAATATCGGTTTGCTCACGAGCAATAGGATCCGCACCCCACCATTTACCTAACTTAGTTGGCAAAAAGTCCATTCCGCCAACTTTGCATTGGTGCACAATCCACTGTTCGCACATTTTCTCAAACTGTTGACCTACAAAAGTACTAAACACTTCATGCTCACCGCCGAGAACACTACTTGCGGCAGCGTGTGAAAGTCCGCGTTCGATCAATCCTTTATTCGGTGCTACAAACCTATACCAATACGCAAAGAATGGGTCACAAATCTGCCATAATCCTTTTTTGCAATGAAGTGGATTCATGCCAAATGGAATATTTCTTTCAATTAATCCAAGGCCTTCTAGTGTTTTCAAATACACGTTCACTGATGTAGCTGGCAATCCAATGCGATCCGATATTAAAGTCGGAGTATTGCATCCCGTAGCAAGAGCATTTAGCACACTATTGTATGTTGAAGGATCGCGCAATTCCTGGCGCATGAGCATGTCTGGTTCAGCGTACAAAATTCCCGATATGTTAAAGCATAATTGCTCAAGATTTTCCGCAAACGAAGACTTATTATCTAACTGCTCTATATAGTATGGTGTTCCTCCAAGGGATGCAAAATAGTTGATTTTATCTTCCCAAGTAGAATTATTTGGCATAAGCTCAGATGCTTCAAAAAGATTAAATGGTCGCAGGCGAATCTGCGCGGTACGTCTTCCGTAAAGTGGACTCTTTTTGCCAAGCACTTCACTTTCCATGAATCCTTCGTTACTGCCGCACAAAATAAGAGTCATGTTCGTGTTCTTAAACTTATGATCTATTGCGACTTGGAATGTTGACGCTAAGGATTTATCTGCTTGAGCCGCGTACGGAAATTCGTCGAAAACTAGAATAAGTGGAGATTTAGGAGCATTCTGGTCTACGGCGTTAGATTGTTGCGCAACAAAAGCGAGAGCGTCGTTCCAATTATTAAACGATCCTGTAGTTGACGGTAGATTGAAGAAGTCGTACACAACGCGCGAAAAATCACGCAAATTCTCGATATTAGTTTGCTCGCGAGCAGTAAAAAGTATTGCGTGCTTATTTTTACAGAATTGTGAAATAAGCGAAGTTTTTCCTATTCGTCTTCTACCATAAACTATTGCCATCTGGAACGAGTGTTTGCTGTTCTCATATAATTTTTCAAGTACTTGTAACTCGTCTTGTCTGCCAACAAAAACCATATTCCACCTGCCGTTACGCCAATAATTGTAATACTTTTCAGCGCATCTTATTGCTGCTGAATCTGCGCTCTAGTTAATATAATCGCGATTATTATAATCATAATTATAATAATCTAAATTATATTATTTTGCAATATGCTCAACACAATCGCACGTTATCGTGGCAGATTTTGTTAGATTTGCAATTTTTGCCACGATAACTCGGTTTTTTGCGGTATAATATGACTAATATGCCAATGCAAAAAGGCGTTTGGCTCTTGTAAAAGGATTTTGCTATGACCGTGAATCAAGAAAAACTGTATCGCCGCGAAAAGTATCTTAGCAAAATTCGCGCGTTCTACGATGATAGCGATCTTATAAAAGTGATTACTGGCATTCGCAGATGTGGTAAATCAAGTCTTATGCGCACAATTATTGATGAGCTTAAAGAACGAAGTAATCCAGTTGCAGAATCTAATATTATTTATATAAATCTTGATAAGCGTGAATATAGAAACGTAAAAACAGCCGATCAGCTTGACTCTCTTATAGAAAAACTTACTAATGCTAGCGGCTTAAAATACGTGTTTTTAGATGAAATACAAAATGTTAAAGGATTTGAAGAAGTAGTAAACGGCTTTCGAGAAGAAGGCGAATATTCTATTTTTATAACGGGATCCAATTCCTACTTGTTAAGTGGCGAATTAGCAACAAAATTAACTGGAAGATATCTTGAATTTGAGATGTTTCCGCTAACTTTTGATGAATATGAAGATTTCAAAAAATTCTATGATCAACCAGTAGATTCCGACATTAGTAAAGAGCTTAATAATTATATTCTCGAAGGTGGTTTCCCTCGTACTATTGCCATAGATAATATGAGTGACAAACGAACGTATGTAAGTAATGTTATTAAAGAAATTTTTGATAAAGATATTAAAACTAGAGTAAAAATTAAAGATACGCAAGCGTTTGAAGCTGTACGTAACTATATTATTAACAATTTTGGCGCTACAACTAGCATCAATAGCTTGTGCGAATCTTTAAAGAAGAATGGATTAGCTATAAGTCGTACTACTTTAGCAAGATATATTCGTGTTCTTTTAGATGCGAAAATCATTTATGAATGCCCACGTTTCGACATGAAATCAAAGCGTGCTCTTTCGGGGGGAAAGAAGTATTACTTAGCAGATTTAAGTTTTTATTACGCTCTCAATACGGATAATCGCATAAACTATGGTCCTACTTTGGAAAATATTGTGTACTTATATGCTAAAAGCTTTGGATACTCTGTAAGCGTTGGGCGTATTGGAAAGTTGGAGTGTGATTTCATTCTGCGCAATGCAGATATGGATTATGCTTACGCGCAAGTAGCTTATACGATTTTGTTGAGTCGAGAAACAGAAGACCGCGAGTATAGGGCTTTAGAAGCTATTCATGATAATTATGAAAAATATGTTATGACCATGGATTCACTTATACAAAAACGTAACGGCGTTAAGCACGTAAATATTGCAGATTTTATTAAAAATAAGCAGATTTTTTAGAAAACTAGAATAAATAATCTGTGTGTTATCGTGGCAAAATTGCAAATCTAGCAAAATCTGCCACGATAACTGGGTATGTCACGCATTTGCGGGTTCTATTGCAATACGCCCACCTAACGCTTGAACAACCTTCGCAATAGTTTGGAAGCTGGGATTGCCGTCTCGTCTTAAGCTTTTGTAAAGACTTTCCCTTCCAACCTCGGCTTTTTGAGCAATCTCTTTCATTCCTTTAGCTTTTGCAATATCGCCTATAGCAGCTTGCAACAAGCGAGGATCATTTAGTTCTGCTGCGGCATTGAGATATGCAATAACATCATCATCGTTCTCAAGATACTCACTCGCATCCCATTTACTTATATTTACCATTTCTTCTCCTCAATTAACTGTGCAAGAAGTATCTTCGCTTGCTTAATATCTTTACTTTGACTACTTTTATCCCCACCAGCAAGTAATAGCATTAACTTTGAGCCTTTTTGTGCAAAATACACACGATATCCTGGTCCAAAAGCGAAACGCAGTTCACTAATGCCATTGCAAACTGGATGTAAATCACCTACTGGCTTACCTGCAATTTCACATAATCTCAGCCTCGCGTTAATTCGAGCTTTAGATTGCGTATCGCGAAGTTTTTTCATCCAATTGCGATACTCATCTGTTTTAAGTATCTCCATAAAAATATTTTATCCTGTAGGATACAATTTTGCAATTTTTGCCACGATAACGCACGATTTAGTAATAATTGTGTACACAATGGTGCTACTTTGGCATTACATTGGGTGCTACATGTCTGCTACAATAAAGCAAAGCTGAATAACAAATTTATGATTTTAAGCTTAAAGGAAACAACATGACTTCTACAAAAACAGCCAAAACAAGCAGATTAAGTGTAAGAGTTAATCCAGAAATACGAGATAGCGCATCGCAAGTTCTTGAACATTATGGTCTTGATATGAGTTCAGCAGTCAACTTATTTTTGTATCAGATTGTAAATACGCAACGTTTCCCATTTTCACTTGAAAGTTCTCCATATGAGCACTCTATTGATGAAGCTATGAAAGAAAAACCAATAGCTGCAGGCACTGTAGACGATTTTGCTGAGCTGATGCGCAATGCCTAAACCGCCATTTTATAGTCCAATCTATCTGCGAGATGTTAAGAAATATAAGCAGAAGCATTACGATATTGAACAGGTAATCAATATTGTGAGACTTATTTGCAATGGTGCAGACTCTCGCGAGCTTGCAACTTATAGAGATCATATTCTTAAAGGCTCATACAAAGGCGTGCATGAATTGCATGTGTCTGCAGATGTTCTACTGTTGTATCAAGTTAAAGAAGATTGCATTATATTCCTACGCTTAGGATCTCACGACGACTTATTCTAGCTAGCAAAAACTGACGCGATAACGCGCGATTTGAGTGATGTTAGTTTAGCGGAATAACAACATTGACCAGCCAAGTGTCATCATCTTTTTGCGCGCTTAAAGATCCACCTAAGCGTTCCACAGATTTTTTATGAAACAGTAGCCCTTTGCCAAAAACAAGCCTTTCGCCAAACTTGTTCAACATTGAAATTGAATTCATACACATTATTTTGCATTCGCGCTCATCAACCGTAACATTCATAGAAAAATCAACGCTAGTATTGCAATGCTTGCGAATATTAGTAAGCAACTCGCTGCACATGCGAATAGCACATTGAGCCTTTTCAGTACTAACAGTTGCAGATGCAGTAAAATCGTTACTTCCCGAACTTTCATCATTTACTGTTAGAGAGCCATAGTACCCAAGCTGCTCACAAATCTTACGTTCAGCCTGCAAGCGCGCGCGAATATTGCATAGAAAATCAGCCAAAGTCATGCAATTATTACCATTAGAACCATAAATAAACTGCGTGCCAGCAATACTAGCAATATTTGAATCTAAAGAATCATCATACTTATGCTCAGCTTGCTCAAGTAGATTAATAACAAGTCGCGTTTTAGAAAGAGCATTACGAGAATGCTCAACAATCTGCTCTAGCGACTCTTTTGTATGATCACTTTTCTCGGCATACAAAGCATCAGTCGCAAGCAATGTAATATCCGCAATCTCATTGTTCACATCGTCATGCAATTGCAATGCAACAGACGCAATATAAGACTGGAACTCACTGCGCACAATATCCATTTTTGCGCGATTATTTTCCTCCAACATGTTCAAATACTTGCGCAAAGCGTAACCGCAAATCATGGAAATAAGAATAAAACAAGGGAAAGTAAGCGGAATGTACGCCATTTTTGCAAAATACATAATATTCAGCGAAACTATGTACGCACAAAGCAAATACTTCCACGAATCATAAAAGCCTGCAACAAACATGCTAGCGATCAATGAAAAAAGAAAGCAAGTTGCATTTACACCTGGTACTGCTAACGTTACGCAATATAAAATCGGAGTTACGAGGGATATTTGACGCGAAAAAGCAATCAAAAGAAATATTGCGAACATCCAAACGTATTGGCACACAGATTGCTGCGGGTTATGCCACAGACCAGCTGTATTGCAAGATTGCACATCCATTGACACTACAAGAATCGCCAATATTATGAATAAAGTTCGCTGAATTTTCCAGCTTTTAACCAACTCAATAACGCGCGAAAATGTTTTCATTAACATGCATTATCCGTTTCTTGCAAAAGATTCGGATGATTTTGCAGCGAATCATTAAAATATTGCATATTGCTATTTTGCTCACGATTTTGCATTGCAGCAAACACGGATATTGCTTGCACTCGGTTAGAAACATGCAACTTTTTGTAAATTCTATGAATATGCGTGTTAATAGTGTTTGGCATAAGACCAAGTTGAGACGCAATCTGATTCGTTGTGTAACCTTTAGCGAGCAGATCCATAATTTTTAGTTCTTGAGGCGGCAAAACGCTACGCGACCTTGATTTAGAAAGCCTAATAAAAGATTCTTGCGGAGTAGCAAAATCGTAAACAACATCTTTAACACAACGGCAGCCATACACCTGCTGATTATTACAATATTGCAAAGCTTCTGCTAGTCCTTTGAAATTGTCTTTAGCAACCATTGCTTGCCCGCCAACTTGCGAAACCATCGAAGCGTAGGATCTACAATCGTAAGAAGTCATGCCAATTAGAATAATGCTGTTGTTTTTCTCGCGAATTGCGCGTATTACGTCTACTCCAGACATGTCTTTCATTGACATATCTATCAGAATATAATCTGGAGTAGTTTTTGCTACTTGGCAATATTTCAAAGCTTGCACGCCTGATTTTACGCACCATTTGCACGCGTACTCGCTTGGCAAAAGCTTGCTGAGCACGTTTCGCATAACCGCTAAAACTAATGGGTCGTTATCTACTATTGCATACGTTTTTGGCATAATGGCTTTCTTGCAATCTTATGCTACTTTTCTTATATTCTACTTTATAATCATGCGCAAAGTAGAGCAAATCGTGTAGTAATAAATGATTACAAGTAATGCATGTAAATCAAATGTGATTATAATAAGTAACAATATGTGACTTTTGGTTGCGTTGAAAATTCATTTTCAATAATGATTGCAGCAGGATTATATGACAAAACGATTAGTAGTATTGCACTCCGCAGAGGTAGCTGCGGTGGCACTTGCCTCAACAGCTGCTTTTATGCGTAGCTTTGGCTTCTTCGTTTTGTGGCTTGTTCCAGGACTTCTTTCTGTTGCATTGTATTCTTATGCATATTTTTTCTTGCGAAAAATCGTTATTAAAGAAAAAAATGCGTATATCGCAAATAATATATCTAAGATTGATGGCGCAGGCGCTAACAGAACAAGTAATGATGTTGAGAATATAGAAAGCAACAAAGATTACATAATTACTCTTGAGCAAGAGCGCAAAAAAGTCGAATCACAAAATAAGCAAATATGTAGCAATTATCTAAATAATTTAATAAATATTATTACATGCTTTATTTGTGGGCTTATTCACGTTCCTTGGATTTATTACTATGGAATTGCAAATGGCGTTGTAACATTGGTGATTCTGTGGCGAGTAATAAAGCGCCCACAAGGTCACCCTATTGATGAAAGCGATTTTTAAGGATTTAGACTTTAAGGATTTAAGCTTTTAAGGATCTAAGCTTATTGTTGATCTTCCATTGAAAGATTTAATCCTTTTGCAGCATTGCGAAAATATTCTATGTGATCGCCATAACCGTCTGCAATAATAGCATCCTCTTTTACAACAAAAGAGCCATTTTCTAGCACAATATATTTTGTAAAGAATTCTTCTAATTGCTTAGCTAATTCATCAATTTCATATTGTGAAAGCTCTTCGCTACTATTTTCCGCAAAGTTATCTTCCTGCTTTTGAATTTGATTAATGCTATTTTCGCAAACTTTTCCTATTTTGTTTACGTTATCTTTTGGCTGCCAAGAGTTTATGCCAAAATCACTCATGCTTACACTACCCATATTTGCGCTGTTCATGTTTGCATCTCCTTGTATCTGTAACGTATTTGCGCAACATATTTGTGCGTTGCTTTAAGTCTAATTACAAACATTTTCCGTGCAATCTTGAGTACTAAGTTCTGAGTACATAGTATTTCTCGAAGACTTGCAGCATTTATACTAGAAATACAAAATGCATACGAACGAGAAGCAGCGTACGCGAATTAGCTACAATGCTCACAAACAAAACAGCAAATTAGAAAGAAGGCAACTCATGAGCAAGGACTCTATAAAACTCATTAAAAAAACGCTTATTTGGATTCTTAAGTGGGCAATATTTACAGCAATCGAATTCCTTCTTTTGTACGTTGCGCTTATATCTTGGAATCATGATTTTGCACAGTTCATGAACGAATACAGAAATGCGATTATTCCATTTATGGCAGCAACTGGAGCTATGGCAGCAGCGATGATTCGCGACGAAGGCACTATTCTTGAAGTCAAAGATTAAGGTAGTTAAGATTATTGCGCGGATGCGATTGAAGCCTCTTGGCGAGCAACATCAAGCGCTTTATTGAAGGCGTCACTAGTCCAACTTGCTCCAGCAACAACCGAAATATGCAAATCTTTCAACGGCTTTCCAACGATTTTTCCTGGAATAGCCTCGCTAAAAGCGCTCATGTGTTTTTTGGAGATTGGCGTAAACGGATGAGACGTTATTTGCACACTGCTAATATTTCCATTTGCAACGCTTAAATTCACGTCAATGCTATCTTCTGCAACTGGGCCATACGTAGCTTTGATTTTGTAATCGCCATCTTTGTAATTGCCAGTGTCTGCTTTAGGCGAATTTTGCTGATTTTGCTGATTTTGCGAATCCTCACTTTGCGCAGAAGCATGCGATTGTTTAGCGCCAGAATCATAAGATTTTGAAGAATTGCCACTATCGTTTTCGCTTTGACCAGAGTTTCCTGCAAACTCATCGTTCATCGGCACAGCACTCGGCTCACCGCAAGACGCAAGAAACGCACTTGAGCTAGCCAAAACCGCAATCGCAGCAACCGTTTTTGCAATTTTTTTAGACTTCAAATCATCACGTGAAACATCGTGAAACATATTGTCTAAAATCATAAATCATCGCCTTTAAATCTTAAATTAAAACTATACGCAACTAATCATCTAAAAACTAATCATCTAAATTCGCTAATTTAGGCGACTTAGTAGGCTCATGATTTTGCAAAGCTTCTGCAACGCTTTCATCAACATGTGCACTCGTAAACGCAGGCTTGCCACCAATCGCCTCGTACGCTTTGCGCGCACTATCATTATTCCAACGCTCCCCAACAAGCACACCGTGGTTGAGCATAATTTCACGATCCGCGCATTGAGCTACCAAAGAATCGTGCGTTACAACAATAATCGTAGTGCCCTGGGAATGAAGCTGCTTAAATAAGTCAAGTACAATCTGCTCATTCTTTTCGTCCAAATTACCAGTCGGCTCATCCGCAAGAAGCAACTTCGGGCAGTTAATAAGAGCACGCGCAACGCACACACGCTGCTGCTCACCGCCAGAAAGCTGGCTTGGTAAATGATGTGCTCGGTCCTTTAATCCCACGCGTTCCAAGGCTTCCATTGCTTGCGATTCATCTACAACTGAATGATAATATTGCGCAACCATCACGTTTTCTACGGCTGTTAAATGTGGCACAAGATAAAACTTTTGAAACACAAGACCGATTACGTTTTTGCGAACGTCTGCAAGCTGGCCCGCATTCAGATCCTCGAGTTTGCGGCCTTGCAAAGCAACGGAGCCTTTAGATGGCGAGTCCATGCACCCAATAATGTTCATTAGCGTAGTTTTGCCAGAGCCGCTCGAGCCAACAATCGAAAGCCACTCGCCTTGCGGCACAGTAAGCGACAAATCGTCAACAGCGCGAAGAGAGCCGTAAATCTTGGAAACATGGTCCAAAGTCAACAGCATTTCTGGCTTGGAATCCGCATTTTCCTGCCTATTTTCTACATTCTCTGCCATATTAAATCCTTAACTAAAATCCTTAACTAAACATTCTAAAAACACCATAAAAACTATTCTTCTCTAAGCACAATCGCAGGGTCGATTTTTGAGGCTCTCAAAACAGGCGGCAAAGCGGCAACGCAAGACGCTGCAACGCTAAACACAATAGAAAACGCCACCAGCCACCAATTCACGCTCAAATCTCGCGCAAACACCATTGACGCAAGCAAGCGCGCAAATCCATACCCCACTGCCGTACCAGCGATTCCGCCAATAAAACCATAAAGCCCAGATTCCGCAGTGAACTCAATGCCAATGCTCTTAGCGCTCGCACCCAAAGCTTTGCGCAAGCCAATCTCATTTCGTCGCTGCTGTACAATCGAAGAAATCGTAGTGCTTACGCCAACCATCATCAACGCAAGAACAACCAGCGAAACAATCCAAAATAGGCTGCGAAGCATAGCAATAATTCCAGTATCTGCCGCCGTAACTTTTGTTACTTGTTGCGCGCGAACACGCATAGAAGTCATATCGTTAATGCTTCGCACAACAGCATCTACGTTCGGCGCAGAAGACGAGTAAGCAATCACGTCCGCGCCGCGCTTAACGCCTGTAAGCGCACGCAAATCCGCGTTAGTTGCGTAAAGCATGGAATCTTCGGCGTCTCCCGTATCTAAAATGCCGCAAACGCGGAAAGTTGTGCCGTGAGTATCCATAATATCTGTGGAAACTCTGCCTTCAACAAGCTTTTTTGAGGAAGATTTATCTGCTTGATTTTCTGCTTGATTTTCTGCTTGATTTTCTGCTTGATTACCTTGCGATTTTTGCGCGGGCTTGTGCGAATCTGGGGAATTATCGCCAGCGCGATACGCGATTGCAATGCGCGAACCAATCTTCAATCCCATAGCCGAAGCAACATCTCGCCCAACCATAACGTTACCACTGCTAGGCCAAGCGCCATCCACGTTCCAATGCTTATTAAGCGACTTAACAGCGGAAACATCCACTCCAGCAAGCACGTACGGAGCCGCATTAATGCGCACATTTTCGTAACGGTAGGTAGCAGATCGCATAGCACCTTTTGCAAGAACCATGTCGTTAGTGTGCAAAACCATTGCGCGATCAATGCCATTTTTCCACTCGCCTGCAAGCGGCGTCACAATAATATTCGCTCCGTATGCGCGCATTTCGTCACTCATTTGTTGAGGAACAACAATGCAGATTGCAGCCAAGCAAAATAGCGTAGCGGCACCAACAAGAGTTGCAACTACTGCCATAAGCGCACGCGACTTTCGGCGAAAAACCGCGCCCAAAAGCATAGTCGCAAACATTGCGCTATTAGAAGTCATACCCGAACCAGATTTAACGCCCATGAAGCACCTCCGCAGGACGCACATGCAAAATAGAGCGAATAGAAGAGCCAGCGGCAGCAAGAACAGTAATCGCAAGAAGCACAAACACCAGCACAAATACCATTGGTCGAAGCGAAATCGCAGAACCAAACACGCTAAATCCAATCACTTGCGCAACACCAAAGCCTGCAATCATACCAATAAGCGCACCAACGCACGCAATAACCGCTGTTTCCATAAGCATTAGCCGCGCAACAGCGCCATCGCGCGCACCCAGCGCTTTGAGCAGCGCAAGCTCCCCCGAGCGCTCCGAAATCGCAGCCGCCATAAGATTCGCAACCGCAACAGCCGCCGCAATCAAGCTAAGCGCCGTCATAAGTACCATCACAGCACGCGTCTTGTTAAGTACGCTGCCTTGCATAGCCGAAACTTGCCGCACTTGCTTTGCAACAGCTCCTGGAATCACTTCTTCAATTTGGTAAGTAATCGAGCTTGGGTAGGCTGTGCAATACCACGTCTCCCACTCTTCTTGGCTAAGAGCCGCTGGATTCTTCGCCGCTTTACGAGCTAAATCGTTTTCTGGCGTAGTTAATGCTTTAACTTCAATCGCCTCAACCATATTTGGCCTATTTGAAAGGCGTTGTGCCTGGCTGGAATCCGCGTAAATCGCGTTATTGTCGCTATCTCCAGAATCGTAGATGCCAACAATTTTAAGTAAGATTTGCCTGCCAGAACGAGTTAGTTTTATTAGCTGACCAACTTTTAGATTATGACTTTTAGCAAGATTTGTGCCAACAGCGGCTTCGTGCTTAAAATCGCGCGGGAATCTGCCTTCAAGCATCTTCCACCAAGACCGCATTCCTTGCACGCCAACAACTGTTGTTTCTCCAGAAGCGAGCGCAAGCTTGCGATTAAACCACGTGCCAACAATCGGGACTACTGAATTAACAGATTTAGCAGAATTAGCAGATTCAGCAGAAGAATTTGCTTTAAGATTTGCGTAAATCGTTAGTTTTGGCGCAAAATTCGTTATATTAAACGCCCAAAAAATCATTTTGATTTTTGCAGCATCCGATTCCTTCAAAAAAGCGGTAGATTCTTCGCTTTCCGCATCAGCCAAAGTTTGCGAAGTTTGCGAAGTTTGCGAGTTACTATAAGCTGACTTTGTGCGAGACGCATACAAATCGTTTACAACGGCATTCGACTTAGGCTGAACAATAATATTGGATCCGTAAGAGCTAAGCTCCGCGTTAATTTTGTCTCCAACGTCGTACACAACGCTAAGCATTGCCACGCTTACACACGCACTCAAGCACACAACAACAGCTATAAGAACTCGCTTTTTAATCTGCCTAGCAAGGGAGCGCGCAACCATTCGAATCATAAACATTTGCAGGCACCTCTACTTAAAGTGCGAGCTAAGCACGTCTAAATCAGCTGTGTGAATGGTAATTTTGCCGCCACCAGCCTTGTACGGGAATGGAATCGGGTTGCATCCGCCCTTAAATCCAATAGTCGCCAAATTTATTGCAACATCGCATTTTCTGCAGATTATCTTGCCGTCTTTTTCGTAGTAGCCTGCGTCTCCGCAATTTTCGCAAGCATCCAAGCCCACACCATACGCTCCACCATTTTTCTTGATGATTATAAAACGCATAATAGTGCCATCTTTAGCTTTGTATTGGAATCTATGCAAGTGGCCATCGCTAATTTGCACAAAGTTGATTGTTGCTACGCCATCATGCAACTCGTACGGTTCTGGAGGCGTAAGCGTTGGCTTAATATTCATAAGAGACACGCCAGCGGTAAGCGTAAGTATTACTACGATTGCAGCCATTAGCGCCGCGAGCGCGGACCTTCTAGACTTGCGCTTAAACGCTCGCTTTGCGCGGATTTGTGCAGGATTTTCTCCCACAACTTTTGTTCTAGCACCGCGGATTATAGAAGATACAGCTGGAATCAAAAAAACGCATATTTGGGCGATTATTATAAGCGGAGCATTGTTTATAAGCCAAACAAGAATGCTAAACGAAAAATCGTCTATATACAGCAAAATACTTCCTTGCATAATTTGCAGCAAAGACGTTAAATGCTGAATTAGCAAAATTATTAAGCTTAGAATAATTGCGATTTTAAAGGCGCCAATACTCGCGGTTGTGCGCAAAGAGCGCACCATAAGACTTATGCAAATCGCAGCAGCCGCGCCAAGAATAAATCCTAGAGCGCGAAGAAGCATACTAGAAGTAAACGGAGGCGTGCTGGAGTCAACGAAAATCGTAAGCTGCAAAATCACGTCTGGGAGCGCGTAAAACACTGTAAACGCTAGGCAGAGCGCGCCAATTGCATTGCTTATGTGCAAGAGCAGCGGATTTTTGCGCCATTTTGCAACAGTTTTTCCAGATACTGCAATACAAGCGATTGTTGCAACATCTAGCGGAACAGCAATGCAAAGCGCTGGAAGATTCACAAAATTGCGCTGATTAATCACCACGCTTGCGCGCAAAAATGCAAAAACAAGAGCCGCAACTGTTCCAAAAATCAAGCCAAAAAATCGCCAGCGGGAGCTGATTGGTTTATCTCGCCCCTCGCCAACGCTTAGCGTTGCGCTTAATCCCATTGTAAGCAGCGCAAGAGGGAGCAGCCCTGGAAGTACTGTAACGAACATCCTGAGCATGTTCCCTCCTTTGCTGTTTACATGATTTTTGTTTTTTATTTATGCATTATGCATTATTTATGCATTATGCATTATTTATTTGTTGTTTTTATTCGTAAAAACTACCACTGGCAAAACTACCACTGACGTGGAGTGTACTTCCAATCGTCAAAGGTGGCGGTAATTGGCTCAGTCCAGAATCGGCCATCCACACCCGTAGCAGGATCTACGTGAAGCATCCAACCCTTCTTTTCTGGCGATTCAACCGAAAGCACTAACTTGTAGTTTCCAGCCTTATCGAGCTTAACATTTGCGCCGTAGTGTGGGCCGTCGGAAGCGTTCATTTGCATAAACGTACCCTTTACAACGGCTTCACCGCTCGCCTTATCAACAATTTGATAATTCACAGTCAAATCTGGAATAAACTCACCCTTGCCGTAGCCAAGCTGTGTACCTTTCTTGTTTGCGTGAATATCTGCCTCAAGGTGGAAGCTTGCCTCGCTTGCCTTTAAGCCCATGCCTGCTGGAACCATGTCGACTGGCTGGAAGTACACAGCGCCAATCGTAAGCGGGCCAATGTTCTGGTCTTGGTGAGGTCCAACTGGAACCTCTTCAAAGCCCTTGTCTCCACCCTTATCGTCGGCCTTCTGCTCAGATGATTGTGGCTTAGCAGCAGACTTTGCTGCGTTTCCGTTTGCGCCACAGCCAGTGAGTGTTAGCATTCCTGCAAGCGCTAAGGCTGCAATTGCCATCATCTTTTTATTCTTCATATCTAACCTTTTCTATTAGTTATTGTTTATTATTGCTTGATTTTTAGTTTTGATTTTTAGTTTTGACTTATCCGTTAACTGTTGCTAACTGTTGCTAACTGTTGCTAGCAGTTGCTTTGTGCTTTCGCGCGCGCACAAAACTCGCGCACAGCAGTGCCACAACTACGATTGCAGCTACGACTTGCGCCGCAATCGTTTCAACGTACGGATAGAATCCAAGCCAATCGTTAGTTGGCAAGCCTTGAATATACGCGCCAGCGAGCGCATCGCCCTCTATAAGCGCATGCACACCTCCGCCAGCAAAAATCACCACTAAAATGCACATAAGCGCACTGGTTCCTGCAAAGAACGGGCGAATTGGTATGCGAACAGACGCAAAGCGGATCAGCAAGAAGATTACAACCAGCACGGCGGCCGCTGCTGCAAATCCGCCCCAAATCATGGAGTCAGCTCCGCTTGAAACGGCAAAAATCGCCTGGTAGAAAATCACAGTTTCTGCGCCTTCTCTAAACACAGCTAGGAAGCTCAGCAACGCTAGAGAAATTAGGCTGCCTTTAGAAACAGCTGCCGTTGTTTGGTTGCGAATATACGCATTCCACGCTTGCACGGAAGACCTTGAAATCATCCAATTGCTTGTATAAAGCAGCATGAGCATTGCAAACAGCGCCACAACGCCTTCCGTAATCTCTTGCTGCGGTCCAGAGCCATTGAACAACAATCCAAATAGCGCAGCAACAACAAGCGACGCCGCAATTCCAGCAACAAGACCCATGTAAATGTACTTAACCATGTGCTTGTGCCCAGATTTAATAAGATACGCGATTATTGCAGCAACAACCAGCAGAGCTTCCAACCCTTCGCGCAACAAGATTATAAAAGCCTGACCAAAGGAGCTTGTTATAAATTGCATAAACACATTGGCATTAGCCGCCGCTCCGCCGTCTAGTTTTGCAGCATCTTCAATAAGCATTGACTTAAGGTCGGTTACGAACTTTTTTGTTTGAGCAAAAGATTTGCCATTGTTCATAGCCTGCCTGCACTCTTTGAATTGATATTCAACAGTGCTTACTCGGCTTCCGCTTATTGCGTTCATAACGTTCTTTTCAAAGCCGAGCTTTTCGTAGTACTGATAGTAGGCTTCGTTCACTAAATCAACGGCCTTGGCAACTTCTTGCTTATTTGCTTTTGCTGCTTTGTACGTTGATGCAGACTTATCGAGTATAACGTTCATTTCTCGCGCTACTTGGCTCCAAGTTCTGCCGTTTCGCCCAAGATTCTTCTTTTTTGCAGCATCGAGCTTTTTGCGTTCTTTTGCGATTTGCGCGCGCAATTTGGATGCGTAAACATTTGGCTTATCTAGATTTGCGTTTGCGTCTAGCTGAGCCGCAGTTTGCGCAACGTCTTCTTCTAGAGCAGATACGACTTCACTAATTTGCGCGGCCTGATTTTGCTGATAGACCAGCGTTTGTAATTGTTGGAACTGATCTTGCTGCGATTGAACTTTATTCTGGCCAATCGTATCTCGCACAACTGTAATCATGTTTGAAGCTACATAAACAGAGTTATATGCGGCTTGAAACCTGGTTGCTGCTCCTGCCATATTTGCGTTTGCATACTCGCTTTTGCCTTGTTCTAGCTGACTTGCAACAGCTGACGAAACTTCCGACCAAGTGTTGTATGTTTTATTGGCATCCGTAGCATAAGCAGGCGTTGGAGCTGCGATTAGACCAGCAAAACCAGCGAGCCCTGCAAGCCCTGCAAAACCCGTTGCGCAGCATACAAAAACGCATACTGATGCTAAAAGCGCTACTAAGCGCGACGTTTTTTGGCGCGCTTTTGCACACGCGTGCATAATGTCTCCATATCTCCTTTGGCTCTAATCCCCATCGAGCGCACCCAACTTCTTCTGTTTTCGTCTTAATTTTTAGTCTTAGTTTTATCTTTAGTTTTAATCGTTTAAATTTTTTGGCGACTTTATCGCGGCTTGTTCCGTTTTATTTGGACTTTGTTCCGTTTTGTTCTATTTAAAGTCACCTCGCAAGTAACCCCATCAACATAATATCGATATATCAGGTAGATTGATATAGTTCAGCGCAAAAAACTCGCAAATATTACAAAAATGATATTGATAATGAGAATTATCTTTGGACAATCAGTGGGTAAGCGACAAAAAGAACCCCCAGGTTTGAGCACTGTTAGTAGGCTTAGGGGGCTGTTGTTACTAGTGAGTTTATCACTATTTCTAAATATTCGCTATTTCTATCAAACGACACAAAATAAAAGAGGGAGCCGAAACTATGTCAGCTCCCACAGGTGTGTGTCCGCAAACGCACACCGCAATTACGTTTTTATTATACCTTGTTGTACATGGAAACAAAAGTTGACATACAACACCTTAAAATACATCTACATTAAGAATGATATTACGCACGCTTGAAGGTAAGGAGTTAATCGCGATAGTACTCGTATTGTTTGCGTCTAGATTCGATTTCTGCATGCAAGCCTTGAGTTACACAACGCAACGACGCAACAACGCATTAGGCAATAAGACGATTAGGCAGCATGAACCGCATTGGTTGGCATTATTCAGCATTAGTTGGAATTAGTCCACAAAAAAGTGCGCTGGGAATGCACACGTTTTGCGCAGCGCATGATTTGGCTGCATTACAGCAAACTTAGCGCCAACATTTTGCACTATTTTTTGCAAATCGCTTTCTTTCGATACAAACAACGCAGTTGCGAGCGCATCGGCATAAGCTGTTGGAAAATCGCAAGTTTTGCTAGGCATTTTGCTAGGAACATACGCCCAGCTTGCGCATAAATCGCAAGCAGGGATGCCATCAAGCGCATTAATCAAGTGAGTCGCAATTAAATTAGATTCAAAGACACTTGCATCTTTGCCTAAGTAACTTGCATCTTTTACTTTCCAACGCCTTCTTGAAGCAGACGAAGCACACAGCGCTCCGCTTGCGATTGATGCCACTCCAACTGCTTGAGTTGTGTCAAACGGATTTTCCAGAGCCACTTTTATTTGATTATTCTCTTCGCTAAAACAAGCGCGCATATCTCCGCCAGCGTTTACAAGAAAATCAAAATCCGCATGCGAATCGCTATCCGCAGGCGAATCACTACCAAGCTCCTCTTTAATAATCTGTGTTACAAGATCTACAAAATAGCCCTTACCAGCTGCACCAAAATCAAGCTGCACTGGCTGATTTGTGTGGAGCGTTGTGCTGCCGCCATCTTGCGAAATATCTGCCCACGTAACTGGCAAAGCGCGGCGATAATTAGCCCAACTGTTACTATCATCACTCGCGCTAGCTGCCGACTTTGGAATAAATTGCACCGAATTATCGTAGCCAAGCGCAAGCAGATCCGCGCCAACGCAAGCATCAAAAGCTCCGTGCGTGGCAGCGTAAAACTCGTCGTAAAGCACAAAAAGCGGCTGCGCCCACGCTGGAAACTCAAAATCGCCGCCATGCTCCGCACAAGCCATGCGCGAAACAAGCGAATCTGCACGAAAACGCGAAAGAGTGCGCTCGTAATCATCAATAAACGCGCGAATCCGCTTCTGCACGCGCTGCGAAATCGGCACGCTGCTAGAGATAATAATCCCAGTGCCAAGCGCATGCTCAATCGCCACAACGTTTCTAAACATCGCTTTCCTCACGCAAACATTTCATTCGCTTTTTTAGAAAGCTCATACCGAAGAGGGCGCTCACCAATAGAATCAACCATTCCAAGCTCAATCAAACCGTTAAGCGCGCTCACAATCTTTCTCTCACCAACCTGCTCACCAATTGCATTTCCGACGTATTCGCTTAATTGCTTGCGAGTCATCGGAGTTGGATTATACGAAAAAAGCTTATTTTGCAACAAAATAGAAAGAACTTCGTGCTGCACTTTAGAAATCGCTGTTTTTTTGGAAAACTCGAATATCTTATTCAAGCAGTAAACAATCTGTTTTAACTGCACACTAATATTGTTTAATACTTCGCTCTGTGCTTTTTCAACATATTCCAACATTGTGCAGCAAAACATAGTTAAATCATTGCAATTAAACAGTTCTTGCGATTTGGAAAAGGCAGCATAATATCCAGATTTTTCTGCATAAATTATAGAGCTTAAGCTCAAAATTGTTGGCATCGAAAGCTGCTCGTGTAATTGCAAAGCAAGCAAAAACCGCCCAGTTCTGCCGTTTCCATCGTAAAACGGGTGCACGCTCTCAAAAGCATAGTGGCACATGCACGCCTTAATAAGCGTTGGAACTTCGTTGCTATTCATCAAACTCAACATCTGCGTTAAATGATCTTGAATTTCTGCTTCCGTTGCATCGCCATCGTGCACTGCATTATCCGCAGCATCACGAATACTTACTTTCCCGCTCCTAAAAATCTCACCATCTGGAATATTATTTGCTTCTAATTCGCCTTGCATAATGCTGTTGTAGATTTTTCGTATATCTTGCAATGTTTGCGGAACTGAAGAATCACATTCATTGGAATCTACAAGCTCAAGAAAAAGCTTAGTAAATTCACTAAAACGCGTATGCTTATTCTGCTCATTTGCAGCATCAAGTGCTTTGGAAAGCTCTTTTCTAGTGCTGTGAACACCTTCAATAATGTTGGTATTTTGCACTTCTTTTGCAATAAGTTGCATTAAATACTCGCGCTGAGCAAACCGCGGCAACTCGTTACACGCTTTTTCAACTGTTTTTTCAGCATTCGCAATATCATTCATGTGCGTTACAAGATCCGTTACGCACGTTGCAAAAATTTCATGCGCATCAAATACGATTCCGGAATGATACGTTGCAGGATTATCAATGCGCAATCGATATTCTTCTTCCGCAATATCGCAAGGTTTTGCATTACTTTTAGACATTGCAACTATTGTGCGTATTGTTTTGTAATCCATAATGCGACTCCGTTTACGTTATTGCGTTTACATTATTGCGTTTACGTTATTAAGGATTTTGTAGTAATGTCTTGCAATGTTTTGCTTGCGATATTTTTGTTTGCGATATTTTTGCCTATACGCAAATAACGCATTTATCACAAAATGATTGCATAGCTAATGTAAAAATATATTCTATACCTACATTTTGCCAAAATGAAGGCATAGCACGCAAAAAACATTCATCTATACCTACATTTTGGCAAAAACGCACTATAGCACGCAATAAACAGAACGCGTCACAAACCAAAAAGCTTTAACAACGCTCGGAACGTATCTTGACCATCATAGCAAGTTTCAACTAGGAATCCTCGCTCATTGCCGTATTCTTTAAGACCGCGATAATAGTAATATTTCTTTCGGTCCTCAATAATAAACGGCACAATATTATTCTTTAAACATTCCTTAAAAGCAATCAAACGCCCAACTCTACCATTACCATCCTGGAAGGGATGAATTCGCTCAAATCTGTAATGAAAATCAACTATATCCTCTAGCTGCAAATCAGTTTTAGAAAGATATTCTGCCAACAACTTGCTAATCTCCTCATGCACTTTTTTAGGATCGCAAGTTTGCAAACCGCCTACAACATTCGCACGCAACTTGTAGTCGCCAACACTAAACCAAGGCAGAAGCTCGTCGCTTGTTCCGCGTTTAAGCAGCAAATGTAAATGCTTAATCATGTCTTCACTAAGAGGCTCTTCAGCAACGTCAATACAGTAATCAATCGCGCGAAAATGATTCACTGTTTCAACAATATCGTCAACCTTAATACCCGTATTCCCTACTACGCCAACACTTGAATCCGCGCTATCAACTACACCATCCGCTTTTTCTTCGGAGCCGATAGTATTAGTTTCAAAAATTCGCCTAGTTTGATCTTCACTTAGCTGGCTTCCTTCAATATGATTCGAGTTGTATGTCATGCGAATTTGAAGCTCGTGATAAATTCCACCAGCTATACGATGCTCCTTCTCTTCCCTAAGTCTTTGCAAAATAGGGTTACCTGAAATTACGCGATACAATTCACTTGGCTTGCATTGTAAATAATTGCTGATTTTTGCGATTACTAAATTTGATAGTTTTTCACCTTTTGAGATTTTTGCAATCGTACGAGAAGAAATATGCAACTCGGCTGCTAACTGCGATTTTTTAACGCCTTTTTCTTGTAACCTGTTGTTCAATCCCGTGTAATCGTACATTTTTAACACTTCTCTTTCTTCTGCTTGCCTTGTTTTATTGAAATGAATTATGACGAATCTAAATACTCACACACTAAAATCTTTACTTATTTTCCCATAATCAACATAAAAAGTAAAGATAATTGCGATTTTACGCACGCAAAAGTAAAGATAAACAAAAGTAAAGATAATTGCGATTTTATGCAAACAGACGCCCCACTTTCAAAACTTAAAAAATATTACAGTTTTGAAAGTAGAAATACGCGTTTGCTTTCAAAAGTGAAAAATACCACGATTCCTACGACATTGAAGGAATACACGTAATAGACATAGCGCAATGGCTACTTAACGCAAACTAAGCGAAACAACAGCATGCAATACAAAAGGGCCTTCGAGAGTGAACGCAAGCGAACACAAACGAAAGCCCTAAAACACTAGCGCTAACACGTAGCAAGCAAAACTTAGCTACGCACCTTACGCAACACAGCACCAGAAGCAGCAAACATCAAAGCAGCAAAAGCCACAAATGCGCCACCAACACCAGTAGCAGGCAAAACACCCTTACCATCACCCTGGCTAGCTGTATTGTTCACAACAGTAATATCCGTCCAAGCAAGCTGACTACCCTGCTCATCCACAAGCACAACAGTATGCTTGCCAGAATAGCCAGCAGGGAATTGCGCATCAAAATAAGGAACGCCATCAGGGCCAAGCTTAACAGTCACAAAATCACTACCGTCCACGCTACGCAAAAGCTTAGGAGTGGAATAAATGAACGCGTAAGCCTTCGCAGAACCCTCGCGATGCAAGCGATCAAGGAACGCCTTGTTGTTAACGTTCACAGAAACCTTGTTCGCAGAACCTGCAACAGCAATGTTGTTGGAACCAACCGTTAGCATGCCCTTTAATTCTGGCTTAAGCTGATCAACGCTAGCAGGAGCCGCAGGAACTACAGCTTTAGCTTGAGATGACTTTGCAGCAGACTCAGACTTGGCGGACTCAGACTTAGCAGCAGCACCAGGAACAGAAGGAACAGTAGGAACGGATGGAGCGGCAGGAGCTTCTACAGACTTATCTTCTGGAGATGCTTCTGGAGACACTTCTGGCGAATCTTGGCCAGCAGCATTAGGAAGTTCTGGAGCCTTTGCAGACTCACTCTTCTTAATCTTTTCCGCTTCTGCAAGAAGATTCTTTAAAAGATCCAAATTAGACTTCTTAGAATCGCGAATTATTTTAGCGGTAAAGCTAAGTCCTTTTGCTTCTGCCTGCTTAGCTAAATCTTCCTTTTCTTCATTATATTCTTTAACAGACTTCTTAAGAGCTGCAGAAATCTTATTATTTAATTTCAAAGCAGCAGCACCAGCTTTGTTTACCTCAGCGGCGCTCAAATCACCAAAAGGCTTATTGGCAAAACTCTTTATATCTTCTAGGAACTCTGCAGCAGCAGCATACTCATCTCTAGTAGGCGTAAACATACCGCCATTAATAAGCTTTGCTAATTCAACAGCATTAGCATAAGGTTTTTCTTGTGCACTTCGATGCTTCTGCAATTTTTCCTTAAATATTTCAAGTTTTGAAGAATCAATGCTTTTGTTGTTCTTCTCTAATTCCTTCTTAAAATCTTCCTCCGAAACACCAAGGTCTGCCATAACTTGGATCAGAGTATCCATCTCTCTTTCTTTTTTATCTTCAATCTCTTTTTTAGTTTCAACAGGATTTTTGGAAGCGGCAATCTTCTTAAGCTCATCAAGATCTTGCTGAGTATACGTCTTATCAGCTTTACCGTCTGCAGACTTACCTCTCAAAGCATTCACGTAATCTCTATTAGCGGCAAACTTATCATTGAAATTAGTCTCACTATTAGCCAACGCTGGCATGGCAAACGCAATTCCCGAAACAAAAGTTGCCATCGCCGCAAATGTGGCGATTGCTTTTTTACTTAACATACTTTTCCTTTCCTCCCATCACGAATCATCGTGCGAAGAGCCTATTTGCTAAAACAGCACAATAAGTGATTCAATTTAGGCTTAAATTAAATCATTACAAAGTATACAGATACCCTACCCCCGTAACGTATTGTTATAACCTTTCCATAACAGATAAAACAGACCAATTAAACAAAAATAAGACATAAACAAAACACAGATAAAACAAAAGCAGGAGCTGCGATAAATAATCGCAAACTCCTGCAATATACAAGCCGATTAAGCTTAGGTTTATAAAACCGTAAGAGTCAGGCTTAAATTACCTTTGCATTAGGCAAAACGTTGCCGTCTTTATCAACGTTGCAACTGTGCTCAACAGCAATCGTAATGTGATCGTTGTCAACGGAATAAAAGCCGTCAGTCACCTTAAAAACGTGACGAACGCCTTGCAAATCGTCAACCTTTACAAATCCGTGATCAATCAACGCAAGCACAGCCTCATGCCCAGGAAGCACGCCCATTGTGCCATTCACAGAAGGAATAACAACAAACTTAGCAGCACCTTCCCAAACAGGATGCCTGGCTGCAACCACGCTAACGTGCAGCGTTTTCACTTGCTTTTCTGCCATAATCACGCACCAAACTCTTGCTGCATATCGTGCCAACGACGCTCAAGATCGTCAATGCCACCAATGCCAGAGAACGCCTGCTCAGGGATCTCGTCGTAAACGCCATCGCAAATGCGCGTAAACGCCTCAATCGTCTCATCAGCTGGAACATACGAACCTGGACGGCCAGTAAACTTTTCGGCCACGTAGAAGTTCTGACCAAGGAACTGCTCAATCTTACGAGCGCGGCTCACAGTGGTCTTATCTTCTTCACCAAGCTCATCAATACCAATCAAAGCGATGATATCTTGAAGCTCCTTATTACGCTGCAAAATAGCCTTTACGCGATTAGCGCAATCGTAGTGAGCCTGGCCAACATAACGAGGATCCAAAATTCTAGAAGTAGAAGCCAAAGGATCCACAGCTGGGTAAATACCCTTAGCTGCAATGTCACGCGAAAGCTCGGTGGTTGCATCCAAATGCGTAAATGTTGTTGCAGGTGCAGGATCGGTGTAATCGTCTGCAGGCACGTAAATTGCCTGAAGCGAGGTAATGGAATGGCCGCGAGTAGAAGTGATTCGCTCCTGCAACGCACCCATCTCATCTGCCAAGTTTGGCTGATAACCAACTGCAGAAGGCATACGGCCAAGCAACGTGGAGACCTCGGAACCAGCCTGAGTAAAGCGGAAGATGTTATCAATAAACAGCAACACATCCTGATTCTGCACATCGCGGAAGTACTCAGCCATAGTCAAAGCGGTAAGAGGCACACGAAGACGAGTCCCAGGAGGCTCATCCATCTGGCCAAAGACAAGCGCCGTCTTCTCCAAAACGCCAGCTTCTGCCATTTCGCCAATCAAATCGTTACCTTCACGGGTACGTTCGCCAACGCCAGCAAACACAGACACACCACCGTGGTTCTGTGCAACGCGCTGAATCATCTCCTGAATCAACACGGTTTTACCAACGCCTGCGCCGCCGAACAGACCAATCTTTCCGCCCTGAACGTAAGGGGTAAGCAAATCGATAACCTTAATGCCTGTTTCAAACATCTGAGTCTTAGACTCAAGCTGATCGAAAGCAGGTGGATTGCGGTGGATTGGCCAGCGCTCAGTCACCTCAATATGCTCACCTGGTTTGGCGTTTAAAATATTGCCGGTAACGTCAAAAACGTGACCTTTAGTAACATCTCCAACAGGTACCGAAATTGGACCGCCAGTGTCTCTAACTAAAGCGCCACGAACCAAACCGTCCGTAGGCTTAAGCGCCACTGCTCGCACGGTTGAATCCCCAAGATGCTGCTCAACTTCCAGAGTAATCTCGTGGACGGTATCTCCCTCCGTGTTTCCAACGGTGTTGATATCCACCTTGAGAGCATTGTAAATATCTGGAAGATAGCCAACTGGGAACTCAACGTCAATCACGGAACCCTGAACACGGGTTACGCGACCAGCCGTTGGGTCGTCTTCCTTTGCATCTTCTGGAGGTGCTGTGGTCTGATTTTCAGCCATATGCTCCTATTCCTCCTCATTGTTCAGCGCATCAGCGCTGCCGATAATCTCGGTAAGTTCTTGTGTGATGGAAGCCTGGCGAGAAGCATTTAGCTTTCTCGTTAAATCATCCACCAAGTTGCGGGCGTTGTCTGTAGCCGTATGCATAGCGTTCTGCCTGCTAGCTGTTTCGGATGCTGCAGATGTAAGCAAACACTCGTGAATACGCGATTGAATATACTTTGGCAAAACCGCATCCAAAACCTCGTCTGGGCTAGGCTCAAAGCAATATTCCACAGCGTCTGGGTTGCTGCGACTAACCGCTTCTTCTCGAGCCGAAACCGCACCCGTAGACGAAAGCGAAGCCGAAGGACCCGAGGCTGCCTCGTAATCTGGCCTATGCATAGCAAACTCTTCGCCGTCTTTTAACGGAACCAGCTCAACTGGAAGCATGCGAAGCGTACGAACCTTTTGTCTCACCATGTTTACAAACTCGGTGAACACAATGTAAAGCTCGCTAACTCCACCTTCTTCTTCGGGAGTCATGTACGCATCCATTAAAGTATCGGAGATTCGCTCTGCGATTGTTACATCAGGATGATCCGTAGAACCTTCCCAAGTGCCTGCAACGTCGCGATTACGATACTTGTAGTAGGTTGCGCCTCGGCGACCATACACGTACAACTCGGCGTGCTTTCCTTCGGCGTCTAGCTTTGTAAGCAGCGCCTCGGTTTCTCGAATAATCGAAGACGTAAACGCGCCAGCCATTCCACGGTCGGAAGTCAACGCCAACACGGCTACGCGATTACCCGCACGCTCTTTTCCAAAGATTGGATGCTTAATGTTTGCTTCGTGATGAGCTACCAACGCCTGCACGGCATCGAAAATTGCGTCACTGTATGGCTTAGCATTAAGCGCAATATCTCGCGCTTTTGCAATATGCGAAGACGCAATCATTTCCTGAGCCTTAAAGATTTTGCCCAAAGACTGTGTGGAAATAATTCTCGATTTCAATGCAAGTTGGGAAGACATACGCTACTTCCCCTCAGACTCGTGATTACTTGAATCGCGACCATCCGACTTTGGCTTTGCAACAAGCTTTTCCTTCTCAACAGGAGCAGGATTTTCGGCAGGAGGCAAAGAATCCTTAACAATCAAAGGCTTTCCTGCAGAAGTCTTAAATGACTTACGGAAATCTTCGATTGCGGCATCAAGCTTTGCTTCTGTTTCTTTGGTAAAGTCCTCGGTATCGCGAATCACTTGCAAAATGTCGGTTCCCTTATCGAGGTAGTCCAACATTTCGCTTTCAAAGCGAAGCACGTCTTTTACAGGAATGTCATCTAGCTTGCCGTGAGTACCAGCCCACACAGAAACAACCTCTTGCTCCATGGAACGAGGCGAGAACTGCTTCTGCTTAAGCAACTCGGTTAAGCGAGCGCCACGAGTGAGCTGAGCCTTGGAGGCCGCATCCAAATCGGAAGCAAACATTGCAAAGGATTCCAAAGACTTGTAACGAGCCAACGAAATCTTAAGCATGCCAGAGACCTTCTTCAAAGCCTTAGCCTGAGCTGCGCCACCAACACGAGACACAGAAATACCAACATCGACTGCTGGACGCTGACCTGCGTTGAACAAATCGGACTGCAAGAAGATCTGACCATCTGTAATAGAAATTACGTTGGTTGGAATGTATGCAGAAACGTCGTTTGCCTTGGTCTCAATAATTGGCAAGCCAGTCATTGAGCCGCCGCCCATATCGTCGGAAAGCTTTGCACATCTTTCTAGCAGACGAGAGTGAAGATAGAACACATCGCCTGGGTATGCTTCACGCCCAGGTGGACGACGAAGAAGCAAAGAAATCGAACGATATGCTTCTGCTTGCTTAGACAAGTCGTCGAAAACAATCAAAACGTGCTTGCCGTTGTACATCCAATGCTGGCCAATTGCAGAACCAGTGTATGGAGCAATGTACTTAAAGCCTGCAGAATCCGAAGCTGGGCTTGCAACGATTGTTGTGTACTTCATAGCGCCTGCTTCTTCGAGGCTTTGACGCACGGAAGCAATTGTTGAACCCTTTTGGCCGATTGCTACATAAATGCAACGAACCTGCTTTTTTGGATCGCCACTTTCCCAGTTTGAGCGTTGATTAATAATCGTATCGATTGCGATTGCTGTTTTACCAGTTTGACGATCGCCAATAATCAACTGACGCTGACCGCGACCAATTGGCGTCATTGCGTCAATGGCCTTTAAACCGGTAGACAAAGGCTCGTCAACAGGGTGACGATGAATCACGTCTGGAGCCTGGGCTTCAAGAATACGACGCTCCTTGCACTCAATCGCACCAAGACCATCAATCGGATTACCCAATGGATCCACGGTACGACCAAGATAGGCGTCTCCCACTGGCACAGACAACACTTCGCCAGTGCGGTAAACTTCCTGCCCTTCCTCAATGCCCGTAAAATCGCCTAGAATAACAACGCCGATTTCGTGTGCATCAAGGTTAAACGCTAGGCCTAAGGTGTCGTTCTCAAAGGTGAGCAGCTCGTTTGCCATGCAGCCAGTTAAACCAGCCACATGCGCAATGCCGTCACCAGCCGTAACAACATAGCCAACTTCTTGCGTTGGCATGTCTGCCGGCTTGTACGAGTCAACAAACCCGTCAAGAGCCTTGCGTATAAGGGCGGGATCAATAGATAGTTCCGCCATAATTCTCCTTATTTAACTATTTCACTGCCTGTGTCCAAGCGCCATTGCGCGCAGAACGCTGCAACTGCTTAAGCTGCATCAGCATTGTGCGATCTGTTACTTGATCGCCGATACGTATACGCATACCGCCAAGCACGTTTGGATCTACGATTGGGTTTATGTATGCACGATGACCCAACTTATTGCTGTAAATCTCAATCAAACGCTTAATCTGCTTATCTGTAAGAGGCTGAGCGGTTGTAACAGTAACCAAAGTTTCGCCCGCTTCACGCTCAAAACCAGACCACGCGCCGCCAAAGCTGCCCGTTTTGCCGCTTTCAGCGCCACCATGCCATGTTCCTACAAGATAGTGCATAATGCGCAACACAACAGGATGCGCCTTACCTCCAATAAGCTCATCAATCAATCTTGATTTGTCTTCCGAAGACCTATTTGGATCGGTAATGGCGTCAGAAAGCTCAGGATATTTTTCCAGCATATCCATCATTGTTGAAAGCTCATCAGATATACGCTGAGCTTCGTCGTGAGCATCTGAAATGGCTTGCGCAAGCGAAGAACGCGACAAGTTTTCGCTTACTCGCGATGCCTTTTCTGGCATCCGTACCTCCTCATTTATGCAAAACTTAAGTAGCGGAACCAAGCATCACCAAGATTTAACTTAGATTAAAACTAAAATGTAAAACTTAGTGAAACCGCTTGTTTTAGCTACTTGTTTTGACCCGAATCCTTAACACTTGAGACTTCATCAATCACATGATCAATGATTTTAGAGCCTACGGCATCGTCATCTAGCTTAGATGCAAGAATCTTGCCAGCTAACGCTGCAGCGAGAACCGAGACTTCTCCTTGGAGGCTAGACATGGCGTGCTTATGCTGAGCTTCAATGGAACACTGAGCTTCACTAATGATTTTTGCAGCATCTTTTTCTGCGCGCTGTCTTGCTTCATCAACAATCTTAGAAGCCTGTGCACGAGCCTGTTCACGAGTCTTTGCAGCATCTGCTTGAGCCTGAGCAAGCTCTTCTTCCATCTTGCTCTTTAATTCATCCGCTTCACGCTGCACGTTTGCTGCTTTGGCCATTCCGCCTTCGATTTTTTCTGCACGCTCATCAAGAATTGCCTGGAATTTAGGCATAACAAACTTGTAGAAAAATGCTGCAAGAACTACCAAAACAATTAACGACCACACTAAGTCATAAGGCTCAGGCAAGAACAACGCCAAACCATTACTCTCAGATGCATGTGCCATGGCTTGTCCTTTCTATTCCTTCAACACTTTTGTATTTGTGCTGGAACGAGTTGTTTCGTTCGGTTCACTTTCCCATAATGTAGGCAACGAATCCGAGCAAGCCCAGAACCTCGATAAATGCCAAGCCAACAAACATAAACAGCTGAATACGATTGCCAACTTCTGGCTGACGTGCAGTGGACTCCATAGCCTTAGCAACAACGATTGCCATACCAAGTGCAGGAGAGATTGTTGCAACAGCAAAGCCAAGGATGCTCAGGTTACCGACCAATCCTGCTAGAGCGATGATGTTATTCATTGGTTTCCTTTCTGTTAAAACAGTAACCAGTATAAACCCGTAAGATGTGTAAAATCTGAAGATTTAAGCTATGCTATCAGGCAACAGCAACAGCAGATTTTTCTTCTTCCTCTGGGTAGCTTTCCGAAATGTAGACGGACGCAAGCACGGTAAAAATAAATGCCTGCAATCCTGCTACCATAATTTCGAATAGGGTAAACAGAATGCCACCAAGCAGCCATAATGCACCGCCGAAGGCAAGGAGTTTATTGCTGGAATCCACCACAAAGAAGTTGGTGAATACTAGGCAAGTGGCCACCAGCAAATGGCCAGCAATCATATTCGCAAACAAACGGATTGTAAGCGAAAGTGGTCGCACAATTATTAATTCTATGAGCTGCAATGGCGAAAGAATAAAGTAAATCGGCCATGGCACGCCCGCTGGGAATAATGCTTCACGGAAGAATCGCAAAAAACCTTTTTCGCGAATGCCAGCAATAAGATATTGGCACACAACCCATAAAGCAAATACAAGCGGACCAGTAATGGTTGCGGTTGCAGCCATATTCAATCCTGGAATCACAGAACAAAGATTAAAGAAGAAAATTGTTATAAATAATGTAGACATCATTGGCACATAGCGCTTGCCACGTTCTTCGCCAATCATCTCATACACAATGTTAAATCGCACAAAATCCATTAGGATTTCTAGCACACTTTGGAATCGCGTAGGAACTACTTTTGCGCGAGCGGCACCAATGCCAAAAATAATCATAACGATTACAGCCATAAGCACGCGCACCAAAATAATGCGGTTCATTGCAAATGGCGTGCCTTGGAATAAAATCTCTGGAGGCAAAAACTCATCAATCTTAGGCAACTCTGGCTGTTCTGAAGCCAGCAATGTTGCCGAATGCACAGTGTTAGCTAACGCTTCAATAGCTCCACTCATCAGCTCCTCCTTGTAAGGCGTCGTTTATATCGCTACTCACGTTTAATTAATACTAAACCTTTAATACTAATCCTCTTAAAGCTGGGTTGCATAAACGGCAAACTCTGTAAATCTATTCGTTGGTGTGATACTAAACGAAAATATATCTCTAAAATGCTGATTCTACTCTTGGTTTGTACATTTGAGTTATATTGTTGATTATTAACGAGTTTTGCGCTTATAAAGTATGCAAATCTCTAGTCACTTGTTTATTGTACTCCACATTTGTTTAGAATTAAACCGCTTTTGCGGGAAACACGCCGAAGACTTGACAAATCTAAATTTGCCCCTATCGTAGATAGAGCTGCTAAAAAGCAGCCGACGCGGGGTGGAGCAGCTCGGTAGCTCGCTGGGCTCATAACCCAGAGGTCCATGGTTCAAATCCATGCCCCGCTACTAAAGCCAAGAATCGCATACTTCTCACGAATGCGCGTCTTGGCTTTTTTATTAGCTAACAGCACCTGCAAGCTTTCGGCGAACATATTCACTTCTACTTATATGATAATTTTTCGATGCCCTCGTTATACTTTCAAGCTGAGCTTTAGGGAGTTTTATTGTCATACTAACTAAAGGTTCATCTTGTGCAGAAGCCATATGCAGACCATAGTATACAGGTCCTATTACTCCATCATCTTGGTTCTCATCTTCCAAAACCTCAACATCCTTATCAATTTGTTCGGATGTCATTCCAAATTTTCTCAGAAGATTCTCCTCGTTCATTTTCAATACCTTCTTTTAGCTAACTCAGTTTTAATCTTTTTAGTTGGCGGAGTCATTGCGTGATATATCAACACATCTTCACCAATCTGCTTGTATACAATCTCAACATTTCTACCACGAGAATCAAGACCAATACATACCCAGGTTTCATTATTTCTGCGCGCATCAACCATCACACTATGAAATGCTGTAAGAACATCTTCATCGGTGAGTTCTGGATGCCTCTTATGAACGCGCGGCAATATATAAACCCTCATTCACAAACACCTCGCATAAGCCGAAGACTATTGATACTAGATTATCACCGAGGTATTACCAAAAAATTACTCAAGTAATACAGCTATCTGATATATCAATAGAGAAGGATTGCAAGACGACGGCGAGCGCGATTCAAACGCTCATCGCCGGCGGGAAGCATTGCAAAATACTCGAGCATGCGGTCTTTAATCGCATCTGCGCAATCTTTGTGAGAAGCAAGAAAATCAAGCAGCCTGCCAAAAGCATCGTCAATGTGGCCATCAATCATATCTACATCTGCCACAGCAAGCTGAGCGGAAACATCGCTAGGATTATCTCCAGCAGCTTTGCGCACAGCCTCTACATTTGTGTTTGTATTCCTGCTAAGAAGCAAGGCTTTAGCACGTTCGCGAGCAGCTAATAAGTCATTTGGATTAGCCTGCAATACTTTTTCATACTCACTTGCAGCTAGCGCATAATCGCCACTAACAGCCGCAGCACGAGCTGCCTTATGCTCAGGAGGAACGTTGGAGAAATCGCCAGAATCCGCAGAATTATCGTCTGCGTCAGCATCTGCCGAATTTGAAGAATCTGAAGAATCTGAAGAATCTGCTTTAGATTCCGCTGAATCAACATATGGAGCAGTTCCAGCTACACCAGACTTTTCTGCAACCTTAACCAGCTGCGGCAAAATTTCGTTACAGATTTGCTGCAATTCATCCGCGCTAGGCAAACCTTGACAAATAGGCATTGGCCTTCCACCAACAAGACCATAAATCGCAGGAAGTTGCTGAGCTCGCAAAGCTTGAGCAATCGATGGGCTTTGATCCGCGTCAATTCTCGCAAGTTGCATTCGACCATCTAGGGCAGTAATAGAATCCGCAAGATTTTGCGCTAAATCATAAGAAGTTTCATCACTTTTTTGCCAAACAAGCAAGATAATTGGAAAACTTACGGAAGTCTGAACCATTGCCTGGAAAGTCTGATCGTTAACATCAATCACATACCCGCCTGCAAGTGGCATTTTAGACTGCGGCTTGCCAGATTTTTCGGCGGCTTCGCGCTTTGCAAGGGCCTCCGCTTTGCGCTTTACGCCTTCTAAATCTACTGCACCAGCAAGTGAAAATCCACCCGGATTCATACCCATGGATTGCGAATCAACCATATTTCCTCTTTTACTTGAATTTTGTACGCGATTCAACGCTGTACATGCTAAAACTCTACAACGCCTCTACTTTTATAGGCTGACGTTCCGCGCCAACCGGAATAATACTTGCACCAGACCCAGCAGGAGGCACAACCATAGCTATAACGTTCACATAGGTTACGCGCATTGTGGACGTGGCCTTAGCGTCGCCAAACAGGGCTTTTTCTTCATCGGAAGCTGGCCTAGATTCTCGGCCTTCGCCAGCTTTTCTAGTCCAGACTGAATCAATACGAGCAACAACCAAATCACTTCCATCGCTTGCGCGCATAACGCTAATCTGATTTGTTACGGGAACAAAAACCTGCTCCTGAGAGCCCTTGTTTCGCTCCATTCCCGCTTGAACGGTTTTAGAAAGCTCCTCTAACTTTGATCGCAAGTAGTCTGCAGCAAAATACTTTGCAAACTTGCTTGATTCGCCTCTTTGTAAAACGTCTGCATATGCAGTTGCAGCCGCCTGCGGAGTCATAATCAATCCGGAGTCATTGGCTTTCCCCATAGAAGCTCCGATTGAAGGAACTGGGAATTTTGGCAAGTGAACGCCTGGGAAAAGCCTTGCTACCGCCCAAAGTTTGTAATTTGAGCGCGCGCTATCTTGGCGAATCACCAACAGGCGCTTAGATTGCTGATCTTTTGTTGTTGTGGTAATCGTCATTAAATCGCGCGGCCAGCTTGCGTTTGTTGGCACAATTGTTTGAGCAACTTCGCGCGGAATAGTGGTTTTTGCGTCCAATTTGCCTGTTTTTGCAGCAATCGCCAGCTCGCTTGCACGCACAAGAGCCGAAGGGCCGCTCATGTATTCCTCAAGGTTGCTTGCGTTTTTCTCTTCGTTGGCCTTCTCTAAGGAGCGCAAAACTCTTAAACGTATATCTTTTTCTTTGATTGGAGTTACGTCTGGAATCTCCTTAATGCTAGAGCCTTCTTCTGCTTTAGGAACTTGGCCTTCGCAAGCGCAAAGCGTAAGGCACATTGCCGAAGCAATTACCGACGCACATGCAAAACGTGCGTAATGCTTGATTTTATGCGCATAAAACATAATCATACTTTCCAAAATAACGTTACTTTTTGCGGTTTTTTGAAGATTTTGAGTTGGTGTTGGAGGAGCCGTTGTTAGTGCCACTGTTGGAGCCATTATTGGAGCCCCTGTTGGAGCGGTTATCAAATCCTCTATCTCTGTACTTGCGATTTCTTCCTTGCTTTTGACTGCGAGCATCGCGCTTGCTGCCTGGCTTTGCACTAGCCGAATCGCCAGATGCCGAATCTCCAGCCGCCGCAGCCTTGCCGCGATTGGCCTTGCGATTGCGGTTGCCGCTGCCGCTGCTACTGCCACTGCCGTAACGGGACTCATTCTTGTAGCGATTTTTTGCGCGGCCATTTTCGGATTTTTGTGCTTTTTGTGAGTTTTGTGAGTTTGGCTCTTTCTGAGCACTTTCCTTACTATCCGCTGAACTAACAGATGAGATGTTTGCCGAGCTACCATCTGAGCTACCCGCTGAATTTCCCGCAGATTCAACATCGCCAGACTCCGCGGAAGAATCGCCAGCCACCGCCACCTTAGCCTCGCCAGCCAAATCGCCATTAAAAGCAACCCCAGATTCGCTAGCAAACCTAGCAAAGTAAGACTGCAAATCGTCTTTAGAAATAACAGTTGTTTCATCTAAAGCCGCAGTAGGGGAAGAATTTAGACCAGACTTTACACTTATAGAAGAATCAGCAGCCGCTTGAGACTTTGCGGTACGCGTTCTTGCGTGAACTCCGTGCCTTGCATGCGCCCCAGAACTGCCCTTGTGCTTAGACTTTTTGCGCTTTGCGCTGCCAAAAATGCCAGCCAAAGTTCCAGCCAAGGCCTCCGAGATCTTAACTTCTTCTTGGCTAACATTCTCAACGCTAATCAAGCCCGTTCTGCTTGCAACAAGTCGCTTATTTCGCCTGCGATGCGGCGCCATTGCAAACACAGAAGCCGAAAGTCCGCAAAGCAGAATAAACAGCGCACCTACAAAATACAAAGGAGTTGCAAAATCAGGTAGATTATGCCTGCGCCAGCGCAATTCAACAAAAGCTTCGGGAGAATTCTTGCCAAGGTCAATAATCAAAGCTCTACGGGCAATTTTTGCCCGCAAAGCCGATGGCAATTTTTGATGCGATACATGAGATTGCGTATTATCTTGCGATTCCTGTTTTATAGCCAAATCCGCCGCATTGCCCGCCTGCTCAAAATCGGCAGCATTTACAAACAGCTTTGCCAAGCCCATTTGGCAAGTGGCATTAGTCCACAAATCTGAATCTTTAAAATCAACATCTTTAGAAGCCTTAGAATCAGTAGCATTCGCACTAGTTTGAGCAGCAGCCGAATCATTGCCTCCATCTGCACCTGCGTTATCTACCTTCATAACAGCGGTAGAAAGATTACTCCAATTATCAAGACCAGTTATTCTTTGCACGGAATGCCCCTGCACCCATCCGCGCACGTCTTTAGCCAAGCCAACCGCAACGCAAATAGGCTTGCGAGTATTAAGCGCCGCAACGCTGATTCTTACGCGATAATCAACAAGGTTTAAAACACCTGGATCCGTAACAATGTATCTAGAGCCATACACGTTTGTATGCGCCGAAACAATCGAACTCGGCTTCCAAACCGTTGCATTAAGCACACCAAGAACAATACTAAGAACAGCGAGTAGACCAAAAATAGGCGCCACAATGCCCCGCATGACCTTAGCTCGTTTTGTAGGATGTTGCATTAAACCTCTTTCTTAAACCTGCACTGCCGCTAATCGCAGCAACGCACGCAGGCGTATTAAAGCTGATTCTAAATTCGTTATATTGTATCTACTTTTATCTATTCTACAATCCTCATTAATCTTTTATAAGACTAAGCGATTTTGCTTAAGCGATTTTGGCGCTAAAACATTTAAAATCATGCGCAAGTTATAGGCTTAAACTTATGACAAAAACCAGATTAAATTTAACTAAATCCGTTATAGCTCGAGCAATTTGTGGCGCAAGCGCGATTTCTATGTGCTTCTGCTTGGCATCTTGCAGCGCAAACAGCGAGTCAAGCAATGGTATGGCAGATGCTGCCGCAAACGCTGCTGGAATGCAAGTTTTAAACGGCGTTAAGGCAAGTGGAGACTTAGGCAAGCAGCCAAAAGTTGAATTAACAACCCCTATAGATGTTAAGCCAAATTCTTACGCCATTTTGCAAAACGGCAATGGCGCTAAAATCCCAGAAAATAGTCGCGTATGCGCTAATGGCATTGTGTACAACGCTAAAAATGGCAAAGAACTTATGAGCACCTGGAAGCAAGGCAAGCCAGACTGCTCAATCGTTGTTAAAAAGGGCGTTACAAACAAGTCTTACTACACGCTGCTTAGGGGAAGGAAGATTAATTCCACAATCGCCTTTGGCGTGCCGGCAAATCCTCAAACTAAGCAAGACGCGTACGTAATGGTGTTAACTCTTGTTTCTTCAATGAAGACTCTTGACCGCGCAACGGGCAGCAAGGTTACGGATATTCCTGAAAACTTGCCAAAGGTAACTCTTAGTAAATCTGGAGAGCCATCGTTAGATAAAAATAACTATGTTCCAGACGGAAAGCTTGTTGCTCAAACTTTGATTGAGGGAACTGGCAAAGAGGTAACCAAAGAAAGCACTGTAACCGCCCATTACACTGGCTGGACTACCGATAAAGACGGCAAATTACATCAGTTTGATTCGTCATGGAAGCGCGGAACACCTGCGGACTTCTCGCTAGCTGGTCAAGTGATTCCAGGATGGACTAAGGGTCTGGCTGGAAAGAAAGTTGGATCCCAAGTTCTTTTGGTAATTCCTCCAGAAGATGGCTATGGCAAAGAAGATAAGAAGGACGCACAAGGAAACGTAACAATTCCTGCAAATTCAACGCTTTACTTTGTTGTAGACATTCTCTACGCTTCGTGATTTAGTTGCGATTTAACTCGCGATTAAACTGCGATTAATGTTATGCCGCGCTTGAATAAATCTTGCGCGGCATTTTTGTACGCGCTCCGACCTGCCTTTTCGCTTAAAGCGTAGCGCGAAAAGGCAATTCGGAGCGCTGAGCTTGCTCAAAGTTGAAAGCACGGTGTGCTTTCAACGCAAGTAAAGCGCTTTGACTGAGCTTGAAATTGCATAATGCGTTTCAAGCTCCTTCAAAGCGTGATTTGGCTTAAACATAAAGTCCAGTGGACTTTATGCGCCAA
>NZ_KQ956819.1:0-207425 GCF_001546455.1 Gardnerella vaginalis | reverse complement strand
GAACGGCTACTAATAGCCGTGAGGAATAGCGCGCTGTAACGCGCGAACTATTTGCCAAATTTGGTACAAAGTCGGGAAACCGCCAGCGTTACAAATTCCTCACGAGCGAGACAAATGTAACGAAATTAGGCCAAAAAACGTTACAAACGTCTCGCCGATGAGACAAATGTAACGAAAATCAGCCAAAAAACGTTACAAACGTCTCACTTGCGACGCATATGTAACGCAAAACCAGCTCCCGCTGCAGCCACAATTACGCACACTGCAACAACAGCACAGATAACAGCAATATTAGGCCTATTGCTGCCAGCAGCAGCGCCAGATGCGCCAGTCGTAGCAGCCGCAACATCCGCAGCTTGCTTAGATCCAGTTGCAATCGCAGCACCTGCATCAACATCTCCCACGCTTTGCCCATGCTTTGCAATATTTAGCTTCGCCCAGGCAATCTGCCTACCTTCTTCGTTTGTTATCAAAAGCGTATAAACGCCAGCGCAATCATTTGGTAAGTTAACACTAAAATATGCCTTCTTGGAGGTTTCCGATTCAAAGTTTGCGCAAAGAAAATCGTTGCCATTAGTATGATTCAGCATCTTAGGCTTAGCGTCTTTGGTGTTTGCAGCCTCTACCGCGCTAGGTTTTTCTGCATCTCCCTTATAAAGGTACACAACCAGCTCACTTCCCGAGAACACACGTTGAAGCTGCTGTTGAGTAGCGTTAGGGAAAATCTTATCTGTGTTAATATAAAAAGCGTTCGGCATTCCTGCCTCAACACCCATATTGTTCATTAAAGTCAATGTGTTTTTAATGTTCGGGTTAAGCTCTTTTAGTGTTTTAGGTGCTGGAGCTGGCTTAAAGTAATCGTAATTTGTTTCTTCATCATTGCTGGAATCTAGCGAGTACGCCTTGTATCCAGCAAATGGCGAACGCGTTGGAGCTGGGTCTTTAAAACTATTAGAGTGCAAGTTTTGCATACCTTTTGCAACATCTTGTGACCCTGGGAAGCTATTCCTAATGTGGAATCGCACTGCGTCTGTAAGACCTTTGTACGCATCTTTAATCTGCTCAGGTGTTTTTGCAGCATTTATACGCTTCCATTGCTTTTCTAGAGCGCGCGCTTCATCAACAACCCTTGCTGTTATTTGCAAAGCAAAGCCGTAATAGAATCCTCTAAGATCTTCTTTTACAGATTTAAGAAGTTTTTCACTAGGCGCATCTAATTTGCCTGTTTTACTTGCCATTCGAGTAGCGTTTGACGCCATCAACATACTGTAATACAAATGGAATGCAAGGTTTCCTTCGGCGAAGGATTTATCTTCGTAATCTATCTTAGATAACTGTTTTTTAATAAGACCAACGCCATCGGTTGTTCCGTAGAGTTTTGCAAGACTAACGTTTGTGTTGTTTTGCAAATTAGCATAATTGTCTGATTCGGCGGATTTTGCAGCAGCAGGATTTGCAGATGCAATCAAGCAGCACGCGCACATAGTTAAACACGTTATTAAAACTACGAGTCTTTGTAAAATCGATTTTGCAAAAACATTAGATTTTATAAGAACATTTGGCTCTGTAAAATTGCGATTCATAGAATTCCCTTCGCTATCTTCTTGTTATTCTCTGCTTTATTCTTTGACTATCTTTTTTATTTGTAAACGCTTAAACGTTTGCTTAATTCTACATCCAATTATGCTCAGACCAACAATGACGCCGAAATGCGGACCTTCCGCTTTTTGTACGTGATTTTGGTGTGGTAGAGCTACAAAAAGCGGAAAATTGTTTGCGCGCTACGCTCTAAGCGAAAAGGCAGGTCGGAGCGCAAAAAGCCAGAGCTAAATGCCCTGGCTTTTGGCTAATCATAAGCTAATTAACACCGCGCGGCTTACGCGTATGTGTATGAATCAAGTACTCTTGACTATCTACCAACGGTCTGCCTTCTGCATCGCGAGAATGCAACGTGTATGTGCCGTCGCCATCCATCCACCAAGAAACCGTTGAATCCGCCATTTGCAAATCAATGTACTGAATCAACGCTTCCACCTGGTCTGGAGCGCTTATGCGAACCAGCGTTTCAACGCGCCTATCAAGGTTGCGATGCATCAAATCTGCCGAACCAATCCACACTTCTGGGCCACTTGCAGGGCCGTCGCCAATCTGCGGTCCGCAAGAATTAGCAAAAGCGTAGATTCGGCTGTGCTCAAGGAACCTGCCAAGAATAGAGCGAACGCGAATATTCTCACTCAAGCCTTCAATACCAGGCTTTAGCGAGCAAATTCCACGCTCCACAATGTCAATCTTTACGCCAGCTTGAGCCGCGCGATACAAGGCATCAATCGTCTTTTCGTCAACAACAGAATTGACCTTAATCTTAATCCACGCCTCTTTACCAGCAAGAGCAGCCGTCTCTTCCCTGCGAATTCGCTCAATAATACCCGTTCGAACTGTGCGCGGAGCTACAAGCAGGCGATGGAAACTAGACTTTGGAGCGTAACCCGAAAGCTGATTAAACAAGCGAGTCAAATCTTGGCCAACTACAGGATCGCAAGTAAGCAAGCCCAAATCTGTGTAGAGGCGAGCCGTCTTAGGGTTATAGTTGCCAGTACCAACGTGGCAATATCTGCGCAATCCTTCGGCTTCTTGGCGAACCACAAGCGAAAGCTTGCAATGAGTTTTCAATCCAACAATGCCATACACAACGTGAACGCCTGCACGCTCAAGCTTGCGCGCCCAAGCGATGTTGGCGTCTTCGTCGAATCGCGCTTTAATCTCAACAAGTGCAAGAACCTGCTTGCCAGCATGAGCCGCGTCTACAAGAGCATCGATAATTGGCGAATTACTAGACGTGCGGTACAGCGTTTGCTTAATTGCAAGCACTTTTGGATCTGCCGCCGCCTGCGCCAAGAACGCCTGAACAGAGGTAGAGAAGGAATCGTAAGGGTGATGCAGCAAAATATCGTGCTCGCGAATCGAAGCGAAAATATCTTGCGCATGGCTGGTTTCCACTTCTGCAATCTGGCGATTTGTAGTAGGAATAAACGGACGATACTTTAAATCTGGGCGATCCAGCGCTTGCAACTCAAAAAGAACCGTCATATCTAGCGGCGAAGGCAAACGATAGACTTCTTCTGGGCTTACGCGCAATTGATTAGCCAGCAGCTGAGACAAGAATGGGCTAGCTTCGTCGGAAATCTCAAGACGAATAGGCGGCCCAAAGCGACGACGCAAAAGCTCCTTTTCCATAGCGTTGAGCAAGTTTTCTGCATCGTCTTCCTCAACGTCAATATCTTCGTTACGCGTAACGCGGAAAGATCGCGCTTCCTTAATAATCATGCCTGGGAAAAGCGATTCCAAATGTGCTGCAATCAACTTTTCCATAGTGATGAATCCGTAGCGCTCTTCGCGGCCTTCTTCGTCTGTTAAATCATCAACTGGAACCAGGCGATTCAAATTATCTGGAATCTTTACGCGAGCAAAATGCGACTTTCCAGAATTTGGATTTTCTACAATAACAGCCAAGTTGATTGACTTGCCAGAAATATATGGGAATGGGTGAGCAGGATCCACCGCAAGTGGTGTTAATACTGGGAAAACCTGCTTACGATAATAGTCTGAAAGCCTATCTTTTTCGGATTGCGTAAGATTATCCCAACTGAGCATAACAATGCGCTGCTTAGCAAGTTCTGGCAAAATGTGGTCAATAACATAATGCGCATGCTCATCTTGACGACGATGCGTAACCTCGCTAATTGCGCGCAACTGTTGACGCGGGCTAAGCCCACTTGCAGCGGTTACTGCGATTCCTGAGTCGATTCTGCGCTTTAAGCCTGCAACTCGAACCATAAAGAACTCGTCTAAGTTGGAGGCAAAGATGGCTGCAAAGTTAGCACGTTCAAGAAGTGGTAAATCGGTATTTTGCGCTAGCTCAAGCACGCGGCGATTGAACTTTAACCAGCTGAGTTCGCGGTCAAAGAAGCGATCTTTTGGCAACGGTAGCTCGCCCTCACGAGCTTCACGCTTTTCTGCCTTTTCGTCTTCGGCGATGTGCTCTGCAATCTGGCCGCGCAGAATCGCCTTTGAGGGAGCGTCAAAAATTTGTACCATACTCCGTAATTGTATGCGCTGTAAGGGATGTGCGCGACTGAGTGTCGGCAGCAGCAAAGACCTCGACACGCCGATAGCGGCAACATGCGAACGCATTTGAACATGACAACCATTGCATGTTAACAAAATGATGCAAAACTGGCGACTTTTTATGTGCGATTGAACACTAATTACAATATGTTAACAAAAGCGATTTTGCGCTTTACTCTTGAGTAAAAAGTTGTGATAATAGTAATCACAAGAACAAATTAAAAGAGCGGTAACCCACAGAAATGTATGGATGTTAGATTCCAATTACGTTGAACGGATACTTAAGACTTTTACCGTTGCAACGAGGATGTTGTGCAGATGAATCCGCTAAAGTTGTTTTTGTAGCAAGAGGCTCGTCAAGGTGGCGAGCCTCTTTTGATGCACGAGAATTTTGAGTGCTGGCGAGCGCTGGGTGCCTACGCACCGCCCCCCCCCCCAACACACGCGACTGTCTGGCTCTTAAGGGAAACTATCAAAGAATAATTGTTGGAAAAATATTGGAATAATACTGTTGGAATTCATTTTCTTAGCTTCTTTGAAAATGATTTATAGATAGCAGCAAAAACAGCAAAACAATTAAGAAGGATCGAAGAACCATGCAACACTCGTTTACAGTAATGTTGGCAGCCGAGTTTATTGGCACTGCCATTCTTATGATTTTTGGCAATGGAGCCGTTGCCAACGTTGAACTTAAAAACACTAAAGGTCATCATGCAGGTTGGCTAAACATTGCTATGGGCTACGGTTTTGGCGTTATGTTCCCTGTGCTAATGTTTGGCGGAATTTCTGGCGCACACATAAATCCTGCTATGACAATTGCACAAGCTGTAAACGGCATGTTCCCTTGGCAAAACGTGCTTCCATATATTGTGGCTCAGCTTTTGGGCGCATTGGTTGGCCAGCTTATTGTATACGTAACTTATTTGCCACATTACAACGAGACTGAGGAGCCAGAAGCGATTCTTGGCACCTTCTGCACTACAGACGCTTACAATAACAAGCTTAACTACTTCCTAAACGAATTCTTTGGCACGCTCGTACTTGTTTTGGCAGCTCTTTGCTGCCTAACTTCTCCTTGGGGAGAGAAGAATTTGGCAGGAGCTTCAATCGTAGTTGGCTTTGTTGTTTGGGGTTTGGTGACTTCTATGGGAGGCCCTACTGGCCCTGCTTTGAATCCTGCTCGAGACATTATGCCACGCTTGCTTCACGCCATTTTGCCAATCCCACACAAGGGTTCTTCTCGCTGGTGCGAGGCGTGGATTCCAGTCGTAGCCCCTACTGCTGGTGCGATCTTGGGCGTGCTTATTTTTAAGTCGCTATTTGCGTAAATTAAATTTTGCAAAATTTAGAGCATAATAAATGAGCGTAATTGGTAGATTCGCACCCACTCCTTCTGGGCGCATGCATATTGGAAACATGGTTGCTATGCTTGCGGCTTGGCTTTCTGCAAAGTCGCAAGGTGGAAGCATGATTTTGCGCCTGGAAGATCTGGACATTGCTAGAATGCCAAAAGATGCTAGCGCGCGAGTGATTGACGATTTGAAGTGGGCTGGTCTTGATTGGGTTGGCGAGCCGACTTATCAGCATAATCGCAATGCAATCTACCAAGAAGCTCTTGAAGCTCTAGAATCTTTGCAAGACGGCGACGGAAATTCCCTGATTTACCCGTGTTTTTGCTCGCGTTCCGATATTCGCGCGATTGCAGCTCCGCAAGAAGGCGACGGCTTTATACGCTACCCGGGTACGTGCAGAAATCTTCGCAAAAATGCGGAAGGCTTAGCGCAAATCGAAAAGCGTTTGCAAAATAATCAGCAACATTCTTTGCGACTTGCTGTTCCCTCGGCTGATTCGCCGCAAGCGAATGTGAGTTTTATAGACGCGATTTTTTGCGCACAATCGTTTAATATTGATCGCGATTTGGGAGACATGGTGATTCGCCGCGCGGATGGCGTATTTTCTTACCAACTTGCGGTTGTTGTTGACGATGTTTTGAGCGGAGTAAATGACATTGTACGCGGACGCGATTTGCTTCGTTCGGCGGCGCTTCAAATTTGGATTGGTGAGTTGCTGGAAAAGTCGGGATTTTTTGCGGCTCACGGCGTGCATTATGTGCAGCCAAAATTTGCGCATTTGCCACTAATTGATAACGCTCAAGGCGAGCGACTCGCAAAAAGTAAGCACTCGCTAGACGTTGGTGCGCTTCGAGAATCTGGATGGAGCGCCGAGCGCATGATTGGCTATTGCATGTATCTTTTGGGATACAAGAACCCTGGGCAAAATCAACCAGTAGATATGAGCGCAGCCGAAGCTCTTACGTTGTTTAAAAACGACGAAACGCCGTGGGACTCTATTCGCGCAAACCTAGCAGACAAATCCGTGCCCTTCCTCGACTAAACTATGTGTTTATACCGATAGATTGGGGCAATAAATGGCATATATGACGCAAAAAGATTTAGCGAATACTGAGGTTGATTGTGTTCGTGCGCGTCAAATTGCCGATGGTGTGCACAGCGTGCAAGACGCCATTGCTCAAGCCGAATCGCATTATGGGCGCAAACCTGAGTCGGTTACGCTGCTTGCTGCAACTAAAACGCGCGATGTTGGGGAGATTATGGCGGCGCTTAAAGCTGGAGTGCGCGTAATTGGGGAAAATCGACCGCAAGAAATTGTTGCAAAAGCCGAGATTTTACGCAAGGAAGCTGCTCGCGAGAATTTAAGCGTTGGCGTGAATGGCAGTATAAATAGCGAAATTCCGCTCTATTTAATAGGTCAGCTGCAAAGCAATAAAATAAACAAAGTCTTGCCACTCGCAAATGGTATTCAGTCGGTTGATGGCATTGATCTTGCGCAAAAAATATCTACGCGCGCGCAAAATTTGGGACTTTGCGTAGACGTTATGCTGGAAGTGAACGTTTCGGGAGAAGTCACAAAATCGGGGTGCGCGCCAGAACGCGCAATTGACGAAGCTCTCGCGGTATCCAGCTTGCCAGCGCTTAATTTGTGCGGATTTATGACGCTCGGAGCGCGCGTGAATGATGAAAAAATAGTTAGAAGCGGTTTTGCTGCATTGCGAGAAATCAGGGATTGTGTAAGTGAGCAACTCTCGCAAGATCATGATGGAAACTCTACAAAACTGGAGCTTTCAATGGGAATGTCTGGCGATTTTGCGTGGGCGATTGCCGAAGGCTCAACAATAGTTAGGATCGGTTCGGCAATCTTTGGCCCGCGCGCATTTGTGTAGTCTTAAATCAAATCAATAATTTCTCACGCATGCATAATCACATTGCGCAGCGAACCAATGCCATCTACGTGCACAATCGCTTCGTCGCCAGCGTGCAAAGTTCCTGCTGGGTACGGCGTTCCAGTCAAAATAACATCTCCTGGAAGAAGCGTTGAGAAGCTTGAAATCGCAGCAATTTGCTCTGGAATGCTGTGAATCAATCGTGCTGTAGTGCCGCTCGCCTCTGGCACATCTTTGCCATTAAGCGTAAATGAGATATGGGAATCGCGCCAATTTAGCTCGGTTGTAATCCATGGACCAAGAGGGCAAGACGTGTCGAATCCTTTTGCACGCGTAAACATTGGGTCGCTGCCTGCGCAATCACGCAAAGTTACGTCATTTACACATGTAAAGCCAAAAACGTAGTCCATTGCCTTATCTACCGACACATTTTTGGCGATTTTGCCCATAACAACAGCCACTTCGGGCTCAAAATTCATATCGTTCGAAAAAGCAGGAATAACAATCGGATCGTCAGGTCCTATTACAGATGTGCTCGGCTTTGTAAAAATCACCATATCTGCTGCAGTATGCGACGCGGCCGCAGCAGAAGATGCGCGCTCTTCAGCAGAACGCGTATCGTAGTTTTTTGCCAATCCGTAGACTTTTGAAGGAATCACTGGTGCAAGCAGGCGCACTCCGTCGGCGTCTAACTCGTAGCGCTTACCTGTTGGTTTAACTCCTTGAGGGCTTAGTGGATGGCCTTCTAGAGCTACTAAATAATCCTTGCCGTCTGCTTCGTCTTTTTGAACGAAAGCGTACTGCGGAACTTCATTATAGGAAAAACGTGCAATTCTCATATTTTTAAGATTACGACATATTTAATACTTAGGAAAATACTTAGAAAGATACTTAGGAAAAGTCGGAAGCTTACGAAGATTTAAGGAAACGCCACAAACATCTTGAAAACAAAACTTGAGTGTAGTAGACTCAAGTTTTAGAAATTGACAGAATGTGGTTTGAGCGCAATTGCAAAAATTGCACGCAAATCACCTAAAATCCGCAGAATAGCGGTGCAAATGGGGGTAAATATGGAACAAAAGTTTACAACCTTAGCGCAAGATGCATTAAGCGATGCTGTACAAAGCGCGGCGGCGGCTGGCAATGCGCAAGTAGATACGTTACATTTGGCAGATGCCTTACTTCGCCAAGAGCAAGGCGTAGTGCGCGCGCTTATTGCACAGGCTGGTGCAGATGCGCAACAAATCGGAGCCGAAATTCGCAACGCATTAGTGGCATTGCCTTCATCTACTGGCTCAACTACAACTAAACCAGATGCAAGTCGTCAGCTTTTGGCTGCGCTAAGCCAGGCAGAAAAAGAAATGCGCACAATGGCAGACGAATACGTTTCTACAGAGCACATGCTTATCGGCATAGTTACAAGCGCGCCAAATGCTGTTGCGGATATTTTCAAAAAGCACAACGTTTCCGCAGATGCGTTGCGTAAGGCTGTGCCAACTGTGCGCGGAGGTGCGAAAGTTACCAGCCCAGACGCGGAAGGCAACTACAAAGCGCTCGAAAAGTATTCTGTTGATATGACTGCGCGCGCTCGCGAAGGAAAGCTCGACCCAGTAATTGGGCGCGACCAGGAGATTCGTCGCGTGATTCAAATTCTTTCTCGCAGAACTAAGAATAATCCTGTGCTAATTGGCGAGCCAGGCGTTGGTAAAACGGCAGTTGTAGAAGGATTGGCTCAGCGAATTGTTGCAGGAGATGTGCCTACGACTTTGCAAAACAAGCGTCTTATCAGTCTCGATTTGGCTTCGATGGTTGCAGGTTCGAAGTATCGCGGCGAGTTTGAGGAACGCTTAAAGGCAGTGTTGAAGGAAATTCAGCAATCAGACGGTCAAATTATTACGTTTATTGATGAGATTCACACTGTTGTTGGAGCAGGATCTGCAGAAGGTTCAATGGATGCTGGCAATATGCTTAAGCCAATGCTTGCGCGCGGTGAGCTGCGCTTGGTTGGCGCAACTACGCTTAACGAGTATCGTGAGCATATTGAAAAGGATTCTGCGCTTGAACGCAGATTCCAGCAAGTGTTTGTTGGCGAGCCGTCTGTTGAAGACACGGTGACGATTTTGCGCGGACTTAAGCAACGTTACGAAGCGCACCACAAGGTGACTATTAGTGACGATGCAATCGTAGCTGCAGCAACGCTTTCAAACCGCTATATTACTGGCAGGCAGCTTCCAGATAAGGCGATTGATTTGGTGGATGAAGCGGCAGCTCACTTGCGTATGGAGCTTGATTCTCAGCCAGAAGAGATTGACGAATTGCAGCGCAAAGTTACGCGTCTTGAAATGGAAGAAATGCAATTAAAGAAAGCGGAAGATGCTGCTGCACGCGAACGCTTAGAAAAGTTGCAGGAAGAATTAGCAAACTCGCGCGAAAAGCTTACTGGATTGAAAGCGCGTTGGGATGCGGAAAAGGCTGGCCATAACAAGGTTGGTGATTTGCGAGCGCAACTCGATGCTAAGCGCGTAGAAGCCGACAAATTTACGCGTGAAGGCAACTTGGAACAAGCAAGCCGTATTTTGTATGGCGAAATTCCAAGCATTCAAAAAGCTTTGGAAGAAGCGGAGTCCGAGGCTGCTAACGCTAAGAGTGAAGCGAAAGAGCCAATGGTTCCAGACCAGGTTGATGCTGATTCTATTGCAGGAGTCGTTAGCGAATGGACGGGCATTCCTGTTGGCCGCTTGATGCAAGGCGAAAATGAGAAGCTGCTAAACATGGAAAAGGAGCTTTCTAAGCGTGTAGTTGGCCAAAGCGAAGCAATTCAGGCTATAGCGGATGCTGTGCGCAGAAGCCGTGCTGGAATTGCAGACCCGAATCGCCCGACTGGTTCGTTCCTATTCTTGGGTCCTACTGGCGTTGGTAAGACGGAGCTTGCGAAAGCTCTTGCCGACTTTTTGTTTGACGACGAGCGTGCAATGGTTCGCATTGATATGAGCGAGTACATGGAAAAGGCTTCTGTTTCGCGTCTAATCGGTGCTGCTCCTGGTTACATTGGCTACGAGGAAGGCGGCCAGCTTACTGAAGCTGTGCGTAGACGTCCGTATTCTGTAGTGCTTTTTGACGAAGTTGAGAAGGCACATCCAGAAGTATTCGACGTTTTGTTGCAGGTTTTGGATGATGGTCGTTTGACTGACGGACAAGGTAGAACGGTTGATTTTACGAATACGATTTTGATTATGACATCAAACTTGGGTTCGCAATTCCTTGTGCAGGAGGGCTTGGACGATGCTGCTAAACGCAAGGCTGTTATGAATGCTGTTCATGCTGAGTTTAAGCCAGAGTTCATCAACCGTTTGGATGAGCTTGTTATGTTCCATCCGCTTACTCGCGAAGAGCTTGGTGGAATTGTGGATATTCAAGTTCGTCAAGTGGCTGCACGCTTGAGTGATCGCCGTATTAGCTTGGATGTGAGTGACTCTGCTCGCGCTTGGCTTGCGGAGCATGGCTACGATCCAGTTTATGGTGCTCGTCCGTTGCGCAGATTGGTTCAAACGGAAATTGGCGATCAACTTGCGCGATTGCTGCTTTCTGGCAAGGTGCATGATGGCGCTCGCGTAGTTGCGGATTGTGCAGAGAGCGACGACCATGTAACTCTCAAGATTGCGTAATCTTGCACATTAATATTGCAATTAATATCGCACATTGCGCAGTGTTGATTTAATGTAGTCAAATAAAACAAAGCGTGCTGTTTATTGGATTATTTTCCAGTAGACGGCACGCTATTTTTGTTGCATAACGCTTATTTTTCTATGCAATAATGCGCGTGTCTAGTTATGCTTCAAAAGTCGAATCAATAGTGTTTAATAGAACGTATGTTCGATAATATTGTGATGTTTGTTTTAATGGTGGTTGCTGTTGTAATAACCGCCATTGTTGTGCTGGTTATTGTTAAGCACAACTCTGGAACGCAAGGCGTTAATGGCGTAAACCAGCGCGAATTTAACGAATTGCGCTCGCAGTATGAACAAGCGCGCGCTCAAGCTCAAGAAAATGGCAATCAGGCTATACGGTATCGCACGCAAGCAGAGCAGCTTGCTGAGCGATTGAAATTTGTTGAGTCTGAGTTGTTAAAAGCGCAGCAAGCAGAGCAATTGCGAGTGAATCGCGAAGAGCAATTGCGCACAGAGCGAGAAGAACGCGAACGGTTAAATCGTGAGAAAACTTTGAAAGAGCAAGGCAAAGTCTTGGAAGCGCTTGCTCCAGTAAAAGACAATCTCGAAGCATTGAAGAATAAAGTTTCGCAGATTGAAGAAGGGCGTAAGCAAGAAATGGGTGTGCTGAGCACTCAACTTAAAGGCTTAAGTGAGCAGCAAACAAGGCTTGACCGCGAAACAAGTTCGCTTTCTGCAGCATTGCGAAATAATAAGGTTCGCGGAGCTTGGGGTGAGGCTCAACTAAAGAATATTGTTGAATCTGCAGGCTTGCTTGAGCATGTTGATTTTGATACGCAGGTTGTTGTAACGGGAGTAAATGGCGAGCAGCAGAGACCAGATATGGTTGTGCATCTGCCAGGAGGCAAAACAATTCCAGTTGATGCAAAAGTTCCGTATGCGGATTATCAGCGCGCTTGCGAAATCCCAGATAATGCAAGTGACGAAGAATTAGCTAGAAGGAGCGAGCTTCTAAAAGCGCACGCCAAGGCTTTGCGAGAACACGTTAGAGCGTTAGGAGCTAAAGCGTATTGGCAGGCTTTTGAAACGGCACCAGACTTTGTAGTTGCATTTATTCCAAACGAAGCATTACTTCAGGCGGCTCTTGAGGCGGATCCAACACTTATGGATGATGCTTTTGCGCAAAAAGTAGCCCTCACTTCCCCAGTTACTTTGTGGGCCGTGCTTAAGTCTGTTGCATACGCATGGCAGCAGCAAAGTCTTACAGATGATGCAAAAGAACTTTTCGATTTATCTAGAGAATTGTACGATCGCTTTGCTGTTCTTGGAGAAAATGCTTCAAAACTTGGCGTATCTTTGGCAAGAACAGTCGCAGCTTACAATAAGTTTGCTTCCTCACTTGAGTCTAGAGTGTTGGTAACAGCGCGTAAACTTCAGAAGTTAGACCAAAGTAAAGTTATTGCTTCAATAGATCTTATAGATTCCGATAAAGCTGATGTTAAAGAGCTGAGCGCTCCAGAAGTATCAGTAGAAGATCGTTAAGCATAAAAACATCAAAGCATCAAAAATTGAAGAACTCTAAACGCCAAGGAGTGCAAAAATGACAGAATTACAAGAAGAGCGCGCGGAACTTAAACGCATGCTTTGTGCAGATATGAGTGCGAAACCATTTAGCGAACTGTTTTCTGTTACATTTGCTCAGCGCGGCTCTAAGCTGGTTGGCGATGTTCTTTTTGATGCAATTGAAAGCGCTGGGTATTCGTTAGAACGCGATGTTGACGCAGTTGGAGCGTTAACTGCTGCTGCAGTGCCGATGGTTTTTGCGCTTATTCATGCTGCAGAACGTAGAGGAATTGCACTCGATGGCTTTGTTATGGATTTTGTTTTTCCTGCAACAAAAGGTCCGTCAGTTAAAGGCAAACGAGTATTGTTGCTTGATTCTTGGCTTTCTGAAAAATCGTATGTTCAAACTTCTTCGCTTGTGACTTTAAGGCATGGCAATGAATTAAGTCTTGATTTTGGCATTGTTAATCAGCAAGGCGCGCAAATTCTTGCTATAGTTGCATTAATTGGTGGTGTTGACGCCGACGAAGAAGGCACAAGGCATCTTCAATTAGTAAATCCAATAAGTGAGGAGAGTACTAAAATGGCATTTGTTCAAGCTTTCGGTGAAGAAGAATTACGTGCAGATGCAGAACACGAAGATTGCTGCAACGATCATTGCTGTGGCGGTCATTGTGAGGTTAAATGCACGGGAGATTGCGCTAACGATGGTTGCACTGAGCCATGCTGTGAGGATAATTGCTGCGGCGGCCATTGCAAAGTAGAGTGCACGGGAGATTGCGCTAACGATGGCTGCACGGAGCCATGCTGCGAAGATAACTGCTGCGGCGGTCATTGCAAGTCAGGTTGCACAGGAGATTGCGCAACTGACGGCTGCCAAGACTAGTTGCCAAGCCTCAAGCGCAAATTGATACTTTAAGTGGAGCAAAACTCACACATGCACGAACCGAATCCAATTACTTTGGCTGCAAAAGCTTCCGATGAGCCAGAATTCCGACCTATAGGAGTTGGCCCGTGGGAAGAAGAGCATCCAGGTGATCCTCGTCCAGATAATCCAGAATCGCCAAATTATGATGCGCGGTTTAGCACTGAATTATTAGACGAAGGCGACCAGCGTAATGTTCTAGACCGTTATCGGTACTGGAAAGTAGAAGCTATAAAAGCGGATCTCGATTCTAAAGGCCGTCACGAGTTTGAAGTAGCTGTAGAAAATTGGACTCACGATTTCAACATAGGCTCTATGGTTCGCACTGCAAACGCGTTTACTGCGAAAAAAGTGTATATCGTAGGGCCTCATAAATGGAATCGTAAAGGCTCGTTAATGACTGAGCTATACCAATACGTTGAGTGCTGCCCAACTATTGAAACTCTAGTAACTAATTGGCGCGAAAATATAGCACGAGAAGCAGAAGAAGCGCATCAACTTTTGCTTAAAGCACAAGCAGATGGCAATAAAGAAGCCGAAAAAATCGCAAATACGCAGGAACAAGACGCTAAAAATGCGCGCGTTATAGCGCTCGATATTATTCCAGGCGCTGTTGCTATGGAAAACTACAAGTTCCCTAAACGCTGCCTTATGCTTTTTGGTGCGGAAGGTCCAGGTCTTTCTAAAAAAGCACTAGAAATGGCGGATGACGTTGTTTATATTTCGCAATTTGGCTCTGTTCGCTCGCTAAACGCAGGAGCTGCTGCGGCTGTTTCCATGCACGCGTGGATTGCGCAACATGCAGCAACAAATTGCTGATACAAGCTACAAACAAGCAAATAAACAATCGCATTACAAAACGCAATAGCATGTACTCATAAACACTTACATTTTAGGTGTATTTTTTTTTATTTGTGATATTGTTAATTTATGTTAGAATTTCAACATATTACAAAGCGTTTTGGCGAAAAAACAGCGCTTAACGACGTTTCTTTCGTCGCCGAAGACGGTAAAGTCACTGGCTTTTTGGGCCCTAACGGCGCTGGTAAATCTACCACCATGCGTTGTGCGTTAAATCTTATTCATGCCAATAGTGGCACTTCTCTTATTGACGGCAAACCTTACGCAAAAATTGCCTCTCCAATGACGGAAGTTGGAGCAGTTCTTGACGCAAAGTCTGCTCACAGGGGCCGTACGGCTTACAACCACCTGTATTCATTGGCTTTAACTCACGGAATATCAAAAAAGCGCGTTGACGAAGTGATTGATATTACTGGATTATCAAGTGTTAAAACCCGCAAAGCAGGATCTTTCTCGCTTGGTATGAGCCAGCGTCTTTCCATTGCGGCGGCTCTTTTAGCAGATCCACACAATCTTATTTTGGACGAGCCAATTAACGGCTTAGATCCAGAAGGCGTTAAGTGGGTTCGTGAATTATGCAAGTATTACGCAAGCGAAGGCCGCGCAATACTACTTAGCTCGCACTTAATGAGCGAGGTTGCTCTTACTGCAGATAACCTTGTGATTATTGCGCATGGCGAGATTTTGAAGCGCACAACAGTGCAGGATTTTGTTGATGCACATTCGCAGCACGCTGTGCGACTTGTAACTCCAGAAGGCGAAAAATTAAAGCAAGTGCTTGCTCAAAATCATCCTGAGTGCAAGATTTTGCCAGATAATCGCACACCTCAAGACGTTCAAGAAGGCGAACTTTTTAGAATAACAGATTGCGAACTAAGCCAGATTGCGCGAGCAATTGCGGATAATCAAATTTTGGTATATCAGCTTAATTACGAGCACGCGTCACTTGAGGAAGCATATTTGGCTCTTACACACGGTCAAGAGCAGTATGTAACGAAGGCTGTTCCTAGCAGCGGCTCGAAGCCGAGTGAACAAAACGTAGAGCAATCTAATAGTGAGGAGAGTGCAAAATGAGTGAGCAAGTAGCAAATCAACAAGTGCAATCTTCTGAATCTAACGCACATCAGTCTAACGCGTATAAAACAGGTCGCAGCATGAACGCTCAGCACTTGCGTCTTACATTTATACATGTTCTTAAATCCGAGATTGTTAAGTTGCGCGGACTTGCGTCAACATGGTGGTGCATGGCATTAACAATTGTTTTGCCAGTAATCTTTAGCTTTATTATAGCGATTGTGCAAAAAGCAATGTCTAAAGTTGACATTAAGAATGGAGCAAATCAAGGCAAATCAAGCGCTGCAATTACTGTTGGGCCGAGCAATAAAAGTAGCCTTATTGCATCTCAAGATAGCATTTTCCACTTAGTTATTAGTTTTGCTTCTGTATCTTTGATTGTTTTGGCAATTTTTGCAGTGCTTGCTGTAACCGCGGAGCATTCTACAACTTCGATTCAGGCTTCTCTTACTGCTGTACCTAAAAGGGGTATGTTCTTTACGGCTAAGTTTATTGCGGTTGCAATCTATGTTTTTGTAGCCCAACTTATTGCAATGGCAGTTTCTTTAGCTGCTGCAGAATTAGCTTTTATGGGAGATAACATTTCCGGATTATCGGGAAGCAACGTGTGGAAATTGCCGCTTACTCTGTTCCTTGGCTCTCCTGCAATTATGGTTGTTGTGTCAGCAATGGCCTACGGTTTTGGCATGATTTGCAAGTCAACTGCTGGCGGAATTATGTGCGTTATTGGAGCCGTGGTGATTCTGCAGACCATTGTTAGCATTATTATGCTTGCAAGCAATTTTGCGAAGTGGACTTCAATACTTATTCAGATTTTGCCAGGCAGTGCTGTAAGCCAATTCTTAGGAGCCTCCGCTAATTCTGGGCTGCAACTTCCACCAAACGCATATGTTTTCACATGGTGGCAGTCCGGTTTAGTGGTTCTTGCTTGGGGTGTAGTTATGTACGCAATTGGTTACGTAATTGAAAAGCATCGCGATATCTAAAATATTAAAATATTCTGCAAATAATATTTTGCAAAAATAATAAGGGCTTTATCTCGTAACTGACTACAAGATAAAGCCCTTTTTGCATAATTTTTGCTATAGCAAAGGTCACGCATCACACATATAGTTGAGGTTATGCCAACATTCACACGCGAAGAAATTGAGCATCTGGGCGTTCTATCCCAGATTGCGCTTAGCGACGAAGAAATCAGTCGCTTGCAAGGCGAATTAAACGTCATTGCAGAATCTATTAACAAAGTGCAGGAAGTTGCTGGCGAAGATGTGCCACCTACTGCAAATCCAGTACCTCTTGAAGCGTATTTGCGCCCAGACGAGCCTGCTACGCCATTGACTCAAGAAGAAGCGCTTTCTGGCGCTCCTAGAAGTGAGTCTGGCATGTTTGTAGCACCTCGAATTTTGGGGGAGGAATAAACATGACTAATACTCAAGATTTAGTAAAGCTTTCTGCTGCCGATATGGCAAAAGCTGTAAAAGCTAAAGAAGTTTCTAGCCGCGAGCTTGTTGAAGCTCACTTGGCAGTAATCGAAGCAGCTGAGCCAGAAATCAAAGCATTCTTGCATGTTTCTGCAGATGTTGCACTTGAACAAGCAGATGCCTTTGATAAAAAGAATGCTAATGGCGAAGCTGAAGGCTTACCTGAGCTTGCAGGCGTTCCAATTGCCATTAAAGACATGATTGTTACTAAGGGCATTCCTACTACTGCAGCCTCTAAGATTCTTGAAGGCTGGGTTCCACCTTACGACGCTACTGTTATTGAAAAGCTCAAGGCAGCTGGCATGCCAATTCTTGGCAAGACTAATTTGGATGAGTTTGCTCAAGGTTCTTCTACCGAGCATTCCGCTTACCAAACTACTTGCAATCCTTGGGATACTGAGCGCGTTCCTGGTGGTTCTGGCGGCGGTTCTGCAGCTGCTGTTGCTGCATTCGAAGCCCCTATTGCTTTGGGTACAGATACTGGTGGTTCCATTCGTCAGCCAGGCGCTTTAACTGGTACAGTCGGCGCAAAGCCAACTTACGGCGGAGTTAGCCGTTTTGGCGCAATCGCCATGGCAAGCTCTCTAGACCAGATTGGCCCTGTTTCTCGTACCGTTCTTGACTCTGCACTTTTGCAAGAGATTATTGGCGGCAACGATAAGCGCGATTCCACTTCGATTCCAGCTCCTGTTCCTCCAATGGCTCAGGCTGCGCGCGAGGGCGCTCGCCGCGATTTGAAGGGCGTAAAGGTTGGTCTTGTTAAAGAGCTTAGCGGCGAAGGCTTCCAGCCAGGCGTTGAAGCACGCTTTAATGAGGCTGTGCAATTGCTTAAAGATATGGGCGCAGAAGTAACAGAAGTCTCCTGCCCTCACTTCCCTTACTCGCTATCTGCATACTACATAATCATGCCTTCCGAAGTTAGCTCCAACTTGGCTCGCTACGACGGAATGCGCTACGGTTTGCGCGTAATGCCACCAGCAGATAAGCCTCAAACTGCTGCAAACATGATGGCTGCAACTCGCGAAGCTGGCTTTGGCGACGAAGTAAAGCGCCGTATTATTCTCGGTACTTACGCACTTTCCGCTGGCTACTACGACGCTTGGTATGGCTCTGCACAAAAGGTTCGTACGCTTATTATTCGCGATTTTGAAGAAGCGTTTAATAAGGTAGATGTTCTAGTCTCCCCAACAAGCCCTACAACGGCATTCAAGTTTGGCGAGAAGATGAACGATCCACTTTCCATGTACATGAACGATATTGCTACGATTCCTGCAAACATGGCTGGCGTTCCAGCTTTGAGCCTCCCAGCTGGCTTGAGCGATGATGGCTTGCCTGTTGGTATTCAGATTATTGCTCCGCAATGCCATGATGAAAAGATGTACAAGCCTGCAGCAGCGTTGGAAGCAGCGCTCGAAGAAAAGTGGAGCGGTCCAATCTGGAAGTCGCTTAAAGCTGGCTGGCTCGATTCATTGGCTAAGTAAAGTTAAGCAAAGCTTAAGTAAGAAGGATTCTCATGGCTGAAAAACTTATGAAATACGCCGATGCTGTGGAGCAATTTGACCCAGTTTTCGGCTTGGAAACTCACGTTGAGCTTAGCACTCGCACAAAGCTGTTCTGCCCAGCGGAAGTATCTTTTGGCGGCGAACCAAACACTCAGCTAACACCTGTAAGCCTTGGTTTACCAGGCTCTTTGCCAGTTGTAAACAAGACTGCAGTTGATTACGCGATTAAGCTCGGCTTAGCGTTGCATTGCGAGATTGCTGAGTGGAGCCAGTTTGCTCGTAAAAACTACTTCTACCCAGATATGCCTCGCGATTACCAGATTTCCCAGTACGATAAGCCAACTAATGGCAATGGCTACTTGGATGTTGAGCTGGAAGATGGCACTGTGTTCCGCGTTCCGATTGAGCGCGCTCACATTGAGGATGATGCTGGTAAGAATACTCACGTTGGTGGCGCTGACGGCCGTATTGAAGGCGCAAATCATTCTTTGGTTGATTACAATCGCGCAGGCGTGCCTTTAATCGAGATTGTAACTAAGCCAATCGAAGGTGCTGGAAGCCGCGCCCCAGAAATCGCAGGCGCATACATGCGCGCTATTCGCGATATTGTTCGCGCTCTCAACATCTCCCACGCTCGCATGGAGCAGGGCAATATGCGCGCAGACGTAAACGTTTCGCTCCGCAGAAAGCCAACCGATCCATTCGGCACGCGTTCCGAAACTAAGAATGTGAACACATTCCGCGGAATTGAGAAGACGCTGCAATACGAGATTCGTCGCCAGGCTGCTATTTTGAGCGAAGGCGGCGAGATTTTGCAGGAGACACGCCACTGGGATGAGGCAACTCAGACTACTGCTGGCGGCCGCGTAAAGTCCGACGCCGACGATTATCGCTACTTCCCAGACCCAGATTTGGTTATGCTTCACATTACTAAAGAGCATATTGAGCAAATGAAGGCACAAATGCCAGAAATGCCTCGCGAGCGCCGTAACCGCTTGCAAAGCGAATGGGGTATTAGCGATCTTGAAATGCGCGATATTCTTAACGCGGATGCTCTTGATTTGGTTGAAGAAACTGTTAAGGCTGGTGCAACTGCAGCTGGCGCTAAAAAGTGGTGGCTTGGTGAGCTTGCTCGCGAAGCGAACACTCGTGGAGTCACTTTGGAAGAATTGCCTATTACTCCGCAAGACGTTGCGCAAGTTGAAAAGCTTATTGCAAGCGGCAATCTTAACGATAAGCTTGCTAAGCAAACTGTTGCAGGCGTTTTGGCTGGCGAAGGCACTCCAGATGAAGTTGTTAAGAAGCACGGCTTTAAGGTTATGAACGACGACGGCGCTTTGGAAGCCGCTGTTGATGCTGCTCTTGCAGCCGATCCAGAAGTTGCCGAAAAGCTCAAGGCTGGAAACATGAAGCCGATGGGTGCAATTATTGGCGCTGTTATGCGCGCAACTAAAGGTCAGGCAGACGCTAAGGCTGTTACTAAGATTGTAATGGCAAAAATCAAAGGCTAGTTTAGATTAGCTTTTACTTTGCACTTTTTGCGCTTTATACTTTGCTTTTTAACCTTGTGTTTTATAGCATTGTATAGGGTGCAAAAAGTGTGATTTTATATCACGGTTTTTACTAATCGTTGTACGCTTTTTGTATGCTTTTGCAACACGTAAGTCGATTCTACGGAAAAGGTGAATATGCAGGGATTCAATGCTGATTCTACAAGCCGCCGAGAGCTTCCAGAAAGTATTGTGATTCCGCCAATCCGTGGCGAAATGGCACGACTTAGGCCAGCAGCCATCGAAGATTTGGCGAAAATGGACGCATTGCATGCTTTTGACGGAGCAGCCGTTATAACCGGCAAAGATTCACAGTCGGAACGCGCAATGGTTCATGCGTGGGTAAATCGTTCGGTGCAGTGGTCTTCGGCTGGAAGCACTGAGGAAAAATCTAATCAGAATGCCGCCGCTGGCGACGCTCAATCACGCCCAACAATCGCCTGGTCTATTGTGCCAGATTTTATTGATGATGCTAAAAACACCAATGGCGATATTATTGGAATGATTTTTTTGATTGACATTGACGGTTGGTCTAAATCCGCTAGAATTCAGGTGATTCTGGGACGCGATTATAGGGGTCGCGGGTATTCCAGGGATGCAATGCCTAGAGTTATGACTTACGGCTTTGCGCCAAGCGAGGTTGGTCTTGCATTGCATAGAATCTGGGTTGGTGTTCCAGCAGCAAACGCGCGCTCGCTTTCGGTATATCAATCGCTTGGATTTATGAAAACGGGAACTGCTCGCGACGCTCTGTGGGATTCTCAAAACCAAAAATATCAAGATTTTGTAGTAATGGACACTCTTGTAGATGAGTATGATGCCATTCGCTCTCTAGACGCTTTTGGGCTCCACGTTATTGAAGATAATCCTGGCGTTTGCGAGGCTTTAAGCGCACACGAGCATTCGATTGCGATTCCTGTTAAAAATAGCGATTCTAACAAATCATTAGGCTACGAACCTGCTGAATCTAACGTTAAGCAGGCAGAAGATACCTCTAAGCGAGCATGGTGGCGTATTATAGGACGAGGCCGCAAACGCAATCAAGCGAGCGAAGAATCAACCGCAACAGATGCAAAAAATGCAACAACGGAGGGGAATCTATGAGCGCCGAAGATCTCGACAATTACGAAACCGACGCCGAGCTTGCGTTGTATAAGGAATATCGTGACGTTATTAAGCTTTTTACCTACGTTGTAGAAACCGAACGCCGATTTTACTTGGCAAATAAGGTTGATTTTAACGTGCGTTCCGCGGGTCAAGATGTGTACTTCGACGTTCAATTAACAGACGCTTGGGTGTGGGATGTTTACCGACCTTCGCGATTTGTAAAAAACGTTCGAATTGTTACGTTTAAAGACGTAAATGTGGAAGAAGTTCAAAAAACGGATATCGATATTCCAGAATCTATCGCGTGATAAGAGTATGCTACGTATGGATTGGCTTGAATTCTAAGTAGTAGATATTCTAACAGCAAATGATTGTTTGTAATTTGTTGTTTTAGACTTTGAAAAATTGTTTTTAGGTATGGAGGAAAATTGACTGATACACAATCCCAGAAACAATCTGTAGTGATTATTGGTGGCGGTCCGGCAGGGTTGACGGCCGCTTGGGAGCTTGTAAAAGATGGCGGCGCTAGCAAGTACGATGTAACCGTTCTTGAGGCAACTAGCGAGTTCGGCGGCATTTCGCGTACCGTAAAATATAACGGAAACCGAATGGATATTGGCGGTCACCGATTCTTCTCTAAAGACGATCGCATTATGCAGTGGTGGCGTGAAATGTTGCCATTGCAGGGCGCTCCTTCTTACGATGACAAGAAGCTTGGCAGGCATCATGATTTAGAGGCTGGAGGCCCAGACCCAGAAGTCGAAGATGAAGTTATGCTTAAGCGTCATCGCGTTTCTAGAATCTTCTGGAATCACCATTTCTTTGACTACCCTATCTCTCTTTCTGCAGCAACTTTGCGTTCTATGGGCTTTGTGCTGACTATGAAGGTTGGTTTTAGCTACCTTTGGTCCATGATTCATAAGCTTCCAGAAACAAACCTCGAAAACTTTTACATTAATCGCTTTGGCAAAAAGCTTTACTCCATGTTCTTTGAAGGTTATACCGAGAAGCTTTGGGGTAGGCACCCAAGCCAGATTTCTGCCGATTGGGGCGCTCAGCGTGTTAAGGGCCTAAGCATTGTTGAGGTTTTAAAAAACGCTATTTCTAAGCTTATGCCTAAGAATAAGGCAAGCCAGAAAGAAGTTGAGACTTCGCTTATTGAAGAATTCTGGTATCCAAAGCTTGGTCCAGGCCAGCTTTGGGAAACCGTTGAACGCCGCTGCCGCGAAAATGGCGCCACTGTTTTAACTGGCTCTAAGGTTGTGGCCATAAAGCAGGCGGACGGCAAGATTTGCAGCGTTGTTGTTGAAAATCAAAATGGCGAGCGCAGTGAGCTTCATGCAGATCAGTTTATTTCGTCTATGCCAATTAAAGATTTGGTTGCAGCTCTTGAGCAAGGCGCAGATGGCAATAATGCGGAAGTTCCACAAGATTTGCAAAAGGTTGCATCAGGCTTGCCTTACCGCGATTTTGTGACTGTTGGCTTGCTTGTTAAGCGCATGCGCTTGCGCAACACAACCGATATTCCAACTCTTGGCAATCCTCCTATTGTTCCAGATTGCTGGATTTACGTGCAAGACCCTGGCTATAAGGTTGGACGCTTGCAAATCTTTAACAACTGGAGCCCATACCTTGTTAAAGACGTTGACAACACTGTTTGGATTGGCCTTGAATACTTCTGCAGTGAAGGCGACGATTTTTGGAATATGAGTGACGAAGAAGCTCGCAAAAATGCAATTGACGAGTTGATTCGCATGCAGGTTATTGAAAGCGAAGACGACGTTTTAGATGCTCATCGCGAACGCGTTCCAAAGGCATATCCTGCATACTTTGACACTTACGCTCAGATGCCTGATCTTGTTAAGTATTTGGACGCTTTTGGCAACTTGTATTGCGTTGGTAGAAATGGCCAGCACCGCTACAATAACCAGGATCACTCAATGGCAACTGCTATTGAAGCTGTTCAAAATATTAACAACGGAAAGCAATCTAAAGATAACGTTTGGTCTGTTAATACCGAGAAATCGTATCACGAAAAGAAGTAGCGCTTGGCTTGCCACGCCGTGTTGTTGTGAGTCGTACGAGTGTAGTAGCATACATTTATCGGCGATTAATACACATTGATATGTGTCTATCGTTATATTCACAACGGATTTTCCGTAATCTTCCATGTAAAGCTCCAAGCAGTCTATTTCTTGGAGTTAGGGAAAGGCATAACTGTGGCAACAAGCCAAAATCTTGATGATATGAAGCTTTCGGAGCTTAAGGATCTTGCGAAGCAAATGGGTCTGCGCGGCACGTCTACAATGCGCAAGCCAGATTTGGTTGCTACGCTAACTGCTGCGCGAAATGGTGGGGATGCGCCAGCTGGTGTTAGCGTTCATGTTCCTAAAAACTCTGTAAGAACAAATCGTTTTTCACTAAACGATGATGAGTCTTCTAATTCAAATGATGCGGATAAGATTGTGCGTCGTCACAATTTTGCACGAGATAACCAGCCTCAGCGTTATCACAAAGCGGATGCTGCAGATAGCGTGCGCGAAAATAACTCTCGCGCAAACAGTGGCAATAATTTTGCTAAAGCAGAAGAGTCAGTTGCTGATTTAGACCAGATTCTTGCTACTTTACCAAGCGAAAAGCCTTCTGATTCCGCATCAAACCGAGACTTAGAATCGCGTAGAATGCGCTCTGCTTCTAGATCTAACGAAGAGAATGACTACGATTCTAGAGCAGATAGATCCGATAGAAGCGACAGAGGCGATAGATTCCAGCGCAGATTACGCGGACGAGACAGAAATGACTACGATTCTAGAGCAGAACGCAACTCCGAACGCAATGCAGAACGCAACTCCGAGCGCAATTTGCGTCAGGAGCGAGCCGATATTCGCGAAGAGCAAGAAATTCACGAGCCAGCTCCACGCCGCGAAGAACCAAAAGAAGAGCTCGTTCCAGTTGCTGGCATTGTAGACGTTCTTGACTCCTATGCTTTTGTGCGCACTTCTGGCTATTTGCCTGGCCCAAACGACGTTTACGTTTCTATGAGCCAAATCAAAAAATACGGATTGCGCAAGGGAGATGCTGTTCAAGGTTCCATTCGCGCACCTCGCGAAGGAGACCGCAGAAATCAGCGCCAAAAGTTTGTTCCTTTGCAAAGCGTTGACAGCATTAACGGCATGAGCGTTGAAGAATCTCAGAATCGTCCGCAATTTGCTAAGTTAACTCCTTTGTATCCGCAGGAACGCTTAAAGCAAGAGACTACGCCAAATCGCATGCTTGGCCGCATTATTGATCTTGTAGCTCCTATTGGTAAAGGTCAGCGCGGCTTAATTGTTTCGCCTCCTAAGGCTGGTAAAACAATCACTTTGCAAAATATTGCTAACGCTATTGCTGTTAACAATCCAGAAGTGCATTTGATGGTTGTTCTTGTAGACGAACGCCCAGAAGAAGTTACCGACATGGAACGCACCGTTCAGGGAGAGGTTATTTCTTCTACATTCGACCGTCCAGCTACAGACCACACTACCGTTGCAGAGCTTGCGATTGAGCGTGCTAAGAGGCTTGTGGAGCTTGGACAAGACGTTGTTGTGCTTCTTGATTCCATGACTCGCCTTGCTCGCGCATACAATATTGCCGCCCCTGCTTCTGGCCGCATTCTTTCTGGCGGCGTGGACGCTCAGGCGCTTTACCCACCTAAGAAGTTCTTTGGTGCCGCGCGAAACATTGAAAATGGCGGTTCTTTGACTATTATTTCTTCCGCTTTGGTGGAAACTGGTTCAAAGATGGATGAAGTTATTTTCGAAGAGTTTAAGGGCACAGGAAACATGGAGTTGCGTTTGAGCCGCGACTTGGCCGATAAGCGCTTGTTCCCAGCTGTAGATATTAATTCTTCTGGCACGCGCCGCGAAGAGCTGATTACTCCAGCGCAAGAATTGCCGATTATTTATCGCTTGAGGCGATTGTTCGGCGGTTTGGAGCCAGAGCAGGCTTACCAGACTTTGGTGCCGCGCTTAAAGAAGACCGCTTCTAATCGCGATTTTCTTGCGGCGATTGTTCAGCAAGCCAATAACTCAACTAATGGCGGCACAGGAGCAGTCGCAGCTTAACAGCGCAAAAATAGTTAAAATCTAGATTAAAAATACCCCTTGGTTAAAATCGAGGGGTATTTTTTATACAAATATCTCAAACCGTCAGAAGTTTAGATGTGTAAACATGTGTTAAATAATGTGAAAAACCGTGATTTTTTATCTAATTTTGTTCTTTTTCATTAAAAAATACGATACGATTAGATAGACTGCAGGGGGCGTAGCTAAAGTCAAAGAAGAAAAACAAAGATTTTAGATGCGCTGTATGAGGATGGAGGTCGTATGACAGGAAGCTCTCATAGGATTGAAAACAATATTCCTTCTGGCTTGGAAGCCAGCGCGAGCACAGTTGCTCCAATAGATTCTACAGATGCAATTATTGTAGACATTCTTGAGCACGATGGCCGTGCAACACTAACCAAGCTAGCTAAAGCATCTGGATTATCTGTTTCCGCAGTGCAATCCAGGGTTCAAAAGCTCGAACGACGCGGAATTATAACTGGGTATCGTGCTTTGATTGATTACGAACGCAGAGGTTTGCCTGTAAGCGCGTTCGTAGCGGTTACTCCTCTTGACTTTGAGCAAGAATCTAGCATTCCAAACAAGCTAAAAGACATTGAAGGCATTGAAGCCTGCTATTCGATTACAGGAAGCCCAAGCTTTATGCTTGTTGTTCGCGTTGCAACTCCTAGCAAGCTGGAAGAATTAATTAACACAATTCACCGCATTGTTCCAGTTAGCACGGAAACAACAATGGTTTTGCAAACTTATTTCGACTAGAAATATTGTGTGCAATATTGTGTGCAAAAACATGTGCAACTCTTCTAAAGAATCGATTGACGCGCGCAAGCGTTTGACTGAATCAGATTGTAGCTATGACTGCGATTCAGTAAGCGAGATTTTTGCGTTGCGTCAGTCGATTGACAATATTGACAATGCGATTGTTGCGCTTTTAGCTGAACGTTTTAAAGTCACAGAAAAAGTTGGGGAAATAAAAGCGCGCGCAAATCTTGCTACAGAAGATAAATCGCGAGAAAACCGCCAGGCAAGTCGACTAAAAAAGATTGCCGAAGAATCCGGATTAAAAGAAGAAATCGCACTCGAATATCTACATTTTGTAGTAACTGCAGCAAAAAAACGTCATCAAGAAATCAAAGATAATCAAAAATAGCTAAAAATATGCGCGCTTAGAGCAATAATAAGAGTATGACTATTGCAACCGTTGAACGTTACGCACAAATGCTTGATGCCGCAAGCAAAGGCGGCTATGCCTACCCTGCGATTAACGTTACTAGCACGCAAACATTAAACGCCGCACTCCAAGGATTTGCCGAAGCTCAAAGCGACGGAATTATTCAAGTATCGGTTGGCGGATCCGCATATTTTTCGGGTCAATGCGTAAATAATCGCGTTGTTGGATCAATCGCATTTGCGCAATTCGCGCATCAAGTTGCAGCACAATACCCAAATATTAGCGTTGCATTGCACACGGATCATTGTGCAGAGCCTTATTTAGACGATTGGATTAAGCCACTTCTTGCGCACGAGGCAGATCAAGTTGCACACGGCGAAGAGCCGATTTTCCAGTCGCATATGTGGGACGGTTCCACGGTTAAGCTTGAGCACAATCTAGATATTGCAGAAGAATTGCTAGAGGCTTCGGCAAAAGCGCACACAATTTTAGAGATTGAAATCGGCGCAGTTGGCGGCGAAGAAGACGGCCACAGAGCAGATATTGACGAAAAGTTGTACTCCACTCCCCAAGACGCTATGCGCGTTGTTGAGCGATTAGGTTTAGAAGACCGCGCAAAGTACATGGCCGCTTTTACGTTTGGAAACGTGCATGGCGCGTACAAACCAGGTGTTGTTAAGCTTAGGCCACAATTGCTAGACAACATTCAAAGCGCTGTGTACAACAAGTACAAGCTTGATTTGTGCAATCGCAAGTTTGGTGTGCCAACAAAGCCATTTTTGCTGGTGTTCCATGGTGGGTCTGGCTCTACGGCCGAAGAAATCGCGCAAGCTGTAAAATATGGCGTTGTAAAAATGAATATTGACACAGATACGCAATATGCTTTTACGCGCGCAATCGCAGACCACATGTTCCACAACTACGACTCGGTTCTTAAAATCGACGGCGAAGTTGGGGCAAAAAAGCTTTACGACCCAAGATCTTGGGGCAAAGAAGCAGAAAAAGCCATGGCTCAGCGTGTTGTAGAAGCTTGCGTACAGCTTGGTTCCGCTGGAAAAGCTTTAAAATAGCTTTAAAACAGCTCTAAAATAGCGCAATCGCAAATATTTATTAACATTATTCGGTATTGGCTTTGCGCTAGTCTTAACACGTAGGAATTGTGTTTGTTTGGGCAACGTTAGCCCAAAAATGGAGGTGCAGCATGCCTGGAATTGTGCTTATTGGCGCTCAATGGGGTGACGAAGGCAAAGGTAAAGCAACTGATTTAATTGGTTCTAAGGTAGATATTGTTGCACGTTTTAATGGCGGCAATAACGCTGGCCACACTGTTGTTGTAGGAAACGAATCTTACGCACTGCACTTACTCCCTAGCGGCATAATCAGCGCAAACGTAACTCCTGTTATTGGAAACGGCGTTGTTATAGACCCAGAAGTTCTTTTTGAAGAGATTGACGCGCTTGAATCTCGCGGCGTTGATTGCTCGAGGTTGCTTGTTAGCGAGTCGGCGCATGTTATTACACCGTATCATCGCGTAATCGATAAAGTTACAGAGCGATTCCTTGGAAAGCACAAGATTGGTACAACGGGTCGCGGAATTGGCCCAACTTACGCAGATAAGATTAATCGCGTTGGTATTCGCGTGCACGATTTGTTTAACGCAGATCATTTGCGAGATAAGGTAGAAGCCAGCTTGCATCAAAAGAATCAGATGCTTGTTAAGCTTTACAACCAGCACCCAATTGACATTGATGTTGTTACCAGCCAACTTGTAGAGCTTGGAAAGCGACTAAAGCCATACGTTGCCGATACTTCGCTTGTACTAAACCAGGCAATGGAAAATGGCAAAACCGTGCTTTTTGAAGGCGGCCAGGCAACTATGCTAGACGTTGATCACGGAACATACCCATTTGTAACGTCTTCTAATCCTACGGCTGGCGGTGCTTGCACGGGTACGGGCGTTGGCCCTACTCGCATTAATCGCGTAATCGGCGTTGCTAAGGCCTACATTACGCGCGTTGGCGAAGGCCCATTCCCTACAGAGCTTTTGGACGAAAGTGGCGATTGGCTGCGCGAGCAAGGTCACGAATATGGCGTAACAACTGGTCGCCCTCGCCGTTGCGGATGGTTTGACTCTGTTGTTAGCCGCTATGCAACTCGCGTAAATGGCCTAACAGATATTGTTCTTACAAAGCTAGATGTTTTGACTGGCCTAAAAGAGATTCCAGTTTGCGTAGCTTACGATGTGACTTTAGCAGACGGAAGCGTTGAGCGCGTAAACGAGATGCCAGTAGATCAGTCTCTGTTTGCTAGCGCTAAGCCAGTTTACGAGATGCTTCCAGGCTGGAGTGAAGATATTTCTAAAGTCCACAAGTTTGAAGACTTGCCTGCCAATACTCAAAGCTACGTAAAGCGCTTGGAAGAGCTTTCCAATTGCCGCATTTCGGCAATTGGTACCGGCCCTCAGCGCGACCACATTATTAGTGTTCATTCACTGATTGATTAATGCTATTAATGCATTAATGGCTAGTTAAGGCTGACTAAGGCTGATTAAACTTCGATTTAAGGCGGCTAAAGCTATGAGTATTCCAAGCAGCAATCCCCCAGACTTGCCCTCAGCACAACCACATAAAACACTTGGTGCAAAAATCTATTTTGTTGTGTTTGTTGGCGGCGTGCTCGGCGCTTTTGTGCGTAGTGAAATAGGCGTTTTTACGCATGGCATGCATTGGGATTCGGGATATTCGATGCTTTTTAGCCGCTTTACTTTTGCAACTCTTTTGTCTAACGTTTTGGCATGTTTTATTCTTGCTTTAGTAAGTTCGCTTGTAGCAAGTGGATTGCGCTGCAAAAACAAAGATCTAATAAAATACGGTTTTTGCACAGGATTTTGCGGAGCGCTTTCCACAATGTCCACTTTTGCCTTTGAGGGCGCATACTCCGCATTTACCGCAATGAACATTGTAAAAGTAATTGCAATTATGGCATTATCTATGATTTTTGGCGTTTTAGCAGTGCTTGCTGGAAGCTTAATTGGAGATAGAATTTTTGCTTTTAATGGCAATAACAGCGTAAAAAATGCTGACGATGCAAAAATCAGCAATAAAATAGACGCTAACAAAGGCGGTGCAAAATGATGTTTTACGCATACGCTCTTTTTTGGCTGCCTCTTGTTTTTGCAGGACTTGGCGCCGTTCTTCGTTGCGCAGTATCTGATGCAATAGGGCGCGTTTATAACCACGATTTTCCAATCGCAACCTTGCTAATCAACGCTTTTGCATCTTTTATAATGGGCTTAGTTACATCCCTAAGCTCTGCAATTATATACAATTTAACTTTTGCTTCAGCTATTGTTTACAGTTGCGCTTTGGGATTCTTAGGCGGATTTTCAACGTTTTCAACCGCAATCTTAGAAGTCGTAAGCCTGTTTAAGCTAAAGAAAATCAAGCTTGGACTATGGCTTTTTGTTAGCGAACTAATAGTGCCATTCTTGTGCGCATTTATTGCATACGCTGGAACGTGTTTTGTACTGTTTTTGCTTCTAACGTCTTAGTTTTTAATTTTATTAATTGATGTATTTTATTAATTGATATTTATTGTGTTATTAAAAATGTTAGAATGCTTTGTGTATTTGTTTGCGATTTGATTTAAGAATAGGTTTATTGTGACTTTAAAGAACGTAGGCGGTTCTATACGCGATTTTTTGCGCGACCTTTCGGATCGCATTCTTAAAACACTTAAGCATCTTAGATGGAAGATGGTTCTTGCGGGCGCAGTTGTTGGCCTTGTTTCGGGCGCGCTTGTGGCAACTTATAGACTTGGGATTGAGTGCGGAACCGATTTTGCGCGATGGATGTATGCGCGAATGTTGCAAAACATGCTTTGGATTGTACCGTGTGTGGTTTTTGCGATTGTTGCTGGACTTTTTATTGGCTGGATGAGTCGCAAAGAAAGTATGGCATCTGGAAGCGGTATTCCGCAAGTTGTTGGATATGTTCAGCGCGGACTAAAAATGTGTTGGAACACCATTTTGCCTGTACGATTTGTAGGCGGATTGTTGGGGTCGCTGTTTGGCTTGTCTCTTGGGCGCGAAGGCCCTTCGATTCAAATCGGAGCTTGCGGCGCGCAAATGATGTCTAGAATTTTTAGAAAAGGCAATAAAAACGATACACAAGAACACTATGTTGTAACCGCTGGAGCAGCAGCTGGCTTATCTGCTGCCTTTAGTGCCCCACTTTCTGGGCTTATGTTTGCTATGGAAGAAGTTCAGCACGGGCTATCTTCAACGGTTCTTATGGGAGCAGCAGTAGCATCTATTTGCGCGGACTTTGTGTCTCAAACATGCTTTGGACTTCGCCCTGTTTTAGACTTTGGAATGATTCCAGACTTGCCAATGGCACTTCATTTTTGGTTGATTCCGCTTGGCATTTTTGCAGGTCTTGTTGGATCTTTAATGAACCGCTCTTTACTTGGATTACAAACGCTGTATAAATATTTGCCTAAATGGGCTCCTGTATCTGCAGCATGTTTAATCGCAATTCCTGTTGGCTTATATTTGCCAGAGGTTCTTGGTGGAGGCTCAAATCTTGTTAAACTTTCCGAATATGGAAAGGTAAGCATAGCGCTTCTGTGCCTTCTGTTTGTTGCAAAAATGCTGTTTACTTCTACAAGCTTTGGATGCGGCGCTCCTGGCGGTATTTTTATGCCAATTCTGGCTGTTGGAGCGCTTGCAGGCGGTGTTGCTTCGCGAGCAATTATAAACACTCCTCTACTTGGCATTAACGCAAAACTAATGCCGATTTTTACAGTGTGCGTTATGGCTGGCACGCTTTCGGCTTCGGTAAAAGCTCCGCTCACTTCGATTTTGCTAACCGTAGAAATGTCGGGAACAATGATTCACACTCTGCCAGTTGCCGCCTCTGCGTTTATTGCGCTTCTTGTATCCGACATTTTGCACACTAAACCAATCTACGGTGAGCTTCTGGAAAGATATATGGCTTCCAATCCAAAGCTTGTGCGCTAATACGCTTATACAGCAATAAGCTAAAACAGCAATGTGGATAACTTTTTGGCGGAATTGCAACGTTTATTAAGCCTTTAACCACATTTTTACAAAAGTATTGCTTATTTGTTTTGCATGCTATTCAATAGCTGCATGAGCAATATGAATATTGATAATTACGATGCACCTTCGTGCGTGGCTAGGGCACTTAACACGTACCCACCTCAGGCAAGCGCGCTTAAAAACGCGATTAACCAAGCTAAGCAAGTTAACATTGTTAGCCAAGTTAATCAGGCAAATAAGAGTGAAGACTCAACTATTATTGCGTCTTTTAATCGCAGTTCTGATTTTCTTGCAAGCCCTGCGGTTAGCAAAGATTTTGGCGTTATAAATAATCGTGCGCTTCAAGACAATCGCGATAGTGGCGAAAATTGCAATAATAGCAACAATCGCAATAATCATGTTGTTCAAGAAACTATTGGAAGCTTGAACTATTCGCTAAAGCCTTTTCCAAAAAATGTTGTAATTGGTTCTGCAGCAAATAGCGGAATTGGTTTAAGCACTACTCTTGCGCTTCTGGCAAGCAATATAGCTAGTAAAAAATACGTTGTAGCTTTAATCGATGCAGATATTTCAAATGGCGGTTTAGATGTTTTGCTTGGATTAGAGCAAGATGAAGGCAGAAGATTGCAAGAGGTTCAAGCTCCTTTAGGAAGATTAGACGGCTACGTTTTGCGCTGCGAGCTTTTGCACTGGAACAATGTGGATATTTTGGCTTATTCGCCTTGGAAAAATCAGGAGCCTAAGCCATGGGTTATTGAGGCCGCAATTAGAGGTCTTGCTAAAGCCTGCGACGTTGTAATTGTAGACATTGGATCTGGGCTTTCGGCAAGAAAGCTTTTGCAAGATCTTCCAACTTTGGCAGAGGTCCCAACAATTTTTGCAGCAGAGCTTAGCGTTTTAGGCCTTGCACGATTGCGAGCGCATTGGCGAAATCTAGAGTTAGATAATAAAAATTACGCCAAGAATCTCACTTCTATTGTTGCAGGTTTAAACCCACGCGGACTTTCTAGCAGATTTTGCCCTGTAGAAGTTGGGGAAGCTTGCGATTATTTACTTTGCAATGTAGAAGGGCCAATTGGCCACGATTCTAAAATGTACGAAGACATAATTGGCGGGTATGGAATTAGAAGCGTACCTAAATGTGCGCAAGCAACCGTGGGGAAAATCACCACTTGGCTGCTTGGCAATTCTCGCGAATCGGGTTTAATGGCGTCTACTGCGCAAGGCAATCAATCTTGTAAATATGGAAGATTTTCAAAAATATTGGGCGGTAAACATGGTTCTACAAGATATTGATTTTGGCGTTTTGCAAGATCTTGCAAACAATCCTAAAACAACTGATATTGTTGTTACAGATACTGGCCGCGTTTGGGTGGATTTTGGATTAGGCCTACAAGAATACAATCCAAGGATTCCGTTTGATAATCCCAGCGTTTTGCGCGAATATGCTGTTTGGCTGTGCGCTCAATTAGGTAAAAGATTAGACGACGCATGCCCAATTGCAGACGCTTCTAGCCCGCTAGGAGTGCGCATTCACGCGCTTATTGCCCCAATAGTTTTAAGCGGAGCTGCTATTTCGATTCGTTTTCCAGCGCTAAAACGCTATTGTTTAACGGAGTTAAGCAGCAAAGGCATGTTTCCAATTGAGCTATCCAGAATTCTTTATTTGCTGGTTGAAAGCCGCGCAAATATTTTGATTACAGGCAGTACAGGTTCGGGCAAAACAACGCTTATGAAGGCTCTTTTAGCTTCTTGCAATCCAAAAGACAGAATAGTAACTGTTGAAGAAACACGAGAATTGGGCTCTGTTTCCAACGATCACGTTTCTTTAGCCACAAGGGAAGCGAATGTTGAAGGTGCTGGCTGCATTGATTTGCCAGATCTTGTAAAGGCCACTTTGCGCATGCGCCCCGACAGAATTATTTTGGGCGAGTGTAGAGGCAAGGAAATAGCTGATTTGCTGCGCGTTTTTACATGCGGTCACAAGGGAGGAATGACAACTTTGCACGCCGATAAAGTGCAAAAGGTTCCAGCACGATTAATGGCCCTGGGTTTGCTTGCAGGGCTAGAGCCAATGGCACTTTGCGCTCTAGCTGCAGATGCATTCGACGTTGTTATTCACGTTGAGCGAGTAAATGGAGCGCGCGTTGTAAAAGAACTTGGATTGCTAAAGTCAAATGATTCTGGCGCGTTAGAAGGTGTTCCTGTTTTAAGAGTTAAAGACTCGCAAATAGAGACCACTTTAGCGTGGAAAGATTTTGCAACCAAATGGCATTTGCCTCTAAATTCGCAAATTGTTTTAAAGGCTTAACTGTTAAAAGCTAACAAAGGATTTGATATGGGTATTGAAGAATCGCTAGCAGCTCTTGTTGCATCTTTAAAATCGGGGTCTTCTTTTGAATCGATTATTAGAGGCAGCGATGAACGCAATAGCAACACCAGCATCGTAAGCAGCAAGGCGTACAGCCAGCAGATAAATGCAGAATCCATATTAAAGTGGATTAATTCTAGACTAGAGTCAAGCAATAATACCGCTGATGTAGCTAAGTCTTTTAAAAATGCAAAAACTTCTAAAAAGACCAAAGGTCAAAAAGATGCGCGTAGAATTGCACAGTCGCTTATGTGCGTGTACAACTTAAGCAACTCAATTGGCTGCCCTATGGCAGATTGCGTTCAAGCTGTTTCGGATTCTTACTACGCAAATAAAAGAGTTGACGACTTAAGCGAGGAGGTTTTTGCAATGCCAAAAGCCACTATAAAGTTGCTTATTGCTCTTCCCTTTTTGTCACTTTTAACAGGCCAACTTTTAGGGGCAAACCCAATATTAATGATTCTTACAAGCTACAAGGGCTATACGCTTTTAGGCGTTGGAATGACCTTTTACACAATTGGCATTATTTGGGTTGCGCGCATTCTTAATTCCTCTAAAAAAGCGATGAGCACTCCTTACCTTAGTGGAGCTTAGAGCGAATTGGCAACAGTTACCAACAGTTAAAAGTTTTTACGTTAAAACTTAAAGCTTATATAGGAGGTTAAATGCTAAAGGCAATTATTATTTGGATTATTTTAGTTGCATACATAATTGTTTTGTGCAAACTTTTTTCTAAGCAGGTGGCAGTTAGCTCACTGTATAATCGCGCATGCAAACCTGCTATTTTTATGCAAGAGACTTACGAGTTTAGGCAGAACACAATAAACGATATAGACCCGATTCTTGGTTTGCAAATGATAATAGTGGCGCTAAAAAGTGGTGTTGCAATAACTAGAGCACTTGACGCAGTTGGCTGCGCGCTGCCCGCTTCTAAGGGAATCTGGCTAAAACGAGTTTCTAAAGCGCTTATTTCTGGTAGCACTTGGCGAGAAGCATGGAGCGCGCCACACGTGTACTTTAATAAAAAAGATAAAAACTCTTATTCTTCTTTAGTTTTAAGTGCGTGGCTAAAAAACTCTTTAAGCGAGTCATGGAGTTATGGAAGCTCGCCAGTTCCAGTGCTTAACGCCGTTTTACAAAACTATGAGCAATCGATGAAGAACATTGCAAAGAAAGAAAGTTCTAGACTTTCCGTTCGTCTTCTTTTGCCCGTTGGATTGTGCTTTTTGCCAGCGTTTATTTTTGTTGGCATTTTGCCAACTGTTGCAGCATTTATGCACTAATATCAAAGGTTTTGCAAATTTATAATCCAGCGCAAAAGTCGCGTCTAAAATTTGTGCCCCAAACGGGTACATAAATAAAAAAAAATAAACAATAAAAAGAAAGGAAGGTAAGTAACATGAAAAAAATTGCTAACACATTTTCAAACCTTTGTTGCACATTTGCAATAAAGGCAAACGAAGGGCTGATTAAAGCAGAACAAGCATGCAATAGCGTGCAAAATCGCTTGAATCACAACCTAAAGCAGCTAGATGAAGGAGCGGTTACTGCAGAATATGCGGTTGTTCTTATAGCTGCTACGGCTTTTGCTGCTGTTCTTATTGCAGTTGCTAAATCAAATGCTGTACGCACCGCTATTGGCGAACTAGTTAAAAGAGCTTTGCACGTTAGCTAGGGCAATAAGCGATATACCAAAATAGATTGCGTGAAACATTGCGTGAAACATTGCGAAGCTCTTGATGATATAAGATTTACAAAATTTGAATTGATTAAAAGCACTAAAGAACTAGCACAAACACTAATAAATGGAGATTTAACTAATGCAAAAGAAATGAGAAAAAATGAAGAATTATATATTTTTGAACATTTTTAATAAGAAGGATGCAAATAAAAAAGATACAGAATTAACTATGCGCACTAAAGTCGCTAAATTTGCTAAAAATATTAAAGATACTAAAGATTTTGGGGCAGTAACCGCAGAATTTGCGATTATTTTGCCTGCAGTTGTAATTCTTACTGTGGTGTTAATTTTTGTAGGGAAATCAGTTGTAAATACAATGAATTGCAACGACGCAGCAGGCCAGGTTGCCTATTATGTAGCATCCACACACGATTCTAAAGAAGCACAAAACATAGTGCATAAAGTATCTGGAAACAATAGTTCTGTAAAAGTTGAATATGTTGGAAATATGGCAAATATTGTTGTTAGTTGCCCAGTTGTGCCAGACCCGCTGAAGGTTTTGCCATTATCTATTGAAGCACGCATTAGTCAGGTTTTAATATGAGATCAAAAAGAACTAAGCGATTAATAACGCAATGTTTTTGTTTTAAGCATTTGAACGGGGCGGATTGCGGTTCTGGAACTATGCTAGGCATAGGATTGGTAACCGCAATCTGCTCTATGCTGGTTCTTTGCGCTGTTATTGGGTCAATTCTTGTTTCTAAACACCGCGCATACGCGCTAGCAAATGCGGCGGCAATATCTGGAGCTGTTGCCATACAAAACATGCAAGGAGACGCCTGCAAAATCGCACAAAACACAGCTAGAGCAAACAATGCAAAAATCGAGTCTTGTGTTGAAAAAGACAACGACATATCGCTAAAGTTAAGCGTTCCTTTACACCTTCCAATGGCAAATAGTATAAGCGTAAGCGCTAAAGCAGGCTTAGTGGATTGTAGCAAGTAAATGCATAATGTAGCATGTAATAGCGTGCGGAAACGTTGCATGTTTGATTAAAAGATTAAAATAAAACAGAAGCTTGCTTAAGCAAGATTAAGTGGATTCAAGTTAATGTCTAGTTGGCGGTAGGTTATTATGGCACTTGCGTTGTATCGAAGATATAGACCAGACACTTTTGAAGGTGTTATTGGTCAGAATCAGGTTACAGTTCCGCTTATTAGAGCACTTGATCAAGGCAAAATAACGCACGCTTATCTATTTTCGGGGCCTCGCGGATGCGGAAAAACAAGTTCGGCACGCATTTTAGCGCGATGCATTAATTGCGAACAAGGCCCAACCTCTAAGCCATGCGGAAAATGCCAAAGCTGCAAAGATCTTGCAACAGGCGGCCCAGGTTCTATAGACGTTGTAGAAATAGATGCAGCAAGCCACAACGGTGTTGATGACGCTAGAGAACTGCGCGAGCGCGCAGGATTTGCGCCAGCTAGAGATAGATACAAGATTTTTATTCTAGACGAGGCTCATATGGTTACTCCGCAAGGCTTTAACGCTTTGCTTAAGATTGTGGAAGAGCCGCCTGAGCACGTTATGTTTATTTTTGCTACAACAGAACCAGATAAGGTGATTGGAACAATTCGCTCTAGAACTCACCACTACCCGTTTAGGCTTGTTCCACCAGAAGTAATGGGTCCTTACTTAGAGAGCATTTGCCAAAAAGAGGGAATTCAAGCACAAAAAGGCGTTCTGCGTCTTGCTATGCGCGCAGGCGGCGGATCAATGCGAGATACGCTTTCGGTATTGGACCAGTTGATGATTGGCTCCGTAAATGGCGCTATATCACTAGATTCTGCTGTTGCGCTTCTTGGATTTACGCCTTCTAACTTAATTGGAGACGTTGTTGATGCTCTTATTGAAAAAGACGGAGCAAAACTTTACGAAACTGTGCAAAAGGTTATTGTTGGAGGCTTCGATAGTCGCAAGTTTGTAGAAGATTTGCTTGGTCGCTTGCGCGATTTGTTGCTATTGGCTTCTGCAGGAGTTAATAGCGCTAAAAACTTGTTGGGAGATTTATCTCCAGAAGACATGCAAGATTTACAACGTCAGTCAAGTCAGCTTACTTTGAGCAACTTGTCTAGAATGGCAGAAATCGTAAATAATGCTTTTGCGGGAATGGCAAATGCTGTTTCGCCTAGAATGAATCTTGAAATTCTTGTTGCGCGCCTGCTTTGCACTAGAACAGATTCTACCGAAAATGCTCAAACGCAGATTTATGCAAAAAATGTTGAAGCGCCAAAAACTAACGTAAAGCATTTTATTGGCTCGGCAAACAAAGAACAGAACAATAAGCAAGTGCCGCCACAGATGAAGCAGACGCAGACGCAAGAGCCAGCACAAGAACAGATACAAAAAGAAGAAATACAGCCAGAACAAATACAGCCAGAACAGATACAATCGCAAGCAGAAGCACAACTTGATCAGCCAACTAAGATTTTAGACGTTGACGAGGCGTGGAATAATCTGGTTAAAGATCTTCCAAACGATGTTCGCGAATACGTAGAGCGAAATCATGTTCCAAAGGTTAGATTAGACGAAAGCAATCCGCTAAAAAGAAAGCTTGTTCTAACTTTTGACGAGCCTATAAGCCAGCATGCTTTTGCGCTTGCGATTTGCACAACTGCTCCTTACGATGGCAAAAAAGTACCCGTTGTTGTTATGAGCAAAGTAAAAGACGTTTTTGGCAAAGACGTTTCAATAGCGCCTAATTCTGTTGCAGAAAATGGCCAAAAAGTTGAATCCGTAGCAAAAATGGATTCTCAAAAGCTTGCTCAAGTTAAGCGCGAGTTGCTTATGCGCAAGGCTGGAATTGTAAAAGGATTTGGCAAAACAGCCAGCGAAGAAAGCGAGTTGGCTGACGATAGCCCTTTAGATAGTTCTTTAGATAGTTCTTTAGACGCATCGCAAGATGACGCATGGGCAAGCATGGCGTCTGCACCAATGGGAGATGCACTTGCGGCAGCACAAGCACAAGCACTGCAAGAAACACAACACGTGCAGCAAGCGCAATCGCAATCAATAGAGCAGGAGCAATCGCCAGCCGCATCGCCAGCACAATCGCAGCAAGATGAAGTCATAAATGGCGCTCAAGAAGACGAATGCTCAATGCAAGACGCGTCTTTAGAATCTGCAACAAACATTGGCATAGACGACTTAGAAAAAATGTTTGAAGTCAAATCTGTAAAAGAATTCGGCGCAAGCGACCCAAATAATCCTAAAAACGCACACGCGCGCAGGCGAAAGCAAGAGGAGTAAAAAGTGCATAATGTGTCATCGTACGAAGGCGCAATTGGCAGAGTTATAGACGCATTTTCTAGTCTTCCTGGAATTGGCCCAAAAGGCGCACAAAGAATCGCATTTTACATACTTTCGTCTTCTAACGCGCAAGCGCAAGAACTAATCGACTCAATTAACGACTTAAAAGAGAACGTGCGGTTCTGCCAAATTTGCGGAAACGTGTGCGAGCAAAGCCCGTGCGTTGTTTGCCTAGACCCTAGAAGAGACCACACAAAAATCTGCGTTGTAGAAGAGCCAAAAGACATTATGAGCATTGAGCGCACGCACGAGTACGCGGGCGTTTATCACGTTTTAGGCGGAGCGATTAATCCAATGGCAAATGTGGGGCCTGCAGACTTAAAAATAACGCAACTACTTGAGCGCTTAAAAGACGCACAAGTAAAAGAGGTTATTTTAGCGCTCGATCCAAATATAGAAGGCGAAGCAACAGTTACGTATTTAGCGCGACTGCTTGAGCCGCTTGATATAAAGGTGACTAGGCTCGCAAGCGGGTTGCCGGTTGGCGGAGATCTTGAGTATGCAGACGAAGTGACGCTTGGAAGAGCGTTTGAAGGCAGACGAGAGGTATAGGAATTCCCATCGCGGAAAAATCGAAAGCCGCCGCGCACCAGAATATACACCACTAACGTATTGCAAAATAAAAATAAAAATAAATAGAGCACGCTTGGTAGTCTGATTTTAGATTAGTTCTTCTAACGTGCATGCTTTAGAAGCATAACCTGAACATAAGGGGTTAAAGTGGCTCTTATAGTGCAGAAATACGGCGGTTCTTCTGTAGAAGACACGGACGCAATCCAGCGCGTAGCCAAAAGAATTTTAGACACAAAAGCGGCTGGAAACGACGTTGCGGTTGTTGTTTCAGCTATGGGAGACACCACAGACAACTTAATTGATCAGGCAATGAGTGTAAATGCGCATCCGCCAGCCAGAGAAATGGATATGCTTATGACTGCGGGCGAGCGCATTTCCATGAGCCTTCTGGCAATGGCCATTCACGCGCAGGGGTCGCACGCCTACTCTTTTACTGGTTCGCAAGCTGGATTTATGACAGACGCTCAATTTGGAGCGGCTCATATTCGCGCTGTTAAGCCAGATCGCGTTACGCACGCGCTTAAAAAAGGCAGCGTTGCAATTGTTGCAGGATTCCAAGGAATTAGCGAAGTTGGCGACGACACAACGCTTGGCCGAGGAGGCTCAGATACTTCTGCTGTTGCGCTGTCAGTGGCATTGGGCGCGGATATTTGCGAGATTTACACAGACGTTGACGGCGTTTTTACCGCAGACCCTAGAATCGTTCCAACAGCAAAGCGAATCCCCGTTATTGACTACGACTCAATGCTTGAGATGTCGTCTTGCGGATCGCGCGTTTTGGCATTGCGATGTGTTGAATATGCACAACGATTTAGCATGCCATTGCATGTTCGCAGCTCGTTTTCGCACAGAAATGGCACTTTGGTTGTTCCTAACGGAGTGGATCCAAAGAGCCTGCCAAATCTAAGTTAATTATTTATTAAAAAGACATAGACATAAAGCACAACATAACACACAGTAAATAAGCAAAGACAATAGATAGAAGGCGGCAAAAATGGCAAATAAAATGGCAAACATTGATATTCGCTCCACAATGGGCGATTTATTCCCAGACTTAGGCCCAGAGACCCCTGTGATTTCTGGAGTTGCACACGATAGAAGCGAGTCCATGATTACTCTTCGAGGCGTTCCCGATAAGCCTGGAAACGCTGCAAAAGTATTTACAACTCTTGCTGCTGCAGACGTTAACATAGACATGATTGCTCAGGCAAGTGCATCCACCGAAACAGCAGACATATCTCTTACCGCCCCAAGCTCGGCATTAGATGCCGTTTGCAAGGTTTTGCAAGGCGCGCGCGGCGAGTTGCAATTTACGTCTATGGATGTGGACCCTTCGGTTGGAAAAGTCGCAGTTGTTGGCGTTGGAATGAAAACTTATTCTGGGCTTGCCGCCACATTCTTTACCGCACTAAGCGATCACGGAATTAATATTCTTATGATTTCCACATCAGAGATTCGCATTGCGGCAATTGTTCCAGTGAAGCAGCTCGACGAGGCGGTTCGCGCACTTCACACAGCCTACGGATTAGACGCAAGCAAAGTGGAAGCTGTTGTTTACGGGGGAAGCGGCCGATAGAATCGCGTAAAATCGCGCAAAAATCACGCAAAATAAGGGAGACAAAATGGCAATTATAAGCAACACAGGCGTAAACCTTGCGGTTTTAGGTGCCACTGGCCAAGTTGGAATGGTTATGCGCCGAGTTTTAGATGAGCGCGACTTTCCAATTAAAAACTTGCGATTTTTAGCTTCCGCACACTCAGCTGGAACAGTTTTAAACTACCGAGGCAAAGATGTTGTTGTAGAAGACGTAGAAAAAGCAGATTTAAGCGGAATTGACATTGCGATTTTCTCTGCAGGCGGCGGAACGTCCAAAGTGTGGGCGCCGCGATTTGCGGATGCGGGCGCAATAGTAATCGACAACTCTTCGCAATGGCGCATGCATAACGATGTTCCACTTGTGGTTGCAGAGGTAAATCCGCAAGATTTGAACGATATTCCGCGTGGGATAGTTGCTAATCCAAATTGCACAACAATGGCGTGCATGCCTGTTTTAAATCCGCTTTCGAAAGCTTTTGGCTTAAAACGACTTATTGTATCTTCTTATCAAGCGGTTTCTGGAGCTGGAAGAGCGGGCGCGTTGCAGCTTATGAACGAAGCGCAAGCGGCTTTAGATCAGGGCGCAGATAAGCTTGTGTTTGACGGAGATGCGATTGATTTTCCGCAGCCAACCAAAGTTGCGCGCACAATCGCATTCAACGTTGTTCCATTTATTGGCGCGATTGTTGATGACGGGTCGCAAGAAACCGACGAAGAGCAAAAGCTTCGCAACGAAAGTCGTAAGATTTTGCACCTTCCAAACCTTGCAGCAAGCTGCACTTGCGTGCGTGTAGGCGTTTTTACAGGCCACGGAATGAGCATTAATGCCGAATTTGAGCGCGATGTAACACCAGATATGGCTCGCGAGGTGTTAAAATCGGCCGATGGCGTTGCGCTAGACGATATTCCTACGCCTCAGCTTGCTGCAGGAAAGTCTGCAAGCTACGTTGGCCGCATTCGCCAAGACCAGGCAGTTGACGGAAAACGCGGTTTGGCAATGTTTGTTACAAACGACAATCTTCGCAAGGGCGCGGCTCTTAACGCTGTGCAACTGGCGGAAATCGTAGCTAAAAATCGCAGTCTAATCGCGTATTAATTAAGTTGAGCCAGACTCGCAATTGTAGAAAATTTTACGTAAAATATAAATATGTCTATAGCCTCGCAAGAAATACAAAAGCAACTTGACCGCATTGTTGCTCTTGGTTACCCAGACGTTGCTGATATGAGCGCAGCGTCGTTCCGCGCTTTAGCATTGCCACTTATTCGCGCGCTAGAGCAAAGTGATTTGGGAACAAACATTCTTCTTGTGCCTACTCGCGAGCTGGTTTCGCCAGAGTCTTTGATTTCTCGAACCAGCATTGAAAGAATGGCTGGCTTTACAACAATGCCTCCTAGAGATATTGCTAGCTTCCTGCCACAAGATGGTTTTGAGCCTCCAGAAGGGCCATTTTACCTTGCGATCGACCCACATACGGGTACATCGTATTTAAATCGCGAGCCAGATGTTGCCAGAAAGCTTATTGACTCCGATGAACGCCTTCCTTTGACTTTAGAAGAAGGATTGGCAATTGCCACGCAGCACCCTGATTGGCTTGAAAGCAAGAATGGCTTTAATCTTTTAGGATCAAAAAGCTCCGATGGAAGGGTTCCAAGTATTTGGATAAGTCAAGGCGCCGCGCGTCTCGGCGCTGTTTGGCCAAATTCAAGGCACACTTGGCTTGGTAACGCATATTGCATTGCTCGACGAGGAGTATCACTGTTTCAATAAATAGAATCAAATATTACCTAATAAATTAAAATTACATAATAAATTAAAATTAAGAATTAATAGCAAAACATAATTAAACAATCAGTAAGCAAGGTGCATTGTGGCGTACATAACATTTGATCATGTTGTAAAAGAGTACCCATCTGGTACAGGCGTCGTGCGAGCGCTAGATGATGCCAGTTTTACAGCCGAGCGCGGCAAACTAACCGTTATTTTAGGCGCTTCGGGAGCTGGAAAAACTACAGCACTGAATATTTTAGGCGGCATGGATACAGCAACAAGCGGTAGCGTAACTGTTGGCGATTTAAATGTTACAAAGCTCAATGGCCGTGGGCTTGTAAAGTATCGCAGAGAAGATATTGGATTTGTTTTTCAGTTCTACAATCTTGTTCCAAATTTAACGGCATTAGAAAACGTGGAGCTTGCTTCCCAAATTTGCGCAGATCATTTTGACCCAGCTCAAACACTTATTGACGTAGGTTTGGAAAACAGACTTAACAATTTTCCAGCCCAGCTTTCGGGCGGCGAGCAGCAGCGAGTTTCTATTGCGCGTGCACTAGCTAAAAAACCTAAGCTGCTTTTATGCGACGAGCCAACGGGCGCATTAGATTACGAAACTGGAAAAGCTGTTTTGCAATTACTTCAAGATATTTGCCAAAAAGAAGGCATGACGGTTCTTATTATTACGCATAACGCGGCGATTGCTCCTATGGCACACAAAGTTGTGCGATTCCATTCTGGAAAAGTCGTAAGTGAAACTGTTCAAGAAAATCCCGCTGCAATCGCAGACATTGAGTGGTGATGCAGAGTGGTGATTTATAGTGAATAACAAAACCGTAAAATCCAAGATAATCAAGCGTAAAACTGCGATTCGCACTAAGCGCGCACACTCCATTTTGCCAATAGTTTTTATTAGCGCCGTACGAATGTGGATTCATGAATGGCGCCGTTTTTGCGTACTCGCCGTTATAGCAATGCTTGGTGTTGCTGTTATGACAGGCATCTACGCAGGCTGCAACGATATGCTTCTTGGTGCAAACAATGTTTACACAAATCTCAAAGCTTACGACTTGCAAATCGTATCTACTCTTGGATTAACCAACAACGATGTTAAAGCAATCAAAAAATTGCCCATTGTTAGCGAAGCCGAGGGCGAAAAGTCTTTTAAAGCCACCGCCCACCCGCTAAATAATGACAGTTTGTCTTACGCAATGAACCTCGTTCAATATAATCACAATTCTAAAAATCTAAATCGACTGCATCTACTGCGCGGCAATATGCCAACTAATAATCGCCAAGCTGCCGTAACTGAACGATTTTTGCACGATAGTGGCTTGAATATAGGTAGCACGCTGTTTTTAAACGTACAACAAAACTCTGGTTTAGCTAATGGTACTAATCAAAAGCAAAAATATAAGATTTTAATTACGGGAAGCGTGTTGGATGTTAACGATTTAGACAATCCAAACGGGTATCAATCAAAGGCTTTCCGTAACTCTGTTATATCGAGATATTCAATTTTCACATCTGCTGCCAGCAAAAGCACTAATAACCACCCATACACATCTATATCGGTGCGATTAGCAAAGCCTAGCCACGTTAATAATTTTTCGCAAAAGTATCGCGCAATTGTGGCAGATGCTTCAAATCAGATTAAAAATAGCGTGCAAAGCGATTGCCAAAAAACGCGCAGAAATCAAGTTATAGAAGACCAGACAAATCAAAAAGTAAATCAGACTATAGCTTCCACTGCAATGCTAAAAAATGCGCCTGCCTCGGTGCTAACTAAGGCTCGTGCGCAGATTTACGCAAAAATTAAGCCAGAAGTGCAAAAACTTGTTCCTCAAGCAAGATGGCATATTGCCACACGCATAGAAAATGGCAGCTACACGCGATTACGCTCGGACGTGGCTTCGATTCAATCACTCGGCTACGCTTTTCCAGTGCTGTTCCTTATAGTGGCAATGATGATGAGCCTAACGGCAATGGCAAGAATGGTAGAAGAGGAACGAGGACTAATCGGAACCTACTTAAGCCTAGGCTATAGCCGCTGCGCAGCTGTAACAAGACATGCTTTCTTTGCGATTTTCGCCTGCTTTATAGGCGGCGGAATCGGCGATATTCTGGGATTCTTAGCAATTCCATCTTTACTACTTAAGATTTTGCGCGGATTATACACAGTTCCAGGCGTTCTTTTACGCTACGACTGGCTTTACGGCTCGCTTTGTGTGCTCGCGTTTGTAATACCAGTTGCCATATGCACAATAATCGTAAGTTGGAAAGAGACCAAGCAAGTTCCAGCAACATTACTGCGTCCAAAATCACCAAAAGCGGGCGCTCGCGTACTTCTTGAACGTCTGCCATTTATTTGGAATCGCTTAAGCTTTTTAAACAAGGTATCTATAAGAAATCTGGCTCGTTTTAAAGGCAGATTATGCATGACAATCGGCGGCGTAGCTGGGTGCACGGCGTTAATTGTGTGCGCACTGGCACTAAACGATACCGTTGCAACCCTTGGCATTCGCCAGTATGACGGCATTTACCACTACGACATGATTTCTATTTCCACTCCAGATGCATTCCAAAATATGAAGAAAAGCATGCAAAAAGATAAATCCAACAATCTTGTTGATACCATTTTGCCTGCCTACATCAGCTCTGGAGAAATCGCAAAAAGCAATGCAAATAGCGGAAAATCCAACAAATCCAACGCTAGCAGCGTTGAAAATTCCGAAAGCGTGCAAATTGTAGTTGTTAAAGATTCAGCAACGTTGTCTAAAATGGTTAATCTTCAAGACGTTAATAACAATTTGCAAACTATTTCGCTTAACGATGACGGGCCTCTTCTTTCTCAAAGCGCAGCATCATCGCTTAACGTTTCTCGCGGAGATTATATTAAAATAACTAATTCCAACTTTAAACGCGCAAAAGTAAAGTTGCGAGCCGTAGTTCGCAATCTTATTGGATCAAATATATACATGACTTCGCGCTGCTACGAAAAAATATTCGGCTTTAAGAATGGAAAAACCATTAAGCACAACGCTTTAATGCTACAACTTTGCGGAAAAGACGACGCAAAAATGCGTTACGCCGATAATGTTGCTAACCGAGAAGGTGTTCTTGCTGTTATGAGCATTACGCGTATGAAACACGCTTTTAGCTTCGATTTAATGAATGCAGTTGTTGCGCTTATAGTGACTCTGGCCGCTGGTTTGGCACTGGCCGTACTCTTTACGCTTGCAAGCACCAATATTTCGGAAAGATCTCGAGAGATAGCTACGTTGAAAGTTCTTGGGTTCTATCAAAAAGAAGTTCATGCCTACGTGCATAAAGAAATGTTTGCACTCACCGTAATAGGCGTTCTAGTTGGTTTACCACTAGGAAGACTAGTTGCTGGCTTGCTAACAAACGCCTTGCGAATGCCAGCGCTGTATTTTGAAGTCGAGGTATCTTGGCTAAGCTATGCGATTGCTGGCTTTGCAACGCTGATTTTTGCTCTTATTGTTCAATGGTCAACCAGCCCAGCACTAGACCGCATTGACCCCGTAAGCTCGCTTAAAAGCGTGGAATAATAATCCAATATTTACGGGTTCTTATAAAATTGAAAGCTCAAGTCTAAAAGAATGGAGTTATAGCAATGAGTGATATTGACCAAACTAATAATGGTCACACTAACAAGATGGAGCGCAGCCTTACAAAAAGACACGTTCAATTCATTGCTATAGGTGGAACAATCGGCACTGGCCTATTCTTGGGTTCTGGCAAATCCATTAGTCTTACAGGCCCTAGCATTATGTTTGTATACATAATCGTTGGCCTAATCATGTTTTTGCTTATGCGTGGCATTGGCGAACTAATGTATAAAGACCCAAACCAGCACACTTTTATTAGCTTTATTACGAAATATTTAGGCAAAGGCTGGGGCAATTTTGCAGGATGGTCGTATTGGATAGTACTTGTGCTTATTGGCATGAGTGAGATTACAGCCGTTAGTACGTATTGTATTACATTCTTCCAAACTTTTGGAATAGACGTTAGCGGATGGAAATGGCTTATAGAAGTGGCATTTTTGGGCGCTTTGGTATGCATAAATCTGATTGCGGTTAAGCTGTTTGGTGAAACAGAGTTTTGGTTCTCAATGATTAAAATCACGCTAATCGTTGCCCTTATTGCAACTGCCGCCGTAATGGTTATTATTGGCTACCATTACCCTGCAACGGAGATTAGTGGCGTTGTAAATCCTGCAGGCCACGCAGGCTTTGACAATATTTTCAACAACTTCTCGCTTATGCCAAATGGATGGCTGGCATTTTTGATGAGCTTCCAAATGGTGTTCTACGCATACCAGCTTATTGAGTTTGTAGGCGTTACCGTATCGGAAACTAAGAATCCTCGCCAAGTTTTACCAAAGGCAATTAACGAGATTATTATGCGAATCTTGATTTTCTACGTTGGAGCGCTTGCTTCAATCATGTTAATTGTTCCTTGGCAACAATTTAAAGCTACCGATTCTAAAGGCGTTTACATGTCTCCGTTTATTATGGTTTTCCAATATGCGGGGCTTCATTGGGCTTCAGCGCTTGTGTTCTTTGTAGTAATCACAGCCGCATCTTCTGCGCTTAATTCGCTGCTTTATTCTGCAGGAAGGCACATGTATCAAATTGCTCTGGAATCTAATTCCCCTGCTCTTTCGCATTTGCGCAAAGTTTCGCGTACTAAGGTTCCTGCAAGGGCAATTATTTTCTCCGCTGCGCTAATTCTTTTCTCGCCGCTTATTAACTCAATTCCTGGAGTGCATGGCGCGTTTATTGTGTTTGCTTCTGCGTCTTCGGCAGTAATAATCATGATTTACATTTTGATTATGGTTACGCACAGAAAGTACCGCGCTTCGGCTGATTTTATGCCAGACGGCTTTGTTATGCCGCACTATAAGCTGCTTAATTCACTAACGATTGCATTCTTTGTGTTTGTTTACATAACGCTATTTATTAGCGAAGACACTCGCGGATCTGCGATTGGCGGACTTATTTGGCTCTTGCTTTTTGGAGGCTATTGCGCACTGCACCAGCGCTGGCAGAATCGCGATTTAGCGGCGGCTTTGGGCAGATAGTTTTTGTGCAAGTAGTTACGCGATTTATGCTACGCTTTTTGTGTGCGAATTATTGTTGCGGATTGTAGTGCAGAATACACGGGTAGGCTTAATGCAAGTCTTCCAATGTCTAAACGCGTCTTGCTAATTAAAGAAGACGGAAGCGTACTCATTTTTTCGGAGCTTGGATCATACAAGCCACTTAATTGGATGGTTGCACCTTGCACAATGCGTGTTGAAGGAAAATCTAGTGAGGGCGAAGCAAAATCCGAAGCAAATTCTAAAGCAAAAGCCAGCTCCGAGTCTATTTTTGCAGACGGAACGATTTTAAAAATCGCAGCCAAAAAAGGCAACGACATACTTCGCATTGTTTTGCAGCATGTTTACAGCGATTCTTCTTACGATTTAGGCGAAGACCCAGGCCTTGTTAAAGACGGAGTGGAAGAGCATTTGCAGCATTATTTAGCAGAGCAGATTGAACGCATTGGTAAAGGCGCAAAGCTTGTTCGCCGCGAATACCCTACTGCGATTGGTCCAGTGGATATTATGGCTAAGGATTCTAACGGCGTTCACGTTGCCATTGAGATTAAACGAAATGGCGGTATTGACGGCGTTGAGCAGCTTACGCGATATTGCGAGTTACTAAACCGCGACCCGCTTCTTAAACCCGTTCGCGGCATTTTTGCGGCGCAAACGATTAGCGCACAAGCACGCACTCTTGCGCAAGACAGAGGATTTACTTGCCTTATTTTGGATTATGACGATATGCGCGGTGCGAATTCGGACGAGCTGCGACTTTTTTAGGCATGCTCACAAACCACAAATCGCTATCCTAGCGCATCCACACAGTCACAGTCGCGCATACACACAGTCATGTCAGCCAGAATGACTGTCATAAATCAGCACATCTCGGTCAAAATGCATAAAATCACAGTCAAAATATAGTAGATGACAGTCATATATACGAAAATCACTGTCATGAACGAGAAAATGACAGTCACAACGCTTTTATCACAGTCATGACTGTGATATGATGACAGTGAAGGTGACCGTAAAAGCATCTAAGCATTGGCAAATCACAGTTAACCGAGGAATCAAAAATGGCAATCCTAAATGAACAGATAAAAGAAGCCATAGAGCGATTGCGCATGCAAAAAACAGATGACTCCAATTATGAGGCAAAAAGCTGTGATGCAAAGCTTAGCGTAAGTGTGTGGGAAACAGTAAGCGCCTTTGCTAATACAAATGGCGGCACGCTACTACTCGGGCTAGATGAAAGCAACGATTTTTCTCCAACAAAAAACTTCGATATTAAAAAAGTTCGCGATCAATTTATTGAAGGGATAGGCGATGGCGGAGTCAATGGAGCACGACTAACATACCCCCCAAAATATGACTTAGAAAGAGTAATCGTAGACAATAACTATCAAATCCTGGCTATAAAAATCTACGAAAACGCTGCCGATAAAAAGCCTTGCTACATTACAGCTAAAGGAAGTAAAGGCGGAAGTTACAAACGTGTTGACGACAAAGACATTCGCATGTCGAATGATGAAGTCTACGAAATAGAAAACGCGCTACGCCCAAGCGATATAGATTTGTCGATTGTTAAAGAAGCTACAAAATCTGATTTAAACAAAGATTTAGTCGAAAATCTTATAGCAAAGCGAGCAAATTCCAAAGCTTTACGCGGAACTACAACAGAAGATGAAAAGCTCACGCGTCTTAACATTACAGATAAGCAAGGGCGCGTACGCATGGCAGGACTTTTAACTCTTGGCAATTATCCGCAGCAATTTTTCCCGCGATTGTTTATTGACGTAACAGCTCATGCAGGAACAGAAAAATCTTCGACTGGAGTACAGCGTTTTATAGATCGCGAAGAATGTAGCGGCGCAATATCCGAAATGATTGAAGATGCCGTAAATGCGGTTATTAAAAATCTTCGAGTTAGCACATTTATTAATGGCGTTGAACGCATAGAAGAATCGGAGATTCCGCGCGAAGTTCTACGCGAAGCCATAGCCAATGCGGTAATTCACAGAGAATATCACGAATATTTTCAAGGTCAGCCTGTAAGCGTTGACATTTTCCCCAACAGAGTTGTTATAACAAATCCTGGGGGATTATGGGGAGGGAAAACGCTTGATAACATTGACGACGGCGAATCGAAGTGCCGAAACGCCGCGCTTATGCAATTGGCTCAATACACACCAATCGAAGCAAATAGAATTGGAGCAGGGCCAGTTGAAGGCCAAGGTAGCGGAATTGCATTTATGATTAACGAAATGCAAGCATGGTCGCTGCCAAAACCGCAATTTATACCTAAGCTGGGCTCTTTTAGCGTGATTTTGCAGCGCGCAAAAGCAAAATTCCCTCGCAACATGAATTATGTAAATTACGTAGACTACACAAACCGCTCTGAGATAATGGATTCTAACAAAAACTATGTTGAGGAATTCGCTAATACTAAACAAACTAAACAAACGTTGGAAAATTACACTCAAGAGGAACGCACACAAGCGGATAGCAAAAGGAATCTATTAAATGACGATATTTTGCTAGCGCTTATACCTGTTGACTCTACAATAACAACACAAGAATTAGCAGCACTAACTCAAAAGTCTCCAGAAACAGTCAGACGACATTTGCGCAAGCTAATTGCAGAAAATAAAGTAAAAGCACTAGGAAAAATAACAAGTAAGCAGCGCAAATATACGAAAACTGGCAACTGACTTTCTCTAAGCCAATACTAAACTACGCGCGGCCGCACGCCCGCCTTCGCTCCCGCAAACGCCACTCACTTACACTAAATCTCAAGCGTTCCAGCAGCCAAATCGCTAGCCACGAACGTCATAAAATAAAATGGCATAGTCGCGATTTTCTGATTTGCATCATAGCCATAATTATTTTTAGAAACTTTTATTGCAAACTCAAACTTGTTGTGCATTGCAAACTTATTTAAAGAATTAAGAGTTCCTCTGCCTTTTTTAACATCAATCGGGAAAAGCTTATTATTTGATTCAATTATAAATTCCAATTCTGAATCTGATTTCCCGCGCCAATAAAACAGTTTTAAACCATTTGCGCTAAGTTCGTTTGCAACGTAATTTTCGAAGAAAATACCAGATAGCGTATTGTCTCTTTCGTTTGAAATAAAAGATGCTGCATTAACTCCGCTTTGATACGAGAACATGCCAATATCGCACAAAAATAGTCGGAAATTGCTTTCATTCTCTTGCATAAGTGGCATAGTTATATGCTCTTTAAGCTGGAACGACTGATTAACAATATGAGTCATAAGCAGCCATTGAATGGATGTCGCAAAATCTCTAGTTCTACTATCTTTTTTAATAAGACCAGCTGAAAAGTTTTTTGATTCCTTGTTAAGCTCTCTAAAAATATTCTCAAATAAAAGTCGAGATCTTAAAATCGATTCGCTACTTGCTTGATACAACTCCATATCTGCAAGATAATTGTCATAAAGCGAGCGCAAAACCTCACGCGATTCTAGTAAATCTTTGCGCTCAATATATGCTCCTACTGCTTCTGGCATACCCCCAATCAGCAAATATTTATACACTTCATTTAACGCAAGATTGTGAATTTCTGTAGGCAGCGCTTGCTTAGAATCATATGCTTCGCGCACCTTTGAATATAGAAGACTGTTATTGTTTAGTAGGAACTCACCAAAAGTCATTGGATAGATTGTTATCTGATCAATTTTGCCTACTGGAAAGAGGAATTGGCCAACTGCTGATTTAGACGAATTTTGCTTGTGAGCTTCGCGATGCAATTTGATTCGCACCATTGAACCCGTTGCAATTACGTGAATTCTTCTAAAATCTTGGCAAAAATATTTAAGCGACGAAATAATATTTGGGCATTCTTGGATCTCGTCAAAAATCAGCAAAGTGCCTTCATCTATAGCCTTGGAAAATCGCAAAGACAAGTATTCTATAATCTTTTCTGCGTTTGCTGTGCTTTCGCAAAAGTTACGAACCTCATCTTCTTTTTTAAGATCGATGTAAATATAACTATTTTTATAATATTTTTCCGCAAAAAGTTCTTTTACTAGATACGTTTTGCCAACCTGACGCGCACCCCATATAATTAGCGGCTTACGATTCGGCTTGCTATTCCAGGCAATTAATTTTTGTAATGCTAGTCGTTCCATGGCTTACTCTTTTTAATGTTGATATTACAACGATTATAGCATTATTTGCCAGTTTTAGGATGTTTCTTGAATAATAATTTGCCAGTTTTGGGATGTTTTTTACGCCATAATTTGCCAGTTTTGGGAGAATTGGAGTATTGGCAAACAATAACAGCACTTTTGCTTCGCACGTTTATACAAGTAATGACTGTGTACAAGATATAAAACATTAAAAATATAAAACATTAAAGCACAACTAAAAGTTACAAAAGAAAAACGCTAAAATAGTGAATATGAGTGCAACAGTAGCGAAGAAATACGTTGAAGCAGCTGGCGGAATCATCTACCGCTTGCGCAAAACTACTAGCAAAGAAAGCAAGCCGAGCAAACCGAACAGCACAAATTCAAATGAAGATTTCGGCAATGTTGGCAGCGAATCCAACGCTTGCAATCAAGTGTTAAACGAAAACAACATAGAGCTTTGCCTTGTTTACCGCCCAAAATACAACGATTGGAGCTGGCCAAAAGGCAAGAACGAGGCCAATGAATCACATCGCCACACTGCTGTGCGCGAAGTTGGCGAAGAGACTGGCTACGCGGTTACACTAGGTCCACATATTGCGCAAATCGAGTATCCGCTCGAAAACGAAGGCAAAAAATCGTCTGCAAAAAACGGCATAAAAAGCAACGCAAAGAGCGGCGCACAAAACAACAGTCAGCCAGAAGTAATTAAGCGAATCCACTACTGGATGATGCAAGAAATAAGCGGAAGTGCAGCATTAAAACGCTTACCAGCATTTGGCCCAATAAAACCAGCAAAGCCTACGGAAATCGGCAACGTTATTTGGCTCACGCCTGAAAAAGCGCGCAAAAAGCTTACGCACGATAGTGATCAACTTGTTTTAGACGCATTCCTTGAGCGAATCAAGTCTGGGCAAGCAAATTATAAAACGCTGATTCTTGTACGACACGGCAAAGCGGAATCGAGAAAAGCTTGGCAAGGCAGCGAGGCCACTCGCCCAATCACACCACTTGGTTCTGCAGCATCCTACGCGCTTGGCCGCGAACTTGCTTGCTACGCGCCAGACAAAATCATTTCTTCTCCTTGGAAGCGATGCTTGGAAACAGTCGCAGCTTTTGCGCGCGATTCTTCACTTCCTATAGAGCAGGTTGCGGAACTTACTGAAGATCATCACGAGAAACAACCAAAATCAACGTTATCTGTGCTGATAAGCGAAATACAGAATCTTGAGCATAATGAACAAAATGCAAACACAGTCAACAATGCAACAGTCATATGCCTGCACCGTCCAGTGATTGGCACTTTCTTCGATTATTTGCGCGAAATAACAAAACCTAGAGCACACAAACGCATACTCAGCCAAAAATCGCCATACATGCCTACAGGAAGCGCAGTGATTTTGCACATTGTAAGCACCGAAAAAGGCCCTAAAATTGTAAACATAGAAAAGGTTTTGCCAATTGTCTACTAATATTAATTCGCAATCGGGTTCAATTCACTCTAGCAGGTCCGCGTTTATGCCAAGCCCAATAGGCTCCAATCGCCCTAGCAGGCCAGCGCAAATGGATCCAGCAATGCTCGCGCAAATTGAAGGCGGCACAGACCCACAAATCGTAAACGAAATTAGCCGCACGTCGGCAGCTGTTTTGCTAAATCGCGTTCATAAAACGCAGACTCCAGAGATTGTTGAGCGCGTGCTCAACTTGGTAGAAAACGAAGGCATTGAGATTATTGCGGATTTGTGGAGTAAAGCAGAAGCTCAGTCTCTTCCTGGAATGCTTTGGAGGCTGTATTTGCTTCGAACATCGCTGCGCAAGAATGGCAATGCCTACGCTGCATATTGGCGTCTTGGCGAGCCAGAGGCCACTAGCGCTTCGGCGATTACTGGAGTTGACGAGTCTCCTACAAAAGAAGATATTGAACGCCTTGCGGATTCAATTCTTTCTGGCGCGTTTACTGGCGACTTTGCGGTTGCACTATACAGAGCTTGTGCATTTAGCGCGATTATTTCGCGAGGAATGCGTGCGTACGCAAAAAAACTAAGCCAAAATGCGCAAGACTCTAGCAGCAACAACGCACAAAAAATTGCCAACATTTTACACACCTGCGCTAACATGCACGCGCTTTCTTTAGACTTTGCTAGCGGCGCAAAATTATGGCAGGCAGGCAAGCTTGATTAGATTATTCGCGGCGCGCTGAAATCGAAAAGCATGTATACTCGAGAGTGACGCTGGCTTGTGCTTAAGCCCCGGGCTCCATTTTTTGCCGCTGCGAGCGGCGTTTGCGCCGACAGGCGCTTTCGCAAGTCAGCGTTTTTAAAATATTTAATATTCTCCAGCAATTCACAAAATTCAACCTTCATTAACACTTGTTTATATTTTTTCTAAATATTCACGGCACGCCGCTAGCTTAACGTGCAATGCTTGCACTAATCTAGAAGGTATGGATCTTCATGTTTTACATCATCCGCTGGTGGACCACAAGCTCACCGTTTTGCGAGATAAGAATACACCATCTAACATTTTCCGCGAGTTAGTTTCCGAATTGGTAACACTCGAAGCATACGAAGCAACCCGCAATCTAGAAGTTAGCGATCGAGAGATTGAAACTCCTATTTGCAAGATGACTGGCAAGCATTTAAACCGCCCACGCCCAATGGTTGTGCCGGTTTTGCGCGCTGGTCTTGGTATGCTCGACGGCATGACTCGCCTTCTTCCAACCGCTGAGGTTGGATTCCTTGGCATGAAGCGAGACGAGCAGACGCTCGACATCGTCACTTATGCTAACCGTTTGCCAGAAGATTTGACTGGTCGTCAATGCTTCCTTCTTGACCCAATGCTTGCTACTGGCGGCACTCTTATTGCCGCTACGCATTATTTGGCAGAGCGCGGCGCTAAAGATGTTACCGCTATTAACATTTTGGCAGCGCCAGAAGGCTTGGAGCGCATTGAGAAGGAGATTGATCCTTCTATTGACTTTAAGGTTGTTGTTTGCGCTGTTGACGAGCGTTTGAACGACAAAGCTTATATTGTTCCAGGTCTTGGCGACGCTGGCGATCGCTTGTACGGCTTGATTGACTAATAGTCACTAGCTAAATCAAATGAAAACTAGAATCAAAAGCTAGACAACAAAAAGCCTGCTGATTTTGCAACACTTTGCGCAATTTCAGCAGGCTTTTGTATTTACCGCGGACGAGTTACGGCCACTTTGCGAGCGCAATCCGCCAATTCGTCTAATTTCGCAAGCTCCGCGCGCTGGGCGTCTGTTTGCTTTGGCTCAAATTCTCCATAACGATTTTGCGCAGCAGTGCGGATCAAAAAGTCAGCCAAACGCGGATTTTTTGGCAAAACCGAACCGTGCATATAAGTGCCAATAACGTTGTATTTTCTAGCACCTTCCGTGCGGTCTTTACCATTATTCCCGCAATCTTCGCCATCAACCAATCCAAGCGGCTGAGTGCCATCTTGCAAGCTTGTGCGCCCAGAATGATTCTCGTATCCAACAATATCGCCAAAATCGGCGCTATGCTCTACTAGATTTCCAATCATGCGCACATCTTGGCCTATCGTATGCTCGCCGAGTACACCTATGCCTTTAAGCTTTTGGCCTTCAATAGTCTCAAAGTACTCTCCAAAAAGCTGGTAAAGCCCGCAAATCATAAGCATTGGAACGCCATTTTTTGCAAGCTCGCGAATCGCGTCCGCGCGCGCAAATAAATCATCTGTAACTCTGCTTTGACCATGGTCTTGTCCGCCTCCGCCAAGAATCATATCCACGCACTTTGGCCACGCATCTCCAACGTTATACTCGTGCAACACGGGCTTGTAGCCGTACAATTCCGCTCGGCGCATAATCGTAAGCACATTGCCGTAGTCGCCGTAAATATTCATGTCTTTTGGATACAGCGACACAATATCTAGCACGCGGTTTGCGTCTTTATTAGTAGCATCCGCTTGACTAATATCATTAACATCACTCATATTATTCATAACGGCTACTTTCTTTACTTTCCAACACCAACGTCTTTAACGCTTGCGATTTGCCCCAACATAGCTCGCACGCGAAGCATGGCAGTATATGTGCAATATATGCGTTTTGCGTTTTTAGCATTGCTACTAAAATCGCCATTTACAAAGGCTTTAGCGTCTTCTTCTAAGTTAGTGTTCACATTTCTAGAAGCAACTTTGTCGTATTGCAAGCGCAAAGCCATATCCCACGCACGAGTGCCAGAAACGCAAGCAACTCCAGTGCCGCTAAAGCACGTAAAATCAACGTCCCACAGCCAGCTCATGTCTCGCCCGTCCGCGTATTCGTCGCAAATCGCAATCATTGTGTCGTGATTTTGCACATTATCCGAAGCAAGCGCAAGTCTAAATCCAATAGGATTTTTCACTAGAACAAGCTCCACAGCAGCGCCGTTAACTTCGATTATCTCGCCTCGCCCAAACGCTGGCGTTACGCGAGAAATCGCTTCCATAAGCGCATCGTCATTAAATTTTGTAAGCGACGCATCTTTTTTAGCAGCATCCGACAAAATAGCGCGAACAACTGTAGCGGCAGCGGCCGCATTAAAAACGTTGTATACGCCTCGCAACTTAACGCTGGTGGTTTTTCTATTCCCATCAATCAAAAAATCGGCTTTATTGCCATCAACCTTTGCCAAAACAACATCTGCTTGTGGAAGATTGCGCGAATCACTACGCGAATCGCCATTAAAATCGCCAGACAAATCATTGTGCAAATCGTCGTCGGTTGGGAACATGCTTTTTAGCGAATCATCCAAACCAAAATAGCGCACGCTAGCGCCCGAAGAAATTACATCTGCTAAAGCCAAAATTCTTGGATCTTCGCGGTTTAGCACAACCACTCGCTTGGTTGCACGAGCCACATTGCTCAACAATTTAGCCGTAGTATCAATCTCGCCAAATCTATCTAACTGATCTCGCATAACGTTTAAAAGCAGCGAGTAGCGCGGACTTATCTGTTTTACAAAATGCACCGCATAGGCTTCGTCAAGCTCTAAAACAGCTATATCTGCATCTAACTTTGCGCCAAAAACTGGCATTTTCTGCACAAGCGCCGCCACAACTCCGCGCGTAAAATTAGACCCCGTAGGATTTGTAAACACGCGCAATCCAGCGTCTCTAAGCATAGAGGAAACCATACGCGTTGTAGTGGTTTTGCCATTGGTTCCAGAAATTAGCACAACACCATAAGGCAATTTTCCCAGCGTTCTTGCTAAAAACCCTGGGTCTAGTGTTTCTACAACTTTGCCCGGCAAAGCGCTTCCGCCATGATGCAAAGCCCTAGAAACCGCCCGAACCAGCTTTCCTACGGCTGGCATCAACGCATCAAGCAGAAGGGCCATCATAGCCTCCAACAGTATCGTTACCCTGCGCATACGACTGCGGTTGGTAGCCTTGCGGCATATCTTTAAACTTAGACGTTGCTCCAAGAAAAGCTAAATTAAACGTTTCTGTAGGGCCATTACGATGCTTTGCCATAATAATGTCTGCTTCTCCAGGGCGATCTTCTTTGTTGTAAAAATCAGGCCTGTGCACAAGAAACACAACGTCTGCATCTTGCTCAATAGAACCCGACTCGCGCAAATCCGAAAGCTGCGGCTTTTTATCATTTCGCATTTCTGGGCCGCGGTTCAGCTGGCTTAGCGCAACAACTGGAACTTCTAGCTCTTTTGCTAGCAGCTTTAACGCGCGGGAAAACTCGGAGACCTCTTGCTGCCTCGATTCAACCCTTTTACCCGAAGTCATAAGTTGCAAGTAATCGATTACAACTAGCTTTAGGTCGTTCGTCTGCTTTAGTCTCCTGCATTTTGCGCGGATTTCCATAAGACTCATATTTGGGCTATCGTCTATAAACAGCGGCGCGTCCTTCATTTTTGACCAAAACGCGTTTAGCTTAGTCCACCTATCGGTTGTAATGTCTTCTGGAGTTCCGCGATGCATTGCCGTCATTGGAATATCTGTTTCGGCTGCGATTATTCTCTGCGCAAGCTCCAGCTTGTTCATTTCTAGCGAGAACACGATTGTTGTCATATTGTGATGCAGCGCAGCGGAACGCGCAAAGTCAATTCCAAGAGTTGACTTTCCCATTGCAGGCCTACCAGCTACCACTACCATCTGCCCAGGCTGCAAGCCTTGCGTCATGTCGTCAATATCTCTAAATCCTGTTGGAACGCCTTTTTCGATCTCGTTGCTTTGCAACTTGTCTAACTGCTCGAGAGCGTCTTGAACAACAGGTCCAATAGCGGAATAATCCTGATGAACCTTGCCAGAACTCATCTCGTAAACCTCGGATTGCGCAAGATTTACCACGTCTTCCGCTTGATCTCCAGTGGCCGAATAGCCCATTTGCGCAATCTTTGTTCCAGCAGCAATCACGTTTCGCAAAATCGCGTTTTTATGCACAATATCCGCGTAATATAGCGCATTTGCAGCCGTCGGCACGCAGGCCACTAGGCTGTGCAAATAGTCTGCTCCACCAATCTTCTCTAAGTTTTCGTCTTTTAGAAGCTCATTTGCAACTAGAACAACGTCTACCGGCTGCGACCCCGAGAACAAATTTATAATCGCATCGTAAATCGTCTGATGCTTTGGAACGTAAAAGTCGGAAGTTTCTAGAATTTGCGAAACTTCGCCAATGGCATCTTTGCTCATTAGCATTCCGCCTAAAACGGCCATTTCCGCGTCTTCGTCATGAGGTGGAACCTTGTCAAACAAGCTAACATTCCCATTAGCGTTGTTTAATCGGTTCGCGTCATTTCTACTTGACTGCCACATATCATTATCTGCCATAAAATCGAGTATAAACACCTGCACGGAGCATGCCAACACAAGTTGATATTAGACAACATAAGTCAACACAAGCCGCAATGCACAAACTGTAGTTTACGCAAATCACAAGGTTGCGCACTTCATCCAATCGTCCGTTTTAACTCTAAGCGAATTTCCAAGAGCTCGCCCGCCAATATAAACAACATTAAGAGAAGCCCAAAGCGATATTGTTTTAGTAACATCTCCCGCAAAAAGCGCCACATTTGCCACACAAACCGCGCTAATTACAAGAAGATACACAACCGCCGTAATAGAGCACGATTTAGCCAAATATTTGTGATCTCCAGCTCCGATTAACACTCCGTCTAGCGCCCACATAAACCCAGATAGCGGCAAGAAAATTCCAAGAATCGTCATTCCTATTGAAACCAAAAGCTGAACTTCGGCATTTGGGCTAAACAGCGGCGAACATAACCAACCTGCAAGTATCATTAGAATTCCAACAATTACGCTACTTAACGCACCTACCTGCGCACAAATTTTTGTTATTACATTAGCGCGTTTTACTAATCCAGCTCCAAGCGCAGAGGCGACTATTGTTTGAGCCGCAATCCCTATAGCGTCTAATATATTCATAACAAAATTCCAGCAAGAATTTGCAACCTGATATGCAGCTAGCGTGTTTGTTCCAAGACGTGCAGCCGCCGCAACGGTTGCCACCATGCACGCACGCAATGCCAGTGTGCGTATAAACAGCGGAATTCCACTTCCAGCGCTTTTAAGTATGCTACGCGCACGCGGGCTAAGCCGCGCTTTTTCTCGAGCCGCCCAAAAAATCGCTGGCACCGTTAAAACAACACCCATATACCACTGTGCTAGCATTGTGGCAATTCCCGACCCAGCAATGCCAAGGTTCATTCCAAACACAAATAGAATATCTAAAATCGTATTTACTACAGCCCCACTCACTGCTGCAAAAAGTGTGATTCTTACTTTGCTAAGACCTCTAAAAATGCCATTTGCCGCGTAAATTAGCAGCATTGCAGGCAAGCCTGGCATAACAGTTTGAGTGTAGATTACAGCATTTCTAAGCGTTTCCCCGCTTGCACCAAAGCTTTGGCAAAGTGGGCGCGCAAACACCATTAATGCAAGCGTTAAAACAATACCCAGCCCAAGTGCCAGCCACAATCCATCCATTCCAACGCTTAAACCTTGGCGATTTTTGCCAGCTCCCAAAAGCCTTGCCACTTGGCTTGTTGTGTTGTACGCCAAGAACAGGCATAATCCCGTTGTTGTTAAAAGCACGGTTGAACCTATTGAAAGTCCCGCAAGCTGCGTTTTACCTAAATGCCCAACTATTGCCGTGTCTATTAAAACAAACGCTGGCTCTGCAATCAGCTGACCGAATGTTGGAATTGCTAGCGAAAATATGTGTTTTAGTAGGTCTTTTTTATCAACATCTTCGCTCTGATTGCTCATATTAGTAACCCGTTCTGCTCCATCTTGGACTATTCAAATCTTCTTATGCTGATTGCTTATAATCTGCTATCATAAATTTTTTTGAATTGCAAACTAGATTTGATTTCAAAAAAGTTATCCGCAGGATATCCACAAAGTTATCCCCCATTTGTGTATAACTTTTATAGATATACACAGCAACACGCCTAAAATGTGGATAACTAAAAGTTTTATCCACATTGCGCAATCCGTGTGTGTCATATCTTCGTCAATTTACGCAAATAAAAGCATAATTTTTACACTAATTGTGCATAACTTTCAAAGAATATTCTGTTTTGACTCTTTCAGTTAGATTTTTTGGATTCATCTTTAGGTTTATCGCTAGAGTCATCACCAGAATCATCAGACTCGCCAGTATCTTCTTTAGACTCGTCTTTAACATTCAAATCAGATTCTTCTTGAGCATTAATGGCCTCTTGAACAGCTTCGATTTGCTCTTCGCTTAATTCAACATTAGAATCCGCCGCCTCAGCAGCCTCAGCCGCTTCAGCCGCTTCAGCCGCTTCCACAGCCTCCACAGCTTCCGCAACAGACCCAGCTCTAGCCTGAGCAATGCTAGAAAAGTCATACGCACGTTCACCTTGATCTGCTAAATCAACGCCCTTACGCTCTTTAGCTTCCGATATTCTCCACCCAAAAAGCTTCTCTAAACCAAACGCCAGCAACGCGCTAACAGCTCCCGCGTAAAGAATGGTGATTGCAAGAAGGCAGATTTGCGCAATAAGCTGATGCCAATCGCCAGTAGAAAGCAATCCACTTGCATCCGCAAATAATCCAACTGCTAAAATTCCAATAAACGCAGCAATGCCATTTACGCTCACAACATGGAGAGCGCCATCGTAGCGAGAAAAAGTCTTAGAATGTGTAGCAAGGCATGTAGCAACACCAACAATCACACCCAGTATAACCGCCCACAAAGGCGCGATAACGTCTGCAGCAGCCGCGCTAGCTGCCAAACCAGCCATAATTCCACTAGCCGCACCAACAGCGCTAAAGCACCCCGAGCGCAGGCGTTCGGTAACGCCCCAAGCAAGCATAGATGCCGATGCTGTAATAGTTGAGCTAACCCACGCATAGCCAGCAACTCCTGGAAGACCTGCAGAAGAGCCAATCATTAATCCAAGCCAGCCAAACCAGATGATGAAAATTCCAAGAACAATAAATGGAACATTGTGCGGGGCACGAGAAGAAGCTGCTGGCAAATGGCCACTAACCGCCGATTCTCCGGCATTGCTTAAGGAAGAATCGCCCTTAGTTTTAAAGTCTGCGCTGGAATCTGCCGCATTATTGGTCTTATTAGACTTTGCAACTTCCGACCAAAGCGCGCGAACCAAATTGCCCTTATGCTCAATATTGCCAACGCCCAAAGCTGTTAAAGATTTAGTGCTTAAAACGAACTTTTTTAGCGGAAAATGTGCGTGACCGCCAATAATAAGCACAATCGACAACGCCGAAACAGCCGCGGCTACATGCAGCAAAGATCCGCCTGCAAAATCGTGAACTTGAATTCCAAGAGCCTGAGATATAGCGCCATTTGGCGAAAGCAATCCGCCTCCGCAAACCATATGAGCAAGAGGTGCAAACACAAGAGTTACCCAAACGGCTACAAAGATTAGCCAAATCGCGTAGCGCACACGGCCAGCAAGAGCGCCAGTTATAAGAGCCACAGCAACAACCGCGCACGCAAGTCTAAACGCCGCTGGAATACCGCCAGCAAGGCCCGTGTTTGCATCCATTGAGGTAAAAATGCCGTGATCGGCAACCATTGAATCGCGCAACAGTAAACCACTTACTGGGTCGCCAACAACTCCGCCAATCATGTCTTTTCCAGCAAAGGCCATTGACCAGCCCCAAAGCGTCCAAACTATAGTTGTTACCGCAATTGCGCCAGCGGAAAGCATCATCATGTTAACCATTGATGTTGCGCGCTCGCGACCGCCGTAAAACAGCGCGATTCCTGGCGTAATTATAAACACTAAGGCAGCAGCCAGTAATGCCCATTGCGGATCCATTGCGGTCATGTTTCACCTCACAATACGCAGCCATCGGTGGTTGCGAACTAACATATGCAAACCAATGCAAACTAATTCTGCAGACTAAAATCTGCGAACTAATAAACTAATATCTGTTTATATTCTAATAGGATCAAGCTAAAATCGACCAAAACCGACTAAAATCAGCCAAAACCAAAATCAACTCAAGCTAAAATGCCGTCTACAAAGCTTTCTGGATCAAACGGCGCAAGGTCGTCTGGGCCTTCTCCTAAACCAACAAGCTTTACTGGAACTCCAAGCTCGCGCTGAACAGAAATCACAATTCCGCCCTTTGCAGAGCCGTCTAGCTTTGTTAACACTACGCCAGTAATTCCAATTGCCTGAGCAAAAACTTTTGCCTGCACCATGCCATTTTGCCCAGTTGTAGCATCAAGAACTAAAAGAACTTCGTCTACTGGAACGGTTTTTTCAATCACACGGCGAATTTTGCCAAGCTCATCCATAAGATTTGCCTTATTTTGCAACCTTCCAGCCGTGTCTACAATCAAAACATCTGCATTTGCTTCTTTGGCAGCTGTAGCCCCGTCAAAAGCTACAGACGCTGGGTCTGCGCCGTCTTTTTGGCTGCGAACAATTTTAACGCCTGCAGCATTTGCCCAAGTTTCAAGCTGATCGGCAGCAGCCGCGCGGAAAGTATCTGCAGCCGCAAGAATTACCGAACGTTTTTTAGCAACCATTAGTCGCGCAAGCTTGCCAGCAGTAGTGGTTTTTCCAGTGCCATTTACACCAACCATCATTATTACGCTTGGCTTATTTGCATCTTGCAAATCTGCTTTTAGGCTTCTATCGGTTTTGCTGCCAACAATATCCAACAGTTTTGTGCGAAGCGTTTCACGAACTTCTTGAGCGTCTGCAGCCGCAGAAATCTTAGCGTCTTTTTTAAGTGCATTAACAAGTTCTTCGCTTGCCTGAGTGCCAACATCTGCCATTAAAAGCGTGTCTTCTACATCTTGCCAATCATCTTCACTAAGATTATCTTTGCTTAAAATGTTGAATAGAGCACGACCAAAAGGATTTTGACTATTGGCAAGCTTGCCCCTAAGCCTAGCCATTCTAGATGTTGCGTTTTCTGGCAATTGCACACTAGAGTTAACATTGTTTTCGGCGCTACTATTGTTTTCGGCGCTACTAGTTAATGGGTCTTCTTTGCTAGTAGGTATTACAGGGCCTCGCGATTTGCTAACAATTCGCAAGACAACCGCTACGGCTACTAAAACAACAGCTAAAATAACCGCACCAATAGCAAACCATATAATCAAATTTAAGTCCATAACCATGTTCATATAAATAAGCCTATGAAATTAAAGGGACACATTAAAGGGAATTTTCTTAAATTATAGTCAAAATTGTTGATCACTTAGTAAAAATCACGCAAATATTGGTGTTCTAATACAATAATTTTACAAGCCGATATTTAGCGCTTTAAGTGTAGCTTTATAGGCCACTTTAAAATCAAACTGAATTGGGGTGTTTATTTATGGAAAATCTGCCATTGGTCAATGTTTACGGAGCCGATTGGTGTGGCGACTGCATTCGCGCAAAAGCTGCACTAAACCAGTTTAATGTTGCTTTTACTTGGCACAATATTGAATCCGAAGACGGAGCTGCTCAAAAGGCTGTTGAAATTAGCGGCCAGAAGCATATTCCAGTTGTAACTTTTAGCGACGGCAGCTTTATGGTGGAGCCATCCGCAAGTCAAATAAAAAATAAGCTTATTCAATTAGGCCAACTTGCAGATTAACACGCCAATATTCAACGTGTTGGATTAGTCTCCAAAATGTAGTACACTAGGCATTTGTTGCCCCTTTAGCTCAATTGGCAGAGCAGAGTCCTTTTAAGTCTTGGGTTGTGGGTTCGAGTCCCACAGGGGGCACAAAATAAGCACTGCACGTAGCAGATGGTTCTTAAATTCCAAATCATCTTGTTGCATGCAGTGCTTTTATGCTATAACACTTAAATTTCTATATCTCTACAAACAGATAACAAATAAATAACAGATAAATAGCATATAAATATAAACTTATTTACCTATTTACGCTACTCTCCAGCAAACACCACGCCCTTACGCAGCATAATGTTAGCGTATTGAGCACGCTCACCCGTGGCAACAACACAATACGCCTTCTTTGCCTCATCGTAGAACGCAAATCTTTCAAGAGTGCCTAAAGTGCTGGCTCCACGCTTATCGTATTTAGCAATAATATCTTCATATTCTTTCCAGATTGGAGTTTCGCAAGGGTCTCCTGGAACAACTTCCATAAGTGTAGCTGGCTTATCGGTGTATTGATCGAGTGGCATCAACTTTAAGATTGCAGTTAGCAATTCCGAAGTTCCATGACCATCGCAGCGTACAACTATAGCGTCTTTTCCTACAGACTCAGTTGGAAAATTTCCATCGGCCAATACTAAAACATCTCCATGGCCCATTTCACAAAGAACCTTCAGCAATGCTGGAGGAATTATAGAATCTACACCTTTTAACATAATAATCTCCCTTGATTAATTGATAAATAACTATGATTAGTTGGCAATCACTGACAACTAACAAGAAAATTCTATCACCATTCACAAAAGAAATTAACAAAATTCCTAAAATAAATACGAATTATTCCACATTTCAAAGAGAATAATTCCACACTTCACTAAACAAAAGTAAAGCAGATGCAAAAATGCTCAGCTTGCCCAAACGCTTGCGTCTTGATCGTACTCGTCGTCGCTTGCGGCAAAAGCATGAGCAGGAGTCGAATATGTGTATTCGTCGTCTACAACGCCAGAATCCGCATCTGCATTAATCGCAGCCAAAACGCGCTTATCCATCTTGTATTGTGGCAAAACGTTTTTAATGTAGCTTGTTACTGCATCTTGCATAGAAACATCATGACCAACGCGCTCTGCCATAAACCAACGATGATCCAAAACTTCGTGGAAGAACTGTGCTGGCTGAATCTGCGACCTAAACTCAGGCGGAATCATACGAACAGTAGGCTCAAACACTTCTCGCATCCAGTCTGTAGCAACAATCTCCAGCTCTTCGCCTTGGCGCCATGTAGACGTACGATAAGCGTCTAAATCATTAAGCAACCTACGAGCCTGATTTTCTTGCACATCTAAACCAGTTAGTCGAAGAAGCTTGCGCGAAGCATATCCAGCATCCACCACGCGTGGGCGAACCAAAACTCTTCGCCCATCTTCGGAAGTCTTCATCTCAAGCTCATCTACATCAAAGCCAAGCTCATTAAGGCGATTCACGCGGCGCTCAATACGCCACATTTCGTCTGGACTAAACTTATCTACGTCTGTAAGCGTGCTCCAAAGAGAATGATATCTGTCTACAAGCCTGTTTCCAATGCTAATTTCGTCAACTTCTCCAGGCAAAAGCTGACCAGAACTTAAGTCCATTAGCTCGCCGATTATATTTGTGCGCGCTAAATCAATATCGTATTCGCGCTGGCCTTCGGTAAGGCTTCCGTGCAAATCACCAGTTTCCGCATCTACCAAAAACGCCGTAAATGCGTCGGCATCTCGCAAGAACAAAACGTTGGAAAGCGAAACATCTCCCCAATAGAATCCCGAAAGATGCAAGCGAACCATAAGAACTGCAAGAGCATCAATTAAACGCTCAGCTGTGTCTGGACGCAGAGTTCTAGCAAATAGCGCACGGTACGGCAGTGAGAATTTAAGATGGCGAGTAACAAGCATTGCTTCAAGCGGCTCACCATTTTTATCTTTTCTACCAGCCACAACCGCTATAGGCTTAACTGTTGGAAGTTCCAACTTGCGCAAACGCCTTAAAAGCTCATATTCGCGCTCTGCTACTTGACGAGTGATTTCCTTCATTGCGTACACTTCGTCGCCTACATGTACAAATCGCACAACGTGCCTAGATATGCCTCGTGGAAGATTAACAAAAAGATTTGTAGGCCATTGAGAAAGTGGCAGCTCCCAAGGAAGCATAAACATTTGAGGATTAGAGCTTGCAGCAGTAATCTTCAACGCTTGCGGCTCTGCAGAAGATATGGTCTCGTCTTGTGCAGATACCGATGTTGCTTTTACAGCACGCGGATCCATTGAAGGAGTATCGTTCCATTCCATAAAATCTAGTCTACACGTAAAGATGAACGCAAATAATCAAATATAAATATAAATATAAATTAAAAACGGCTAAATAATGCGAAAACGGGGCTCGCCTAGCGAACCCCGCCATACCCTTATACAGAATCTTGAGCGCTTAAGCAAGAAGCAAGCGCTCAAGAAAACGCATTAGTTCAAACGCAACTCCGTAGAAGGTGCAAACAGGTGCATCTTGGATGGATCAATCTTAATCTTTACGGTATCTCCAACCTTTGGAAGCGCACGAGGATTCACGCGAATCGTTGTGAGCTTGTTCTGGTCGCTCATCATTGTAGATGCCTCTTCTGGAGAGCCATCAGTAATAATGTTGCCATAGATGTAGCCGTCGGAGCCAAGATCTTCCACATTTACAACCTTTAAGGAGAAGGCGTTTGGATCGTCGGAAGTTGCCAAGCTTGCATCTTCTGGACGGAAGCCAACAATAATCTGACCCTTATCTTCCTCGGTGAGCTTATCAACAGCTTCTGCTGGAAGAGTAATAGAATCCTCGCCAATCTGAGCCTTGCCGTCAACCACTGGATGCTGGTTAATGTTCATAGATGGGGAGCCAATAAAGCCTGCCACAAACACGTTTGCTGGGCGGTCATAAAGCTCGGTTGGAGCACCAACCTGCTGCAAAACGCCAAGCTTAATAACGGCAATGCGATCGCCCATGGTCAAAGCCTCGGTCTGATCGTGTGTAACGTACAGGGTAGTAACACCAAGCTGACGCTGCAATGCTGCAATCTGCGTACGAGTCTGTACGCGGAGCTTTGCGTCGAGGTTGGAAAGAGGCTCATCCATAAGGAAGACCTTTGGTTCACGAACAATTGCGCGACCCATTGCAACACGCTGACGCTGACCACCAGACAAAGCCTTTGGCTTACGATCCAAATACTCGGTCAAATCCAAAACCTCAGCAGCTTTTTCAACGCGCTTGCGGATTTCTTCCTTGTTTACGCCTGCAATCTTAAGAGCAAAGCCCATGTTGTCTGCAACAGTCATATGTGGATACAGTGCGTAGTTCTGGAACACCATTGCAATATCGCGATCTTTTGGCTGCATTGTAGTAACATCTTGACCACCAATAAGAATGCGACCTTTGTTAACCTCTTCCAAACCAGCCAACATTCGTAGAGTTGTGGACTTACCGCAACCAGATGGACCAACGAGTACAAGGAACTCGCCATCCTTAATAGTCATGTTCAAATCATCAACCGATGGCTTATCGTTGCCTGGGTAGATTCGAGTAACATGATCAAATACAACTTCTGCCATGATATTTTCCTTTCATCGGCAGGTACGTGCCGAACGATCCGTTGTGAAGGGTGTGCACTCAAGACCCCAAGTCCTACATCGGCGGCGTCAATCGTCCACATTTACTTACATGGTTCATTGAAGGTTCTCTTCGTTGAGCCATGATTCAATATATCATGTTTATCCTGTAAAAACAGCAAAATCACAGTATTTTCTAACATCTCGGCGTGTCGGGTATAAAAATCGCGCATAAACAAAGGTCAATAAATGCGATTGATTTAATCCAAATATCTAAACATTTGTTTATAAAATCGCGTGTTTACTGTCAAAAGATAAATTGGCATAGCCGCCCACTAACATAATGCATTATGGAAGATGTGAGCATGTTTGACTTGCGCTCTGGCCAAAACATTGGCGGATACACGCTAATAGAACGATTAGGCGGCGGCGCTATGGGCTCAGTTTGGCGCGTTCGCGACGACGGAGGCCATTTTTATGCAATGAAGATTTTGCGCGCATCGATGCTAGAAAACGAAGACAATAATTTAGATTCCACACAAATTAGCAATCCGCAAGAACAGGCAAGACTTAGGCTTAAGCGAGAAGCGCTGGCTTTAAAAAAGATTCACCACGAAGGCGTGTGCTCGATAGTAGATATGGAGCTTGATGCTTCAATCGCATTTATAGTTACAGAACTTATTGATGGGCACAATCTTAAAGAAGATGTTGAGCTTAACGGCCCATACGTTGCAGGCGATTTAGAGCGACTTGCACACAAACTAATCGACGCCGTTAAGGCAGTTCATAACGCAGGCATAATTCATCGAGATATTAAGCCAACAAATATTATGGTTTCCACTACTGGCCCCGTTTTGGTTGATTTTGGAATATCTATGGGCCAGGGGGAGTCGCATGTTACGCGAACTGGCCTTGTAATGGGAACTCCTGGTTTTATTGCTCCAGAAATTATTGAAGGCGGCGAGTCTAGCGAAGCTACTGATTGGTGGAGCGTTGCAGCCGTTCTTGCTTTTGCAGCCACAGGAAAGCCCGTTTTTGGAACTAAACCAATAATGGCAGTTCTAGAAAGAGCCGCTTCGGGAAACGCAAATCTTAATGGACTTCCTATAAAAACAATGCAAGCGTTTAAATCCGCGTTAAATCCTAAAAAAAGCGAGCGCTGCACTCCAGAACAACTAGAGCAAGCTATTTACCAAGATGCTTTGAATCCTCTGGCTTTACAGGAATCTGACTACCCTTTTGATTATAAAGACGATGGCACAACTGTACCCAATCAGCTTTTACACACTAGGATTATGCCAGAAAATCCTAGAAAAATGTGGCTTCCTAGCGATTCTAGTATTAATACAACTCAGCTTGAACCAGATTCTGTTAGCTCAACAAAGGTTATTAATCAACTTAATCAGCAAGATGTAGATTTGCAGAATCAAGATGATTTACAGAATCAAAATGATTTGCAAAATCAGGATTATCAAGAAGAATCAGTCCAAGAGAATAATCCGCATCCAACAACAAAAAAATATCTGTTCCGCGGAACAATCGCATTTGTAATATTTGCAGTGCTTTCTTCTTTAGTTGCAGCACTCTCCGTTGTAGACGCAATTGCTATAAACCTTGTTTTTATGCTTTTAACTGCAACGATTGGGTATAACGTTTGCGCAAATCTGCGGCGAAAATCCGCAAACGATTCAATCGGCGGAAAAGACTTGTTAATAAGAATCGCAAGCATTCCATGGCATTTTATACGCGCAATTTTATACTCAATACCAAGATTGCTTACAATTTTAATAACAGGCGTTATTGGGGCATACGTATATCCAATTTTGATTAACGCTTCGAACCAATTAATTTCATTTAAAATATTAAACTTTAAACTATTTTTGCCAACTTATGCTCCAGATGTTTGTTCTCCAACTTCGATTGGATACATTATTGGAATTATTCTTGGGTGGATTATTTCTTTTGCATTAGGACGAACGAAAATTTTTAGAGTAGGTTTAGGGGCCATTTGCGGCGCGGGAAAATCGCAAGTTTCTAGCATCGATTAATCCCGTTGATACCGTAAACTAGACTATTCTTTTAGCAATTTACTTATATCTGTTATTTATAAAAGCAGGGGAAAGGATTAGCATGCCTAACACCAGCGCAAGCGGGCACAATCAACAAAATCAGGAGCTGCGCGCAAGCAAAGCCAAGGAGCTAAGGCAGCAGGCCATTGTTGGAATAGTTGTTGTTGCTATTTTGATTGGCATGATTGCAGCAATCGGAATTACGGCTCTTAACGCCACTAATGCGGAAAATCAAAAGAAGGCCGAACAAGCTCAACAGTCAAGAAGAGCCGTTCAAAGGCTCACGGCTAATCAAAAACCTAAGTACGCAAACGAGATGGGCGGAATTTTAATCAGCAAAAATGGCTACAACACAACGGCTCCAAATGCCCCAACAATAGCTGTTTATGCGGATCCACTGTGCCCTGGTTGCGGCAATTTTAATCGCGACACCGATCAAATGCTTATTGCAATGATGAAGGCAGGTCAGATTAACCTTGAGCTTCACCCAATGTCGTTCTTAGATGAGGTTTCTAGCGACCACTACTCAACTCGCGTAACTGGCGCAATCGCGTACATTTCGTCTAACGACGACAATCCTTTGCACTTGCTTCAGTTTATTAACAACATTTTTGCCGAAACCTTCCAGCCAGAAGAAGGCCAGGATTACAAGCCAGTTAGTAACAAAAAGCTTATTGAGCAAGCTGTAAACGCTGGTGTAAGCACGGAAGTGGCAAGCAAGGCGTTCGATAGGAATTATCTTGCTTGGCAAAAGGCAATTAACGCCGATACTCCAAATCGCGAAGCCTTGTGGAATGTTAGCGGCAAAAACAAGGGTGCTATGACAACTCCTACAACAACGATTAATGGCAAATTGCTAGACATGAACGCCGTAAGCGATAGGAATCTTAGCACTCCAGACGCAATCCTTAAATCTATTGGATTAGACAAATCTAAGGTTGGCGTTGAAGGTGTTATGCCAAAGGTAACCGATAAAGATCAGCCAAATCCTATTAACTAGGTATTTTGACTAGAAATTTTGACTAAAAATTTTATTGGTTAAACATCAATTAAAACTATGATTAGTGTGTTGGCGCCAAAAAGTTGCACTTGGCAGCGGGTGCTGATACACTAATCAATGTTTTGCGCGCAAGTTATTTAATTACGCACAAGAACTCGCCTCCTTAGCTCAGATGGCCAGAGCGGCCGCCTTGTAAGCGGCAGGTCGCCGGTTCGATCCCGGCAGGAGGCTCCATTTATGTTTATGGCCTAGAAACAGTCTGAATTATAAAAATCCACTTGTATGAATATTATGAGTTATAGGCATGTAAAGAAGTTTTTAGTAAATTTACAATAACAACAATAAGATAGTAGGTTATAAGTAGGTTTATTGTATGATGAACCGTAAAGCTTACAAAAACACTTTATGCTGATTACTTTGCTTGAGTAAGTTCTCGGGAGCCTTCCCCCAACTCAGGGTTCTCGAGTGAGAGGATGGAGCGTCCCCCAACCAGCTCCTCCTCAACGGGGGCAGGAAAAATCCCCTTCTCTCCTGCCCCCACTTTTTAACTTATATTTTGGCTAATTACAATCATTGCTATAATTAAAATTTGGTTTTGCATTGAAAGTGAGGGTGAATGGCTCGCAGATGGACACCTCAGCGGTTTGTAGTAATGAGACGAATACGCATCTTTATATGCGTTTTAGCCCTTGTTATTTTTAGCACTAGTGTTTTTGTTCTTTCTGCAAGAAAATCCGTGGCTTTAATCATCAATGGAAAAACTAAAATAGTCACAACTTACGCATACACCACTCAAAGACTTTTAGAAGAGCAGAAAATCCCCGTTAAAACGCACGACCAAATTGCTAGCACTTCTGGAAATATGTTAGCAGACCACACAACGGTTACTGTTAGAAGCGCATACCAAACATCCATTACTGTAGATGGAGTTACAATACCATTTTGGACTGTTGCAACAAGCGTTGACCAATTAATCGGATTCTTCCAAGCAAACGCGGATCACGCCGCAAAAATCACCGTTAATCTGCAAAACATTTACAACAAGCTTACGGGTGGATTGTCTATAAATAAAAAAGGGCCAGTCACCGTTATTTGCGATAACAAATCTAGAGTAGTTCCAGACGGAACTCTGCCAGCAAGCTCTATTCTTGATTCTCTAGGAATAGTTTTAGGCAAAGAAGACAAGGTTACGGTTAGCGAAGAAGATGGAAAAACCTTGCTTCGCATTCTTAGAGTAACGCACGGAAAAGAATCTAGAAACGTTGTTATTCCATTTAGCACTAGAACCATAAACGACCCAAATCTTGCAGCGGGAGCAAGTGCCATTAGGCAAGAGGGCGTAAATGGCGAGCGCGTAGATTTATATAACGTAACTTATGTAGATGGCAAAGCTACAAGCGCAACTATAATAAAGCAGTCAATTGTTAAGCCGTCGATTGATAAAATTGTTGCAATTGGGGCAAAATCTGCACCTAAAACGCAAAATGCGCCTAAAGCAAACAAGAGCATAAAAAAGGCAGAAGAAAACAAAAAACCAAATAATCAAAATCAATCGCAGAAAAACAATCCTCAACAAAATGGCTCAAATCAGACAAGCCAGCAGCCAAACGCGCAAAATAAAAACACACAACAAGATAAAAACGCTAATCAGCAAAATTCTTCGAAAGATGCAAAACCTGCGCAAGGTGCAGATAAAGCACAAGCTCCAGCACCTGCTCCTGCTCCAGCACCTGCACAAGAACCTGCTGCAAACCAAGCTCCAGCCCCTCCAGCCCCAGCTCCAGCTCCAGCAGATAACGCAAACAGCATGGTTCACGCAACTCCAGAACAAGCAAAACTCTATGCTCAAGCAGCATGCGCTCAACTTAAATGGACAGGTGAAATGTGGGAAGATCTTGTTAAATTGTGGAACAGAGAATCGAATTGGCGTTGGAATGCGGAAAATAAAAGCTCTGGCGCATACGGAATACCACAATCACTTCCAGCAAATAAAATGGCAAGCGCAGGAGCAAATTGGCACGAAGACGCATCAATACAAATAACTTGGGGTCTTAGTTACATTAAAAGCAAATATGGCAACCCTAGCGAAGCTTGGAAGCATTCAGAAAAGTTTAGATGGTATTAAAGTTTGGATGGTATTAAATTGACTAAAGAAAATATTGCCAATCAAGAAGGATGCCTTCTTGGAGCGGCCGATATTCGCGCGATTGCAGCACAAGAGGGGATTAAGCCTACCAAAAAATTTGGTCAAAATTTTGTTATTGACCCAGGAACAGTTAAAAAAATCGTTGCTGCATCAAAGATTAATTCAGGCGATTTTGTTATGGAAGTAGGCCCTGGCCTTGGCTCGCTTACACTTGCGATTTTGCAAACTGGCGCAAATCTTACATCTGTAGAAATAGATCCTCCGCTTGCTAAGCGTTTACCAATTACCATTAAAGAATTTATGCCTAATGCCTTAGAGCGCTTTAATGTGATTCTTAAAGACGCACTAGAAGTAAACGCTCAAGACGTCCCAGATTTAGCAAAAGCTCCACACTTTACTCTTGTTGCAAATCTTCCATACAACGTTGCAACTCCGATTATTCTTACTCTTCTAGAAAAATTCAGCAATCTTACAAGTTTTCTTGTAATGGTTCAAAAAGAGGTAGCCGATCGCCTATGCGCACAGCCTGGCAGTAAAACATACGGCACTCCAAGCGTAAAGTTGGCTTGGTACGGTACTGCTCAAAAAGCTGGATTGATTGGCAGGAACGTATTTTGGCCTGCTCCAAACGTTGATTCTGCGCTCGTGTATTTTAAAAGAAACGATAATCCAAAAGGTAGTGAGCAAGAAAAAGAAAAAGTGTTTAAGATTATTGACGCAGCATTTCAGCAGCGAAGAAAAACTCTAAATGCAGCACTAAAGGGCATTGTTCCTAAAGAAGCTTACGAACTTTCTAAGATTGATTCAACTAGACGAGGCGAAACTTTAACTTGCAACGAGTTTTTAGCTCTTTCTAAAGCTTTTGAAGATTAAAGCGCACTGCTGCAAACCGTCATGCATAGTAAGTAAAATAGCTAACACTTATGCATACGCATATATGCACACAAGGCGCACAATACAAGCACACAGAACAGATCGGAAGTTAGCATGACGCAGTTTTACGACGAGCGACTAGCTCGAAGAGAGTTCATGTATCAAAGAAAACGATTTGTACTTTCGTCTGTTGCTATAGGCGTTGGAATCGCATTTGTTCTTGCTCTTATTGTGCAATGTCATCTTTTTGGTATTGCTGCACCAAAAACTCCAGAGGTAGATCCAAATTACGGCATACAAGCACCGTGCCCGGTAAAAAATAAAGATGAAAATAAGGCGCAATATATAGACAATCGTGCTGTTTCAATACGCGTTCTAAACGGAACAAAATTCCGCGGATTTGCGCGCGCTGTTGGAGAAGGCCTTAGAAATCGCGGTTTTAACTTAATCGAAGTTGGAAACAGCGAAACAAGTGTTAAAAGAACAACAATCTATTTTGGCAAAAAGTCAATTAATGAAGCCTATACGCTAGTAACCAATTTTAAAGACGCTATTTTGCGAATGGATGATCGTCAAGACAAGCTTATTGACGTTGTTTTAGGAGCCACATTTAGCAATCTTCGCCCTAAAACCGATGTTCCAGCCGCAGGCGCTGCAATTACGGAAATAAACGGCTGCTTAGCTAGTAAAGATATGAAAGATCTTCCAAAAGCTGCAAATCACAAGCCTATTAATTAAAATTTTAGCTTTTAGCTTTTAGCTAAGCTGATTAGCGTACCAGTTTTTAAGCTCTTCAACAGCAACACTGTACTCTACAGGGCCATTATCCAGGCGGTATTCCAGCATATGCTTATACGCTTTACCAACAATAGGACCAGGCTCTAATCCAAGCAATTGCATTATTTCATTGCCATCCAAGTCTGGGCGAATTGCGTTAAAATCTTCCTGCTTTTTTAATTCGCGTACGCGATCTTCCATCTCGTCCATAGCATGCTCAAACATAAGCGACTTGCGTTTGTTTTGAGTAGTGGCATCTGCGCGAGTAAGGCGATTTAGCCGCTCGTATAAATGGCCAGAATCCTTAACGTATCTTCTAACTGCAGAATCCGTCCAAGGCTCGTCAACGTAACCGTGGAATCGCAAATGCAAATTCACAAGCTCGCTAACATCATCAATAATGTGATGATCAAAATGCAAAGCCTTCATGCGTTTGCGAGTCATCTTAGCTCCAACAACATCGTGATGGTGGAAGCTAACTTTTCCGCCTTCTTCAAACTTTCTAGTACGAGGCTTGCCAATATCGTGCAAAAGAGCTGCAAGTCGCAAAGTTAGATCAGGCCCAGGAACCGCTCCAAGCTCGTCCGTCTCCAAGGCTATAGCTCGCTCAAGAACCATCATTGTATGTTCAAAAACGTCCTTATGCCTGTGATGCTCGTCAATCTCTAAGCGCAAAGCGGGGATTTCTGGCAAAACCCTATCCGCAATACCAGACTCAACCATAGCCTCAATTCCAGCACGCGGATTCGCCGAAAGAAGCATCTTTGTTATTTCGTCTCGAACGCGCTCCGCCGAAACAATATCTAGCCTAGAAACCATGTTCAAAATAGCCTCTGCCGTGTTTGCTTCAATGCTAAATCCAAGTTGAGCTACAAAGCGAACAGCACGCATCATTCTTAAAGGATCGTCGTCAAAAGATTGACGTGGATCTACTGGAGTTCGCAAAATACCTTTAGATAAGTCGCCTGCGCCGCCAAAAGGATCCACAAATTCTAGACTTGGCACGCGCAAAGCCATTGCATTTACAGTAAAATCGCGCCTAGATAAGTCACCTTCCAAAGTATCGCCATATTTTACTTCTGGCTTTCTAGAATCTGGATTGTAAGCATCGCACCTGTATGTTGTTATTTCAACTTTTACTTCGGTTCCGTCTTTTCTGCGCTTCAACGCGCCAAGAGTGCCAAATTTTCGGCCCATATCCCAAAATCCGTCATGACTCCAAGATCTAAGAATTGGCTCAAACTCTTCTGGCTTAGCAGATGTGCAAAAGTCAAGATCGTGCGAAACTCTATGCAAAAGCATGTCTCGCACAGGCCCGCCAACAAGAGCCAGCTCGTAATTGTGTTCAGCAAATAATTTACCCAGCTCTATGGCTTCTGGCCAAACTTCAAAATTCACAGACACGCTTAGAAACACCCTTTCAGCAAAAATCAAACTATATTCCAGCATACCGTTACCCCAATGCACAGCGGATTGAGTAAGGTGGAGTGTATGGTTACTCCAGAAGACTTAAGACGCATGCTCGCCAGAGCCTCGGATAGCCATACCCAAAACGCTCCAAGCATTCAAGTTACTCCACTTGATGTTGCTAGAATGAAAAGCAAAATACAGCCTCAACAAACTGAAGAAGACGAGTCTATTTTTGTTGATATTTCGGGGTTTTCTGGCGACTACACTGTTGAAAATATTCATGTTGACATAACTGAATCCAGGCAGCAAATATCTTCAATCGACACCCCATCTCCAGCCTTAATGCCTCAGCGAAGAGCTAACGATGGACCTAAAACTTTTGCTTCTTTAGACGCTCAGGATTTGCCTATTGTTCGAGAATATTCTGCTGGCGGATTAGTTTTTGACTCCCTTGGGCGTGTCGCGGTTATAGCTCGACATTCACGAAGTGGCCACATGGAATGGTGCTTGCCTAAAGGCCATATTGAAAAAGGCGAAACTCCGCAGCAAACAGCCGTTAGGGAAATTCACGAAGAAACGGGCATTCTTGGCGAAGTTGTTGACTCAATTGCAACCATCGACTACTGGTTTACTGGAACAAGCCAGCGAGTTCATAAACTTGTTCACCATTTTGCACTTAGATATGTTAGCGGCGAATTGTCTGTTCTTGGAGACCCAGACCACGAGGCAGAAGACGCAATTTGGGTTGATTTTAAAGAACTTAACGACATTTTGAGTTACCCAAACGAGCGAAAAATAGCATGGATGTATGCTAAAAAGGCGAATAGGCGGCAAAACCGTGAATAATGTGATTAATGTGATTGATTTTTCAAAAAACCAGTTGCGTAAGTCGCAAAAAAATGCTTGTTTTAGGCTCTGCGTAACAATCGTTTTAATGTCACTTTTACTTGCGACTTTTCCATTTTTATTTGCCCCAAAAATGGCGGCCGCTAACCAAAGCGATTCAAATACGCTCAACAATCCTATTGAGGCTAAATATTCATTTAACACATACAATTCTTATAATTCAAAATCCAAGGGAATTTCGCTAAAAATCGTAAAGTCAACTTCGATTCTTACCGATAAAAGCGGATACCACATTAGTCTTCTGCTTAAAAACAGCGGTTCTAAAGATTTTTCCGAAGGCAAAATTCAGGTTACTTTTAACCCTTGGTACACCTTTATGTCTAGAACCGACCTGCAAAAATGGAGCCAAGCCGAATCTAGAATTCCAACCCCTCAACTAATCGGCGAAGTTAGCGTTCCAGCTCTTGCACGCGGCAAATCTTATAACGCACAAATCGATGTTGATGCCAATAATCCAAATCTTTCCAACATTCTTTATTGGGGCCCAAAGCCCGTTTCAATAACGTATTCTTCTTTAGATTTTAAGCACTATTATTCTGTTAAATCGTTTGTAACTAGAGCGAATATTGGCGTTAAAAACGTTCAAACTCCGCCAATTAATGTGACTTTACTAATGCCAATAATCGCTAAATCTTCCGATTGGCGTTACACAATTAACAAGCAGAATATTTCGCCTTCTGTTAACGCCATTAATGCCCCTTTGGAAGATTTATACAATACTGCAACAAACGCTGCAAGCGGCACATCAAACTTAGCAAACAGCACATCAAATAAAAAAATTAGACTTAGCAAAGATAGCATAAAGCGCTTTAATGCTTTAACAAGTCTTGTTCAAAAACATCCAAGTTTGCAAACAATAGCAGACTTAAACACTCTTAAGTTTGCTAATCCAACTTTTACACCTTCTGTTTTTATGCAGAATAATGGTTTTGATATAAGTCATTATGCAGAATCCAATAATCATGTTTACTACAAATTGGCTGGAATTGGCTTGGATTCTTGGAGTAAAAAATCGTCCATATTAGAAAATTCCACAACCAAACCGCTAAATCTAGATACCTATGCTCTACAAACGGGCGGAAAATGGACTCTACGCGCCCTAGAACAGGCTGCGGCAAACGGATACAAAACAGTAGTGGCCACTAGCGGATTTGACGCTCTGGCCAACCGTTTTGCAATAAAAAACGGCGTTTACGAAGTTCAAACGTCTTTGGGAAGCGTAAAAGTTCTTTCTTGCCAAGAAATACTTAACGATTTGGCAAATGGACGTTCTACAAGCAGTCAATCTGTTGCAGAGTACACAAGTGCAGGTCTTCTTAACAGGCTTGCAGCCCAAAGCGCTTTCTATCAAATGGAGCAGCCGTACACTCCAAGGCATTTGCTAATAATGTTTAACCAAGATTCTCCAATTTCATTAATTGAATCCGTTGTAAGCATGCTAGAAAAATCGCCTTGGATTTCTCTTTTAGACTTAAAGTCTTTAACGCAATCAAAGCCAATTTCTAAGGAATACCTTGGGTACAATCCTGTTCCTAAAGAAAGTGGAATCGAAGAAAAGTTGGCAACCGCCAGCAAAGAAAAGATTGGCAAACTTGTGGCCGATAGAATGCTTGTAAATCAATTTATAAATAGCATTCTTGATCAAAATGAACTTAATAACCATAAAACTAACGAATCAGACGCTCAATCTCTTGCTAAGCAAAATGCAAAATTAAAGATTAATCAAAATAGCAAAATTTGGAGCGAAAATCTTCTTAAACTCTTTGATGCTATGGCCCAAAGAGAGCTAAGCAATACTACAAGCGCTGCAAACACAACAAACACTACAAACACAACAAACACAAGCACTTTGCGCGAATCGAGCAGCGAAGTTAAAGATCAGTCGCAATATAAAGACGGCACTCACGTTTTGGCTAAAATGCTTATTTCTGGAATCCACATTATTCCTCCAAAAGACGTTACTCTTGTAAGCGAAACGGCAACCATGCCTATTACAATTAGCAACACTAACCCATACCCAGTGAGTGTATATTTAACCGCATATACCAACTCAATGGAAATAGTAGCTCGCAGAAAAACGCCTGTTAAAATCGCAGCAAATAGCGAATCTCAGGTGATTTTACCGCTTAGATCTACAACATCTAGCAAAGTTAAAGCTACCTTTGCTTTAGAAGATAGAAACCGTAATGTTTTTGGCAGCACTAAAGAAACAACAATTACAAGCACACTGCAAATCAGCGATAAAAGCGGTACGATTATTATAATATTTGCTTTTGCACTTGGAGCCTTGGGGCTTTTTAGGCAGTTTAATCGTAAAAAGGATCCAGACGAATGAATTCAGTAGGCCGCAACTCAATCATAATGGCAAGCGGCACGGCTGCTTCTAGAATAACTGGCCAAATTAGAACCATTCTGCTAGCCGCAGCCCTTGGTACAACTGGTCTGGCAGCAAATGCCTACCAGGCTGGATCCATGATTCCACAGCTTATTTACACTCTTGTTTCTGGCGGCATTTTTAACGCTGTTCTGGTTCCACAAATTGTTAAAACATTAGAAAAACAAGATGCAAAAAATAGACTAAATAAGCTAATAACATTTGCCATTATTCTGCTTTTAGGCGTAACTGTTTTAATGGCAATTGCCACACCTGTTTTAACATGGCTCTATGTTGGCACAAATCCAGCCATGATTGCCCTTACAAACGCTTTTACACTGTGGTGTATGCCTCAAATATTCTTCTATGGACTTTATACAGTACTTGGGCAGGTTCTAGCCGCTAAAGGCAAATTTGCAATGTATGCTTGGAGTTCGGTTGCTGCAAACATTGTTAGCTGCACTGGATTTGGTGTTTTTATTGCGATTTTTGGAAGAGCAAGCAGGCAGCCAGCACATTTTTGGAACAACACTACAATGCTTTTAACTGCGGGCTTTTGGACTTTAGGCGTTGCAGCTCAAGCGCTTGTTTTGTTTATTCCTCTTAAAAAAATCGGATTAAAATACAGGCCAAGCTTTGGCATTAGCGGTATTGGCCTGCGCTCAATGGGCCCTGTTGCGGGCTGGAGTTTTGCAATAGTGGCTGTTAGCCAGCTTTCTACAATGGCAACCACTCACATAACTACAAGCGCACCTTCTATAGCCGAAGAAACATTGGGATTGAGTCAGTTTGACGTTGCTGGAAACGCCACTTTTCAAAACGCGTACACAATGTTTATTCTTCCCTACTCACTTATAGCTGTATCGGTTGCAACCGCCGTTTTCCCTAAGATTTCTAGAGCCATAACAAATCACGATTTAGCAACAGTGCGTGCCGACCTAAGCTCTTGTCTTAGAAGCGTTAGCATTTTAATGTGCTTTTTTAGCGTTGCTTTTATTGTTATTCCAATGCCTATCTCTTTGGCTCTGCTGCCTTCAATCAGCATAAAAGAGGCATATCTTATGGCAGATCCACTTATGATGCTTTCGCTTGGACTGCCATTATCTAGCGCATACTTGATTATTCAACGCACTTTCTACGCTTTTGAAGACGGAAAGCATCCGTTTATGTTTTGTGCAGCGCAACTACTTGTGGAACTTTTTATTGTATTCTCTTGCATACAGTTCCTCCCTGCAAATTATTGGGTTGGCGCTCTTGCTGCAGCTGCGTCGGTTAGCTATATTCTTACCTTCCCTGCACTTGTTAAAATGATTCGATCTCGATTTAACAACAATTTAGACGATAAGCAACTTGTTGTTACACACTTAAAAGTGCTTGTAGCTTCCGTTGTTTCGATTGTTGTTGGAATTTTGGCTAGAGAATTTATTTACAAATGGATTTCTTTAGATTCACCAAGCCTTCGTGGTGTTAACAGATGGTTGCTTGCGATTTTCGTTTGCGCAATTATAACCATTGTTTTGGCGGTTGTTTACATATCTACTTTGTTGCTTTTAAAAACAAGCGAATTGGCAAACATTATTAATCCAGTTCTTAAAAAAATCGGTATAAAATGGCCATTTTTGCTAAATATTGAACGCGCGAATAGTGCCAACAACAGCAGCAATATCGGCAGCAACAATAGCAGCAGCAAAACTGCCAACAAAAACAAATCATCTCGAATTGTTCGCTCAAAATAATTTTAAAACGATTTTAAATAAGCAAAATACGTACCAAAATTAAATCAAAATAAATCAATACAGTGAGTGATAATTAAATCGAAACAACTAAACAACAATAAATGCAAAATGCAGAGCGTTTACTAAATTCTGCGATTACAATAATTGGTGGAATTTATTATTTACGCATATTCATTGCTCATTAGGAAGATGGGGAGTAGATGAAACCTCAGTTGGGAGACATTATACTTGATCGCTACGCTCTAGTATCGCCTTTACGAGAAGAAGCGGGAATTCAAGCTTGGAAAGCTAGCGACCGCATACTTGCTAGAGATTGTCAGCTTTTTATTGTGCGCGATCGCAGATTCCTTCCCGAAGTAAACACTATATCTTCCACTCTTGCACTATCTAGAATCCGCAAATTTACGCCAGTTTTAAAGATTCACAATGTAGACGACGTTGCAGTTATTATAACCGAATTGGATTCTGGAGTAACGCTAAACGACTACATAAAATCACATAGCTCTACATTGAGTTACGAAGCTATACGCTCTATTGTTGCCGAATCCGCAAATGCGCTTAACAAGCTGCTTTCTTCTGGCGTAACACATTATGCTATTTCCACCAACACGGTAAGAATCACCAAAAATGGCGTAGAACTAGCTTGCGCACCAATAAGTCCTCTGCTAAAAGACGTTACAGCTAAAAACACTTCGCAAAATCAAGCTAAAGAACAAGCGCAAAATTTGCCTAAAAGCATAGAAAATATTGCAACTCATCAGCTTTCTGCACTTCTATATGCTCTTCTTACACGCACCAGCTACACGCAAAATAATGCCGTTTTTAACATTTCAAGACTTACAGATGGCGTTCCTAGTGAATTCGTTATGATTTGCAAAAGAGGGCTTTCTTGCGCAGATAATTCAGATAATTCAGATATTATTCCAATGGCATCTATTGGAGAACTTTTAGCGCTTTTAGGAACATATACTCCTGTTAAAAATCTTGGCGAAAAAGATATTATTTTCGATGCAAAATCAAGCGAAGCTTCTATTCAAAAAGCATTACTTTTACCTTGCAAAGACGAGGATCTTGTTGATTTTCCAGAAGGATTATCTAAAAACGAAGATTTGCTTGAGAATCAATTATCTAGTCAAGAAGTTAGTGGAGTTTTAGATTCGATTGACTTAACTGCTAAAGATGAAGAAGTAAACTCCAAAAAGTCAGGTAAAAACGGTAAAAATACTGGACTTAAAAATGCCAGTAAAACCATTGGTGCTTTAAGTGCTTTACTAAAAAGAAATGGCAATAATTCTGCAAAAAATCTTGATTCCACGCCAGAATCTGACTCAACTGGAACAGACTACGACTTCCACGATATTGCGGCAGCAGAAATGGCAAATATCTTAGCTCCAACCGAGTTAGACGCCGATGATTCTATTTTCCACAATTTGTCTTCAACGTATACAAGTTTCCCTAGCTACACAACTGGTAAATCTTCTGGTGGGGAAGCTTACCAAACCAAGGAATCAGATAAGTCTGATGAGTCTAAAAAATCAGGCAAATCGAGTGAGGCGGATGAATCTAGTAAAAATGGTGAATCTAAAGAATCTGGCGAGGCTAGCGAATCTTCTGCTAACACTTACACAAACGAAAACAGTAGCAAAAATGCTCTAAACTCGTTAGATTCATTAAATTCAAGCGACGATTATTCACAAAAAAACGACTTATCTTCTCCATTAATGCCTAGAAGATTTGACTTTGAAGACCTTCTAAGCGACAACACAAAGCATACCGAACTGCTTTCTAGACCACAAAACTTTCCGTTGGAAGCAGAGTCAACAGGAAGAGTTCCAGTTGTAGACAGCAATGGGCGTTTTGTTGCCCCTGGCGAAGAATCCGCTAGAGCGTTGCGCCAAGAAGAGCTTGAAAATGAGGCATATGGCGAATATGGCAGCGAAACTTCTGTATTATCGTCTTATTCATCCATGCCTCCTAGCTTCCAACCGCATGAGCATAAAGAAGAATTGAAAGCAAATAAGAGTTCTGGGCAAAACGTTACAGACATTGCAGACGCTAAGATTTTTGGCGGAATTTCAACAAAAGTTCTGGCAATCGGCGTTGTTGCAATATTGATGATTGTTGTTTTTGCTATATCTTTGCACAGTCTTTTTAACTCTCACGAAGCACCATCTAACTTTGCAAAATCTAATACTTGGGATTCGCAAAGCGTTGAAAACGTACCATTTGGAAGTCAAGGTGTTCTTCCAGAAGATAAAAGCGATTCTGCTAAAAAGAAGCAGTCCGCCAAAACGGATGCAAATAAAACAGGCGAAAACAACAAAAACAATAAAAGTAACAAAAGCCTTAAAAACAAGCATCAAAAGCTTAATAAACACAAAAAGGTAAAGCAGGTTCCAAAGCCTAAAATGCCTACTAACAACACGCCTTACCCTATAGATATTCAGCAATTCTTGGAGAATACAGGCAATCAGCGCGGGTACGGTTACTACATGCACTTAACACAACCGCAAGAAGCGTACCGATTTGTTGTTTCAATTCGATCTTCGGGCGGCCATGGATATGTGATTGCAAACTCCAAGAATGACCCAAGCGCTGGAGATAAGGTTGCGGACTTTACTTTTGATGCAAGCGGCGTAACTGACGTAAAGTTTAAGAAGCCTATAACCGCACAAGATTTTATCTTGTGGGTGCCAGAAGGGTCTATACCTCAAAACGGGCTATACATAAACTATGTTAAAATTTATTAACTTTTATTGAGATTATTGAAATTACTAGGAATATTTATTAAAGATATTAGGATTATTAGGAATATTTTATGGAAGCAATGCAAAAGAACGTAATTATTATCGGTTCGGGACCTGCTGGATATACTTCTGCTTTATATTTGGCACGAGCAGGCTATAATCCTCTGGTTATTGCTGGCGCCTTAACTCCAGGCGGCCAACTTATGAACACTACAGAAGTGGAAAATTATCCAGGATTTGTGGACGGCATTTTAGGCCCAGACTTAATGGAAGCAATGCAAAAGCAAGCTGAAAAATTTGGCGCTCAGATTTTGCTTAACGATGTTGTTTCCGTAGACTTTAATGGCGATTTAAAAGCGGTTACAACAGACGACGGCGTAACTTACACATCTAAAGCTGTAATTGTTTCTACGGGCTCACAAGTGCGTAAATTGGGTGTTCCAGGTGAGCAGGAGTACTCGGGCCGTGGAGTTTCTTATTGTGCAACTTGTGATGGCTTCTTCTTTAGAGAAAAACCTATTGTTGTTGTAGGTGGAGGAGATTCTGCTTTCGAAGAGGCACTTTTCTTAACACGTTTTGGTTCTTCTGTAACACTTATTCATAGGCGTGATTCATTCCGCGCATCCAAAATTATGGTTGACCGCGCGCGCGAAAACAGCAAAATCAATTTTGTTTTAGATTCTGTTGTGTGCTCTGTAAACGGATCAGAAGAAGATGCGCAATCCGTAACTGTTAAAAATGTTAAAACGGGCGAAGTTAAAACTATTGACGCATCGGGCATTTTTGTTGCAATTGGCCACTCCCCATCTACTGGCTTCTTAAATGGCGCTTTAAAGCTTAACGAAGATGGCACTATTGCTGTTCAAGGTGCGTCTACCAAAACGTCGGTTCCTGGAGTGTTTGCAGCTGGAGACGTTGTAGATAGCGTGTATCGCCAGGCAATATCTGCCGCTGGAATGGGCTGCCGAGCCGCTCTTGATGCACAGGCATATCTAAATGATTTGAACGAATAATAGTTTTGTTCCACGTGAAACAAACCCCAATGGTTGATTTAACAACTCATTGGGGTTTTATTTTAGATATATTTCCGTATCAGATGTATCAGATGTATCAGCTGTTTTTATTTACTAAAATGCCGATTATTCTCTGCATTTCTTCTGGCGACGAAAACACAATCTCAATTCTTCCGTGATTTTCCGTACCCTTAATGGCAACTTTTGTGGCAAATCGCTCTTCTAGCTGCTTTCTAACAAGAGAAGATGCCCACTTGTTGTTTCTTTTACCCCTATTTCTCTTAGAAGAATCATCGCCATTATCTACTTTAATAGAAACAATCTCTTCCGTGCTGCGAACCGATAATCCTTCTGCAATAATACGCTTTGCAAGAGCTTCCATTTCTTCTGGGGAAGCTAACGCAAGAAGAGCGCGAGCATGACCTGCAGAAAGAACTCCAGAAGCAATATGCTTTTGAACGCTGGCTGGCAAGTTCAAAAGTCGCAAGGTGTTTGCGATTTGAGGGCGAGACTTAGAAACAGATTTAGAAAGTTGGATTTGCGTTAGTCCAAAATCATCAATCATTTGGGCATATGCTGCAGCTTCTTCAAGCGGATTTAATGCAACTCTGTGCAAATTCTCCAAAAGCGCATCTCGAAGCATATTTTCGTCGGAAGTGGTTCTAACAATCGCTGGAATCTTCTTAAGACCCGCTAGCTGAGTTGCTCTCCACCTTCGCTCACCCATTATTAATTCATAATGAGCCTTTTGTAGATCACCTTGACTGGCATCCTTGATTTTTCGCACAACAATAGGCTGCAAAACGCCAACTTCCTTGATTGAAGCAGACAATTCTTGAAGCTCTTCTTCATCAAAAATGGTACGTGGCTGATGAGCATTTGGAACAATATCACTTGGATCCAAGTATTCTAAATAACCGCCTTCAATAGGCTTAAGTTCTTGCGTTTGACCTGATTTTTTATCTTTTACATCATTTTCTACAGCGCTGTTTTTGCTGTTCTCTTCGTCTATTTGCTTTGAAGAGACAAATGACTTAGATGCAGAATCACCAAAGAAAAAGTCAATTGGCCTTGTAACGTCATCAATTGATGGCATAGAAGTTCGCTTTGCTGAATGCTTGTTTTTGCTTGCGATTGATGGCACTGTTTCACGTGAAACACCAGCATTTTTGCCCTGTTTTTGGCTTAAATGCGGGGAAATTGCGTTACCTACGCTAGGCACTTTAGCTGGTGATTTAGTTTCACGTGGAACACTTTCTTTGATATCTTTCTTTACATTTTCACCATTAGTTTCACGTGAAACAGCGTTTAAAGGTTTATCTTTCTTTTCATTTGTTTCATGTGAAACACTTTCAATCTTTTTTGTTGCCGAACCATTAAAATCATCTTCCCCAGGAAGAGTAGGGAATAAAGCTCCTAATCCTTTTCCCAAACGAGATTTACTTGCGCTCATTATGCGTTACCCTCTCTTTTTGAATCAATAACAGACAAAATTGCATCAGACCTATTAGCTATTTCAAGCGCAGCCTCTCTATAAGATACCGCACCAGTTCCATGAGGATCATATGTTATAACACTTTGATTAAAGCTTGGCGCTTCTGGAATCTTAACAGTTCGCGGAATAGTGGTATTAAGAACAATATTTGGATAATGTTTTTTAACTTCTTGAAAAACTTCTCTTCCCAAAAGAGTTCGCTTATCAAACATTGTTACAAGCATTGTAGAAACAAAAAGCGAAGGATTATAGTGTTTTTGAACCAAACCAATCGTTCTAATTAGCTGACCTAATCCTTCTAGCGCATAATATTCTGCTTGAATTGGTATAAGCATTTCGTGCACTGCACACATTGCATTAATTACTAAAAGACCAAGCGAAGGTGGGCAGTCAATAAACACATAATCGTAATGTTCTTCGCTAGAACGCAAGAAATCATCAATAGCATTTTTAAGAAGATTATTTCTGTCGTCCATTTGAGCAACTTCTAGTTCTGCGCCGCTTAACTCAATTGAGGCAGGAACAACATCTAATCCTGCAATATCTGGACAGCTTTGTTTAACTTCTGCAATAGTTTTTCTTCCTTCTATAACATCATAAATAGAAAGATCTGCAGAAGAATGGGGAATATTCATTGCTGTAGAAGCATTGCCTTGCGGATCCATATCAATAAGTAAAACTTTCGATCCGCCAACAGCCATTGCAGCTGATAAATTTACGGCAGAACTTGTTTTTCCAACTCCACCTTTTTGATTTGCAACCGCAATAAAACGCGTTTCTTTTGGCTTAGGGAAAATCACGCCATCAATGGCATGAAAGCGACTGGTTATATTTGCCAACTCGCTTCCTAACGAAGATCCAGAGTCGCCAAAAATACGCTTAATCGTATCTTCTGCTGATTCCACCATTACATACCACCCCTGCCCACCTATGGGAAATTACCATAACTTTAACCAATTTAACCGTAGTATTTTCAAGTTTCCTTTCTTCTATGGACATAAAACACCATAATAAGGCCCGCAAAAACACTACAAAAACAACTCGCCGTTTCACGTGAAACACTATATTTTACGACGTTTATGACGCTTTTTACTGCATATTTTATGACACTTTTTATAACGTTTTACGATGTTTCACATGAAACACTTTTCAAAATTTACAACCACTAATAAATAATTGATTTTAAAAAAGACATAGTCAAGTAGTCAAAATCAACCTTTATCAACTATAACAACGCTTGTTGATTGAAGTCCTTTTGCAACAGGAGCATCAACAACTCGGGGATTTAATCCTTTTACTTTTTTAATCATCTTTGCGGCTTTATCAATCTCCGCTTGTGCAGACTTTCCCTTTAAAGCAATTAACTTGCCATTCTTGTTTAGTAGTGGAATAGTCCATCCAGCTAATTTTGTCATAGGGGCAACAGCTCTACAAGTAACTACATCAAAAGCTGGAATTTCGTGAGACTTAACTTTAGCAATAACTTCGTCTGATCTTCCGTGAAAAACTGTAACATTTTTTAAGCCCATAAGCTCTACACATTCGTTTAACCAAAGAACTCGTCTTTCCATTGGCTCAATTAATGTTACTTTACAATCTGGCAAACAAGCAGCCACAACAATACCAGGGAAGCCACCGCCGCTTCCAACATCTGCAATCGACTTTTTATTTGACTTTTCAACGGCTTCTTTAACAAATGGAACAACAGCAGCAGAATTTAGAATATGTCTTTCCCAAAGAATACTCATATCTCTAGGGCCAACAAGACCTCGAACAAGCCCTTCTTGCTCAAGTTTCACGTGAAACATCTTGCATTTATCAAGAGCTTCGCCCAAAACTTCACCAAGCAAAGGGGATTCATCTAATTCATCCACTATATTTTGTGAATTATCAGCCTGTTCCATACCTAAAATCTCTTCCATACAACTAAGATCATCAAATAAAAAGTAACACAACAAAACATTTTTGTTCCGTTGTGTTACTTTTGTTCAAGCTAATTACTATTCAGCGTATTCTTCGTCTACGTCAACGTCTACGTCTACGTCATCATCAAGATCTTCATCTTCTACAGCGCTTGCTGGCATATAAACGCTAACATAGCGATGTGGTTCTTCTCCGTGAGATCTAGACCTTAAGCCTTCTTCTCTAACAGTATCGTGAACAACCTTGCGCTCAAACGAATTCATTGGCTTCAAATCAACAGGATCGCCAGTTTCACGAACCTCATCAACCGCGTCCAACGCAAGATCACGCAAATATTGGCGCTTACGCTTAAGGAATCCATCAACATCTACAATTAAGTGAGATCTTTCGCCAGTTTTTTGCTGAACCGCAAGACGGCTCAACTGTTGCAAAGCATCAACAACCTCTCCATCTCGGCCAATCAAATGCTTAATATCGGAATCATCATCCGCAACAATCTGAATCATTGGCCTATTGTTGCGAACACCCATCTCAATATCACCTTCGTAATCGGCAATATCTAGAAGTCCTTCTAAATAGTCGGCAGCTATATCAGCTTCCTCATTGAGCTGGTCAATGCTTCTGGTCTCGTCTTGTGCCATTTACATACTCCTTAATTTCAATAAATGTCAAGAATCACAATCTGTGTACAGTTTAACTGAAGATAAATCCAAATTTATAAATTATTTTAATAAATCTAATAAATAAATTCATATTTACTTCGTATTAACGTTATTTACTTGTTTTTCGCTTACGATTAGGCTGCTTACGCTGGAATCCTTCGGATTCTCTACGCTTAGCAACTTCTCGAGCCTGCTGAAGCTTTTCTTCTTCAATAGAAGGCAAACCTTCACGCTGGCGACGCTCAGATTCTTTCTTATAATCTCGCTTTTCTTTTTCTTCCGCAGCTGGAGAACCAGGAGTTGGGAAGGCATAAACCTGCCAAATAGAGCGAAGCATATTAATAATGTTGTTTACAAGCCAGTAAACAAGCATTGCAAATGGAAGAGCAAATGCAGAGAAAACGTAAATAAGCGGGAATCCCCACATCATAAGCTTCTGCATAGTGTACTGGCTGCCTTGCTTAGATTCTGGTGGAAGATTCTTACGAATATTGTTAAATTGCATGTACCACATTGCAGCACACATCAAAATAACAAAGATTACAATAACAACTTTTCCGCCTGCTTGAACCGTCATAAACGTGTCGGAAACACCAACGCCAAATACGTGCGTTTTAACGAATTGCTGCGCTGTAGCAATATCAAAAGCACCCAAAGAAGCATGCTTTCCTCTAGCAATAAATGGAATAACGGAAAGCGTATACCAAATACTCATAAATGCTGGGCCTTGAATCATCATTGGCAAGCAGCTTCCAGCAGGATTTGCGTTATTCTCCTGATACAGCTTCATCATTTCTCGCTGCATGGCTTCTTTGCTAGCAGAATCGTTTTTGCCCTTGTACTTTTGCTGAATTTTCTTCATTTTAGGAGCAATCGCTTGCATATTGCGCATGCCCTTAATGCTTTTAAGGAAGGCAGGGAATATGCACGCGTGCACAACAAGCACAAGAAAGACAATTGAAAGAACCCAGGAGAACCCAATTTCATTCATTCCAATAAGAACAAATAGCTTGTGGAAAAACGCCATTACTTGAGTCATAAGCCACTCAACTGGCGTGAGGATTTTATAGAACCATCCCCAGAATCCGCTATCAAGTAAGAAATGATCTTGATTAAACATTAGTTTTCCTTGTCTTGTTCAGCCAAGGGAGTTAACCGAGGCTCTTCATGCGCTTTAGACCAAGCGCAACGATAAAAAATTGAATATTTGCGTGGTACATCGTCAATACTGCAGCTAGTCCATGGTCTACAGCGCAACAGCCGTAAAACGGCCAGAATACCACCTTTAAACGCCCCATAGCGGCTAACGGCTTCTATAGCGTATCTTGAGCACGTTGGATAGTATCTGCAGCAGGCTGGTCTATTGGCAGAAATTGCGCGCTGATACCAACGAATGGATTTTATAATCCAATTCGCTACAACACTTTTTCTACCACTCATAGCCGTATCACTATTCCTTAAATCAACTTATTAAATCAACTTATTGTTGTTTTCGCTGATTAAAAGCGGTTCTGCTGCTTGATTTAATTTGTGATTTATTTCTGCGGATTCTTGATTTTTATCTTGATTTCTTGCTATTTTTCCAAAAATCTTTTTAATCTGCTCATTCAACGATTCAAACGAAGCACTAGCTGCAGTAGGTTTGGCTCTTAAAACTACGTCACAACCATTTGGAAGTAACGATTGATGTTCTTTTGCTATTGCTCTAAAGCGTCTTTTTACTTTATTCCTAACAACAGCTTTACCTACATTTTTAGATACAGCAAGCCCGAGCCTTAAAGCAACGCCATTTTTTTGATGCTGCTTTAAGGTATCACAAAATGCCGCGAGTGCATCATCTTTACAACCCGTGGCAATCTTATTCAGACTTGTTTCTTCGCCTTCGTTAAGCGCGTTTAACACGGCTATATCGCCACGCATACTGTAATGCGCGACGATATCCCGTGAACACACTTTGCGTCGTTTTTTGAGTACCGCAACAAAATCACGATGGCTTTTCAGCCTATCCATGCTTTACGACGCGCCCCATCTCAGGCAGATAGTGTCTTACGGCCCTTGGCACGACGACGATTAATCACGGCGCGGCCAGCACGCGTACGCATGCGAACGCGGAAGCCGTGCTTCATGTGACGACGACGGTTGTTAGGCTGGAATGTCCTCTTCATAACTAACGCTCCTGTATTTGGCCATGCAAAAGCACGGCTCCGTATGAGTCAAGCTATACTAAATTACTATTACCCCTCACCAATAGTCAAAAAATCTTTTTACAAACGTGTTTAAAAGCATGTTTTAAAAAGTCAAAATTTATTGTACTTTAAAATTTTCTGTGTTATTTTTGCCATATAAGCCTCTTATAAAAGCCTTGGAAAATGTGGATTAACAGCTTTTATCTTATCCACAAATTACACACATGTTATTCACAATTGAGTATTTTCAACACGCGAGGCTGTGGATAACTTCTTAGGGTCGGAGTAAACATATTCTACTAGCACTCTTTACGCGCGCGTGTAAACATATATTTTTCACTCAGCAAGATGTAAAGAAGCTCATAAAATGTTTCTGCCAGATTTTAGGGGGTGTAACATGACAGATTCCTTTAGTGACCCAAATGCACAGGCCACTATTGTATGGTCAAATACTCTTGCCGTGTTACGTCATAATGCTCTTCTAAGCAACCGTGATAAAAGCTGGTTTGAAAGCGTAAAACCTGAATCTATTTTTGGAACAACAATCGTTCTTTGCGTTTCTAACATAGAAACACAGCAGGCTTTGCAAAATGAGCTTAGTTCTGCTTTGCTTACATCATTAAAAATTTGCACTGGAAAAGACATGTTTCCAGCCTTCAAGATTGTTCCTACAACAGAAACTAGCAGTGAAAGCTCTTCTAGCGAATCTAATTTAAGTGATTTTAATAAAAATACACAAGATTCATCTAATACTTTTTCATCTTCTCTAGAAGAATCTAATCAATCTTCTGATTCTTCATCTGATTTTTCAAATAATATAAAATCTGATTTTGATGAGGAAAATAGCATTTCTAACATTTCTAACAATGTTGAAAACTTATCATCTTCTAACTCATCTCCTATTCAAAAAGATTTTGACTACGCAACTGGCCTAAATACCATGCAAAACACTGGTTTGGCAGCTTCGGATATTAATGGGCAACAAGCAAAAATCCCTTCTTCAATAAAAAGGGACCCTGTTACTCACTTAAACACTTGCGCAACTTTTGACACTTTTGTTCCTGGAGATTCTAATCGTTTTGCACGCACAGTTGCTTTAGCTGTTGCAGAAGGATCTGGAAAAGACTTTAATCCTTTATGTATTTACGGCGGATCTGGCTTAGGCAAAACACATTTGCTTAATGCTATTGGCAACTATGCTCTTGTTAAGGATTCATCTCTTAAGGTTCGTTATATTACCAGTGAGGAATTTACTAACGAATTTATTGAAGCTTTACAAAATACGAGTCAAAATCAGGGTCAAATCGCTAACTTTAACAGAAAATTCCGCGAAGTTGATGTTCTTTTAATTGACGACATTCAGTTTTTGGGTGGAAAAGAAGCAACACTGGAACAGTTCTTCCACACATTTAATGCTCTTTACCAAGCAAGTAAAAGAATTGTTATTGCTTCGGATGTTGCTCCTAAAAATCTTAGAGGATTTGAAGCAAGACTTATTTCTAGATTTGAATCTGGTTTAACTGTTGATATTAAGCCACCTGATTTAGAAACGCGAATCGCAATTCTAAGAATGATGGCATCGATGAACAATTCTAACGTTCCTAGCGATGTTTTAGATCTTATTGCGGAGCGTTTTACAGAAAATATTCGCGAACTCGAAGGTGCTTTAACTAGAGTTACTGCTGTTGCATCTTTAAGTAATCAACCTGTTAGCAAAGCATTGGCTGAGCAGGCTTTACAAGATTTCTTTGCTTCCGATATTGAAATTCGCCCAACGGATATTATTGGCCAAGTTGCTAAATATTTCCATATGACATTTGACGAGATTGTTGGCAGATCTAGAACTAAGAATGTTGCTTTGGCCCGTCAAATTGCAATGTATTTAGCTCGAGAAATGACGAGTATGAGTCTTGTTGATATTGGTGAAGTTTTTGGAGGCCGTGATCACACAACGGTTATGCATGCTTATACGCGAATCAGCGGTGAGATGCAAGAAAAGCAGGAAATTTATAACTACGTTATGGAGTTGACTGTTAGATTAAAGCAAAACCCATCAAATAAAAAGTAGTTTTACACAAATCTATACAACTCTGTGAATTAATTTAAAAAAAGTTATCCACATAGTTAGTCACAAATGTGGTCAAATCCTGCGAATAAGCGGTGGAAAACGCCGAAAAAATCGTGAATAAGTTGTTTATAAAAGCTTTAAAAATGTGGATATTCAAAAAAATAGCTTTTATTGTGGATAACTTACTTAGTTTTGCACATAAATATGCATATTTTATCCACATTTTTCTTATGTTAATAATGGCTTTAATTAAACGCTTCTAAGCACATATCAACATTTACACAAGCTTTATTATTACTATTACTTTTATTTTTTAAATAAAAATAATAATTTCTCTTAAAATACGCCTTTTAAACAAATTAGATTTTCATTAGACCATGAGATAGAATAAACACAGTTTTACAAGAAATGAGGAAATATGAAAGTTGAAGTTAATTCCGCTTCTTTTGCAGACGCACTATCTTGGACTACTCGAGTTATAGATAATCGTCCGTCTAATCCTATTCTTGCAGGATTAAAACTAGAAGCAAAAGATGGAACTCTACAACTTTGTGCTTTTAACTATCAGCTTTCTAGTCGTCATCATATTGAAGCTGGTGTAGATGAAGCAGGTAGTGTACTTGTTTTAGGTAGATTACTTGCAGATATAACAAAATCTTTGCCAGCAGAAAAAACTTATTTATCTTCTAACGAAACAACTCTTACAATTACTTCTGGAAAATCAACCTTTACTTTGCAATTAATGCCAGAAGGTGAATATCCAGATTTACCAGAAATTCCTTCAAAACTAGGTCAAGTTGATGCACCTACTTTTGTTCAAGCAGTAAATCAAGCTTCTGTAGCAGTTTCTAGAGAAGAAGATAGACCTGTTTTAACGGGGATTCATGCACACTTTGAAGATGATACTGTTACTTTTACAGCTACAGATAGATATCGCCTTGCTCGATCAACTTTTAAGTGGACTCCAGATCACAGTGATATAAACGTTTCTACCCTTATTAAGGGAAACATTCTTAAAGATATTTCTCGCTCAGTTGATGAACATCAAAATATTATTATTAATTTAAACAGTGATGAACCTTCTATTCTAGGATTTGAAAATTCTGGAAGAGTTAGTACTTCTCAACTTATTGATGGAGAATTTCCTTCTGTAGACCGCTTATTTGTTGATGAATATCCTATTCATGCAATTATTAATCGACAAATGCTAATTAATGCAATAAAGCGTGTATCTATTGTTGCAGAAAAAGATGCTCCAATTTACATGTCTTTTACTTCAGATGAACTTACTTTAAGTGCTGGAAACGATTCTGAATCTAAAGCAAAAGAAACTATTGATATAGACATGGATGGGCAAGATATTATTGTTGCATTTAATCCTAATTATTTGATTGAAGGATTAAGTGCTATTAGTGAGCCTTTTATTCATGCAAAAATCACTTCTGCTATTAAGCCTGTTGAATTTAATGGTCAACAAGAAGCAGATGGTGATGAATCTATGAATTATAGGTATCTTGTTGTTCCAATGCATCCTTAAGCTGAATAAATGTATGTTTCAAAACTTGCATTAGATAATTTTCGCTCTTGGAATAGTTGTGTACTCAACTTTTCCCCAAAAATTAATATTCTAATTGGTTCAAATGGCTTAGGTAAAACTAATATTGTTGAATCTTTAGAAGTTATTTCAACGGGAACAAGTCACAGAGTATCTTCTTTAATACCACTAATAGAGCGTAGCTATAATTGTGCTACTATACGAGCAAATGTTAAGGATTTTAATAATAATTCAATAAATAATAGTGAAAATAATTTAGATGAAACAACTTTTGAATTAAGTCTTAATTTAAAAGGTGCTAATAGAGCAAGAATTAACGGTAAAAAATCTTTATATATGAAAGATATAGTCGGTTTAATTCCTTGTGTTTCTTTTACTCCAAGAGATCAAAATTTGATTGTTTCAGATCCTACTGTTAGAAGAACATTTTTAGATCAAGCTGGAGCATTATTAATACCAAACTATTTGCCTGTTTTACAAGAATATAATCACATTGCAAAGCAAAGATCTGCACTTTTAAAAAATTTATCTAATAATTATTCATTAAATTCAATGGATAATTACAATGAAGGTAATTACAATAAAATTTCTGATTTAGAAGTATGGACTGCTAAGTTTATAGAAGCTGGAATAATACTTACAAAATTACGCAAGCAAATAATAGAATTAATTAACGAAGTTTTTTCAAATATTGTTGAACAACTCTCTAACTCATCTAATTTTGCGTTAATAGAATACAATCCTTCTTTTAAAGAGGTTGATTCTAACGAAAATAATGATGATTCTATTCGATTTTCAATTAGTGAACATTTTCAAAGAATCTACACTGGAGAAGTTGCAAGAGGATATAACCTAATAGGACCTCACAGAGATGATTTTAATATATTAATTAATAATTATCCTGCAAAAGAATTTGCTTCCAATGGTGAATCCTGGACTCTTGCATTAGCTTTAAAAATGGCTTTATTTAAGTCATTAGAAAAAAAGAATGGTAAAAAACCTATTGTTATTTTAGATGATGTTTTTGCACAACTAGATGAGTTTAGAAGAAAGCAAATTTTAGAGTTTGCAAAAAATCAGGATCAAGTTTTTATTACTGCTGCTTCTTTAAGTGATATACCACAAGATAAAAGTGTGCTAGAAAACTCTATTATTGATGTTTCTAAAATAGCAAAAGATCAAAAGTTAAATGAAAATAAATCGTTAGAAAATAATATTGATATTAATCATAAAAATTTGTTGGAAAATATTATTAATAGTCGTAAAGATAGCGTTGATTATAGCGTTGATTATGTTGATGATTCTAAAAATGAATCCAATAATTTGGGGGATATTAAATGAAAATTCCCGTAAATAAAATATTAAAATTAGACACAAGAAAGCTTCCAGAACTTATTTTTATGCCTATTAAAAAGAAGGCAATAAAAAAAGTAGTTAATGAACAAAATGCTTATAAAGCTTGGGAAAGTTTTGGAAAACCAGGTAGAGATCCTCAAAATATTTATTCTTTATTGGGTAATTATGCCAATCAAAATAACTGGAATGAACCACTTGCTATAGCAAAAATGAGAGAAGATTGGTGGAAAATAGTTGGAAAAAGTGCATCTTTAAATTGTTATATTGACACAATAAAAGATGGCATTTTAATAGTTAGAACAAAATCAAATGTTTGGTATACGCAACTTACTTATTGCAAACCTATGCTTGAGAAAAAAATATTTGAATATTCAAAAGATATAAAAATTAAAGAAGTTAAAATAGTTGGACCTTCTTTGCAAAAAATGGGCAAAAAATCAATTAATAGAAGGTTTAATATTAAGAATTACTAATAAAGGCTCTTAATAAAGAGCGGTCATTATGTGTGTGTAGAATGTCATGTAATGTAGTTAAATCGCTAGAAACCCCGTTTTTGTGCTTTCTAGCGTGTATCGACCTCGTAAATGCCTCTCGGCATGAGGTAATACGGGAAGGGATCTAAAGTGTTAAACACTGAAGATAATTCAATGGAAAATTCTGTTGAAGAACATAAGCTCGATGATGCTCAGCTCGACGATTCACTTTCTCCTGAACATTATGATGCTAGCGATCTTCGAGTTCTTGAAGGTTTGGAAGCAGTTCGAATTAGACCAGGTATGTATATTGGTTCAACTGGACCTAGAGGCTTGCATCACCTTGTATATGAGATTGTAGATAATTCGGTTGATGAGGCTTTGGCTGGTTATGCTTCTCACATTGAAGTGACGATTTTGCCAGACAATGCTATAAAAGTTGTTGATGATGGTAGAGGTATTCCAGTTGATGAAGTGCCAGGCGAAGGTGTTTCTGGTGTTGAAACAGTTATGACAAAGCTTCACGCTGGTGGAAAGTTTGGCGGCGGTGGATACGCTGTTTCTGGTGGTTTGCACGGCGTTGGTATATCTGTTGTAAATGCACTTTCTACGCGTGTAGAAATTGAGGTTCGTCGCCAGGGATTCCACTGGACTCAAACGTATGTAAATCAGCATCCAACGGCTCCATTGGCAAAAGGTAAGCCAATGGAAGATGGTGAATCTACTGGTACTTCTGTAACATTCTGGCCAGATGGTGCAATTTTTGAAACAACTGTTTATGATTTTGAAACTTTGCGTTCTAGATTCCAGCAGATGGCTTTTCTAAATAAGGGATTAAAGATTTCTCTAACAGATTTGCGTAAGCCTGATGAGGCAGGAGATGAAGTTACTGGAGAATCTGAATTAGCTAGCGAAGAAAAGCATCAGAGTGTTAGCTACAAATATGATCACGGAATTAAAGATTACGTTGATTATTTGGTTAAATCACGTAAATCTGTTCCAGTAGAGCCAGATGTTATTGATTTTGAAGCAGAAGATCTTGAAATTGGTATATCTGCAGAAATTGCTATGCAGTGGACTGTTGCTTATTCGGAAGCTGTTCACACTTTTGCAAACACGATTTCTACAACCGAAGGTGGTACTCACGAAGAAGGATTCCGTGCTGCATTAACATCTTTGGTAAATCGTTATGCTCGAGAAAAGAACATATTAAAAGAAAAAGATACTAATCTTTCTGGTGATGATGTTCGCGAAGGTTTAACTGCAGTTGTTTCTGTAAAGATTACAACTCCTCAGTTTGAAGGTCAGACTAAAACAAAGCTTGGAAATTCCGAAGCTAAGACATTCGTTCAGCGAGTTATGACCGAAAAGCTTGGAGATTGGTTCGACGCTCATCCAAGTGAAGCAAAGAATATTATTCAAAAAGCTATTGAAGCATCGCGTGCGCGTCTTGCAGCTAAGAAAGCTCGCGAAAATACGCGTAGAAAGTCAATATTTGAAACAGCTGGAATGCCAGATAAATTGAAGGATTGCCAGTCTAATAATCCAGAAGAGTGCGAGCTGTTTATAGTGGAGGGTGATTCCGCAGGTGGCTCCGCAATTCAAGGACGAGATCCTATTACGCAGGCAATTTTGCCATTGCGCGGTAAGATTTTGAATACTGAGCGTGCTTCAATCGATAGAATGATGAAGTCGGAAACTATTGAATCCTTAATTACTGCTGTTGGCGGCGGTTATGGCGAAGACTTCGATTTAAGCAAAGTTCGTTATCACAAAGTCATTATTATGGCAGATGCTGATGTTGATGGCGCTCATATTGCAACATTGAACTTAACACTGTTCTTCCGCTATATGCGTCCTATGATTACTGCTGGATATGTGTATGTTGCTATGCCACCTTTGTACCGTTTAAAGTGGAGCAAGGGTGCGCATGACTTTGTGTATACAGATGCTGAGCGAGATAGAGTTTTGGCAGAAGGTAAAGCCGCAGGTAGGCAACTTCCTAAGGGTGAAGGCATTCAGCGATATAAGGGCTTGGGTGAGATGAGCTATCAGGAGTTGTGGGAAACAACAATGGATCCTGAGCATAGAATCTTAAAGCAAATTCATATTGAAGATGCTGCTCGAGCCGATGAAACGTTCTCAATGCTTATGGGAGACGAAGTGGAACCTCGTAGGCTATTTATTCAGCGTAATGCTCACGATGCAAGATTTATTGACGCTTAAAAATATTAATCGTTAGTAGATTAAACAGATTAAGGTAATAAACTTTAAAAGCTAAATAAGAAGGAATTGCAGTGGTAGACGAAATAAATGCCGCTAATAATAGCGAAGAGCCAGATCAGCTGCCTGACGGTTCAATGGAACCACAAAGTCCGCAAGAATCAGATAGCACCGATTATGGATTAATGAAGGGTGCGCGCGTAAAGCACATGGATTTGCAGCAAGAAATGCGTGAATCTTACCTTGCTTATGCACTTTCTGTTATTGTTGAGCGCGCTTTGCCAGATGTTAGAGATGGTTTAAAGCCAGTACATCGTCGCGTTATTTATGCAATGTACGATGGCGGTTATAGGCCTGATCGTGGTTACAACAAGTGCTCTCGCGTTGTTGGCGATGTTATGGGTAAATATCACCCACACGGTGATTCTGCTATTTACGACACTTTGGTTCGTATGGCTCAATCTTGGTCAATGAGATATTTGCTTGTAGATGGTCAAGGAAACTTTGGTTCCCCAGGTGATGATCCTGCAGCAGCAATGCGTTATACAGAATGCCGTATGGCACCTCTTGCTATGGAAATGGTTCGAGATATTGACAAAGATACTGTTGATTTCTTGCCAAACTACGATGGAAAAACACAAGAGCCAACGGTTTTGCCATCTCGTTTTCCAAATCTTTTAGTTAATGGTTCTGCAGGTATTGCTGTTGGTATGGCAACCAATATTCCACCTCACAATATGCGTGAGGTTGCAGATGGTGTTCACTGGGCTTTGGATCACCCAGATGCCAGCAATTCCGAGCTTCTTGAGGCATTAATTCAGCGAATTAAAGGTCCAGATTTTCCTACTGGTGCAACAATCTTAGGTCATAAGGGAATTGAGCAAGCGTACCGTACTGGCCGTGGCTTAATTACAATGCGCGCTGTTGTTAATACCGAGGAAATTAAGGGTCGTATGTGCTTGGTTGTTACCGAGCTTCCATACCAGGTAAATCCTGATCGCTTGGCTGCTTCTATTAGAGAAGCTGTGCGAGATGGTAAGATTCAGGGCATTGCAGATATGCGCGATGAAACGTCTGGTCGTACTGGTCAGCGTTTAGTGCTTGTTCTTAAGCGAGATGCTGTTCCAAAAGTTGTTCTTAACAATCTTTATAAGCATTCGCAATTGCAGCAAACATTTGGTGCAAATATGCTTGCGCTGGTTGATGGTGTTCCTAGAACTTTGAGTTTGGATGCTTTTATTCGTCATTGGGTAAGTCACCAGCTTGAAATTATTGATAGGCGTACACGCTACTTAAAGCGAGAGGCCGAAGAGCGAGATCATATTTTGCAAGGCTACTTAAAAGCTTTGGATATGATTGACGAAGTTGTGGCATTAATTAGGTCTTCTAAAGATGTTGATTCTGCCCGTTCGGGATTGATGAATTTGTTAGACGTTGACGAAGTTCAAGCAGATGCCATTCTTGCAATGCAGCTTCGTAGACTTGCAGCTTTGGAGCGACAGAAGATTCTTGATGAACACGAAGAATTGATGCGCAAGATTGAAGATTATAACGATATTCTTGCAAGCCCAGAACGTCAGCGCAAGATTGTTGGCGATGAGCTTGATGAAATCGTAGCCAAATATGGCGATGATCGCAGAACTAAGATTCTTCCATTCTCGGGAGAAATGAATGTTGAAGATCTTATTGCCGAAGAAAACGTTGTTGTAACAGTTACTCGCGCAGGCTACATTAAGCGCACGAAGGCAGATGAATATCGAGCACAACACCGCGGCGGTAAAGGTATTAAGGGAGCAAAGCTTCGTGAAGATGATGTTGTAGATCACTTCTTCTTAACGTCTACTCACAATTGGCTTTTGTTCTTTACTAATCGCGGACGCGTTTACAGAATTAAAGCATATGAGCTTCCAGAAGGATCAAGAGATTCTAAGGGCCAGCATGTTGCAAATCTTCTTCAATTTACTCCTGGAGAAACAATTCAGACGGTATTGTCAATTCAAAATTATGATGTAGCAAAGTATTTGGTGTTGGCAACTCGTTCTGGAAAAGTTAAGAAAACTGCTTTGCAAGAGTATGATTCTCCACGTCAAGGTGGTTTGATTGCTGTACGACTAATGGCAAATGAAGAAACTGGAGAGCCAATAGACGAGCTGATTGGTGCAGCTTTGTGCAACCCAGAAGATGACATTATTCTTGTTTCTAAGCTTGGTATGAGCCTTAAGTTTAGGGCAGATGATGAGCAGCTTCGACCAATGGGTCGCCAGACTGCAGGCGTTCAAGGCATGCGATTTAGAGATGGCGATGAATTGCTGGATATGGATGTTGTATCTGTAGACACAAGCAAAGATCTTCTTGTTGTTACAAACGAAGGATTTGCCAAGCGTACCGCTATTGAAGAATATCGCTTGCAAGGCAGAAACGGCTACGGTGTTAAGGCAGTACAGCTTGCAGAAGGACGCGGTTCTTTGGTTGGTGCCTTGATTGTAGAAGAAACCGATCAAGTAATGGCCATTATGAAGTCTGGTAAAGTGATTCGTTCCGATGTTAACGAGGTTAAGCGCACGGGTAGAACAACTCAAGGTGTAACTCTTGCTAAGCCAGACAAGGGTGATGAAATCATCTCTATTGCTCGAAATGAAGAAAGAGATGATGAAGATGAATCTCAAAATGAACAGTCAGCAGAAAATACTAGTGAAAGGAACTTAGATGAGTGAGGATTTTGAAACATCCAATAACAAAGTTAATGGTGAATCTAGCACTAGTTCTCCAAGAACAGTAGGTGCAACAGCCTCATCTTCTTCTAATGGATATTCTTTTAGAAAGCCAGCTCAGCCTAGAGCTAGAAGAATGAGTCTTTCGCTAGTTAGAGTGGACGCATGGTCTGTTGCAAAAGTAACATTTTTACTAAGTGTTGCTGGAGGAATAATACAGGTTATTGCAGCTGGATTAGTGTGGCTATTCTTAAACATGGTTGGTGTATTTGATCAGGTAACTCAGATTGTTTCATCAACAGGTTTAGATAGCAACGGTTTTAATCTTGCAGACGTATTTTCTTTGCCAACTGTTTTAAGTGCTGTAATAATACTTTCGGTTGTAGAAATAGTGATAATAACACTGCTATCTGCGATTGGATCTTTGCTTTATAACGTTGTTGGATCCTTAGTTGGAGGAATTCACTTAACTCTTGGTGATGACTAGAATTAAGCGATAACTAGAATTAAGTAAATAAGATTAAACATAATTAATCCCCACTAAACTCATAAAGTGAATTAGTGGGGATTATTATTTATGGGGATTGATATTTAAAAAATGATTTATAAGTTAAAAACTATTTTTTAGAAGATAAATCTCGAATATCTTCCAAGATTTTAATCATTTTTTCTTCGCGATCTTTGCGTTTTTCTTCCTCGGTCTTTTCTTTTTCAACCTGCAAGAAAGGAAGACCAATCTCCCTTAATTTGTTAATAGGAAGAACAATGCAAAAATAAACGGCTGCGGCAACAATAAGGAAGTTTAAGACTGCTCCAAGAACAGCTCCAAACGAAATTGTTGCACCGTTTATGGTTATTGTTAAAACGCCATCAAGATCTGGCTTTCCGCAAATTATTGCTATAAGCGGATTAATAATATTTTTAACAATCGAAGTAACAACAGAAGTTACGGCGCTGCCCATAACAACACCAACTGCCATGTCGATTACACTGCCTCGTGCAATAAATTTTTTGAAACCGTTAAGCATTTTATTTCAATCTACCTTTTTAGTATTTTATTATTAATAAAACTATTGTTTTTAAAGAAATCAAGAATATACATAACTAATATTGGATACATTATTGCAGAGGTTAAAACATCGGTAGGGAAGTGTGCTGCAACAATAAGTCTAGAAAGTGCAACAACAATAACAACAATAATGCTAATGATTAATCCAAGTCTTAAGAAGGCTTTATTGGCTGTATAAATAATCATAAGAGCCATTGCACAAATAGCTACAGCTGCTGCAGTGTGACCACTTGGAAAACTTGGGTCTGGTGGAACTTTAATTTTTATTCCAATAAACGGTCTAGGACGATGAACTATAAATTTAACTGCAAAAATATAAATCATTGGCAGAAGGCAAGTTACCAGTTGTACTAGAGTTATGCGCCAATCGCGTTTAATAAAATAAGAAACAATTGCCAAAATGCAAAGTATAACAATGCAAGATTTTGTAGAAAAAACTATTGCAAGAAGTTTAGAAAAAGACATTATAAAAGATGGAGAATAGTTATGGAAAAATGCCACTATTCCTGCTTCAAAAAATCTTTCTGCCTTATTAACAAGCAAAACTTTACCTATTAGCGGAATTAAAATCGCAAGAAGTATAACAATAGAAGACTTTTTATTATTTGTTATTTGGAATTTTATTTTTTCCAAAAAGTCGTAGAATTTATTTTTTTGATCCATATGTTAAAGATTACACGTAGAAATATATAATAAAAGTGTATTATAAATGAATGTTTATAAGTGCTTATTTGTTTATTTTGCGTAATTTTGTAAAAATGTAGTATATAAATGAATTTAGATAAACACGTATTTAGATAAACACGTATTTAGATAAACACGTATTTGGTATTTAGTTGTAAGTTGTACACCGTACGAGGTGACGAGTAGTATGAGGAAAAGATAGAAAGGGTTTACAATGAGCGTGCTTGACCGACTTGAGAAGAGCGTTGAAGGTGCAATGAACGGGGTCTTCGCAAAATTCGGATCTAAAGACTTGCAACCTGTTGATCTTTCCAGCGCATTAGAGCGAGAGATTGATAACCAATCTATGCCAATTGATCGAGATCGTACAGTTGCCCCAAACGAGTATCACTTTAAACTAAGTACTCCAGATTTTGATCAGCTTGGTAGTGAAGCGTTAGCTAATGAGCTTGCGGATAATCTTACACAATATGCAAAAAGTCAGCATTATGCGTTTGTTGGACCTGTTGCTGTTATTTTTGAAGAAGATACCGAACTTACAAAAGGTAACTTTAATTTGACTTCTGATTCTGTTCCAGGGAATGCTGTTCCTGTAACAACTCAAGAGCAGTCAGAAAATCATCCAATGCTTGAGATTAATGGAAATAGGTATTTGTTAACAAAGGATCGCACAATATTGGGCAGAGGTTCTGGCTGCGATATTGTTATTGATGATCCAGGTATTTCCCGTAGGCATCTTGGTATAGACGTTACGCCAGATGGTGTTATTGCTCGAGATTTAGGTTCTACTAACGGAACTTATGTTGAGGGTCATCAAACTCCAGCAGCAACGCTCTTAGATGGAAACACTATTACTATTGGACGCACCCGTATTCTTTACTGGGCTTCGGATCAAGATCAGGAGTAGTAGACGAATACGTAAAGAGATACGAGTACGCGCATGATATTAACCGAGTTAACTTTTACTATACTTAAGTACAGTTTTTTAGTACTTTTGTGGGTATTCGTATGGCTTGCTGTTAGTTCTCTACGCAAAGATATTGAGATTTTTAGTCCTAAAAAGTCCAGATCTTGGAAAAACAAATCTCATCGCAAAAGTAATGCCTCTAATAGTGAAGATTTAAAAAATAATAAGATTGTTTCTCCAAGCGTAGAGTCAAAGAATCAGTCTGAAACACCAACTTTGCTTGTTATTATTGACGGTCCTTTAGCTGGATCATCTTTCCCTTTGGATCCTTCTGGAGTTACTTTGGGAAGGTCTGCAAACAATACTGTTGTTTTAAACGATGAGTTTGTTTCTTCTCATCACGCTCGCGTGTATTTTAATCAGTCGGTAAAATCTTGGGTTCTTGAAGATTTAGGTTCTACTAACGGAACTATGATAGGTCATAGTCGTGTTAATGAGCCTGTTGTTTTGTCTCCGCGTACGTCTGTGCGAATTGGAGCAACAATGTTTGAATTGAGGTGAGTTATGAAGCAATTCGATTCAAACATTGAAGATGAAAGAAATAGTAAAAAAGAGCAAAATCAAGATAAATCTGTAGATAATGCTGTAGATAATGCTGTAGATAATGCTGCAAATAGTAAAGAAAATAGTTTAAATAAGGCTTCGTTTATAGATAAAGCATTATTTATGTACTCCACGGCTGTTAGCGACGTTGGTACAGTTAGGAGCAATAATCAGGATTCTGCCTTTGCAGGAGAACGATTAGCTGCTATTTGCGATGGAATGGGCGGCCACGCTGGTGGAGATACTGCATCCACGATTGCCATTAGGTCTTTAGCTCATATTGAGCAGGATTCAAGACCGAACGATGTAAAAGCTGTTTCTTCAATGTTAGAAACTTCAATTATGGCAGCTCACGATGCAATAGTTGGAAAAGCAAAAAGAGAACGCAGGCTTGCTGGCATGGGAACAACAGTAACAGCCGTCTCTCTTGTAAGCGGTTACTGGGTTCTTGCACATTTAGGTGATTCTAGAGCATACTTGTTGCGCGATAATCGTCTTATAAGAATGACTTGTGATCACAGTTACGTTCAGCATTTAATAGATACTGGTCATATCACTCCAGAAGAAGCAAGGAATCATCCGCAGCGTAATGTTGTTATGCGCGTTTTAGGTGATTTTGATATTGACCCAAGGCCAGATATTGCCATTAGGCAGGCTCACCCTTCGGATCGTTGGCTTCTTTGCTCAGATGGTGTTTGTGGAGTGTTAGAAGATTCCACAATTCAAGAAATAATGAGCACAATATCCAACCAAGAAGAGTGCGCTCAAAAACTTGTTTCAATGGCACTTAAAGCGGGAAGCACAGATAATGCTACTGCTGTTATAGCAGACGCCACATTAGCTTTGGATGCGGATGCTTTTGATTTACCACATCAAACGCCATTAATCGGCGGTGCCGCAAGCAAAGATTTAGAGTCTATAGCAGATATTGTTAATAAAGCTGTTTCTTCTACACCAGTTTTAAGAGAAGGCAAGGATTCGCCTGCGCAAAGGGCTGCTGCTCTTATGCAAACGGATTCAAAATCAACAGAAAAATCTGAGAAAATTGCAGAAACCACTCGATTAGTGCAGCCTTCTCATTTAAGAAATGAAGAGGAACTTAGATCTACCGACACAAATGAGATTCCGATTGTAAAAAAGAAGAACGGTAGAGTATCAACAGATCCTAGAGATCCAGACGTTCAGCGCGCTGTAAAAAGAGAGCAAGCCGAGGCTCATAAGGCAAATAGGATTAGAAAAAGGTGGATGAGAATAGGTGTTGCGTTTGCAATACTTGTGGTTTGCTCTATTGTTGCTTCTGGAGCGTATCTTGTTTACTCTTGGACTCAAAAGCAGTACTACATTGGTAAAGGAAATGATCGAGTAGTTATTTACCAAGGCGTTCCTACTAACATATTTGGTTTAGAGCTTTCTCACCAGATTGAAGAAACAGATATTAAAGTAAAAAATCTTGATAAGTCTTGGCAAGATCAGCTTGACGAAGGTATTAGTTTTAGCAGTCTTAAAGAAGCAAGAGGGCATGCAAGGCTGATTGGTAGAGAAGTTCGTGCTCGGGAGAGTGAAAAGCGCGGAAATAAGCAAAAAAGCGTTGTTTCTAATTCAGATAATAAGGATGGAAACAATAGTGGAGTTGTAGACTCTAGCAGTGATTCAGGAGGTAAAACCTCGTGAACATGTTTAGTATGCGAATTAAGCAAATCTCTTTGTTGCTGTTTTCTGTGATTATATCTTCAGTGGCATTTTTGCAAATGTTTCTAAGAGTTAATGGCTTTATTCCAGCAGACTATGTTGGTATGTTTGCTCTAACAACAGCATTGTACCTGGTTTTGTGGGGCGTTTTGATTGTAAAAAAGCCTTATTCTAGCCAGGTAATATTACCTTGCATTCTTCTTCTTACAGCTATTGGAACTGTTATGATTGCAAGAATAGACAAGCAGCACAACACTAATGTTGCTATGAAGCAACTTATTTGGGTTTGTGTTGCTCTTGTGCTATCCATAATTTTTGTAATGGTTCTGGAAGACTATAGGATTCTTAGAAGATTCTCGTACGTTAGCATGGTGATTGGTCTTGTTCTTCTTTTATCTCCAATGCTTCCAATAGTAGGCAAAGAGATTGGCGGAGCTAGAATTTGGATTGGGTTTGGAAATCACACTATTCAGCCTGGAGAATTTGCAAAACTATTCTTAGCCTTCTTCTTTGCAGCGTATTTGTTTGATCATAGAGACAGGCTTGCGGTTGGTGGAACTAAGATTTTGGGGATTCATCTTCCGCGGTTTAAAGACATGGCTCCTATTGCTATTGTTTGGGTTGCATCAATGTGTGTTCTTGTTGTACAACACGACTTAGGAACATCATTAATGTTCTTTGCAATGTTTGTTTCTATGCTCTACGTTTCAACTGGAAGAAAAGGTTGGCTTGCAATAGGCTTTATAGCATTTATGATTGGATGCCTGGTTGCGGTTAAGCTTTTTGCACACGTTCAGTACAGAGTTGACGCTTGGCTTAATCCGTACGACCCCGTTATTTACAACAGATTCCCAGGTGGTTCTGCTCAAATTGTTACTGGATTATTTGGCCTTGCAGCAGGAGGCATAACAGGAACTGGATTGGGGCAGGGGCATCCGTCTTTAACACCTCTTGCTAATTCTGATTTTATTTATGCATCCGTGGGAGAAGAACTAGGATTAACTGGATTATTTATAGTCTTAATGCTTTACATGATTATTATTGCGTCTGGCATGATTACGGCTATGAAGATTAAAGACGGTTTTGGAAAGCTTCTTGCATCTGGATTAGTTTTTACAATGGCATTCCAAGTGTTTACTGTTGTTGGTGGTATTACTCTTGTTATTCCTCTTACTGGCTTAACAATGCCATATATGGCTGCTGGAGGGTCGTCTTTGGTTGCAAACTATTTGCTTGCAGCTATTTTGATTGTTATTTCTAATGCGGCCAATAAGCCTGAGGCTGTTGTAACATCCGATACTTTCCAATACGAAGCCTTAGCTGCTCTTAGAGAAAGGGAGCTTAAGGAAAGGGAAAATAACTCCTCTAATCTTAAAGAAGATGGGGGTGAATTTAATGAATAAATGCTTAAAACAGCTTTTTACTGCTGTAGTCGTACTGTTTGTGATTTTGTGTATTTCTAGTACCTACATAACTTCTATAAAAGCAAACGAATTAAATTCTGATCCTAGAAACAGGCGCGCGCTATATCATGAATTTGGATCTCCAAGAGGGGCGATTCTTGCTTCTGATGGAACTGTTTTAGCAAAGTCGGATCCTTCTAAAGATGCGTTTGTATACCAAAGATCATATTCTAATGGCGCTGTTTATGCTCCAATAACGGGGTATTATTCAATAAGTCAGAGAGCAGATAGAGGCATAGAGGCTTCTAGAAATCAGCTTTTAAGCGGTGAATCTGATGCGTTATTCCTTCAAAAGTTTAAGTCGCTATTTACGGGTGTAGAAAATAGGGGCGCTTCTATAGAAACATCTATTAACACTAAGCTTCAAACTCTTGCATACAATCTTTTAAAAGACAAGAATGGCGCTTTAGTTGCAATAGAGCCAAAAACGGGAAGAATACTTGCAATGGTTAGCACTCCTAGCTATGATCCTTCTTCTCTTGCATCTCACAATGCTGCGAACGCCAACAGGGCTTATAAAGATCTTGTGTCTAACATATATAATCCAATGCTAAATCGTTCAATATCTGAACTTTATGCTCCTGGATCTACCTTTAAGACTGTTGTTGCGGCAACCGCTTTAGAAACTGGAAAATATGATTTAAACACTTCGATTCCAGCTGGATCGGTTTACACTCTTCCGGGAACTCAAACGCATCTTACAAACGTTGTTCCAAGCGCAAGTGGAACAAATGGGCAAATATCGTTTGAAGACGCATTGGCGTATTCTTCAAATACGGCGTTTGCTCAACTAGGAGTGTCTTTAGGATCCGATGCAATTGTAAAGCAGGCTAAAAAGTTTGGATTGTTTAGCTCGTTTACTTTAGATGGTTCTGATTCAACTGGCTTCCCAATGAGAGTTGTTGCGTCTTTGCTTAATCAAAAGCCTACGCAAGATAAGCTTGCTCTTCAGTCGATTGGTCAGGGAGATGCCAGGGTTACACCTCTTCAAAACGCTATGATTGCGGCTGCTATTGCAAATAATGGCACTCTTATGAAGCCAACTCTTGTTGACTGTGTAAGATCTAGCGATTTGTCTGTTATATCTCAAACAACCCCTACTGTTATGAGTCAAGCTTTAAGTGCGCAAAGTGCTGCAAAACTTAATGCTATGATGCAAAGTGTGGTTGTAAAAAGTAACCCAAATCTTTCTTTGCCAAATGTTCATGTTGCTGCAAAATCAGGAACAGCACAAATTGGGTTTAGAAATCAGGCTATTAATGGTTGGGTTATTGGATTTGCACCAGCAGAAGACCCTAAAATAGCTGTAGCAGTTGTTATTCACAATGCCAGTACGTACGGAACACTTACGGCAGGACCTATTATGCGACAGGTGATGAAGGAGGCGCTTAAGCAATGAAACTTGTTGAAGGACAGTTAGTTCATCATCGATACAGGCTAGATAGAAGGCTTGCACAAGGCGGTATGGGAGAAGTCTGGAAGGGCTTCGATATACAGCTGGGCAGAATAGTGGCCATTAAAGCGCTTAGAACAGACACTAATAATGTTGAAGCTAAATTGCGCAGACTTAGAGCAGAAGCACATAATTCGGCTAATCTTGCTCACCCAAACATTGCAGCGCTATTTGACTACTACGAGCATGATGGCATTGGTTTTTTGATTATGGAATATGTTCCTAGCAAGTCTTTGGCAGATTTGTATCATAAAGAAAAAACTGTAGAGCCAACGCGCTTGCTGCCTATTCTTATTCAAACCGCTAGAGGTCTTTTTGTTGCTCATTCGCATGGAGTAATTCATAGGGACGTTAAGCCAGCAAATATTATGGTTTCCGAAACGGGAAACGTAAAGATTACAGATTTTGGCGTTTCGTACTCTAACGACCAAGAGCAGATTACTCAAGATGGAATGGTTGTTGGAACGGCTCAATACATTTCCCCAGAGCAGGCTCAAGGAGAGCAGGCAACAGCACAGTCCGATATTTATTCTCTTGGCGTTGTTGCGTACGAAGGGCTTTGTGGCCATAGGCCATTTACTGGTGCCACGCCTGTAGATATTGCGGCAGCACACGTTAATGACCCTGTTCCGCCTCTTCCAGATAGCGTTGATGTTCAGCTAAGACAGTTTGTAATGTCAATGCTTTCTAAGAATCCAAAAGACAGACCTAAAGATGCTCTTGTTGTTTCGAAAGTGCTTGCAAAAATCGAAAGAAGACTTTTGGATCAGCAAACAGCATTCAACAATAAAAATCCAATAGATTCTTCCAGCGCAAATCGCATTAGACGCAGCGTTAGAAGTGTTCCAAAAACTCAAGTGAATATTATTAACATTTTGAATAATAACGACCGCAAGGAGCAGCAATGAGTAACACAATGCCTACCTCATTAGCGAATGGACGGTACCAATTAGGTGAATTGATTGGCCGCGGTGGAATGGCCGAAGTGCGAGTCGCAGAAGATAAGCGCTTGGGTCGTACCGTTGCTGTTAAAATCATGCGTTCTGATTTGGCAAATGACGAGATCTTTTTGTCTCGCTTCCGCCGAGAAGCACATTCAATCGCGCAGATGAACAATCCAAACATAGTAAATATCTATGATTCTGGAGAAGAATCTGTTGTAGACGACAATGGCGTAGAAGAGCATTTGCCGTATCTTGTTATGGAATATGTTAAAGGCAAAACGCTTCGCGACATTCTTAAGATGAACGGTGCTTTAAGCCAGCGTGATTCTGAGCAGGTTATGCTTGGCGTTTTAAATGCATTGGAATATTCGCATAGAATGGGCGTAATTCACCGAGACATTAAGCCTGGAAACATTATGATTTCCGAGCAGGGCATTGTTAAGGTTATGGATTTTGGAATTGCCAGGGCGCTAGACGATTCTGCAACAACAATGACGCAATCGCAGGGTGTTGTTGGAACCGCGCAATACTTGTCTCCAGAGCAGGCTCGCGGCGAGCAGGTTGACATGCGATCCGACTTGTATTCTGCAGGATGTGTTTTATACGAGATGCTAACTGGAAGGCCGCCTTTTACTGGCGATTCCGCTGTTGCAATCGCATATCAGCACGTTTCGGAAGTGGCCACGCCTTTAAGCACGCTTGTTCCAGGCTTGCCTGCAATGTGGGATAAGATTTGCGCTAAAGCAATGGCAAAAGATAGGCAGAATAGGTACGCAACGGCTGCAGAGTTTAAAAACGACATATTGGCGTTTATGAACGGTGGTGTTCCTGTTGCAGCAGCCTTTAATCCTTTAACCGATTTGGCTAATATGCGTGCAAGAAAGCAGGCGGAGCAGAACGCTGCAACGCAGGCTATGGGTGCTGCAGATACCGCCTCTACGCAGAGCTTTGGTGCCATTACAGGGCAGTTTGATGCGTACCAAAATTCGGGTTACAACACTAGAGCAGCTCAGCGTGCTGCAAACCAGGCAAAAAGAAGCAAGCGTATTGTTATTGCTTCTGTTATATCTGCGATTGTTTGCGCGATTGTTGTTGGCGGAATCTTGTTTATGTTAAATCGCAGTAAGATTGCTGGAGATATTGTTGTTCCAACGTTTACAGAAACAACTACTCAAGATGCTGCTAAAGAAAAGCTTCGTGCTCTTGGTCTTATTCCAGATATTTTGGAAGACGATAAGTCTACTAAGCCAGAAGGTACTTTTACCAGGCAGTCTCCTAAAGGTGGAGATAAAGTTGCATCTGGTTCTAGAGTTAGTGTTTGGTTCTCTGTTGGTCCTCAGTCAACTAAGGTTCCAGATGTTACTGGAAAATCGCAAGAAGCTGCTAGAAAGGCTCTTGAAAGGGCAGGATTTAAGATTTCTAACGTTAGAGTGGAAGACAGTACAGACGTTAAAAAGAATCATGTTACACGAACGGACCCAGTTGCAGATTCGTTTGCAGATAAAGGTTCAATGGTTACTTTGTACATTTCTTCTGGTTTAACAAAGATTCCTGATGGAATGGTTGGCCAATCTAAAGATGTTGTTACTAGCGAATTGCAAAATCTTGGTTTTACCGTTAACACTGTAGAAGAAGAATCTGAAACAGCTGCGGAAGGAACTGTTACTAAGATGAATCCGTCTGCTGGGGCTGCTGTAAAGCCGCATAGCGCTATAACGCTCTATGTTTCTAAAGGCAAGCCTAAGGTAGAGGTTCCACATGTTGCTCTTGGCGTAACAACGTTAAAGCAGGCCAAGCAAATATTGGAAGCAAAGGGCTTTAAGGTTGTTGCCGACGCTTCTGCTAAAGACGATGATCTTGTTGAAAGCATGTCGGAAAAAGAAGGATCTAAGATAGACAAAGGCTCTACAATAACGCTTACTGTAAGGACTTTGCAATCTTCCTTAGATAGCAATTTAAGATATGGAAGAAGAACAGATCCTGGAAGAACTTCTAGCTCCGACTCTTCGTCTACTTCTACAACAACAAGCGATAGTGGATTCTAACGATAGTGGATTCAAGCGATAGTGGATTCTAAGTAGTCTAAACTATTTAAGCACTATCTAAGCTATCTAAATAACTAAAATGCCGCCTAGTTTTGCACGTTGTTTTAACGGCATCTAGGCGGCGTTTTGTATTCAAGTCAGCAAATCAGCAAATTGTTTGCTAGTAAACCGTTGCTGTATACGCAGACATCTCTCTTAAGAATGGAATCGTTGCAGAAGCAAACGGATATACCCATTGCATAAGAATTGAAATTACAATTACGTATATGAGCGCAGAAAGAACTATTCGTACTGGCAGAATTCCAGGCTGTAGCCTCATAAGTCCACCGAAAATACTGAACTCTGGCTTTGGCTTTAATCCAGCGCGGATTTGACGCCTTAAAGGCCATTGCCAAGCAATACCAGCAGCGGCGAAGATAATTATGTACGAAACTAGAGCAATAAGCATGATTGGCACAAGAGAATCAAGGCGAGAAGCCAAAGATTGCTGCTCGTTGTTTACAAACTTAACTTGGCCATTTGCATCTACAGTAGAAAGTTCTTTAGGAATACCGTCAGAAACTTTAGCCCAATACTCTAGCTCGCCAAAGCTAACAAAACGGAACTTAGGCGTAGAATACTTTGGTTCGCAAGTAACAAGCGTAATCATGCGCTTTTTAGGATTTTTGCTGTGGTTTAATGGGTCTTTGTCAAGAACTTCACTCTGTTCTGGCTTAACAATCTTGTGAGTAACGTACTTGTAAACAAACCAGTAATCTTTTGTGCGAACAATAATAGGATCACCTTTTTGGAATCGGTCAACATCTGCTAAAGGCTGACCGTAGCCGTTGCGGTGTCCACTAATACCAAAGTTTCCAACTTCTCCTGGCATTTCTGTTTTAGGGAAGCGTGCAAGGCCTCGTCTATTTAATATTTCTAGGCTAACACCTTCAACAAGATTGCGTTCCCATTGATCTCCAAACCTAGGAATATAGACTCTAGCAACAAGATCTCCGTACTTTACTTTTTGTAATTTAGGAGGATCGTCTACCTGCGGAAGAGCAATCTTTGTTTTCTTTCCAGCAGCAGGATTCTTCCAGGAGACGGCTTCGCGAGTTTCAAACTGTACGTGTTCAGATTGCGCACCAGTCCACCACATTTGCCAGACAATGTACAATGCACAAACAATTGCGAAAGCTATAAGAATTTCTCCAATAACACCAGCTATTGTCCAAATTAAGCTGGTTCCCGAGCTTTTGGTTTCGTTACGTTCGTGCATGTAGTTAGAACGCTTCATTTTACTCCTTTATTGCCTGGTGGAATGGTGTTGAGGAATATTGCCAATAAAATCGGCATCTTTTGGAACAGAGGCAAATCTTAGAGGTTGCAGTAATGCAGACGATTCTAAGAACTTTAAGTTTCCCCGCTTTTCCACTTTCCATCCCAGCCCAAAAGTGCTGACATAGTCTTTATATGTTTGAATTGCTGGAGAATCATCCAGCGCTTCTAGCATGTTTTCAACTGAGCCAATAGCAGATATTCTATACGGTGGCGAGTACTGATGGCCCTGCAGCATAAGCACGTTTCCAATGCAAACAACAGCGGAATTAAACAACACTCGTTGACCCTGAATCGTCATTGCCTCTGCTCCGCCCCTCCAGAGGGCATTTACAACAGCTTCTATGTCTTGTTGGTGAATTACATAGTCATTTATATTTGAGGAGCTTCCAGACCCGTTTACGGCCGTTTTCCAAAGTGGTGAATCGTTTAGCGTAACCGTAATACCTGGACCCTGTATTGCTGGGAGCATTGTGCTTGTTCCAGTATCGTCTGAAGATTCAGAACCATTTGACGTGCTTGTTAATGTTTTGTTTAAAAGATTAACCTTAGAATCTAGCTCTTTAACATCTTCTCGTAAATCTTTTGCTCTTTGAGAATTTCTTTCCACCATCTGGCCAGTATCGGAAGTAACAAATGCCGTACGATTTATGCGCAGATTAGTGATGAATAAGTACCCTGTAAAACAAATTGCTAATGCTACGGCAACGCTACCTAATAGCGATTTTTTAGCGCCGTGCTTACCTGTTTGTTTTGCCATAATGCTCATTCTTCTTCTTGCGTTCGAGTGTAACTATTATTATAGCGTGTAGCCGATTGATTGGAGTGTTACTGTTATGGCTGACGAAGAATTGAATAAATTGAACACCACTTCATCTGCCGATGTGGATGAGGCTCAAAACTCTTCTAAAGAAGACGTGTATGGCGTTCCTATGGAGCAGGTTGAAGCTGTTTTGAACGCAACTGCAGATAAAGAGTCTTTATCTCCGCAAATACAGCGCATGATGAAGCGTCAAGAAGAAAATACTCGCAGGGTTGAAGAGGCCATTAAGGGCACTAAAGCTAATGCTGGATGGTTTGTTCCACTCTTCTGCACGCTTATGATCGTTGGATTGTTCTGGGCTGTTGTTTATTACTTGAATCCTTCGCTCCCAATTCCTGGAATTGGAGCATTTAATCTTTTAATCGCAGCATGCTTGGTTATGGCTGGATTCTTAATGACAATGTGCTGGAGATAGTTGTTATACAACTTAGTTAATTCCTGATGGCTGCATGTAAAGCGTGCAGCCATTTTTGTTATTTTGATTGCGTGCTGCTTGCGCGAATAATTACGTGGTTATTTTTAGAATCAGTAGTTGCAATAATCCTAGTTTTTCCGCCGTCTTTTAGCTTAAGTCTTTTCTTTAGATCATTTACGCTTAGTGGAAAATTATATGTTGCAATATTTGCGTAAGTCACATTTAAAAGTGCTTTGCTAATTTCTTTTTTGTTTAAACTAAAAATATTATCTATTTTCCAAATGTTTCCCGGGAAGTTAGATTCATATTCGCAAGATATAAAAACGTGGCTGTTGCTTGCGATTTGCAAAACGTTGTATTTGGAGCTTAAAAGCCTAAAACAGCCCGACTTCATAATTGAAGCGTTTGGCTCATAAACATATTTAGCCCAATTAGACCAATTATTTATACTTAAGACGTTTGAGCTTTGTTGGTTTTTTGTATCTGGTTCTTGCGATTCGTGTAGTTCTTGCGATTCTTCTTCTACTTTATTTAAGTCTGGATTGTATTTTGCGTTAAAAACGGTTACTGAATCGTTATTTACGCAGTAAACATCAACGTTTGAATGCATGTTTGAGTCCAACACTAAAAGCAGCTCTTTGCACTCGTTATTGTGCGAAACAATGTGTATCTGGCTAACGCTTCCGCTAAAGTCGCAAACAGCTTTTTTCCAATCAAGCATAGGCGATAGTTTTATAAGCAAAAATTGCGCAACGCGTAGTATATGCGATTTTAGTTCAAGAACATTAGGCGTGCAGTCTTCGATTGCGTACGTTCTAGCTCCGCTCTTATCTCGTCTTGCGGGGTCAATGTAAATAAGCGTTGCTTGGTCTATTTTTTCTAGAGCTTCTACGCTTGTTGAATTTATGCATTGAACATTATTTAGGCCCATAGCAATCATGTTGTGTTGGCTTATGGCCGATAATTCTTCTTGTTTTTCTACGCAAATGGCCTTGTTGAATTCTTGGCTCATAATTGCGCAGTCCACTCCAAATCCACCTGTTAAATCGATTAGAGTTGTTTTGCATTTATCAATATTGTTGTTTTTTATAAGACGATTTGCAAGGCGTGCTTTATACTGTGCGGTTGCTTGCGATGAGCACTGTTCCATAGAAATATGAGCTGGATATATTACGCGCTCGTTTTTATACCATATTGGCAACTTTGTTTTTGCAATCTGCTTGCCGCTTATTTGATTAACAGCAAAAGCAACATTAACGTTTGGGTTATTAGACGCTTTTAGAGCAGCATCTTTTGGGTTAGTGTTTTGATTTTGATTAATAAAATCAATCGTCTGCTGGTTTTGCTTTTGTAATTGGCTTGGACAAGTGTTGTTAGATTGCATAATTCTATTTTTGATTAAGGTTTAGAGAAAGTCACAATTTTCCAAAAATGTGGATAACTGTTATGCACTTATCAACAGGGCTAAAAAAGTAGAGTTATCAACGATTGTGCATAACAATGTGGATAACTTATTGAGATATACCCACGTTATACCCAGGTTATCCACTTTTATGTCCACAATTGTGGAGAACTACACGCGTGTAATTTAGATGCATATCAATTAGTTTTAAATCAAGCAAAATGCGCATATTGCCAAAAGAGCTATAAGAGTTAGCAAAGAATAAACAGCAAAACGCTCATTAAAAGATGCTTTTTTAAGAAGCGGATTATTAACGCCAAGCAAAGTAGACAGCACTATTCCAGTAACAAGGCCGCCAATATGCGCTTGCCAGGCAATATTTGGAACCAATAAAGGCATAGCAATAGTTAAACCAATCCAAATTAAAGTTCCATTAACGCTTTCGCCAAGTCGCCATTGTGCAACCAAAAGAGCGCCAATAAGTCCCATAATGGCTCCAGATGCTCCATAGGCGGCGAGTATCCAGTTTTCTGTAAGTTTGCAGTAAAGCAAAGTGGCAACGCATCCACCGAGTCCGCTAATAGCGTATAAGAAGAAGAATTTCCATCTTCCAAAGAATCTTTCAAGTTCTATTCCAAGCGAATATAGGCATAACATATTAAAAAGTATGTGCGTAAATCCTGGAGAATGCACAAACATAGATGTAAACCAAGTCCAACTTGCTTTTGTGATTAAAAATGGCGCAAAAGCTGTGTTTTCAATAAACAATTGATACGCGTTTGGCAAAAAAGTGTGAAGAATAATCTCAATAATCCATACAAACACGCAAATGTAGATAATTGAATACGTTGCGCTTTTGCAATTAGTCTTAAAGCGTTTAACAATATTATTTACATCAAAATTGTTCATAAAATAACATTATCTAATCGCATACACAAATAATCACAGTCTAATAATCACAATCTAAAATAAGGTAAAAAATTTTATACGACTTAATAGTAAAAATGTAGTAAAAAAATAGCAAAAAGATGCAAGTATTAAAAAAAATCACTATTATAGTGAATACACGAGTAAACTCGGTATAAAACGTTGACTTGGACGAGCAGGTCAGCTTAACGAAAGGAGCCATCATGGAGAACAGGTCCTCTGGCGGTTGGAAGTTCTTTGCACTGCTCTTTGGAGCACTGCTCGCAGGTATTGCAGCATTGTATGTGTACAAGCAGCATAATCCTGATTATGATCCATGGGAGCAGCCATGGGAGAACAGCTCTTCGCCAATTAATTTGGGTGTAGAAAAGGAAAATAAAGAAGAAGCTGAAGAAGCTAAACCAGTTGAAGCTTAGATAAAATAAACTTTTCTGCATTAAAACTTAAACATTATTAGGCAGCGTTTTGTGATTTTTGCAAGACGCTGCTTTTTATAATGCAAAACAAAATCATAGATAGATAAGTATATAAACATGTAGATAAACATGTAGATAAACAAAAGGCGATAATCAGCAAATGCCAATTATCGCCTTTTATTAAATCAAGCGTTAAACGCTTTTAAATACTCACTCGGCAGTTGGAAGAGCACCAGTGTGCCAAATGCGATCGAGGTAATCTTCGATAGAGCGATCAGAAGAGAAGTAACCAGAGTTGGCTACGTTCAAAACCGCCATGCGAGCCCACTTCATTGGGTCGCGGTAAGTTTCCTCAATCTGAGCCTGAATGTCCATGTAAGAGCTGAAGTCAGCCATTGCCATGAAGTAATCGTGGGTAAGCCAATCGTTAACGAGTGGCTCGTACACGCTCTTGTCGCCGTTAGAGAAGGTGCCATCGGCAACCATGTCTACAGCGGTCTTCAAACGAGGATCAGACTCGTAGTACTTGCGGGAGCCGCCGTGATCGTAGCCTTCAGCGTAGAGCTTCTCAACCTCATCAACGGTCATGCCGAATAGGAAGAAGTTCTCAGCGCCAACGCGCTCGCGAATCTCAACGTTTGCGCCGTCGAGAGTACCAACGGTCAAAGCGCCGTTCAAAGCGAACTTCATGTTGCCAGTACCAGAGGCTTCCTTACCAGCCTGAGAAATCTGCTCGTCCAAATCGGTGGCAGGAATCAAGTTCATAGCAAGTTCAATGTTGTAGTTTGCTGGGAAGAACACAGCGAGCTTGCCCTTGCATGCTGGGTCGTTATTCACCACGCGAGCAACATTGTTGATGAGCTGAATGGTGAGCTTTGCCATTGCGTAACCTGGAGCGGACTTAGCGCCAAAGAACACGGTACGTGGGAGCATCTTGTCGACGTTGATTGTGCCGTTCTTAATTCCAGCGTACATGGAGATAACCTGGAGGATCTTCATGGACTGGCGCTTGTACTCGTGCAAACGCTTAACAATGGTGTTAAACATAGTGTCTGGGTTGATTTCAAAGCCATACTTGTGCTTTGCAAAATCAACGAAGGCAAGCTTGTTCTGCTTCTTAACTTCGGCGAACTTCTTAACGAATGCCTTGTCGTCAGCCAATGGCTTCAAACCTTCGAGAAGCTCCAAATCACCCTGCCATGCGTCGGTGCCCAAGCCCTCAGTAATAAGAGCAGACATACGTGGGTTGCTCAAACGCACAAAGCGACGAGGAGTTACGCCGTTAGTAACGTTCTTGAACTTATCTGGGTAAACGCTGGAGAAGTCCTTTAAGGTAACATCCTTCAACAACTCAGAGTGAAGCTCGGCAACGCCGTTAACGTAAGAACCGCCGTAGGTAGCCAAGTAGGCCATACGAACTACAGCACCTTCGCCATTTTCGTCGGCGTCGGTAGCAATGCGCATGCGCTCAACCTGATCTTCGGAAACACCCTTGCTGCGAAGCTCGTTGCGGAACTGCTCGCTAATGCCCTGAATAATCTCAAGGTGGCGTGGCAAAAGTTCGCCAATAAGCTTGGCTGGCCAAACTTCCAAAGCCTCTGGAAGAAGCGTGTGGCAAGTGTAGTTAAAGGTCTTAGTTGTAATACCCCAAGCGGTGTTCCAATCGTAGCCGTACTCGTCCATAAGAACGCGCATAAGCTCTGGGATACCAATAACTGGGTGAGTATCGTTAAGCTGGAAGTTAATCTTGCTTGGGAAGGTTGTAAGGTCTGGCTTATCTTGACCTGGGTAGAACACGCGAATAGCGTCGTGAATAGAAGCAGCAACAAAGAAGTACTGCTGCTCAAGACGCAAAGCCTTGCCCTGTGGAGTGGAATCTTCTGGATAAAGAATCTTGGAGATATTTTCTGCTTCAACCTGTGGCTTAACAGCGTCCAAGTACTCGGACTTGTTAAAGGTGAGTAAATCGAATTCGTCGTAAGACTTAGCAGTCCACAAGCGAAGAGTGTTTACGCGACCAGAATTGTAGCCTGGGACCATGTAGTCAACTGGTACTGCACGAACAGCCCAATCTGGCTTCCATACGCGCTTGCCGTTTTCTTCAACAACCTTGCCGCCAAAGTTAACGCGCTGATCGCGACCATAGTCGATATGTCCCCATGGCTCTTCGTTGCTAAGCCAGTAATCAGGAGTTTCTACCTGCTTACCCTGCTCATCAAAGCGCTGCTTAAAAATACCATAACGATATTGGATGCCGTAGCCAAATGCTGGCACGCCAATAGAGGCGAGCGAGTCGATAAAGCAGGCTGCGAGACGACCCAAACCGCCGTTACCTAAACCTGGCTCATACTCAGCGTCGATAACATCTTTTGGCTCAAAACCAAGATTTGTAACAGCCTTGTTGAACTGATCGGTAAGACCAGCGTTAAGCAAAGCGTTTTCAAGCTGCTTGCCCATTAAGAACTCTGCGCTCAAATAGCCAACAGCCTTGGTTTTTCCGTTAATCATGTCATGCTGGGTCTGCATCCAAGAATCCATCAAATGGCGACGGACCGCGGTAGCAGCGGCAACATACACATCAGCCGTAGTGGCCTGTTCTGGGGTGACACCCTGGGTGTACTTCAGATGTTCTTGAAGTTCTTTGGCAAATGCCGCCGCAGTAGTCTTGGCTTTCGGCGCGACGTGTTTAGTCATATTTGACTCCTTGTGCCGTGAATAATATATTTACCTAAAATGTGCGAATAGCAACCCTTGATTATGTTGGTTGTAGCCGCGCCAAATTGCACTTAACAAGACGGTACGCGGCAATGCACACGTTTTCATTGTTGATGATAGCACAACCCCAAACCCTTATTAAGAATTATTCACAATATAACTTTTGTAAAACACTGTTAAAATCGCAGATAATAGTTAGATAATTCATGAGATAATTTAAGTATGTCTGTTATACGAGAAGCTGATATAAGTGGTGCTAAAAAATCGTTTGAAACGTGGGCAAATAGTGCAAAAGCTTATATAAAATCTGTAAAAGATAAAAAAGATTTATGCTGCGTAAATTCCAATGAGATTGGCGTTAGTTTAAACGATGAAGCAATGGCTGTTAGATATTCGCTTTATGTATTAGAGCAGATAGCGCCTGGTTGCGCTGTGGAAGTGAGAGTGGCTCCTTGGGGAGCTGTGAAAATTTTGGAAGGTCCGCATTCGGATCCGCATAATTTAACGCCACCAGACGTTATAGAACTTGACCCAGATGTTTGGCTGCGACTTTCTTGCGCAATAACAAAATGGGATTACGAGCAGCAAATTGGAAATATAAGCGCAGTTGGAGAGCGAGATAATTTAAGCAATCTGCTGCCCGAACTTACAAAAGTTCTTTTAGATAATTAAGTTAGATAATCAAGTTAAATAACAAGCTAAATAATCAAAACTACTTATCTTTATGCATAAAATTAGGCATAGGCATAGGAATGTGATGATGAATAGCGCCAGAATTACTAGACGATTTGTCTTTAGTGGCGGCCTGAGCGGCAGACTGAGCAGCCCACTCGGCGTAGTCGTCTAAATCGTCATCTCCACTCGAAACGGAATCATGCAAGCTGCCGGCATCATCATTACCAGCATTAGTGTTGATGTCTTTAGAATCATCTTCTACAGATAAACTTTCAGAATTATCTTGGTTATCTAGATAATCCTCGGTGTTATTGTAGTTATCAGATTCAAACGGATCGAAGGATCCTTGACCAGGCTCGTGAGTGTTAAGCTCTTTAGCAAGCTCGTCGTAATCCGTATCGGTCGTCAGGTATTTGAGCTTACGGGCAATTTTCTGTTGCTTTGCCTTCTGTCGTCCGCGGCCCATCTGACCCCCTCTAATTTACCAAAACAATCAATTCATCACACAAGAGCGTACCACTTTGCCGCAACAGAGTATATTGTCTGAGTGAACTTTTACCATAAAAGCCATATTTTAGGCGTAAAAATCGCAAGGAAAATTGCGTGTGTAAGGAGTTTAAAATGGAGCAAGAAGCACAGGTTACAGCTGCTGGAAATGAGATAAGCGCAAGCTTTATGGCAGCTCAAAAGCGTTCAGACGCAACGCTTGAGAAGCTAAAGGCAAATCCTAGCTCCTTTACAATGCTTACGGGAGATAGGCCAACAGGAAGGCTCCACCTGGGTCATTACTTTGGTTCGATTCGTGAGCGTGTCGCAATGCAAAATCTTGGCGTAAACACAAATGTGATTATTGCAGACTACCAGGTGATTACAGATAGAGACACTGTTGAACACGTAAAAGATAACGTGCTAAATCTTGTTCTTGATTACATGGCTGCTGGAATTGATCCTAAAAAAACAATGATTTTTACGCACTCCGCTGTGCCTGCAGAAAATCAGCTTATGCTGCCATTTTTGTCTTTAGTTACAGAAGCGGAATTGCATAGAAATCCTACTGTTAAAGCCGAAATGGAAGCTTCGGGTCACGCTTTAACAGGACTTTTGCTTACGTACCCAGTGCATCAGGCTTGCGATATTTTGTTCTGCAAAGCAAATGTTGTGCCAATTGGCAAAGATAATTTGCCACATATTGAGATTACGCGCACGATTGCTCGCAGGTTTAACGAGCGATACGCAAAGAAGAATCCTGTTTTCCCAGAGCCAGCTGCGATTCTTTCGGATACGCCAGAGATTCCAGGATTAGACGGGCGCAAGATGAGCAAGTCTTACGGAAACTCGATTATGCTGGGCGCAACCGCAGAAGAAACAGCAAAGTTGATTAAAAAAAGCCCAACCGATTCCGAGCGAACAATTACTTTTGACCCAGTGGCACGTCCGCAGGTTTCTGCACTTTTGACTACTGCGGGCTTGGTTACAGGCAGGGATCCAAAGGATATTGCTCAAGAAATCGGCGATGCGGGTGCAGGCGCGCTAAAGGCGTACGTTATTGAATCTGTAAATAACTTCCTTGCTCCACACCGCCAGCGTAGAGAAGAATTGGCCAAAGATATGGATTCAATCCGCGATATTTTGCACGACGGAAATGCGCGAGCTGCCGAGATTGCGCAGGAGACGCTTGAGCAAGTGCGCGAAGCGATGAATATGAAGTACTGATTAATTCTTGATTGATTGCATATTTTGATTGCATACAAATAAAACGCCCAGTAGTTGCTGGGCGTTTTAATTATTCTCTATATGACTAAATATCGTATAGCCTAAATATCGTATCGCCAGCTTTTATCTGTTATAACGCGTGCAACCGCAAGGCCTAATGGCAAGCAAATAATCACCATAAATGCGCGGAATGTCCAGTCTAAAGCGGGAAGCGTATTAAACTGACCAAGATAAAACATTGCGCGATACATGTAAAGTCCAGGAACCATAATCACAATAGATGGAACCGTAAGGCCAATGCGCGGGTAGCCCAAGTATTGCGGCGCCCAGCCTCTATGCACAATTGAGCGCCAAGCAGAAGCCAAAAGACCAGCAAGCAAAGCGCCAGTAAATGCTGCGATTTCTGCAGCAACACCAAAATCGGCCATTGTTAAGCGCAGAGTATCGGTAATTGCTCCGATTATTCCAGCAACAAAACACATTCGTTGAGGCGAATTAAACAGAACGGAGAATCCCCACACGCCTGCAAATGCTGTGATCATTCTAAGAACAGTATTAAGCCAAGGATTTAAGCCCAAAGGAGTAAAGCCTTGAGGATCTAGCTGAACAAGGCTTGCAACCATCCAGCCAGCAAGAGTGCCCATTAGAATAATCGCCATTGTGTAGCAAAGCCGCTGAATTCCAGAAGGAAAATCAATCTTAGCAATATCTAAGCCGCCTGTAATAAGCGGGAAGCCTGGAATCACAAACAAAACAGAACCAATATAAGCTGTATTGTGATACAAAGCAGAAGGGTCAAAGCAGCCAACAATGCGCAAAGAAGCGATGCAGCTTAAAGCGCCAACAGCAACGGCAATAAACGTTACAACAAATTGATTTAGATGATGCATAAACATGCGTCTTCTAACGTAGTGGCCGATTCCCGCGCCAATAAAAGCGCCAAGCATGTCGTAAGCGCCGCCGCCGAGCAAAAATGCGAAGGATGCGCATGCTACAGCAGAGGCAAGGCCGGCGAACCACGGCTTATAAAGAGGTTTGCGGTTTTTGATTAGGTCTAGACGGTCGTGAACTTGGCGAACGGTAAGCGGCGCGGAAGAATCGCCAGCAGGATTTTCGTTAAATGAAGCGGCTGAATTGTTTTTAAGCCCAGAATCTAAATTATTTTGGCTATTTTTGACATTTTGAACGTGAGAAAAATGTTCAACATATGTTTTTTCTGGCTGAAGTGCAAAAATTCCACGAGGTTTTTCTTTGCGAATCGCCTCTTGAATGGCCATTTTTTCTTCGATTTTTGCAGCGTGCTCCTCCGACTGCTTAGCAGCTTGAACAATAGCATTCTCGTTGCTGCCAGCTTGAAGAGTATCTACTAGCTCCTTAGAAACAGTGGCTTTTGAATGGTATAAGGAATCGTTTCCAAGCTTAACGTTAAACCAATCTGCAAAATGCTCAAGAAGCCAGATTCGCTCTGTGTTTACGCCAGTAGTAGGCAAATCAACAACTTCTGTAATGCGCTCGTGCCTATCTGTGCAAGTTGCTTCAATGTCGGTTAAATTAACGTCTGCACGAACGTTTACGCCCATAGGCTCGCCAACGCGGTGCATTAGCTCGCGAACGCGATAGCTTCCAGTTCCAGCGCCTAAGCCCAAAGCTCCAACGCGAATAATAATGCTGGATTTTGCGGCAATGCCAGCCTGTGTAACTGGTTTATCCCAATCGCGCTCAACGTCTTCCATGTCTAGCGGAATCGCGTGCGTTTGAAAGCGTCCAGAAGGCTTTCCAACAATATGGCCAGTCCGAAGTATTTTTGGCTCATTACTATTGCTGCTATTACTACTGCCACTATCCGCGTTATTATCTTCTATGCTCACAATTTTTTAGTATACGCAGCACATTGTCTATAAAAAATTTATATAAAAAATCAGTCCTAAGGTCGGTTCACAATTATGTTGGAATCTCGCTGGAAACAAAGGCTGTGGGCTTGCAACTTTTGACCTAAATAACCGCGGAGGAGCCGCGGAAGTCAAACGACCAAGCAACCTTATGACTAGCACAAGGAGGTCTGATGACAACTCAAAATCAACAGGTAACTCCAGCAGACGCAACGATTGTAACGTCTGGTTTAGGGCGAAAAGGCCCAGAGGAGCGCGAACTGCCAGCATCGCTTAAGCAAGACATGGATTTATGTTTGCACATTCTGCGCGATGTTTTGGGCGAATTTGATGAAAAATTATTAACCGTATTTGACGAAGTGCGCTTAAATGCTGTAAATGCAAGCGCTGCCCACTTTGCGCAAATGCTGGATGCTCAAGAAGAGGAAGACAACGGCCTAAGCAAGGCTGTAGAAAAAATCAATGGCATGGATTTGCCAGATATGCAGCTTTTAGCTCGTGCCTTTGCTACATACTTCCATCTTGCAAACCTTTGCGAAGAAAACTACAGGGTTTCTGTGCTGCATCAGCGTGAATGCGATGTTGAGGACTCCAACCCAGTGGACCCTGTAAACGAGTTAACTTGCGCATATCATAAGTTGCTTACAGAAATGAGCCCTGCGCAGGCTAAGGAATTGCTTGCAAAGCTTGAGTTCCACCCAGTTTTTACTGCGCATCCAACCGAAGCTAGGCGCAAGGCTGTAGCTGGTAAAATCCGCAGAATATCGCAGCTTTTAAGCAAGCACAATACTTTAGGTGGATCGGATAAGCGCGAAAATTATCGTATGTTATACAACGAGATTGACGCATTGCTGCGTACGTCTCCAATCGCACTTAAAAAGCCAACTCCTGTTGAAGAAGCAGACACGATTCTAGACATTTTTGACGCCACTTTATTCAACACAATTCCGCTGGTTTACCGCCGATTTGACGATTGGCTGCTAGGCAAGAAGGCAGGCTTGGTGCCGCCTCGTTGCCCAGCATTCTTCCACCCAGGAAGCTGGATTGGTTCCGATAGAGACGGAAATCCAAACGTTACAGCAAAGGTGAGTAGGCAGGTTGCTCGAAAGTTTAGCGACCACGTTCTTGCTGCTCTAGAAGCGCGCACGCGTGAAGTTGGAAAATGCTTAACAATGGAAACGCGGACAACTCCTCCAAGCGTTGAGCTTTTGGAGCTTTGGAATCGCCAGCGAGAAATGAGCGAGCAGCTAACCGAAAACGCTTCCGACGTTTCAAACAGCGAGCCGCATAGAGCCGTTATGCTTGTTATGGCAGATCGTTTGCACAGAACGATTAGCCGAGATACAGACTTGATGTATCATTCTTGCGAAGATTTTATTGAAGACTTGCACATTGTGCAGAGGTCGCTTGCGGCTGCTGGCGATTCGCGCGCAGCTTATGGTCCGCTTCAAGATCTTATTTGGCAGGCGCAAACATTTGGCTTCCACATGGTGGAAATGGAGTTCCGCCAGCATTCGCTCGTGCATTCGCGCGCTTTGGAAGATATTCGCGAACACGGTTTGCATGGGGAGCGTGGCCCGCTGCAGCCAATGACCCGCGAGGTTCTAGACACATTCCGCGCGCTTGGAGCTATTCAAAAGCGCAACGGTATGCGCGCAGCTCGCCGCTACATTATCTCGTTTGCAAAGTCTGCTCAGCATGTTCGCGATGTGTTTGAGCTTAATCGCCTTGCGTTTGCTCACCCACAGGATGCGCCAACAATCGACGTAATCCCGCTTTTTGAGCAGTTGGAAGATTTGCAAAACTCGGTAAATGTTCTGGAAGAAATCATTAAGATTCCAGAAGTTCAGGCGCGACTAAAGGCCACTGGTCGCAAAATGGAAGTTATGCTTGGCTACTCCGATTCTTCCAAAGACGCTGGCCCTACATCTGCAACACTTGCTTTGCACTCCGCTCAAGAGCGCATTGCTCAGTGGGCTAAAAAGCACGATATTGACTTAACGCTGTTCCATGGCCGTGGTGGTGCTGTTGGACGAGGCGGAGGCCCTGCAAACCGTGCTGTTTTGGCTCAGCCAGTTGGGTCGGTAAATTGCCGATTTAAGCTTACTGAGCAGGGCGAGGTGATTTTTGCTCGCTACGGAAACCCAATTTTGGCTATTCGTCACCTGGAATCCGTGGCTGCTGCAACTTTGCTTCAGTCGGCTCCAAGCGTTGAAAAAACAAACACAGAGATGACGCACAAGTATGCGGATATGGCTCAAAAGCTTGATGTTGCAGCGCATAATCGATTCATTGATTTGCTGCAAACCAACGACTTTACCCCGTGGTTCTCAACCGTTACGCCGCTTAGTGAGATTGGCTTGCTTCCTATTGGTTCACGCCCTGCAAAGCGAGGCCTTGGCGCAAAGTCTTTGGATGATTTGCGTACAATCCCGTGGGTGTTCTCTTGGGCACAGGCTCGAATCAATTTGGCAGCGTGGTACGGCTTGGGTACGGCCTGCGAAGAGTTTGGCGACTTGCAAACTTTGCGCAAAGCGTACGAAGAATGGCCACTTTTCAGCACTTTTATTGACAACATTGAGATGTCTTTGGCAAAAACAGATGAGCGCATTGCTCGCATGTATCTAAGCCTTGGAGATCGCGAAGATTTGAGCAATAAAGTGCTTTCCGAGATGCAGCTTACTCGCAAGTGGGTTTTGCAAATTGTTGGCGACAAGTGGCCTCTGCAGCACCGACATGTGCTTGGCCAGGCAATTCGCGTGCGTTCGCCATATGTGGATGCGCTTTCTGTGATTCAGTCGCTTGCGCTCCACAAGCTGCGCAACAAGGTAGATAAAGAAGAGCTTAGCGAAAGTCAGCAAGCAGAGTTTATTTACTTGATTCTTTGCACAGTTTCTGGTGTTGCTGCAGGCTTGCAAAACACTGGATGATTTTAATAAATTACTGAATCAAGAAGGCTCTCGTATTTGCGAATTGCAATACGGGAGCTTTTTTGATAATAGGCTTATATTCTTAAACAAAATTCTTATTTACTACGAAAGATACAATATATTCTGAGTCAAAAATTTTACACTTTAAGCAACTGAAAATATTGCCAATGCCAGTGTAGGAGGTAATAATGCAAGAAGAAGTCAGCGAAGATTTTGCTAATGAAGATTCAGTTTTAGCTACATCGGTATTAAACGCAATGCTTGCAGGGAATCGCAAATTTGCAGACGGCAATTCAGCGTTTGCAGGCGTAAATTCAGAATCGCGCATGAAACTTATTGACGGTCAGCATCCTGGAGCTGTTGTGCTTTCGTGCGCAGATTCGCGAGTTGCTCCAGAATTCATATTCGACGCCGGTTTGGGCGATATTTTTTCTGTTCGCACAGCTGGAGAAGTGTTGGATGATGCCGTAATTGCTTCTCTGGAATACGCTGTAAGTGATTTGGGAGTAAAAGTGCTGGTTGTGCTTGGGCATGAGCATTGCGGCGCCGTACAGGCTGTTTTGCCGAACGTGCAAAAGCTGGTTGCTGAATACGGCGAAGATAAAACAAGCGAAATAATTGAGTCGAGCGAGTCAATATTGCTGCGTTCTTTAGGGCCTGCTGCGCTCGCAGGTGTTGAGGAAAATTTAGATACAGATGATATTGAACGTATTCATGTGTCTAATATTTTGGCTGAAATTTGCGAAAAATCACAAATAATTCGCGAAGCTGTTTTCAAAGACGCTTTGATGCTTGTTGGAGCAAGGTATCGAATGAGTGACGGCTTGGTGGAAGTGTTGTCATGCTAAAAACAGAAACCGAAGCAAAAACAACGAGCCAAGTAGAAAAAGCAAGTAAAGCAAGTAAAGCAAAACAAGCAAATTCTGCAAACTATCTTTTTTTGATTGCAGGAGTGCCTTTTGCAGCTCTTATTATTGCCATGGCCCCTGCGTTGCAAGCGCGCAATCCATGGCTGCCTGTAAATACCATTATTAGGGGCGTTTGCGGCTTACTTTTGCAAGCTGTTCCTTTTACGCTAATTGGCGTTCTTGTTTCTGCTGCTGTAGAAACGTGGGTTACGGAAGATTTTATTGAAAAACATGCGCCAAAATCCACTGCTAACGGCTTTTTGGCTGCGATTCTTGCAGGTGTGTGCGTTCCTGTTTGCGATTGCGTTGTTGTTCCAACTTTTTCTCGTCTTGTTGCTAGAAAGCTGCCTTTGCCTTGTGCTGTAACGTTTTTGTGCGCTGTGCCTGTAGTAAATCCTGTTTCTATTTGGGCAACTTGGTATGCTTTTGCAGACGTTCCAGCAGTTGCCGTAACTCGAGTGGCTTTGGGTGTTGGAGTGGCTCTTTTAGTTGGCGTTAGCTTTGTGATTTTTCCTGTAAAGTCGCAGGTTTTAAGGCAGAATGTATTGGAAAAAGTTCGCGCGGATTGTGTGGATTGTGCAGCTTATGGCGGTTGTAATAAGTTACAAAGTGGCAATTCTTCGTATAAAAATTCTTCCAGCTTTAAGTCTGATATTAAAAATAGTTTGAAAACTTACGCACATCACATTTACTCAGATTTTATGCGACTAATGCCAATAATTTTGTTTGGAACAATAGTAGCTTCGATTATTCGAGTTTGGCTTGGTGCAGATCCTGCGTCAAAAGTTAACATAACAACTGTTTTTGTTGCGATTCCAGCAATGATGCTAATAGCGTACGCAAGTTCACTTTGCTCCAGTTCCGACGCTGTAATCGCTCGCTCTTTGGCTTCTTCTCTTCCAATGAGTTCGGTAATTGTTTTTCTACTTTTTGGGCCAATGCTAGACATAAAAAACACGCTTATGCTTGTTGAAGATTGCAAAACTAAGTTTGTTTTGCGCTTAATTGCAACGATTGTTGTGTTTTGTTTGCTTGCGGCGCTTGTTGTTCATTTTGCGTGGGGAGTAATGCTGTGAGTAATGCTGTGAGTAATGCCGTGATTGATACAAATTCTACAAATTCCGCAAATTCCGCAAAATTGTTTAAAAAAATAACATTTGCAAGCGTTTTGCAAACATTTTTTATTTTTTGCCTTGCTGCCGCTTTAATGCACAGCGCTTTAAGCGGATCTTACGCAATTTTGACTACGCCTCGCGCGTTTGCGTACCTTATTTTTGCTGCGATTTTGCTTTTTGCTCTGGGAATTTGCTCGCTTTTTGGCGTTTTTTCTGTATGTGCAAAAGATTCCAAAAAAATATTGGTTTCAATCGCAGTGCCAATGCTTATTATTTTAATTCCGTTGCAAATGGCACAGTCATCACTAGGCGGCGGTTCTTTAAAATCCGCAGGTTTTGACGAATATGCATCTGGTCGCGCAATACCAATCGCGTCTAATCATAAAAATAATAAAAAAAATTTAAGCGGATTAGATGCGGCGAATAAAAAAATAGTTGTTTCAGACGATGATTTTGGCAATTGGTACAACGAAATTGACCACAACTTTGATAAATACAAAGATTATACGATTGTTGTAAAAGGGTTTATAAGCAAAGAATCTACGCTTTCTAAAAATCAGGTTCGCGTATCTAGGCAGTTTATGTCTTGCTGCATTTTAGACATGAGTCCGTTTGGCTTTGTTGCACAAATGCCTAATAATCTGCAGTTTTCGCAGCATCAGTGGGTTGTTGTTAAAGCCAAAATAGCTCTTGGAAAAGTTGGGCTAAAGGGCTATTTAAGCGATGGAATTGTTCTTAAGGTTCAGTCAGCCAAGATTTTGCATAAAGCGCCATCTGGGTATTTTTATCGAAGTTGATTGCTTGTATTGCTTTATTTGCGCATATTATCTGCATATTAGCAACATTGCTTTTACATGCACTTTTTATATGCGCTAAATTCAACTAAGATAGCAAGTATGTCGTTGGGTTTTAACATTGCACTCATTGTTGTGTTCCTTCTGTTTGGCTCCGTGTTTGCCGCCACCGAACTTGCGCTGGTTAATTTGCGAACATCGCAGCTAGATAGAATGGAAGCGCAGGATGCGCGAGGAGCGCGCGTAGCAAAAATCGCCCGCGATCCAAACACTTTTCTTTCCACTCTTCAAATCGGAGTTACGCTTTCGGGTTTTCTTTCGGCATCTTTTGGTGAATCCGCAATAGCGCCTCATGTTGTGCCATTAGTAAAATCTTGGGGAGTTCCAAATCACGTAGCAGGCCCGCTTACCACTATTGTTTTAACGCTTATAATATCGTATTTTTCAATCGTAATTTCTGAGCTTGTTCCAAAACGAATTGCAATGCAAAGATCGGAGCAAATCGCAAGAGCGGTTGTTCCTGCAGTAGATGTGTTTTCTAAAATATGCAAGCCTCTAATATGGCTAATTGCTAAGAATACCAACGGTTTTGTGCGTCTTCTTGGGTTTGATCCAAACGAAAAAGAAAGCGAAGTTTCCGACGAGGAGTTGCGCGTTTTGGTTAACTCAAATAAAAAACTTAGCCAAGATGAGCGAACGATTTTAGACGATGTTTTCGACGCTTCCGAAACGATTGTTGCCGAAGTTATGCGCCCTCGTGCAGACGTTGAGTTTTTAGATGGCTCATTAAGCTTAGAAGATGCTGCTGCAAAGATTCGCGATCTTCCTTATTCTAGATACCCAGTAACGGGCAAGGATTTTGACGACGTTATTGGATTTGTGCATGTTCGCGATTTGCTAGACGTTAAAGATCCAGATGCAAAAATTGTTGCGGATGTTACTCGAGAAGGAATAAGTCTTCCTGGAACTTCTAAACTGCTTCCAAGCTTAGAGCTGCTTAGAAAACGCGGAATACATCTTGCTGTTGTTATTGACGAGTATGGCGGCACAGATGGCATTGTAACGCTTGAAGACATGACCGAGGAATTGGTTGGAGATATTCGAGACGAGTACGATTTGCCAGATGAGTCTGATTTAAGCCGAGATAGCAAGTCTACGGCGTTTGTAAACGGAGTGGCCACTGTTGACGGTGGAATGACGATTGAAGACTTTGCAGACGTTACTGGAATTGAGCTGGAAGATGGACCTTACGAAACCGTTGCAGGGTATTTTCTTGCCCGCACGGGTTCAATGGGCAAAGTTGGCGCTGTTTTGCACGATGCGGATGGCTACGATATGACCGTTACAGAGGTAGATGGCCGCAGAATTGCTACGATTGAAGTTAGAAAAACAGAGCAGAGCGAAGATTTGAATAAAAATTGAACAAATGGAGGATATTATGACTTTGATGCATATTGTGCCAGGTCTAGATGAAGAAGCAAGCGAGAAAGCTATTGCGATTTTACAGAATCGTTTAAGCCATGAGCAAGAAGCTGCTTTAGTCTTAAAGCATGCGCACTGGAATGTTACTGGCCCAGATTTTATTGCAGTTCACGAAATGCTTGACCCGCAGGTTGCAGAAGTTTTAGCTCAAGCCGATGAAACAGCTGAGCGAATTGCAACGCTTGGAGGCTCGCCATTGGGTCGCGCAGACGATGTTGTTGCATCTCGCACATGGAAGCGTTTTGCTCTTAGTGGTAGAAAGTCTACTAAAGAGTATTTGCAGGCCTTGATTGAGTATTACAACGATATGATTGCAGACGATAGAAATGCTATTGCACAGCTTGATAATCTTGATATTGTTAGCTCAAACATTATTCAAGATCATGTTCAGCAGCTTGAAAAGTTCCAGTGGTTTATGCGAAGCCATTTAGAGTAATTTTGTAGAGTAATTTTGTAGAATAATTTTGCGACACGCTTAGATTTGCTATTTGACATTTTCTGCGTCTGTGCTAATCTAACTACTTGTATGTTTTCAACATACAAGTTGGGCCCGTAGCTCAGGTGGTTAGAGCGCATCCCTGATAAGGATGAGGTCGGAGGTTCAAGTCCTCCCGGGCCCACGATAGAATGAACATCATTCTTTCGAATGGGGCTATGGCGCAGCTGGTAGCGCATCTGCTTTGCAAGCAGAGGGTCAGGAGTTCGAGTCTCCTTAGCTCCACAAACAGGCTTCTAGCAAATCGCTAGAAGCCTTTTTCATGCCGAAAACCCTTGATATATCGGGTTAGTGTTGTAGGCCAAAAAGTGTGTAAGACTAAGCTGATGAATATTCTGTGGCATAATCACAATCCAAACACCGTTACTAATTCAGTCAACGAGCTGAGAAAGCAACGGTCATGAGACACTCGCGCAGAACGCTAACTGCGCATAAGAATACCCACATTCGATATACTACGAGCCTTACTGCTATAAGGGTTATGAGCTTATTTTTTACACACTTTTTGTCCGGGTGGCGAATGTGCAGAAAGCAGATTCGATTACCGCAAAACGCTTGTATTGCAATGCGTGAGACATGATTTTTTACACACTTTTTGGCCTATAACCCCGATTACCCCTCTTACCTGCGCTATGCGATTTTTTCTTATAGGGATTTAGAAAAATGCTGTGCCAGCTGTGTCATGAATCCAGGCGTACAGGTCTATTTCCTTGTTGTGGAAGACTGCTTCATTGGTGTACTCTACTGGACGGTTTGCAATCTCATTGGCGAGAATCACCATCCTGCCTGATTTGATAGGTCTTCGGAAGTTTCGATGTAATCGTTGGAATCCATGTGAATCCTCCTTTGTCTCGTGCAATCTCGACAGTCTTCAGACGGTCTTGCTTGATACGAAAAGGTCGATTTATCTGGTAAAATGTTGTACAATAATACGTAATTACGTGAATACGTGTTACAGAAGAGCTTGATATGAACAAAAAAGACGAAAAGAAGCTCTCAGGAGATGTCAGGCGAACGAAGTTGACGCTCTCCGTGACGGCAGAGGATAAGAAGAGATTGAAAATCATTGCAGCCAAGAGGGAGAAATCTATCTCAGCGATGCTGTGTGAGTTGATTGAGAAAAATGCAGAGGAGGCTGAGGAATAATGGCAAAGAAGGAAGTAAAGACCGACCTTTGGGTTGCAAAGCAGCTTGATGAGTGCGGTATCAAGTTCGACGCTCAGGGCAGCAATACGAAGGAGATTGACGACGCGCTAAAGACTGCGTCGAAGCGAGGAACAGGCAAGGCAGGATATCCCGAGTATGTCGCCGTTATCGGCGATTTTGTTCTTGTTATCGAGGATAAGGCGACGATTGATAAACATGTCAATCTAACTGATAAGGGCGTAATCGATACGGAAGTTAAGTCAGTGACCGATTATGCGGTCAACGGTGCTTACTTTTATGGGAAGCATATCGCCCAGAATTGCTCTTTCAAGAAGGTGTTTGCTGTTGGTGTGTCCGGTGATGAGAAGCATCACAAGATTACGCCGCTTTGGGTCGATGATCGTGAGAGCTACAAGCTGTTACCTGATATTGAATCGTTCGTCTGGTTCTCTCAGAGTAACATCAACGAGTACTACACGAGGTATGTTCTGGAAGAGGCTACCGATGTTGAAAAGACAACGGAACAGATTCTCAAGGACGCTGCTGAGCTTCACGAATATCTGCGTAGTTACGGAACTCTGAAAGACCAAGACAAGCCATTGGTTGTTGCTGGTATTCTACTCGCGCTTGATGAAATTGAATTTGGTGGTTTCAGCATCGATTCGCTGACAGGAGACCAGATTGCGGGTAACCGCGATGGCGATAAGCTGATGAATGCCATCAAGACGCGCCTAACTCGCTCCAATGTGGGGCCAGATGCGAAGAAAGATAAGCTTATGGCTGAGTTTGCTATTTTGCAGACCAGCTTTAGATTGAATGAGGTAAACGACACACTGGGCAAGACGCCGCTCAAGTTTTACACGGAGTTCCTATATGAGCACGTGTTCAAGAACATCAAGTATAAGAAGACCTCCGAGGATTTCATCGGGCGCTTCTATGGCGAGTTCATGAGCTATTCTGGCGGAGACGGGCAGACGCTGGGCATTATCCTGACACCTCGTCACATCACTGACCTTATGTGTGATTTGGTGGATATACAGCCTGACGACGTGGTGCTTGACCCTACGTGCGGCACGGCAGGGTTTTTGATTTCTGCCATGCACAAGATGCTTTCCATGGCGGACAATGACCAGCAGAGAAAGAACATCAAGAAGAAGCAGCTGCACGGCTTCGAGCTTCAGAGCAACATGTTTGCCGTTGCTGCTGCGAACATGATTCTGCGCCGTGATGGCAACAGCAATCTCGAATGCAGTGACTTTCTGGTCAAGAACCCGGCACAGGTGCTGACGAAGGGGGCTACGGTTGGTCTGATGAATCCTCCGTACTCACAGGGCACCAAGGCTGACCCGAGCCAGTACGAGCTGTCGTTTATAGAGCACATGCTGGATTCTCTGACGTTCGATGCGCGGGCTGCGGTCATCGTTCCTCAGTCGTCCATGACTGGTAAGTCAAAGGTAGAGCAGGCGTTCAAAGACGCCATCATGAAGCACCATACGCTTGAAGGCGTCATCACCTGCAACACGGACACGTTCTACGGCGTGGGCACGAACCCGGTCATCGCTGTGTTCACGGCGCATGAGCCGCATCCGAAGGACAAGGTATGCAAATTCATTGATTTCAGGGACGACGGTTACGAGGTGAGAGCACACGTCGGACTGGTCGAGGGTGATTCCGCCAAAGACAAGCGACAGCATCTATTGGACGTGTGGTTTGGGCGTGTAGAGGCACCGTCCAAGTTCTGCGTCGAGTCTACGGTAGAGGCAGGTGACGAGTGGCTGCATAGTTTTTACTACTTCAATGACGAGATTCCGTCCGATGCGGACTTCGAGAAGTCCATCGGCGATTACCTGACGTTCGAGTTCTCCATGGTCATGCAGAACCGCGAGTATCTGTTCGAGGGAGGTGCTGACGATGGAAAGATTGAGTGAGAAGGAATGGGGCGAGTTTTACATTGGAGACCTGTTTTCAGTGAGCCGTCCCAAGGTAAGAAATAAGGATGATTATGCCTACGGCGATGTTCCATTTGTAGCATCAGGCGCTGCCAACAACGGCGTGATGAAATGTTGCAAAGGGAAAGAGAATGAGGTATTGGATGCGGGCAACTGTCTGACGGTGAGCCCTGTGGATGGAAGCACTTTTTATCAGCCGATGGATTTTCTCGGACGAGGAGGTGCAGGGTCATCAATTCTGATGCTGCGTAGCGATTCAATTCAGTCCGATTTTGGGCAGTTTATTGCACGGGCAGTGCAACAGACTTGCTCAAAGTATTCATACGGTCACATGGGAAACAAAGATGGCATCAAGCGGGAGCGGGTAATGCTCCCTGTCGATAACAAGGGCAAGCCTGATTATGCCTACATGACGCTTTACTCCACTGAAGTGAAGTGGGGTATGCTCATGAGGTATAAGAATTTCATCGCTGGACGGCTCTCACAGTTGGAACACAAGGACATTCCGGCTCTTGGCGAGAAGGAATGGGGGGAGTTTGTTCTCGGTGACATTTTCACTGTTGATGCAGGAAAACGACTTGAGACTCGCAATAAGGTTGAAGGAAACCGTCCGTTTATTGGCGCTACAGACAATGGTAACGGGGTCACAGGCTTTGTTGGCAATGATAATACGTCAAAGGATAGCAACGTTCTTGGCGTTAATTACAACGGCGCTCCGTGCATTGCCTTTTATCATCCGTATGAGTGCATTTTCACGGATGATGTAAAGCGTCTCCACCTGAAGAATCAGGAAGACAATAAGTTCGTTTTGCTTTTCTTTACGTCAATTTTTGCCATGCAGCGTGTGAAATATAGCTATGGCTACAAGTTCAAAGAAAAGCGAATGCACAGGCAAAAGCTTATGCTCCCTGTTACTGATGGGGGCAAGCCTGATTACGAGTACATGGAGCAGTATGCGAAGAACATGATGCTGCGCAAGTACGAGCAGTATCTGGCATTCATTGACCGCCAAAGCTCAGCTGAGGAGGTGAATGTATAGGTGGCAAAGACTGAATTTGTCCAGAACGACAACAACCTAGCCGTTGCCTACTACCGCTACTCCTCGCACTATCGTTTTTTGCGCTGTTTGTTGGGTTCGCGTGCGCTTTGTTATATGAGAACGCTTCTCATCAATGGTTGTTGTTAATATATTCATTAACAAATAAACATAAGTATCTTTACGCCGTGTATTGAGTTTGCTGTTATAAATAGCTGCTCAGTGGGTTAACAAGGCGTGAAATCGTGTGTTAGCAGCGTTTATCGCAGTTAGCCTGATCAGCGTAAGGAAAGTGTATGCGTAAACTTTTAGCGTATTGCCGTCGTGCTCCTCAATTAGTAATAGTTTTAGTTTTGTTTCCGTTTATTGCGGCGTTTTATTCTAGAAATCTGACTTTTATACTCGATTTTTGCAAAGCTATAAGCAAGACGTTTACTTTCTTATTTTCGTTAATAAACGTTGATTTTAATGTGCAAATAAGCCTTACAATCGGGCAAAGTATAATAACATGTTTAGTTTTATACACATGTGTTAAGTCGCTTTTAAGTATGATTGATGATTTAATGCATGGCACGCTTGGAATTGACTTGCTTGCGTTTGTTGCATTGCTTGCAACGCTTTGTATAGGCGAATTTTGGGCAAGTTATTTGATTGTTGTAATGGTGTTTACAGGCGGAGCAATCGAAGACTTTGCGCAAGATGCAGCGCAGAAAAATCTGTCGCTTTTAGTAAATGCGTCTCCTCAAACCGCGCATTTAATGACACTTCCTGGAATAGTGTGCGGTGAATCTTGTGAGCAATGTGCGCTTCTTGATCATAGTCATTTTAGAAAAGTAAGCGATGAATCTTCGCTAGACGTATCGCAGGAATATTCTCAAGATTTTGCAAATTGTGAATCATGTGAAAAATGCCACAATAAGTCTAAAGAATGCCCAATATTGCAAGCTGCAAAGTCTTCTAGCCAATTGCAAAGATACAAAACCGTTCCAGTTGAAAATCTAAAAATCGGCAACGTTATAGTTGTTCTTCCAGGCGAAACGGTTCCTGTAGACGGTGAGCTTTTAAGCGGTTCTGCTGTTCTAGACACAAGCGCAATAAATGGCGAGTCGCTTCCGCGTGAAGTGTTTGCTGGCGCGCAAGTGTTGTCTGGATGCGTAAATGGCGGCGTTGTGTTGATTATGCGAGTAACGAAGCTATCGGAGAATTCGCAATATCAAAAAATCATGAAGTTGGTGGAATCTGCAAGAAGTTCCAAGGCGGCTGTAGTTAGATTTGCAGATATGCTTTCCGTTCCTTTTACTGTGGTTTCGTTTGTGATTGCGGGAGTCGCTTGGGCTGCATCTGGGCAAGCATTAAGATTTGCGCAAGTTTTGGTGCTAGCTACGCCTTGCCCGCTTTTGATAGCGGTGCCAGTGGCGTTTATGGCAGGAACAGGAAGACTTGCAAAGCTTGGAATTGTTGTAAAAAGTCAGGATGTTTTAGAGCAGCTAAGCCGAGTAACCCACGTATTTTTCGATAAAACAGGAACGCTTACAGTTAAGCGGCCTCAGGTTATTAGAGTGGATTTGGCGGACTGTAAAGATGACGTAGAGCAGGGGAGCCAGGGGAATCAAGTAAATCAGGAAAATCAAGAAAAGCGCGATTTGCAAAATAGAATCCTAATGTTTGCAGGCGTTTTGGAAACCTACTCGCAGCACATTCTTGCAGGAGGAATTGCAAAAGCTGGAGCAGATCTTTGGCAAAACACGCATCCATCCGCTGTTCCGCAACTTCCAAGCGTTCGCGAATATCCAGTTATAAGCGGTGTTAAAGAAACTGCTGGGCAAGGTATATGCGGTGTTGTGGATGGCGTAAACGTTAGAGTTGGGCGAAAAAGCTACGTTTTGAATGCGCCAGCTGGCAATCCTGAAGGAAAGTCGCAGGCTTTTGAAGAGCTTGCTGCCGACGAAATGGCAACATATGTTTCTTTTGATGGCAAACTTGTTGGGCGCATTGTTCTAAAAGATGTTCCGCGCGAAAACGCAAAATTGACGATTCAAAAGTTAAAGGAACTTGGTGTGCGCTCAATAAGCATGCTCACGGGAGACGGCTTGCAGGCTGCTCAAACAATAGCAAAAAGCGTTGGAATTGAGCGTGTGTATGCCAATTTGCTGCCGCAAGACAAGTTGGAACATGTAAAAAAGCATTATAAGAGTGAGTTTGCTAATAAGAGTGATTTTGCTAATAAAAATAAGCAAAATCAGTGCGTAACCATGATGATTGGAGACGGTGTGAACGATGCTCCTGTTTTGGCTGCAGCAAGCATTGGCGTGGCTTTGACGGATGGCACAGATACGGCAGCTTCGGAGTGCGCGCAAGTTGTGGTTATGAACAACAACATTTATGCAGTAGCAAACGCTGTTAGTGTTGCAAAGCATACTAAACGCGTTATGGTTCAGGCGGTTATGCTAGGAATTGGTTTGGCTGTTATAAGCATGATTGCAGCGGCTTTTGGGCTGATTCCTGCGGTTCTTGGAGCCATGATGCAAGAGATGATTGATGTTGTGTCAATTTTGTGGGCGCTAACAGCGTTGAAAGGCAAGCGCGCGTAAGTGACAATATTCACTTTGGTCTTTTCTTGAATGAGTCAAGGCGCTAGTCTAAATAGTGGAGCATTCAAAGAGGCGATTATTTAAATCTTCAAAAAGATTGGGCTTAGGGATGCTTGAAACACTAAAAATGTAATGTTTTAAATAACAACATTTGAATACACATTTGAATAACGCATGGGAAAATTTATGGAAACAAATTACAATGCGGATTCGCCCGAATTGCGAATCGCAGTTATTGGTGCGGGGCCTGCAGGGATTTACTCGTCCGACATTTTTTTGCGTCAGCTTAAAAAACTAGGCGACGATATGGGCTTGGGTACGGCCGCTAGAATCGATTTATTTGAAAAGCTGCCAGTGCCATTTGGCCTGGTTCGATACGGAGTTGCTCCAGACCATCCGAGTATAAAATTCATTGCAGATGCTTTGGCTAAAACGCTTGATAATCCAGATATTCACCTGTATGCAAACGTTGAATTTGGCAAGGATATTACGCTGGAAGATTTGCTTCCACGCTACGACGCAATTTTGTTTGCCACGGGTGCCATAGAAGATAAGCCACTTAACATTCCAGGCGCCTCGCTGCGTGGCGTGTATGGAGCTGCAAAGTTTGTGGAATGGTACGACGGGTACCCTACCGCTGAGCGCGAGTGGCTGCTTGATGCAAGCGAAGTTGCTGTTATTGGCGGCGGAAACGTGGCAATGGATGTTGCGCGTGAGCTTTTGCGAGACGCGGATTATCTTAGAGAGCACACAGATATTTCTGACAATGTTTACAACGGTTTGCTTAAAAATCGCGCGCAAACATTGCACTTGTTTATTCGCCGAGGAGTTGCCCAAGCTAAGTTTTCGGTACAAGAATTGCGCGAGATGGAAAAGCTTTCTGGCGTGCAAATAGTTGTAAACGAGAACGATTTTGACTTGGACGACGAAACTATTGATGTTGCTGGAAAAGACAAGCTGACTCGCCAAATGGTAGAAGAGCTTTTTGCTATACGCGATTTAAGCGAAGATATGCAAGACGGCGGAAACGTTGACTTTGAAGGCAATCCTGCAAATAAGCGTTACGTTATTCACTTTAACGCAAATCCAGTTGAGATTTTAGGCAAAGACGGTCAGGTTGTTGCAATTCGCGTAGAGCGCACTGTTACAAGCGCAGATGGCAAAATGACCTGCACGGGCGAGTTTGAAGAATACCCAGTTCAGGCGGTTTATCATGCGATTGGATATAAGCCTGCGCAAGTTAGCGGCGTTGCTTACGATTCTTCTAACGCACTTCTTGCAAACAGCGATGGTAGGATTTTAACTTCGGCGCAAAATGGGGTTGTTTGCCCACGATTGTACGCAACTGGATGGGCTAAGCGAGGTCCTGTTGGCTTGATTGGCTCTACAAAGTCGGACGCTTTGCAAATCGTTGAAAATATGCTGGAAGACTTAGCAAAAAGCTCGGCCAAAGAATATGAAACCGCACTTCCTGCACTTCCTGCACTTCCCGGCAGATTGGCAACAGATAGAGATCCTAAGTCTATTGAAAATCTTCTTGCATCTAGAGGAGTCAAAGTGGTTGATTTTGAAGGATGGAAGAGAATCGACGCTTTTGAGATTGAATTAGGACTAGCGGAAAATCGCGCTCGCAAAAAAGTTGTATCTAAACAAATGCTTATGGATATAGCGGAAGTTAAACAATAGCTTATATTGAGTGAACGCATCGATTAGTAAACATTGATTAGTAAACGTTGGTTAGTGGCCATTAAACTGTAGCAAAATTGCTCCAAATTGCGCAGAAAATGGCCACTTTTCAACATTTATTCACCTGCTTTAAGCGTGTTAAATCATAAACATACTAAATATACAGTTTTCATTCAGCAAAATTACAGTTGCGATTATTAAAATCAAAAATATGTTTGGCAATATAAAGATGCGCTATTGCAACAACTTGAAAACATTGGCATTGTTTTCGTTAATATGGCTGTTTGTTGCTTTAATGTGGATTGTTGCTGGGTCGCGCCTATCAATGTTGATTTGGTTTGCAATCGTTGCAACAGTCTTAAGCGTGTGTGCCTATTGGCTTTCTGGAAAATTAGCGATTCGTATTATTGGCGCTAGCGAAGTCAGCGAGAATGATGAGCCTGTTTTATACGGTATTGTTCGCGAGATTTCCGCGCAAATCGAAAAGCCTATGCCTCATCTTTATGTTGCTCCAACAGATAGTCCAAATATTTTTGCGATTGGTAGAAGCGAGCGTCACGCAACTATTTGCTGCACTCGTGGGCTTTTAAACATTTTAAACGAACGTGAATTACGCGGCGTGGTAAGCCACGAGCTGATTCACGTTTATAACCACGATATTTTGAATTCCACGGTTGCTAGCGCGATTGCAACGATTTTTACATACACCGGGTATACGCTTATGTATTCAGGCGCTAAGTGTGCAAAATCAGCTAAAACGCGCTGCCCAGCTCTAAGGATTGTGGGCAAGGCTTTAAGTGCCATTTTTGCGCCCGTTGGTTCTCTTTTTGTTGATATTGCAATTTCTAGCGCGCGTGAGCTGGACGCAGATCGAAGTGCAGGAATGCTTACTGGCGATCCTGCGGCTTTAGCTTCCGCATTAAACAAGATTGCCTACGGTGCCAAGCTGCATGAAATGGATTTGCATTCGGGAGTGCAAGCTATTGCTTCCCTTATGATTGTAAATCCGTTTGCAAACTACGATTCTAAGCTTTTAAAGCTGTTTTCTAGGCAGCCTGCTGTTAAGGAGAGAGTCGATTGCCTAACGCTTATGGCTAAGGGGCAAGACGTTATACAAGAGGATGTTGTACAAGAAGTGATGCGTAAATCTACGCAAGGCAAGGCTGAGCGTGCAGATGAGAGCATTGAGTTAGATGGAAACAATGTGTTTCGCTTTCAGTACGGCAGAGAGTATGGCAAGGAATACAACAGAGAATACAGCAAAGAATACAGCAAAGGCGTTTCGGGCAGAGTTGTAGCAGTTAGCGGAGCGTGATATTCTTAGATGGTTTGCTTTTTAGATTGATTCTTTGGCATTTATTTGCTTGTTTGTAGGCAGATTATTGGGCAGGATTAATCGCGGAGCAACCGAGCATGCGGACATAGTTCATCGGTAGAATGGAAGCTTCCCAAGCTTCAGAGGCGGGTTCGATTCCCGTTGTCCGCTCCACGTAGAAAACGTTGATATATTAACGTTTGTGGCTTATTTTTATGTCTTAAAAATAGTCTAAATGTGAAAATAATGTGTAAAATTCTGTGATTTTTTTTTAATATTGACACGAAAATCTTAGCTAAATTAAAATCGTATTAAATCCGCTATGGCAGAGGATTTGATTGGTTGTTATTTGATTGGTTAGGAGGTTTTTATGTTAGATATGTTGTTTGCACTTGTTGCTGTTGTATCAATGTTAATAGGCTTGGTTTTGTCTGTAATGCTTTGGGTTAAAAGCAACAAATCAGTTAAAGAATTGTATAAAGACGCGTACTCATATGCAATTATTGATGTTGTATTAGGCGTATTGTCTTGGGCAACTTATGCTGCGACTATCAATTCCGTAGATGTTGATGTGCGTGAGTTTTACACAAATTATTTTACGGCGCCATTGATTGTTCTTGCTGTTCTTGTTGTAAGTATTGCTGCTATAACTTTTGCTAAGTCTAGAAAAATCGCATAAATCGTATTTTTTGTACATTGCGTGTACAAAAAATTGTACATTGGATGTACAAAAAATACGTTTTTGTGTATACTTGTCTTCATGAGCGCATATTTTCCTAGACCAATTGCTGATTCCATCCTTCAATCAAAACGAAAAGTCGTGATTCTTGAAGGCGCAAGGGCTGTGGGAAAAACTATGATGTCAAAGCGTCAGCTTGTGTCTAAAGGATTCTCATACGTGAGCCTTGCGGATGAAAATACATTTGCGCTCGCATCAACAGATTTATATGGTTGGCTAAAAAATCTTAGTACTCCAGTTGTTATTGACGAAGCGCAAAGACTGCCAAATTTGCCTCTTGCAATAAAAGAAATAGTTGATAATTCAACGGAAAACAATCTTCAATATGTTTTAACAGGTAGTGCACTTATAAATCGCAATGGACTAGATGGTCAAGATCCTCTTGCTAGACGCGCTCAGCACTTTACAATGAGTCCTTTTACTCAGTGTGAAATTACTCAAAATAGTAGAAATATTGTAGATAGTCTTATAGAAGGTAATCCAAATCTTAAATATGAAAAAGAATTAAACAGAGAAGAAGTATATAAGATGATTGCGGCTGGCGGTTTTCCAGAATATCAGCAATCATATGATTCTTACGAGGCTTGGGAGCAAGAAAAGCTTGTTTCAAACGATATTCTTGCAGTGTTGGGAGATACCATTCTTCCAGGAGAACGATTAGACAGAAGCATGGCTGTTGGCATACTTAATAAGTTGCTATGTGCTCCTGGCGGGATTCTTAATACGAGTTCAATAGGTCAAGATCTTGCTTTAGATAGGCGAACCATTGAGCGTTACGTTAGCGTATTCTTGCGTAGATTCTTAATAAATGCGCTCCCGAATATAAAAACTGCGCCCAATCGCCAGACTTTCACTAGAGCCAAAATACATCCGGTTGATACGTCTTTAAGCATTCAAACAATGATTAGTAAGGGTCATAATCCTTTGGAAGATCCCGTTATGTATGGGAATCTGTTAGAAAGTTTTGTTGTAAATCAGATTATGCCTGCTGTGCAATGGTCTAAAACGCATCCAGATTGCTTCTACTGGCGTGAAACTGGTAGCAGTCCTAAAGAAGTTGATCTTGTGCTAAGCTTCCGTGGAAATCTGGTTGGCGTGGAAGTAAAAAGCTCTAGCATGGTGAATCGTGACGATTTTAAGGGACTTGTAGCTCTTTCGCAAAAATCTGAATTTAAGCGCGGATATGTTGTTTATATGGGTCAAAAAATTATGCAGTGGGCGGATAGTTTGTGGGCAATACCGTTAAGCGCGCTGTGGGAGCGCAACGCATTTGAGTTATAGGCCAAGCAGAATCTGTGGGCAATTTGGAGCTGCGGTCAACTTGAAGCTGCGCTAAATATTGGGATATTTTTGTTTGGAATGATTTTGCAGGTAAAGGATAGCTCAGATTCGATACTCTATGAGCCTTACTGCCATAAGGTCTATGCGCGATTTTTTACACAGTTTTTGCCTATAATCTTCTTATCTGTTGGCATATTTTGCAAAAATATGCTATATTTCTAAAAAAATGTGAATATTTTCGTGAAAATTTATCAAAAAAGCGTTAATATTACGAATTAGTCCATCAGACATCATATCATCTGATGTAATGATTCCTACATTGGTGTAGGTATTGTTCATGATTTTCACAATGCTGTGGAATTTATGTAAAACAATTACAAAAATAGGAGTGCGTATGCGTAGAAGTGTCATAGAAGATGCAAAGCGCGTTGTTGGTACTGTTGTTGGAATTACTCTTGCAATAGGCTTATGCTCTGGTGTGGCTAATGCTACTTCAGAAAAATCTAGTAAACCCAATAGTTCAGTTTTGCAAATATCGCTTAAAAGAACTGATAGCCTTAAAGATAATGTTCAAATAAATAGCAGGCTAACATATACGGTTACATATACAAATAAGGGTTCGCAACCAATAACTGCGTATCCGTATGAAAGTAATATTTCCGATATTAGAGTTGGGGATTCAAGAAATTGCCGCTGGGCAAATCTTAAGCCAGGTGAAACTCAGCAGTGCGGCTTTGGGTATCATGTTGTAACCGAAGAGGATGCCAAAGCGGGTAAATTCACGCCTAAAACAGTTTGGAAAGCTTCAAAAGATAGGGACGGTAACCAAGTAATCGAAAATAACATTGTTGTTGAAGACAAGCCTGTTACTGGTATAAAGAATACAGAATTTGACTCATCTTTGGGCCTTAAAACGGTAAAGCTTACAAACAGAACCAATAGCGTTTGCTACAGGATTCCAGCAATAACACAGACTGCAAATGGTTGGATTTTAGCAGCATACGATAAGAGACCTGGTAATTGCTCTGATGCACCTATGCCAAACTCCATTGTTCAGCGAATTTCAAAAGATGGTGGTAAAACGTTTGAAGCTGAAACTGTTGTTAAGCAAGGGCATGATGGCAATGAAAATACTAGATGGGGATATTCGGATCCGTCTTATGTGTTAGACCGTGAAACTAATGAAATCTTCCTGTTCTCTGTAAAGTCTTACAGAAACGGCTGGGCTTGGTCCAGCGCTGGAGTAGACCCAGAAAACAGGAACGTTTTACACGCTTCAGTTACTAGCTCCAAGGACAATGGCGTCACTTGGAGCACTCCAAAAATCATTACTAAAGATGTGACTGCAGACGTGGGGCATTGGAGCTCTAGGTTTGCGGCATCTGGTCACGGAATTCAGCTTCGCTACGGCAAGCATAAGGGTCGTTTGTTGCAGCAGTATACAATAAACAACTCGGGACATATTCAAGCAGTAACGGTTTACTCCGACGATCACGGTAAGACTTGGAAAGTTGGCAAGCCTGTTGGGTTTAGAAGTGAAAAATCACATATGGACGAAAACAAGGTTGTAGAACTTTCTGACGGACGAGTTATGTTGAATTCTAGACCTCAGAATTTTAGGCATCGTCTTGTTGCAATATCAAATGATGGCGGCGAAACTTATGGCGAAGTAAAAGAAGAGATGCAGCTTCCAGACCCTGCAAACAATGCTCAGATAACTAGGGCATATCCAGATGCGCCTATGGGGTCTCCAGAAGCCAAGGTTCTTGTGTACTCTTCCTCTTCGGCGCATGGGCGTAATGACGGCTTAATTCGCGTATCGTTTGATGATGGTGCAACTTGGGATACAGGCAAATTGTTTAAGTCTGGCTCTATGGCTTATTCTTGCATTGAAGTTTTGAACAAGCAGCACGGTGGCGGATTTGGTCTTTTATATGAGGGCGATAATAGCAATATTATTTACACTCATATATCTGAAGATTGGCTTGGATATACTCCTGTAACGGCAGACAATAGCGTTATTGACGTTCCGCAAAATGCCAAAAATATTGAAGTTAAGATTAAGAATCTTGGAAGCCATGATTATTCCGACTTAAAGCTTTCTATGAAGGATTTAGGTAAACAATCTGAATCAAATAAAGATTGGAAGATTCAAGATAAGACTGGTATTTCTGTAAAGCCTTTTGCTAACGCAAATGTAAAACTAGGTATTACAATGCCTAAGGATGTTAAAGAAGGAACAACCGTTTCGATTCCAGTGCGATTTGCGTCTGCAAAATATGCAGTGGGAGACTCTTTGCCAGGAATTCAGTCTGTGATTAATATTCGCGTTGTAAAGGCAGTGGAAAGCTATAGTGTTGTGCCTTCTGCTCCTTCCGTTGATGTAAAACCTTCTGTGGATACTCCTTCTGCAGAAAAGCCTTCGCAAAATCCGCCATCGGAAGCAATTACACCTACCGAACCTGCGGAAAATCCAACGCCTGCAAGACAGCAAGCACCACAGGTTAGTAATCAATCAAGGAATGAAGCTAAGACTCAGAAAGCTGATGAGCAAAAGTCTGAGCAAAAGTCTGAGCAAAAGAAAGAGGATTCTAAGGCAAAAGACGATGTTGCCCCAGCTCCTCCAGCCAGCGTTGATCAGTTGGATAAATCTCTAAAGGGAGCTATTACCGTTGGAAACAATAATCAGATTGTTGCTGGTGAGCCTGTAAAGATTTCTGGAAAGATTTCCAACAAGGAATTTGCGCAACAGCTGCAAAAGAACGGTTCGGCAAAAGCTTACGCGTTTATATATTCCACGCCTAAAGCCTTAAAGGATGCCGATGGCAATTCGTTTATAACGGTTCGTGGATCTGCAGACAATGCACAATTCTCTGTTGATATTCCAGACGGATATTCTGGAAAGCACACAATCGTGCTTGTAAACGAGAAAGGCGAACAGCTTGCCTGGAATGAGGTAACAGTTAGCGCCAATCCAGTTGCAGACAAGAAGGATAGTCGCAGTGAAAAATCGGATTCAAACCGTAATGCATTTAGCAAAGTTTCAACGGGAAGTTCAATGTTGATTGTTCTTGCGGTTGTAATGCTTCTTGGTACTGCTGGATTCTTTGCAAAGGCAATGCGCAATAAGATTGCATAACCAATATTGCTAACTCTAAATTTTTGTAGTTAGTTATATACGTAAAGCGCTGATTCATTTAGATTGTGATTAACAAGTTTTTGTTAAATTAGATTCTATTGAATTAGCGCTTTACTGTTTTGTTTTTATGTGCAGAAAACAGATTCGATTGCTGCAAAATGCTTGTATTGCAATGCGTGATGCGTGAACGGTTTACCGAGAATGTTGCTAAAAACTGCAAAATTAACAACAAAAGGGCGCGACGACCTGCCTGAGCTTGCTCAAGTTGAAAGCACAGTGCGCTTTGACTGAGCTTGAAATTGCATAACGCATTTCAAGCTCCTTCAAAGCGTGATTTGGCTCAAGCATAAAGTCCAGTGGACTTTATGTGCCAAATCAGCCGAGCGGCTACTAATAGCCGCGAGGAATGGAACGCAAGCGAAGATATGAGAGCGACATGCCCCGTTTTCCATGCGACACGCCGTTGAATTTGTGTTGTATGTGAATCGTATGCTAGCGTTTTCGCTAACTTAAAACCAGTATCGTCTAATAGTAGAAGAATCTAACTGTTAGTAAGTCTAACTTTTAGGGGTTGTTGGTTTATTAAGTGTCCGTGTCTTTTCAATGGTGAAAGGGTGAAAGGAAGAGAGTTATGTCTACAGTTAAGCGTGTTGCGTATGCGATTTTGCAGCATTACGGCGCGATGAGTCACGAGCGTCTGGAATTGTTCACCTATTATAGTTACGCGCATTATTTGTCTTCAACTAATCTCAACTTGTTTTCTAATGGTTTTCAGGCTTGGAAGAATGGGCCGGTGTGTTTGGAATTGTTTAACTCGTGTTTGTTTAGTTTGGATTTGGTTTGCGCGCAGAATATTATTTTAAGCCCGTGTGAGTTTAGTAAAACGTTTGAGTGTTCTATGCTTCGTGAGATTTATAGCGTGTGTGATGTGTTGGATAATTTTAGTACTGCAAGTCTTGGCGTGCGTGTTAGGAGTGAGCTTCCTTGGGTTGATGCTAGAAAGGGTGTTGGTAGGGATTGTGCTTGTGATGTTGAGATTTCGCATAAGCTTATTCATGATTATTATGCGAAGCATCCTGTGGTTAATGTGAGTGAAGTGGTGTTGCATAGTAATCGTAGTGAGAATGGTATACGCGTGTTAAAGGGCGTGCGGCTTAAGAGTCTTAAGAATGCGGAGGATGAGCGGCGTAGGGCTTTGGATGAGGCTTATGCTATGAGTAATATCAGCCAGCATGCCAGGCTTGTTGAAGAGAATATTCTTAATAGTATTAGTAGACTACGTGAGTTTAATAATTTGGAGGATGATTCTAGTAGGAGTAGGGCGCGTTTAATAGCTAGGCGATTTAGTAGGCAGATATGCGAGTGTGAGAGGCAGGCCGTTAGGCGTGAAAATCTTCAAAAGAACTTGGATCTTTTAAAAAAGCAAACCAACGCTGATGCTAAAGACGCTGACGATGCTGATGCTAAGCCGAACGCGTAGATTTTCCCGACTTTGTTGCTCAAAACAGCACGTTTGACTACAAACTCGGGAAAAGTTGACGCATTTTGTACCAAATTTGGCCTAAATCACGTACAAAAAGCGGAAAATTGTTTGCGCGCTACGCTATAAGCGAAAAGGCAGGTCGTCGCGTGCGACACACCCGAAAAGTCTTTCCTTAAAAAAACCTGGGAAAATTCTTTAAAAACCTTGAAATGCGTATTTTTACGGTTTAAGTATTGCTTATCCACAAATTTTACGGTGAATGTGGCGTTTAGTGTGGATTATTCTGTGTATAACATTATTTTTTTCGGTTTAGCATGTGTGGTTGGGACTTGACTTTTTTAAACGGGGGGGGGTATGTTAATAGCAACATCGCTTGGTGGATAACCATGTTGGTGGAAACATGCGAACGCATGTTTTAGTTTTTCCCCACTGTTGGCGCGGATTTGCGCGGCGGCTAGTGGGGGAGAAGAAGAAAGGAAATTAAAATGATGAATAAGAAGGCTATCGCCGCTTTCGCTGCTGGCGCAACTTTGCTTGCCGGCTTCGCAATGGCAACCCCAGCATTCGCTAAGGATGAGTGCAAACCAGCTGATGCTGGAACGATTGCTAAGCTTACGCGTGAGTTCAATGCTGCTCAGCGTGGTGTAACTACTGCTGAGAATGATCTTGGTCAGGCTCAGGATACCTATGCTGCAGATCTTGAAGCTTACAATGCTAAGAAGGCTGTTGCAGATAAGTATAATAATGCTAAGCAGGCTTACAAGGATGCTAAGGCCGCTGAAGATGGTAAGACTGGTGCAGATTTAGTTGATGCTCAGGCCAAGACAGCACATGCGAAGGAAGATTTCGTTAAGATTGCTAAGGATGCTAAGAAGTTCAAGAGTGGAGATGCTACTCCATTCTCTAATGCTGGTGAAGATCCAGCTACTGCAGCTGACTTGACTGTTACTGTAGTGAAGAAGGATGGTATCCATACTGCTGAGAATAAGCTTTCTGATGCTAAGGATAAGTTGCAGGAAGCTAAGGAAGCTCTTGCTAAGGCTGAGTGCAAGGATGCTCCTAAGAAGGATCCAGATCATAAGGATAAGGATCATGATCAGGATCCAACTCCAGTTCCAACCGACAAGGCTGGTTATGTTGCTTTGTTGTATGGTTTGCAGTCCAAGCTGAATGATGCTGAAGGCAACATGAATGCTAAGCATGATGCTTATAGCAAGCTTTTTGCTAAGCTTTCTTCTGTTAAGGCTGTGATGGATGCTGCTAAGGCTGATTGGGATGCTGCTGATCAGGCTGTTCAGGATGCTGTGGCTGCTAACATGGATACTTCTAATCCTTCTGCTTTCAAGGATTTGACTGAGCGTGCTGCTCGTGCTAAGGCTCATTATCTTGGTGCTTTGAAGGATTACAAAGAGGTTAAGGCTGAGTTTGATAAGGCTTATGTTGAGGCTGTTAAGGCTAATGCTGCTTACAATGCTGCTTTGACTGCTTACAAGAAGGCTATGAATGATGCTTTGGCTGCTGGTTTGAAGATTCCTGCTGATCTTCCAGTTTTGACTGATCCTTTGGCAGAGCTTAACTTGCCTGTTCCTGCTGGTGTTCCAACTCCTACTGTTCCTGGTCAGCCAGGTAAGCCAGGTCAGCCAGGCAAGCCAGGCAAGCCTGAAGTTGAGAAGAAGAAGAATGATGGCAAGAAGTTGCCAGGCACTGGTGTTGGTGTGACTTTGACTGCTTTGGCTGCAACCATGCTTGCTGGTATGGGTGCTGCTGTTCGCAAGGCTCGTCACTAAGCACTATGCGCGCACTCGTGTGTTTTAGAGCGCGAGTGCGCGTTATTTAAGATTTGCGCTTAACGACTAGTGTGGTGTTTTGTAGGGAAACGCCAGTCTGGTTTTGCCTTTGATTCTTGTGTTTTTATTTTGATTCTGGTTTGCTATTATTTTCTTTTCTTCCCGGGATTGAAGTAAAGGCTTACGGGGGTTTTGGGTGTTGAGCGTGTTGCTTTCGGTTTTGAATGCTACTAGGGGCTTTTAAAACCGAAAGCTTTTTTGTTTTTCCCGAAAATGTTGTTCAAATCAGTGTGTTGAGCTACAAACTCGGGAAAAGTTGACGCATTTTGTACCAAATTTGGCCTAAATCACGTACAAAAAGCGGAAAAGATTGACGCACTTTGTACCATATTTAACCTAAATCACGTACAAAAAGCGGAAAAGATTGACGCATTTTGTACCAAATTTGGCCTAAATCACGTACAAAAAGCGGAAAATTGTTTGCGCGCTACGCTCTAAGTGCTCAGGCAGGTCGTTGCGATCATTTATTAAGACTTTCAGGATTTTTAAGACTTTTCAATTAGCCAATCAACCACATACTTCACATTAATGCCGTCTATTAAATCAACTCCCGCATATCTGCCTGTAATAAGGAATTTTGCGTAGTTATCGCGTAATTTAAGCAAATTATCGGTTTCATGCGTATTTTCTGGCAATTGCTGAGTAACTTGATAATATTCAACCAAATCGCCCTTGCGTGCAATAAAATCTACTTCACTGCCATCAGCTCGAGCAACATCAACGTCATACCCTCGTCTTAGCAGCTCTAAAAACACAATATTTTCTAGGCGATTGCCCATATTTCCAAGCCGATGGCTAACAGCCTGATTTCTTAAGCCGCTGTCAACAATAAAATACTTTGCATTCTGCCTTAAGTATGCTTTACCGCGAATATCGTACGGTCGAACTTCAAAGAACAAATAAGCATTTTGCAAAAGCTCTAAATATCTAGAAATAGTGTGATTCGAAACTTCTATCTTCTCGTTTTTTAAAAGACTCGTAACCTTAGAAGCGTTAACAAGCTGGCCAACATTATCAGCCAAAAATGCGACTATTCTTTTAAGCGTAAAACTATCTTTTATTTGAGCGCGAGCAGCAATATCGTTAAGAATAATGGAATCGTATATTCCAGAAAGAATAGTGTATTTAAGCGGCTCGTCCGCAAGAACAACACTAGGAAATCCGCCATATTGTTCGTATTCTTTATACGCCAAATCTACTTTTCTAGAATTAACGTCGATTTGCTTTGCTCCCAAAAATTCCTTGAAAGAGAACGGATACACTGGTATTTCAACGTACCTTCCACTTAAGTTAGTGGCAAGCTCGCCAGAAAGAAGTTTTGCGTTAGATCCTGTTATAACAATATCGCAATTAAAACTAACTCTAAGTGCGTTAATGGCTTTTTGCCAACCATCTACAAACTGTATTTCGTCTATTAAAATATAAGTTTTTTGTTGATTTACGGTTGTTTGCTGACTTTTGTTCGGATTTATGCCACTGTTCGAATTTTCACCACTGTGCATTTTTGAATAGATAATATCCATAAGATTGGAATCTGTAAGAACATTGCGATATTCAAAGCTTTCAAGATTTATGTATATTATGTGCGATTCTGGAACTCCAAGCTTGCTCAAAGAATCCATGTATTGTTGAAGAATCACAGATTTTCCGCAGCGTCGCACGCCTGTTATTACTTTTACAAAATCAGTGTCTTTAAAAGCAAGAAGCTTATTAAGATATTCAGTTCTTGAATACATACGTTTGCCTTTCGCAAGTTGGAAGTCTACTTCCAAGTTTAGTGCAAAATGGCAAAAGTTGGAAGTCTACTTCCAAATTCCGCAAAACTAGCTCATGCTTGGAAGCCTATTTCCAGTCACTCTCAATAACGCCGTGAGTATAGTGCTCTGTAACGCGCGAGCGATTTTCCCGAGAATGTTGCTCAAAACTGCAAAATTAACAACAAAATCGGTAAGTTTTTCCCGACTTTGTAGCTCAAATCGGCGTGTTGAGCAAGCTCCAGACAGAATTGCATATTATTGCGCTTTGCGCCAGCGCAATCTGCCATCGTTTACACCTTCTTTGCAAACCATCAGAGATTCTTTTATCGTCACTCCTTGTTGACCAGAAGTAGAGCAGAAGCTTCCAGGATGTACTAAAGGAAGCTGCTGTGGTTGCTGCTGCTGCTGCGGAGTAGGTTGTGGTTGCTGGCACGAATAATCGCAAGCAACCATTCGGATAAGTGTATAAGTATTATATTTATATTGTTGTCTGTGTAAATTTGCCCTAGTATAAATAGCCTAAAATGGCGTATTTCTGCGCGTGTTGGGATTGTATCTGGATTTGTATAATATACTATGTATTGTTTATTTATACACGCGCGAGTTCGCGCAGCACAACGTTGATTCGCGCAGCACAACGTTGATTCACACAACATAACGTTAATTCACGCAGCACAACCTGGGAGGTTGCTATGACTAATAAGAAGCGTATTGTATTGGCGTATTCGGGTGGCCTCGATACATCTGTAGCAATTCCGTACCTTAAAGAGCAAACGGGCCAAGATGTTGTGGCTGTGTCTCTAAACGTTGGTCAAGGCGGGGAAGCGCTCGAAGTCATAAAAAACCGCGCTTTGGCTTGCGGTGCTGTTGAATCGTATGTAGTTGACGCTCGAGAAGAATTTGCAGATAACTATTGCATGCTTGCGCTAAAGGCAAACGCGCTATACGAAGACGTGTATCCTTTAGTTTCCGCGCTTTCTAGGCCGCTTATTACTCGTCACTTGGTTCACGCAGCGCACGAATTTGACGCCGATACAATCGCCCACGGTTGCACAGGCAAAGGAAACGATCAGGTTCGTTTTGAAGTTGCAATCCAGTCTTTGGACCCAGATTTAAAGGCCATTAGCCCAATTCGTGATTTGTCGCTTACTCGCGATGTTGAAATCGCTTTTGCAAACGACCATAATCTTCCGATTACTCAAAGCAAGAAAAGCCCGTATTCCATAGACCAAAACGTTTGGGGTAGGGCAATTGAAACAGGCTTTTTGGAAGATCCTTGGAACGCTCCAACCGAAGAATGCTACTCTTACACAAAGAATCCTTTGGAAGCCACAACTCCAGACGAAGTTACAATCACGTTTGAAAAAGGTGTGCCAGTTGCAATTGACGGCCACAGCGTAACTGCGCTTCAAGCAATTGAAGAGATGAACAAGAGGGCGGGCGCTCAAGGAATTGGCAGAATCGACATTATTGAAGATCGCTTGGTTGGCATTAAGTCTCGCGAATTGTACGAAGTTCCAGGCGCGCAAGCTTTGATTACGGCTCATCAAGAGCTTGAGAATTGCTGCCTGGAGCGCGAGCAGCACAGGCTTAAGCGCGCTCTAGATAAAAAGTGGGCGGAATTTGTGTACGACGGCCAGTGGTTCTCGCCAGTTGTGCGTTCTTTGAATGCGTTTATAAACGAGACGCAGGAGCATGTTTCTGGCGATATTCGCATGACTTTATACGCTGGAAAGGTGGTTGTAACGGGCAGAAAGTCGAGTGAGTCTTTGTACGACTTTAACTTAGCTACTTACGATTCTTCCGATACCTTCGATCAGCGCGCTTCCAACGGATTTATTGAAATCTACGGATTGTCTAGCAAGGTTGCGGCGGCTCGCGATATGCGCGTTGCGAAGAACGACTAAAAATAGGGAAGCGAAAGAAGAATAACTATGCACGATGCAAATGCAAATGACAGCGCAAATGACAGCGACACTGCCAACGCCACCACAAACGCCGCCGCAACCGCCGCAACCGCCGCAAACCATCCAATAGCCTTGTGGGGCGGCCGTTTTAGCTCGGGTCCTTCTGCAGAGCTCGCAAAGCTTAGCAAGTCAACGCAATTTGACTGGCGATTAGCGGATGACGATATTGCAGGCTCTCGCGCCCACGCACACGCATTGCATCGTGCAGGTTTATTAACAAATCAAGAATACGCAGATCTTTGCAAAGCGCTAGACGAGTTGCAAAATCGCGTGGATAATGGCACTTTTGCGCCGATTGAAGAAGACGAGGACGAAGCAACAGCATTAGAGCGCGGTCTGCTTGAGATTGCAGGAAGCGAACTCGGCGGAAAACTTAGGGCTGGCCGATCTAGAAACGACCAAATCGCAGCTTTAATACGCATGTTTTTACGTGAGTCAGCGCGCGAGTTAGCTGCCAGAGTTCTAGACGTTTGCAATGCTTTAGTCGCTCAATCTTTAGAAGCAAAAGACGCTGTAATGCCTGGGCGAACTCATATGCAGCACGCTCAGCCTATTTTGCTTGCGCACCAGCTAATGGCTCATGTTTGGCCGCTTTTGCGAGACGTAGATCGCCTTGCGCACTGGGATTTGCGCGCAAACGAAAGCCCATACGGGGCAGGGGCATTGGCCGGCAACACTCTTGGACTAGACCCCGAAGAAGTTGCTAAAGAGCTTGGTTTTTCTGCTGTTTGCGCAAATTCGATTGATGCTACAGCAAGCCGAGATGTTGTTGCGGAATTTTCGTTTATTGCAGCCATGATTGGCGTTGATATTTCTCGCTTAAGCGAAGAGATTATTATATGGAATACTCAAGAATTTGCATTCGTGACTTTAGACGATGCCTATTCTACGGGCTCTTCGATTATGCCTCAAAAGAAGAATCCAGATATTGCGGAGCTTGCTAGAGGTAAAGCAGGGCGATTAATCGGAGATTTAACTGGATTAATGGCCACTCTTAAAGGTCTTCCAACCGCTTATGCGCGCGATTTGCAAGAAGACAAAGAAGCGGTTTTTGACCAAATCGACACTCTAGAAGTTTTGCTTCCAGCCTTTGCAGGAATGGTTAAAACAATGCGATTTAACATGCCTCGCTTGCTTGAGCAGTCTGCAACTGGTTTTGCTCTTGCTACCGACATTGCAGAATGGCTGGTAAAACAAGGAGTTCCTTTCCGCAATGCGCATACGTTATCGGGATTATGCGTAAAGCGTGCCGAAAGTCTTAAATGCGATTTAAGCGATTTGAGTAATAACGATTATGCAACGATTTTAGACGGCGTTATTGATGCAAATAAAATACCAGATCTTAGACTCGTTCTTTCTAGCTATGGCTCTGTTTCTTCTAGATGTGGCAAGGGCGGAACAGCCTTTGTGCGCGTAAAAGAACAAATTAATCAAGCTCAGCTTGCGATTAGCCAGTACAAGAAATTTGCCGAATCTTTAAGCGACGGAACAGCTTATAAGAGTGTCTCCATGTGCTGCCAAAATTGAAAGGCTTGTAGCGCGCAAATGCGCCCGATATTTTCGGTAATTTTTGCAGTAATAAGGAGATATAAATGGCTCAGGTGAGGAATTACAAAGAGGCTGGATTTGCTTCTTTGTTTGAAGAGCTAAAGTGGCGTGGATTGATTTCTCAATCTACAGACGAACAGCAACTTGCTCAAGCACTCGACGGAGAACCATTAACTTATTATTGCGGCTACGATCCTACTGCTGCATCGCTTCATATTGGCAATCTTGTTCAGCTTATTAACATGCGTCATTTGCAAGCTGCAGGACATCATCCTATTGCTTTGGTTGGCGGTGCTACGGGCTTGATTGGAGATCCTCGCCAAAGCGGAGAGCGCACGCTTAATTCCAAAGATATTGTGGCCGGATGGGCAGAGCGCTTACGCAAGCAAATTGGCCGCATTTTGCCTCTTGATGGAGAAAATCCTGTTCGCTTTGTAAGCAACTACGACTGGGTTTCTAAAATGTCTGCTATCGACTTTTTGCGCGATGTTGGCAAGAACTTCCGTGTTGGCACAATGCTTTCTAAAGATATTGTGGCTCGCCGCTTAAACTCCGACGAAGGTATTTCTTTCGCTGAGTTTAGCTACCAGGTTTTGCAAGGAAACGACTTTTTGTACTTGTTTGATAATTACAACGTTACTTTGCAGCTTGGTGGATCTGATCAGTGGGGCAATTTGACCTCTGGCATGGATTTGATTCGTAAGGTTCGCGGAGCTTCTGTGCACGTGTTTACTAGCCCGATTATTACGGATAATCAGGGTCGTAAGTTTGGTAAGTCGGAGGGCAACGCAATGTGGCTTGATCCTACAATGCTTAGCCCTTATCGCTTCTATCAGTTCTGGTTTAATCAGCCAGACGATGAAGTTGTTAAGCTTCTTAAGGCTTTTACGTTCTTGCCTAAGAGCGAGATTGAGCGCTTGGAAAAGCAAATTCAAGAAGACCCAGGAAGCCGAGAAGCTCAGCGTGTGCTCGCTTGGGAAGTTACAAGCTTTGTTCACGGAGAAGACGTTACAAACCAGGCGATTGCAGCTTCTGGAGCGCTTTTTGGCAAGGGCGATTTAGCTGGAATCGACGAGCAAACTCTTGAGGCTGCTTTAGACGGCGTTAAAGTTAAAGCGCAGGATGGCACTTTGGAGTTTGCTAAAGCGCATGTTGCAGACCGTGTGGTTGAGGCCGCTGTTGCTGCTGGATTGTTCCGCACTATTTCCGAGGCTCGTAGAGCTGTGGAAGCTGGTGGATTGTACGTTAACAATAATCGCGTAGACAGCGTTGATGATGTTTTGAATGAAGATTCATTCTTGCATGGTCGTTTTGCTTTGATTCGTAGGGGCAAGAAGGCTGTTGGCGCTGTTGAGCGTGCGTAGTTTTTAAGTGCGCTTGATTTGTTCAACATTAGATTTTTAGTATAATTTTATATTTTTAAACTTTGAAAGGTATGCCAATAATGGGCGAAGAACGCGGATCGCGTAGTGGTAAGTCGTTTGGTAATCGTGGCCATTTTAGCCGTCAAAATGGTGGTAAAAATGGCGGTAAAAATGGGGAGCATCGCGGCGGATTCCACAAAGGTGGGTTCCATAAGGATGGATTCCGTAAGGATGATTTCCATAAAGATGGGGAGCATCGCGGTGGTTTCCACAAGGATGGTTTCCACAAGGATGGTTTCCATAAAGACGGATTCAAGAAGAGCGGTTTTAAGAAGAACTCGGATCGCAAGTTTGATGGCGATAACCGCGTAGAACGCGGCGAGCGCAAGTTTGACCGTAATAATCAACACAATCGTAGCGATTACGAAAAGCGCACAAATCGCAGTTTTGAAGCTGATTCAAAAGAATCGCGCAATCCAAGATACAAGAAGTTTGACCGCGATAATCGTGGCGAGCGCAATGATCGCAGATTTGAAGATAATCGCGGCGGCTTCCACAAGGACGGCTTCCACAAGAGCGGATTTAAGAAGAATGATTCTAAAAAGCGCGATTCAAAGTCGTCTTTCCGCTTTGAAAATGGCCCTCGTAGAAACTCGGATGGAACTGTTTCATACCCATCTCAAAACCCGTATACCGATAGGCGCCCAGGCGAGCCAAAAATGCCTAAGGGCTTAGAATATTCAATGCTTTCTAAGGAGTCTCGCGAGCGTTTGCGCGGTCTTTCTAAGGAGCATTCCGAAAACATTGGCTTGCATATTCTTGCTGCATACGCTTTGCAAGATGAGGACCCGGAGCTTGCTTTAGAACACGCAAAGTGGGCTGCAAAGCAGGCGTCTCGCATTGATTTTTCGCGCGAAACGCTAGGATTTGTTGCATACCGTCAAGGCGATTATAAGCTTGCTGCGCGCGAGTTTAGAACGGCTATGCGAATGAATGGTTACACGGATTATCTTCCATTTATTGCCGATTGCGAGCGCGGTATGGGTAACCTCGATAAAGCGCTGGAAATTTGCATGTCGGATGAAGCTAAAAGCGTTAGTGGCGAAGTTAAGGCAGAAATGTTCCTTGTGTATGCAGGCGTTTTGGCAGATACAAACCATGCGGATAAGGCGATTGAGCTTGTTCACGCAATGGGCAGGTCTAAGGGCTTGCCTGGCGAGTATAGAATGCGCGCTGTTCAGGCAGAGCAGTACTTCTTAGAGGAGGCTGGGCGAAGCGATGAGGCAATTGAACTTGATGTTTTGCTGGATCGCTTAGAAGAGCAGTATGCAGATATTGAAGACGAAGAAAATCCAGAAGATGTTGTGATTGACTACGATTTGGAACATCTTAACGACGCGATTATGGACGAAGTGGGCATTAGTGAAGATGATGCGCAATTTGCTCCAGAAGATATCGAGTTTAGCGATGAGTCTGAAGAGGATGATGAGTCTGAAGCGGATTTGGATGATGAGTTGGATGACGAATCGCAAACCACAGATAACGCAGATAATGCAGACAACGCACAAATCGCAGAAATCGCAGAAATCGCAGAAAACACAGAAAACACAGAAAACGCAGATAATGCAGCCTGATTTAAGAGCGAATTTTCTAGACAGTTCCAGCGAGCTGAGCAAGGATTTTAGTCTGGCTCTTCTCGACTTAGACGGAGTGGTATATAGAGGCGGAAAATCCGTTGAATATGCAGCCGAATCAATTGAAAACGCTCAAAAAAACGGTATGTTTATTGAATATACCACAAATAATTCTTCGCGTTTTCAAGAAGTTGTAGCAAGTCAGCTAGAAAGTTTTGGCTTAAAAGTAGAGCCGTGGCAAATCATAACTTCTTCGCTTGTAGCTGCTCGAATGGTTGCTCGCTATGTTCCAAGCGGCTCAAACGTTTTAGTTCTTGGTGCGGATCATCTTGTTCAAGAGACTCAGCGTGCAGGTCTTAATCCTGTAAAGTCTTGTAAAGACAATCCTAAGGCTGTAATTCAAGGCTGGTATCCGCAAATGACTTGGCAAGAAATGGCGCAAGTCGCTTTTGCTGTAGAGCATGGAGCTAAGTATTTTGTTACTAATCGCGATTTAACAATTCCGCGCGAGTTTGGCATAGCTCCTGGATGCGGTTCTATGATTCAAGCCGTAGTAAACGCCACTGGAGTGGAGCCTATTGCGTCTGCAGGAAAGCCAGAGTGCGCAATGTATGACGAAGCGCGATTGTTGGTTGCCGCAAACGCAAAGCACAGTAACGAAGATATTGAAAATTGCTGCGAAAAAGACGATTTCGGAAATCCGCTAATAAGCATTGAGCGCTCTCTGGCTGTAGGAGACAGATTAGACACAGATATTGAAGCAGGTACAAGGGGTGGGTATAAGTCACTTCTTGTTCTTACGGGTGTTACTAATGCACGCATGTTACTTGAAGCTCCAAAACACTTGCGACCAAGCTTTGTTTCTAAGGATTTAAGAGGGCTAAACGAGGTTCATTATGCGCCTAAACGCGTTGACGATTCTACGTTTGTATGCGGCGATTCTAGAGCGCAGGTTGTTTGTAACGCTATTGAAGTCAACAATCCCAATGATTGCAATGCTTTGAGGGCTGCTTGCGCGCTCGCTTGGAGCTTAAAAGACGGCGGAAAATCGCTGGAAGACTACACTCTTCCAGAGTTTTCTTTGTGATTTGTGGCTTTGTTGCTTGTGATTTTGTTGCCTACAGATTACAGCTTACGGCTTGCAGCTTGCGACCTATGACTTGCGATTTTAGATTTTGAGCGAGGTTTTTAATGCTAGACGAAGATTCTTTAGCTCAGCGCTTAGACTGCGCGCTTGTAAATCGCGGTTTAGCTAAAAGTAGAACTACAGCACAGCGTCTTATTAAAGCTGGAGTAGTAAAAGTAGATAATCGTAGTGTTAAAAAAACGTCATTTTTAGTAAAAGAATCGCAAAAAATAAGCCTTGATGAATCAAAAGAAGAAAATTCTTGCGTTAAATATGTTTCTAGGGGAGCGCTAAAACTCGAAGGCGCGTTCCGCTTATTTGATAATTTGGGATTAGAAGTTGATTCAAATACAATGGCGTTAGATATTGGCGCTTCTACTGGCGGTTTCTGCGATTATTTGTTGCAAAATGGCGCCAATAGCGTTATAGCTTTAGATGTTGGACACGGTCAATTGCACTCAAAAATCGCAAGCAATCCGCGCGTTATTGAAATGAGTGGCGTAAATATTAGAAATGTTTATGCGCAAGATTTGCCGTACAAGCCTAATCTTATAGTCTCCGACGTCTCTTTTATATCTCTTAGCTTGGTTATTCCAGTAATTGCACGTATTGCGCAAAACAACGCGAATATTGTTCTTCTTGTAAAGCCACAATTTGAAGTTGGCAAAGGAAACCTTGGAAAAGGCGGAATTGTAACAGATAAAAACCTAAGACTTAAGGCGTTAGAAAATATTAAGGAATGCGCTAAAAACAACGGTTTAAGTGTTATTGCAACTCATGAATCTCCTATAGAGGGTACTCACGGGAATGTTGAATATCTTCTTTATGCGCAATATGTAGTGCAACAACTAAAATGATGATTAACTTTTGTAAAGCTACAAATTAAGCTACAAATAAAGCTCAAAGGGGGTGCTATGCAAGAACGTTTGCCTGGGGATTGTGCTTCTCGCAGTGCTCTTGTGGTTACGCATGCGCGTCTTGATAGCAACAGTGCTGTTGTAAATCAAGTTACTACTCAGCTTAAAAATGCAGGTTTTAATGTTAGCGTGTTTCATAGCGCTGCAGTATCGGATTTTGCGCAAAAAATTGCTCAAGGGGTAGATAAAAATACCGAAATTGTTGTTGTGCTAGGTGGGGATGGCACAATGCTTCAGGCTGCAGAATTAGTGCATTGCACTCCTGTTCCAATTATTGGAATAAACCTTGGGCATGTTGGTTTTTTGGCAGAATTTGAAAGCTTCCAGATTGATGAGGCTATTAGGCGAATCGCGCAAAAAGACTACTTTTTAGAGCATAGAATGGAAGCGCATGTAGACGTTTGGCTTCCTGGTGCAAGTGAGCCTTTAAGCGATTGGGCGCTTAACGATATTACGTTAGATAGGGCAGATCGCGGGCGAATGGTGGAGCTTTCAATTCGCGTTGACAACGTTGAAATGTCATCTTTTGGCTGCGATGGCGTGATTGTTTCTACGCCTACTGGGTCCACAGCGTACGCGTTTTCGGCAGGAGGCCCAATTATGTGGCCAAATGTTGAGGCTTTGCAATTGGTTCCATTGGCTGCTCACGCACTGTTTGCTAGACCGCTAATAATTGGTGCAGGATCTACTTTTACGATTGATATTTTGCAAGATTCTGCTTCTGGCGGTTGGATTTGCTGCGATGGAAGGCGCCAAAGGGCTTTGTCGCAAGGTTCTAGAATTCAAATTAGGCAGTCTAAAGATGAGTTGCTTTTAGCGCGACTTTCTGGAGTTCCGTTTACACAAAGATTAGTCACAAAGTTTGATTTGCCAGTTGTTGGATGGCGTGAAAATCGCAGAAAAGTGGACGCTAAACCTAAGATGTATGAGGCGAATCTTCATAACGAAACCGATAGGAATTACGAAGATAGCGCAAGTGTAAATGGTGCGGATTCTGGTGCGGATTCTGGTGCCGAATATCCAAGCGGCTCTACTGGTTTAAACCTATAGGGGGTATTTGTGCTTGAAGAACTTGAGATTCGCAATTTAGGCCCAATTTCCCACGCTATTATTACGCCTTCTAAAGGCATGACGGCAATAACTGGCGAAACTGGAGCTGGAAAATCCATGCTTTTAAGCGCCGTAAAGCTTATATCGGGCGGTAAGGCAGATTTAGCAAAAGTGGCGGCTGCTGCAGATGAATCATGGGCGCAAGGCGTGTTTTCTATACCAAAATCAAGCGCAGCTGCTCAATTGCTGCAAGAGTCTGGGATTAATGCCGAAGAATCCGAAGACGACGATTCTAAAGAAGACGTTTACATATCTAGGTCTGTTCCAAAATCGGGCAGGTCCAGGGCTGTTATTTCTGGCTGTTCCGTTCCAAAATCCTTGTTAGAGAGCGTTTGTTTGCACACAATCACAATCCATGGTCAAAGTGACCAGCTTCGCATAGCAACAAGCGCAAAACAACGCGAATTCTTGGATTCAATCTCTTGCAATTCTAAAGAGCTACAAGACTACGAATCAGCGTTTAATAAGTGGCAAAATGCCGTTGAATCCTATAATCGCCTTATAAATCAGCAGTCGTCTTCTAGGCAGCGTGCCGACTATTTGCGCGAATCGCTAGAAAAAATCCGCCAAATTGATCCAAAACCAAATGAAGACGTGGATCTTAAAGCCAAAAGAGATCGCATAGAAAATGCTGCTCAAATTGTACGCGGTTTGGGTGAGGCAATATCTTCGTTAGATGCAAGTCAAATTGATTATGGCGCAATAGATTCTGCCGACGCTTTGCATTTGGTTGATAATGCTGCTAAGGCAATTCGTTCGATTCGAGTTGACGGAGATTATAGCGCGATTGCAAATCAGCTTGACGATATTTCTTCCCAGATTTCCGACATTGTTATGCAACTTGCGCAGCAGCTAGATGTTGATAGTAGTCAAGAAGATTTAGACGCCATTAACAATCGTATTCACGATTTAAGCGATTTAACACGCAGGTGGGGGCCGCAAATCGCAGATGTTTTGGATTGGGCTAAAAAAGCGCAGTTTGAGCTTGAAGATTTGGACGATTCGCCAGAAGCCGTTGCGCGCGCTAAAGACTTGTGTGAAAAGACTTATAAAGACGCTGAAAAACTAGCCGAGGCTCTTTATAACACGCGTAAAGTTGTTGCAAAAAAGTTTAGCGATGAAGTTAGTAAAGAGCTTGAATCCTTATCTATGCCAGATGCGCAGCTTTTGATTAATGTTTCTAAGCGAGATAAAAATCAAGATGGAAAATTTGATTTAAACGTACACGGCTTAGATAGTGTTGAGTTTCTTTTTAAGCCATTCCCAGCTTCCAACTATTTGCCAATGGGCAGTAGTGCTTCTGGCGGTGAGCTTAGTAGGCTTATGCTTGCAATGGAGCTTGTTGCTGCAAAGTTTAACCACAGCAACAATCAGTCAATGACGTTTATTTTTGACGAAGTTGACGCTGGCGTTGGCGGAGTGGCTGCCGTAGAGTTAGGAAAGCGCTTGGCTTTGCTTGCTAAGAGTGCGCAAGTGATTGTTGTAACGCATTTGGCTCAAGTGGCGTCTTTTGCAGACGTTCAATTTGTTGTTAGAAAAAAGATTGAAAGTTTGGCGGATTCTGGTGCGGATTCTGGTGCGGATTCTGGCGTTGCAGATACAACTGTTAGCAAATTAGATAATCTTGGTCGCCAGAAAGAAATCGCAAGAATGCTTTCGGGCAGTCAGTCTCAAGCGTCTTTGGATCACGCAAAAGAATTACTTGAAAATAGTAATCTGGACTAATATCAGGGCTAATATCTGGACTAATATCAAGGCTAATAATATGAGCGAAAATGCATTAGTTGATAATTCAAATTGTGCTGCGATTTTTGATTTTGACGGCACTTTGCTAGATTCCCTAGATGTTTGGGACAAGATAGACGAAGAGAGTTTTGCTAAACGCGGTATTAAAGTGCCGCCAGATTTTGCCGATTCCACTGCCACAATGACGCCTCGCCAAGTTGCGGATTACGTTATTGAGCGTTTTGGTTTTACGGATTCTCCAGAGTATTTAATGCAAGAATGGCAAGACATGGCTTTTGACGCGTATGCGAAGCATTTGCCGCTTAGAAAAGGCGCTAAAAATTACGTGGATTATCTGCATAAAACTGGTGCAAAAATGGTTCTTATAACTACTCTTTCCAGGTCTTTATGCGTTCCAGCGTTAAAACGTACCGATTTGTATGATTACTTTGATTTGATGATTTTTGGAGAAAATTTAGAAAGCAATGCAAAAAATAGTCCTAAAACTTATATTGACTTGGCAAATAAAATTGGCGTAAAACCAAGCGATTGCACCGTTTTTGAAGATTCTGCTACAGCGCTAAAGTCGGCCCGTTTGGCTGGAATGAAAACTTGCGGGGTAGTGGATTTAATAAATGGCGATTTTGATTTTGCGCCGAAAAGTCTTAGTTAAATTGCAAGTCTTAGTTAAACCGCAAAGTTGAGGTGAGGTTTCACATACCCCGGGTTTTGTCGCGTGCAAAATGCACACGGATGACCATCCATCTCGATTTGACGTTACCGCCAAACTCTAGCAGTCTACCCGAAGACTCAGGCGAGCAGCCCTTAAACACCTTCTGCTTGACCTTGCTCCCAATGAGGCTTGCCATGCGGCTAACTGTTACCAGAAGCCCGGTGGTCTCTTGCACCGCCGTTTCACCCTTACCTAAACAAAAGTTTAGGCGGTCTATTCTCTGTTGCGCTATCTCTCAGGTTGCCCTGGGCGGACGTTATCCGCCATTGTGCTCTGTGGAGCCCGGAAGTTCCTCAGCTACTCCGAATGAACATTGCAGCCGCGGTCATCGTGAAACCTCAACCTTCCCAATTATAGCAGATGTTTTAATTTTCTTCATATTTTGCGACTCGCTAGAAAATGGCGGCTTTTAGCGGATATAATAGATGTATCAGCGGCGCTGGTGCCGTTGACGTGTACACAAACCGATTTATATCGGATTACTTAAGGAGGTTCGCATGGAGATCGTCATCACTGGACGTCATACGCAGATTAAGCAGAGATTCCGTGACGTTGTAGAAAGCAAGATGAATCGTGTGACCGCCATTGCTCCAGATGCGCAGCGCATTCAGATTGTGCTTAACACTGAGGGCAATCCAAGGCAGGCAGATACTGCAAAAAGAGTTGAAATTACTGTAGTTGCAGGAAGTACGGTTATTCGCGCAGAAGCATCTAGCACAGATCAATACAGTGCATTAGATATGGCGTTAGATAAGTTGACGCTTCGCTTGCGTAGAACTCGCGATCGCCGTAAGGATCATCGCCGTGGCTACGAGCAGATGGTTCCAGTTGATTTGGGTGTTGTAGAGCCAGAAGTTGAAACAACTGTTGAAGAAGTTGCACAAGAAGATGGAACAAATAGTGCAGACGCCGCGGTTGCTTCCGATTTGGGTCCTGGCGAATCAGTAGAGGTGAGCGTTGGAGATACTCCTATTGTTATTCGCCGCAAGCTCCACATTGCTGAGCCAATGAGCATTGATGAGGCGTTGTACGAGATGGAACTTATTGGCCACGACTTCTTCCTGTTTGTAAATAAGGAGACCATGCGTCCATCGGTTGTATACCGTAGGCATGGATGGAGCTACGGTGTGTTTGAGATTGACACTCCAGAAAATGTTGCTAAGAAGAAGTAAATAAAATAACTCATATGAGTGCATTGCCCGCCTAGTAATACGCTAGTAGCACGCTAGGCGGGCATTTTATGCTTTGTTTTGGACTCGCGAGCCGCAAAAATCGTAGCCGTCGCGTAATATAGGCACAGTTTACGTCTATGTTGGCTAGCCGAATCATAGACACGACCTAAGGGAGCTAAACGTGGTAGATATCGTTGATAAAGCCTTGCGCATGGGTGAAGGCCGTCAATTGAGGCGCCTTGAGAACGTTGCAAAGGCTGTGAATGCGCTAGAAGATCAGATTTCTGCGCTTTCGGACGAGGAACTTAAAGGGCAAACGGCAAAGTTCAAGCAAAAGTTAGACAATGGTGCGAAGCTTGATGATTTAATGCCAGAAGCCTTTGCTACAGTGCGAGAAGTTTCAAAGCGTACTCTTGGTCAGCGTCACTTCGATGTTCAGCTTATGGGTGGCGCAGCATTGCACTGGGGCAATATTGCAGAAATGAAAACTGGTGAAGGTAAAACACTTGTTGCAACATTGCCTAGCTATTTAAACGCTTTGGAAGGCAAGGGCGTTCACGTTGTTACCGTTAACGACTATCTTGCTAGCTATCAGAGCGAGCTCATGGGTCGTATTTATAGGTTCCTCGGCATGAGCGTTGGCTGCATTATTACAGATCAGCAGCCTCCAGAGCGCAGGAAGCAATACAACGCAGATATTACTTATGGTACAAACAACGAGTTTGGCTTTGACTATTTGCGAGACAATATGGCCTGGGAAAAGGGCGATCTTGTTCAGCGTGGTCATCACTATGCAATCGTTGATGAGGTTGATTCCATTCTTATCGATGAGGCTCGTACGCCACTTATTATCTCTGGTCCTGCCGAAGGCGATGTTACGCGCTGGTATCGCGAGTTTGCAAAGCTTGTTTTAAAGCTTGATCGCGATGTTGATTACAAGGTTGACGAAAAGCGCAAGACCGCTGGTATTTTGGATTCAGGCATTGCAAAGATTGAAGACTACTTAGGTATTGATAATCTTTACGAGCCAAGCAACACTGCTTTGATTGGCTACTTGAATAATGCTTTAAAGGCTAAGGAACTCTTCCTTTTGGATCGCGATTACGTTGTTACAAATGGCGAAGTTCTTATTGTTGACGAGCACACTGGCCGTGTTCTTCCAGGCCGTCGTTATAGCGAAGGCTTGCATCAGGCTATTGAAGCTAAAGAGAACGTTGAAGTAAAGGCAGAAAATCAGACTTTTGCAACTATTACTTTGCAGAACTACTTCCGCATGTACGATAAGCTTGCTGGCATGACTGGTACTGCAGAAACGGAAGCTGCTGAGTTTATGGGAACGTACAAGCTTGGCGTTCTTCCAATTCCTTCCAACCGTCCAGTTATTCGTATGGATAAGGATGATTTGATTTTCCGTACTAAGAAGGAAAAGCTTGCTGCGATTGTTCGAGACGTTGCTCAGCGCCACGCAAAGGGTCAGCCTGTTTTGCTTGGTACGGCTTCGGTTGAATCTTCCGAAATCGTTTCCTCACTTTTGGATGTTGCGCGTATTCCTCATCAGGTGTTGAATGCTAAGCAAAACGCTAAGGAAGCAGCTGTTGTTGCTGTTGCAGGTCGTAAGGGTGCTGTGACTGTTGCTACAAACATGGCAGGTCGTGGTACGGATATTATGCTTGGTGGAAACGTTGAGTTCTTGGCAGATGCAAAGCTTAAGGCTCAGGGTTATTCTCCAGACGATACCCCAGAAGAGTACGAGAAGCGTTGGCCAGGCGTTTTGGCAGAAGTCAAAGAGCAGGTTAAAGACGAGCACGAAGAGGTTAAGAAGCTTGGTGGCTTGTATGTTCTAGGCACTGAGCGCCACGAATCTCGTCGTATTGATAATCAGCTTAGAGGCCGTTCTGGCCGTCAGGGCGACCCTGGCGAATCGCGCTTCTACTTAAGCTTGGAAGACGACTTAATGCGCTTGTTCAACACTCAGCTTGTTGCGCGCGTTATGGCTAAGGGCTTGCCAGAGGGCGAACCAATCGAGTCTAAGTATGTTTCTAATGGCGTTCGCACGGCTCAAAAGACTGTTGAAGCGCGTAACTTTGAAATGCGTAAGAACGTTTTAAAGTATGACGACGTTATGAACAAGCAGCGTACCGTTATTTATTCGGAGCGTCAGGCGGTTCTTAAGGGCGAAGATATTCACGAAGATATCTTAAAGTTTATTAAAGATACTGCCGATAGCTACGTGCGCGGAGCTATGAATGGGTCTGATAAACCTAAGAACTGGGATTGGGAAGGCCTTAAAGACGCTGTAAATTCGGTTATGCCAATTATTGTTGATTGGGATCAGCTTCGCTTGCAAATCGAGGCTCTTAAGGGTGATAAAGCCATTGAGACTTTGCGAGACACGATTGTAGATAGCGTTACAACGATTTACGCCGTGTTTGAAGATCGAATGGGTTCCGATAACTTGCGTCAGTTTGAGCGTAGGGTTGTTTTGGCTGTTCTCGATAGAAAGTGGCGTGAACATCTTTACGAGATGGACTACTTAAAGGACGGCATTGGCTTGCGCGGTATGGGTCAGCGAGATCCTCTTGTTGAGTACCAGCGCGAAGGCTTCCAAATGTACAACTCAATGATTGAGGCTATTAAGGAAGAGTCTATTCAGCTTCTGTTCCGCATGAATCTTGAGCAGATTGTTGCAGAAACAGAAAATCAAGATGATTCTTATGTAGATGAAGAGGTTGAGCAAGTAGAGCAAGAAGACGAGCATTCTGGAATCGTCGGTCCTGCTCCTATGAGCCATGCGGAAGGCGAAGTTCCATTAAGCAAGCGTCCAAAGGCGGAGGAGTGGAAGACTCCTTGGGCCGATGGCCGTACGTTCCCAGGAACAAACAAAAACGACGAATGCCCATGCGGATCTGGCAGAAAGTACAAGCTCTGCCACGGTCAAAATGAGGATTAAAGTTTTGTAAAGATGAGGCTGGTGCTAATGCATCGGCCTCATTTTTTTTTGTTTCTTTTCCCTTGTGTTTGTTTCTTTTCCCTTGTGTTTGTTTCCCAAAACACTAAAAATGGGAACAAACGCGGGGAAGTGTTCTTATGTTTGTTTCCAATTTGACCCAAAATGTAAGCAAACGCGGGAAATCGCTCGCGCGTTACATCGCGCTCACGTCTTCGCTTGCGTTGAAAGCACACTGTGCTTTCAACTTTGAGCAAGCTCAGCGCTCCGAATTGCCATCGCGCTGCGCTCTAAGCGCTCAGGCAGGTCGTCGCGCAAATTCGGTAATAGCGCTCGCGCGTTACAGCGCGCTCACCACAAAAATCAGTGCTAAATCTCACAAAGTCACAATTTGCATATGTATGCAAGCGTGTGTATAATATGTAAAAATAGAAAATCTTGCGAGTATGAATACAAATAAAAGAGTATAAAATATTCTGCACAAACAAAATTACAGGAGACTCTCATGCACAAGATTATTCAAAAGTGGAATAACATTGACCTTATTCTGCGTATTGTTATTGGTCTTTTTCTTGGCGCTGCACTTGGCATTTTTGTGCCAGCTCACGTTTATGTGCTAGATCTTATGGGAAAGCTGTTTGTGAGCGCACTTAAATCCGTTGCGCCGATTTTGGTATTTTGCCTTGTGATTGGCGCGCTTGCAAAAGCAAAAAGTGTTGGAAACATGAAGCTTGTAATCGTGTTGTATGCGCTTTCTACTTTCACCGCAAGCCTTATAGCGGTATGCGCGGCTATGATTTTCCCTGTTGATTTTACGTTTGCGCATGTTGAAGCAGCGTCTTCGCCATCTCCTCAAGGAATCGGCGAAGTTCTTAATTCTCTTGTGTTAAATATTGTGGTAAACCCTGTAGATGCTCTTGCAAAGGGAAACTTTATTGGTATTTTATTCTGGGCAATCGCATTTGGCGTAGCACTTCGCTTTGCTGAGCCTTCCACTAAAGCATTCTTTGACAACGTTTCGTCTGCTATTGGAAAAATTGTTCACTGGATTATTAACGCGGCACCTTTTGGAATTATGGGCCTTGTTTATACAACAGTGGCAAGCAATGGTCTTCGTATTTTTAGTGAATACGGTTCTGTTATTGCCTTGTTAGTATGCACTATGGCTGTTGTTGCTTTGATTGTAAATCCTATTTTGGTTTTTGTGCTTACTGGCAAGAATCCGTATCCTCTTGTATTAAGAACATTGCGAGATTCGGGAGTTACAGCGTTCTTTATGCGTTCTTCTGCTGCAAATATTCCTGTAAACATGAATTTGTGTGAAAAGCTTGGCTTTAATAAAGACAATTACTCGGTTTCTATACCACTTGGATCAACCATTAATATGAGTGGTGCTGCTATAACTATTTCGATTATGGCTTTGTGCGCTGCTCACACGCTTGGGATTTACGTTGATATTCCAACAGCTGTGATTTTGTCTGCGCTCTCTGCTGTTAGCGCTGCAGGCGCATCTGGAGTGGCTGGTGGTTCGCTTTTGCTTATACCTCTTGCGTGCTCGTCGTTTGGAATTTCAAATGATATTGCTATGCAAGTAGTTGCTATTGGCCTTATTATTGGCGTGATTCAAGATTCGTGCGAAACTGCGCTTAACTCTTCCACAGATGTTCTCTTTACGGCAGTTGGTGAATATCGCATGTGGCAGCGTGCAGGTCTTGAGTTTAAGATGGGCAAGGATCACGAACCAGTGCAACTTAAAAAGTAGCTGTTGTAGCTGTTGTAGCTTTTGCTAAGTATTTATTATTACTGGTGCGCGTTCTTACGTCTTTACGTTTTAGAACGCGCACTTTTGCTATGTTTTGCGAGGTGTTATTGTAATCAACAAAAGGTTTTAGTTGCGTATTAGGCTTTAGGGAAGTGGTAAGTTGTGTTTGCAGGAATGCTGCGGTTTATCCACGCGTTTGCTGCGATTGTACTTCCGCTGCCGATTGTGGTTTCTCCGCCTAAGATTGTTGCGTTTGCGTAAATTACTACGTTGTTGCCAATATTTGGATGCCTCTTTCCGCCTTTTACAGGATTTCCATTCTCGTCTAGCGCAAAACTTTTTGCGCCCAGCGTTACGCCTTGGTAAAGCTTAACATGCTCGCCTATTACAGTTGTTTCGCCAATTACAATGCCAGTTCCGTGATCAATGCAAAAATATGCGCCAATTTTTGCTCCTGGATGAATGTCGATTCCAGTTTTTCTGTGTGCATATTCGCTCATAAGTCTAGGAATTAGCGGTACGTTAAGTTCGTAGAGTGCGTGAGCTGTGCGGTGAATAAGCATTGCATAAAAACCAGGATATGCGAGTGTTACTTCTACTTTACTTGTGCAAGCAGGATCGCCTTCATACATGGCTTGAATATCTGTTAAAAGTAACTTTTTAATTGTAGGAAGAGTATTTATAAATTTATTGCAAGTTTCTCGAATTTTAATTGTGTTGCTTGTGTAGCATTGAAGTTCGTGAAATATAATGCGTTCTATAGTTTCTAATGCGTTTGAAGTTACGGTATTCAAACTAGCATTATTATTCAAACTAGCGTTGAGTTGCGTAGTCTCGTTGCTTTCATTGCGCACATGCAACTCAGGCAAAAGTAGAGCCTGAGTCGCATGTATGAGTGCAATAATATTGCGGTAATTAGGTATGAATGTAGCTTGCCTTATGTCTGAATCGTTAATTGAGTTTAGTTGATTTATAAGGTCAAGGCGATCACTCATACATTTCTCCCGTTATTTTTATTATTTTTTTTTTATTTTATAGTTTTGATCATTATCTAATAATGTTATTTATTATCCATATATTATTTAATCAAAACTTGCGTATTTACAATAGCGCTCCTAAATGTAGTTAGTCTTCAAATAATGCGGTAGACAAGTATCGATCTCCTGAATCGGGAAGTATTGCAACAATGGTTTTGCCAGCATTTTCTTCTCTTTTTGCTTCTTGAATTGCTGCCCAGATTGCAGCTCCAGAAGAAATACCCACGAGCACACCTTCTTTTTTGCTTATAAGCTTGCCGCTTTTGATTGCGTCTTCATTTGTTACGTGAACAATGCGATTATAAATGTTTTGGTTAAGCACATCTGGCACGAATCCTGCGCCGATTCCTTGAATCTTGTGCGCTCCTGGCTTACCGCCTGCGAGCACAGGGGAGTCGGCTGGTTCTACTGCGATTATTTCAAGCTGCGGATTTTGCTCTTTTAAGTATGTGCCAGTACCAGTGATTGTGCCGCCTGTTCCAACGCCAGCAATGAGCATGTCCACGTTTCCGTTAGTGTCTTGCCAAATTTCTGGACCTGTTGTGTTGTAGTGTGCGTGCACATTTGCTTGATTGGTAAACTGCCCCGGAGTCCACGCGTTTGGCGTGTTTTCAACGATTTCCTTTGCTTTGGCAATTGCGCCTTTCATTCCATCTTTAGCAGGTGTGAGCACGAGCTCGGCGCCGTATGCTTTCATAAGTTTTCGGCGTTCAATAGACATGCTTTCTGGCATTACGATAATACTTTTGTATCCTTTTGTTTGCGCAATCATTGAAAGACCAATGCCAGTATTTCCAGAGGTTGGCTCAACAATCACTGAGCCTGGTTTAAGCGTGCCTTCGGCTTCTGCTTCTTCAATCATCTGCTTTGCAATTCGGTCTTTTACAGAGCCTGCTGGGTTGAAGTATTCGAGTTTTACGAGGATTTTTGCTGCTAGATTGTACTCTTTTTCAATGTGTGTAAGCTCCATAAGTGGAGTGTTTCCTACGAGTTCTTGCACGGACTTGTAAATATTAGACATAATATTTCCCCTTACTTGTTTTTTGTTTTGTTTAATTTGATTTGTTTTTAATTTTTAAAAATAATTTTATTAATAAAGCGACTACCGTTTTATTAGTTGTTTCTAAAGATGCCATTTATATGTTTAATATCTAATCCGTATTAGATTGTTATCTTTTTAAGATTTTATATTCGAATTTTGGCATAAAAAAAGAAACAGCGCGCTGTTTCTTGAATCGTAATTTGCTGTGTTTTAACGTAGATGCTTTTTAACACAGGCTAGATGTTATGCATACTTAGTGCTTGCAAACATCATTTCGATTAAGAAATGCGCAACAGCATACGTTACAACAACAATTTGTCATCATATTTGTATGATACATATGCACTCCTTTGACTTCTCGAAATGGTGATAAGTGAAGACTATAGTGAATGGACTTGTGTTTGTCAAATTTGATTTGCGTCTGCTGATACTAATGTTTATTAACAAATGCTAATTTTAAGAAACTACGCGATTTGTGCATTTGCTTTCTTTGCTGCTTCATTTGATAGTCGGTAGCTTTATTGTTCGTAATAATAGTTCACAAATTCTTCAACAGATAGGAATGCGTTTTTATAACCCAACTTTTCGCACAGCTTTACAACATCTGGCTTATCGAGTTGCGCGCTAGAAAGTATGTTATCTTGCATAAATGCGTCTCGCGCAGTGCCATCAAAAAGAACCTGGCCATTTGAAAGCACAACAACGCGATTAAATACTCGAGCCACAAAATTCATATCGTGAAGCACAGCTATAACAGTTTTCCCTTGCAAAACAAGGTGTTTAATAATTGATTCAATACAACGTTTGCCGCAATCGTCCTGAGCAATCGTAGGCTCGTCTAATATAACAACCTGAGTATCCATTGCTAAAATCGACGCAATAGAAACCATTTTCCTTTCACAAAGACTTAAATCGTAAGGATTTAAGTCGCTTTTATCTAAAAGTCCTACAAGTTTTAGACTTTCTTGTGCCTGCAGCAATGCTTGACTCTTATCAATTCCAATTTTTAAAAGTCCAAACATTACCTCGCGTATAACAGATGATTCAAAAATCTGGTCATCTGGATTCTGGAATACAAAGCCAATATCTTTAGCAAGAGATGGAACACTACATTTTGCAATATCTTTACCGTTTAATAAAACGCTTCCAGATTTCGGCGTAAGAAGTCCTCTAAGGATTTTAAGCAAAGTTGTTTTTCCAGTGCCATTTTGGCCAACAATAGCGCATGCTCCAGGCGTAAAAGACAAATTTAGATTATTGAATATTTGTGATGTTGGAGTATGAGAAAAACATACGTTGCGTATTTGAATAGTAGGAGTCATTGCAAGCGATTCCCTTCGTGCGAGCGTAAAATTTGCGACGTTTGCTCAAGAGTTATTGGGTACAATCCATTACTGTTTTTTAACGAAAGTTTTTTGCAAATTTGAGTATAAACAGGAGGATTTACGCCATATTCTTCCAAGTCTTCGCGAGAAAAGATTTTTTGCGGAGTATCAAAATCAATAAGTTTTCCTTCGCTTAAAAGCATTACGCGGTCGCTATATTGCGCGATTTTTTCCATTTTATGCTCAACCATAATAATAGTTTGACCCTGATTTTTTAAGGATTCTACCGACTTAAAAACCTCTTCCGAACCTTTAGGATCAAGCTGCGAAGTTGGCTCGTCTAAAATTATTACTTCTGGCTGCATAACTAAAATGGCGGCAATAGACATGCGTTGCATTTGACCGCCAGATAAATCGTATGGAGAGCAATCTTTAAGATGAGAAATGTTAAGCATCTCCATGATTTTCTCTACGCGATTTTGCATCTCGTCTTGCTCAATGCCAATATTTTCCAGCCCAAACGCAATCTCCTCATACACGGTAAGCTTTGAACCAGTAATTTGATTAAAAGGATTTTGAAAAACCAGCCCAACTTTTTTGCAAAGCTTGTCTATTGGCGTAGTTTTTGCGTTAAGACCTTCTACCTCAACTTTTCCGCCGTACGCTCCGTGATAAAGATTTGGAACAAGACCTAAAATCGCTTGAGATAATGTTGATTTTCCAGCTCCATTAGCACCTATTATTCCAATAAATTCGCCTTTATGAATATCGCAAGAAATGTCATTGAGTGCAAGAGTTTTAGTATACGGATAGCGATATTTTAAGTGCTCTATATGAATAGCTGCCATGCTACATATCCTAAATTATTGAGTAATGCATAAATAATAGATGCGATTATTACGGTTAAACAAGCGCATAAAAATAACGTATTGTATTTACTTGGTTTAAATGGTTTTATGAATGTTTTTTGATTATTGCACGAAAATCCGCGAACTTCTAAAGCTATAGTTCTTTCTTTAGAACTCATAAACGAAGACATTATAATCGGGGATATTAAAGGCAAAAAAGCTTTGAAACGCGTTATTAGGGAACCTTTTGTTTGTAATCCTCTGCTTCTTTGAGCGTCAACAATAGTCGAAGTTTGCTGTGTTATTTGAGGAATGATTTGAAATAGCGAGACAAAAACATAGCCCATTTTAGGCGGTAAGCCAGCTTGTATCATCTCTTGCATCATGTCGGAAGGCTTAGTTGTAAGCGTTAAAACACAAAACGCAAACGAAATATTTAATATATTTAGCACAATCTTCATTGCTACTTCAAAGCCTTCTTTGCGAGCAATCAAAGGTCCTAGTTTGAATAAAATCGTATAGTTTCCCGATCTAAAGAAAGTCTGAACTATAAAAATAGTGACAATAATAAAACCAGTAACTTGTATTACGATTTTTATTTTTGCTAGGACCCTTGATGTTGCAAGTAATATTAGGCTCAAAATAATAAAGATAGCAAAAGAAGTATAGCCTCCAAGCAAACTTGGCGTGCTTATAGCGCATATTATGTATGCAAGCTTGGTTTTTGCAGATAGACCGTTTAAAAACGAATGCTTATCTTCAAATAGGCTGATGCTCTTCATGCTATCCCGTCTTATTGCGCTTATATTAAAACTTGTAAAACTTGGAGTTTATGTGATTTATTTGCTGACGATAACGCTTATTTATCAAGGTTTTCGTCATCAGATTGATAAATTGCTATTAAACTCTTAGGTAGAACTTTATAAATTCCAGCTGCAAGGAACAAAACAACAATCTTGTCTGGTATATCTACCACAAGCTCGTCTACGAATGATGCAAAGAAGCCTTTGGAACCCATTGCTGCAAAAACAGCGTCACCCCAAACGTTTCCAGTGGTTCCGCCCCAATAAATCATGTTTAAAGGTGTAGAAATGATTATTGCTATTGCTGCAACAATAAGGCTAGTTATAAAAATATGTAGGCCTTTGTCCATGTACTTTAGTCGTGCAGCGATTCCAACACTTACGCCAATTGCTGCAGCTGTAATGCTATAGACTGTAGAAATTGGATCAATTGTTAATCCGTAAACAATATTGGTTAAAAATCCAGCGATTCCGCCTACAACAGGCCCAGCTAAGCATGCTGAAATGCAAGTGCCTAGTGTGCCAAGCCAAAGAGGAAGCTTTAGCATACTGGCAAATAGCTTTGCAACGTAATTTATGCCAATTGCGGCTGGTATTAGTACGAGTGAAGCGGTAGTTAATTTAACGCTCCAAATATTTTTTAGTTTCTTTACCATTTTTGAACTTCCTATCAGTTAAGGAATAAATTCAAGTTCATTATACGCTTTGCTAAATGTTATTAAAGTAGTTGAAAATTAATGTGTTATAAATTGTAATCTTGTTTATTTTGTGTTATTTTGCTCTTTGCTATTTGTTTTGTATTAAATCTTTATTGGAAATAATCACATTTAAGATAATTTGCTATCAAAATCAAAGTTGTTCAAAGTCAAAATAGTCATTATTTAACTATTGCAAATTTAACTATTCCAAATAATGATCATTTATGATAAAAAAATATAAGAGCCTTTTATATCTTTTATAAAAATGTTGTTATAAAAATTTGGCGATTATAAGAGGGAGATGACGATGAATGTAAAACATAGTAATGTGTTTACAAATCCCGAAGTTTTAGAAAAACTTAATAGATTAGAAAAATCCCCACAAATGCAAGGGAAATTAAATGAGTTAAAAGACGGCGTAAAAAACAACGCTTTTGACCCAATGCGTTTAATCCCATTAATACCAGTAGTGCTGATTATTGGTGCTGTTGGCAATTATCTTCCGTCATTTGATTACTCCACTTATAAATATCCTTTACTCATAGTAGTTGCTTTTGTTATTTGCTTTGCGGGTAAGTTTTTTGTAAATAATAAGGTTGATGTAAGCGCGCTATACGCGGATAATGTTTTAACGCCGATTTTAAATGCGATTCTGCCTGGAACGGTATTAGAAAATTCTGAAGGAATTGACAACAGTATTTTTAATAATCTTCTGCCAATATCTAGTATGTATTATTCAAATAAACACATAATTTTTGGCGATGAATTTAAAACTGAATTTTCAAACATGCAAGCAATGCACACTTCTAGAAGTGAAAGTGGAAAAACTGTTAAAAAAACGGATTTTATTGGGCAAGTCTTATTAATAAACGCAAAAACCAATATAAATGGTCACATTAGAATCGTCCCCGTTACTGGAAAAAATTTTATGGGGCAAAAACTAAATGGATACTATGGTAAAAAAACAAAAGAGGAGAGCGAAGTCCAAACAGAATCCATTGAATTTAACAACTCGTATTCAATCTTTTCTACAGACGATTTTTATACAAAGCTTGTATTAGATCCAAGTTTTATAGAAGTATTGAATAATTTGCAAAAAAGAATGAAAGTTTGCATATATCTAGATAGCGAGCATATTATTGCATCTTTTGATTCTGGTAGGTATATATTAGGCGCTCCTGGAAAATCTGGAATAGAAAACCTATCTTTAACAAGAGAATATGCAAGGTTTAGAGATGTTTTGGCTGAATATTACGAAGTAATCAGCGTAATTAGAGAGAAATTGCCAAAGTAGAAAATTGTAAAAGTAGAAAATTGCCAAAGTAAAAATTGTAAAAGTAAAGAAACGTAGAGAAGACTAGAACTAAAAACGCTAAAAATAAAGGAGACATTATGGATTATGAGACTATTTTAATAGTTATTGCGGCAGTGCTTGTAGTGGCTATTGGTTGGTTTATTGGCACGTTAAATAAGCTAAGAAAATACAGGGTGATTATAGAAGAGTCGCAGAAAAACGTTGATATTGCGCTCGCCAAAAGATACGACACGATTTGCCAAATGCTTAAAGTTGCGCAGTCGTTTGCAAAATACGAAAAAACAACATTAGTGGATTTGGTGAGTTTAAGGGAAGGATTAAACTCTGCTGATTCTAGCGCGGCAATAAAAAATCAGAATCATGCAATAGGGAAGATTTACGCTTTGGCAGAAGCTTACCCAGAATTAAAGTCTTCTGAACAGTTTTTGAATTTGCAAGAAGAAGTGAATGACGAAAACGAGCAATTGGCTGCGGCAAAAAGAATTGTTAATAGTAATATCAGCGTTCTTAATCAAAATATTGTTACTTTCCCAGTCTCGCTTATTGCAAGATTAAGTGGAATAAAGCAGATGGATTTTCTTGACGAAGATGATCTAAGCAATAAGAAAAATATTGATAGCATATTGGGATAGCTAGAATGCTTAGCTAGCTAGAATGTTTTTCTAGATAACATATTTCTCTAGATAACATATTGAATTGGCCATTAAGCGTAAAATGTGCTTAATGGCCAATTTTTTGATGTTAATTTAGCTAAAATTTGCAAGATAAATGTTATTTTTGCGCTAAAAGTTATATTATAGTCCTCGTATTCATTTGCTCAATTAAGGTTTGGGGGAATTCAATGGGAAGAATAAAGGTTGAGGCTACAGATACTGATTACGCTGGTAATGGTTACTACAAGGGTAATGACGGAAAATTCTATTATGGAAACGTTAAAAACGGATATTTAAGGGAGACTGAAGGTGAGAAGCGCAAACGATTAATGCGCGAAAGAAACAAAGAGGAAGCTGAACGTGAATCTTCGCGCGAACCTAGTGCTCCAGAAGCTCCAACCCCTAGTTTTTCTTTAGATCAGAACGTTAAATTATCTCCATTTGAAAAGATTGCTTATACAATAATCGCGCTTATTGTTATAGCAATGTACACTGGAGCGCTTGTTCTGGCTTTAACAATATCTGTTTTTGTAATCTTGCCACTTGCTTCTATTTGGATGTGGGTTCAAGCATTTATGAGCACATTCACGTTTGCAGTTGGAAGTGGATTCAGTTCACTTTCTATGATTCTTGTTATTCCTTTGCTGCTTATGGCTGTGGTTCTACTTTGGTCTATAGTTGAGACGTTTAAATCAAGAAAAGTTCCGTATTTAAGAATAGTTGCGGCCTATGTGGTGCTAAGTGTTCCATTTGCAGCTGTTCGATGCCTTAGCTTCGATATTATTGCAAAGAAGACTGTGTTCTTAACGGAAGGCTTCTCTTACCAGCTGTTTAGTGTTTCGCTATCTATGATGCTTTTGCCTATTTTGTTCAATATGTATATGAGCAAGCTTTTGCGCAAGCATCCAGATATTACAAACAAAGTTGAACGAGATATGATTCTAAAAAAGATGAACAAAAAGTCAAAGAAACTTTAGATTTTTATAACGTAGTGGCCAATCGCCCGCGAATTTGCAGCGATTGGCTACTTGGGATATTGAGAGTTTAAATTATTCAGATTATAATAGTAGCCATTAAGTGCAAAAATGCAGCGATTGGCTACTTGAGATTGACTAGTTATTGCTACTTGTTGCAGTGCTTGCGGAAAGATTTGTGTAACGATAGTAGCAATAAAAAGATTTGCATATCAATATCGCAGTGCCGCCGAGCGTTTGCATAATACTTATTGAAAGGATGCTAGATATGTCTGTTAAAGAAATAAAGAGAGACTATTATATTCAAAAACTTGATTCGGCGAAAAATAATGGTCTTATCAAGGTAATATCTGGCATGCGCAGATGCGGTAAAACGTATATTTTAATGAAACTGTTTTATGACCATTTGATTGCGGATGGCGTAGAAGATGATCATATTATTCGCATAGCATTGGACGATAGAAGAAATAAAGATTTGCGTAATCCTGATAATATTCTTGCGCATGTTGATGAGCTTCTGAAAGACGATAAGACATACTATCTGTTTATTGATGAAGTTCAAATGATGGACGATTTTGTAGATGTGCTTAATAGTTTCCTGCATATTAGTAATCTAGATGTTTACGTTAGCGGTAGTAATTCTAAATTCCTTTCGTCGGATATTGTTACAGAATTTAGAGGAAGAAGCGATCAGATTAGAATTTACCCTCTTTCGTTTTCTGAATTCATGTCTGTTCGTGAAGAGGATGAGCGGTATGCTTGGGAGGGATATTGGAGATTTGGAGGCCTTCCTCAAGTTGCTTTAATGGAAAACGATGAGCAGAAACGTGAGTTTCTTCAATCAGTTTTTGAAAATACGTATAAAAGAGATATTCTTGACCGTCATGCAATACGAAAAAGAAGTGAACTTGATGATGTTACTAGGGTAGTTGCTTCTTCTATTGGTGCTTTAACTAGTACTAGAAAAATTGTGCAAACGTTTAAATCAGTTTCACAGGTCTCAACTACAAGAACGACTGTTGAAAGATATATTTCTTATTTAGAAGATTCGTTCCTTTTAGATAGCGCTATTCGATATGACATTAAAGGCAGGAAGTATATAGGTAGCCCTGTGAAGTATTATTTTACGGATCTTGGCGTAAGGAATGCGCTTCTTGGTTTTAGGCAGATGGAAGAAACTCACATAATGGAAAATATTATTTACAATGAGCTAAAACGTCTCGGTTACAAGGTGGATGTTGGTAGTGTGCAGGTTAGTGAAGTGGATAAAAATGGCAAATCAGTTCGCAAACAAACAGAAGTTGATTTTGTTGTAAATAAGGCAGATCAAAGATTTTATATTCAATCTGCACTTGCTTTACCTACTAGAGAGCAGACGTTGCAAGAAGAAAAATCTTTGATGAATATTAGTGATGCGTTCCGTAAGATTATTCTTGTTGGCGGGAGCGTAAAGCCTTGGCACACTGAGGAAGGTGTTCTTGTATTGGGATTACTGAATTTTCTTCTTGATCCTGAAACTATTTACATGTAATATTTTATAATTTTTCACAGCTTAACTAATTCTAGTAGCCAATCGTTGCGAATTTGCATTGATTGGCTACTTTAATGCGGTGAAGAAAATTGCCGTAAATGGCAAAAATCTTCACCAGCGTTTATTAGATGTGTATTGTTGGTGACTTTCAGCTAAATGCTAAATAAACTGCGATATTACAATGCCGGCAGCCATGAGTGGAATGTTGAAGATAAGGAATGTTGGAACGCAAGTATCCCAAATGTGGCTGTGCTGACCGTCTGCATTTAGGCCAGAAGTAGGGCCAAGCGTTGTATCGGAAGCAGGGGAGCCTGCGTCTCCAAGAGCCGCTGCGCAAGACATAAGAAGAATTGTTGCAGGAGTGCTAAAACCAATGCTTTGGCAAAGTGGAACGAACAAAACCGCAAGAATAGGAACCGTGCCAAACGAAGTACCAATGCCCATAGTAACAAGCAAACCAATAATCGTAATAACGAATGCAGCGATTAGCTTGTTTTGACCCATAGCTGCAACACCCAAGTGCACAAGCTCATCAACACCGCCAGTAGCTTGAATTACGTTAGCGTAGCCGCCAGCAATAAGCATAATAAATGCAATAAGACCCATGAGTTTTACGCCGCCCATAAGCTGCTTATCAATATCTTTCCATGCAACGGCTCTAAAAATAATCATGGTTGCAAGGCCTGCAAGAGAAGAAAGCGAAAGATCCTTACTAATAACTTGCACTACTACAACAACAATAATCGCAAGAATGGTTACATAGTGTGCTTTAGTAAGCGGGCCAACAACAGCGTCCGCGGCGCGAGTATTTGCTTCGGTTGTTTTATATTCGCGAGGCTTTCTGTATAGAACAAAAACTGCAAAAAGTAAGGCTGCAAGCATTGCGGCACCCAAATACCAGTTCACTGCACTAACGTCTGCAACGCTAACTTTCATACCATTTTTAGAAAGATTGGTTGCAATAACTGTTTGGAAAATTAAGCCAAAGCCAAATGGAATAGCAATGTATGGCACTTCTAGTCCGAACGCAGTACAGCAAGCGGCAGCGCGGCGATCTAGCTTAAGCTTGTTCATAATGGAAAGAATTGGCGGAATAAGAATAGGAATGTAAGCAATATGAACAGGCACAATATTTTGAGACATGCATGCAATAATCGTTAGAACTGCAAGAAGAATAAATTTGTTTGCGCCAATAAGTTTACTGATTTTTTTAGAAATGATTTGAGCTAGGCCAGTTGCTGTAATTGCCTCTGCAAAAGTACCAAGAAGAATGTATGCGAGCGCAGTTTGCGCGTTTGTAGAAAATCCATCGCAAAGCAGCGCCATAATAGTGTGGTTGCTATCTCCAAAAAGAGGCAATTGACCAGCTATTCCACCTGCAACACATGCAACAATCATTGAAAGTAAAACATTAAGCTTGGCAAGACTTAACACGCATAAAACTACAACCGACACGATTACTGGGTTGAACAGAATGTGTAGAATCTGCAAATTTTGCATAATGCTTCACCTCTTTTTAGATTTGTGTTTGTGCTTATAGCAATGTTTTTATTTTGATGATTTTTAATTCTAATAATTAAAGACAATATCATAAAGACTTGTGTAAAGTTTTATTTGCAAAGTAAAACTTAAATTACTATTTTATAAATTACTCTTTAAAAGTTAAACACATTAATACATTAATACAGAATCGTTCAAAATAGTTTGTTAGCAATAGCATTTAAAAGCAGACTCAGCTGTGCTGATATCTCTAGTAGCAAATTGCTGCAAAATTGCACCTAATGGCTACTAGTGCATGACCACAATAATTTAGAAGAGCCAGTGATTGTCTAAAATATTTTAATGCAAAATTCTATTCAAGCAATTTCAGCAACGCATACAAACTTAGTAACACACTACTAAAATCAATGTCTTTAGCATAAGAATATTTACGTTGATACAACAACCACAATAAAGAAAGCTTCTCATCACAAGCAATACTTTCATAAATAGATTTAAGATTATCTATAATATTTTCAGTTTTACGATTTTTGCAAGTTGCACAAAAAGCACGCTTAAGAATTTCTCTATCGATTTCTCTTTTATGTGAAACAAGCAGCACGTGGACATCATAAAAATCTCTCATACGCGTATTAAGAATTCCGCGCGATAATATTGTTTGCAATTTTTCTGCAAACACTGTTTCAATATTGTAAGAAAGAATAGAAATAGAACGGTTTTCCAACATCAACTTATAATCATACTCAATTGCACGTGGTGTAATAGTAGCTCCTGTAGAAACATCAATTTTTATTGGCGTTATCATTCTTCCAATACGCGAGTCAAGCGCAAAACGAATACCTGGATATTCCATATCATCCATAATCTTCATAACGCTTTTAATAGTAAAATCAACTCCATCGCCTATATCTATGCTAGATATATTCTCAATCATTTTTTTCGTATTCTCAATCGACAAATCATAATTTTGAATAGTCGTATCTATATCCATAGTGGATCGCATAGAAATGCCAAGCAAAGATGTTACTAGAACACCGCCTTTTACAATAAAATTGTTATGATATTTTGAAACAGAAACACGCTCTAAGTAGCGTTCCATCATGTAAAGACGCATTAGCACACGAGGATCTGCGTTATTGTGCTCGGCGAGGTTTTTGATTCTACCTCTTATTTGTGCATCAGTTAAATTCACTTACAGTAACACCTCAAAATACTTGCGAACAACATTGTTTACTCTAAAAAGTTTCGCATATTCCATCAACAAATTAAGATCTTTGTCTGGTCTAGCAATATAGGATTTCAAGATTGTATTAAATTCTTGAATTTCAATTAAATTTCTGCTTCTAAACGCGTCGCAAACACTTCTTTCAAGATTATACATTGGTACTTTATTACCGAGATTATCCGTGACTAAAATCTTCCCAACTTCAAGCAATTCCTTTTTTACGCTATAAACTTTCACATTGCACGACGCTTTCAGTCGGTGAGCATTAAAACCACTATAAACAGTAATAGTGTGAGTAATTGGCTCCATATCAACTAATCCATGATAAAAGAAAGCTTCGTCGTGAGAAAAAACAGCGGATGGTGAACGCTTATGAATAAGAAGCAACTCATCTACCCACGAGTCTTTAGACGCATATATTCCACCGCTTAACTGTTCTAGTTCATTATCTTTAATAAATTTATAAAACTTGTATTTTGACAGTCCGCAAGATTTTGCTTCTTTTAAAGTAACCATATTGCTACCATTAGCGTTTAATAATGTAGTGATAATAGTCACCGTCCTTTCGTGCATATATTGTAAATTATATTAGCACGATTGGATGAATTATATTAAATTTCACTATCACGATTACTATCACTATTACTATCACGATTTACGCTAATAGGATTCTGCGATTACAGCACAGCAATACTGAATGACACGTTTACGCTGATTCAACATGTAATATCAGCATAAACGTGTCAAATACGCAATACTTGTTTCGCAAAGTTATCATAAAGAGTTGCAAGACATAGTTCATTACATTGCGCGCAATTTAGATTCTGCAGCTCCACAGCCTCACATAGACACAGTATAAAGTGAGTAGAAGTAAGCCTTCTGATTCATAAGATCCTCAAAGCTTCCGCGTTCAATAAGCTCGCCACTTTTCATCACAAGAATCTCATCATATTGTTTAAGTGAATTAGCGTCCAAGCGGTGAGTTACCACGAGTCGAAGAATTCCTTGCAAATCCAAGATAGATTGCGTTACGTTCGCGCTCGTCTCGTTATCTAGCGCACTCGTTGCCTCATCAACCAGCAGAATCTCGGACTTTTTAAGTAAGCTTCGCGCAATAGCAATACGCTGTTTTTCGCCGCCAGAAAGATGACTACCATTCTCTCCGCACTGATAATCCTTGCCTTTAGCAGCAATCAAATCATCCAAACCAGCCAAGTGAATCACTCGATCTACCTCTGCGTTCGGGAACGGCTTAAACAGCGTAATATTGTCTAAAATCGAAGCATCAAACATAAACACAGACTGCTGCATAAGAGTCGTCTTATCGTAAAGCGAACTCTTGCTCACATTGCTAAGCTCGTGATTATCCAGCTTCACGCTACCCTCATAATCCTTGTAGTAGCCCATAAGCAGATTAATCAAACTACTCTTACCAGCACCAGAAGGCCCAACAATTGCGTAAGATTTTCCAGATTGCAAACTAAGACTTACATTTTTCAAGACTTTATGATCCGCATCATAAGAATACGAAACATCTCGCAAAACAACACTTTTAATAGAATCGTCAATAATCTCGCCAGAATCCTCTTTAGCGTTACTCATATAATCAGCCATCTTACTAACAAGCTTCTTAGCACCCTTCATCTCGCCAAGCATTTGCGGAAGACTTGAAATAGGCTGAAGCACGCCATTCATCAAATTAGTGAAAGCTAAAACCATTCCAGCAGTAATAACACCAACATGAGCGTTAACCATCCAAGCGCCAACAAGCATCACTCCAAGCTGAGTTCCAAGGCTTGAAATCGTTCCAAGAGCAGAAACAGTAGTCATCGTTTTTTCGCGAAGATTCTTCGTATGCTCAAGCTCCATCGACTGATTTTTGTAGCGATCAATAACCTCCTGCTCCGCCTTAAAACTCTTAATAACCGAAACTCCGTTCAAAACATCTTTCGTCAGGGCCGTATAAGACTCATTCGATTTAGAAACCTGCTCCTCGCGAGTGGCAATTCCGTTAGCTGTAAGAATCGAGCACGCCATTGGAAGCACGGAAATAATAAGAGCAATAACAGTGAGCAGCGGACTGTAGTAAATCATAAGAGCCAGAGAGCTTACAAGCATAAGAACGTCTTGAACAAAATCAAAAATCTTCTTCAAATACTTTTCTTGAATACGCTCGCAATCATTAGTAAGTACAGAAAGATACGTGCCGGAATTCGCAAGCGAAAAATCACTATAACTCTTTTTTAAAAGCTTCTTAATAACAGACTCTTTATACTGATTCATTGCTTTTTCAAGAAAGCGAGGGTACGCACTGCGCTTCAACGCAAAAATCAGGGAGATTGCCAGCATAAAGGAGGCAACAAGCAGCAAAATAGTAGTTAAAGAGTAGGATCCTTTACATGCCATATAGTCGAAAATAATTTGCAAAATCCAAGAAATAGCAGTGAAAATCATAGACAAGGCAATAAAAACTATCATCGAAAGAAAAGCTACAAACTTGTTTTCTTTGAAAAATAGTCTTACGTAATTTTTTACGTCGGGATGTAGTTTGGATGATTGTTGATTCGAGGGCGATTGTTGATTCGCCGTTTTGTCAGTTTTACTCATTCTCGTTACCTCTCACTTCCTTTATATCTATACTATTTCTACTATCTCTTCTCTAATATCATTTTCGTAAGCAGCACTTCATAAGCTATTTGCTTATTCACTCGCTACAAAGCATTGAAAGCTATACTATCATACTTACCCTGATTGGTTACAATTATCTACTTGGCAAACCTATAAATGTTTAAACAAACTTATACGTAATATTCGCCATAAATAATATCTAGAAATAATATTTGGAAGTCACATGATTAAATCAAAAATGTGAGATTTTGTTATATATAGCGTGTTTTTATGACTAAGATATAGACAAATGAACAAAATGTTTAAAAATAAGTTAGTATTTGTTCGCCTTGAAGAGTACCATGAAGGTGTTCGCAAAGAATTAACAAAATAATTAATTCTTTGTTTTACACAATTTTGTTGCAATAACGCAATATAAGTTGGCTGCCAAAATCGAATTTGAGCAGCATCAAAGTGAAGATTGAGTCGAAAATCAACAAAATCAAAAATCAAAAATCAAAATCAACAAAAATTGAAAATTGAAAATTGAAAATTGAAAAAAATTGAAAATTGAAAAAGTTAAACACAAAGGAGGAATGCATAGCAATTTCGATAGCAACATTAAAAAATGTATACCATTTAAAAATGTATGACATCGGTATTTTGCCGCAAACGAATTATGCAAGATGAACAAACGCTTATAGAAGCTAAAGAATTAGGATTAAAAAGATTTACAAGAACTCCATTCTGGAATGTTTCACTAAAAGTTAAGCCGCATCAAATTGTTGCAATATCAGGTGAACACGGCTCTGGAAAATCAGCTTTGCTGCTTGCACTGTCTGGTTATATGAAGTTTACGAATGGAACGTTAAAAATCGCAGATTTAAGCCTTCCAGCAGACACAAGAGAATCACGTCAATACGTTGGACTGGGATTGTTCAATGGAATCAATGAATTCTACAACACTCAAACAATAGAAGAAGTGCTTATGAGCGAGCTAAAACTCGCGAGCGCATCGCCGCTTTTCCGTGAACAGTACAAAAATGATGTTAAAAATCGCGAAGCACTACATCAATACGCGTATAACGTTCTAGCGTATTGGAAAGTATTATCTCCTAGAGAAACAGCCATTGGCGATTTAACGCCATGCGAGCGCATGAGATTAGGAATTGCGCTTGCGCTACTAAAAAAGCCGTGGATTCTTTTTGTAGACGGAGTAGAAACGGAGCTTACAAGCGAGCAAAGCGAACTCTTGCTTGCAGATATTCGCGCATACGTTAGCAAACATTTCTGCTCGTGCTGTGTGGGAGTCTTGCAAAGTGAGATAGAAAAGAAGGCAGATCAAGTTTTAAGGCTAAATCGCGCAAAATATAGCGAAGATTATGATCTTAATGAAAATGGAGATGGTAAGAATGCGCGTTAATACTATTGTTCTTGCGTTTCGTGAATTAAATAATGCTATAAAAGGTAAAGCTCGAAAGCTTGTTATTGGAACAGTAGCCTTAATCCCACTTTTATATGGGTCGCTGTATTTATGGGCGTTTACTAATCCATACAAAACTCTAGACACGGTTCCAGTCGCAGTTGTTGTGGAAGATAACGGTGCGATTATAAACGGCAAAATGCGCAATATTGGCCACGAAATCAAGAATCGCTTAAAGAGTCAAAAAGATGGAAGCGAAGGATTCCAGTGGAACTTTGTAGATAGTGCTAAAGCAAGCAAAGGCATTAAAAATGGCGATTATTTTATGGTAGCAACCATTCCATCGTCTTTTAGTAAGTGCATTGCTTCTGCGCAATACGATACTCCGACTAAAGCAAAGCTTCACGTAAAATACGATCAAGCTAGTAACATGCTTGCGTCTCAAATAGGCAAAACAGCATTTCACACTTTAAGGAGTGAAATTAGTGAGGCGATTGCACAAGAATATTGGGAGCATATGTTTAAAAAAGTAAATTCTGCTTCTGATTCTCTTAATTCAGCAGTGAGTGGTTCTGGCGATTTAAGCGCAGGAATGCAATCGCTTAATGGTGGTGTAGATAAGCTGGCTGACGGATCGAATAAGCTTACTCAGTCTTTGCAAAAACTTCAAAACGGATTGGGCGAGCTTCAAAAAGGAGCGCAAACGCTTAAAAATGCAAATGCGCAAAGCAAAGATGGTGCGCAATTCTTAGCTCAAAAAACTAACGATTTGGCAAATGGCGCAAATCAGCTAAATAGTGGAGCACAAACGCTGCAGAATGCAACAGACGAGTTGTATGCAGGAGCTAAAAAGCTTTCGGATTCTAGTGCGCAGCTTGAACAGCATGTTAAAGCAGGAAATGAGGCTACAAAGAGTCAGCTTACTCAGCTGCTTGTTGAAGCGCAAAATCCACTTGTGACAAAAGAGCTTGTGCTAGAAAAACTGCAAGGACTTGCGGGAGGATTAAGCGAAAATTCTAAGCTTTTAGAGACGAATCTTTCGGCATTGAGCCAAGGTGCGGTAGCGCTTTCTTCTGGGAGCTTGAAGATAAAAGCTGGAGTTGACGCCGTTTCTAAAGGAATATCAAGCGTTCACAATGGCTCGTCGCAGCTTTCCGCTGGAGCAAATAAGCTGGCGGAAGGTCTTAGCGCAGTAAGCAACGGCAGCGAAAAGCTTAACAATGGTATTAATTCTGCTGCACTTGGGTCTGCAAAAATAGTTGATGGATCAAGTCAATTGAATTCTGGAGTTCAAAAGCTTTCTGAAAATGCGCCAAAGCTTGTTGAAGGAGCCAAAAAGTTGCATGAAGGCCTTAAAAGCGCACAAAGCTCTAGCAAAATCAACAATATTAAGCAAAAAAGCCAGATGATGAGTGCGCCAGTTGCACTTAAAGAGCATAATTATTCGCATGTTGAAAACTACGGAACTGGCTTTGCGCCTTACTTTATTTCGATAGGCCTTTGGGTTGGCGCGCTTATGGCAACCTTTGTTTTAAGGGTTATGGATAGGCGAGCAATTCTTAATGGCATGAATCCGCTTAAAAGTGCGCTTATTAGTTTTACGCCGTTTGTGCTTATGGGCGTTGTTCAAGCGATTATTCTTATGGGAGTTGTTCACGGAGCGTTGAAGTTGCAGATTGACAATGTTGCTGCATTCTACGCGCTGGGGATTATAGCATCAATAGTCTTTATGGCTATAATGCAAATGATTATGGCAGTGTTTAAGATTCCAGGAAGAATTGTTGCGATTGTGCTGCTTATGCTGCAAATAACTAGCTCTGCAGGAACTTTCCCAGTGCAAATGACGCCATCGTTCTTTAGAGCGGTTCATCCATATTTGCCTATGACGTACTCGATTCTTGGGCTTCGTCAAGCAATGGCTGGAAGAAACAGCGGCGCAATAGCCTCCAGCATTGGAATGCTTGTAATCTTTGGCATTATTGCAATTGCAATAACAAGCATTGTTGATTGTGTAAAGCGCACAGTTACTATGTTTGATTTGCATCCTGTAATAACGCTTGAGCCGTGAGTTTTAAAGTAGGCACGATAATTATAAAATCCCCACAACCTTATTGGCTGTGGGGATTATTTTTTAGTGAAATCTTTAGTGAAATCTGATTTTAGAAAGTAGATGCGTAGACTTCGGCAATAGCATCTTCACTCATATGCATGTACGAGTTCTTTAAAAGTCGCTGCTGCTCTTTAACAACGCTTGCAGCCCAGCTTTGAATCATGTCTTCACTCATGCCATACTCGTGAAGCTTATGCTTAGGAAGAATCGTGTTAAGAACTTCGTCAAGCTTATTTAATACATCTGCTTTTTGGCATTCAAGAATATTTGCCATAAAGTCAAAAAGCTTAGAAAGTTCAGTGTTTTCTGCACTATCGCTGTTTTCCGCATCGTGCTTAGCATAGTAGCGCAAAACGCTTGTAAGAAGAGCGGCATTCGTCTCGCCATGAGCTACGTGGAAAGTGCCGCCAAGCGGATAAGCCATAGCGTGAACGCAACCGCAGCCAGCGTTGCCAAAGGCAATACCAGCGTAAAGGCTTGCCGAAACCAAGTCGCTAACAACTTGGGCTTTTGCATTGCTGCCTTCTTTAACAACTCGCATATAGCTTTGCAAAATAAGCCCGCAAGCCTTGTAACTAAACATTTTTGTAAGCTCTGTTGCAATAGGGGAGAGCGCAGATTCAATCGAATGAGTAAGAGCATCAATAGAGCTGGTTGCAAAAACGTAATCAGGCAGGCTCTTTAACAATTCTGGAATAAGAACAGCGTCTGTAGCGTAGCAAGCATCGTTTGCCAAACCCTTTTTAGTGTTGCGCTTTGTAAGAGAGAACACGGCAACGTTTGTAACTTCGGAGCCAGTGCCGCAAGTAGTTGGAACAAGAATAAGATCTGCGCCTTTTTGCGCAGGAATTTTGCCGTCAACCAAATCTTCGAGTGGGCTTGTTTGCTTTAACGCGCAAACTTTAGAAATATCCAAAACGGTGCCGCCGCCAATGCCAATCACACGCTTTGGGGTAGTGCGAATATCGCGAACAATCGCGTCAACCATTTCGTCACTTGGCTCGCCCTTGCCGTAGTTTTCTTGGAAAATCACATTGCAATCAAGGTTTAAATCGCCAAAATAAGGTTCCCAAATGTACTTGTTTGTAATAACCAAATCGTTCTTGCCAAGCTTAAATTCTTGCGAAAAATCACGAGCGTTCTCGAACTTGTGAATAGTTGGCTTAATAGAGAGCTGCTTCATCCTAGACTCCTTTGTTTTAATCTGCATGTCTTACGCTAATATGCGCGTTTTTGTGCGCGCTTTTTGCGCGGATGATTAAAAAAACCAAGCAACTGCTCCATTATAGAACAGATTGCTTGGTTTAATAAATGCGATTTAAGCTAATCGCAGAAGCCAATCGCAGAGGCTAATCAGCCCTTCAACAAAGCCGTGTAAGCTGCCATCGTAATGTAGTTGTATGGCTGATTGAAGTGAGGCATAAAGAAGATATCGCACAAGGCAAGCTCTTTAATCGTAACCTTCTTTTGAATAGCAAGAGAGAACAGGTGAATTGCGGCAGACATATCGTAGTTAGATGCCAGTTGGCAGCCAACAATTACCTTAGAATCCTTCTTGTAAACAATGCGAATCTTAACCTTTGGATTCTCAACTTCCATAAACGCAGGCTTTTGAGTATCCTCAAAATCAACGTAGTCAACGTCCATGCCCTCTTTTTGAGCGGCAGACAAGCTTAAACCAGTGCAAACGAGCTTGTAGTCGTAAATCATCATTGCGCTAGAGCCTTGCACGCCCTCGGTTTCTACAGGAGTTCCGCAAACGTTGTGACCTGCAATCAAGCCGCTTCTAACGGCATTAGTAGCGAGCGCAATGTAGTTTACGCGGCTTCGAGCGTTGTCGTAGATTGTAGCGCAATCGCCAATAGCGTACACGTCTGGGTCGGAAGTTTGCTGCTTCTTGTCAACTAGGAAAGCGCCATTTTCGTATTGCTTCAAATGATCTTTTCCAAGAGCAACATTTGGGTGGAATCCAATAGCGCAAATCACCATGTCGGCTTCGTAAGTGCCCTTGCTGGTCTTAACAGCCTTGACTTCAGTATCTCCAACAATCTCTTCAACAGTTTGACCAAGCTCAAATTTAATGCCCTTATCTTCCATAATTCTCTTCAAATTATCGGAAAACTCTGGGTCAAAGTAGCCGTTAAGAATATGGTCTTCCATGTCTATAAGAGTCACGTTTTTGTTCAAGCGCTTAAAGGCTTCCGCAAGTTCCACGCCAATGTAGCCGCCGCCAAGAACCACAACATTATGGAAATCGCGCTCTTGAAGCTTAGCAATAACAGTCTGCGCGTTTTGGAAAAGCTTTACCATTTGCACGTTTTCCAAATCAATGCCCTTAATACGTGGCTTGTTTGGAAGGCTGCCAGTAGCTAGAACGAGTTTATCGTAAGAATCGTGAATAACCGAGCCGTCTTTAAGCTCTACAGTAACTTCTTTCTTTGCGTAATCAATGTCTAGAACTTTGCTTTCCAGATTTACCTTTGCGCCTTTTTTAACGAAATCTTCTGGCTTCTGGTAGAACAAGCCATCGCTGCTTTGAATCTGCTTGCCAATCCACAAAGCCATACCGCAGCCAAGGAAGGAAATGTTGCTATTTTGATCGTAGATTGTAAGATCGTTTCCTGGGTAGCTCAAAATGGTGTTAGCGCAGGCAGTGCCAGCATGATTTGCGCCAATCTGAATTATCTTGGTCATCGGTAATCTCTTTTCGTCATTGATTTTTGATTTATCTGTATTTTCTGTAGTTTTATGCGCGCTGTTAACAACATTGTTCGTTAAGCACGCGCTATTAGCCAATCATATTACACTACGACGAGTCTGGCTAATCGTGAGTCTAGGTGTGTTGTTTTGCGATTATTGTATAAGTTGTAACTACCATTTAATCTTTGCTATGAACATGAAGTAAGTAATAGAATCATTAATGTTTTATACAAGTGCATTGTATACAGTTTTAGCAATGTATTTTGATAAAGTTTGATAAAGTTTGATAAAGTTTGATAAAGTTTGATAAGTGAGAATTGTATGAGGGGGTATTTTAATGCGTATTTTGATTACTGGTTTTACGCCGTTTGATAATGAGTCTATAAATCCTTCGTGGGAGATTGCGCAATCAGTGCCTGCGCCTGAGGGTGTGGAACTTGTTCGTTTGCAGATTCCTACGGAATTTAACAAGGGTGCGCAAAAAGTTATTAAGAAAATAGAGGAAGTTCGCCCTAATGCTGTGCTTTCGCTAGGGCAATTTGGCGGTTCTGCTTGTTTTAACGTTGAGTATGTTGGCATTAACTGTAGAGCTGCGCGCATACCAGATAATAGTGGATATAAGCCTTGGTATGAGTCTGTTGTACAAGATGGTGATGTGGCTTATAAAGCGACTTTGCCAGTTGTGAACATAGTTGACGCTTTAAATAAAGCGAAATTGCCTGCGGCTGTGTCTTTTTCTGCGGGCGCGTACGTATGCAATGACGTGCTTTACAGTGTTTGTAATTACTGCCAGACTAAAAAATTGCCAATTAAGAGCGGTTTCATTCACGTTCCGTATTTGCCTGAGCAGGTTCTCAATAAGCCGAGCACGAGTTCTATGAGTTTAGCTGATATGCTTCGAGGCATTGAAATTGCACTGCGAGTGATTGCAAGTGATTGCAAGTGATTGCAAGTGATTGCAGATAAATCGCCAGCAAATCTTTAATTCGTAAGTAATTGCTAATAAATAGTATGAAGTATTTATTGTCTATACTCGCTCAAGCGTGAGCCTACTTACCTGGATCTTGCTGGCCCTCGTTAGACCTGTTTGGATCTGGCTGCGAAACAGTCGGCTTTTCGGTAATAGGCTTCTTTTGATTAGCTTCTTGCTTTTCTAAATCTTTGCGCATATTAGTCGTAGTTTTGCCAGCATTATTAATGTCTTCGCAAATCTTCATAACCCATTTTCTTAAATCGGTTGCATACGATGGCATAAGTTCATTAACCCAGATTACAGACGTGTAGCTTCTGCCAGCTGTTCCAGTCAAGATGTTAATATCGTCACCTTTACTTTGACTATTGCTTATGATTACGTCGAATTTTCGTTCTTCAATAAGCTTTTGGAACGCATCCACATTAGCCTTGTCTACCTCGTCTCCCTGTGCTACCTGCTGAGCGTAGGCTTTAGGCGCAGAATCACTAATTCCCATGTCGGACATAAGCCAGAAGAGAATAGGAGTCACTGAAGCATACTTAAGCTTTTTATGGCTTTTAGCGAAGTTTGAAAGATAATCCTCAAGCTTTTTTTCTTGAGCTTTAACGGCGTTAAGTCTTTTATCAAAAATCTTCTTCTTTGACGGAAGAACTTTAGAGAAAGCTTCGCAAATGTTAGAAGCCATCTCGTTTCTAGCGTCTTTTGAGAACCACAAGTAAGGATTGTCTCCATTTAGCGCTCCAACTGTAGAAGCAGCGTTTACAACTTCGCTGTTTTTAGCGGTGCGTTTTGCAATCCAGCTATCGTAGCCAGCGCCATTTGAAATAACAACTTGTGCGGAATAAAGCTTTTGCAAATCTTTTCTTGACGGCTTAAATGTTGATGCATCTGTATCTGGATTGCTGATTATAGATTGCACTTCAACATTGTTTCCACCTATTTCTCTAGCCAGACTTGCCCAAGATTCAAGAGTGGAAACAACCTTGATTTTTTTGACTTGTTCTTTAGGAGAAGCTTGCTTTTGCTGTACTGGCTGTTTTTGGCCGCATGCAGTCATGCCAACAAGAATCGATGGAACAATAATGCACGCCAAAATTGCTTTGCATATTTTCTTTGCGCTATTTATTTTTGCGCTATTTAAATGAAAAGTATTCCTGCACATCTTTGCGCCCCTTCCGTCAGTTGTTATTCGCATTGGCGTTTGCTATGCGGATAGTATAAATACCATTCTATTATTAATATTCAGTTATTAACAGTTGTGTCGCACACTTCGATGCCTCACGATAGCCTATCCATACGAATTATGTAGGTGATTTGTTGTTTAAGTTAAAATTGATGCTTTAAATCAATGATAGTTGGGATGTGAATAATGGTTGTTGTATTAGACGGAAAAGCGCTAGCCGCAAGTATTAAGAGCGACTTAAAAAGCAGGGTAGAAAAGCTTAAGGAAAGTGGCATTACTCCTGGGCTTGGAACGCTTTTAGTTGGAAGCGATCCTGGATCGTTGAAATATGTTGCTGGAAAACACAAGGATTGCGAAGAAGTTGGGATTCGCTCAATCCGCTGCGATTTGCCAGAAGACGCTAGCGAAGACGACATTCTTAAAGCCGTAAATCAGCTTAATAATGACCCTTCTTGTACGGGTTTTATAGTGCAATTGCCTTTGCCAAAAGGCGTGGATTCCCAAAAGATTATTGAGGCGGTAGATCCTGCAAAAGATTGCGATGGAATGCATCCGTACAATTTGGGCGAGCTGGTTATGCATATTTCGGGAGATATTGTTACGCCTTTGCCATGCACGCCGCGAGGAATTTTAGCGCTTTTAGACGCTTATAACATTAATCTTGAAGGCAAAAATGTGTGCGTTCTTGGACGAGGAATCACGGTTGGTCGAACAATCGGACTGCTTCTTACGCGCAGGGGAGTAGACGCAACTGTAACATTGTGCCACACGCGCACGCGAGATTTGCACGATATTATGCTGCGCTCCGACGTTATTATTGCGGCAATGGGCAGCGCGGGATTTGTAAAGCCTTGCGATGTTAAGCCTGGAGCCGTGCTGGTTGATGTTGGCGTTTCGCGCGTTTTTGATGAAGAAGTGGGAAGGTATCGCGTAAAAGGCGATGTTGATGTTGCTTGTAGAGAAATCGCGGGAGCGTATTCGCCAAATCCTGGTGGAGTTGGACCAATGACTCGCGCAATGCTATTGGCCAATGTTGTTGATATGGCTGAGCGCGCGGCAAGTGGCAAGTAGCGAATATCAAGTAGCGCGACACGCCCGAAGTAAAACGGCGATTTTGGCTATGCCTATATATAACATTGACAGAGTGCGTGCATAGTGCGCGTGCACAAATCATAATTTAATATCGAGTAATATCCACCCCAAGAAGAAACCACTAATAAGTAATGGCAGAGAATAATAACGAAGTCGCCAAGGTTGCGATTAATGATATTGGCACCGAAGAAGACTTCATCAAGGCAGTCGATTTAACCATCAAGAATTTTGACGATGGTGATTTAGTTGAAGGTACAGTCGTAAAGATTGATCACGACGAAGTATTGTTGGACATCGGCTACAAAACTGAAGGTGTAATCCCTTCCCGTGAACTTTCCATCAAGAAAGACGTTGATCCAGATGATGTTGTTGAAGTTGGCGACACCATCGAAGCCCTTGTTGTAACTAAGGAAGACAAGGAAGGACGTCTTATTCTCTCCAAGAAGCGTGCACAGTATGAGCGCGCTTGGGGTGACATTGAGAAGATCAAGGATGCAGACGGCATTGTTGAAGGTACCGTTATTGAGGCTGTTAAGGGCGGCTTGATTGTAGACATCGGTTTGCGCGGCTTCTTGCCAGCTTCCCTCGTTGAAATGCGTCGCGTTCGCGATCTTTCCCCATACATTGGCCAGAAGATTAAGGCTAAGATTCTTGAGCTCGATAAGAACCGCAACAACGTTGTGCTTTCTCGTCGTCAGTTCCTCGAGGAAACCCAGTCCGAAGTTCGCGAGACCTTCCTCTCGCAGCTTAAGAAGGGCCAGATTCGCGAAGGCGTTGTGTCTTCTATCGTAAACTTCGGCGCGTTTGTTGACCTCGGCGGTGTTGACGGCCTCATTCACGTTTCCGAGCTTTCCTGGAAGCATATCGATCACCCATCTGAGGTTGTTAAGGTTGGCGATAAGGTTACCGTTGAGGTTCTCGACGTTGATCTCGATCGCGAACGCATCTCCCTCTCCCTTAAGGCAACTCAGGAAGATCCATGGCAGCGCTTCGCTCGCACCCATGTTCCTGGACAGGTTGTTAAGGGTAAGGTCACCAAGATTGTTCAGTTCGGTGTGTTCATCTCCGTTGAAGACGGCATCGAAGGCTTGGTTCACATTTCCGAGCTTGCTAACCGTCATGTAGAGAACCCAGAAACTGTTGTTAAGGGTGGCGAAGAAGTATTCGTTAAGGTTATTGACGTAGATCTCGATCGTCGCAGGATCTCGCTCTCCTTGAAGCAGGCTAACGAGGCTGTTGATCCAAATTCTGAAGATTTCGATCCAGCTCTCTACGGCATGCCAGCTGAGTATGACGAAGAAGGAAACTACAAGTACCCAGAAGGCTTCGATCCAAACACCAACGAGTGGATTGCTGGTTACGAGCAGCAGCGCGAAGAGTGGGAAGCACAGTATGCAGCAGCTCACGAATTGTGGGAGCAGCACAAGGTGTTCGCCGCTAAGGAACTCGCAGCTGCAGCAGAATCCGCAGCCGCTGATGGTCAGAGTGAAGAAGCTGAAGAAAAGAAGCCAGCTAAGGAAGAAAAGAAGGAAGAAGTTGCTTCCAACTATTCTTCTGAGGCCGCTAACGAAGGTGCTTTAGCTGATTCCGATCAGCTCGCAGCTTTGCGCGAACAGCTTTTGAGCGAAAAGAAGTAGTTTCTACTTTCTACTAGACGCTTATTAACAATTGCCCTGGTGAGTTATCATCGGGGCAATTTTGTTTATGTTTGACTACTATTTTGAGTATGTTTTACGAGTATTTTGTGACTCAAGTTTTGTAATTAAATATAGGTACAATCAATTTTCTTTTAAGAATCGTGATTATATGATGCTTTTAAACATTAATCATGATTATTAAAAGGATTGGTGAAGATTATGAGCACGTTTGATAACAATCAGAAAAATGCTCAGTTCCCTTCGTACGATGGGAATAGTGAGGAGAACACTAAAGCAACTTTAGTAAGCTCGCGCAATAAAATTGTTGCAGGTTTGCTAGCGATTTTCTTAGGCACATTAGGTATTCACAATTTTTACCTTGGTTTTAAAGGAAAAGCGATTGCACAGCTGCTTATTTCTGTTCTTTCTTTTGGTTTCCTGTTGATCATTACAGCAATATGGGCATTGGTTGAGGGTATTTTGATTCTTTGCTCAAAGCCTGGAAGTAAGTGGCACAAAGATGCTGATGGTGCCGAGTTAAAAGACTAGTCTTTTATTATTAGTGATAATAAACAATGCCCTGGTAATTAGTTACTGGGGCATTACTTATAATTTATATATGACAATGATGCGGATTGCGGTAACGGGCGGAATTGCGGCTGGAAAATCTACAGTAGTAAATCATTTGCGTTCGCTTGGCGCGTTTGTTATAGATTACGACGTTTTGGCGCGTAAAGTGGTGGAGCCAGGAAGCGTAGTCTTGCAGCAAATCGTAAGCATTTTTGGGGAAAATGCCGTTAAGAATGATGGCTCTTTGAATCGCGAGTTTATTGCAAAGCATGTTTTTGGAGATTCCGACGAGAGTTGTGAAAATCGTAAGAAGCTTGAGTCGCTTATTCATCCTGCTATTTATGATTGCGCAAAGACTTTAGAAAGCGAATATGTTAATAAAATTTCTGAAGAAAATCACAGTGTGCTAGGCAGTATGAGTTCTGTTATTGTGCACGATATTCCGCTGCTTGCGCAAGTAATCGACAGTATTCCATTTAGTTTTGACCATATTATTACAGTTGAAGCGCCTAAAGATGTTCGCATTGCGCGAATGATAAGCGAGCGCAAAATGAGCCAGAATCAGGCGCAGCAGCGCATAAATAATCAAGTTGAAGAGATTGAGCGCAAGAAAATCGCGGATTTTGTGGTTGATTCTACAAAGCCTATGGAAGTTATGCTTAAAAGCGTTGATTCAAAAATTAAAACGTGGATGGGTAAGGAGCATTAGAGACCCAAAGGAAGAATCGCAAGCAACCGCGCGATTGTTGGGTTTTAGTAAAATAAATAAAATGCTCTTGATGCTATTAATGCTCTTGGAGAAAAATAATGTCGAATAAAATTCAGCGCACAAACAAGCCTTTTGTTGTAAAAGCGCCGTACGAGCCTTCGGGCGACCAGCCGCAAGCAATCGAAGAGTTAGCAAATCGCATTGAAAACGGCGAAAACGACGTTGTTTTAATGGGCGCCACGGGAACTGGTAAAACTGCTACAACCGCTTGGCTAATTGAGCGTTTGCAGCGGCCTACACTTATTATTGAGCCGAATAAAACATTGGCAGCTCAGCTCTGCGCGGAGTTTCGCGAGCTTATGCCAGATAATGCTGTGAGCTATTTTGTGTCTTACTACGACTACTATCAGCCAGAAGCGTACATTCCGCAAACAGACACGTATATTGAAAAAGACTCGAATATTAACGACGATGTTGAGCGTCTTCGTCACGCTGCTACAGCGAATTTGCTTACTAGACGTGATTGCGTTGTTGTGGCTACGGTTTCTTGCATTTATGGACTTGGTACCCCAGAGGAGTATGCCGAGCGAATGCTTATGCTGAGTGTTGGCCAGCAGCTTGAGCGAGACGTGCTTCTTCGTCAGTTTGTGAGCATGCAATACAAGCGCAACGACATTGCGTTTACGCGCGGAACTTTTAGAGTGCGCGGAGATACGGTTGAGATTATTCCTGTGTACGAAGAATTAGCTGTGCGAATTGAGTTCTTTGGCGACGAAATCGACAGAATTACAATGCTACATCCGCTTACTGGGGAAGTGATTCGCCAGGAGAGTAGCGTGCATATTTTCCCAGCATCTCACTATATTGCGGGTCCTGAGCGCATGGAACGCGCGTTAGAGGCGATTGAGTCGGAGCTTGGCGAGAGAGTTGCGCAGCTTAAAAAGCAGAACAAATTGCTGGAAGCTCAGCGTTTGGAAATGAGAACTACGTACGATTTGGAGATGCTTCGCCAAGTTGGAGTGTGTCCTGGAGTGGAGAATTATTCGAGGCATTTTGACGGACGCGCGGCTGGCACGCCTCCGCATACGCTTCTTGACTTTTTCCCAGACGACTTTTTGCTAGTTTTAGACGAGTCGCATGTAACCGTGCCGCAAATCGGAGCTATGTATGAGGGTGATGCTTCGCGCAAAAGAACGCTTGTAGAGCATGGCTTTAGGCTGCCATCTGCAATGGATAATCGCCCGTTAAAGTGGAACGAATTTTTGGAGCACGTTGGTCAAACTGTGTATCTTTCGGCAACGCCTGGCGACTACGAGTTGGGGCTTTCGGATGGCGTAGTTGAGCAGATTATTCGCCCAACTGGTTTGCTAGACCCTAAGATTGAGGTTCGACCTGTAGAAGGTCAAGTTGACGATTTGCTGGCGGAAATTAAGGCGCGTGTTGCAAAAGATGAGCGCGTGCTTGTTACTACGCTTACTAAGAAAATGGCGGAAGACTTAACTGATTACTTCCTTGAGCTTGGTATTAAAGTTGAGTATTTGCATTCGGATGTTGATACTTTGCGTAGAGTGGAGCTTTTGCGCGAGCTTCGCGAAGGGAAAATTGATGTGATTGTTGGTATTAATTTGCTTCGTGAGGGCTTGGATTTGCCAGAAGTTTCGCTGGTTGCGATTTTGGATGCAGATAAGGAAGGCTTCTTAAGGTCTTACCGCTCGCTTATTCAAACGATTGGCCGCGCTGCTCGTAACGTTTCGGGAACTGTGCTTATGTATGCGGATGCTGTTACGGATGCTATGAGCAAGGCGATTAGCGAGACGGAGAGGCGTCGCGAAAAGCAAATCGCGTATAACAAGGCTCATGGGATTGATCCTAAGCCTTTGCGAAAGAAGATTAGTGACGTTAACGACATGCTTGCTAAGGAGGATGTTGATACTCAAACTCTGCTAGCAGGCGGTTATAGGAATGCTAATAAGGCTGGGAACTCGCATTATGGCGTGCCAAAAGAGCCGAATCTGGGGCAGCAAAGCAAAGAAAAGCGTATGGCGAATATATCGGCCTTGCCGCAAAGCGATATTATGTCTTTGATTAAAAATTTGAGCGAGCAAATGCATACGGCGGCAGAACAGTTGCAGTTTGAGCTTGCAGCGCGATTGCGCGACGAAATACGCGATCTTAAAAAAGAGTTGCGGCAAATGGATGAGGCTAATAAGTGATGTATTAAGTGAGCGTGATTAACTGTGAGTTAATCGTGATTAATAAGCGAGCGTAGCTAGTCGTAAGTTTTTAGCATGTAGTCATGATTAATCGTAGTAAAAAAATAGGCGCGAGTTTTGCCTATAGGTCACAATTTGCTGGTACACTATTACACGTAAAGTGGGTATTTTCCCATTTAAAAATAAACAAAGGAAACAGGCAGGCATTATGAGAAAAGCCAAAATTGTTGATACTATTGGACCAGCTACCGAATCGTTAGAGGGCATTACCAAGCTTGTTGAAGCTGGAATGGATGTTGCTCGCTTAAACCGTTCGCATGGCACTCCTGAAGATCATTTGCGCGTTTACAACAATTTGCGCGAAGCTTCAAAGACTACTGGTCGTAATGTTGCTGCTCTTGTTGATTTGCAAGGTCCAAAGATTCGTTGCGGTTGGTTCAAGAAGAACGCTGACGGCGAAGACAAGGTTTATTTGGAAGAGGGCCAAGAGTTCGTTATCACCACAGACGATATTGAGGGTGATGAGCATCGCACTTCCACAACCTTCAAGGGTTTGCCAGGAGATTGCCACGCAGGCGATCCAATTTTGATTGATGACGGCAAGGTTCGTCTTGAGGTTACAAAGGTAGAAGGCAACGACGTACACACTAAGGTTGTTGTTGCTGGCCCAGTTTCTAGCCACAAGGGCATTAACCTTCCAGGTGTTGCCGTGTCTCTTCCAGCATTGACCGAAAAGGATGAGTCTGATCTTCGTTGGGCTATTCGCACTGGTGCAGACATTATTGCAATGTCGTTCGTGCGTTTTGCTACCGATATTGATCGCGCTCACGAAATCATGGACGAAGAAGGCCGCCGCATTCCAATCGTTGCAAAGATTGAGAAGCCACAGGCTGTTGCAAACTTGGAAGAGATTGTTAAGACCTTCGATGGCATTATGGTTGCTCGTGGCGATATGGCAGTGGAGATGCCACTTGAGCAGGTTCCACTCGTTACCAAGCGCTGCATTGAGCTTTCTCGCCAATACGCAAAGCCAGTAATCGTTGCTACCGAAGTTCTTGGATCTATGGTTAACTCTCCAGTTCCAACTCGTGCAGAGGCTTCTGATTGCGCTAACGCTGTTCTTGACGGCGCCGATGCAACTATGACCTCTAACGAGACTGCAGTCGGCAAGTATCCAGCAGTTACCGTTCAGACCATGTCTCGTATTTCTCAATACGCTACTGAAAACGGTTACGATCGCATTCCATCTGTGGAGCTTGACATGTCTAGCACGGGTGCAGTTTCTTCTGCAGCTGTTGATTTGGCAGATAAGCTTAACGCTAAGGCGATTGTTGCTTACACGCAAACTGGTCGTACCGTTCATCGCATTTCTCGCGAGCGTCCAGCTGCTCCAATCTACGGCTTGACCAACAATGAGCACACTTATCACTGGTTGGCTTTGAGCTGGGGCACTGAAGGCTTCTTGATTAGCGAGGACTACCACGATATGAACCGTCATGATCTTATGATCTTCACCGACAAGGTTCTTCGTGAAGCTGGCAAGGTTGAAGACGGCGACAAGATTGTTGTTTTGAGCACTGCTCAGGGTGAGCGCCAGGCTGGTCGTACCGACTCTATTTACGTTCACACCGTTGGTGCTTGCGATTAATCGCTAGTTGATTGCTAGCTAATCGTTAGCTAATCGTAGTTTTCTAAGCGCGCATCCTTTTTGGGTGCGCGTTTTTGTTTTAATTGCAAAATCGGGGGCTGCGCGTGTGCGCGAGAGAGAAGATAACAAAAACGCCGCTTAGAATGTAAGCGGCGTTGTGCACGTGCCCCCGGTGAGACTCGAACTCACACTGCACAGATTTTGAGGCTGTTTCCTCTACCAATTGGGATACAGGGGCATCTTAAATTATCCGCGTTTTAACGCGACTTGATGACTATACCACATTTTGTAGAGTAATCAAATATACCGCGTGTTGCGCGATATTAATTTGCAAATTATTTAAGACTGGGTGTGTTGGTGTAAGAATTTTGGTATAATTGCAACTTGCGCCTCTGTAGCTCAATGGATAGAGCAACGGCCTTCTAATCCGTTGGTTGCGCGTTCGAATCGCGTCGGGGGCACTTTTGCTTTGCTCTTGTGTTGTGTTGAAAAATCTTTCGGCACGTATTATGCAAAATAAGGAGCGCTTGTGGAAAATCATAATGTAGCCGCAGCAATAATTCTGGCAGCAGGTGATGGGACGCGCATGCGTTCAGAAACTCCAAAGGTATTGCACAAGTTTGCGGGGAAGACGTTCTTAAATCGCGTAATGGACGCAATGGCGGGCATAAATCCAGGGGAGCTTGCCGTTGTAGTTCATGCTCAAGCGCAACGGGTGTCGCAAGCAGCGCAAAGCTACAACAACGCTGTGCGGATTGTAAATCAAGACGATAAGCCTGGAACGGGCAGGGCTGTGCAGTGCGCAATGCAAGATCTTAACGAAGCTTCAAAGCAGCAATATGGCAGTGCGCTTAAAGGCTCTGTGGTAATTGCTGCAAGCGATATGCCACTTTTAGATACGCAAACATTGCAATCGTTAATCGAGTTTCACAATAATCAAGGAAACGCGGCAACTGTTTTAACTGCTGTTTTAGACGACGCAACTGGCTATGGGCGAATTGTGCGCGGCGAAAATGGCGATGTTCTGCGAATTGTTGAGCACAAAGACGCTAATGCAGAAGAGCTTGCGATTAAGGAAGTAAATACGTCGGTATATCTGTTCGATGCAAAAGTACTTAGCGATGCTATAGAAAATCTTGATTCCAAGAACGCTCAAGGCGAGTTCTACTTAACAGATGCGCTAGAGCACGCTCGCGCAATGGGGCGTGTTGGAGCAATGGCGGCCGCAGACCCGCTGAGCGTGGAAGGCGTAAATACTCGCGTTCAATTAGCTGCGCTTGCAAAAGCATATAACAAGCGCGTTTGCGAAAAGTGGATGCTTGAAGGCGTGACTATTTTAGATACAGATACTACATGGATTGAAGACGATGTTGTTTTACAAGAAGATGTTACGGTTCTTCCAGGCTGCTTCTTGCAAGGGCACACAACTGTTAAAAGCGGTGCGGTTGTAGGGCCGTACACTACGCTTATTGATGCTCAAGTAGATGAAGATGCGGTTGTGGAGCGCTCGCGTGTGCAAGAATCGCATATTTGCCGCGCTGCAAACATTGGTCCGTGGACGTATTTGCGACCAGGAAATGTGCTTGGCGAGGAGAGCAAAGCGGGCGCGTTTGTGGAAATGAAGAAAGCGCATATTGGAAACGGCACTAAGGTTCCGCATCTAAGTTATATGGGCGACGCTGATTTGGGTGAGCACACGAATATTGGCGGTGGCACGATTACAGCAAACTACGACGGAGTGCATAAGAATCACACGACTATTGGTTCTAACGCGCATGTTGGTGCAGGAAACCTGTTTGTAGCTCCCGTTACTGTTGGAGATGGAGTTACAACGGGTGCAGGCTCTGTTGTTCGCAAAGATGTTCCAGCGGATTCCATGGTTTATTCGGAAAATACGCAGCATGTTGTAGAGGGCTGGAAGCCAGCTTGGGAGCGTTAGTTCGCTAGTTCGTTAGTTCGTTAGTTCGATAGTTAAGGAGAAACAATGGCAGTTTCAGAAAAATCTTTTAACTCGGTTAGGATTGCTGTGGCTGCAGCCTATAGGTTAAAAGCCACTAATATCCAAGCTTTTGACGTTAGCAATATGCTTCGTAAAGACATTATGCTTGTTATTATCGTACCTAACGAGGATCAAGTATCGGCTGTTAGTGATGAAATTGAAAAATACTTGTATATTAAGGAGAACAAGCGCAAGCCAATACCTGAGGAAACCTCTAAGTTATCGCAATGGTTTTCGCTTGATTATGGTGATTTTGTAGTTTATGTCGTATGTGAAGATGCTATTCCAGTATATCGTCTTGATAATTTATGGAATGGTCTTCCTTGTATAGATTTGCGACTTCCGCGGCATGCTTAATCATCTGAAAAATAAAGTGAAATTGAAAGGTAGCGCAAGATAATGGTGGATTTTGTTGAAAGCGCAGCGCAAATTGCGCATAATGCCAATAAAAACAGCACTCACGAAGGCATTGCGCGTTCTGTAATGCTTGTTCGCCATGGTCAGACGCCTTATAATGCTCAATTTAGACTTCAAGGCATGATTGATATTGCTTTAGATGAGTCTGGAATAGACCAGGTGACTCGCTCTGGCAAGGCTTTGCGCGTGCTTTTTGGAGCTTCTGACTTAGAAGACCCAAAGAATCCAAATAGCCAGGAGCACGTGCGCATTACTCCAGAAGAAGCGGACGCAAGTTTTGTTGCCATTGTTTCGCCGCTTATTCGAGCACAGCAAACGGCTCATGCTTTTGCAGATAAGATTGGTCTTAATGTGCACGTTGAAAATGGCGTGCGCGAGCGCTTTTTTGGCGAGTGGGAAGGCCTTAATCGCCAGCAAATTAGCGAAAAATGGCCTGAAGATTTTAAGTCATGGGTTGAAGGCAAAGGCGGAGAGCTAAATCACGGTGCAGAAACAAAGCAAGAAGTTGGCGAGCGCGCGGCGAAAGCTGTAGAAGATTGGGCGCGCAAAACTGGCTCCGACCGCGATTTACTAGTGTTTTCGCACGGATCTTGCCTTTCTCAAACTGTTCATAAGCTTCTTGGATTAGACAAGGTAGACCCTTCTTACACGGAGATTGGCGGAATGGGAAATGGTCGCTGGGCGCGCCTAATACCAAGTCTTAATTCAGATGGCTCTATTCATTGGCGCTTGGATGCTTACGATCAAGGTCCTGCAGCAGATCCTACAAGCCAGCGTCTTATTCGCATTTGGGGTGCAGCATAGAGGGCTGCGTATACGGCTGAGTAGAAAGATGCGTTTTTCTATTTTTCGCCGCTTATTTGCCGCTTAAAACCCAAAAGCTACCGCTTAGCGATTTTGTAAAGACAGACTATTTACAGTGCCGTATAGTCAAAATTACAAAACAAAAAGCTAGCAACGCTAAGAAAAGTTAGCAATAGCTAGCAAACGCTAACGGTAGTATACGGAAGGGAGGCTTGATGAAAGTAACAATTGCTATTGTGCCGCCAGAAGAAGAGCAGCAGGCTCAATTGTCAGTTCACAATATTGACGATAATCTTAAACGCATTATAGCCAATTTGCAAAGCGTTGATTCTAAAGATGCAAAAGCAAGCGGCGCCGAAAATAATACTGTAAATGCTGTAAATAATGCTGTAAATGCGGCAAATAGCAACAATAATTCATTCATATATGGTTATATTAACGATTCGATTATTGTTATGCACGAGCCAGATGTGATTATGATTTGCGTAGAAAATTCGCGCGTAATCATTCATAGCGATAAAGGCGAGTGCGTTTCTTACAAGCGCCTGATGGATTTTGACAATCCGCAATTTGCGTCGTTTGTGCGCATATCTAAATCCGCAATCGTGAACTTGAATCGCATTGTTCGAGTCGATCCAGGATTCGGCGGAAGTATGAGCGTAAAAATGGACGACGGAAGCGTTGAGTGGATTAGTCGCAGATGCTTAGCTGGGTTCAAAAAGCGCTTAGGAATGTAATTTTAAGCGTATTTTTAATACTAAATTTTTAATACTAAATTTTTAATACTTAAAAAGGAAATGATTATTATGGAAAAGCAAGTTACAACTTTAGGCAAAACAATGGCAAAAAACATTGTTAAAGGCATTGGCATAGGGTGCACTATTTTTACTGCAATCAGTTTTGTATCTAGCCTGTTAGCGCATAGCGCGGTTGGAAACAGAATTGCATCTTATGCTGTAGCAACGCTTGTTATAGGCATAAGCTATGGAGTGTTCGCTATTTTTTGGTCGAATGATCGCATGTCAAATCTCGCAAAGTTTGTGTTTGCGCTGGTGCCGCCAATTGCTATTCAATTTATTGTATCGGTGATTGTTGGGTGGATTTCATTCAAAGATGAGCCAGCTGTGATTTGCGGATGGATTGCGTTCACTGTTATTTTCCCGATTGCGATTGCTGCAATAATTTATTACTTCGAGAAGAAGAAAGCGGAAGAAATGAACGCTAGGTTGCGCGAATTGCGTAAAGAAAGCAAGTAAAAAATAATCAGATAAAAATTGAGTGGTGTTCATCTTCGCCATTGAGGACGAACGCCACTCGCTATTTTAAAACGCATAGCCGAATGGTCATAATTCATTCGGCGTTTTGTTAGTTTTTTGCAAAAAATTAGTATTTTGATTAATCTTTAGCAATCGTCTTTCCAGCGTTAGCTCCAGAAGTCAAATCCTGAATCTCAGTAATCTCCATAACAGGAACGGCCGCTGGCTTCTTCGTACCTTTTTCTTCTGCAACGCGAACCTGCTCGTTGTAAATCGCGTCATCTGTGTGAAGAGTAACAGTTCCGCGGAAGCGATAGCCCTTCTTTTCTGCCAAATTTGCAACAGCAACAACCAACTGGCTGCCATCTTGCAAGTTCTTAAAATGCTGACCTGCAGTGCGCTCGTGGTAAGCAAGGTGATTATCGTCTAGAACAAACATCGACATCTTTGGGCCAAGATCAAGCTCGCCATCTTTGCTAATCGTTGCAATCCAAGCCAAATTGTTCTCAATAAAAGTCTTCATATCTTCGCTAAGAGTTGCCATGTTGAGTCCTTTCTTCAACTGATTATTGTGCAATCGAGCAATCATACGATTATGATTCAATCACTTTTAAGATTACGCGCAATCATGCATATAAAGGGTTAAAAATCGATGCGTTTTTGCAAAAATGCGTAAACTTGTGACATAAATCACCAATTGAACAAAGTTGGGAGTCTTGTAGCGCGATTCTCCTATTTGTTGTTGCGCGAGGTTTGAGTATTTCTCTCCTCG
>NZ_KQ956818.1 GCF_001546455.1 Gardnerella vaginalis | reverse complement strand
TCGGCGAGTCACCACCTTCGGCGCTGAGGCTCGCCTCTTTCGCTGCGAAAAATCTCGAATCTCTACCTCACTTGCGCTCCGACCTGCCTGAGCACTTAAATCGTAGCGCGACGATTATAATCGAAGTATGGCCGCATCCGTAACACTAAACACACCAATATCATCCTTAGTAGGCAACAAGCGCCGCGTATCTGCCCTAAAATCGCTAGGCGTAGTCACGGTAAAAGACGCGCTAACGTACTACCCGTTTAGAGTCACGAATCCGCTAAAACCTGCGCATTTAAGCCAAATTTTGCCTGGTCAAGAAGTGGCGTTTTGCGCGGTTATACAGTCCATAAACTTGGTGCAAATGGCCGCGCGAAGAGGGTATCGCCTAGACGTAAATGTTGCGCAAGATGCGGCGCGCGCTCAAATTGTCTATTTTTCAAAAAACAGGCAATACGCGCAATGGGTTAGCAGCCGCATGAGCGTTGGTCAAACCGTTGTTGTGGGCGGGGTGAGCGGCGCGTTTAATGGCGTTTTGCAATTTACGCATCCGCAAGTTATAAGCGTTTTGGCGGCGGGTAGTGATGATGAGAAGTCGAGCAATGGTGAGAAGTCTATCAACGATGAGAAGTCTAGCGCGTCTGGCGATTTTGTTGCGCAAAGCGTTGATGAAGCGATGGAAAGACTTTGCGCTCCGCAGCCGATTTACCACGCAAATTCGCGCATTTCTAGCGACCACATTCACGAGACGATTTTAGGATTATTGCGACTTTTTAAGAGCTGCGATAGTGGCGATTTTGCGCCCGAGTCTTTGCCCGAGTCTTTGCCCGAGTCTTTGCCAGAATCCTTGCCCGAGTCCCTTCCAGACATTCTCCCACAATCCGTAATCGCAAGCAGAAACTTTATGCATCGCGCGGCGGCGTTTGAGTCAATTCACAATCCCCAAACCAAAGAGGATTTTGCGCGCGCAATCAACACAATGCGCTTTGAAGAAGCGTTTATATCTCAAATCGCCGTTTTGCAGTCGCGCGAGAACTCGCTTAACGGGTCCGCCTACGCGTGCAACAATGGCGCTTTAAGGCAGCAGTTTGAAGCCAGCTTGCCATTTGCGTTGACGGAAGGCCAAAAAAACGTTATTAGCGAGATTACGGAAGATATGCAAGATGTGCAAGATGAGTCGCCAGCAGCCAGCGAATCCCCATTAAAACCAATGCGTCGTCTTTTGCAAGGAGAAGTGGGCTCTGGTAAAACGGTTGTGGCAATGAGCGCAATGCTTCAAGCTGTTGGTTCGGGCCACCAAGCGGTGCTTGTTGCGCCGACTCAAGTTCTGGCCCAGCAGCACGCCGAAAATCTTCGCAAAATGATTGCGCGCGCGGGCATAAACGTTGAAATTACGCTTGTGACGGGCGGAATGAAGCTGGCGGATCGAAGAAGAGCGCTGGCAAAAGTGGCAAGCGGCGAGCCTTCGATTATTGTGGCCACTCATGCCGCATTTTCCGCCAGTTTTAAGCCCACAAACCTTGCGCTGGCTATAATCGACGAGCAACACAGATTTGGCGTTGAGCAGCGCGACTCGCTTATACGCAAAATGAGTAATAATGCGGATGTTCATCTTCTTGTTATGACGGCCACGCCGATCCCTAGATCTGCTGCAATGACTTGGTTTGGCGATTTAGACGCGTCTTACTTAACGGAGCTTCCAGGCGGCCGCAAGCCGATTCGCACGTTTGTTATAAACGAGCTGGACTTTGCAAAAATGGCCGCAATGTTTAGCCACATTCGTTCCAGAATTGACGCGGGGGAGCGCGCGTACATTGTTTGTGCGCGAATAGACGATGATGATAATGGCGATAATGGCGATAATGGCGACTCTGCGGCGGCTTTCGACTTTTCCGCGTATTCATCTAATTCATTAAACAACGCACAATCCAACGCACAATCCAACGCGCCAATACACACAGTATCGCAAATTTTAGCCCGCCTTAAAAATCTTCCTCAATTTAGTGGCGTCAATTTTGCTGAGCTTACAGGCCGCACAAGCGACGACGAAAAGCGCAGTATTATGCGCGATTTTGAAAGCGGCAAAGTGCAAATTTTGGTTTCTACAACCGTAATCGAAGTTGGCGTAGATGTTGCAAAAGCCAGTTGCATAGTGATTTTTAACGCCGATCGCTTTGGCCTTGCGCAGCTTCATCAGCTTAGGGGCAGAGTTGGTAGAGCAGGCACACAATCCTGGGCCTTTTTGGTATCTGCAGTTCAAGACAACGAGTTGGCGGCAGCGCGCTTGCAGGTTGTAGAAGAATCGCTAGACGGCTTTGTAATCGCGCAAAAAGACTTGGAGCTTAGAAACGCTGGAGACGTTTTAGGAGACAGTCAATCTGGCGGAAAATCAAGCTTAAAGCTGCTTAGAGTTGTTAAAGACGCGCAGATTATTGCAGACGCAAGGCAATGCGCAACTTCGATTCTTGCAAGCGACCCAACTTTGCAAAATCACACGCAACTTGCTGGGGCGGTTTTAGACTTTACGCGCGGCAGCAGCACGGCAATTTTGAGCAATTAGAAGAAAATCGCGAAGAAAATCGCACAATTTTTTACAATTTACGTGCGAAAAAGACAATTTTTGAATATTCTAGAAGTATAAGGTAAAAACGCGAGAGACGAGGCAAAGATGACTGAACGCGAACAACAAATATTGTCGTGGATTCAGCAGAATCCTATGATTAGTCAGCAGGAGCTTGCAGATTTAGCTGGTATTACGCGATCGGGCGTGGCAGCGCACATTTCCAATCTGATTCGCAAAGGGTACCTTAGAGGCAAAGGTTACATTGTTACGCCGCCAAGCTACGTAACAGTAATCGGCGGAATAAGCATGGATGTTTTGGGAATCGCGTGCGGAGACCTTATGGACTACACGTCGAACGCTGCAAAGGTGCGTTACGCGCTTGGCGGAGTTGGGCGAAATATCGCAGTTGCTTTAGAGAGGATGAACACGCGCGCAAGCTTGGTCTCTGTGTACGGAGGCGACCACAATGGCGAGCTGTTTAAAATAGACGCATCCATAAACGGACTAGACATAGGCTACTCAAAGCAGCTGCCAGACGCCATGACAGCGTCTTATATGTATGTTGGAGACGCATCTGGGCAAAGGCTTTTGGCATTAGACGACATGAGTATCTACGACTACATGACGCCAGACTTTTTGCGCGAAAGAATATCAATCATAGAAAACGCAGACATTGTTGCACTAGACACCAACATCTCGCAAAAGTCGTTTGAATGGGTGTGCGATAACTACAGAAAGCCGATTATGGTTCGCGCAATAACGGATGCAAAAGCACCGAGAATACTTTCGCGCCTAAATTGCATTGATACGCTTGTTTTAGACACGGCAGAATCGCAAGCGCTTACTGGAATTTGCGCTGTAGACGAAAGGTCAGCCGTGCAATGTGCAAAGGCGCTGCTTAAGCGCGGAGTTAAGCGCGTGTTTGTTAATTCGGGGCGTGAAGGCGTTGCGTATGGAATTCTTGGGGAAGGCATTGCGTTTTACCCTGTGCCTTTGCAGCGCGTACAAAGGATGATTGTTTCTAGAGGAAACGGATCCGAAGGCGCTAAGGCGGTTGGCAATGACAATGGTTCTAGCGATGCAGCCACTGCCGCTTTGATTTACGCGCGATACAACCACTTTGACAATTCCAAGACAGGGCGATTTGCGGTGGCAGCTGCGGCGCTGAACACTGAGTCTGTTGAGGCGGTACATGAGGCAATGACGCCAGAACTTGTTGAGGAGCGAATGCAAAACATTCATGAGCGCGCGTGACGACCTGCCTTTTCGCTTAAAGCGTAGCGAGAAAAGGCAATTCGGAGCGCTGAGCCACTCAAGGCAGAAGCACTGCTTCTGCGTGGCGAAGACGTTCGCGCGCTTAGACCGCGCGAACGATTACCTGCCTGGCAAATATAAAAAGACCGCAGCTAAAAACTGCGGTCTTAGTTTATTCTGTTATTTTCTTGTGATTGATCAGTAGATCACTCGCAATCTTCTGGCTTAGGGATTAAGAACGAGCATGCAAACGCGAGCGCAAGCAGCACGATTCCAGTAATCATCGAAGCAACGTAGCCAGTGGTTGCTCCAGCGTTCTGCGCAAAATTGGTCATAACAGCGTAGAGAATCGCAAAGCTCAATCCTGCTCCAAGGTTAAACGCGCCAGCATTCATGCCAGGCAAATATCCAGGATTATCTTTAGGGGAAAGCACAATTCCAAGGCCGTTAAGCATAATGTTTGCAACGCCTGCGTAGCTAATTCCAAGCCACAAAGAAAGCACTACAAGCCCGCCGACAGAAGGCATCTCGGAGACGTACATTCCAAACACAACGCCAATAACGCTCACAAGGATTCCAGCGCGCAAAACGAGTCGGTATCCAAACTTTGCGGCGAGCATTCCAGCAACAGGGCCAAACACAAAGCCAATAATTGCGTACGGCGTAAGAGTTGCAAAGCTCACCACGCTTGCGCTCATTGCGGCTCCAGACTTAGCGTCTTGCGCAAGCTGTGGAACAACGCCATTCATGATTGCAAAAACGCCCGTCATTGTAAGAAGCGTGCAAGAAAGCAAGCCCCAAGTGCGGCGCTGGCTCATGTATTTTGTAGAAACAAGCGGAGCGGAGTTTTTGCCCTCTACGTTCCAGAAGATTACAAAGAAAACGATTGCAAGAACTACAAGAACCGCCACAAGAGTCAAGTTGGCGCCCGCAAGCTTGCCGATCTCGTTAATCGCAAGATATGCAGCCAAGAATGCAATGCCAAGCGTTACAACGCCAATCCAATCCATCTTAGGGGTGTCTTGTGCGTGCGATTCTTCGGTTTGGAATATAACCAAAAGAACTGCAATCACGCCGATTACAGCCATAGTCCAAAATACAGATCTAAAGCCAAAGTTGCCTGCGAGCCAGCCGCCTGCAAGTGCGTCAACGCCTGCAATTCCGCCGTTTACAGAGGTTAAAATTGCCATCAACTTTGCGTAACGTTTTTCTTCGCTAACGCGCACACGCAGCATAATCAAGCACATTGGCACAACAGGGCCGCTTGCACCCTGAAGGATTCGGCCAATCATAAGAACCGTAACGTTTGGCGCAATGGCACTAACAACGCATCCTAAAATGGTTGAAACCAGAATGCCCGTAAGCACCTTTTTGCGGCCAACAAGGTCTGCCAAGCGCGGCAGGAATAGCGAAAACAGAGCCGCCGCCGTAAAGAACACGGTTTGTGTTAGCGCGATTTGCGTATCTGTTGTTTTGAGCTCGTGCGTCATAGTGGCAAGTGCTGGGGAGAGCATGGATGCGTTTAGCTGGAACGCAAAAATGGCCACTAGAAGTGCGGTCATAAGTGCTACGATTGAGCGCCCGCCCTTGTCTAACATGTGTGGAGCTGGAGATGAAACCTCAGTCATAATAACTCCTATTTGTTTGTTTTATATCTATTATTTGATGTCTATTGTTTTATTATTTGATTCCATCGATTCGCTTTAGAGCGTCGATAATCAAATCCCAGAACTTGTTAAAGTCAAGCTTAGTGGCCACTTGCGTGTGGCATTCGCTTGCTGATGGCTCTGGTCCGCGCAAATCTGCAACCGTCATTCCAAGCGTTAAATCGCCTTTAATTTCAACGTCTAGAGGGCATCTGCGGGTCTGCACAACGCTGTGATCAATCAAGTAGGCAACCGTGCACGGATCGTGCACAGGCGGGTCAATAAAATCTTGATTATTTTGGTACGCCTTGCGGAAGAAGTCCATCAAACCGCTTGCAAAAGCCGAAAGAGGCGTGCCGATTGCGTCGATTTTGGCCTGCACTTGCGGCGTGCAAAGCGCCTGATGCGTTAAATCAAGACCAACCATTGTAATAGGCCAATCTTCGTTAAACACAACGTGAGCCGCTTCTGGATCCGTCTTAATGTTAAATTCTGCGACCGCGCTCCAATTGCCAACGTGGTAGCCGCCGCCCATAAGCACAACCTCTTTAACGCGGCTAACGATTCGCGGCTCCATGCGCACCGCCATTGCGATGTTTGTAAGTGGGCCCGTTGGAACAAGCGTAATTGTGCCTGGCTCGCTGTTCATAATCGTGTTAACAATCCAGTTTACGGCGTGGCCTTCGTCTAATGGGCGAGTTGGCTTTGGAAGCGTTACTCCGTCTAGGCCGGTTTCACCGTGAACGGCAGCCGCCACTTCTAGCGGGCGAATCATTGGGCGATCGCAGCCTGCGTGAACTGGAATGTTTGTTGCGTGAGCCATTTCTAGCGTTGCTCGCGCGTTGTACGTTACTTTTTCTAGGCTCTGATTGCCGCCGACTGTTGTTACGCCAAGCAAATCAATGTTTGGGTTGCCAAGCGCTAGCAGAATTGCCATAGCGTCGTCGTGGCCAGGGTCGCAATCTAAAATGATTGAAGTCATTTTTGTTCCTTATTGCTTGATGGTTTTTGCTTATTTTATTTTGTTGTTTGTTGTTTGTTTGATTTTGTTGTTTGTTTGTTTTTATTTTATGCGTAGGTCGTTTGCAAACATCATTGTTTAGCTGTGGCTAGGGGTAAATCGCCAGAAACCAGTGCTAAGCAACATTTGTTTATGTTTATAAACAAATGGCCAATACAATTTTAGCAGGGATAAAATTTGACACAAGTCAAAGTGGTTACGCAAATCCAAATTGCAATCGTAAGTCAAAGTGATTTAAAATGATATGCTTAAAACATGCACGTAATTGCAGGAAGATTTAAAGGCACGCCATTATGCGCCGCAAAGTCATGTACAAGACCCACAACAGACCGCACAAAAGAGGCGATTTTTTCTAGACTCGACTCGTGGGGAGTGTGCGAGGGAGCGCGCGTACTCGACTTATTCGCTGGAACCGCGGCGTTGGGAGTAGAGGCGATTTCTAGGGGCGCAAACGAGCTGGTGTGTGTAGAGGCGAACGCGGCCGCGGCGGCGCTAATTGCAAAAACCGTTAAAGTGCTAGAAAGTCAAAGCGCGTGGAGCCAGGATTTAAGCGTGCGCGTAAATAAAAAGCGCGCGGAGCAGTTTGTGCAAGATTACAGCGGCGAGGCGTTTGGGCTGGTGTTTGTGGATCCGCCGTACGCGTTGGAAACGGCGCAAGTCGAGCGGCTGATTGAAAACATGGTTAAAAACGGCGTTGTAAGCGATGCGGCAGATACGCTGATCGTTTTGGAGCGTAGTGCGCGCAGTGTTGCGCCTAAGATTTGTGCGGGGTGGGAGATTTTCGACACGCGCAACTATGGCGAAACTGCCGTGATGTTTATTCAAACTTCGCGTTGACCTTCTACGCATTGATTTTTATTTTCGTTTATGCTTTGCCAAGCTAGGTAGAGATTCGAGATTTTTCGTTCGCGCGGTCTAAGCGCGCGAACGTCTTCGCCGCACAGAAGCAGTGCTTCTGTTTTGAGCGGCTCAGCGCGCCAAATTGCCTTCGCGCGCTACGCTTTAAGCGCTACGGCAGGTTGGCGCGCGTCGGCGAATCGCCAGAAACCTCCCACCCAAGGCCAATCAGCGTTTTTCTATCTTGCTTGCTAAGCGACTTGCAATCAAGCTTTTCAATCAAATCTGGCCTGATTTGGCTTGTGCGCGCCAACGCATCGTCTCTGCGGAAGCGATCCACCTTAGCGTGGTCGCCCGAAGTGAGAATCGCAGGCACACTAAGGCCGCGCCACGTTGTTGGCCGCGTGTACTGGTGATGCTCAAGAATCGCGTCCGCGCCCGTATACGACTCTTCCACAATCGACTCGGGGTTGCCCATAAAGCCTGGAATCAAGCGCGTAATGGCCTCTACCATAACGCTAACAGCCACTTCGCCGCCGTTAAGAACGTAGTCTCCAATCGAGTACTCGCGCACGTCTACGCCGCGTGATTTGTAGTATTCGGGGATTCGCGCGTCGTAGCCTTCGTAGCGGCCGCATCCAAACACGAGTCGCTTGGCGTTTGCTAGCTGCGTTGCGTCTTTTTGAGAAAACAGTGGGGCAGAAGGATTTGGGAAGATTAGAACTGTGCCGTTATCAATGCTGTTATTTGCGATATTATCGCCATTATCTGCGTCATTATTGCCACTAAAAAGCAGCTCATCCAGGCACTCCGCCCACACTTCTGGCTTCATCACCATTCCCGCGCCGCCGCCAACTGGCGTGTCGTCAACCGACTGATGAACGTCGTGCGTCCATTTTCTAAGATTATACGCGTTGATTTTAAGCAGGCCGTTATCTTGCGCTTTGCCGAGCAAACTCAGATCGAGCATGCGAAAATATTCTGGAAATACGGAGATTATGTCGATTTGCATTTTAAAGCCTTTAAGCGTAAATCCTGCGCACTAAAGCCCAGGAATCAGTCCGCCTGGAGGGTCTAAAGTTAAATATTTTTCTTTAAGATTAACTTCTGGAACCAGCGCCTGAACAAAAGGAACTAGCGCAGTTTTATCATCGCCAACTGGCTCCAAAAGGCGGATTTTAAGCAGCGACTGCGCGCCGTCCACAACGTCTACGACTTTGCCGATTTCGCGCGGAGCAACACCAAGTGAATTATTCTTGCAAATGTGCGCGCTAAGGCCTATTAAATCCTTAATATACCAGGCGTTTTCTTGCTCTAATTCTTCCGCACTTTGAGCCTTAGTGTAAAGCTCCAAGCCGTTTAGGGCCTCTGCGTCATTACGATTTAGGCTTTGTTCAAAAAGCAGAATCCAGCGGTTTTTAAACGTGCGGGAAGCTTCGATTGTAAACTCGCGCTCGCCGTCTTTAGTGTAAAGCACATTGCCTGGTTCAAAGCGATTATAAGGCTCGTCGGTAAAGACCTGAACCGTGACTTCGCCTTTTAATCCTTGCGCTTTTCCAATACGACAAACCCTCAGTAGGGTGTTTTCACCTTGCTGAGGGTTGTCAAAAAGTTGGTTTTTAGCCACGTTCAATCTCACTTACGTACGTCCATAATGTCTACGCGCACGTTGCGATGGCTTAGAGCCTGCACAACAATACGAATAGCATTGGCGGTACGACCGTTTCTTCCAATAACGCGACCGATGTCTTCTGGATTTACGCGCACGCGCAAAAGTTCGCCGCGAGCGTTTGAATGAGAACGCACGGATACGTCATCTGGAAAATCCACGATGTTTTTAATGAGATGTTCCACAGCTTGAGCCAGCATAATTACTCAGCCTTTTCCTCGGCTTCAGCATTTGCTGCTGGAGCTTCTTCTGCGGCTTCTTCGGCTTCGTTCTTAGCGGCTTCTGCAGCGGCCTGAGCCTTTGCAGCGGCTTCGGACTTAGCAGCCTTAAGCTTCTGAGCCTCGGCTTCTACAGCCTCAACACGAGCCTGAGCGTCTGGGCCAGCCTCAGAAGTCTTCAATGTGCCTTCTGCGCCATCGAGACCCTTGAACTTCTGCCAGTCGCCAGTAATCTTTAGCAGCTTCAACACTGGTTCGGTTGGCTGTGCGCCAACGCCAAGCCAGTACTGTGCGCGATCAGACTTAATCTGAATCAAAGATGGCTGCTTGTTTGGATCGTAGATACCGATCTCTTCGATGGACTTGCCGTTACGCTTGTTGCGCGAATCAGAAATTACAACGCGATAGAAGGCGTAGAACTTCTTGCCCAATCTCTTAAGACGAATCTTGGTTGCCAAAATGGCTCTCCTTATAACTAAAGTCGTAGAATTTCGCTCGGGTGTGGGGCACTCCTTGCGAGTTCCACTGTTCCTCGCGTGGTCGATAAGAGGGCTTCGATTCACGCGAATAACTTTTCTATTATGCCTGATTGCGTGGACTATATGTTTTCCCGAGAATGTTGCTATAATTCGGGCGTTTTGTAGCGATTCATGTCGTGTTGAGCTACAAACTCGGTCGCGAGCGATACACCTCTTTCGCGGCGAAAAATCTCGAATCTCTACTTCACTTGGTGGAGTAATGTACGCAAAGAGCATTGTTATTTGGGTGAAGAAGCGGGGAGCTAGAGGGGAGCTAGAGTGGGAGCGAAACGCAAACGATTAGCGCAAAGTGGTCGCTGCCGTCCACGCGAATCGTGCGTTGTTCTGTGACTTTGGCGGCGCAGCCTGTTGACTTTATTAACACATGGTCAAGCGCAAGATTTGGCCATTTTTGCCACGTTGGCCAGGTTTTTAATCGCTTGCCGATTTGCATTGATGCGTCGAAAAAGCCTGATTTTAGTAGCGCTCTAAAGCTCGGGTGGTCTGGTGTTGAGTTTAAGTCTCCGCAGATTATTGTGACTTTTTTGCAGTCGCTTTTATTATGATTTTCGCCGATTTTTGCAAGCGCCATTATTCCGCTGCTCCAAGCCGCACACCCGCGCATAGGCGATTTTGGATGCGCCGAAGCGAATGTTATTAGAGGATTTTCCGCGCGCGTCTCGCAAGCAGCCGCCGTAACAATTGGCACGTTTGCCGCATCAATCTTAATCGACTCGCCAAAAGATTGTTTTACAGCGCTTAATCGCGTATAAATCGCGTTAAATCCGCCATTTTCGCGGTTGTTTGTATTTCCCAATTGCACATGCGCAAAATCACGCCTAATCCCAAGTTTTTCAAGGCTTTTTACAAGTTTTTCGCTTACTTCTTGCAAAAGAATTGTATCGACTTTATGCGTTTTTGCGAGTTCTATTATTTGACTCGCGTTTGCGCGTCCATATCTGCAATTAAGCGTCATAACGCGGATTTCTCGCGATTTTTCCTGCGATTTTTCCCACGTTTGTTTCCATTTTTGCTGTTTTTGGGAACAAACACGGGCATCTATTCCCACGTTTGTTTCCGTTTTTGCTGTTTTTGGGAACAAACACGGGCATGTGTTCCTGCGTTTGTTTCCGTTTTTGGTGTTTTTGGGAACAAACACGGGGAAGTATTCTTGTATTTGTTTCCGCAAATGCCTTGCAAAATACGGCGTATACGATTTTAAAGAGATTAAGAGCAACGCCGCATATGCCGCGCACAAAAACACGTACGATTTACAAAATTCATTTTGCAATCGTGTTGAGGCCGCCGCCACAGCGCTGGCGATTAGCCCAAACCCTGCGCAAAACGGCGCAATCGGCAGCAGTGCAATAACGTAGGGCAGCGGTTTTAGCCCGTCTGCTCCAGCTGGCAGCCACCTAAGCAGCTGCCAAGCCAGAAGTAAAACAAGCGAAATAAGTAAAATCGCAGGTAAAATCGCGTGAATCATCTACTGCTTATCTGCCAAAAAGTCCCGAAAGACCGCCGCCCAAGTTTGGCGGTAAATCAGGCATTCCGCCAGCAAAATCACCTTCGCCACTCATAAGATTTTGAAGATTTTCTGGCAGATTATTAGGCAAATCCTGCTTCTTCTTCATAAAGGCAGACTCGCCATTCTCGCCATCGCCATCATTTGCACTATTTGCAGAAGAATTTCCAGACAAGCGATCCCTAAGTGCGCGCTCCTCGGCCTCGCGGCGCATAGGATTTCCAGACTTTCCGCCCTTCTTCTTGCTCTTTTTGTCTTTGCGCTTAGACTTTCCAGCGCCGCCGCCAAACCCAGGAATTCCGCCCATTCCAGGCATTCCTGCGCCGCCGCCATTGCTCATGCGCTTCATCATCTTAGCTGCCTGCTCAAAGCGCTGCAGAAGCGCGTTCACCGCGGAAACTGGAACGCCCGCGCCAGCTGCGATTCGCGCGCGCCTGGAGCCGTCAATAATCTTTGTGTCTCGGCGCTCCTTAGGCGTCATGGAGCGAATAATCGCCTCTGTGCGGTCTATCTCGCGGTCGTCAAACTGCTCAAGCTCTTGCCTATGCGCTGCCATTCCAGGCATCATGCCAAGAATCTTCTTCATAGAACCAAGCTTTTTAACCTGCTGAAGCTGATCCAAAAAGTCGTCTAATCCAAAAGTTCCTTCAGATATTTTGGCGGCAGCTTTTTTAGATTCTTCCTCGTCAAACTGCTTTTGTGCATTCTCAATAAGCGTTAGAATATCGCCCATATCTAGGATTCTGGAGGCCATTCTATCTGGGTGGAAAATCTCAAAATCCTTCAAACCTTCGCCAGTAGAAGCAAACAAAATCGGCTTGCCCGTAACGCTTGCAACCGATAGCGCAGCACCGCCTCTAGCATCGCCATCTAACTTAGAAAGCACAACGCCAGTAAAATCAACGCCTTCGTTAAACGCTTGAGCCGTATGAACAGCATCCTGACCAATCATGGCGTCTATAACAAACAGGATTTCTTGCGGATTAACAGCATCACGAATTTCGCGCGCCTGCTGCATAAGAGCATCGTCCACGCCAAGGCGACCAGCGGTATCGATAATAACCGTGTCGTACATTTTTGCGCGCGCGTAGTCAATGGAATCTCGCGCAACTTTAACAGGGTCTCCCGCCGCTAAACCAGCTGAAACCACTTCGCTGCCGCCATCACTTTGCACGCCTCGCTCTGGCGCAAACACAGCCACGCCCGCGCGCTCGGCAACAACCTCAAGCTGCGTAACGGCGTTAGGGCGCTGCAAATCCGCGGCAACAAGCAAAGGAGTGTGGCCCGAATCCTTAAGCCAGTAGCCCAGCTTTCCTGCAAGCGTTGTTTTACCAGCGCCTTGCAAGCCAGCAAGCATGATTACGGTTGGGGGGTATTTTGCAAAATTCAGTGGCCTATCAACGCCTGCGCCCAAAACATTTGTAAGCTCGTCGTTTACAATTCGCACAACTTGCTGCGCAGGATTCAGTGCGCTAGAAACCTCTTCGCCAAGTGCGCGTTCGCGGATTTTAGCTGTAAAAGATCGCACAACGTCTAAAGCCACGTCTGCGTCTAAAAGCGCGCGGCGGATTTCGCGAATTGTGCCGTCTATGTCTGCGTCGGATAATTTGCCTTTTCTACGCAAGTGCTTGAATGCGCCAGAAAGTCTTTCTGTTAACGAACTAAATGCTGCCATAATTGCTCTATTCTACAGGTTGTTTGGAATGTTTAAGAGTTTTAAGATAAATGCCACGATGAGCCTTGTGCACAATCTTCGATTACAACGCCAGCGGCGGTTAAAGAGTCGCGAATCGCGTCTGCGCGTGCAAAATCCTTGGCCGCGCGCGCAATCGCCCTTTGTTCCAGCTGATTTGCAATCAAAGATTCAAGAGCCTTGTGTTCCGCGCTTGCGCCATTATCTGCATCTTCGCCCAAATCTTGCGATTTTTGCGCGTTGCGGCGCCATTGCGGGGAGTAAGGGTCTAGCCCAAGCGTGTCTAGCATTGCGCGAACTTGCAAAACGCACGTTTTAATAAGGCTTTTAATGCTGTTGTTTTGGCCGTCATCTTGACTTTGTGCATAGTCGTCCAAAAGCGCGTTGCCAGAGCGAATCGCAGTAAAAATCGCGGCCAGCGCGCCCGAAACGTTAATATCGTCGTTCATAGCTTTAGTAAAATCTTCTGGAAGATTATCTGCATCAACGCCCTGAACTTCCGCATAATCTGGCTGATTTTCGATTACACGCCCAGCGCGCTCGAGGAAGTTCGATATGCGATCATAAGCCGATTGCGCCTCGTTTAAAGCCTGATCCGACCACTCCAGCATTGCGCGGTACTGCACGCCGCCTAGCGCGTATCGCACAACCCACGCGGATTTTTGAGCCAGAACCGATGGAACAGAAAGGCCGTTTCCAAGGGATTTGCTCATTTTTTCGCCCTTTGCTGTAACCCATGCGGAATGCATCCACACGTTTGCACTCTTCCAGCCAGCAGCAAGTGTTTGTGCCATCTCGTTTTCGTGGTGCGGGAAGCGCAAGTCTAGTCCGCCGCCGTGAATGTCGAAGGAATCACCAAGATAGCGGTGACTCATTGCCGAGCATTCAATGTGCCAACCTGGGCGGCCTGCTCCAAACGGCGTATTCCAGCGCGCGTCTTTTTGGTCAAAATCGCAAGGTGCCTTCCAAAGCGCAAAATCGCGAGCATCGTGCTTATCTGGGCTTGCGTCTGCAGGGTCAATTGGATTGTATTTGTCGGCTTTGCTGGCTTTGTCGTCACTATTGCTGCCATCTGAATTGCCATTTTGATGCGTAAGTGCGCCGTAATCCTGCCAACTTGGAACACTAAAATACACGTTTCCAGTAGGATTGCCATCCGCGCTTTTTATTGCGTATGCGTGTCCGCGATCAATCAAGCGCTGTATAAGCTCCACCATGTCGTTGATGTGGCCTGTTGCGCGCGGCTCCACAGTAGGCGGCATAACGCCGAGAGTGTTGTAAGCTTCAGTAAACTCGCGCTCGTAAATGTAGGCGCGCTGCCACCATGTTTGGCCATTTTCGCTAGCTTTTTTGATGATTTTATCGTCTATATCTGTAACGTTTCTAACAAAAGTAACGTTGTAGCCAAGGCGCAAAAGCCATCGGCGAACAACGTCGAAGGCGATTGCAGCGCGAATATGACCTATGTGTGGCGAGCTTTGCACGGTTGCGCCACACACGTACATTCCAACGTGACCAGGGGTGACGGTTTTAAACTCGCTGGTGTTGTGAGTTGCCGTGTTGTATAAGCGCAATCGCGTGGCTGCTGCGGTAAGAGTTCTGTTCGTATTTTCAAGCATAATCTCAATTATATGTTTAGCTAATAACTCACGTTTAGAGCGTGCGAACGATTTGACGCATTTTGTACCAGATTTGATCTAAATCACGTACATTTTCGGGCGCGACGACCTGCCTGAGCGCTTAAAGCGTAGCGCGCGAAGGCAACTCGGAGCGCTGAGCAGCTCAAGGCAGAAGCAATGCTTCTGCGCTGCGAAGACGTTCGCGCGCTTAGACCGCGCGAACGATTTGACGCACTTTGTAGCTTTAAGTCGTAGATAGACATAGGACTATGATTGCTAGCAGATAGAAATCGCAAGCGCAGCTACGCAAAAATGGCCACTAACCGCTCGCCAAATTCACGTCACTAAAATCGCAAGAAAGGATTAAAAATGCCTGATTCTTTTGATTTCGTAAACTCTGAAGCAAACTCTGGAGCAAAGTCCTACGCAAACTCTTCCGTGCTCATGACCGACATGTACGAGTACACAATGCTAGATGCGGCGCTAAAAGATGGCACAGCAAACCGCAAATGCGTTTTTGAGATTTTTACGAGGCATCTTCCGCAAGGTCGCCGTTACGGAGTGGTAGCAGGCACGGGCAGAATCCTAGAAGAGCTAGAGCGATTCCACTTTAGCGACGAGGACTTGCGATTTTTGCAAGACCGCAAAATTGTAAGCAAAGACACCATTAAATGGCTAGAAAACTACCACTTTAGCGGCAAAATCCGTGGTTACAGGGAAGGCGAAATGTTCTTCCCAGATTCGCCGATTTTGCAAGTTGAAGGCACTTTTGGCGAGTGCACGCTGCTAGAAACGCTGCTGCTTTCTGTGCTTAACTACGATTGCGCGGTGGCGAGCGCCGCGGCTCGTATGGTTTCCGCGTCTGCTGGAAGGCCGTGCATGGATATGGGCGGCAGGCGCACAAACGAGTGGTCGGCAGTGGCTGCCTCTCGCGCGGCGGTAATCGGCGGTTTTAAGGGAACTGCAAACCTGCTTGCGGCCAAGCTTTACGGGCTTAAGGCGATTGGAACGGCCGCACATTGCTTTACACTTGTGCACGATTCGGAGCGCGCCGCCTTTGAGTCGCAAATTGCCGCACTCGGCAAGGGAACAACGTTGCTTGTAGACACGTACAACGTGGAAGAGGCTGTTAAAACCGCCGTGCAGGTTGCTGGCGCGGATCTTGGCGGTGTGCGCATTGATTCGGGCGATTTGTGCGTTATGGCTCGTCGCGTGCGCGCGCAGCTCGATGCGTTGGGCGCTAAAAACACTAAAATCACGGTTACTAACGATTTGGACGAGTATGCGCTCGCGTCTTTGCAAAACGCGCCAGTCGATTCCTACGGCATTGGAACCATGCTGGTTACGGGTTCGGGCGCTCCTACTTGCGCAATGGTTTATAAGCTTACGGAGCGCCAGGGCGCGGATGGAGTTATGCAACCTGTTGCTAAGAAGTCTAAGAATAAGGCGACTGTTCCAGGGCGCAAACTTGCGTATCGTTCTTACGATTTTGGCGGCGTAAACGGCGGCGCTTCTGGCAATGGCGTGGCCGACTGCGAGCACGTGATTTCTGGATCAGAGAGTGCGCTCGCTGCTTTTAAGCCGCAGGATTCTTGGGAAGATTTGCTAGTTGACTACGTGCAAAATGGCGAATTTAACACGGAGTTTATGGGTCATGACGCGATTGCGCGCGCACAGGATTATTGCGCCAAATCTCTTAGCAGACTTCCGATTTCTGCTCAAAGTCTTATGCGTGGCGACCCTGCGATTCCTACAGAAATCAGCGTTTTAGGCTAGTTTAGGCTAGTTTAGGCTGGTTTATAAATCAGCTTTAATTTGAGTTACTCTAAAAGCCCAGATTGTTCATCTCTTCGTAGATTTTTTTGCACTCTGGGCAAACGGGGTAGTCGTTTGCTTCGCGCTTTGGAATCCACACTTTTCCGCACAACGCCACAACAGGGCGGCCAGTCAAGCGCGACTCAATTACGCGATCTTTGGAAACGTAGTGTGCAAAGCGGTCTGCGTCGCCGCCATCGTCCATTCGCGCGGATTCGTCTACTTCTGGCTTTTCGAGCACGCTTGTGCTTGTGCTAGACCCAGAATCTGGGAGGCTTTTTGAATCGTCTTCCATAACAGCGTTCAAATTAGCAGCGTTTGAGCTATCGCCATACTTTGAATCATTTGAAAACGTCATTGCATCCCTTTCGTACAAATCCTTTTCGTACAAATCCTTTTCACACAAATCATGTTTTGTTACTTGCGATTTATGTTTATACAAGCATAATTCATAATCGCAACAAATGCTGGCAAATGGGAACAAACGCAGGGAAGTGTGCCCGAGTTTGTTTCCAAAATTGGCTGAAACGTAAACAAACGTGGGGGAAAAGAAACAAACGCAGGGAAGTGTGCCCGAGTTTGTTCCCAAAATTGGCTGAAATGGGAACAAACGCGGGGAAAAAGAAACAAATGCGGGGAAAATAGGCCATATCTAGCCAGTGTCTAGCTCGTGGCCGATTCGTGGTAACCTAAAAGCATGACTATAGCTGTTTGCCCAGGCTCCTACGATCCCGTTACGGCCGGACACTTAGACGTGATACAACGTTGTACGCATCTTTTTAACGAAGTGCATGTTTTAGTGGCGGTTAATGCGGCCAAAACGCCCATGTTTTCCGAGTTGGAGCGCGTGGATATTATTCGCAAGGCGCTGGAAGACTTAAAAGATGATTCGCCAGTCGGCAAGTTTGCGCCACCTTTGTGCGGGGCGTCTAAGTCGCCAGCGTGCAAAATAGTGGTTGCTTCTACCAGCGGTCTTATTACGGATTATTGCAAAAAAGTCGGCGCAACCGTAATTGTTAAGGGATTGCGTCAAAACGGCGACTATGAGGCGGAACTTGGAATGGCGCTGGTTAATCGCAAGCTGGCTGGCATTGAAACCATGTTCTTGCCAGCGGATCCTATTTTGGAACACGTTTCTAGCTCGGTTGTAAAAGATGTGGCTCGTCACGGCGGAGACGTTTCGGGAATGGTGCCAAATAATGTGATTCCGCTTTTGCAACATGTTTTTTCTAAGACAAATGCAATATCTCAATCATAAAATTAGCGAAATCTTACAATGGCGAGTTAAATATCACCGAAATAAGTACAATATTACTAAAATAAGTACGTACTAAAATACGTACTAAAATACGTACAATAAAATTGTTAAGAGATAAGAGAGCAGCTACTTAGCGAAGGAGCGAAAATGAGCGAAAACGAAGACGACACAATGGAAAGCCAAGTATCGGCAAACCACAGCCAAAAGTTGCCATTAAATCCAGTGATTGCAAATAACGACGATTCGCCTAGTGCTGCTTTTGAAGCTTATGACGCGGTGCCTGCGGCGAGTAAGGCGAGCGACGATGCGGCTGCTGGCGATTCTGCTGATGGCGCGGCTGCTGGCGATTCGTCTGGCAACGCAGCTGGCGATGTGCCTCAAAACCTGTTCCCAATGCCAGATTTGCGCGAGCGCGAAGACGGCGGCGCAATAGAGTTTGACGACGAAGAAGAAAACGCGTTTAAGGCCGCGGATCCGCAAACCGTTAGCGAGGAAGTGCGCACAAAGTCGCGCGAGGAATTTACTACTGTTTACGACATAATCGACACAATGGAAGCCGCGCTAAACAGTGCAAAAGGCGTGCTTTTTGCTGCTGGAATGGCAAAGGTGGATCGCGAAGAGTTTGGCGATTATTTGTCTAGGCTAAAAGACATGCTGCCTGTTCAGCTGGAGCGCGCGAGTGCGTTAATGCGAGAAGCGGAGAGGCGCTTGCGTACGGCTCAAGCACAGGCAAACTCTGTTGTGAGTTCGGCGCAAAGTCAAGCCGCGCAAATGGTTGAAGAAGCCCAGGAGCGAGCCAAATTCTTGGCAGGTCAAGAAAATGTGGTTGCGATTGCAAAGAACCAAGCGCGAGATATTATAAGCAATGCGCAGGCAAAGGCCGATAAGCTTACGCGCGGCGCGGATCAGTACAGCGCCACGGTTATGGAAGGCCTAAAGCAGCAGTTAGACAAGCTGGAGCAAGACGTTCAAGCGGGTCAGCGCGTTTTGGAAGAGCGCAGGCGCGCGGCGGCACACGTTCGAAATGAGGCTGCAAACCAGATTGATGAAGAATTTGACAGTGAAAGCAGCGAAAGCGAAGAAAGGAATTAAAATGACATCGCATCCCTCCCAGTCTTTGTGGGCGGTACCAGTTGCGCAAATGGCGGCACGAGCGGGCAGTAGTATGCAGTTGCATCGCGCCTTCCCAGCGCCAGAGGGCATTGGAGACAGCGTTATTGGCGTGGAGCCAGGGAGTGATGTTACGGTAGATGGCAACTTCGATTCCGTTGTAGATGGGCTTATGTTCCAGGGCACTATTACCGCGCGCGTGCATGCGGAGTGCTCGCGATGCTTGATGCCGTTGCATAGAGATTGGCCTGTTGATGTGTGTGCGTTTTTTGCGCGCGTGGAGAGCGGCAAGGGCGGCAAGGGTGCAAATGGCGGCAAGAGCGGCGCGCGTTCTAATAACTCTAATAACTCTAGTGATGATTTAGAAGATGCTGATATTTGGGACGAAGGCGACGATTCTGGAAACGTGTATCCGCTGGTTGGTGGCGGCGATTTTGCCGACATTGAGGCTCTGATTCGAGACACAATGGTTAGCGAGTTGCCACTTAAGCCTTTGTGCGAGCCTGATTGCAAGGGGCTTTGTTCGCAATGCGGAGAGAATCTGAATGAGCATCCGGATCATCATCACGACGTTACGGATATTCGTTTTGCGGCGCTTGAAGGACTTAAGGAAAAGCTTGAAGCGCAACAATCTGCCTGAATAAAAATCCTTACTTGGTGTTGCGCGGCTTCCTATTTAACGTTGTAGGAGGGCTGGGTGTTTCTGCATGAGTGCGGCTAATCCGTGCGAACGAAACATCTCATTCAGTGCGAAAAACCTCGAATCTCTACCTTACTTGGCGTGTGTTTGTGAATAATGTATGGCGCTTGCTGTAATATACAGAACGCTTAAGCTCAATCGGTTGAACGAAATAGAGGAAAGATTATGGCACTGCCAAAGTACAAGACCTCGCGCGCTAATACTCATTCGCGTCGCGCCAATTGGAAGGCTTCTGCCGTGCAGACTATTACCTGCCCGAACTGCGGTTCGCCAGCGTTGTCTCACATGGCTTGCCCAACCTGCGGTAACTTCCGCGGTCGCGTGTATCGCGAAGCAATTCGCTCTGCGCACACCAAGTAGGTTGTATTTTAAAAGAACCCTGCCATCGACGGGTGGCAGGGTTTTTGTTTTTCCCTAGTTTTTGTTGTTTCCCGAAAATGTACGTGTTTTGGGTGTTTTTTGGTACAAAGTCGGGAAAAGTTGACGGGTTTTGTTGTTTTGCACGCTGATCATAGCAACAAAGTGCGTCAATTGGTTCCGCTTTTTGTACGTGATTTAGGTGTTTTTTGGTACAAAAGCGCGAGTCGACTTGCATGAGCGCTTAAAGCGTAGCGCGCGAATGCACTTCGATTCGCTGAGCTTGCTTAAGGTTGAAAGCACAGTGCGCTTTCAACGCAAGCGAAGACGTGAGCGCAGCTAATCCGCGCGAACGATTTGTCAAATTTGGTACAAAGTCGGGAAGCGTATAGCGCAAATAAACGACTTCAACACATGCGCTATAATGTTGAAGATATGAGTGGGAACAACACAAAAGACCAGTATGACGGCCAAAATGATGGCAATTACGGCGCATACAATAACCCAAATCAGCCAGAAGACGCTAAAACTAGTAGCATTGGCGTTGCGCGCACGCAAGATGGACACACGCAGGATGGGGATCCTACTAAGGAGCTTTTGCGCGCTCTTGGCACTACGATTTCGCCAGATTTGCTGGTGGAGGCTCTTACTCACCGCTCGTTTTCGCACGAGCATCCAGGAACTAAAAATTACGAGCGCCTAGAGTTTTTGGGCGATGCTGTTTTGGAGCTTGTTTCTACAGAAACGCTGTTTTCTGCTCATCCAGACATGACGGAAGGCCAGTTGGCTAAGCTCCGCGCTAAGGCTGTTTCGGAGTGGGCTTTGAGCGCGGTTGCTCGCGATAAGTTGCACGTTGGTTCGTACATTCTTTTGGGCCACGGCGAGATGGAGCATGGCGGCGCTCAAAAAGACTCGATTTTGTGCGATATTGTTGAGGCGCTTATTGGCGCGACTTTTGTTGAGCATGGCATTGACGAGGCGCGCGCTGTGGTGCATCGCCTGATTGACGACACTTTAGCGGAGGTTCTTACAGAAGGCCCAGCTTTGGATTGGAAGACTTCGCTTACGGTTTTGGCGCACGAGATGGGGCTTGACGAGCCGCAATATAGAATGTCGGTTTCTGGCCCAGATTACGCGCCTGTGTTTCGTGCGCGCGCGGTTTTGGCGCACGAAAACGGCGATGAGCTGCTGGGTGAAGCGGACGGTTCTAGCAAGCGCAAGGCTCAACTTGCTGCTGCAGATAAAGCTTGGCACGTGTTGGATAGAAGGCGTAAGTCGAGCGCGAGCAAAGAAAGCGGTAATTAGGTCTTTCTGATTGCTGTTATATAGGCGATTTGAGGCGGTTCTATGGCTAGCAGTCGTAATAATAATGATTTATTATTTGACGATGATTCAGCATCATCAACGGTTGCTGGCGACTTTTGCGACTTACGCTACCACTGTGCGCGCTACGTTGACTATTTGCGCGCCAACAAAGGCCTTGGAAGCGCCACCTTGCGCGCGTACGGCGCGGATGTTTTACAATGCTTAGAGTGGTGCAGCCGCAATGGTTTTTGCGATTTGCGCGCGGTTTCCACCAGTGTTTTACGCCAATGGATGTATTGGCTTAACAAGAATCATGCGCGCTCGAGTTTGGCGCGCAAAGTGGTAGCCGTGCGCGGCTTTTTTGCGTGGGCTACGCACATTGGTTTGATTAGCGCAAATCCTGCGCAAATTCTTGCAACTCCTAAGATTGCTAATGAGCTTCCTACGGTTTTAGATGAATCGCAGGCGCAAAAGTTGTTGGATTGTGCGGATAGTTGTGCGGATAGTTGTGTGGATAACTTTGCGCATGATTCAACTGCGCATGATTCAACGATGCAAAATTGCGCGCAAAAAAAGCCGCGCGCGCAAAAGTCGCAAGCTTCCGAGCATCAAGAAAACACGCCATTAAAATCGCCCCAAAAATCCCTCCAAGAACATGCACTCGCCCTTAGAAACGCTGCGATTCTAGAGCTTTTATATGCCACGGGCATGCGCGTGGGGGAGCTTACAAGCCTTAATGTGCAAGATATGGATTTTGAAAATCACACCGTAAAAGTTACAGGTAAAGGAAACAAGCAGCGCGTGGTGCCGTTTGGCGTTCCTGCTGCAAATGCGTGCAAAGAGTGGATTGAGCATGGGCGAAGTGCTCTGCTAGAAAAGCACGCCGCAAACTCATCGGGTATGCAAGCGCTGTTTTTGGGCGCGCGAGCAAAGCGTATCGATCAGCGTGTTGTAAGAAGTATTGTTCACACTGCCGCCGCAGCCGCAAACGTGCCAGATGTTGCTCCGCACGCGCTTCGCCACAGTGCCGCAACGCATATGCTCAACGGTGGAGCGGATCTTCGCGAGGTTCAGGAGCTTTTGGGGCATTCCTCGCTTAACACAACCCAGCGCTACACGCACGTTTCTATTCAGGCTCTTAAGCAGCGCTATTCGCAGGCTTTCCCTCGTGCGTAGAAGGAGAATGCATATGCAGAAAGGCAGAGATGTGATTTGAATCACGTAATGCCGCTGCGTGGCTAAATGTATAATCGATTTATAAGCTTGATAGGAGGGTAAAACAGTGGTTGATGATTCAAATAAGCCTGAATCAAGCGCATTGATGAATAGCGTATCGACGAATAAGAATGTAGCGAATCAAAACGAGCCAAGCGCAGCAGACTCAAGCGCAGCAGACGTTGAAATGAGCCAGTACGTGGCAGATCGCGCTCGCGTAAACGAAGATAAAATCCGCCAAGACGAACAAATCGTTGCTGAATTTGGCGAGTACAATTACGGCTGGCATGATTCGGATGCTGCAGGCGAGGCTGCAAAGAAGGGCATTGACGAGTCGGTTGTTCGCGCAATTTCCGCCGATAAAAACGAGCCAGAATGGATGCTAAACCTTCGCTTGCAAGGCTACCGCGCGTTTTTGCAAAAGCCTATGCCAGATTGGGGCGTGGATTTACGCGGTTTTGACGCAGACGATTTTAAGTACTACGTTCGCCCAGTACACGATCAAGCGAAAACTTGGGATGATTTACCAGAAGACATTCGCAAAACTTACGATAGGCTTGGCATTCCAGAAGCGGAGAAAAAGCGCTTGGTTTCGGGCGTTGCAGCTCAGTACGAGTCGGAAGTTATTTACAATTCGATTCGCGAAGACTTGGCTGCGCAAGGCGTGATTTTTGTTGATACGGATACAGCAGTTCAAAAGTATCCAGAGCTTGTAAAAAAGTATTTTGCAACTGTGATTCCAGTTGACGACAACAAGTTTGCGGCTCTTAACACAGCGGCTTGGAGTGGTGGATCGTTTGTGTACGTTCCAAAAGGCGTGCACGTGGATATTCCGCTTCAGGCTTACTTCCGCATTAACACGCCAAACATGGGTCAGTTTGAGCGCACGTTGATTATTGCAGACGAAGGATCGTACGTGCATTACGTTGAAGGTTGCACAGCTCCGATTTATTCCACGGATTCCCTACACGCTGCAAACGTTGAGATTGTTGTAGAAAAGCATGCGCGCGTGCGCTACACAACCGTGCAAAACTGGTCAAATAACGTGTACAACTTGGTTACCCAGCGAGCCTACGTGCGCGAAGGTGGCACAATGGAGTGGGTTGACGGCAACATTGGCTCCAAGGCAACTATGAAGTATCCTGCATGCATTCTCGCCGAGCCGTACGCAAAAGCGGAGACTATGTCTTTGAGCTTTGCTGGCCGCGGCCAGTACCAAGATACGGGTGCGAAGATGATTCACTTGGCTCCGCACACAAGTTCCACGATTGTTGCTAAGTCGATTTCGCGCGGAGGCGGGCGTTCTGCCTACCGCGGTCTTGTAAAAATTGTTAAAGGCGCTAGCGGCTCCAGCTCTTCGGTTGTGTGCGACGCTTTGCTTGTTGACGATTTTTCTAGGTCCGACACTTATCCGCATGTTGACGTGCGCGAAGATAACGTTTCAATGGCTCACGAGGCCACTGTTTCCAAGGTTTCCGAAGATCAGCTTTTCTATTTGATGAGCCGTGGGCTGGAAGAAAAAGAGGCTATGGGAATGATTGTGCGCGGCTTTGTGGAGCCGATTAGTCGCCAGCTGCCAATGGAGTATGCTCTGGAGCTTAATCGTCTTGTGGAATTGCAAATGGAAGGATCCGTGGGGTGATGAGCGAAGATCTGAAAAAGAATTTAGGCAATAAAATGACGGAAAAAGAAATTAATATTCCTGTAGCAGACCCTAACGATCCTTATGCGGTTCCTGCTGCAATGCCTTCTAGCGCAGATAAATCCGTGCGCTCTTTTAGCGTGCAAGACTTTGCGATTCCAACGCGCAAGCAGGAAGATTGGAGATACACGCCAGTTGAGCGAATCTCCGAGTTTTTTGAGAGCTTTGAGCCGTCTAACAACGTTACGGTGGAGCTAAAAGGCGCTGATGGCGATTCGCATGCAACTCTACAAATTTTGCCAAAAAACGAGGCTCCGCACACCGAAATGAAGCCTTCGGATCGCGTGGCTGCTGTTGCGTGGAACTCGGCAAAATCGGCATACGTTTTGCATGTTTGCGGCGAAGCTGCAAAGCCAATAATATTGCAAATTCACGGGAATCTTAAAAATGAAAGTACTTTGCAGTCGCTAGACGCTGCGAAATCATTAGACGCATTGCCATTAGACGCATTGCACTTAGTGATTGAAGCTGATTCCTGCACAAACGCGGATATTATTGTAGAACACACAGGAGTTGCAAAGCTTGCTGAAGGCGTAGAAATCATTCTTGGAGATAACGCGCATGTTTCTACAACGTTCATTCAAGAGTGGGATTCAGGCAGCAAACACGTTGGAAATCATAGGATTCATGTGGGTGCGGGAGCGTCTCTTCGCCACACAATGGTCACGCTTGGTGGAGACGTTGTGCGAATCCGCATGGATCAGGATTTTGGCGGCGAAAAGGGCGATTTAAACATGCTTGGCATGTATTTTGTGGACCCAGGCGAGCATGTTGAGCATCGCACGATGGTTGTGCACAATCACCCAGAATGCAAGTCGCGAGTAGTGTATAAGGGCGCGCTTTATGGAAAAGGAGCGCATTCTACATGGGTTGGAAACGCGCTTATTAAGCCAGAAGCTCCTGGCACGGATTCGTACGAGTTGAACCGAAATCTGGTGCTAACTCCTGGCGCGATTGCCGATTCGGAGCCAAATCTAGAAATCGAAAATGGAAATATTATTGGCGCAGGTCACGCAAGTTCTGTTGGCAGATTCGACGACGAGGAGCTGTTTTACTTGCAATCTCGCGGCGTGAGCGAGGTGGATGCTAGGAAGCTTGTTGTGCGCGGATTCTTTAACGAGCTGATTGAGGAGATTGGCGTGCCGCAAATCGTAGATCATTTGATGGCTGCGATTGAGAGGCGTTTAGCTAAGACGGATGAATCGCAAGCAACCAACGAATCGAAATATGCGGAAGAATAGGAGATAAAACATGTCAACTTTAGAAATCAAGGATTTGTACGCGTCTGTAGAAACAAAAGAGGGACGCAAGCAAATATTAAAAGGTGTAAATCTTACAGTTAATTCTGGCGAAACGCACGCGATTATGGGGCCGAATGGCTCTGGAAAGTCTACTCTCGCATACACTTTGGCGGGTCACCCAAAGTACGAAGTGGATTCAGGCCAGGTGCTTTTAGACGGCGAAGATATTTTGAAGATGACTCCAGATGAGCGCGCAAAAGCTGGGCTGTTCCTTGCAATGCAATACCCGGTAGAGGTACCAGGCGTGTCGATGACGAACTTTTTGCGCACAGCAAAAACAGAGGTGAGCGGCGAGGCTCCGACTTTGCGTGCGTGGGTTAAAGAGCTTAACGAAGCAATGAAGCGCTTAAGAATGGATCCAAAGTTTGCGTCTCGCTCTGTAAACGAGGGATTTTCGGGCGGCGAAAAAAAGCGTGCGGAAGTTTTGCAACTAGAGATTTTAAAGCCAAAGTTTGCGATTTTGGACGAGACGGATTCTGGCCTAGATGTGGATGCTTTGCGAATTGTTTCGGAAGGCGTAAATCGCGCCAAAGAAAGCACTGGCCTAGGCATTATGATGGTTACGCATTACACGCGAATCCTTAAGTACATTAAGCCAGATATTGTGCACGTTTTTGCGCAAGGTCACTTTGTAAAGACTGCAGGGCCAGAGCTTGCGGACGAGTTAGAAGAAGAAGGATACGACAAGTATTTGCCAGAAGGCGCCAGCGAGTCTGCGATTGCATAAGCGGCGTGTCTAAAGCCGCGAGTAAACTTGTTTAAGTTTGGCTAAATAAAACGGAAGAGGTTTGTAATGACTGTTCGCGGTGATATTAGAAATGTGGCAATCGTAGCGCACGTTGACCATGGTAAAACAACGCTCGTAAATGCCATGCTTCAGCAGTCGCACGTATTCTCCGAGCGAGAAGAAGTGCCAGACCGCGTAATGGACTCCAACGACCTCGAGCGCGAAAAGGGCATTACCATTCTTGCCAAGAACACGGCCGTTCAATACACCGGCCCGCTTGCAGAAAAGTACGGTCACCCAGAGGGAATCACAATTAACGTAATCGATACCCCAGGCCACGCCGACTTTGGTGGCGAGGTGGAGCGCGGCATCTCCATGGTTGATGGCGTTGTGCTTCTCGTCGACGCTTCCGAAGGCCCACTTCCACAAACTCGATTCGTTCTACGCAAGGCACTTGAGGCAAAGCTGCCAGTGATTTTGTGCGTTAACAAAACGGATCGTCCAGACGCGCGTATTGACGAGGTTGTTAGCGAAGCTACGGATTTGCTTCTTGGCCTTGCACAAGACGTTGTTGAAGAAGGAATCGACCTAGATATTGATTCGCTTCTTGATTTGCCTGTTATTTATTGCGCCGCAAAGGCTGGCTATGCATCTTTGAATCAGCCAGAAAACGGCGGCTTGCCAGATAACGATAATTTGGAGCCTCTTTTTGACTCCATTATTTCCAACATTCCAGCACCAGAGTACGAGGAAGGCGCGCCTCTTCAGGCACACGTTGCAAACATTGATTCTTCCGACTTCCTTGGCCGCCTCGGCTTGGTGCGAATCTACAACGGCATTTTGGAAAAGGGCAAGACTTACGGTCTTTCTCGTGTAGACGGCTCGATTGAAAACTTCCGCGTTTCCGAGCTTTTGCGCACGCAAGGCTTGGAGCGCACTCCTGTGGCATCCGCAGGCCCTGGAGATATCGTTGCAGTTGCAGGCGTTAACGACATTATGATTGGCGAGACTATTGTGGACCAGAACGATCCAAAGCCTCTTCCATTGATCCACGTTGACGACCCAGCTATCTCCATGACTTTCGGCATTAACGATTCTCCGCTTGCAGGCACGGAAGGCAAGGATCACAAGCTTACAGCGCGCATGATTAAAGATAGGCTTGATCGCGAGCTTATTGGTAACGTGTCTATTAAGGTTCTTCCAACAGACCGCCCAGATGCGTGGGAAGTTCAGGGTCGTGGCGAGTTGGCGTTGGCGGTTTTGGCGGAGCAGATGCGCCGCGAAGGCTATGAGCTTACTGTTGGCCGTCCTCAGGTTGTTACTAAGACGATTGATGGCCAAATTAACGAGCCTATGGAAAACACTACGATTGACGTTCCAGAAGAATACATGGGTACTGTTACGCAGCTTATGGCAGATCGCAAGGGTCGCATGGATTCTATGAGCAATCATGGATCTGGCTGGATTCGCTTGCAATTTACGGTGCCTTCTCGTGGTCTTATTGGCTTCCGCACGGCTCTTCTTTCTGCAACTCGCGGCACGGGAATCGCAAGCTCCATTTCTGCAGGCTACGCGCCTTGGGCTGGTCAGATTGTAACTCGCCAGAACGGTTCCATGGTTTGCGATCGCAAGGGTGTTGCAACGCCTTATGCTATGCAGCGTTTGCAGGCGCGCGGCGTGTTCTTTGTGGATCCGCAAAGCCCTGTGTACGAAGGCCAAATCGTTGGTATTAACAATAAGCCAGACGAGTTGGATGTTAATATTACGCTTGCTAAGCATATGACTAACATGCGTTCTTCTACAGCAGATGTTCTTGAGACTTTGACGCCGCCAATTAAGATGAGCTTGGAGGAGTCGCTTGACTTTGCTAACGAAGACGAGTGCGTGGAGGTTACGCCTGAGTCGATTCGCGTGCGCAAGATTATTTTGAGCCGTGATGAATGGTACAAGTGGCGCGCTAAGCAGCGTAGGCAGAACAACAACGCTGCCTGATTGATTAATGCGTGATCGCTTAAAATATTGCTTAAAATGATGTTTAACATAAAGTCGCATTCCGTGCTATTTGCTGGCAGGTGTGCGGCTTTATGCGTTTTAGCGGCATTTTGCGCGGTTTTGGGCACTTTTGCGCACCGAATGGGCGCTATGTACAACTTTCCGTACGGTCTTGTAATCGCGTTTTTGCTTGTTATTTTGAGCGCGTGTTTTGCTCGCATGCTTTGTGGTGTTTTCGGCTTGATTTTGCACGCAATTGTATGCTGTTCGGTTGTTTGGATGATTGCGCTTGGATGGTTTAGGGTTTTTGGCGCGTTTCGTGGCGTGCTTGTTGCTGTTGGATTTGGCGTGGATAATCTTCCGTGGATTGCGCAAAATGCTGGATATTTTTGGCTTTATGGCATTATCATCGCTCACGTAGTTTTGCTTTGTATGCCTAATAAATTCTTTGCTATTTCTGGCGCTAAATAAGTGGCGCTAAATCAATGTAAGGTAGTCTTACTTATAGTCTTATATAGTCAGTCTTATAGTCTTAAAGTCTTACAATCTTAAAGTAGTTTGAGGAATAGTCATGAATAGCAATATAGTCATGAATAGTAATAAGAACAGTAATAGTTCCCGTAAATTATGTTATTTAGGGCCAGAAGGTTCTTTTACTCATCAAGCTGCTTTAAAGGTTAAAGAGCAATGTAAATCGTTAGGTGCTTTGCGCCTTATTCCAACTGCGTGTGAGAATATTCGTAATATCGCTAGCAAAATTGAAGATTGTCACGATTTGGGTATTATTGCGTGGGAAAACAATATTGAAGGCGTAGTAATACCTAATTTAGATTTATTAATTGATGCAAAAAATATGGTTGGCATTGCTCGCTTGGGCGTTGATATAAGTTTTGATGCTGTTGTTTGCAAGTCGGATTCAATCGAAAACTGTTCGACTATTGTTGCTCATCCTCACGCGTTGGCACAATGCCGTAAGTTTGCTCAAAAGCGCGGATTGAAAGAAAAAACTGCGTCTTCAAACGCTGCTGCTTGTAGGGATTTAGTTAATGGCGAAGTTGCTTTGTGCCCTAAAATTTGTGCTGATTTATACAATAGGCAAATTGTGAGTGAAGCTGTTGAAGATTTTTCTGGCGCACGCACTGAGTTTTTAGTGTTAGCTCCTAGAGATGAGGCTTTAAGTTTTGTTAATATGCAGCGCGAAAGCTATTCATCTTTTTCTTCGATTATTGCTTTTATTCCGCGTTCTACGGGCGCTGGAGTGCTAGCAAATTTGCTTGATGTTGTGCGCGATCATGGTCTTAATATGACTTCTTTTATGTCTAGGCCGATTAAAGGTCAGGATGGTTTATATAGTTTTATTGCCACTGTTGATGCTGCCCCTTGGGATTCTACGTGTAAAGCTATGATTCAAGAGGTTGTTGAACATGGTGATTGGGTTCGAGTTTTAGCAGTGTATCCTTCTGATAATCAAGATAATCCTGTTATGAATGATTGGATGCTGCCAAATGGCGGAGTGTGCGTTGATGCTTCGAGTTCTTCGTCTGATACTTCGAGTGCTTTGAGTGCTTTGAACGTAATGCGTGCAGAAAGAGAATTATTATGGTAGAAGATGCTGAATTTTCTCAAAAATTTTCTGTTGGTATTGTTGGACTTGGACTTATTGGCGGCTCAATCGCAAAGCGTTTGGTAGCCACTGGTTCTTGCAAAGTGTACGCGTATAATCGCCATCAAACAATGTATAAAGAGGCGCGCGCCCTTGGAATCACTTGCGTTGAAAGCGTTTCGGAGCTTGCGCGCATGCAGCCAAATGTTTTGATTTTGTGCAATTCGCTTGCCGCTATGCCAGAAGTTCTTGGCGATATTTCGCGCGAAATCAACAAGCAGCGCACTACTTTGACGGATGTTGGTAGCGTTAAGGGGCTTGTGCGCCAGCAGGTTAAGGCCGCAGGGCTTGGCGATTGTTATATTGGCGCGCATCCTATGGCTGGAAGCGAGTTTACGGGTTGGCAGGCGTCGAGCGCGCAGCTGCTGGACGGCGCACTTTGGGCAGTTAGCGTTGATGAGAGCAGTGATTTTTGGCGGTTTTTGGCGGTTTTGCGTGTGATTGTGGGGTTGTGTGGAAACCGCGCTCTTGTGTTGAACGATTCTATACACGACGCTTCGGCGGCGCTGATTTCACACATGCCGCACGTTGTTTCTACTGCGCTGGCGAACGTTTTGTGTGGAAGCGAAAATCGCAATGTTGCGTTGCAAATGTCGGCTGGTTCTTGGCGAGATATGACGCGAGTGGCGCTTACGGATCCAAATCGCACGCGTGCAATGGTTGCGGAAAATCGGCGAAATGTGGCGGATTTGCTGGGTAGTGTGATTGATGAGTTGAGCTTTGCAAAGAAGATGCTTGAGGGGAGCGATGGCGATTCTGCGGTTTCTGGCGATGAACACGCGTTTTTTGCTAAGGCGGATTCTTGGCGCGAGTATAAATATGAGGAGCGCGTGGCGGATGACGGTAATGAATCTGCGGTGGCTCTCGATTTGCGCGAGCTTCGATTTGCCCTTGATTGCGCATGCGATTGGCAAAGTCAGCTGATTCAAAGCGCGCAAAGCGGCGAGCAGATTGTTGGCGTATCACTGAGTGACTCTGCGGTTGCTTGCGATTCGCGTGCGGCTCGCATAACGCTTCGTCGCGTCTCAACTCTCTAACCCGCAACAAACTCGGTAAGTCGCTTGCGCGCTACGCTTCTCAAGCGAAAGGCGCTTTGACTGAGCTTGAAATTGCATAACG
>NZ_KQ956817.1 GCF_001546455.1 Gardnerella vaginalis | reverse complement strand
ATCACGTACAAAAAGCGTCAAACAACTCCGCATTTTGTAGCTCAAAACAGCAAAATCAACAACATTCTCGGGAAATCACTCGCGCGTTACAGCGCGCCCACGTTTGTTTCTTTTTCCCCACGTTTGTTCCCATTTTGGCCAATTTCGTAAACAAACTCGGGCACACTCCCCCACGTTTGTTCCCATTTTTGGTGTTTTGGGAAACAAACACAAGAACACTCCCCCACGTTTGTTCCCATTTTGGCCAATTTTGGAAACGAAAAAAGCCCCGCGCAAGTCGCAGCAAATAAAACTCGCCACAACTCACGCAGAGCTAATGCTTAAGATCAATCCAAATGGATTGCCTCCCATCGCAAATTCCGCAAAATCACAAGCAAGAATTCACAAGCAAGAATTCACAAGCAAGACCCGCAAAACCCGCGTGGGAAGCTGGAACACGTTTAACTACTCAGCTACAACCTTAACAGTAAAGGAAGCAGTGATTTCTGGGTGAAGAGCCACAGTTGCTGGGAATTCGCCAGTGGTCTTGATTGCAGCAACGCTAATAGCGCGTGCTTCAACAGCGGCCTTTGGCGCCAAAGCGGCAGCAATCTTATCGGCGGAAACACCACCAAAGAGCTTGCCGGATTCGCTCACCTTAGCGGCGATTTCTACAACAGTGCCTTCAATTGCGGCCTTAGCTGCAACGGCCTCTTCGCGAGTGGCCACAGCCTTAGCCAAGCGTGCGCGACGCATAGCTTCAATCTGGGAAGCAGCGCCCTTATTCCACGCAAAGGCCAAGCCCTGTGGAATCAAGTAGTTACGTGCGTAACCAGCCTTAACAGTAATAACGTCACCCGAGTGACCCAAGTTTGCAACGGTCTTGGTGAGAATAACCTTGGTTTCTGCCATGTTCTATCCTCTCAATCAGCGACCAGTGGTGGCGTATGGGAGCAAAGCCATCTCGCGAGCGTTCTTAACGGCCTTCGCGATCTTGCGCTGTTCCTGTACGGTTACACCAGTAATACGGCGAGAACGAATCTTGCCGCGGTCCGAAACGAACTTGCGCAACAAAGCAACGTCCTTGTAATCAATTTCAGTAATCTTGGCAGCCTTTAAAGGATTTGGCTTCTTCTTAAAAGGCTTGACCGGTGGTTGCGGCCTCTTACGTGACATAGGATGTCCTCTCTTAAATGCGTTAAACGTTTGTTTATACGCTAAACTGATGTTTTTAATTGTAAAGTCGTATTTAGATTTTTGCCGATATTAGTTTTACAAACAATAAGCCATTTTGCTAAGCATATTTGCTAATCTATCTGCCCTAAAGCAGCGGCGCCTAGACGCCATTAGCCCGCACAGCAAACTAGAATTCTGGCTCTTCGTCTGCTCCACCAAAATCGGAGCTAGCTCCAAACGTTGCAAATCCGCCGTTTGAAGGAGCCGAAGCGCTCCACGGGTCTTCAACGTTTACGCCCTGATTAGCGCCATTTTGTGCAGGCATTCCAGCGCCCATTCCAGCACCCGCACCAGCGGCCGCACTATTCGCATAATTCGCGCCGCCAGCATAACCACCAGTGTATCCACCAGCAGCCATTCCAGCGCCAGCGCCCATTCCCGCGCCCGCTCCAAAATCAGCACCCTGATTAAATCCGCCATTATTCCCCGCAAAACCGCCCTTAGAGCTCAAACGATTAACTTGAGCGGTGGCAAATCGCAAGGATGGCCCAATCTCATCAATCATCAAATCAATGCTGTATCGCTTTTCGTTGCTGTTTTTATCAACGTAGTTGTTTGCACGCAACCTACCCTGAACAATAACGCGCATTCCCTTTGTAAGCGTTTGCGCGCAATGCTCGGCCAAGTCGCCCCAAGCAACGCATCTAAGCGATAATGGCGTGCCGTTAACGTAGCTGTTTGTTCTTCGGTCAAAAGTAGAAGAATTAGAAACAATCGTAAAAGACGTTCTAACGCTACCGTTGGAACTGGTAGCAGTCTCTGGCTCTTTAGCCAAATTACCAATCACCGTTATAACAGTTTCTCCAGCCATCGTAGCCTCGTTTCTATTAAGACTTGGAACAATTTTTTGGAACAATTAGAGCAAATCCAAAATAATTTTGAATATCTTAGATTTTGACTTTTTGACTTTACTTTGCTTTATTTTGCTTTACTTTGCGTCCTTGCGAAGAATCTTCGTGCGGACTACGGATTCGTTAAGATTCAAAACACGGTCAAGCTCGTCGCTAAGGGCTGGCTCAGCAGTGTAATTCACTACAACGTAGTTACCTTCGTTCTTGCCATTAATCTCGTAAGCAAGCTTACGGCGACCCCAATAGTCGGTACCATCAACGGAACCGCCCTCTTTGGTGACAAGCTCAAGATACTGCTCGGTCAACTTCTTAAGACCACGCTCATCAAGCTCTGGATCGGCAATGAACATCAGTTCATACTTATGTGCAGACATCACCCACCTCCTTCGGACTATTCGGCTGCGGGCTTTCCACAGCAGGAGTGTGTTTGCAAAATCGTTCGTAAATCAAGGTTATTACGCAATTTATTACGCAATTTATTACGCAATAATCATGCACTAATAATGCAATATATTTTTGCATATTTAATTTTACGAACAACCTGCTAATTCTACATCATGCTTGCGACTCACCGCCGCGCAGCTAATCAACAACACTAATGAGCGTAAATATTTCTATGCTTCATGTCTTCTGGAAGCGCGTTTCTAAGCGAAACAAGCGACCCAGACCTAAACACAGACCTAATTCCCGCAGCCAAAAGCGGCGCAATCGAAAGAACCGTCATGTTTTCTAAGCGCTTTTCTTCTGGAACAGGAACCGTATCCGTTAAAATAATTTCGCGCGCACCGCAACTCTTAAGTCGCTCTACCGCAGGCCCCGAAAGCAGCGCGTGAGTGGCAACCAAGGTAACGGATTTTGCACCCGCCCCCTTAAGCGTGCGCACCGCTTCGCAAATCGTGCCAGCCGTGTCAATCATATCGTCTACAACAATGCAATCGCGACCGCTAATATCGCCAATAATTCCGTGCGCTTCCGCATGATTTGGCCTTGTTGTATCGCGCGTTTTGTGAATAAACGCCAACGGCAATCCGCCGAGCTTTGCAGCCCACTGCTCCGAAACCTTGATTCGCCCAGCGTCTGGCGAAACAATCGTAGTGTTTTCTAGGCTCATTGTGTTGCGAACGTAGTCAATCAAAACTGGCATAGCCGTTAAGTGGTCCACAGGCCCGTCGAAGAATCCCTGCTCCTGAGTCGCGTGCATGTCTACCGTCAAAATTCTTGTGGCTCCAGCAGATCGGAACAAGTCAAACATAAGTCGCGCTGTAATTGGCTCGCGGCCTTGATGCTTTTTGTCTTGACGCGAATACCCAAAGAAAGGCGCAACAACGTTTATGCTTCTAGCGGATGCTCGCCTTAAAGAATCCACCATAAGCAGCTGTTCCATAATCCAATTGTTGATTGGATCGGTGTGTGCTTGCAAAACAAAAACGTCCGCGCCTCTAACTGGCTGCGTAAAGCGCACGTACATCTCCCCGTTTGCAAAGTCATAGGCAGTTGTTTCCAGCACGTCTATGCCAAGGTAGCTTGCAGTTTCTTCCGCAAGCTGTGGGTACGCCCTACCCGTTACCAGCATCATTTGCTTTTTTGGAGTGCCTTCAAGAATTGTTGACATATCTGCCTTCCCATTGCAAAATCGGTAAAAAAACGCGTACGCATCTAGTCTATCAGCATACAGCGCCACTACTCAAACGCGCGAACCACCTGCTGCGCGCTGCCGTATGAGCTTTGCGCACCAAATCCCATTGCCGCATACGCCGAAACGTAGGTGGCCACTTGCGCGCTTTGCGCTAGGCTAAATCCAGCGGCGAGCGCTGCCAAAACGGTTCCCATAAACGCGTCTCCGCAGCCCGTGGTGTCTACTGCCTTAACGCGCTGAGGGCAAATGCGCACAACCTTTTTGCCATCTTGCGCCGCAAAGTCTAAAACAACCGAACCTTTTGCGCCAAGCGTTACAACGGCCTCGTCGAAGCCGTACTCGCGCATAACGCGCGCCGCATTATCCCAGTCAAAATCGTCCCAATTTCCGTCTTCTGGTTCGCTAATTTTAAGCAGCTGCGCCATCTCGTGCTCGTTTACAAGAAGTATGCTTGCGTTTTCAATCAACTCGCGCGGAAGCTCGCTTACAAAAGGCGAATTGTTTAACAAAACTTTTACGCCAGCCGCGTGCGCGATTTTTGCCGCCGCCGTTACGGTTTCCATTGGGCTTTCTAAGCAAAGTCCTAAAACGCTTGCTCCGCAAATCGCCTGCTTAACATCGTCTTGACTAATATATTCCACGCTCACTTTTGCGTTGGATCCTGGCGCGTAAACGATTGTATTTTCGCCGCCTTTGGCGTCTACTGTGATTACGGTTGCGCCGCTTTTTACGCCTTCTACGCGCAGGATTTTACACGTATCTACGCCAGCGGATTCCAGCGTGTTTAGCAGGAATTTTGCGTTTTCGTCGCTGCCTACCGCGCCAAACATTTGCACGTTTGCTCCGATTTTTGCGGCAGAAACGGCCTGGTTGCCCGATTTTCCGCCTGGCAGTACGCGCAAATCGCTTCCGTTTACGGTTTCTCCAGGATTTGGCAGGCGGTCGGCAACTATTGTGTAGTCGGCGTTCATGGAGCCTACTACTGCAACGCGATTGCTTGATTCACCTATCTTTTCTAGCGCGCTAGCAAGCATTTCACTGCTTAGCGGCGTGGTCTGTTCCATAATGACTTCCTTTCGTAAATCATTATTAAATTGTGATTAAAGTCGTAATTAAGCCGTGACTTAAATCGTGACTTAAACCGTAATTTAAATCGTGATTAAACCGTTATTAAATCGTTATTAAATCGTGACTTAAACCGTGACTTAAACCGTAATTTAAATCGTTATTAAATCGTGACTTAATTCTTAAAGCTGTGCACAGGCGCTGGAAGCCGCCCGCCGCGCGAAACAAACTCCTCGCAGCTTTCGGTGTTTACTGGCATAATCGGAGCATACCCCATTAAACCGCCAAAATTGGCCATTTGTCCAACGCCTTTGCCTTCCACAGGGATTATGCGCACGGCAGTGGTTTTTTGATTTATCATGCCAATTGCCGCCTCGTCCGCAATCATTCCAGATATTGTTGCGGCGGTTGTGCTTCCAGGAATCGCAATCATATCTAGGCCTACCGAACATACGCACGTCATTGCTTCCAGCTTTTCTATTTTAAGGCAGCCAGACTTTGCGGCAGCAATCATGTTTGCGTCTTCCGAAACAGGTATAAACGCACCAGAAAGCCCGCCAACGTAGCTGCTGGCCATTATTCCGCCCTTTTTAACTTGATCGTTAAGCATTGCAAGAGCGGCGGTTGTGCCAGGCGCGCCAACGGTGGAAAGTCCGATTTTCTCTAGTACTTCGCCTACGGAATCTCCCACGGCTGGAGTTGGAGCAAGCGAAAGGTCGATTATTCCAAACGGCACACCAAGCCTTCTAGACGCCTCTTGCGCAACCAGCTGGCCGACTCGCGTAATCTTAAAAGCTGTGCGCTTAATCGTCTCGCACAAGAACGCAAAATCCTTGCCACGCGCCTCGTCTAGCGCGCGCGAAACCACGCCTGGCCCCGATACGCCAACGTTTATTACAGCGTCTCCTTCGGTTACGCCGTGGAATCCGCCTGCCATAAACGGATTATCGTCTGGAGCGTTGCAAAATGCCACGAATTTTACGCATCCGTACGAGTCGCGGTCTGCAGTGGCGCGCGCGATTTGCTTGACTACTCGCCCAAGCAGCTGAACGCAATCCATGTCGATTCCAGTGCGAGTGGACCCCACGTTTGCGCTCGAGCACACAATATCCGTCTCGCTCAAGGCTTTTGGCAGCGATTCTATAAGCATGCGATCGGCGGCGGTCATGGATTTTGCGGGCAGTGCGGAATAGCCGCCAATCAAGTCTACGCCAACTTTTTTGGCCGCTTTGTCTAGCGCGTGCGCAATCTGCACAAAGTCGTCTGGGCTTTTGCATGCGGCGGCACCAACAAGGCTTATTGGCGTTACGGTTATGCGCTTGTTTACAATCGGAATTCCGTAGTCGCGCTCAATCGCGCAGCCCGTGCTGACTAAGTCTTTTGCAAGGCGCGTAATCTTGTTGTATACGTTTTCGCACACTTTTTGCACGCTTGCGTCTGCGCAGTCTAGCAGATTTATTCCCATTGTTATGGTTCTAACGTCGAGCTTTTCTTGCTCGATCATGGAGTTTGTTTCGCTCACTTCCATAATGTTTAGCATGGGCTTCTCCTACTAATCCCTAGATTCTGTGCATGTTTGTAAAGATTTCCGCGCGCTGGCAGTGTATGCTAACGCCTATTTCTTCGCCCAGCTTTGCCAGTTCTTCGGCCAGTTCGCCAAATTCTACGCTTATTTCGTTTACGTCCACAATCATCATCATGTTAAAGAATCCGTTGACGATTGTTTGAGATATATCTAAAATATTTGCTTTGCTGTTTGCTAAGTGAGTCGTGACTTTAGCTATGATTCCTACAGCGTCTTTGCCCACTACGGTGATTACGGCTTTGTTTTCATCATTATTAGTGGGATTAGTGGTGTTCATAATCACTCCTATTGGCTATATGTGATTTTTGCTGCGCAACAGCTGTTCTATGTGCCTTTCGCGCGCGATTTTCTCCTTATTTATACTATTGCCCGCCGCGTATAATCGACAATTCGTTGCGATTGGATGGCACTTGTGCGTGATGCAACGCGATGCGACGTGATGCAGCGTGATGCGACGTGATGCAACGCGATGCGAGCTGATTTACAATGCGAACAACGATGAATAAAAAAAAAACGCGGTAAAATACCGCGAAAACAAACATATTGTGGGTGATATAGGAATCGAACCTATGACCCCTTCCGTGTGAAGGAAGTGCGCTAGCCGCTGCGCCAATCACCCAAAATTTTTTAATTATGCGTGAAAGGCAATCCTTTCGAGTGGGCGATACAAGGTTCGAACTTGTGACCCCTTCCGTGTCAGGGAAGTGCGCTACCACTGCGCCAACCGCCCAGGTTGTTTATTAAGCTAACACGCTCAATCGAGGTGGGTACGAGAGTCGAACTCATCTATACGGCTTTGCAGGCCGCTGCCTAACCGCTTGGCTAACCCACCACAGGCCGATAACTCACCAGACCTAGAGCGGACAACGGGACTCGAACCCGCGGTCTCAACCTTGGCAAGGTTGCGCTTTACCAACTAAGCTATGTCCGCAACGCATTCTCGCTAACTAATGCCAGCTCGAAGCACGAGTAACTACTATACCCTAAATATTTTCAAATGCAAGTCCTATCCATATTTGGCGTGTCGAGCAACATTCTCGATCATTTTTCCCGATTTTGTAGCTGATTTTGCCATTTTTAACAACATTCTCGGGAAAAACCTCCCGATTTTGTAGCTCAACATGCCAATTTGAACAACATTCTCGGGAAATTGCTCGCGCGGATTAGCTGCGCTCAGGCAGGTCGTCGCGTCCTTTTGTTGCCGATCTTTTACTCTTGCGCATTTCGTACAAATGTACTATACTCATATTTTCAAGGGTTTATAGAGTTGTATAGAGTTGTATATGGTCTTATAGAATTTAGGAGGATTTATGGGAGATTTTGGAAATTTTAACGGCAATTATGCTGGCGATTTCGCACAAAACCCAACAATCGTAGACGCGCAGGCCACTTATGTGCGCGAGCAGGCCGAGCGCGTGAGCGTTCGTCGCGTTTATGCAGAAATGACCGTTGGCTTAATTGTTACAACGCTTGTTGCAATGTTTACGCAAAGCACAGGCGCGCTTTATTCGTACTTGTATGCTACGGGTCGGTTCGGCTTCTTCGGCATTGTTATTGCGCAGGTGGCGCTGGCTGTTGTGCTTGGAATGCGCATTATGAAGATGAGCGTTACGGCGGCGCGCGCGCTTTTTTACGCCTATGCAGCGCTTACAGGCTTTACGCTTAGTACGATTTTTACCGTGTTTAGCCTTGGCTCTATTGCAATGGTTTTGGCACTTACAGCGGGATTCTTCCTATGCCTTACAATGCTTGCGCTCACTACAAAAGTGAATATGCTTAAGGCTGGCCCAATTCTTATGGTGGCACTTATCGTGCTTGTAATTAGCCAAGTTATCTTTATGTTTGTTGCACCAACCGCTGGCACTATGCGATTTATTGCGGCGATTGCGGTGCTTATTTTTGCAGGTCTTACGGCTTACGATGCGCAGAAAACGCGTGCGATTTTTGAAGCGTACGCCAATCAGCCAGAGATGATTAAGCGCGTTTCAATTATTTGCGCGTTTAATCTTTATTTGGACTTTATCAACATGTTTGTTTACTTGTTGGAGTTGCTGGGAAATAGGCGCGACTAGGTATTGGCGTGGCTCGTGCGGCTCGAGTATGATGCGCGAGCGTGCGGGCGCGACTCGTGCGGGCGCGCGCTTATCCCAAGTTTTCCCAGGGATTATGGTAAAATGTGCGATTGTGCACTTTTTACGTTTATAGCGTAGCACGCACAACTGGATGGGTGTCCGAGCGGTCTAAGGAGACGGTCTTGAAAACCGTTGTAGGGAAACCTACCGCGAGTTCGAATCTCGCCTCATCCGCGAACGGGGTTTCTAGCAAATCGCTAGAAGCCCTTTTTTCGTCTCTTGCGTCTATAACAACAAAAAGCGGAACCAATTGACGCACTTTGTACCACATTTGACCCAAATCACGTACAAAACCCGTCAATCAACTCCGCACTTTGTACCACATTTGACCCAAATCACGTACAAAAAGCGGAAAAGATTAATCAAGAATGCTGTAAATCACGCAACGGCCACGGGAACACCTGCCGAAAGCAACTTCTTCTTAAATTCAATCGGATTCAAGATATCGCAATAATCAAATCGCACAATACTATCAACTCCGCATTCCATAAGCCACCGCTCTCTATTGCGTTCCCTCCTAACTGCATCGCGATTATATCTATATAAGTTATTTGTGCTGAAGTTGTTGATATTTTCCGCACTTCCATCAAAATCCTCAGCACGCAAATCGCCAGCAACCGAGCGGTTATTAAGCGAAGTCCTATCTTCAATCAAATATTTATCAGTACCATCCAGCTCGCCAACAATAATTTTTCCGTTAACTTTCCACATAAAATCTGCGCGATACGGACTCTGCGTGCAATTCGGATTCGGAAACTCGTGCTGCAATTGTGGCTCCACAAAACCAAGCTCAAGCATAACCGCACGCGCCAGCGACTCTCCACCGTTCTCGCTCTTAGGATTCGCATACTTTACCAAAGTCTCCATTCGCGACAAAACATCAAATTTATCAGTGTCACGAAAATTTGGATTGTTAATAGGCGAATAATTTACACCATAAAAATCCGCGTTTGTTGGATTCTGAACACTGTTCAAGAACTGCGGCGTATCGCTACAACAATCCATGGAGCCGTAAAATTTACGACAAACACGCAAAATTTTGTTAAGATCTTCACCCTTGCGAGCCGCTGAATCGAAAGTTGCTAGCGACTCAGCGAACGATCCCTTCCAAGCGCAAGCATATAGAACATTATAAATGCTGGCAACATGACTAATAGCAAGTTCTTCAGCAGTTGCAATATGACCAAATGACGATGACGACGATGACAATGACGCCGCCGCCGACGCCGCATTTTTATATCTGTTTTTATTAAAATCATCAAGCCTTATGCCAAACTCATCCTCTATTATGTCTGGAAGTTTTAGTCGGCTATATTTGTGTCTAAATGCATCCCGCACCGACTTTTTCTTGTCCAAATCAGATTTTTTGCAATTCGAAGAAAATTTTTCCGCATAACTAGACGACACATATATTTCAGTAAGCGAATGATGGATGTAAGGCAAGTGAACCACATCCAGCCCCAAAAGCACGGCGGCAGTTTCGCCAGTAAAATTCCACTTTCTTATCTTTATCTTATTTGTAAGAGTGATTGCAATACGCTTGACTTTATCTTTGTACAGCAATTGATTCCAGTGATCGCGAATAGCGTAGAAGCCGTAATATGGCTCAATCAGCTCTCCAGACTTAAGATATCGGCGCAGAATTGAGCGGTCGTTGAAACACGAGGCCATTAGGCATGAATTATTTCGCTCCGACTCAAGTAAATTGTTCATGAGTCTGGCAGGGAGATTTGTATTTCTACAAGATGTCTCTGAATCATATGAGAGAATTGGATTAACGTTCATAGGCCGATAATAAGTGGCGGCGTTTTGATTGTAAATAGATTTTTAGCAATGTGGTTAAAGGCTATAAACCGTTGAAAACCGCGCGTTTTGTAGCGATTCATGGCGTGTCGTGCTACATTTTCGGGAAAAACCTCCCGACTTTGTAGTTCAAAACCACAAAACCAACAACATTCTCGGGAAAAAATTACCGAAAATGTAGTTCAAAACCACAAAACCAACAACATTCTCGGGAAGTTTTATTCAACCATCTATTAGTTCCAAATACTTATTAGCCGCTTTACGTATTTTCGCAGAATCAATCCAGCCATTCGTAAACGATTTATTAACTGAATGAAGTAGCGTAAACAATGCGTTTGTAAGATTTCTCTTTCCCTTAGCTATGTTGTATAGATTATCAAAATGAGCTGCTTTATTCCTAATCTCTTTAATATAAATAAGATTTTTTGCTATTGTCTTCCTATCCTCATCATATTTTTTATTGCTCTTGGAATCATTCACAAATGGAAATGCGTTACATATAGACATTTGCCAAAGTTTTTGCTGTATGAGATTGTTTTTTGTTGTTTCAGAAGATCCAATAAGTTTTACCCACGTTCCCCACATGAGTTTAGATAAAATGTCATCATGAGTTACACTGCTACCAGCATGAGCGTGAACTGCAATTTTTTTCGCTTCATTGATTTGATTTTTTATTAAGTCTTTAACTAAATCTGGCGTATATAGAGGATTAGTCCATGCTTCATTTTGCTTTTCTTGCAATGCAAGTTTGCGAAGTTCTAAATCAATTGAATTACGCACGCATATTTCTACGTATCCAATCTGCTCGTGTAGTATTCCTGCTAATTCATGATTTGATTTGCATATAAGCATGGCTGTGCTCACATCATTATTCGCATCGCGCATATAACGTTCAAATCGTGCAACGCCGCAGAATTGTTGCGCTTCTTGAAGAGATATAAAAGATGTATTAGCAGCCATTAAGACATTGTACATCTAGTTTGATATTTAACGCAGAAATACAAGCAAAAAATGATTGCAAAAATACAAATCTTTATGGAGTGTGATAGAATTGACACACCTGTGTAGGTTGCTCCTACACGTGATTTCATTGAGCTCTTGTTCATTTTGGACAAGAGCTCAGTTGCTTTATCCACATTATGCAGAACGCAGAGCAACAAAGTCGGGAAAAACTTACCGACTTTGTAGCTCGTCGCGCGCCTACGACTCAGGCGCATCCTCCACACGCGGCGCACCATTAATATCGCGATGAATTCCCTGCATCTGCGCCTCAATGGCCTGCAAATTCTGCGCGCACTCAAGCAGCGTCTTGGAATGCTCCGCCAGCTTTGCATCCGGCAAATCCGCCTTATACCGCAACGCGTGCTCCAAACTGGCCCAGTAATCCATTGCAATCGTGCGGAATTGCACCTCAACAGGCGTGTAATGCGCGCCCGACGACAAAAACACCGGCACAGCGTAAATCACATGCAAACTGCGGTACCCATTCGGCTTTGGGTTTTTAATGTAGTCCTTAACCTGCAGCACTTGAATGTCCGTTTGCTTGGAAAGGTATTGCGCCACCGCGTACACGTCGTCGCGATAATTGCAAATCACGCGGATCCCAGCCACGTCAAACAGGTTGTCTCGAATCGAACGCGTTGATATGCTTAGGTTTCTGCGACGCAGCTTCTCAAAAATCGAGTGCACGGATTTTAGCCGCCGCTCCATGTGATGCACGGGGTTGTGCGAAAATCGCACCTGAAACTCGCCGTCCAAAATCTCCAGCTTCGTGCTAATTTCGTACATCGCGCCTTCGTACACCTGCATCATGTTTACAAATTCGTCCATTTGCTCGGGCGGAAGATGCGGCGTTTCGCTTTTTATAGATGATTTTTGCGCGGACTTTTCGTCGGCGGTTGCTTGCGACTTTTCCGCGGCTGGCGCGGCGGCGTCTTGCGCCCCACCATCGCCCGCCCCCTGCAGGCTGGCGTAAAGTTCGGCCAAATTTAAACGATTATGACGATCAAGTATCACGTTTTTCTATTTTACTCGCAATCTTGCTATAAGTCTGATAATCACCTGGGAATATGCGTGCTCGAAGGTATGTCGTCGCGCCCGAAAATGTAGCTCAAAACCACAAAATCTGCAACAAAATCGGGAAAAAGTTACCGACTTTGTAGCTCAAAACGGCAAAATCAACAACATTCTCGGGAAAAACTTACAGACTTTGTAGCTCTAAACAGCGTATTGGACTACAAAATCGGGAAATAGCGCTAGCGCAGTTTAACCTCGCCACGCCCAACCCATAGTATATGCTTACCGCGAATATCCCACTTGCGCCGCCTCTTGCCAGCCGCCGCCGTAATCATCATGGAAAGAATCGCCAGCGAGAATATCATCGCTATAACAAACAGCGTCATCCAAAGCGGCCACTGCACATGGTCCTCCGGCGCCGCAACAGGGTCCGGCAGCACGCGGTAACCCGTCACCAGCAACCTGTGCGAGTTCACGCCGTACGGCGTGCACGTAAGCAGCGTTGCCAAATCGCGCCCAGGCTCGCGCTGCAGCAGGCTTATGTCGTGCGGATCCACCACGTTTATGCGAAACACCTTGTATCGCAAGGTCTCGCCTTGCACGTCTAGGTAAAAGTAGTCGCCCTTTTTAAGGTCGGTTAGCGAGTCGAACATGGTTGCGTTCGGCAAGCCCGTGTGCGCGGTGATCACGGTGTGCCGCCCCTTGCCGCCCACTGGCAAATCCGTTCCGTACAAGTGCCCCGCGCCTCGCGCCAGCGTCTCCTGCAGCGTGCCGTGGTAAATCGGCAGCTTTACGCCAATCTTCGGAATCTTTACAATGCCAATAATGCCCATCGGCTCCTCAAGCGCTTTAAGGTAGCGCTTGTATCCAGGTGTGTTGGTTAGGTCTTCCTGACCGTCGCCGCCGTACGGGTCTCGCGTGAGCATATCCTTGCGCGTTGCGTTGTAACGCTTCGCGGCGCGAATGTGTGCGCGTCGCACGTCGCCAGCCTGGTCGTGGTTGTACTTATCGTACGCTGTGGAAATCTCCTTAGAAACGTGATTGTTCCACAGCGTTGAGCACACAGGGTAGCTAAAGCACAGAATTCCCGCAAGAACCAGCGCAATCGGCTCTATAATGCGCATCAGCGCGCTTTTCTTTTTAGTTATTCTTTTAGTTATTTTTTTAGTTTTAAGTGTATTTTGATTTATATTTTTGCTTGAGTTAGATAGTGGAGTTTGCTCTTCGGCTGCTTGCGATTTTTCCGCGGCCACACTACTCGCACCAGCCACACTGCTCGCGCCAGCCACATTGGAGGTAAGCTTCGCCTTATTCTTAAACAATTTAGCAACCGCGCGCTCGCTCAACGAGCGGCACAAATTGCTAATATCGGCTAGCTTCATAACTCCTCCAAGCTCAAGCTATTTAATGAAATAACTCCGCATTTTGTACAAAATTTGGCCTAAATCACGTACAAAAAGCGGAAAAGTTGACGCACTTTGTACCACATTTGACCCAAATCACGTACAAACTCGGGAAAGATTAGAGCACTTTGTACCAGAACACGCCAGCGTAGAAACAAAATGCTCAACGCATTTTGTTTTAAGCGCTGCAGCGTGTCTTCTGGTACAAAGTGCCTAAATCTTTTGCATGATTAAACCAAACGCCACCTAATCCAGCGTTGGCTAATCACACACAATCACGCAGCCTGCTCTTCTTCCTTCTTGCGATTCTTAAGGAATACGAACATACCAGAGCCAACGAGGCCGAGGCCAATAAGCGCAAAGATAATCACGCCAGCAGCACCAGTTTCTGGAAGGTTAAACCAGCGCTTGTTGCCTTCACCGCCGTTTGGAAGATCCTTAAATATGTAGGTAAAGATAGCTTTAGTAGTGTCATAACCTTCACCCGTATTATTTGCAGTAACTTCCTCAACCTTTGGAGACAAAGCAAAGCCTTCTGGAGCAGCGGTTTCTACAATGTAGAAGGTCTCTCCAACCTTAACTTCAAAAGCACCAGTCAAACCAGTGCCGTCAGCAGTGCCTTTGTTTGCGCCTGCAAGGCCATAAGCAATGGCATCAGAATTCGTGCCTTTAACAAGACCCTTAGTAGCCTTGTCCTTGCAGTTGGCATCAGTACGAGCCTTATCTGCTGCGCAAGCAACAGCATCATCCTTCTTAGCAAAGACAGCAAACTTAGCATCCTTAAGCACCTTGCTAGTATCGGTTCCATCAACCTTCTTAATCTGGAACTTAACAAGCGTCACCTTTGTATTTGGATCATTTTCTTTAGGATTGACTGGATCTGGAGTCTTTTCACCATTTTTGTGACCTGGCTGGAAACCATACTTGTTGAAGAAGCCAGTAGCTGTAGTAGGAGCATCTGCTTTAAGCTTAAACGTAAACTTAACAGTTAACTGTGGAAGCTGAGCCTTGTTGGTGGCAGTCTTGATGGCGTTAGCAATGTCAGCAAGACCACCATTATCGCCGTCGGTAAACTCTACTTTAATGCGAACACGTCCACTTTCTGGACCATTTGCTTTAGAAGCGTCATACTTTTCAACACTAACCTTGTACTTATCTTCTTGGGTTCCAGTGTTATTAATTGGTGTAGTGCCAATATTGACTTCCGTAACCAACTTCTTAGCATCAGCCGCACTGAGATTATCAGTCACACCTTCATACGCATTAGTTAACGCGTCATCCCACACAGCAAAATCCTTGAAATCATCCTTTGTGTAGCTACCAGGATCGGTTGTGGACGTTGTAGTAACATCTGTGGTAATGGTGTAAGGAATCTCATCGCCAGCACCAACAGTGCCCTTGGTGTCAACCTTCTTCTTAATATCAGTTGGCTTGTTTTTTGGCGATACCTCTACATCGTACTTGTAGGTGTTATCCGTGCTGCCTTCCGCACGAGTAACTTGCGGAATCGTCATGAAGAATGGCTTAGAAAGACCAGCATAGCCAGCTGGTGTCTTTGTTTCTTCAACCTTGTAAAGGCCGATCTCAAGGTCAGAGAACTTTGCTTCACCTTTGACTTCACCTTTTGCGGTATTGTCTTCGGAAGCAGTTGTAACCTTTTTAGCAGTATCAAGATCCAAATTAGCATCATTTGGATTTGCGTTCAAAGCACTAACCTTAGCGGCAACCTTCATCCAGTCGTCGTAGCTCTTGAGGTTTAATTCAGCAGTATCACTCTTATTAAGCTTCTTAACCCTAGTAACAGTGAACTCTGCTCCAGGAACTTTTTCTTGCTTTTCCTGAGTGCCATCACTGTTCAGCTTGTACTTGTACTTGATGATGTTGATGGAGCCCTTTATATTTTCCTGTCCCGTAGGCAATGCCCATGGAGCAGGCTTTGCATCCTCAGCCCAAGCGGAGCTGCCAGCAACCACGGCGCCAGCGACGCACAGCGTGCCAGCCATCGCGAGCGAGGCCACCGCGGCCACGCACTGCTTTGTTATCTTGTTCATATTTTCTCCTTGTTTGTTTTGTTCTTGCGAACACTTTGAGAGATATGTGTTATGTTTTGTTAGTTTATGTTAATTAGTTTGTGCAAATCAACCAGCTTCTGTTAGTCAACCAACTTCCGCCAGTTAAACCAACTTCCGTTAGTCAACCAACTTCCGACAGCCAATTCACACTAGCTAATCCATTTAGTTATCATTTTCAGTTTTGATTGAGCACAATCATGCGCCCAAACCCTCCCGCAGGTTTTACGCTGCAGAAAATATCTTCATCAGCATCGCCACCTTTCGGTTATCCACCATTCGATGCGCAGCATTACGCCGCCGCACCGCTCGGCAGTTTTGCGGATAAAAGATTTGATTGCGGGGGCAGGTTCCGCGTGGCCGCAAGCCGCCGCGCCTACAGCGCGATTAGCCGCCGCTGCGAGCGAGGCT
>NZ_KQ956816.1 GCF_001546455.1 Gardnerella vaginalis | reverse complement strand
GAGAGAAATACTCAAACCTCGCGCAATACCAAATAGGAAAGCGCGCTACGCTTTAAGCGAAAAGGCATGTCGTTGCGAACAAAAAAGCCCCGAGCACTGCTCAGGGCCTTACATTTAACACGCGATTCACGCCTCAACGCGCTGAACCTTGCCTGCCTTAATGCATTTTACGCACACACGAAGGCGAACATTTTCGCCATCAATGGTGGTGCGAACCGGCTGAAGGTTCGGGCGGAAGGTGCGCTTATTGCGAATGTGCGAATGTGAAACGCTGAAACCGGTCTGCGGTCCCTTGCCACATACTGCGCAACGAGCTGCCATAATGGACTCCTATTTTCTTTGACTTGCAAGTCTTGCGTCGCTCACTCACGCCAATCCAAATGCAACTAACCAATGTTAAATCGCACAAACAAACAGGCATGCCTGAACGCACAACTACACAAGTATATCACTACGCCCGACATTACAGATTGCACGGCTTGCCATCGATCAAGATGCGCGAATTTTTGCGCAAATCTGCAATATTTCTGCATCCAAGCAGCGCCATAATCACGCGAATCTGCGTCTTCCAATCCTCAATCTGCTCAACAAGCGCATCCATACCGCCACAAGTGAGCGTATGCAAGAACTCGCCCGCAACTCCAACTGCGCTTGCCCCAAGCTTAAGAGCGCGCACAACATCAAGCGGCGTGCGCACTCCTCCGCTTGCAAAGACTTGCATTTGCGCAGAGTCGCAAGAATCGCCAGCAACCGCAGAGTCGCCATAATCGCGCAAAATCTCATCGCATCGCGCTATATCCAGCAACGACTCAACAGTGGTAAGCCCCCAAGAATCAAGAAACTCGTAGCCGCGCCTGCCCCCGCGCCTTGCGTTTTCAATCGCAACAAAATTCGTGCCGCCGCGCCCGCCAACGTCCACCGCGCGCACGCCAACATTTTGCAGGCGCAACACATCCCGCGCGCTCATTCCGCAGCCAGTTTCCTTAACAACAACTGGCACTTTCATTGAATCAAGCGCGCTCACAATTGCCTCAATATTGCTAAGCCACGCGCTAAAATCGCGGTCGCCTTCGCTCATAACCAGCTCTTGCGCCGCATTAAGGTGGATTTGCAACGCGTTCGCCTGTAAAATTTCCACGGCTTTAATCGCCTGCTCAGCGGCGACTCCCGCGCTCACATTCGCCATCACAAATCCGCGCGGATTAAAGCGTCTAATCACGCTAAATGTTCCCGCAAGCTGCGGATTTTTAAGCGCCGCGCTTAGCGACCCACACGCCATTGCCACGCCAGTTTTTGCCGCCACTCTAGCTAGCGACGCGTTTATATTTTCGCCATTTTTGCTGCCACCCGTCATTGCGTTAATGTACAGCGGAGCAGCCCATTTTTCGGCGGCACCAAGCACGCTCACGCTTGTATCTACGTCGCTTAACGCAAGCTGCGGCAACGCGTTTGGAATAAATCGCACTGCTTCAAACCCAGCATCCGCGCGCGATTTATATTGTTTGCACGCAAGTTTTATGTGATCGTTTTTGCGCTGCTCGATAAGCGAAGAATCGCGATTTTCATCAAATTCCGCCACTTGCAACCCAAGCGCCTCAATCCCGTTTTTTTGCCATTCGCTTTTAATGCGATTAGCCACTGCATCAAAATCTTGCGAGCGCGCAATCGCGATTCCGCAATCTCCTCCGCCTGCGCCGCTTGTTTTTGCTGGCAATCCTGCGCAATTTGCAGCCTCTATTAGCCGCGTAAGTTTTGGCGTTTCGATTAGCGTTCCCGTGATTTCGCCAAGATCTTTTAGCAGCGCTCGATTTTGCGCAAATCCGCTTAATAACGCGTTAAAATCCCCATTTTCTAGGCTTTTTGCGATTTTTTGCACGCATTTTTCGCTTTGCGCACAAAAATCTTCGTATGTTTTGGCATGTGTTTTAGCGTGCTCGCGCGCGGCTGAATCGCCAGAATTTGCGCCAGACGCTGCGCCAGCCTTCACTCCAGCCTTCACGCTTCCAACAAGCTCCGCGCTGCTGGCAGGGCTCCCCGTCCACCCAACTAAAAGTCGCAAGCCACCGCCCACTTTTAATCGTTTTACAACAAACCGCGGCCACTTTTTTTGCAGCAACTCGCACAAGCTGGAGTCGCCGCTTTCAATCATTTCCACTTCTGCTTTAAGCCATTCGCGATTGTATGCGCGGTACAATACCCACCCGCCGTATACGCTTGCAGCCACGTCTCCGCCGCTTCCCGACTTTTTTACTAGCGACGATGCGATTATGGCCAATTTGCACAGTTCTGGCGTTGCAATCGCCAACCCGTACCATTCGCACAGCGCGCGAACAGCCGCCACCGTTACCGCCGCCGAAGAGCCGAGACCGTATTTTTTGCCCGTTTTTTTATCGTCTAAATCGCTTTCAATGCGTACGTTGTATTCGCGCGCGCCGCCCTTCGAGCTCTGCGCTCCCTGCGCTCCCTGCGCTTCCAACACGCCCATCTCGCGTGCATATTCATCTACTACGTTCATTGCGGAAATCACATACGCGTAGTATTTTTTAATTTTTTCTACATTAGTTTGCGCTGGCAAATCGTTGGTTGCTGGCGATTCTTCCGCGGGCAAATCGCAAGCATCCGCGCGGGAATCAAAGCCACATCCATAACTTTTATCTAAAATAAATTCCCTGCTGTTGCCGCCAAAACGCATGCCGCCAAAACGTGCTTCGTCAAACTTCCAATATAGCGGCTCAAAGTTTTTATCCTCACACGCAATTTTTCCGTAAAAATTCCTGCCGTAAAAATTCCCACCGCAGTCGGCATCTTTAGGAAAATCGCAAGGAAAATCGCAAGCTCCAGCCGCGTCAACCGTAACTTTTACATAGCGATTCACGGCTGCAACAATCGCAGCTTTTCCATCTACAACAGCGTATTCGCCTGCAATATAAAGCTTTCCAGGAGCTTCCGCTTGAAATTTAGTCATGATTTTCTCCGTACGCCGTCACGCTAACCGCACCGCCCGCGCGCGCAATAACAAACTGCGGATTGGATTGCGCAGAGTCGGAACCCGCCGCCGCCAGCGAACCTCGCGATTGCGCAATCTCCTGCAAAACCCGCTGTCTTAACTCGTTTTTAACGCTCAAAGCCTTGCCCGCGCTAGTTAAAACCTTAACATTCGGACCCGCGTCCATTGTAGCCCAAACAGGCCACCCCTCGCCGCGCATTTGCCGCACAACTCTAAGAACGGCGTGCGTTTCTTCGCTAAGGTAGTCAACGCTAGGATTGGCCGCGCGCATCGCCGCATGCATTCCCAAGGCATTTCGCTGCGAAACCTCGCCCAACGCCTCTAAATCGCAGTTTTTAATCGCTTGCAAAGCCGTTTTAAGGTCATCCTCGCAGCTTTTAATCCAACTTTTGTAAAGCGGCGATGTTTCAACAGTTTGCCGCATTGCAACGCGGCTGGAAATCTTCTTTTTGTTGGGATTTAAAACAACGGCCACCATTGCAAGGCTCAAATCTTTTGGCAATTCGATTGGCTCCGCGTAGCTTGTTTCGCTACTCTCGCCTGCGTTCCACAGCACCAATCCGCCATAAATCGACCTGCATGCCGAGCCCGACCCCTTGCGCGCTAAAATCGAAAGTTCGCGCGCGTTTAGCTTAAGACCAGCCGCATACGACGCCGCCGCCGCCAGCGCCGCAAAACCCGATGCGCTAGACGCAAGACCCGCCGCCGTTGGAACCGTGTTTTTGCTTACGACTCGCGCTTTGCGGCTCGTTCCAGCCATTTTTCGCACCATGTCCAGCATTCTTACGATTCGCGCGCGCTCATTGCTTTGCAGCAAATCGCCACTAAGCTCTACATCGTTCAAGCAAACGGAGTCGTCTGCTAGAGAATCATCAAAGTGCACGCTGGTTTTCGTTGAAAATCCGCCCAAAGTCAAAGATAAGGAAGACGCATACGGCAAAATCAGCTGCTCATCGCGCTTTCCCCAATACTTGATTAGCGCAATGTTTGCGTTTGCTTCCGCGATTGCGCAATGCGTTTGCATCGACTCGTCAAACGCTATTTTTGGCTCAATTTCAACGTTTTCCACAATCACCTTTCTAACCGCCGATTTCCACAATCCACGTTTTAACAGCGCCCGCGCGCTCTAGCGCCAATTTTACTTTAAGCGCATCCTCGCAGCTTTGCGCAAGCGCGATAACGCAACCGCCTCCGCCGCCGCCAGTCAGCTTTGCCCCCAAAGCCCCGCCTTTGCACGCGGCCCTAACCAACGCGTCTAAAAGCGGCGTGCTCACGCCTAATTGCGTAAGAATCTCGTGCGCGCGGCTCATCTTAAGCCCAATTTCCAGCGGCCGCCCAAGCTCTAAATCGCCCTCAGCGCTAATGGCGATTTCCCCTAGCTGCTCTAGAAGCGCATCAACCTCATGCGGATTCAAATCGCGCTTTTTGCGCAAAGCTTCAACCGTATCGCGCGTTTGCCCCTTGCACCCCGAATCGGCCAAAACAAGCCACGCGTGCATGCGTATATTTATGTTGCTAAATTCGCCGCCAAAAAATCGCACCGCGCGCGCCGCAGCCGTAGCCTTAGCGTCTAATCCCGAAGCCTTTCCATGCGCAACATTTTCCGCCTCTTGCGTGAGCGCAAACAGCTCGTCCTCGCTGGCTTCAATCGAGTAAAAATCTAGAATCGCACGGATTACGGCACCCGCCGCCGCAGCCGACGACCCCAATCCTCGCTCTGGCGGAAAATCGCAAGCGGTTTCCACCTGCAACGCTTCGCCGCGCCAATTTGCAAATTGCAAAGCCTTATAAATCGCGGTTTTAACTGAGTCCAAGCGCTTTGGCGCGTTTTGCAATGGCCCGCAAAAATCCAGTGCTTTAAGCGTTATGCCGTTTTTTTCATCCGCGATTGATGTATTTGAGGCGTTCGACGCGTTTGATGTGATTGGCGCGTTTGCTCTCTTGACTGTGGCACGCATCTTAAGATTCTTCAACGGAATAGCCACTGCGCTGTAGCCGTAAACCACCGAGTGCTCGCCAAAAAGAATCACTTTTGCGCAAGTTTCGCCAACGCCACTTGCTAAACCGCTGCACTCGCTCACTAATCCTCCTTTGCAATGCTCTACAGGCTCACTCGTCGCCACTGCAATCGTCGCCACTGCAATCGTTCGCGTTAGGCTAGTCACATTTTCCCAACTTTTATAATTTAGTATCTAAAACGATTTAACACCACGATTTGCCGCATACACACACAACACATTCACATTTCCCGAATTTGTACCAAATTTGGCCTAAATCACGTACAA
>NZ_KQ956815.1:18467-26941 GCF_001546455.1 Gardnerella vaginalis | reverse complement strand
TTGTTTACGAAATGGGCCAAAAAGGGAACAAATGCGGGCAAAAGGGAACAAACGCGGGATAAAAGAAAAAGCTCACTACAGAGATTTAAGTTAGGGTTTGATACAATTGCAATGATGTCAACGCTGTTGTCAATAACGTTGCAACAATGGCAAAAGCTTATACGCACTCAACGTTATACGCACTTAACGCAACGCGTGCTAGCAAGAGGTGAATTATGGACGCGCTAAAACCAAAGATCCGCGCAGACAAGAACATAAAAATGGGGATTACGCTCAAAAAGTTCAAGCTGCTCGGCGCTGTAATGATGATGCTCAGCGCGTTTGGCACAACCGTTATTCCGCACCTTTTTGGCGGCCTTTCCAACTCCAACATGTGGAGCCTCACCGCTGCCGTAGTGTGCGAAGTTATAAGCTGGTCGGCTCTGCCGTGGTATGCGTGGCTGCTTGTTCGTGGCTATCAAAACACGCATAACCTAAACCTTTACACGCTTCGGCTGCTTGTGCTTGCGCTTATTTGCGAGGTTCCGTACGACTTTACAACCTTTGGTTGCGCTTTCGACATGCGCTCGCAAAACCCAGTGTTTGGGCTTGTTATTGCGCTTTTTGTGCTTTCGGGAATCGACATGGTTCGTGCGCGTTTTAAGGGCGCGCAAAAAGTGGCGTCAATCGCAGTGATCCTGGTTGCAGGAATATTGTGGAATCTTTTCGGCAAAGTCGGCTTTAGGCAGAATATTTTTTGGGGCGGAGCTTTACTTTTAGGATTTGTGCTGATTTTTAGGTTCCTAGAAAACCACGAGATTCGCATGGAGCTGATTGCAGGCGCTTTCGGCGCTATGTCGCTTTTGGCGCCAGGTGTTGGCGTGGCTGTGCTTCACTATCGCAGTCCGTATGGCGACGGACCTAAGCAAACTAAGCAATTCCGCTGGCTTATGTATGCGTGGTATCCGCTTATGCTTGTAATCGCAAGCGTGTTCACGATTTTGCTTTAGGCGTTATCTTAGTATTCACGATTTTGCTTTAGGTGCAGCCGTAGATTTCCTTATAATAAGCTGCAACGGGGCTGTAATATGCCTTCTTGCTACAGGCTTGCCTTCTATAAGTGATATTGCAATATTGCCAGCCTGTTCCGCCATAATTTTAGGATTTTGACGAATCGTAGTTAGCTCTGCCTCTTTTGCATATGTGCCATTGTCAAATCCAATAATTGACAAATCTTCTGGCACGCGAATCCCCAATTTTTGCAATCTAAACAAAAATGGCATTGCTGTTGAATCCTGGTGGAAACATATTGCGGTAGGTGGATTATCTTGTGCAAAAATTTCGGAAAGTGTGGCATTTATGGGGTCATCCTTGGTGTCTATTGGCAGCACTTTCCATTGCATGCCTTCAATATTTCTACACACATTTTCAAAGCTTGTGATTCTTCTTGACGAGCTAAAGTGGAAAGGCGAACAAAAATGCTCATACACGTATAAAAGACGCCTATGCCCTAATGTTGCTAAGTGTTGAATCGCAAGTTTTATGCCGAGTGCGTCGTCAATTCCGATTGATGCAGAAAGCACTTTAGAAGCTGTACAGTTTATTCCAACAATTGGCACATTTATGCGCTGCAACTGTTCTGCCTCGCTGTTACTTATGTCGAATGAAGATACGATTATTGCGTCTGTGTTTGCGCGCAAAGGCAATTCTTTAAAGAAGGTTTTTCTTTGCTCAACTTCTTCTAAAAGGTAGATTACAAGGTCGTAGCCATTCTTTTGTAGCACATTATTTAGTCCTTCTATAATCGCGGAGCTAAACCATTCGATTTTGCTACTTCCGATTAGAAGCGTTATTCGGTATGACCTACCTGTTTTAAGTTCCCCAGCGGTTCTAGAAACAGTGAATTCCATCTGTTCGGCGGCGCGCATAACTTTTGCGCGAGTAGATGCTGATACTTTTTCTGGATGTGCGAATGTTCTGGAGACAGTTGCAATCGACACTCCTGCCAGTGTTGCTACATCACAAATACTAGTTTTTGACAAATCGCACCTCTTTTAAGAGTTTTATTTAACTACACTGTTTTAATCACACTGTTACTGTTTTAACTGCATTTCTTTTTAATTACCATGCTTCTAGTCATCATAAATGAAAAGGTTTACATTTTTAGACACGCCGTCTAAAGGGCGTTTATTCTTGCAAAAATCGCCTAGTATTAGGGATTTAAAATGAAAACCTTTACATTTACATTTTTAATGTTTGACCGCACCAAACATAAAGCAATATTATAAAATTACCCATCAATTTCACGAGGAAGTGGAGTAACAATGAAGATTAAAAAAATATGCATATCCTGTATAGCAGTTTTGGGCATGATTTCTACGCTTGCCGCATGTGGGAATAATGGTACAGCAGGAGTAACCGATACAAAGAAAGACAAAGGCCTAGCTGTTATGGGTCAAGCTTTAAAGTACGACCCAAATCATTTAGTAAATCAAGGAAAGCCAATCCAGCTTGAGTATTGGAGCTGGGGAGACGCATCCACAGATCCGATTTACGACATGATTAAGGATTATCAAAAGATTTATCCAAATGTAAAGTTTAAGACTAAGAACGTTGCTTGGGATGATTATTGGACAAAGCTCCCACTTGCTCTAAAGGGAACAAAAGGCCCAGCTTTGTTTAATATTCACAATTCCAAGGATGAGCTTATTCGCCCATATGCTGCCGATTACAAGATTGACAAGGCTGCTATGGAATCGGATTATGCAACGGCGAGTGCGCATGAAGATGCTAAAGGCAATGTAAAGTACATTGACTCCGTAATCAATACGGGAAACATTTACTACAACAAGAAGCTTTGGAAGGAAGCTGGCTTAACCGAGGCAGACATTCCTACAACTTGGGATGAGTTGCGCGAAGTGGCAAAGAAACTCACTAAGTGGAACGGCTCCAAGATGGAACAGGCTGGATTCAACGTGAATGGCGATGCTTATGCTGCAATCAATCAAGGATTGAACTATCAGCGTGGCGAGCTTGCTTTTGATGCAAGTGGCAAGAAGCCTAATTATGACAACAAAGTCACGCGTGAAAACATGAAGTTCTTGAAGGATTTGTACGACAAAGACAAGGTTATTTCTACCGACTTTGGTACAGATTACACTCAGAGCTTTGGAAACGGTCAATCTGGAATGGTTTATGCCTGGGGATGGCTTGAAGGTGTGCTAAAAGAAAAGTACCCAGATGTTGAATACGGAATCTTCCCAACTCCAACATTTACAAAAGAACAGCCATTTGCTTACGACCGCTTCAACGGCGAATCCACTCCAGGAATTAACGCTCATCAGTCAAAAGAACAGCAAGAGGTTGCTCAAGATTTTATTAAGTTCATTCTTGCTAACGACGCGTTTATTCGCTCGGCGGTAAAACATTTGAACTCGTTCCCAGCAAAGAAGTCTTTGCAAAACGATCCTGAGATTCTAAAGGCTCCAGTAATGGCTGCGATTCAACCGCGTGTAGATCGCCTAATCTGGCCAGGAATCACGCCTTCTACCGTGGAAACAAGTAGCAAGGCTGCTTTCCAGAACGTTATGCAAAATGGCGAGTCTATTGATGCTGCAATCAAAGAGGCTCAAGCAACAATGGTTAAAGATATGAAGAATTCTAAGTTTACGTCTGCAGAAAGTAAGTACGAGTTCTTCAAAGAGCATAAGTAAGAATAAAGCAGACTAGGCAGCTAGAAATAGTCGATTTAAGTTGACTATAAGTCGACATCGATATAAGCGATTAGTTGCCTAGTCAAAACTAGCTATAACTAGTAATCATTGTGCTCAGTAGGTAAGGCAAGGAAAATCATGAAACAGGTAAATCAGGATTCTCATTTGTACAAAATGAGAAAACATAATGGTGGTATGTCAAAAATAAGCACTGCTCTTTCTCGAACCTTCTCCTTTCGGAATATAGCAGTAGTGTTTCTGATTGTTTATTTTGTGATTTTTCTTGCCTATCCAATATATAAGGCTTTTGCAGGCAGCTTCCACGAATGGAATCCGCTTGTTGGAACATACAATTGGGTTGGTCTAGATAATTTTAAACAGATTTTAGTAGATAAGTTATTCTGGAAGTCAATAGCAAACACTGCAATCTTTACGTTTGTATCCGTTGTGTTCCGAGTTATTCTTGGCATTGGTTTTGCAATGTTGTTAAGCTCCAAGCTGGTTAAGTGCAAAGACACATTGCGAGGTCTTTTTTACATGCCAACAATCACGCCGTTGGTGGCGGTGAGCTTTGTGTGGATGTGGATGTTTGACCCGCAGTTTGGCATGATTGATAGAGTTACTGGCTTAAATATCAATTGGCTGCACAGTTCCACTTGGGCTATGCCAGCAATCATAATAATGACAATTTGGAAAGATTTTGGTTACGCAACGGTGCTTTATTTGGCTGGATTAATGAACTTGCCAAAAGATGTTTACGAAGCGGCAGAAATCGACGGCGCTAACAGCGTGCAAAAATTCTTTAGAATAACAGTTCCATTGCTAAAACCAACAACACTTTTTATAGTAATCACATCTATGATTGGCTATATTCAAGCGTATGTTCAGATTCTTGTTATGACCAACGGTGGTCCAGGAACATCAACGTACACAATCAGCTATTTGATTTTTGATCAAGCATTCCAAAAATATAACTTTGGAATCGCCTCTGCAATGAGCGTTGTTCTATTTATAATCACTGGAATCCTAACATTCATAATGTTTAAAGCGTCTAAGGATAGTGAGTTAGTATGAAAAAACATAATCTTAAGAAGAGCATCATTAGCTGGTCTCTTACAATATTCCTATTCTTATTGTCTTTCTTAACAATCGTGCCATTTATTTGGATGTTTGTATCTTCCTTTGCTCCAAACAGCGACATTGTGCGTGTTGACGGCGGGCTGTTCCCAAAGCCAAGTACGTTTGGAAATTACGTTGGGATTCAAGAAAAATTCGACTTTTTGAGGCTATTCTTTAACTCGCTGTTTATATCGGTGGTTAAAACAGTAATAGCCATTTATACAAGCGCCGTTCTTGGATATGTGTTTGCAAAAATGAGGTTCCGTGGCAGAAATCTGCTTTTTGGAATAGTAATAAGCACAATGATGGTTCCTTGGGCGGTAACAATCATTCCGCAATACGACATGATGACTAGCTTTGGCTGGCAAGACACGTATCGCGCGCTTATAGTTCCAGGCTTAATAAGCGCATTCGGAATCTTTTTATTCCGTCAATCAATAAGCGGAATATCCGACGAACTGATTGAGGCTGCAAAACTGGATGGAGCTTCGGATTCTAGAATATTCCACAGAATAATCTTGCCAATGAGCCACAATACGATTGCTGCGCTCGCAATATTTACGTTCTTGTGGAATTGGGAAGACTATTTGTGGCCATTCCTTATGATTACAGACGAGAAAAAGCAGCTTCTTGCAGTTGGATTGAAGACTTTTAGTGGAAGATTTGGAACCGACTACGGCGGTTTGTTTGCTGCGGCATCGCTTGCTATTATTCCTGTGATAGTAGTGTACTTGGTGTTCCAAAAGCAGTTTATTGCTGGAATTTCAACTGGTAGCGGCAAGTAGAAAAGATAAGTAGAGAAGTCGCAAGTAGATGTTGCAAGTAGATGTTGCAAGTAGAAAAGGGCAAACCGAATGACTTTACAAGACGCACGCGGTGTTCAAGACGAGCACATTTTTTACGATTACGCTAAAAATCCGCTGTCTAAGGCAAAAGAGTCGCAGGTTATAAGCGGCAAAAATTGGCGAATTACGTTAATCACGGATTCGCTTGTGCGCCTTGAGTGGAGCGAAAACGGCGAGTTTGTAGACGCGCCTACGCAAACAGTTGTAAGGCGAAACTTTGAGGGCAGCGCGCAGTTTGCCGCGGAAGAATCGCAAGCAACCGAAGATGAAGCATCGCGCGCTTTTAATCCAAAATCTTTTAATCCAAAATATAGTGTAAAAAACTTAGAAAATGGCTGGATAGAAGTCGAAACTGAAAAACTGTTGATTTCGTACAACCAGCAGCCGTTTAGCAAAGAGGGCTTGAGCATTGTTGTGCGCGGAGTGCCAGGCTCGCAATTTAACACATGGCATTACGGCGACGAATGCCACGGCAATCTGCTTGGCACGGCGCGAACGGTGGACGAGGCGGATGGGGCCGTTAAGCTTGGAACGGGCGTAATATCTCGCGACGGGTGGGCCGTGTTAGACGATTCGCGCTCGGCAAAAATCGCGTATGCGGCTGCTGTTGATGGAAAAGAAAACCCATACGGGGCATGGGTGGAGCCGCGCGCAAAGGCGGATGGCGGCGTGCCTGGCGAAAGCTCTAAAGACCTATACTTCTTTGGCTACGGTCACAACTATATTGGCGCAATCCGCGATTTTTACAAGCTTACGGGCGCGCAGCCGCTTCTTCCGCGATTTGCGCTGAGCAACTGGTGGAGCAGGTACTACAGGTACAGTCAAGACGAATATTTGCAGCTAATGAGCCGCTTTAAGCGCGAAGGCATACCGTTCTCCACGGCCGTAATCGACATGGATTGGCACGTAACGGATGTGGACCCAAAGTACGGTTCGGGATGGACTGGCTACACGTGGAACCGCGATTTATTCCCAGATCATCGCGCGTTTTTGCGCCGACTTGCCAGCGAAGGGCTTACCGCAACGCTTAATTTGCATCCGCGAGACGGCGTGCGCGCGTTTGAAGAAGACTATGCGCAAGTTGCGCGCGATATGGGAATTGACCCAGCAAGCGGCAAGGCAGTTGAGTTTGACCTTACAAATCCGCGCTTTTTGCGCGCGTACCTAAACATGCATCGTCGCATGGAGAACGAGGGCGTTGGGTTCTGGTGGATTGATTGGCAGCAGGGCGGAGTCACGAAGCAGGCTGGGCTGGATCCGCTTTGGATGCTTAACCACGTGCATTACCAGGATTCGGGGCGCGGCGGCGCGTGGCCGCTCACGTTCTCGCGCTACGCGGGGCCAGGCTCGCACCGCTACCCAGTGGGATTTTCGGGAGATAGCGTAACAACGTGGGATTCGCTGGCCTTCCAAACTTACTTTACTTCTACGGCGTCTAACATTGGCTACGGCTGGTGGAGCCACGATATTGGCGGCCACATGCTTGGCGTGCGATGCGATGAGCTGGAGGCGCGCTGGTATGCGTTCGGCGCGTTTAGCCCGATTAATCGCCTTCACTCCAGCTGCTCGCCGTTTGCAGGCAAGGAGCCGTGGAACTTCCCGCGTGAAACTCGTGACGCGATGGTTAAAATGCTGCGACTTCGCGCGCAATTGCTGCCTTATTTGTATACGATGAACTATCGCGCGGCGGTTTGCGGCAGGCCAATCGTAGAGCCAATGTATTGGCAATCGCCAGAAACGCTTGCAGCATACGAGATGCCGAACGAGTACCGCTTTGGCAGCCAGCTTGTTGTTGCGCCAATCGTTAGCAAGGGGTGCGCGCAAGTTGAGCGCGGGTGCACTGCCGTTTGGCTTCCAGAAGGCGATTGGTACGATTTCTTTGACGGAAGACGCTACGTTTCGCGCGGCGGTGCGGGGCGCAGGCTTGAGGTTTGGCGAGGAATCGACCGAGTGCCAGCGTTTGCGCGTGCTGGGGCTATTGTGCCGATGCAAGTTTTGCCGAGTGAGGCGGACTGCGCAAGTAGCGAGCAGGCGGCGGCTGCGGTTAATAGCGTTGAAAATCCGCGATCTTTGCGCGTTCTTGCATTCCCAGGGGATTGCGGCGAATTTGTGATGCGCGAAGATAGCGGCCGCTTTGAAGACGCGTGCGCTGGGAAAACTGCCGATACGCGTATGGAGTTGATTTGGCGCGACGGTAATGCTTCCACACAGTTTGTGATTGATGCAGCAAAAGGATGCGCTAGTGCTGTTGATTCGCTGCCTTCTAATCGCGATTGGAGCGTGGTGTTTAGGGGCGTTGCTTGCCCAGACTTTTCGCGCGTTCGCGTTTTTGTTGGGCAAAATCAGCTTGAATCTAAGGCTGTAGAAGTTTCATATGAAGGCGAAGAGGGCGACTTAAGTCTTACTGTTTCTGTGCGCAATGTGCCTGTTGGCGATTGCGTGCGCGTGATTGTGGATGGCGGGCTGTGCATTGCGCAAGACCCTAAGATTGGCGATTGCTACAGGTTGCTTTTACAAGCGCAAATGCCGTACCGCGGCAAGGAGATTGCTTTTGACGCGATTCGCCAGGCTGATGGCAGCGCGAGTGCTATAAGTGAGCTTTGCGCGCTTGAATACACTAGCGAGGGCGAGTTTGAGCGCTATCAGCAAAGCGTTGACTTGACTAACGCGCATGCGCCGCAGCACCCAGAGGTTGCTAAGTGGGCGCAATGGAAGTGTACGTTGCCTGATTCGGTTAAACGCGCGCTTGAGGAGATTTTACTTCGCAGCGCGCTGTAACTGCGCGATTTCCTATTTGGTATTGCGCGAGGTTTGAGTA
>NZ_KQ956815.1:18004-18367 GCF_001546455.1 Gardnerella vaginalis | reverse complement strand
TCGATTTTTCTTCTTCATTCGATGAATCACCATCAAAGATGCTGAGGTTCATCTCATTCAGGGCGAAAAATCTCGAATCTCCACCGCGCTTGATGCAGTCAGCGCGAACGATATTTCCGCTTTTTGTTGTTAATTTTGCCATTTTGAACAACATTTTCGGGAAAAACTTCCGCACTTTGTACCAAATTTGGCCTAAATCACGTACAAAAAGCGGGAAAAATGTGATTTGTATCATATACAAATGTTTAGGAGATTAAGCTAAAAACAGCGCTTGGCGTGTTGGAATCGCCAGAAATGTCTAAAAAAATATTCCGCTAAAACCCTTGAAATAAAAGGCTTGGGGGGGGGGGGGTATGCATCCCC
>NZ_KQ956815.1:0-17904 GCF_001546455.1 Gardnerella vaginalis | reverse complement strand
GGGGGTATGCATCCCCCGAAGCCATAAACATTTGTTGGTAGTCTTCAAAATTTTTTATTAAATGTTATAATGACTTATCAGAGGTTAGATACATCATTATAGATGTAACCTATGGGACTTTAAATTGTTATTGTCAAAAGCTATAGCACTTTGGGCGCCAATGGTAGACGCGCAAAGCGATATCAAGTAAATCGAATTAAACTCACGGAAAGAGGAGAACATGACCACAAAATCTGGTAAGCACACCAACAAGATTGCAAAGAATACATTGAATTCCGCAGACAACAATGGCGTTATAAAGGCTGTTGATATGCGTAAGGTGGCCGCTCTTTCTGCTGGAGCTGCTGGCGTGATTGCTGGCGCGGCGATTGCTTTTTGCGCAACTCCTGCAATGGCGGCGGAGACTACTTCTGCGCCTGTTAAGACGAGTAATGCTGCAAATGAGCAGGATTTAACTGCTAATAAGAAGGCTGAGGGCGCTAAGGCTGAAGATGAAGCTAAAGCTGAGGGTGCTAAGGAGACTGAGGCTGACGCTTCTAAGAAGACTGAGACTTCTGATAAGGCCGATTCTAAGGCTAACAAGAATGAGACTGAGCTGGCTGGGGATGGTGCTGCAAACGGTAGTACGAATGCAGCTGATGTTGTGGATCAGCAGGCTGAAAGTGGGAATAAGTCTGCTGGTTCTACTACTGGTGATGCAGAGGGCAGTGCTTCTGCTGATGCAAATAAGCAAGGTGCTGTGAAAGAAGATAGCGGTGCGAAGGTTCGTGGTAAGCGCTCGTTGTCTGATGCTCAGCCAACCGACGAGGCTGTGGGTGGCGAAGATCGCGAAGTGACGAGCCAGCCAGACCCAGGGCCACAAGCTAAAAGCGAGATAACACTTTCCAAAGAAACAAAAGACACGCTTCCTAACTTGTACGCATGGGGTTCTTCTGACAACGTGTATATTGAAGAAGGTCAGAATCAATCCGTTACGATTACACTTAAGCCATCTGATGGTGTCCATGTTACAAAGGTAGCTATTTTCCCGAACGATAATATTGATATTAGTAATAAGAACGCCAAAGGTTTTTCGGAATATAATTCGGCTGATCCTGAATGGCATCAGTCTTACTCTGGTGAGTACTCTCTTGCAACAAATCCAGACGGCTCTGTTACCCTTACCATGAGCAAGCTTTATAGAAAAGGAACCATTAATGGCGCACAAGGTTATGCTGCCAACCGCAGTATCTATGCGTATGGCGTGAAAGGCGGGCAGGAAGTCTTGCTGTATAAGACGAATATTGTGCGTGCAGCAACGATTATTCCACCTAAAAAGACTGGCTCGATTGTTTTACAGTATGATGAGAAGCTTACTGAAGATCAGATTCGCGCAAGGCTCAAAGAGGCTCTTGGCGCTCCTACCGCGGCCAAGGATGGCAAGTCGGTGCGTGAGCAAATTAAAGACGCAAGCCAAGCTTACGGCGTGGGTGTGCGTAAGGAAGAATCAAAGCCAGTTGTTAATACTACAGATGACCCTGATAAAAAGATTGTTATTACTGACAAGCGCGCGTATGACGTAACTCAGTTTAATCGCATTAACACTGTAACGTCAAAGAATACCGACACGGTAACCACCTACACGACAGGCGTTCAAAACCTTAAGACCTACCTGGTCTCCGACCTCGGCTACAAGTCTGGTGAACTGGCGCTTACCGTTGCGCGCTACGATACGCGCATCGACAAGCCTGTTGTTACAGACCCGAACAACATCTCCGCGGACGTAAAGAACGAAATCGCAAAGAAGCTGGCAAATCTTAACCACATTGCTCAAGACAAGGTGACCATTAACGCTGAAGGCACAGTCACCATCAACTTTGAAGGTGTGGATCCAAGTCTCGCGCCTACGATTAAGCTCAGCGACCTTGTGTTGAAGCAGCTTGAAGAAAAAGATGTTAAGGTTCCAACTGACGATAAAGCAACCTTTGTGTACAACCCACTTGCTTACTCCGATGCTGAAATTAAGAGCATTAAGAAGGCTATTTACGAAGCTAATAAAGACAATAAAAAACTTGGCTTAAGCGAAACAGATTACGAGAACCAGATTTCACTTTCGTACCTTACAGGCAATCTTACTGCGTCTGGTCATGCAAATCAGGGCATTTCAAATGGTCGGCAAGAGAACGCGATTACCGTTAAGATCAAAACTGATAAAGCGGTTGCCGAGTTTAAGTCTGATATAACGAAGAGCAAGCTCACGAAGTTTGTGAATATTCGCGAGGATTACGACGTTACTTGGAATAATAATAGGATTGCCGGCCGTGACAGTGATGAAGGTCTCTCCTGGAGCGAAGACCACAAGACCATCATTTACCGCTATGATCCAACCAAGGCTGCGGCGTTCAAGTCTGGCGACGTTACTAAGTTGCTCACAGCTACGCCGAAGACTGGCAAAGAAGGTTTGCGTACACTTACGGGCGGCGAGAAGCTCGACCATGAAGGCGCTCCTGGACAAGAAAAGAAATCGCATGTTGGTTACATACTGCAAAATGGTCAGCCAACAGGCGAGCTTACGCTTGGCATTATGAAAAGCGGCTATTGGACTGGTGATCCTCAGATCACAGGCACCGATGTAAATATGGGTGATGTGCTCGCAAAGACAGATAGCTATACGTGGAACGATGGCGCTGAACCCGTAAAAGTTGCGTCTAAGGACGGCAAGATCTATAGAGCGCGTCTGTTTGTTGCTCCATATGGCATGGAATCCTACCAGTACGTGTACACACACCCAGATGGAAAGAATCCAAACAATACACCTAAGGCAATTAACGTTATCTTTGTGCCGCAGACGAATCATAAGACGAGCGATTTGCAGACGTCGATTGAGGGTCACAAGACCACTAAGATTGACAACACAGACGTTCCTACCGAGGCTAAGTACTACAACGCGTCTAAGGATAAGAAAGATGCGTACGATAAGGCGTTGCAAGATGCAAAGACCTTGTATGATCAAGTTAAAAACACCGACGAGTCGAAGCTTACCGAGGATCAGAAGGCACAAATCGATAACGCAACGATTAAGCTGAATAAGGCTCGCGCCGAACTTGATGGTGATAATACTGACAAGACAAAGCTTGAGCAGTCGATTAATGATCACGGCAAGGCTGAGGAAGGCAAAACGCCAACTGGTACGCAAGCAACGAACCAGTTTAAGAACGTAAGCGATCCTGACTTCAAGACACCTGATGGCAAGCCTGATACCACTAAGAACGATAACGCTAAGAAAGCCAAGGAAGATTACGACAAGGCTCTCGAAGAAGCCAAGAAGGTAAAGGATAACACCAACGCCACGCAGGCGCAGGTTGACGAAGCCAAGGCTAAGTTGGACGAGGCTCGCAAGAAGCTTAACGACTTCACCACCAACAAGGATGAGTTGAATAATGCCATTGCTCAGCACGGCAAGGTGAACACGGGTGATGCTGATAAGCAAGGTGAAGAAAAGCTCAAGACTGCCGACCCAACCTACCAAAACTCTACTCCTGAGCAGCGTACAGCCTATGATAACGCTGTTACTGAAGCGAACAAGGTCGCAGCAGATCCAAACGCTTCCCAGAAGGAAGTGAACGAGGCTATCAAGAAGCTTAAGGATGCTAAGGATGCGCTCGACAAGAACGCAACCAACAAGGCTCCTCTTGATGCTGCCGTGCAGAAGAGCTTCGATAATCCTGATCCAAATGACGCTACCAAGCAGAGTGTGTTCTATAAGAACGCGAAGAATAAGACTAACGATCCTGATGCTCAGCAAGCCGTTAAGAATTACGATGACGCGCTTAAAGAAGCTAAGAGAGTGCTTGGTGACAAGAAGGCTACAAATGCCGATGTAAAAAAGGCTAAGAAAGCGCTTGAAGACGCTGAAGCAGCACTTCATGCTGACAACAAGTACTCTACGGATAAAACCGCTCTTGGTAAAGCGCTTGCAGACAACTTCAGTGGTTATTTGATGCCTGCGTACTTCAATGCGTTTGATTTGGCACAAAGTAAAGATCCTGCCGATGCTGCGAAGGCTGAACAAGCTGCTAAGGACTTCAAAGACTACAACGACGCTTACCATGCTGCAAAAGATTTGATGGATAAGGCCAAGAAGAATCCGAACACCGTAACGCAAGATGAGGTTAATGAGGTTAAGGACAAGCTTATTGAAGCCCGTAAGGTAATAGATAAGTACGCCACGGATACCAGTAAGATTTCGGCGGCGCTGCTTCACAGCTTGGCTATAACTAAAAGCCCAGCGTATCTAAACGCGTCTGCTACTGATGCAACTGAAGATGCTAAGAAGGCAGCGAAAGCATACGACGATGCGCTTGATGCTTTGAAAAAAGCTTTCAATGATCAAATGGATAAGGACAAGGATGACAAGGATAGCGAAATCCCAGAGTCTGTTATTCCAGATAAAACCATTGACATGAACAACGCAAATGCGCTTAAGAAGTTGCAGCAGCACGCTAAGGGACAGCCTTTGAATAGGGATGTAAAAAATCTCCTTGCAAAGCTTAATGATGCCGTTAAAGGCCTGGATAAGTTTAAGACTAAGACCGATGAGCTGATTAACTCGATTAATGAGGACGACAACACCAAGCAGACGCCTGGGTATAAGAATACGGCAAAACCTGAGTATAAGGGCGAAAATGGCCAGGCTGATACTGAGAAGAACGGTAAAGCTAAAAAGGCTCATGAGGACTACGGTCAAGCCCTTGCCGAAGCAAAAGCCAAGTTGAACGACCCAGCCGCTACGCAGAAGGACATCAACGACGCTAAGGATAAGCTCGACAAAGCTCGCAAGGCTCTCGACGACTATAAGACTGATGTATCTAAGCTCCAAGAAAGCGCTAACAAGCACGGTAAAGACGCTAAGGGTTCTGATCCTGCTGTTGAAGGCACAAAGGATTCCGATGCATACCGCAACGCATCCGATCCTCACTTCTTGAAGGCAGACACAACTGACCCAACTAAGTTGGTTGAAGATACCGATAGAAACAATAACGCCAAGAAAGCTAAGGCTGATTACGATAAGGCATTGGCCGAGGCTCAGGAGTTGCTTGCAAAGCACGACCCTAAGAGCAATACGCCGCTTGACGCTCAGCCAACGCAAGACGAAATCGACAAGGCTCTCAAGACGCTCGACGAGAAGCGCCAAGCTCTTGATGCCTACGCAACCAAGACTGATGCGCTTAAGACTGAGGCGGATTTGTCTAAGGCGGATACTGAAGGTGCTTCTATAGATGGCAAGTTCGAGAACTCTCCAGAGTTCAAGAATGCCGATGCCAAGAAGGATGGCGACAACGAAAACGCCGATGTCAAGGCTTATAAGAAGGCACTCGAGAAAGCTCGCAATCTTGTAAAGGCTGCCACGGATCAAGGCAAGAAGAACAGCGAACGCCCAACACAGCAGGAGGTTGACGAGGCGCTTGATGCCTTGAAGAAGGCTAAGCAAACTATTACCGACACCTACAAGACCAATGTGTCTTTGCTGAAGGATGCAAAGGAATTCGCGAATGGCGACTTTAAGAAGACGCCTGAGTATAAGAATGCTGTGGTGATCAAGGGTGACAATTCTGATACGCAGAAGCAATCCAAGGCTAAAGAGGATGTTGAAGCTCTCGATGAGAATACTAACGATAGCGCTTTGAAGAAGGCCAAGGATATTCTCGATAATCCAGCTGGCAAGACTCAGAAGGAAGTTGACGAAGCGCTTAAGACCTTGCAAGATGCTATGACGACTGTTACCGATGGCTACAAGACCGACGCAACGCCTCTTGAAAAGGAGGTTGGCGATAAGGACGAACATGGCAATGATGTAACTCCTCCGTTCGAGGCGACAGTTGAGTACAAGAATGCGCTTGAAAAGGCGAAGACTGAAGATGCTGCCACAGCTGGCGCTGATTCCGCGACCAAGAAGCTAGAAGCCTACAACGAAAAACTCAAGGCTGCACAGGAACTCATCAACAAGGTCAAGAATCCTGATCCAAACGCTGAAGCTGACTCAAAGCCAACCAATGCTGATGTTAAGCAAGCTCTTGATGAGTTGAAGGCTGCCAAGGATGCAATCACCAATGGTTTCAAGACCAACGCAGCTGACCTTAAGAAGGAAGCTGATGATAAGGATGAGCACGGAACGGCTCATAATCCTGCTTTTGAGAGCAGCCCAGAGTATAAGAACGCACTTGCCAAGAAGGGTAATAGCGACAAGGACATTGAGGATGTGCAAACGTACAAAGATGCTCTAAAGAAAGCTAACGACCTTCTTAGTAAGTTCGATGAGAACGGTAATCCAAAGTCTGGTGAAAAGGACATCCCATCTCAGCAAGAAGTTGATGAGGCTCAAAAGGCTCTTAAGGAAATCAAGGAAAAGATCCTTGCTAACTACAAGACCAATCCAACCGAGCTGAACGAAGAAGTCAAGCAGTCTAAGGACGGCGACGACGACCCGCGCGATACCGTGTTCGAGAACACTCCTGCGTTCAAGAATGCGACTGCTAAGGGTGATGAAGATGCTAAGAAGGATCTTAAGGACTACAACGACAAGCTCACAGCAGCCAGGAATCTTCTTAAGGCCTTCGATCTTGTTAATGGTGGTGTACAAAATCCTCTTCCAGCAGGCACTAAGGTTCCAACCCAGCAGGAACTCGACAAGGCTCTAAAGGAGCTCCAAGAAGCCAAGTCGAAGATCGAAAAAGATTATGCGACCCAGAAGGGCGATTTGTCTACTGAGGCTGCAGACGACAGCAACTTCACCAAGACTCCAGAATTCCAGAACGCTGTAGGAAGCAAAGAAGCCGAAGAGTACGCGAATGCACTTGCCGAAGCAAATTCTGTGCTTAGCGATAAGGAAGCAACTCAGGCGCAGGTTGACGCGGCTTTGAAGAGGCTCCAGGATGCCAAGGCTGCCCTTAGAGGCAAGCATGGCACCGACAAGTCTGATTTGCGTAATGAGGCAGAAAATGACCCTACATTCCGCGATTCGATTCCGTTCTTGATTGCTAATAGCGAGGATATTGCTGAGTACAACAAGGCGCTGCAGGAAGCGAATGCTGTGCTTGCAGATCCAAATGCAACGCAGGCCGAGGTTGATGCGGCTCTTAGAAAGTTGCAGCTTGCAAAGCAGAAGATAATGGACTTCTACAACTCGCTTGGTTCGTTTGGCAACGGCGGTAGCGGTTATGTTGGCACTGGTTTTGGTGTTGGCGCTGCTGCGGTTGATAAGTCCATGCTGATTGTGGAGGTAAATGGCGCACTTGCGGATATTGCCAATGGCGTGAATGCTAATGCTTCTGCGAACGCTGCGAACGCTGCTGCCGTGATTAGCGAGTTTAACGCTGCATTGCAGAATGCGCGTGCTGTTCTTGCCAATCCAAATGCAACTCAGGCGCAGGTTGACGCAGCTTTGAACAGGCTTCGTGCGGCTCGTGCTGCTCTTGCGGCGCTGAATGCGGCGGATGCAGATAGGGGCGGTTCTTCTCGCGGTAGTTTGAGTGTTCAGACTGGCGTTGATTCCGCAACGCTAAGCGCGTTCGCTGCTATGTTTGTGGGGCTGGCAGGGCTTGGAGTGTCTGCTAAGCGCCGTAAGCACGCTAGCAAGTAGCTTGGCTGCGATGCGTTGCGATGCGCGCCTGCACTGATGTCTGTTGCTTATAACTGATATCGCACAAAATGGCTTGGAGATAATCTTCAAGCCATTTTTGTTATGTTGCGCGCTCCGCACTTGGTGTTGCGCGAGGGCGATTTCCTTGCTTTTGTTTACTTTCTCCTGCTTTTGTTTCTTTTTTCCTGCATTTGTTTCCCAAATCGACCAAAATGGGAACAAATGCGGGGAAAAGGGAACAAACGTGGGGGAGTGTTCTTGTGTTTGTTTCCAAAATGGGTCGAAATGGGAACAAACGAGGGGAAGTGTGCCCGAGTTTGTTTACGAAATGGGCCAAAATGGGAACAAACGCGGGGAAAAGGGAACAAACGTGGGTGCGCCTTACTTACTTGGTGTGCAGGAAGGCGCGCTCGCTGCGCAAAGTTGAGTGGGGGAGTGTTAAGTTTTTGCGAAACGCGCGCAAAAATGCTTGACTTTAATAACTTGAGTGTGTTAGACTCAAGTTTTGTAAAAAGAAAAAGTGGCTAGTCGCAAGGCTGGCTGCCAAGAATTTGGGTACATAGATTAAAAGGTACATAGATAAGATAGCTAGGAGATATTATGGGACGCGCAGTAGGTATTGATTTAGGAACAACGAACTCCTGCATTGCAACGCTTGAAGGCGGCAGCCCAACAGTTATTGTTAACGCAGAAGGTGCGCGTACAACACCGTCCGTGGTGGCTTTCAGCAAGTCGGGAGAAATCTTGGTTGGCGAAGTTGCTAAGCGTCAGGCTGTTACAAACGTTGACCGCACGATTAGCTCCGTAAAGCGCCATATGGGCACGGATTGGTCCGTTGAGATTGATGGCAAGAAGTGGACTCCTCAGGAGATTTCTGCTCAGGTTTTGATGAAGTTGAAGCGCGATGCAGAAGCCTACCTTGGTGAGCCAGTAACCGATGCTGTTATTACATGCCCAGCATACTTCAACGATGCTCAGCGTCAGGCAACTAAGGATGCAGGTAAGATTGCAGGCTTGAACGTGCTGCGTATTATTAACGAACCAACTGCTGCTGCATTGGCTTATGGCCTTGAAAAAGGCAAAGAAGACGAGCGCATTTTGGTGTTCGACTTGGGTGGCGGTACTTTCGATGTGTCGCTTCTTGAGATTGGTAAGGATGACGACGGCTTCTCCACAATCCAGGTGCAGGCCACTAATGGCGATAACCACTTGGGTGGAGATGACTGGGATCAGAAGATTATTGACTGGCTTGTTGGCGAAGTTAAGAACAAGTACGGCGTTGATTTGAGCAAAGATAAGATTGCTTTGCAGCGCTTGAAGGAAGCTGCTGAGCAGGCAAAGAAGGAGCTTAGCTCTTCTACATCCGCCTCAATTTCGATGCAGTACTTGGCTATGACTGCAGACGGAACTCCAGTGCATTTGGACGAGACATTGACTCGCGCTCACTTTGAGGAGATGACTTCCGACTTGCTTGGTCGCTGCCGTACGCCATTTAACAACGTGCTTTCCGACGCTGGCATCTCCGTAAGCCAGATTGATCACGTGGTGCTTGTTGGTGGTTCTACTCGTATGCCAGCCGTCAAGGAGCTTGTAAAGGAGCTTACAGGCGGTAAGGAAGCTAACCAGTCCGTGAATCCAGATGAGGTTGTGGCTGTTGGTGCAGCTGTGCAATCGGGTGTTATTAAGGGAGACCGTAAAGACGTTCTGCTTATTGATGTAACTCCACTTTCTTTGGGAATTGAAACCAAGGGCGGAATTATGACGAAGCTTATTGAGCGTAATACCGCAATCCCTACTAAGCGATCTGAAGTGTTCTCTACTGCAGAAGACAATCAGCCATCCGTGTTGATTCAGGTTTACCAGGGCGAACGCGAGTTTGCGCGCGACAACAAGCCTCTTGGCACTTTTGAGTTGACGGGTATTGCTCCAGCGCCTCGTGGCGTTCCACAAATCGAAGTGACTTTCGACATTGATGCTAACGGCATTGTGCACGTTTCTGCTAAAGATAAGGGCACGGGCAAGGAACAGTCCATGACGATTACGGGCGGATCTGGTTTGCCAAAGGACGAGATTGACCGCATGGTTAAAGAGGCGGAAGCTCACGAAGCGGAAGATAAGAAGCGCAAGGAAGAAGCGGATACTCGCAACCAGGCAGAATCCTTTGCTTACCAGACCGAAAAGCTTGTAAACGACAATAAGGATAAGCTTTCCGATGAGATCTCCAAGGAAGTTACCGAAAAGGTGAATGCTTTGAAGGAAGCTTTGAAGGGTGACGACATTGAGAAGATTAAGAGTGCGCAAAGCGAGCTTATGACGTCTGCTCAAAAGATTGGTCAGCAGCTTTATGCTCAGCAGGGTGCGGCTGGTGCTGCGGGCGCTGGTACGGCCGGTGCTGGTGCTGCATCTGATGCAAATGCAGGTGCCTCTAAAGATGACGACGTGGTTGACGCCGAAGTGGTGGACGACGACAAGGACGATAAGGACAACAAGTAATGTCCGAGTTTAACGCCAACGACTACTTGAGCGGTTTGGAAGACGTGCCGTCGGAATCTGGCGATTCGGCTGCTGGCGATTCGGCTGCTGGCGATTCGCGTGCGGCGGATAATGCTGTGGCAGATGGTGTTGCGGCGCGTGAGGAAACTCATGAGGCAAAGCATGAAGCAAAGCATGCTGCTGCTAATACAGGCTCCGCTGCTAACACGGATGCTGCTAACATAGACACTGCTGCGGAAGAATCGCAAGCAACCGACGACGAATCCAACGCGCGTAAATCTGAAGAAAATGACAATTCTGCAAACAAGCAAAGCAGCGAAGAAGACGATTCCTTAACACCTCTTGGCAAAGCCAAAAAAGAGGCGGCGGACTATTTGGAAGCGTTGCAGCGCGAGCGAGCAGAGTTCATTAACTTTAGAAACCGCGCCGCCAAAGAGCAGGACCGATTTAGGCAGCATGGAATAACAGACGTGCTTACGGCTTTATTGCCAGCTTTAGACGACATTGATAGGATTCGCGAACACGGCGCAATGGACGATTCGTTCAAGGCCGTGGCCGCAAAATTAGACAAGGCGTTTGAAAAGTTTGGCGTAGAAAAGTTTGGCGAAAAGGGCGAAGACTTTGACCCGACTAAGCACGATGCGATTCTACACAAGCCAGATGCAAATGCTACTAAGGAAACGGTTGATGTTGTTGTGGAGTCGGGCTACAGGATTGGCGATCGCGTTATACGCGCGGCAAGAGTTGTAGTGGCGTCTCCAAGCAATGCGTGAAACAAAAGTAATGCGTGAAACAAGCAATATGTGAAACAATGCGTGAAACATCGTTAGTGTTAGTGCTTGTCTAGCTTGTTTAGCTCGCGCACTGCATCAAATGTTTACTTATGCAAGTCCCATGCCTACTCGTGTTGGTGGTTTAGATTCTAAGCTGCCAGCGCGGGTAGGTTATTTAGATAAATGCCAGTGGCTCAAGAAAAAGGAGCTTAAATGGCTGAGAATGAATGGCTAGCCAAAGATTTTTACAAGGTTCTCGGCGTCTCCAAAGATGCCGATGAAGACGCGATTACAAAAGCGTACAGAAAACTCGCTAGAAAATATCATCCAGATTTAAACAAAACTAAAGAAGCAGAAGAAAAATTTAAAGATGTATCTGAAGCGTACGATGTTTTGAAAGATAAGCAGATGCGTGCGCGCTACGATGCGATTCGCCAATTTGGCGCAGGCGGAGCAAGATTCGCTGGCGGCTCTGGAGCAGGCGGATTTGACGCAAGCGGATTCAGCGACATTTTCTCATCAATGTTTGGCGGGTCGCCGATGGGCGGCGGCTCGCGAGTGCGATTCTCCACGGGCGGAGCTGGGCCAGACATGGGCAACATATTCTCCATGTTTACGGGCGGCGCGGGCGCGAAGTCGCAAGCAGGATTTGGCGGCGCAGACTACGGGCAGTACGGCCAGTACGCTCAATCTGGCCAGTACGCTCAATCTGCTCAATCTGCTCCGCAAAACTCGCCTGAACGCGGCGAAGACATTACAACGTCTATAAAACTAACGTTTAAGCAAGCGTTTAAAGGTGCTACAGTTTCGCTTCGATCGGGCGGAGAGTCGTTTAAAACGCATATTCCTGCAGGCGTAAAAGACGGGCAAAAAATCCGCCTAAAGTCAAAGGGAAAGCCAGGAAAGTTTGGCGGCGCTTCTGGAGACATGTATTTGCAAGTGCAAGTGGAAAAGTCGGAGCAATTCTCGATTGAAGGATGCGATTTAGTGGCCACTTTGCCGCTGACTTTAAGCGAAGCTGTGCACGGAGCAAAAGTCACGCTTAAAAACGTAGATGGCGAGCCAGTTGTGTTTAAGGTGCCGTCTGGAACTTCGGGCGGCAGCAGAATACGCGTAGAAGGCGAAGGCGTGCCAGGCAAAGACGGCGCGTTTGTTGGAATTGCGCAAATTCGCGTTCCAAAAAAGTCAACAATGGCGGTAAAGCGCGCTGCAAAAGAGTTTGATAAGGCGTGTGGCGCAGATTACGAGCAAGAAGTTAAGGATTTGCGGGCATAGCAACAAATCGCTTAGCGGTTGCGTTTGCGTGTAGAAAGGAAAGTCATGGCTAGGTTGGATCGCCAAATTAGGGCGCTGTATGAGATGTGTGCAGTGGCGCTAGTGCGTGGAAATGCAACGCTTGACGGCGCGGACGAAGTGGGCTTTAAAATCGACATGCCGATTTTTACCGTAAGTCACGTAGCCAACCTAACCGACACGCATCCACAAACGCTTAGGCAATACGATAGATTGCACCTGATTATGCCGCAGCGTACAGAAGGCGGAGCCAGAAGATACTCGCTTAGAGACATAGATAGGCTTGTGCAAACGCAAAAACTGAGCCAAGAAAACGGCGTGAATCTTGCTGGAATTATGCGGATTTTGGAGCTTCAAGAAGAAAATCGCCAGCTTAAAAGGCAAGTGAGGCGCTTGGTTGACGAGGCGGCGAGTGCGGAGCGAAACATTTTTGCAGCGAGTGCAGACGGGAATATTGTGGAGGTTCAGCGCTCGCAGCGTGCAAAGGATTGGCGCCGAGATATTCGCGTGCCGCAGCGCGAGTTGCCGTCGTCTTATGCAAGAGGCAATAATGGCGATTCGCAATATAATGATTATGCAAGCAATGATTTAGAAGACGATAGGTCGATTGTTTTGTGGCGCGCGTTTGGACTGTAGCGCCTACTCCAACATTAGTTTAGATTTTTATAAATACTAGTCAAATGTTTAAATAGACTGTGGATATGTGGATAATCACAAATGCAAACGTGCAAATAAGTGCATAAGTGGATAATCTAAGTAGCATTTAAGCGCGTAGGTGTATAAGTGGATAAGAATTATAAGAATATAAAAAATAAGTGCATAAGTGGATAAAGGGAATTAATGGCAACGAGCGCAACCGAGGAAAATGCATTGACAGAGTTAACAGCACAAAAATCGGCAATTGAGATGGCGGCTGCGGCAAATCGCAAGCTTGCAGCAGTTTTTTGGGATATGGACGGCACGCTAATCGACTCTGAGCCGTATTGGCACGAGTCCGAGATTAAAATCGCAAAAGAACACGGCGGCGAGTGGAGTGAAGAGCTTGCATGGCAATACTCGGGCGGGTCGCTAAAAGATGTTGCCGAAGCCATGATTGCGCGCGGAACAAAGATGGGCGTTGAAGAGATTGGCAACGCTATGGTGGACTACGTTGCCGAGCGCGAAAGCGCGGAAGTTCCATGGGTGCCAGACGTTTTAGATCTTTTGCAAAAGCTTGCCGACGCAAAAATCCCTTCGATTTTAGTGAGCAATTCGCCAAGGCGACTTGTTGAAAACATTGTGAATCATGCGCCTAAAGGTGCGTTTGCTGGCTTTATTTGCGGCGATGACGGATATGCTACAAAGCCAAGCCCCGAGCCGTATTTGGCTGCAGGTAGGTTGCTTGGCATTAGCGCGCAAAACATTAAGTATTGCATTGCGATTGAGGATTCGTTTGCGGGGTTAAAGTCGGCTGCGGCTTCGGGAGCGACCACTCTTGCGCAAAGAGCGTACTCGAACTTAGATGTTAGCGGCGGACCGCAGTTTGCGGACTTAAACGGCTACAAAGACCTTACGCCGCAAGCGCTTGAGCGCTATATTGTTGATCGCCTTGCGCAGTAGCAAATACGGATTTTCCCGATTTTGTACCATATTTGACCTAAATCACGTACAAAAAGCGGAACATAACTCCGCACTTTGTACCAAATTTGACCCAATTTACGTACATTCTCGGGAAAATACAGATTAATCGCCGCCAGCTCCAGCAGTATTTTGGCCGCTTGTGCCGCTTGTGCCGTAGCCTCCGCTCCAGCTGCCCGCGCCGCCAGAACCGTCGCCAGCACTGCCGCTGCTAGTAGTGCCACTGCCAGCCGATCTGTTCTCGTTATTCGTGCCGCCATCGCCAGAACCATTCAATCCATTGGCGCCATTCGCACGATCTTCACTACTAGAACCATCTTCCTTATTAGCACCATTAGCGCCATTAGCGCCATTTGCGCCACTTGATTCGCTTTCGCCATCTTCGTCGTCCGCAGCCTCGTGCTTGCTTCCGCCAAGCCCCCAAGTTCCATCTTCGCCGCCAATTTTGCCGTTATCTTTAGCTTCTGGGAACTTTTCCGCAGCCGTTCCAGCCAGCGCCGCACGCATGTATCTTGTAAACAAATGCGCCGAATACCCAATTCCGCCAGGGTATCCGCGGAAAGTTGGCACAGGCAAAGGATTTCCTTGCGCATCTGGATTCCAAATAGCAAACACAGTCACAACACTCGGCGTAAATCCAACAAAACTACACGCCGAAGCATCGTTAGCGGTTCCCGACTTTCCAGCAATCGGCTTTCCAACGCCCCTAACCTCTGGCGAAGTACCGTATTGCACAACGCCTTGCATTGCCTTAATAGCAAGCGCCATGTCTGCCGCCGCAAACACCTGTTTTCCAGCGGTCGGCGCCCTATAAAACTCCTTGCCATCTGGGTTCTTAACGCTAGAAACAATGTGCAAATCTGGCCTGCGCCCCTGGTTTGCAATCGTAGAATACGCGCGCGCAATCTCACTAATATGCACAGGGTCGTTTCCAAGAACAGTAAACGGATTCTTGCCGTTAATGCGCTGCGCATTTAACCCAGCCATAACAGCCGTATTTGCCACGCCTTTTTGCCCCAGTTTTTCTTGCAAAGACATAAATGGCGTGTTTACAGAGTTTGCTGTTGCTTTATAAAGGTTGATTATTCCCCAATTTGTGTTTGCAAAGTTGTTTACCGGCTTGTCAATTCCCTTAAACTTTAGCCCTGTATTGCCATTAAACAGCGTGTTTAGATTTGTGCCAGCCTGAATTGCCCCAATAAGCGCAAATGGCTTCATGGTACTTCCAGGCTCGTAAAGCGCCTGAGTGGCGTTATTTAGCGGCTTAGAAAGGTAGTCGTCGCCCGCGTAAACCGATATAATCGACCCGTCCTTAGGATTTACGCTCATTGCGCCCGTCTGCACTCCCTGCGGCGTAACTCCGCGCGCCCCAGCAGTCGGGCTTGCCACGCTAAACATTAAATCTTGCTTAGCTTTGTCGATTGTTGTAATAATGCGGTATCCGCCCGTGTCTAGGTCTTCTTTTGTAAACGCGCCGCCGCTTGTAAGCTCGCTGCGAACCATTTGCAAAAGGTATCCTTGCGGCCCCGCATACACGTTTTGCTTGGTTTGATTAATGGTCTGCGGCATTTTTGCGTTTTTGTATTCTTCGCTTGTAATGTACTTGTCTTCACGCATAATTCGCAGAACGCGCTTGAATCGAATATTCGCCTCTTTAGGCATGATTGCAGGATCCCAGCTGCTTGGCGCAGGAATTATTCCAGCCAGCATTGCCGCTTGAGATAGCGTAAGATCCTTTGCCTCCACACCAAAATACGCTTTTGCTGCCGCCTGAATTCCGTACGCTCCGCGACCCAGATAAATCGTGTTCATGTAATTGCACAGCACGGTGTTTTTGTCTTGCGTTTGCGCAATTTTTAGCGCAAGAATGGCTTCGTGCAGCTTGCCTAAATACGTTTTTGTTTCGCCAAGATAGTAGCGTTCCGCGTATTGTTGCGTAATCGTAGAGCCGCCCCATCTGCCTTTAGACGTTACGTTGTGGATTATTGCGCGCCCAATTCCCTTAAGATCGATGCCGCCGTCTTTATAGAATGACCTGTTTTCGCTTGCGATTATTGCGTTTCCAACATATGGCTTTAGCACAGAGCAGTTTATGATTTCGCGATTTTGCTCTGCAAAGCTGCCGATTTCCGTTTTTCCGTCCGCGTAGTAAACCTTGGTTTTATCCGCCATTGCGATTTTGTCTGGCTGCGGAATGTCTGTTGTTACGTACATCCATGCAACCGTTAGAATTCCAAGGATTATTGGTGTAAAAACTACGATTAGCGCCCAAAAAATAATCGGGTGTTTTGTTCTAAAGTTTTTTGGGATTCTTCTGTGGCTTCTGCGATTGTATGGTCGCCTTGCGCTTCCGCCATTGCTTCCGCCGTTTCTTCCGCCGTTTCTTCCGCCTGCCCTGTTGCCTGCGCCATTGCCTGCCCTGTTGCCTGCCTCATTGCCAGCGGCATTGCCTGCGCCCGCGCTTCTTATAGTGCGTCTTGTGCTAGAAGAGTGCGAATTTCGTCCATAACTATTTGCAACCATACAATCCAAGTTAGCGCTTGGCGAGGAATTTTAATCATATGCAACGAGGAATTTTAATCATGCATAATATCATGTGTAATATTTGTAAAAGCTAGTATTATAAAAGTGTATTAGTGCGGCGTTGGTGTGTGCCGCTAATTTTTGCTAAGGAGTTTATATGAGTATCCGCGTTGCCATTGCCGGTGTTGGCAATTGTGCTTCGTCGTTAGTTCAGGGCGTTGAATATTACAAAAATGCCAATGATGGCGATAAAATTCCAGGATTAATGCATGCTGTTTTTGGGCAATATCGCGTGCGAGACATTGAGTTTGTAGCCGCTTTTGACGTTGACGCTTTAAAAGTTGGCCACGACTTAAGCGAGGCGATTTATGCTTCTCAAAACAACACGATTCGCTTTGCAGACGTGCCTAATCTTGGAGTTACAGTGCAGCGCGGTCCTACTTACGACGGCTTGGGCGATTACTACAAGCAGATGATTGACGAGTCTAAAGAAGAGCCTGTAAATGTTGCCGCGGTTTTGCGCGATTTGCATGTAGACGTGCTTGTTTCTTACTTGCCAGTGGGCTCCGAGCAGGCAGACAAGGCATATGCTACGGCTGCTATGGAAGCTGGATGCGCGTTTGTAAATTGCCTTCCTGTTTTTATTGCTTCCGACCCAGTTTGGGCGCAAAAATTCCGCGATGCAGGCGTGCCGATTATTGGCGACGATATTAAAAGCCAGGTTGGCGCCACGATTACACACCGCGTTATGGCGCGACTTTTTGAAGATAGAGGAGTGCGTTTAGACCGCACTTACCAGCTTAATGTTGGCGGAAACATGGACTTTATGAACATGTTGCAGCGCTCTAGGCTTGAGTCGAAGAAGATTTCTAAGACGCGCGCGGTTACTTCGATTGTTCCGCACGATATGGATGACCACAACGTGCACATTGGCCCTTCGGATTATGTTGCTTGGCTTGACGACCGCAAGTTTGCGTTTGTGCGCTTGGAGGGCACCACTTTTGGAGATGTTCCGCTTAGCTTGGAGTACAAGCTTGAGGTGTGGGATTCGCCTAATTCCGCAGGCATTGTTATAGACGCTGTGCGCGCGGCGAAGATCGCGCTGGATCGCAAGCTTTCGGGGCCGATTTTGGCTCCTAGCTCTTACTTTATGAAGTCGCCAGCTGTTCAGCATGAAGATAGCGAGGCGCGCGAACTCGTTGAGCGCTATATTGCTGGAGATGTTGAGGCAGATGAGTCGCAGCTTAATGCAGATGTTGAGGATGCAAAGAAGAGCGGCAAAAGCGTGTGGCGCGCCTAGCGATGCGCCTATCGATGCGCCTAATGGTGCGGTTGCTTGAGATTTGATTTCGGCATTCGCTTGGCTTTTCATCGGTTGCTTGCGACTTGCGTGCGGCTTGCGCTCGACTTTTATCCATAATCGTGTAATATAGGTAGAGCCTCCGCGTGGCACTACGTCACCCAATCCCCCCAGGGCAGGAATGCAGCAAGGGTAAGTGGCCTCTGGTGGGTGCGCGGGGGTTTTCTGTATTTTTGTTAATATCTTTGAAAAATCTTCCCGACTTTGTTCCCAAAATTGGCCAAAAC
>NZ_KQ956814.1 GCF_001546455.1 Gardnerella vaginalis | reverse complement strand
ACGCTTCTCAAGCGAAAAGGCAGGTCGTCGCGCACTTTTGTACGTGATTTAGGTGTTTTTTGGTACATTCTCGGGAAAAATTGCAAAATGCGCAAAGTTAGATAGTATTGAATCATGAGTTATGTATCTGAAAATTCATTACACAATGCTGTGAACCTTGCCGCAACGGATCTATTCACTTTTAGCTACAAGCATATTATTAAGCCGCACTTAGTGTTTAGCATTCCTCCAGACGAGGCACACGACCGCATGATTGCATTTTGCAAAACAAGCGAGCGCATTCCTGGATTAATGTGGCTATTGCGCCAAATGCTCGACTACACCGACCCAGTTTTAGAGACTCAAGTTATGGGAGTGGATTTTGCAAATCCATTTGGCTTAAGCGCAGGACTCGATAAAAACTGCGATTTGTGCACGGTTCTAGACAATGCTGGTTTTGGGTTTGAGACAGTTGGCTCCACAACCGCTCGCCCTTGCGCAGGCAATGCCAAGCCTTGGTATCATAGACTTCCAGAATATGATTCCTTACTGGTTCATGCTGGCCTTGCAAATGACGGCAGCGCACTTGTTATTCCTAGAGTAGAAAAAGCCTGGACTAACGCTAAAAGCATGCAGATTTCTGTTAGCATTGCGCGCACAAACGATAATCTTGTTGGAGATTTAGACGAAGGTATTGAAGATTATCGCATATCTATGGAGCGTGCAAGCGGCAAAAGCTCGATGATTGAAGTAAACATTTCTTGCCCAAACACTATGGTTGGCGAACCTTTTAACCAGCCAGAAGCTCTAGACAAGCTGTTTAACGTTTTAGATAAAGTTAAGCGCCCTCAGCCAACTCTTGTAAAAATGCCTTTAAACCTAAAGGGCGGATGGCCTCAGTTTAAGTCTTTGCTAGACGTTTTGAGCGCACATAAGGTTGATGGAGTTAGCATTGCAAACTTGCGCAAGAATCGCGATGGACTAAACATTCCTGCAGATTGGCAAGGTGGAATCTCTGGATCTCCAACTTACAGCGCAAGCAATGAGCTTATTAGGCGAACTAGAAGCGAGTTTGGCAATCGCTTTGCTATTGCTGGAATCGGCGGAGTATTTACCGCAAATCAGGCTTATCAAAAGATTAGAAACGGAGCTGATTTAGTCATGTTCGTTTCTTCTCTTATGTACAGAGGCCCTCAGCAGATTACAACCTTAAAGCGCGGTCTTGCAAAACTACTTAAAGAAGACGGCTTTAATAGCGTTGCAGACGCCGTTGGAGTAGACGTAGATTAACGCAGATTAGGCTAAACTAACATAGATTAGTCTAGCCTAACGCAGGTTAGCGTAGCCTAGCGGTTTCCTCCGTAATACGAGTTGGATCCATACCTATTGCTGGTTCCACCGTAATACTGATTCTGCCTACCACCACCCGTTGCATAACGGCCATTTGTAGTAGCATCTTGCCTGTAGTAGTAGTTTTGCACACCTTGCTGGCTCTGCGACGAATCTTGCTGATTAGAATCCGAACCCTGCTGGCTTTGATCTTGGCTCTGTTCTTGAGCAGCCTGCCTACGTGCTTCTTCTTCTCTATCACGCTGCTGCTGAAGTTCGTACTGTTTGCGCATCTCTTCTGTAGTTAACGGCATTTTTCCGCCAGCCATAAACTTTGGATCTGGCTTTCCATAATCGTTATCCATAGGAGTGTTAGATGCCTTTAGGTACGCGTCCATAAACTTTTTCCAAGCAGGCATAGCGATGTAGGTACCATACCATGTGCTGTGGTAGACGCCATTAATCCTCATGTTGTTAAAGCTCTTTTGAACTTCGGCGTTTCCAATCGCAATAAAGGCAGAAACCTTATTTGGCACAAATCCAGCCGTTGACATGTAAAACTCTTCGTTAGTACCAGTTTTTGTAAACGTCTTGCGTCCGCCTTCTAGCTGAGCCATATGTGCAACACCAGTTGGCTGAACAACGCCCTGATTAATGGCGTATGCTGTTGTTTGAGCAACCTTCTTTGGTATTGCCTGATGGCAATTAGCACTTGGAACTCTCAAACGCTTGCCATTCTTATCTACTACGCGCTTAATGGCTATAGGGTCACATTGAACTCCATTAGCAGCAATCGTTGCATAAACATTTGCCATTGTAAGCGGCGAAGCCTGCACAGCACCAATCAACATAGGCGGATTGAACGAGTTTTTAGAAAACACGTCTTCTTGACCAAGTGGAGAATTGTGATACCCCAATGTTCTAGCTGCTTCTGCAACAGCGCAAAGCTTAAGCTGAGTACCCATTGCAGCCTGAATAGTGTTGTGAGAATGGACAAGACCCATTAAAGGAGTTTCTGGGCTAACACTACCGCCGCCAGAGTTTTGAACAGACCAACGCCCTATTCCGCGATATCTTGCGCAAGAGAAATCAGTGCTGTTGTAAAGCATGCTTGTTCTTAGAGACTGATTGATTGACTTTCCAGCAAGCAGCCAAGCAACAATGTTAATCGGCTTCCACGTAGAACCAATCTGCCAGCCTAAGCCGCCGCCGTCGCGCTCGTCTACAGCGTAGTTAATAGCAGTGTGCGTAGGGTCGGACTTTGCTGCATCAGTCGCATCGTAAATGCGATTGCTTCCAAAGCCAAGCACTTCCCCAGTTCCAGGCTTAATAGCGGCAATTGACACTTCAAAGCCGCTTGGATCGTGAATTGGAACAGTGGCTCTAGCAGTATCCATTGCGGTAGAGTTTGCAAGAATATCCATTGTTGTGTAAATGTCTAATCCGCCTTCGTTAAGAAGCTTTTGACGCGCAACAGTGGTCTTTCCAAACTCGCGGGAATTCAATATTTTTTTAGTAACATAATCGCAGAAGAATGCAGCATCTCCAGCAGCCTGGCAGCCAACGTTTGCAACTTCGTGCTGAATATTAAGAGTATCTTTAATAGGAATTGCAGCCGCGTCGTCATGCTCTTTTTGGGTTATAAAATTCTGCCTAAGCATTAAATCAAGAACAATATTCCTCTGCTTTTGCGATTCTGGCCAATTTTCTTCAATGGAAGGATCGTATCTAGAAGGATTCTTTGTAATTGCTGCGATTGTTGCCGACTGAACAAGATTAAGCTTAGCGGCCGTAGTGTTAAAGTATCGTTTTGCAGCAGTTTCTACACCATAAAGATTATTACTACCAAACTGTGCAACATTTAAGTATCCCTGTAAAATCTCTAGCTTTGAATACTTCTTTTCCATTTGAATAGCAATAAGCATCTCTCGCAGTTTTCTGGTGACTGTGCTTTCTGCTGCGTGATATTCCGAAATAGGATCATTGTCTTCTCGCGCCTTAATCATAAGAACGTTTTTAACGTACTGCTGAGTTAAGGAAGATCCACCTTGCATATCGGATTTTTTTATAAATGTTTGCACAAATGCTCGCATAACACCTTGAACATCTACACCTGAATGCTCAAAGAATCGTCGATCTTCTCGAGCCACCATTGCCTGCTGCATGTACTGCGATATACGCTTAAGTGGCACAACCGTACGATTTTGCGCGTAGAAAGTTGCGATTACTGTTTTTCCATCCGAAGCGTACAAACGCGACTTTTGCGGCAGCGCGGTAACGTCAAAATCAATGCCATCTACCCTAAGAGAAGGTACAACAGTTTTAACAACGTTGTTTATACTCATTACCCCTGGTACAAAAAGAATACTGGAAGCTACACCACCTGCAACACACAAAGTGATGTATGTAAGAAACAGTGCGAGTACTCTACGAGTTGTTAGGGATTTCTTTTTAGGCATGCGAACTATTCTAGAGGCTTGCCTCTACGTTGCGGCACGAAAAAGACGATTTATCTTTTTGATTATATTTTTGACTATATTTCTGATTATCTTTCTGCCCTACGAATCAACATTCCAGGCTCATAAATAATAATCGACCTTCCGTGTCTTTTAATCCAACCTCTTTGCGCAAAATCCATCAAGGCTTTGTTAACAGTTTCTCTAGAAGATCCAACCAATTGAGCAAGCTCTTCTTGCGTTAAATCGTGAGGAACAAGCACGCCTTCTCTAACAGGCTCGCCAAATCTAGAAGCAAGATTTAAAAGCGTTTTAGCCAATCTTGCTGGAACATCCATAAAAACAAGATCGGAAATATGCTCATTATTTGCTCTTAAGCGCGCAGCCAAAACCTGAAGCATGTCTACAGCAACACGAGGATGGTGACCCAACCAGTTAAAAAGCACCTCGTTTTCTAACCAGAGTACGCGAGTTTTATCTGTAATAGCAATCGCAGAAGCCGTGCGCGGACCGCCATACGGGTCAAAAACAGGAATTTCTCCAAGAATTTCCCCGTGCGTGTGAATGCTAAGCAATTGCACACGATTATCTCTTGAATGACGAACGAGTTTAACGCGCCCACGCTCCAAAAGATACATGCGGCGATCTGTATCTCCTTCGTTAAAAATCGCCTGCCCCCTAGAAAAAACCGACTCATGCAAGTGTTCTAGCAGCTCCCTCGCTTGATCTAGCGGCACTTGCTTAAATAACGCGGTATGCGTTAACGGAAGGTCTTCCTCGTAGGGCTTATTTGGCTTAATTCTTACCACAATCAGCCTCCAATGTGTTTTAAAAATATTCTACGAAATACCCATGGCATCTAAACACCATGCGTTTTCGTAGCAAACTTCTTCCCATTTTTTATACCTACCAGAGCCGCCGCCGTGGCCTCCGTCTGTTTCAATTCGCGCAATCGCATCCACTCCAGCTGCCTGCAAACGAGCAAGCCACTTAAGAGGCTCCGTAACAAGAACGCGAGTATCGTTAATCGAAGAAGTTATAAGAATCTTTGGAAACTCGCCCGCCTTAACGCTCTGAGGTACATTTTCGTACGGCGTGTACGACTTTAAATACGCGTAATCTTGCGCGTTGTGTAACGGGTCTCCCCATTCATCCCACTCGGTAACAGTAAGCGGCAACGATTCGTCTAACATAGACGTAAGCGCATCTACAAAAGGAACATCCGCCTCGATTCCTGCATAGCATTGCGGAGCCATATTTGCCACAGCGCCCATAAGAAGGCCGCCCGCGGAACCGCCATTAGCCACAGTCTGATTTGCCGAAGCATACCCAGCTTTTTGAAGAGCGCACGTAACATCTATAAAATCTTCAAACGTGTGTTTTTTGTTGCGACGCCTGCCATTCTCATACCACGCGCGACCCATTTCTCCGCCGCCGCGCACATGAACTTGAGCAAAAAGCACTCCTCTATCTAGCATGCTTAAACGCGCAACCGAAAAATACGGATCGCTGCTAATCTCGTACGCTCCATAAGCAGTTATAAACATTGCATTTGTTTTTGCAACAGCGTCTTTTTTCCACACTAGCGAAACTGGCACGCTCTCGCCATCTCGAACCTTAACCCACACTCGTTTTTCTGCGTAGTCATTTTCGTTAAAATCGCCCAAGATTTTTCCGCGCTTAAGCAAAACACTTTTACCTGTTGCTATGTCTAGCTCTTTTAACGCTCCAAGAGTTGCGTAACTTGAGCAAGAATAACGTATTTTTGGCGCTTCGTAACACGGATTTCCCGTTGCTCCAATAAGGCTGATTCGGCTATTTTTTGCCTGCTCAGGCGTTATTTTAGATAATTCTTTGCGAGCGCTGGTAAAACGGAAGCTTGCGACTTTTGCGCAAGAATCGTTAAGATCCAACGAGTCGCAAGAAACCACAGAATCGCAAGAAACCACAGAATCGCAAGAATCTTCTACAAACCCATCTTCTTTTACAAGACGGAATCTCCAAGGGCACCCAGACTTAAAGTCTTCAACGGCATTGCTTTTAGTCATAACTGCTAATTGAGGCAAACCATTTGCACGGAAAGAAAGAGCTACGTAATTTTTATAAACGCTTAAACCATCCACGCTTAAGCCGCGCAATCCTTGCAAAATCTTAGGATTTTTGCTGTTGTAATACGGCTCACTAATGGCCTTTTTACTTGCGCCTTTCTCTATTAAATCGCCATTTTTACATCCGTAAGGAGACCCTTGCGCAACACAGCAGCCTTCGCCAATGTTAAACGGCATTGAATCTATAGAGTGCTTGCGCAAATCTATAACGTCAATCTGAAAATTCGGATTCTTAAGATTGTGGCTTACAAACATAAGTGGAATGTCTTTGCCATCTTCTCCAGCGTTTTCAAAGCAAGCAAACGAAACGTCGTATTCCACGTTTTCTACAGGCTTTAACACCGTTTTAAAATCTGCTTCTGGAGTGCTTAACGGCAGCATTAATACGCGTGAAGTGGTTTTAGAGCTGCTGTTTATAATAACGCTTCGCTCATCAAAGCTTTCGTACACGCTAACAAAAAAGCGCTCGTCTAAATCTTCAAAAACTTTAACGTCATTTTCTACGCTTGTTCCAACCTTGTGTCTAAACACCTGATATGGACGCCAAGCACTATCTAAAGTTACGTAGAAAACCCATTTTCCATCTGGCGTTAAAAGCGCGGAAGATATGCCTTTTATGCAATCCGAAAGCGTTACAAAACTATTGTTATAGCGAGTGTTGTAATCGTCACCAGAAGGCGCGCAAAAATCGCGTATATAAAAGTCAAATCTTTCGTTGCCGCTAGTATCTACCCCAAACAACATTCGCTTTCCATCTAGGCTAATATCCATTCCGCCAAGCTGGAAGAATCCGCCATTAAAACGATTGGCTTCTATGTTAGCGTCAAAAATAACCTCTTCGTCTGGAGTCTGGCCAGCATGCGCGCGCTCATCTATAACAGGTGGATTCCAGTCATCTTTGCTCTTAATTTTCATACGGCATTGAACGGCGTATTGCTTGCCTTCTTCGGTTCTAACGTAATACCAATAACCATCCATGCGAGTTGGAACCGACATATCTGTTTCTTGAATACGGCTCTTTAACTCACTAAACAAATGTTTACGTAAAGGCTCTAAACTAGAAACGCGTTTGCTAGTGTACTCATTTTGAGCGTTAATATAATCGCGTAAATCCTTGGATTTAGTGTTTTTCATCCAAGCATATTCATCTACAAACACCTGGTTATGAAACTTACGAACGTAATCAACTCGTTTTGCAGGAAGTGGCTTTTCAACAGTCTTAAAATCACCAACTTTTAGCGAATTATCTTCCATTTATAACCTTTGCAACCTTTACAGACTTTACAACATTTACAACATTTACAGCGCTTAAAATCAGTCTTTGCTATTAACAGAATCAATAATAAACGGAATCATAAGATCTTCTAGCTCGTTGCCATTTTGCGCCGCAAAAAATGGAACACCTTCAAAAGTTCCAGCCGCACCCTTAGCTTCAATAAAGCTATTATTGCAAGTTTTAGCAACCCTAGAAGAAGCAAGAGTCACACCAAAAGTCTTAGACATGCTTCGCCTAAAATCAACCAAAGTTGCATCTTTCTTAAGCTGACGTATGCCAACTGCAAGAACACGATCTGGGAATTTTTCAATGATTTTCGCATAAGTCGAAGGGTCTTTTTGGCCATCATCTCCAATAAGAACAAAACGCATACCTGGAAAATCATTCATAAGCTGCTGAGCAAACTCAAGCTTGTGCTGCGGTCCAGTTGGAACAAAAGTCTTAGGGCGCGGGTCTAAATCCCTAAGAAGAAGAGGGCCGGCAGGAAAACCTTCGCGCAAAATAAAGTGGCGAATCGAAGCTTCTACATTCCAAGGAGAAGTGGAAAGATAAAAGAACGGAACACTAGGAATTGAATCACGAATACTATTGAAAAAGTGACTCATGCCATTAACGGCATGCCTATGCTCTGGATTCATAATAAGCAGATTGTAGGCAGCTCTAAGAGGAGAAGGCGCTTGAGTGACCATAATAGTATCGTCAACGTCGGAAATAATACCTAAAGGCGTCTGCTCCGATATAACAAACATGCTTGCTTCAACAGGATCGCGATTATCAACCTTGTACGAAACCTTGTGTTCGCCTGCTAAAAGCGACCTTTCGGTAATCAAATCTAAGTAACCAGAACAATCCGAAACGCAATATTCAGCGCTGCTATTATATGCAGAATCTGGCTTATCGTACACAGAAGAATCGCCAACCTGCGCCCATTCAACAGCAACGTTATCAATGCTTAGAGCAACCTTAACACGAATTGCAGGAACAACAAGCATTGCGTAAATACCGCGCTTTAAAGCGGAATGATGGCCAGCTTTAGGCGCTAAAACGGTTCGGCAAATCAAGCGCGCGTAGCGATCGGTACCGTAGCCAATATATGGTTCAACGCTAGGAAACCAGCCAAAATGGCGAGCGATTTTGCCGCTTATGCGCACCCAAAGCCCGAAACTAGATGTTACAAACTTTCTAGCAAACTGAACAATTGGAGGCTTTTTGTCTAAGCGCTCTTCGCTAGAAGGGGCATCAAACAGCGTTTCGGTAACACGAACCTGAATCGGAGTGCTACTAACTCTTCTAGCTGCAGCAGGCAAATCGCCCTTTAAATCCGCTGCCTTATTGGCGAACTGGTCCATCTGGTTGTTCTCCAACAACTTCCACAACTGTTCCGCGAGGGCAGTTGTCAAATACCCACTTTGCGTCTTGCTCATACATGTTTATGCAGCCGTGAGAACCGTACTTTGCAGGGTATCCCTGAGCTATACCAACATTGTTCCAAAGAGCGGTGTGGAACGAGATTCCGCCATTAAAGTAGCTAACCCAGGTAATTCCAGGCAAGAAATACCTAGAGCCGTTTCGGTTAAATCCACGCATATCTTGCACCCTGTAGCGCAAGTAAATAAAGTACGTTCCGTTTGGCGTTTCGTAATAACCGTTTGAGCCGCTGCAAACTGGGAATGTTTTAAGAAGCTGATCGTCTTTGTAAACGCTTATTGTTTGGTCTGTTTTATTAACAACAACACGCATTTCGACGGTCTTTTTTTCGATTCCAAACTTAACAATGCTTGTTGGAACACTAATCTTTGCATCCGCCGACTTTTCTACTGCCTGAACAACCTTATTCGCAAAGTCTTTAGAATATTTAACTTCTATACCGTTAACGCCCTTAAGCGTTGTTAATATAAACTTGCCTTGCTTGTTGTAAGTATCTTCTTGATCTACTTTTTGCTGATTAAGATTTTTAGCAAGCTCTTTAGAAAGCCATGCGTCTGCAGCAGATGAATCAACCTTGTACGAAATCTTCTTTTTTGTACAATCTGCATCAATCTTAATCCAAGACGCTAAAACAGACTTTGGAAGTGTAAAATCTTTTGAATCACCATTATCCAACGTGATTTTTTTAGATAGTAAATTATTAAGCTGATCAACGGTTTTCTGTGCAACATCGCGCTTAATCGGAGCTTCCACTCTGCGCGAGCTAACCGTAACTTTTACTGTTTTACCAGGATTTTCCAGAACTCGCTTAATCGCTTCGCGAACTGGCAAAGTTATAATCGTACGCCCTGGAACACCATCTTCTACAACGTAAGAATTGGAAGAAGAATCAAACTTAGCAGTATAAGGCATTGCTCGATCTTTTTGGCTCACAAACTTTTTAACAACATATGCATCCATACGGTCGTTGTTTAACTTAGCTTTAAGCCCAACGTTTTCTTGCATCCACGGCATAAGCATTGTAAACACATTATTGTGCTTTGCGCGCATAATGCTCTGCACGGTTGCGTCTTTATCTATGTTTACCGATAAATCTTTAAGGGTTTCAACGGAGCTTTTTCCAGAATCGTCTTTAATCTCAATCTTTGTGTTTTCAATCGCGTTATTCACAGCGTTGGTAACTTTTTCAATCTGCGCGCCCGAAATCTCGCTGCTGCCAGCAAAATGTACTCCTGGCGCAACGCGATCGCGGAAGTATGCTTGCGACCCCACAAAAGCAGCCGCCAAAAGTATTAAGAAAATAACGAACGAATAAAGCAATACAAGCGCAGACTTATTAGACTTCCTACGCTTTTTTGATACTGCAAATTGTTCAGTATCGTCGGACTCAAAAACGTCTACATTATTTTCTTGTAATTCAGACATGACCATAAACCCCTATAGTTCAATCATGCAAAACGCATGTTGCAAGCTTATCACTTGCGCGTCATATAAGTCGCCATGCAAGTCGCATACAAATCGCCGTACAAATCGCCGTACAAATCGCCATATGTTAGGCACACAGTAAAAATGCACAGTCAAGATGCGCTAAATACGTAATGAAAATGTGAAAATAATTAAATATTGGAAATTATTTGACAATTATTAGAAAAATAATGCCCACAACTCGAATATATGTGCAAAAATGAGAATATGCCAGATATGCCAATTCAAGCAACAATTGCGTTAATGGTGATTGTTTTTGCGCTAGTTTTTGCGCCATTCGTCATTATGATAGTCGCGCGCGCCTTGAAAAAGCAGTATTTAGCCGAAAAATTATCGGAAAGGCACGAAGATAGCGTTCACTACGCCTTTATACTTAATCCTTCTAAACCACAAGCCGAACAATACCGAAAAAGCATTAAAGATTACTGTGCTTCCAACGATTTTACGTACGAAATAATAGATACGCAGCTTAACAAGGATGGGCGCGAATGTGCGCTAGAAGCACTGAAAAATGGCGCAAACGTTGTTGTTGCTGTTGGCGGAGATGGCACTGTTAGAACGGTTGCGAGCGCAGTTAGCGGAACAAACCACGCTATGGGAATTATTCCAATCGGCACGGGAAATTTGTTTGCACGAAATATGGGTATTCCAGTAGACGATGTTCAGGCTGCGCTAAAAGTGGCCACTAGCCATGGTTCTAGGTTTGTTGACGTTGGTCGCGTTTTTATACTCGACAAGCCGTACGAAGATCATGGTCACGCATTTTTAATTATTGCGGGAATTGGATTCGACGCGCTTATGATAGACGACACTAATCCCGCGCTTAAAAAGAACATAAGCTGGCTGGCGTACTTTGTTGCAGGCGTTAAGCACTTGTTTGCGCCAAAATACCGCGGAGACGTTACTTTTACGCGCACAGATGGAACGGATTACACAGCTAAATCAATATCTTTCCGAACTCTTATGGCTGGAAACTGTGGACAAATTCCAATGTTTTCGCTTATGCCAGATGCCGCTTACGACGACGGCATACTCGACTTTGAGGTTATTGACACTTCTGGCGGATTAATTGGATGGGCTAATTTATTTGGAGATGTTGTGCATCAAACGGTTACAGGCAAAGCGCAACAAAGCCCACTTTCCACAAACTCCAAAATTGACCAATCGCAGGGGCTGGAGGCCATTGTAAAGCTTGAGCGATCTGCTCCAGTGCAGGTTGATGGAGATATTTTGGGATACACAAAACACCTGCGTTTTAGTGTAGATAAACGAGCATTATGCGTACGCGTGCCGCAAAGTCTGCAATCTTCTTTAACCCAAAATAACGCTGACTTACATTAAAATACCGCCGCCGTGGCAAAATAAAAAATTATGGTAGCAAAAAATGCGGGAATGCCCGCCACCCCAGAAGATCTAGTAGACGTTGACGCTTTAATTGGCGCTTACTACGATGAAGTTCCAAATTCCAACATTCCAGAACAGCGCGTGATTTTCGGCACGTCTGGTCACCGTGGTTCTGCTTTAAAAACTTCGTTTAACGAAGCTCATATTGTGGCAATTACGCAAGCAATCGCCGAATATCGCAAGAGCGCTGGAGTTAATGGCCCACTTTATATTGGTAGAGACACACACGCTCTTTCGGAGCCTGCTCAAAAAACAGCAATTGAGGTTTTGGTTGCTAACGGAGTTCACGTTCGCGTGGATTCCCGCGGCGACTTTGTGCCAACACCTGTTGTGTCGCAAGCAATTTTGACGCACAACCGCGCAGCAGATGGCACTCAGCGCTTTAGCGGAGACGGATTGGCCGACGGCATCGTCGTTACTCCTTCGCACAATCCTCCAACCGACGGCGGTTTTAAGTACGACCCTGTAACTGGCGGCCCTGCCCCAGCAGACGTAACTAATGCGATTGCAAACCGCGCAAACGAATTGCTCGACAACTACAAGTCCATTAAGCGCGTGCCTTTTGAAGAGGCAATTAAGTCTGACTTAGTAGAAGGCTTCGATTACCGCGAACACTACGTTAGCGACTTGGCAAACGTTATTGACTTTGATGTAATTCGCTCTAGCGGCGTGCGCTTGGGAATTGATCCTTTGGGCGGCGCAAGCGTAAACTATTGGCCACTTATGAACGAAAAGTACGGCCTGAATATTGGCGTTGTGCGCCCAGACGTAGATCCAACTTGGCGATTTATGACCATTGACCACGACGGCAAGATTCGTATGGATCCAAGCTCCCCTTACGCAATGAAGGGATTGGTTGATCAGCTTAATGCTGGCGCTTGGGATAAGTACGATTTGGTTGGCGGCACCGATCCAGATGCCGACCGCCACGGAATTGTGTGCCCTAACTGGGGTGTTATGAATCCAAACCACTACATTGCAGTGTGCGTGGAATACTTGTTCGGCGGCGCTCGCCCAGATTGGCCAAAGAACACAGCAATTGGCAAGACACTTGTGTCTTCTTCCTTGATTGACCGCGTGGCTGCTTCGATTAACGCAAAGCTTGTGGAAGTTCCTGTTGGCTTTAAGTGGTTTGTTGACCCACTCTTTAGTGGCGAAGTTGCTTTCGGCGGCGAGGAAAGCTCTGGCATGAGCTTCTTGCGCAAAGACGGCCGCGTTTGGACCACCGATAAAGATGGTTTGATTCCTGATTTGCTCGCTGCAGAAATCACTGCAAAGACTGGCAAGAACCCAGCTCAGCTCCATCAAGATCAGGTTGCTCGCTTTGGCGAAAGCTGGTACAAGCGCGTGGATACTCCAACAACGCTTGAGCAAAAGCAAAAGTTTGCAGCTCTAAGCGGCAGCGACGTTGAAGCCACTAAGCTTGCTGGCGAAGATATTACTGCAAAGCTTACGGAAGCTCCAGGAAACGGCGCAAAGATTGGCGGCTTAAAGGTTACAACCGAAAACAATTGGTTCGCTGCTCGCCCATCTGGCACCGAAAACATTTACAAGGTGTACGCTGAATCCTTCGTTTCTCCAGAAGCGCTAGATAAGGTGCTTGAAGAAGCTACTGCCGTAGTAGACAAGGCTTTGGCGTAAGGCTTTGGCGCGACTAGTTAAAGTTAAACACATTAGTCGAAGTTGATTTGCGATTAATTCGCTTTTATATCTGCGCTGGTTGCTAATGCGGCCAGCGCATTTTTGAAAGGTTTTGCAATGATTGTTGTTTCTACCGATGGGTCCGCACTTGGAAACCCAAACGGATCAATGGGCTGGGCTTGGGCAGATCACTTAGATAATCTAGGCAATGCTAGCGAACACAATCACAGTGGAAATGCAGACGCAGGAGGCGCAACTAATGGCACTAATCAAATTGGCGAATTATGTGCTGTTCTGGAAGCTTTGCGCGCACACCCTGGAAGTGAGCCTTTAACAATCGAAAGCGACTCGCAATATGCGATTAACTGTGCAACCACTTGGATTCATGGTTGGAAAAAGAACGGTTGGAAGAACTCCAAAAAAGAGCCTGTAAAAAACGCAGATTTAATCCGCGCGATTGATGCAGAAATTTGCAATCGAAAAGGCCCTGTTAAGTTCGTTTGGGTTAAGGGTCATGCTGGAAACGCTGGAAACGAAAAGGTTGACAATCTTGCTAGAACTTACGCCGAAGATTGCCGCAGCAAATTGAAGGATGGATATTTGCCATTAGAAGGATGGAAATCGTTGATTTCTTCTGAATATTCAGATGGTGTTGATGTTCCGCAAGACGCAAAAATGCTGTTGGATGGCACAATTTCTAGTAGCGAATATCACATTGGCAGATGCGTTGGAAAAAGTGTGAATCCAGATTTTGATTGCAAAAACGCCGAGGATTCTAAAGCCGAGAACACTAAAGTCGATAACACTAAAGCCGATGACACTAAAGCCGATGACACTAAAGCCGAGCAGATAACGCGTGAAACAAAGTGTGAAACAACACAGGAATCAGCTTGCGAAGCGCATAAAAAATCAGATGCAAAAGTGGAATATAAACCAGTACCAGGGCTAAGCGTTAGTGGCGTTCTGCAATTTAGCCCCGCTCCACAAACAAGCTCCAACTTTGACGGAAATCCCCGATTTATAACGGGCAACATACAGTTAAGCGGATACGTTATGCCAGATGGCACTTTTAAACTAGACCCAACCGAGTTCTACATTAAGACTACGCGCTAATACTCACTAAACGCGCAATAATCTTAACGCAGACTAATATGTAATATGTATGAAATAGATGCGATTAGATAATCGCTAAAAATGGCGCAGTATCGCACAAAATCGCGCGATATTAGCCTGCCAAAGGCAAGAAAGTAGGCACAAATGGATAAAGCACAACAAGACGCGCTAAAGAAGGCCGCTGGAATTGAAGCTGCAAAAATCGTACAAAATGGCATGATGGTTGGACTCGGAACAGGATCCACCGTTCGTTTTTTGGTAGATGAGCTTGGTCGCCGAGTTAAAGAAGAAGGCTTAAGCTTTACGGGAGTTACCACTTCTCGCCGTACGCAAGAGCAGGCAGAAGGCTACGGAATTAAGATTCTTGATATTAACGATGTTGACCATATTGACGTTACGATTGATGGATCGGACGAAGTAGACAAAAACTTTAACGGAATTAAGGGCGGCGGCGCAGCTCTTCTTTGGGAAAAGATTGTTGCAATCAACTCCGATCGCATTGTGTGGATTGTAGACGCAAGCAAGGTTGTAGACACAATCGGCAAGTTCCCACTCCCAGTTGAGGTAATTCCATTTGGCTCCGCACAGGTTATTCGCAAGTTTGAAAAGCGCGGATACAAGCCAGTTTTGCGCTTGGATGCCAATGGCAAAGAGGTTCGCACAGACGAGAATAACTTTGTTGTTGACTTGCACTTGGAGCGCATTGACCACCCACAGGAGCTTGCTAAAGACTTGATTGAAACTGTTGGCGTTGTTGAGCATGGATTGTTCCTTAACATGGTTGATACTGTGATTGTTGGCGATCCAAATGGCCCTCGCGCGCTTACAAACCCAAATAAGTAAACGCATAATCTAATATTTAACCAATCATTTCCCGAGAATGTACGTAAAATCCACTGTTTTACGTACATTTTCGGGAAATTTTTTACAGTCGTCAATCGTAATAAAAAAAAAGCGCCGGAAAAATCCAACGCTTTTAAAAGTGTTACGTGCCCAAACGGGCAGGCGCGCCAAACAGCTATTACTTACGCTGATGACGAGTCTTACGCAGCAGTTTGCGGTGCTTCTTCTTGCTCATCCGCTTGCGGCGCTTCTTGATGACAGAACCCATCTGAAGCCTCCATTCATATGTAAAGTGTGCAACTTGCCTAATGTTACACCGTTTTAACGACTTTGAAAAATCCTAAAGCAAAATTTTATAAAAACACATGCAAAACACATGCAAAACGGCTTATATTAGCGCAAATTTACATTGGGAATTGCTTGTAGAATCTTTCAACAGACTGCTTTGAGCCAGTTATCTCAAAAACAGCGGTATCGTTCTGCCAAACAGCACTAGCCTTCGATTTATTTCCCGACTCTGTTTTTAGCACATAGCTCCCAGTGGTTTTGCCAGAAACTTGAATCTTTCCAGACGCAATATCTACGCCACTTAATCCATCTACCAAAAGTTCGTACTGCTTGTTTGCTAAATCGCGGCTGCTCCACTGAGCAACAACTAGCGAAATATCACTCCCAGATTCACCCGTAGAATACTTAACTGTATATTCTTCTAGCGGAGAAGCAGAAGACCATTTTGCGCTGGCGGCAGCATCAACACGCGCAAAATCAAGAACGGTATCTGGCATAGATTTTAAAAGTGCGGTAGACGTGCTAGGCAAATCCTTAGCCTTAATAGAAGGCGTTTTAGCAGAAGACACATGCGTTTTAGCATCTTGTGCAGCTTGCTGGCGATTTAACGCCCACCCTGGCCAAACAAATGCAGAAACAATTGCCAAAACAACAACTATTGCGGCAACAACAATCACCTTACGCAAGTTATTATGAGATGCCGAAAAACCTTTAGATGAAGTAGAAGAATTATTCGCATAAAAATTCATTTTTTTACCCCAATAATGCCGTTAATCATAATTGGATTATCTCACAAAACTATGACGGTAAAATGTCTACAAATGCGGCTAGCGTCAAATCATGGCTGCAAAATCTTCTACTTACTACTTATGCTCCGAATGCGGTTGGAGCGGATCAAAATGGTACGGACGCTGCCCAGAATGTGGCGAATGGGGTACGTTAAGCGAGTTTAGCGAGCCAAAGGTGCAAAGTGGCGTCTCCAAAACTTTAAGATCTGCTAGAAATTCTAGAAGCGCAAAAGCTAACGCGATTGCCGCATTAAACCTTGATTCTAGCGTAGACGCACAGCCAATTAGCAGCATTCAAGCAGACAATGGAATTAGAATACACACGGGATTTAGCGAATTTGACCGCGTTTTAGGCGGAGGGCTTGTTCCAGGGTCTGTAACACTTATAGCAGGCGAACCAGGAATCGGAAAATCCACCTTGCTTTTGGAAACCGCTGGAAAAGTGGCCAATGCTTGCAGCAAAATCGCAGAAGTTAGCAGAAACGAATCCCAAAAAGGCATAGTCCTGTATATTTCTGGAGAAGAGTCAAAGTCTCAAGTAAAATTGCGCGCGTCACGCATAAACGCCATAAGTCAAAATCTTCTTCTTGCTAGCACAACAAACTTAAACACAGCTTTAGCGCTAATCGAAAAGTATAAGCCAACTCTTGCAATTGTTGACTCAGCACAAACCATTGTTTCTAGCGATGTTGAGGGCATTACAGGAGGCTCCACTCAAGTTCGAGAAGTAGCTAGTGCACTTATTGACGTTGCTAAAACATGTAATATTCCAGTGCTTTTAGTTGGTCACGTTACAAAAGACGGCTCGATTGCAGGCCCGCGCACACTTGAACACCTTGTAGACACTGTTTGCCAGTTTGAAGGAGACAGTCAAACCGCTTTGCGCATGCTTCGCGCGGTTAAAAATCGTTTTGGTCCTACAGACGAAGTTGGCTGCTTCGATATGAGTGGATGTGGCATTGAAGAAGTTCTAGATCCTTCTGGCCTGTTTTTGTCTTCTAACGAGGATTGCAAAAACGAAGGCACATGCGTAACACTTACTTTAGAAGGCAATCGAAGCCTTGCTATTGAGATTCAGGCTCTTGTCACAAACTCTGTTTTGCCTGCCCCTAGACGTGCAGTTTCTGGCGTGGACGCAAACAGAATTGCCATGCTTACAGCAGTTTTGTATAGGCATGGAGGATTGAATCTTCTTGCCAAAGATCTTTATGTTTCTACGATTGCTGGAGCAAAGGCAAAAGAGCCTGCTTGCGATTTAGCAATAGTGGCGTCCCTTGCAAGCGCAGCAAAGAATAAGCCAGTTTTGCCATTTACGTGCGCAATTGGTGAGATTAGCTTAACTGGCCAAGTTCGCTCGGCTTCTAGAATGGAAACTAGACTTAAAGAGGCGGCCAGAATTGGCTATAAGCGTGCGATTGTTTGCCGTTTGCAAAAAAAGATTCATGTTGCAGGAATTGATGTAATTGAGGTAAATAATCTTAAAGAAGCGTTGAGCGCGCTGGGATTGTAGGAGATAAATATGGTGGACTTTAGCCAATGGGCTGCGTTTACTTCGCAAAAAACTAATCGCTCGCTTGCAGGTTCGCGAGTGTTTATTGAAGATGTAAACAACGGAAACAATAGCGATAACAATAACAGTGATAACTGCGATAACATCAACAACAGCAATGTGCAAAAATTCCTGCAAAGCACGCAATCTTGGGGAATAATTCCTGTAGATTCTAAGGAAGACGCTGATTTTTGCGTAAAAATCTGCCAAAAAAACCTAGAGACCACTATAGACGCGCCTAAATTAAGCGGAAAAGACGCCATTGACTACGCGCAAAGCCACATGCCAGTAATGCGCACGCTACTTAATGATTTACAAGAAAATGGTCTTAATTTAAAAGGCGTTAGAATAGCCGTTTGCCTTGTGCTGGAGCCAAAAACAGCCGCATTGCTAAGAGAGTTGCACGCGCATGGCGCTATTGTGGGCGTTTTTTGCGGCCCAGACGAAACAGATCAGCGAGTGGCAGATCAGCTTAAAAAAGAGGGCATTTTGGTGCAGGCAAATCGCGAGTGGACACCTGAGCAAACACACCAAGGCGCACTAAATCTTCTAGACGATATACAGCCAGACATAATAATCGACGATGGTGCTAGCTTTGCCCGCCTAGCAAGCCTGGAGCGCCCGCAAATCGCAGCAAATCTAATAGGCGTTGCAGAAGAAACAACAAGCGGAGTGCGCGCATTTGAAGCAATGCAAAAAGCGGGTCACCTGCACTACCCTGTAATCGCAGTGAATAACAGCGCTTTAAAAACTGATTTTGACAATCGTCACGGCACTGGCGAAACATGCGTTACAACAATGCAGCAAATTCTTGGAAGCGAATGCTTTAAAAACGCTAAAGTAACCGTTGTTGGATACGGGCCAGTGGGCCGTGGATTTGCATTAAGAATACGCGCTCTGGGCGCAAAAGTTACAATCTGCGACACTAACCCAGTTCAAGCTTTGCGCGCAGTTTTCGACGGATTTGAAGCTAAAAATCTTGATTGTGCTGTTAAAGAAAGCAATATGATTGTTTCTGCAACTGGCGTTCGTCACACAATTACATTGCAACACATGCAGAGCATGCAAGAAAACGCGATTTTGGCTGTTATTGGTGGAATTGCAAACGAGATTGCACTAGACGAAATCCCTGATTTTAAGCCGATTGTTGGAACCGCGCAAAGAAAAATCCAAGTTCCGTTAGGCCCGCAAATTACGTTAATAAGCGAAGGAGACGGAACTAACTACACAACTGGCGGCGGAAACCCAATTGAGATTATGGACTTTAGCTTTGCTGTTCAAGTGAGCGCGGTTGCGTATTTGCTAGAGCACAATGGCAATGGCAATAACAATAATGACAACGAAAATCGACTTGATTCTGGAATCTACCAACTTCCAGAAAGCTCCGATAGGCAAATAGCAAGCATCGCACTGGCAAAACGCGGATATAGCGCAAGCGAAGTCAATAAAAACAACGGCTACAAGTGGGATTTAACGCGATTTGCGGAAGAAAAAGCGAATTAACTAAAATCAATTAACCAAAACATAATAAATCTAGGCAATAATAGAATAAAAGCAACAAAAGTAGTACAACATAATTCCTTAAGGAACACAATGCTTACAGACCCAATACGCGCACTCGCACACCCAACACCACTTAGCGAAGTTACACTATACAGCGCAGCAATGGTTATTCCAGTAACGGGGCCAATAATCCCCGAAGGTGCTGTTGCTGTATCTAACGGGCGCGTTGTGCACGTTGGAACACGTCAATGGGTTTTAAACACGCTAAAAAGTGAGATGCCTAGCGAATCGTATATGCAAATGTTTAGAAACGAGAAGCATTGGCATGGGCTTATGACGCCAGGCCTTATAAACGCTCACACGCATTTGCAATACACAAACATGGCGAGCGTAGGTCGCGCAGAATATAGAAATTTCCACGATTGGGAACAGGGATTCAACGTTGTTTACGACAAATTGCACGAAGATAAGCAGCAAAACCCTTCTTTAACTACGTGGAAAGATTCCGCATACAAAGGCGCAAGAATGATGGTGGAAGCTGGCACAACCGCAGCCGCCGATATTGTAACCGACATTGAAGCCGTTGGCGCACTTGCAAGCCAGGGAATGCACGGAATTGCCTATTGGGAGGTAATGGGCTGGAAAAACGTTGACTGGAAGGAAGAAGGCTACGCTAAGCTGCTAGAGATGCTTGGCAAAATGATGAACAACGGCAGCATACCGAGTATAGGTATTAGCCCACATGCACCTTATAGCCTAGAAACCGAGCCATTTGTGGACTTGCCAGATATTGCACGCCAGCTAAATATGCGCTTGCACATACATCTTGCCGAAACGCCAATGGAGGCGGGAAACCACGCAGATACACTAACTACATATTCTGCTCCGGATTGGAATAGCAATGTTTGGGAAAGCTATAGCGAACTTAAATCGCACGGAATGACGGCATCCGCAATACAATTTTTGGATCAGCTTGGATCTTTGGGGCCAGACGTTCATATTGCGCATGGCGTTTGGGCAGACGGCGAAGACCGCAGGATCTTGCGCCAGCGCGGAGTTGGCGTGGCACTTTGCCCAAGATCCAATCGCATTACGGTTACCGAGCGAGACGCGCCAATTCGCGACTATATGGAAGAAGGAAATCTGCTTTCGATTGGCACGGATTCGCTATCTTCTTCCCCATCTTTAGATGTTTTAGACGATGCTGCAAAAGTCTACGACTTAGCAACAGCGCAGGGCTATAGAAAAGATGATTTAACGCATCGCATTATTCGCATGCTCACTTTAGGAGGAGCCAGCGTTATGGGCTTGCATGTAGGCCCGCACAGAATTGGACAGATTAATGCTGGAGCCACGGCAGACCTTGCATTCTTTAACATTCCAACCGATACAAACTCTCCGCAAGGTGTGGAAGAGACTTTGCACAATTTTGTTCGCCACGGCGCAGGAAGTGCAAAAGCAACAGTAATATCGGGAAATCTTGTGTACAATAATGGCGCTTTTGCGCAATAACACTTGCGCAATAACACTTGACTAATATCAATGCAAATATAAGTCAACACATATAAGTCAACACAAAATAAAACAGTAAATATCAGGAGATATTATGAGCGTCAATGCAGAAGATATGAGCGATTACGCTAAAAATCTTGTTAAAGAATTGCACCTAGAAGCCCACCCCGAAGGCGGATGGTACACTCGCGATTGGCAAGCAGCGCAGCTATATAGCGCAAACAACGCAGATGCGAGCGCAAACAACGCGCAAATTGACGAAAACTCTAGTGCAAACGCGCCAAGACCACTTGCATCGCTTATTTACTTTCTTTTACCAGCTGGCGATTCAAGCGCGTGGCATAAAGTTGATGCAGACGAGATTTGGCTTTGGCATGGGCCAGCAAATCTTACGATTGAGCTTGGCGGTTGCGGCGTAAATCCTTGTGCAGAGGCAAATTCGCAGAGCTTTACACTCGGAAACATTAAAGATGGCAGCGGCTTATCTACGCGCGGTCACCTTGTGATTCCTGCTGGGACATGGCAACGAACTGTGCCTAGTAACGCAGATGTATTGGTTTCTTGCGTTGTAAGCCCTGGTTTTACTTTTAGCGGATTTAATTTAGCATCTAAAAACGAGTAGGTTACTTTAAAAGCGCGTTCAAAACGCTCAAAGTTAAGCTTCCAGCGCGATTTGCTGCAAGAACTAAATCGTCTTTATGCGCATCAACCGACTCGTATGATTCTCCACAGCGATTGCTCATTGCTCGAATCGCAAGGAACGGCACGCCATTTTTAGCTGCAATATGTGCTGCGGCAGCGCCTTCCATCTCTTCGCAATCGCCAAAAACCTCTTTGCGAACTGCGTCTAGAATCTTTGGATCTGTGTTAAATTGGTCGCTTGTTGCTATGTTTCCGCAAACATAAGCAACGCCATTTTCGCTCTTGTTAGCAGCGCTATTTTCATTAGACGCGCTTTGCAAAATACACGCACAAGAATCGCAAGCAACCGAAGATAATTCTTGCAAAGACTTTTCAAGCCTAAATCCCAATAGCCTCGCCTGATTTGCTGCTAAATTGCACAGCTTTGAATCCGATTCAAAAACGGCCTTATATGGAGAGCACTCGGCAATAATTTGAGTATTTGTTTCTAGATAGTGAAGATTCTTGCCTATAACAACATCTCCAACACCAAGACGAGGGTTTAAAGCGCCCGCAATTCCGCTAAAAATCAACACTTGCGGCTTAGCTTCAATTATAAGAGCCTGGGCAGCTGCAGCCGCTGCACACTTTCCCATTCCAGCAACGCATATTGTAAGAATCGCGCTATTTTCTTTGTTATTAGAGGCGATTTTACCTTGAATAAAAGTAACACCGTAATCTTGCCAAGACTTATATTCACCATTAAATGCTTGCAAAATAGGCTGAGCTTCTTTTTGAAGAGCCACTATAACAGCGAGGCTTAAAAGATTGCTAAAATCGCCAGAATTACCGATTGAAAATTCCTTTTGCATAGTCTCCCCTAAAAATAAGTTCAATAAATCTAATCTAATAAAATCTAACAAAATCAAATATAGTCAAACACAGTCAAATACTTATGATTCTAAAATCATAAAGGCACTTCAACACACCGCAACACACCGCAACACACCGATTGCAACCACCGCTTAACATTTACAAAATTAAACATAAATAAGCAACCATTACACCACTAAATCAACAAACTATAGCACGTTATAAGCAATCGCGATAACAATTCTGTAGCAATTAAGCCTTAAATGCTTCTATCGTCTTATAAACTATCAAATGTACAACCGCAAAACCTCGATTATAAATCCAATAAAAATTACAATAACAAGGCTTTGCGTAAAGATGCGAAGGAGAAAAAATGGCTATTTTCGTACATAACAACTTGCACACTAACCGCGTGGCAGCAACAGCTACAAAGATTGCAGCAGCAGCATTAGCAGTGGCAGCAATGGTTAGCACAGCAGCATGCGGAAGCCAAAACGCACAAGATTCAAACCAAAAGACGATTACGCCAGGCGTTTTGACAATCGGCACAGCTCAGCCAACTTACACACCATGGATGTACGACAACAAGCCAGAAAACGGTAAAGGATACGAGTCCGCAGTAGCATACGCCGTTGCAAAGAAGCTTGGCTACGGCAAAGACAAGGTTAAGTGGGTTCGCACAACCTTCGATTCCGCAGTAACTCCAGGACCAAAGGACTTTGATTTTAACCTTCAGCAGTTCTCTATTACAGCAGAACGCAAGAAGGCAGTAGACTTTTCGCCAAGCTACTACAACGCAACTCAGGGTGTTGTAGTTAAAAAAGACAGCAAGTTTGCTAACGCAAAGACTTTGGCAGACCTTAAAACAGCTACGATTGGCGCAGCGGTTGGAACAACAAGCTACAGCTTTGCTAAAGACAAGATTAAGAGCGATATTCAAACCTTTAACGATAACGACGCTTTGGTTCAGGCTCTTGACTCTAAGCAAATCGACGCACTTGTTATTGATACTCCATCTTCCGTAAACATTGTTCGCAGCAAGCAGGTTAAAGATGGCGTTGTTCTTGGTCAGATTGCAGGTTCGGAAGATAAAGAAGGAACTGGCCTTGTGCTTCCAAAAGGCTCTAAGCTTACTGCAGACGTTACTAAAGCTGTGAATGCGCTAGAAAAAGATGGTACTTTAAAGAAGCTTCAAGAAAAGTGGCTTGCAGACTACACAACTAATGTGCCAGTTTTAAAGTAAATTGATCTAAATAAATCAAACAAAATAGATTAAAAATAGATCAAAACAAATAAAATAAATAAAAATCGTACTATCCTCATTACCAATACGCATTATTGTAAGCAACTTGTAACCCAATCGTCACATAAAAGTGCTTACAATAGTGCGTATCATTCATTATGTCGAAAGGCTTGAGTGCCGCCAATGTCAGTACTTAACGGCAATACAAAAACCCGCGAATCAAACAAGGCTGGAGAATACGTTTTAAGCAATATCGAGCTTGAGCGTAGATCAATCCGCAAAAAACAGAATCTTAAATCTGTTCTAACAAGCATAATAAGCACTTTGGTTCTGTTGGGCGTGTGTATTGCAGCGCTTGCAACGAGCCCTGGCTGGCCAAGAGTACGAGAGACGTTCTTTTCTGGCAAGTACTTTATGCTATCTTTGCCTTCTGTTTTGCAAGGCTTAATGCTTAACTTGCAAGTGCTTGCATTTGCCGTGGTCGGCGTTGCAATACTTGGAACTTTAATTGCCATTATTAGAACAAGCGTAAGCCCAATGCTTTTCCCTCTGCGAGCTATAGCGCAATTCTACACAACCATTATGCGCGGCATACCAATGCTTGTTGTTCTTTACTTAATTGGCTTTGGCATACCAGGCTTGCAGCTGTTTGGGCGAATTCCGCCAGCAATACTTGGCACGATTGCCATTGTTATGAGCTATTCCGCATACGTTGGCGAGGTATTGCGCGCAGGCTTTGAAGACGTGCATCCATCTATGCGAGCATCCGCAAGGTCACTTGGTTTAACATCTGGTCAAACTGTGCGATTAGTGGTTATTCCACTCGGCTTAAGAAAAGTGGCTCCTGCCTTAATGAACGACTTTATATCCATGCAAAAAGACGCAGGTCTTATATCGGTTTTGGGCGCTGTAGACGCAGTTCGAGCCGCTCAAATATCTGTTGCAACTTCTTATAACTTCACTCCGTACGTTGTAGCAAGCGTTGTGTTTATAGCATTGAGTATTCCATTTATTGTTCTAAACGACTGGTATACAGCAAGACTACGCAAGCGCGAGCTTAACGGAGGAACCGTGTGATGAATAACGTAACAAATCAAAAGGTAAATCAGCAAATGAGCGATCAAACAAACACAAGCGATCAAACGGATTTAACCCCAGTTTTGCGTCTAAGCAATATTCGTAAATCATATAACTCAACGCCTGTTCTTAAGGGTATTTCTTTTGATATTGCGCCTCACGAAGTTGTGGCACTTTTAGGGCCTTCTGGAAGCGGCAAATCTACTCTTATGAAGTGCATTAATTTGCTTGAGCGAGTAGACGACGGCCAAGTTTGGCTTGGAAACACAGACATTACCGACCCGCGCATAAATCAAGATAAAATTAGGTCTCAGATTGGCGTTGTGTTCCAGCAATTCAATCTTTTTACGCATATGAGCGTTTTAGATAACGTAACTCTTGCTGCACGCAAAGTTCACCATTGGAGCAAAGATCGCGCAGAAAGCCGCGCAATGGAGCTTCTATCTAGGATTAAGCTAGAAAATAAAGCAAAGTCCTACCCAGATCAGCTTTCGGGCGGCCAACAGCAACGAGTGGCAATTGCGCGCGCACTTATGACCAGCCCGCAGCTTTTGCTTTTAGACGAGATTACGTCTGCGCTAGACCCAATGCTAGTTGGCGAAGTTCTAGACATGGTTGCGGAGCTAAAGCAGCAAGGAACAACCATTTTAATGGCCACTCACGAGATGCATTTTGCGCACGAAGCTGCCGACAGGGTGGTTTTGCTTAGAAATGGAGTTGTTGCAGAAAACGGCACACCATACGAGGTTATGGATGCCTGCAGCGACCCAGAAACGCAAAGCTTCTTTAAATCATTCCGACACTAGAGCGCGTGTTTGCTCAACGTCTTTGCTAATAGCGTCTTTAAGCTGCTCTTGCGATTCAAAAGCCTGCTGAGGGCGCAAGAAGCGCGCAAATTCAATGCAAACCCTGTGCCCGTATAAATCTTGAATCTTATCTGTTAGAGCATACGCTTCAACAGTGCGATTTTGGGCAGCGCGACTGGACTCTTGCTCTTCTAGAGTGTAATCGTAAGCATCCGCGCTATTTGCTGCGTCATCTTTAAAAGTAGGATTAGTGCCAACGGAAATCGCAGCTGGCCAGCGCCAAGGCGAATGCACTCCAAGATGAAGCTCATCTTTACGCAAAACACCCACGCTAGGAATGTTGCTGCAAGAAGAAGTGCCATTTTGCTCGTCTGCATCTAAATCAACAATCCAGCCAGCGTAAACGCCATCAACTGGAACATAGCCATCAATGCGCTCGCCAAGATTTACAGTTGGGAACCCAATTTGGTGGCCGCGCCCAGCTCCATGAACAACAATGCCTTCTACCCTATGCGGCTGGCCAAGAATATCTCCAGCGTCTCGAACTCTTCCATTTGCAAGCATCCAGCGCACATTTGTAGAGCTCCAAGCACGAACCTTTTTATTTGGAATGCCTTTGCTCCAAGCGCGATATTCCGCCTTATTCATGCCTTCTGCTGGATTCTTTGGCTCCCCACTTTCTTCGGGAACTTCTGGAACAATTGGGTCTGGAACACGAACGTCTCCTGGACCAAAATCTTCTACAACAACAAGATTAAAAACGCCTGTAGCTTGCGCAAGCTCTTTAATTGCGTGAACATTGCCAGCCCTTCTAGCGCCAAGAGCTGCATCCGAGCCTAAAACAAGCGCGCGCATGCCAAGTTTTCCAACCAGCTGACCAAGGAAGAACCTGTACGATTTTGCCGCAAAAGCCAGGCTGTATCTAACAATAATAACGTGATCAACATCCATCTGTTGCAAAACCCTAAGACGTTGACGAACACTTGTTAGCGCCTGAGAGTCTACTGGAATTTGCGCATTATCGCCAAAGTCGTCGAATAAATCTGGATTCTCGTGCACAACACTTGGACGCGGATCAAACATTATAACAACTGAAAATGCGTTGTTTTTTCGCGCAATCTCCACTGTTCGCGCAATAACCTTACGATGCCCAAGATGCATTCCGTCAAATACGCCTATTGTAACGACTGCCTTGCGCTGAGCGCTTAATGTTGGCCAATTAATCATGCCGTTGGCATCTGGTCGAATGTCGATGACCTTCATCATATCCTTACTGTTCGCAAGAGCTGCAAATACTGGTATCGCTTTATTTTTAGATGCCGCTTTGCTTGAGCCCCTATTTTCACACTATTTACTATTTTACCAGCAAACTAGCTTTGCACAAATACTACAATTGGTTTAGCTTCTATAAGATTTGAATTTTTTTCGATTTTTTCTATTTTTTCGATTTCTGTTGGAATTTTGGCTTGATATATAGAAACCGTTCTGCTTAAATCTTCGGTTGCTTGCGATTTTTGGGCGGTCTGCAAAACAGCAACAACGTCGTTTTGCTCATCTTTTGCAGCTTTTACATACGCAATCGCATTGCTTGCGCTAATAGCAGGAATTGCAATCTTTCTACCAAATCGCAAGTCTTTAGCTTGATTTTCGCTTACTTCTACCACTTGCATTGTTGATTTTGCTGCTTCAAACATGCTGAGCAAATTGGTTTGCAAATCGTAGTTTTTATCGCCATTAGACTCGCTATTAGACTCGCCAGCATGTTCGCCAGCATGCCCGCCAAGTGTAGCCAAATCAACAATAGCCTTTGTGCGCGTTTGCATAACGCCATTTTTGTCTGTAAACGTGCGAACTGTAGTCTTAAGCTTAAGCACGCGACTATCTTCTACCGAAAAATCGCCAATCTGCGTTCGCCTAAGGCTCACCAAATGGCCTCCAACTCCAAGAACACGCCCTAAATCGCGAGCCAACGCACGAATATAGGTTCCGCTAGAGCAAGAAACGCTTGCACGCACGTCAATAACCTTTGCGCCGCTTACACCCACGCCAAAATGCGCATCAAGCAGCGAAAAATCGTGAATAACAACCTCTCGAGGCTCTAAATGCACGTCCTTGCCTGCGCGCGCTAAATCGTAGGCGCGAACACCATTTATTTTTATAGCCGAAAAAGCCGTTGGCGCTTGCATAATCGAGCCAGTAAAATTCTTGGCAACCGTGCAGCGCAATTCTTTAAGAACTTCATCAATATTTGCGTGGTTTGAGCTTAGAATGCCACTCTCATTCTTTGCGCTTTCTACAACATCTCCGTCTGCATCATCCGTATTAGTTGATTCACCAAGACGAATCACAGCCTCGTATGTTTTATTATGACCAAGCAAATAGTTTAGCAAACGAGTGGCGTTACCAAATCCAATGATTAAAAGACCAGTGGCCATTGGATCGAGAGTTCCAGCGTGACCCACGCGCTTAGTGTGCAGCAGGCCACGCGCACAAGATACAACATCGTGGCTGGTAACGCCTTTTGGCTTATCTACTAGCAAAATGCCAGAAGATGGCAATTTAGAATTACTCATTGCCCTCGTTAAAGTCGCTGTTAAAGTCGCCGTCTTCAAAGTCGTTATCTTCATCAGAGTCGCCGTCTTCAAAGTCGTCGTCAAATTCCTCGTCTTCACGCGGCTTTTTGTATGGATCTGCTTCTCCAGCGTATTTAGCTGTTTCTCGCGCTTTAGCTAACTCCTCATCGCGCTTACGCGCCGCAACCAAAATGTCTTCAATCTCGTGAGCTTCGCTAGGAACCTCATCGTAAACAAATTGGATTTGAGGCGTTAATCGCAAGCCTGCTTTAGCTCCAACTAAAGTGCGCAAACGACCCTTAGCTTGCTGCAAAGCCTGATTTGCGCGCATGCGCTCACCCTGCTCTTTTCCAGCAGTGCCAAGCTGCGTCCAATACACTTTGGCGATTTGCAAATCGTTAGTAACCCTTACTTCTGTAATAGTAACGTTAGCAAGTCGCTTATCATGCAAATGCGATTCCATATTGGACGCAATAACTCTGTGAATCAAAGCCGCAATTCGTGCGGCTCTAGGGTTTGTTCCAGCCATACTACTTGCGCTCAATCTGCTTCATCTCAAAGGTTTCGATTATATCGCCAAGCTCAATGTCGTTAAAGCTACCAAGGTTGATGCCTGCCTCGTAGCCTTCGCTAACGGACTGAACGTCATCCTTAAACCTGCGCAAAGTGGAGATTTCAAGATCGTTAACGGTTGCAACGCCGTTTCGCAAAATACGGCACTTTGTACCGCGCTTAACTTCGCCATCTTGAACCATAACGCCAGCAATATTGCCAAACTTGGACGAGCGGAAGATTTCGCGAATCTCGGAATGAGATGTAACAACCTCTTCAAACTCTGGCTTAAGCATACCCTTCAAAGCAGCTTCAATATCTTCGATTGCCTTGTAAATAACCGAGTAGTACTTAACTTCAACGCCTTCGCGATCTGCCAAGTCTGCAACCTGGCGATTAGGACGCACGTTAAAGCCAATAATAACGGCCTTATCAACTGTTGCAAGGTTAACATCGTTTTGCGTAATCGCGCCAACACCACGGTGAATAACCTGAATTCCAACTTCGTCGGAAACCTCAATCTTCATTAAGGAGTCTTCCAAAGCCTCAACGGAGCCAGAAGAATCACCCTTAATAACAATGTTAAGCATATCCACTTCGGACTTAGCAAACTGTTCCTTAAGGCTTTCAAGAGAAACAACCTTGCGGCGCTTTGCAAGCTGAGCCGCACGCTCCGTAGCCTGACGCTTTTCTGCAATCTGGCGAGCAGAACGATCGTCGGAAGTAACCAAGAACAAATCTCCTGCAGTTGGAACAGAAGTCAAACCAAGCACCTGAACTGGAGTGGAAGGACCTGCATCTTGCAAGTGATTGCCATTTTCGTCGAGCATTGCTCGAACGCGGCCATAAGACGTGCCTGCAACAATGGAATCTCCAACTTTAAGAGTTCCCTGCTGAACAAGAACCGTAGCAACAGCACCGCGGCCTTTATCCAAACGAGCTTCAACGGTTGCACCGCGAGCATCCATGTTTGGATTTGCCTTAGGATCAAGCTCTGCATCGGTAGTCAAAAGAACAGCCTCAAGAAGCTTATCTACGTTGGTTCCTTGCTTTGCGGAAATATCCACAAACATTGTGTCGCCGCCGTATTCTTCTGGCACAAGACCGTACTCTGTAAGCTGGCCGCGCACCTTATCTGGGTTTGCTCCAGCAACATCAATCTTGTTTACTGCCACAACAATCGGCACGTGAGCAGCCTGCGCGTGGTTAATTGCCTCAACAGTTTGAGGCATAACGCCGTCGTCTGCTGCAACAACAAGAATTGCAACGTCTGTAAGCTCTGCGCCTCGAGCACGCATAGCTGTAAATGCTTCGTGGCCTGGAGTATCCAAGAACGTAATCTTGCGCTTGTCGCCGTCCAAAGTAACTGTAACCTGGTAAGCGCCGATGCGCTGCGTAATACCGCCAGCCTCACGCGCTATAACATTGGACTTGCGAATTGTATCGAGCAAACGAGTTTTACCGTGATCAACGTGGCCCATAACAGTAACAACTGGAGGACGCGTTACAAGATTATCGTCTTCTTGGAGCTCTTCTTCGTCTAAGTCAATGTCAAACTGCTGAAGAAGCTCTTTATCTTCCTCTTCTGCAGAAACAAGGTTAATATTCCAGCCGATTTCTTCGCCAAGAATCTGGAATGTTGTTTCATCCAAAGACTGCGTAGCTGTGGCCATTTCTCCAAGGTGGAACAAAACAGTAACCAAAGCTGCTGGATTTACATCAATCTTTTCTGCCAAATCAGAAAGCGTTGCTCCCTGGCGAAGGCGGATTGTAGCGCCATTACCAGAAGGAATACGCACGCCACCAATAACTGGTGCTTTAAGCTCTTCGTATTCCCTGCGCTTTGCAAGACGATTCTTACGAGCCTTAGAGGACTTTCCGCCCTGGCGACCAAACGCACCTGCAGCTCCTGCGCGACCGCGACCACCTCTAGATGGGCCAGCATTTGGAGCGCCTGCGGCTGCAGCCTGGAAGCTTGCCGCTTGATTTGCGTTAAAGCGCGACTCTGCAGATGGGCGAGAATTTGCTCCGCCACCATTGCCGCCGCCTGAACGATACGAACCTTGCCACTGCGAAGAACGATTTGCGCTGCCATTTGCGCCGCCCTGGCGATTTCCGCCACGACCGCGACCGCGACCGCCGCCATTTCCATTGCCGCCATTAGCGCCGCCAGCACCTGGCTTTGCTCCGCGAGCATTCTCTGCAGCCGCACCTGGGCGCGACATTGGGTGTGGACGAGGTATGTCTCCTGGTGTAGGCGCACGCATACCTTGCTTTCGGCTAAACGGATTGTTTCCTGGGCGAGGAGCAGACCCTGCGCCAGCGCCTTGGTGTGGACGAGGACGAGGAGGCATTTGTGCGGAACGATCTTGCTTAGCAGCACGAGATTCTGCGCCTCCGCGCTTTTCTGCACCGCGCTTTGAATCGCCAGCCTTTGAAGAATTATTAGGTTTTGCGCCACCAGCCGAAGGCTTAGGAGCTACAGAAGTCGAAGTGGAAGACCCATTAGAAGCCTTATTTACATCATGATTATCACGCGATTTTTGCGCAGAATTCTGATTTACAGAAGACTTTTGTTCAGACTTTTTTTGCTCAGACTTTTGATTGGTCTTATTTTCGGCATTTTGATCATGCGCTTGCGGCTTTACGCTAGATGCAGAACCTGCAACTTTATTGGACGCGTGCTCAGCACTCTTAGGCGCAGAAGCCTTCGACTCGTTCTTTGCTGCAGGAGCCGAAGACCCAAATTCCGTCTTTAAGCGGCGCACAACAGGGGCCTCAACGGTTGAAGATGCGGATTTTACAAATTCACCCATGCTCTTCAAACGCTCTAATACGGTTTTGCTATCTACGCCAAATTCCTTGGCCAATTCGTATACACGCTTTTTTACCACTCAGTGTTCTCCTCAGTCTGCGGCAGCGCATACGAACGCAGCCACTTTATATTGTTATAAGATTCTTACTCTTATGCTTTTTATTTAGATATCTCATAGCGCGATATCTCATCGTGTAACCATGATTTCAACCATGATTTTGTACCTCGTTCCCTAGGCAAAAAGCTGTTTATAAGCCCAGATTGCAGCTCTTAGCTTACTCGAAACGTTGGATTCTCGGGAGTGTCGCAAGTTTGTTAAATGCTAGCAAAAATCTATTTCGCCGAATTAGAATCGGCGTTCATTTCTTCTTGCTTTTTAGCATGTTCTTCTGCAGACTCAATTCCAATCTTCCAGCCAGTGAGCTTTGCTGCAAGTCGCGCATTCTGACCTTCCTTGCCAATAGCAAGCGAAAGCTGAGAATCGTGAATAAAAGCAACAGCAGTCTGACTTTTTTCGCTAACAACACGAACTTCGGTTACGGTTGCTGGCGACAAAGCTGCGGAAACAAACTGAGCTGGATCTTCCGACCAATCAACAATATCGATTTTTTCTTGACCAAGATTTTCCAATACAGCACGAACACGGGAACCACCAGGGCCAATCAAAGCACCCTTTGGATTAACGCCTTCTGCATTAGCGCGCACAGCAATCTTAGTGCGAGCGCCAGCTTCTCGAGCAATCGCCATAATAGACACAGCTCCCGAAACAAGTTCTGGAACCTCTCGCTCAAAAAGTCTACGCACAAGATCTGGATGAGACCTAGAAACAACTATTTCTGGGCCGCGCAAACCGCGTGCAACATTAACAACATAAACTCGAATGCGTTCGCCGTGGCGGTATCTTTCTCCAGGAACCTGCTCTCTGCGAGGCAAAATGGCCTCAACATCTCCAACAGCAACGTGAATGTTAGAAGGATCTTTAGAATCCTGCTGAACAATTCCGTTAATCAACTTTCCTTTTTGACCAGAAAAAGCTCCAAATACGCGATCGTCTTCCACCTTGCGGAAAAGCTGAGTAATAACCTGACGAGCCGTAGCAGCAGCAAGACGACCAAAATCTCTAGGAGTATCGTCGTACTCTTCGCCAAGAGTATAAGGCGGGTGAGGATTATCTTCTGTAGGAACACCTGGGATTTCATCTCGTGCCCATACAGTAAAGCAGCCAGCGCGCTCATCTAACTCAACGCGAGCATGCCTGGCTGGGTGGGAAGTCTTCATGTATGCAAGACGCAAAGCCTCGGCGAGTGCTTCGTCCAGCTCGTCGGCATTAATCCCCTGCTGAGCCGCAAGCTGATGCATTCCCGCCAAATCCAATTCCATCGTGCATGTCCTCCTGTTGATTCATTTATAAATTCACTTATAAAATTAATTTATTCTTCTTTTATGTTTTTTCACACATAACAAACACGCTAAAATCTAAGTTTAACAGGTCTGCAAAGCGCAAAATTTTATGACTATGATTAAAAATGTTAGACATAAAATGCTGAACAAAAAGCAATCCAACATTGGTCACAGTCACGGACTATTTTAGTAGATTATGCAGACACATTTTGTTTTGTTACAAAGCCTTGATTGGCGCACAAAACATTATCAAACACATGGCAAAAGGTGTTATAAATGCGCGGAAAAAAGTACTTTTTAACAGCTGCAATGCTTATTGCTACTACGCTGATTTTTAGCGCATGTTCTGGATCTAGGCAATTCAATAACACTGCTGTTCATTCTGCTAAAAATAACAATGCTTGCTACAAAGTTCTGCAAAGCGCAAAAACTAATCAAAAAATCGTAGATAAAAAGGGCAAAACTGCAACTAGCAAAGACTTGCAAAATGCTGCTCACTCTTGGAAAAACGTTGCAACGCAATGCAATAGTCGATTTGCACAAGGAGTTGTTTTTAGCGCGCAAAATACTTGGAAGTTGGTTAATTTACGTCAAAGTGCAGAATCAAGTGCCAACGCGATTAAAATCGCAAATCAAATGGAATCAAACGTTTACAAAAAATTGTACGACTTTTCAAATAACACAAAAGACTTGCATTTATATTGGAATCACGACCCACTTGCAAAAGCGGCATTAGAACAAGATAAACTCGCTTTTATGCTGCAGACTTTAGCAGCAAAAGATGTTGATAACGTTTCACTACGCCAAAGCGATATTACAGCTACGATTGCAAACACACTCATGCACTTTGCTTCAAACGGCAAAGACCTGCGACAAAAAGTGTACGAAATACCGCAAAAAAATCTGGACTCTGGTGTTGCAAAAGACGAAGCTAGCGAAAAAGATCTTCCAATAGTCGCAATAGCATACATGGATTGCGCACGAGGCGAACTAGACGCGCTAAATCAGGTGATTTTCCCAGCAGATAAAAACGGGAATGTGGATCATAATCAGATTTTTAGCAAAACGAATCAAGATTTTATTGATATTCTTGCAGACATTGCTATTTCGCACATTATAAGCGCGTACTCTTATGGATACCCTAGCGATTCTTCCACGATTTTTGAACAATAGCACACTACGATTTATATAGCGCGTTTACGCCACAATATTCCCGAAAATGTTGCTCAACACGCCAAAATCAACAACAAAATCGGGAAGATTTTCCCGAGAATGTAGCTCAAAACCACAAAATCAACAACATAAAGCGGAAATATCACTCGCGTAAGTAAAAAGGGTTTCTAGCGATTTGCTAGAAACCCTGCTTGCGGATGAAGCGAGATTTGAACTCGCGGAGGGTGTAGCCCTCACACGCTTTCGAGGCGTGCTCCTTAGACCGCTCGGACATTCATCCTTTGCGCAACACGCAAATGCTCAAAACGCAAATGCAAAAAGAAACGCAACTTTTCAATTGTAAAACAACCCTAGAATATACAAGCGCATGGCGCGTTGAGCTCATCCAAGCTCCTCAATCGTGCGCTTAGCGCGAATCGCGTTTGCGCGCGCCGCAAGCTCCTCGTCTTTAGGGTATTCAACATATTCCAAAGTCAAACCGTTTGCTGCAATCGGCCCTGTAGAGCCCTCTCTAATCGGATTTTCAATCTTATTTTTAAACCAATCAACTGAGCGCTTTGCACACCCAACTTGCACGCACGCTCCAACAAGCGAACGAACCATGTTATGCGCAAACGCGTCTGCAACAATAGTAAACTCAAGCAAACCGTTTTCAATGCTAGGAATTTTTCCAGTTGATTTAGATAAACAGCTCCCCTGGAAAACACGATTCCAAACAGCCTTTTTAACGCAGCGAATCGTAGTTCCACCAGGATTTGGCCGCGCAAAAGAGCCAAAATCATGCAAACCAACAATCAAAGACGCCGCCTGATTCATGGCATCAACGTTTAAATCGTAGTCAAGCTGCAACACAAAGCCACGCATGCGCGGATCCAAATTAGCGCGATTCGCCGCATCGCTAATCCTATACACGTACGTGCGATCCAACGCAGAAAAACGAGCATCAAAACCGCTTGGCGCAATGCTTACGCTGTGAATTGAAATGTCTTTAGGCAAAACGCCACAGAGCCTATATTCCAAGGCTTTTACTGGCGTAAGATTTGTGTGACCAACGCAATTTTGCAAAACGAATTCCGAAACGTCTAAATGGCAAACCTGGTAAGATGCGTGAACGCCCGTATCTGTGCGGCCAGCAACGCTAAGGCGCAAAGGTTCGCTAGCATCATCTTTATTTACGCGCAAAACCTTATGCAATGCGTCTTCCAAAACACCTTGAACAGTGCGCAAAGTAGGCTGCTTTGCCCAACCATAAAAATCGCCGCCATCATACGCTAAATCTAAACGAAGACGCATTCAAAACCTTTCCAAACAGACTTCCAAACAGACTTCCACTAGTTTTTCTTATCTGAACCGCCAGCGAGCGCAAAAGCACTCATAACGCTACGAATCAACTCATGTGTTTTTGAATCCATATGCATTGCAATCTTCAATAATTTAGGAACAACCTCCGACCAATGCGAAGACATCTCGTCGAAAGTCGAGTACCCCAAACTGCTAAACATGCTGTAAACGCTGTCAATTCTGCGCTTTCGCTCTTCAAACGGCAAATTCATCATCCACTCGTTTGCAGCCTTAGAAACGGCCAGCGCGCGCGGAGTTACACAATCGCAGTAGTCAAAATCGCCATCTTTAACTTGCCAATACATACCAAAATGTTGCATTAATCCAATTGAATCGGCAACTGTAACCTTATACGGCACTCCCGTATCCATAATCAATCCAATAAAAGCTGATTGCGGCACAACTTTTTCGATTCTGGAAACAACGCGAGAAAAAACCTTTGGATCAACAACGTCCGAGCCAAAACTAGGGCCGTCCATTGAGTAGATTTTACTAATGTGGTTTCCAAGGCTTCGATCTTGCGCATCCAATCTCATTGCCGCATATGCAGCCATATTCCCGCCTTTTGAATGGCCCACAACAAATATTTGAGGATTATCACTTAAATCGCAATCACTGCTATTTTCTAGATTGATCTTATCTAAATCACTATTCTTAAAATCACTCTTATCTAAATAACTGTCTTCACTATTGTTCTTCTTATTAAACAAATTCGCAAAATAATCCGCAACACTGTTAAAAATCCTACGAATACCGCCACTTTTGCAAGAATCCTTGCACACTCGCCTAGATATAGAGTGCAAATACTCCGCCGCCGACTCCTGCGCGGGCACTGGGCAGCGAAACGCCATGTTAAAGTCTTCCTTCCAGCCAACAAGCGTGTTGTCTGTTCCCCTAAAAGCAACAACAAAGCAGCTAGAGCCAACGCAATCTGTCAAATCAAAAGTAACAGCCGCAAATTGCTGTTCGCAAGAGTCATCAATATTCGACTCGTCAAAACGTTCAAGAACCTCACCAACGCGCATACCGCGATACCTTGGGCTTGCTGCAACCGCCAAAAGTAGATTCTTGCGAAACTCATCTACCTTAGTAGAACCAGAGCTAAACATTGCCGAAAAATCCTCGCCGCGTAGCAAATCGCTTATAGGAACGGTTGCTACTGCGTTAGAATCGTCATTATATTTTGGAATCGATTCAGGCATGCAAACATACGCCAACTCGCATAAAATAAGCGAATCTACGGCATTGAATTTTCGATCTTTAAAGTTAGTAAAATCGGTATTCATTAAATCGAGAATATTTGACATAGTTCAATAGTAGTTGATACCAGATATAGAAAAGATATGTCAGATATAGAAAAACGGGCTGGAGAAATCTCCAACCCGTTTAATAAACCTTTATGCTGGCGATTAATCGCCAAAGATTTACTTACCGATGCATCAAGATGCTAATCTCAACTACTCAGCTGCTTCTTCTTTAGCTGCAACCTTAGTAGCGGACTCAGCTTCCTTAACAACAGCCTTCTTTGGGCTTACTGGCTCAACAACAAGCTCGATAATAGCCTGTGGAGCAGTGTCACCACGACGAGGGGCCATCTTAACGATGCGAGTATAGCCACCTTCACGCTGCTTCATCTGCTCAGCAATCTGAGTGAAAAGCATGTGAACAACGGACTTATTGCGAATTACGCGCAACACGCGGCGGCGCGAATGCAAATCGCCACGCTTAGCGAATGTTACCAAACGCTCAGCGAGTGGACGAAGACGCTTTGCCTTTGGCAAAGTAGTCACAATACGACCGTGCTGGAAGAGGCTTGTAGCCATATTGGCCAGCATCAGGCGCTCATGCGCTGGGCTAGAAGCCAGACGAGGCCCTTGTTTCGGTGTAGGCATTATTACTCCTTATTGCCGCGGAATTCAGGTGGGCAAAAACCCGAACATCCAAAAACCGCGACGATTTGCGGTGGTTGTTTACTCGTCTTCTGGCGAGAAGAACGTGCCACCTTCGAGATTATTGGCGTCAAAGCCAAGCGGTGAAGGCTTAAGAGACAATCCCATGGATTGCAACTTTTCTTTAACCTCATCGATGGATTTCATGCCGAAATTACGAATATCGAGCAAATCCTGCTCAGTGTGGACTACCAGCTCGCCGACTGTGTGGATTCCCTCACGCTTCAAGCAGTTGTAGCTGCGCTGCGTAAGGTTCAAATCCTCAATCGGAGTAGCCATCTGGGAATCAGCTTCCTCCATGACTGGTGCTGGACCAACTTCAACACCCTCAGCATCGACGTTAAGCTCACGGCAAAGACCGAAAAGCTCAACCAAAGTCGAACCTGCGGACGCAACTGCGTCGCGTGGTGTAATAGCTGGCTTGGTTTCCACATCCAGGATTAGCTTATCGAAGTCCGTGCGCTGTTCCACGCGGGTAGCTTCGACCTTATAGCTCACCTTCAAAACTGGCGAGTAGATCGAATCCACTGGAATGCGACCGATTTCGCTGTTTTCCTGCTTATTCATCTGAGCAGGCACGTAGCCACGACCACGCTCCACAGTGAACTCAATTTCGAGCTCGCCATCTTCAGCAAGTGTAGCGATATGCATCTGTGGATTGGCAATAGTGACGCCAGCAGGAGGAGTAATATCTCCAGCTGTTGCTTCACCTTTACCGCTCTTGCGTAGATACATCACTACAGGCTCGTCATACTCACTTGTAAGTACGATACCCTTGATGTTCAGCAGGATTTCAGTGACATCCTCTTCAACACCTGGCAGAGTCGTGAACTCATGAAGAGCGCCAGAGATGCGTACCGAAGTAACGGCCGCACCTGGAATGGAGCTCAACAGGGTACGACGCAGCGAATTGCCGAGCGTGTATCCGAAACCTGGTTCCAACGGCTCAATAGTAAAGCGAGAACGCTGGGGATTCAGTGATTCCTCGGTAAGTGTTGGACGCTGTGCGATAAGCACTTTTGTATCCTTTCAGCTTCTGGTCGGTGGTGCACTCGCCGCCCATAAGCGGGTTGGATGGATGGATTCGTAAGAGTGCTCAGACGCGGCGACGCTTTGGTGGGCGAACGCCGTTATGCGCTTGTGGGGTGACGTCGGTAATAGAACCGACTTCAAGACCCGCGGACTGAAGGGAACGGATAGCGGTTTCACGACCGGAACCTGGACCCTTAACAAACACGTCGACCTTTTTAAGGCCATGTTCCATTGCCTTACGAGCGGCAGACTCAGCAGCCATACCTGCAGCGTAAGGAGTCGACTTACGGGAACCCTTAAAGCCGACATCGCCACCAGAAGCCCAAGAGAGGACTGCACCCGATGGATCGGTGATGGAAATAATCGTGTTATTGAATGTTGATTTAATATGCGCCTGCCCAACCGGTACCGACTTGCGGTCCCGGCGACGCGGCTTGCGCGAGGCTTGCTTTGCAGCTGCCATTGACCCTCGTTTCCTATGACGAATTAGTTGGTATGTCTAGGCGATGAGAATTAACTCGTGGCCTAGAGCCGACCACCGACTATCGGGTGGCCTTCTTCTTCCCGGCGACAGTACGCTTTGGACCCTTGCGGGTACGAGCATTAGTCTTAGTACGCTGACCACGCACAGGAAGACCCTTGCGATGACGCTGGCCTTGATAGCAGTTGATCTGAATCTTACGACGGATGTCGGCGTCGATTTCACGACGCAAATCGCCTTCAATCTTGTAGTTGGCCTCAAGATAATCACGCAAAGTGATTAACTGTTCATCCGTAAGATCCTTGACGCGGGTATCCGGATTAACACCGGTCGCGGCAAGCGTTTCCTTAGCGCGAGTGCGACCTACACCAAAAATATAGGTGAGGGCAATCTCAATGCGCTTCTCATTGGGAATATCTACTCCGGCAAGACGTGCCATTGTAATTCCTTTACTATTACGCAGGTCGTGCACCAAGTCTCCCGCAATAATAGCAATTGATTGCGGCCTGGGCCTGCGCACCCAGGGTTCAGCTTAAGCTGCGACTTAGCGCCTTATTCCTTTATCTTCGCGGTGGAGATCCACTCAGCCCTGACGCTGCTTATGACGTGGGTTGATGCAAATCACCATGACGCGACCGTGACGGCGGATCACGCGGCAGTTTTCGCAGATCCTCTTCACGCTAGGGCTGACCTTCATGGTTTTCCTTTGCTTGTACCTTTACTTATAACGGTACGTAATACGTCCGCGGTTCAAATCGTAAGGACTCATCTCCAGCACAACACGATCTTGCGGAAGAATACGAATGTAATTCTTGCGCATTTTCCCCGAAATCGTAGCTAGTACAATGTGCTCGTTCTCAAGCTGAACGCGAAACATCGCGTTAGGCAGTGCTTCCACTACCGTGCCTTCGACTTCAATCACACCGTCTTTTGCCATGAGCCTCGTTCCGTTCCTTGGACATACTACTTCGCGCATCCGAAGACACGCCAATCTTCTATGATACAGTAAATGCGCCCAATACAACACTCGGCGTGTCGCAAGGACGCATTTATAGTACAAAGATTTTTCTTATACCAAAGATTCAACTATGCGATTGTTGATTTCGGCAATGTCTCCAACGCCATCAACCTCAACAAGCTGACCACGGCTTTCGTAAATATCCAGCAATGGAGCTGTTTCCTTCTCGTAGGTTTCCAAACGCTTAGCAATCACTTCTGGAGTGTCGTCGGAACGACCCTGCTCAATAGCACGCTTTTGCATGCGCTCAAGCAAAACCTCACGCTCCGCCTCAAGAGCAACAACATGATCCAAAGGAGTTCCAAGCTCTTCAAGCATAAGATCAAGAGCCTTAACCTGAGAAGCATTACGTGGATAGCCATCCAGAATCCAACCATTCTTTGCATCATCTTGAGCAAGACGATCCTTAACAATGCTATTGGTTAATTCATCTGGAACAAGCTCACCTTTATCGAGATAACCTTGAACCTTTTTTCCAAGCTCCGTTTGATTCTTTAAGTTGTAACGGAAAATGTCGCCAGTGGAAATAGCAGGAATATTGTAATGCTCGGCAAGCAAAGCAGCCTGAGTACCCTTACCTACTCCTTGCGGTCCCATAATTAGCAATCGCATATTAATCTCCTTGTTTTATGCTCCATTGCAATCTTGCAAAACCTTAACAATCTTATTTGTAACAATCCTATTTGCTGGCAGCAACAGCAGACTGCTTATTTTTGCCGTGATCAAACAGGAATCCAGCATACTGGAATTGCTCCGTTTGAGCCTTAGCTTGGCGCAAAGTATCCAAGCCAACGCCTGCAATAATAAGAATTGTTGTACCACCAAATGGAAGCTTCATATTAAGGTGCAAAGACATAATCAGAACTGTTGGAATCAAAGCAACAAACAGTAAGTAGATAGCACCAACTGTGTTAAGTCTGTTCATAACGTAGCTAAGATAATGGCTTGTAGCGCTACCAGCACGAATGCCAGGAATAAAGCCGCCGTATTCCTTCATGTTGTCTGCAGTTTCATCTGGATTAAAAGTAATCTCGGTGTAGAAGAAGCAGAAGAACACAATCATAACAGTGTACAGAACAATGTACCAAGCAGAAGTGGAATTAGCTAAATTAGCATTAATCCAGCGCACCCAGCCCTTGCTGCTGTCTCCAAATTGAGCAAGAAGAGTTGGAATAGCAAGAATAGAAGATGCAAAGATTGGTGGAATAACACCACTCATATTTACCTTTAATGGCAAGTAGGTGGAAGAGCCACCATACATCTTTCTACCAATCATTCGACGTGTGTACTGAACAGGGATTCTACGCTGTGCAAGTTCCACAAAGTCAACGAAGATAAGAATAACAAGAAAAACGCCAGCAACAATGGAGAACTTAGTCCAATCTCCATTAAGACCATTAGTACCCCAACCAATTTCCCACAACTTTGGAAGGAATCCAGAGCAGATGGACATAAAGATTAATACAGACATGCCTTGGCCAATACCCTTATCGGTAATAAGCTCTGCCATCCACATTATGAGGCCAGTGCCACCAGTCATGATTAAGACCATTACAATAAGGCTCCACATAGAACCGTCTGGAATAACCTGACCGCACTGATAGTTGAATAACGCACCAGAACGAGCTGTAACCAAAATGGTGGTGGACTGTAAAATAGCCAAGCCAATGGTCAAATAACGCGTATACTGAGTGAGCTTTGTTTCTCCAGACTGACCCTCTTTATGAAGAGCCTCAAATCGAGGAATTACAACTCTAAGCAGCTGAATAACAATGGACGCAGTAATGTATGGCATAACGCCCAATGCAAAAATCGAAAGCTGCAAAAGAGAACCGCCAGAGAACAGGTTCACCAAACCAATAAAGTTCTCGCTAGAAGAAGCCAACTTAGCGGTGCAAGCTCGAATAACTTTGTAGTCAACTCCAGGAATTGGAATAAAAGAACCAATCCTGTAGATGATAATCATTGCGAAGACGAAGAGGATCTTGTTCCTCAGCTCCTTCGTTTTGAAGGCCTGGATTAACGTTTTCACCTGGGTCTTCCTCCCTTTTTTGCGCTACAATCTAGGCGCATCAGTAAAAAAACAAACTCTGAGGCAATAGTTTATATCACGGTACATACCGAAACAATGGTTCCGTGAGTTGTGTAATAAATAATCCCCCTAGCCTAAAGCTAGAGGGATTATTGAACAGTTAAATCACTGCGTATTAGCTAATCGACTAATTAGCTGAGTATTACTACTCTTCGCTAACAGAGCCGCCAGCAGCTTCAATCTTGGCCTTAGCAGATGCAGAAGCCTTAACTCCCTTAAGAGTTAGAGCAACCTTAAGATCGCCATCGCCCAAAACCTTAACTGGGTAACCATCACGCACAGCGCCCTTAACTACCAAATCAGCAACAGTGACTTCGCCACCCTTTGGGAAGAGTTCTGCAAGGGCTGCAACATTAACAACCTGGAACTCCTTCTTGAATGGGCTCTTAAAGCCACGAAGCTTAGGCAAGCGCATGTAAAGTGGAAGCTGGCCGCCTTCAAATCCTGGACGAACTTGGTAACGCTTCTTCGTACCTTTATCTCCACGACCCGAAGTCTTACCCTTAGAGCCTTCACCACGACCCACGCGGATGCGATCCTTCTTAGCTCCTGGAGCTGGACGCAACGTGTGCATGTGCAACATTGGTTCTTCATTAGCCATAATCAGTCAACCTCCTCAACGCTTAGCAAGTGGCGAACGGCCATAACCAAGCCACGATTGACTGGATTGTCCTCGCGAACAACGCTCTGGCCAATCTTGTGAAGGCCAAGAGTCTTAACGTTCGCGCGCTGACGCTCGGTGGAATGAACCAAACCGTGCACCAGAGTGATCTTTAAGTTAGCCATCACTCACCATCCTTTGCCTGGGCAGCCTTAGCAGCCTGAGCTTCTTCACGAGCCTTGCGAGCTTCGGCAATGCCAGCAGCGCGCTCACGAAGCAATGCGTCTGGTGCAACTTCCTCGAGGGAAAGTCCACGACGAGCGCAAATTTCTTCTGGCTCTTCAAGCTTCTTCAAAGCATCCACAGTAGCGCGAACCACGTTAACAGCGGTTGCGGAGCCCATGGACTTGGTGAGGATATCGGTAATGCCAGCGCACTCCATAACAGCACGCACAGCGCCACCTGCGATTACACCAGTACCTGGAGCAGCTGGACGAAGCAAAACTGTACCAGCAGCATCGTGACCCAACACAGGGTGGGTAACGGTGCCACGAATGCGTGGAACAGTAAACATGTGCTTCTTAGCGTCAAGCTGACCCTTAGCGATAGCTGCTGGAACTTCGCGAGACTTACCGTAACCAACACCAACAGTGCCCTTACCGTCGCCAACAACAACAAGTGCTGCAAAGCTAAAGGTACGACCACCCTTGTGGGTCTTGGAAACACGGTTAATAGTAACTACGCGATCCAAAAGCTCTTCGCCGCGGTTTTCTTCACGACGGTTACGACGCTCGCTACGCTTACCTTCGCCCTTAGAACGACGGGAACGACGATCGTCGGTACGCTCCTCAGCGGATGCCTGAGTGTTCTGAGTTTCTTCAGCCACTTGGGTTTCCTTTTCGTTATCGCTCACAGTGCTAGACCTCCCTGACGGGCGCCTTCAGCTACGGCTGCGACGCGACCATGATACTTATTACCGCCACGATCGAAGATAACAGCGGTGATTCCCGCTTCCTTCGCCTTGGCTGCGATTAACTCGCCAACCTTGGTAGCAGCTTCAGTCTTCGTACCAGTAAAACCAGCGAAGTCAGAAGTCAAGGTGGAAGCACTTACAAGGGTAAGACCCTTGGTGTCATCCACAATCTGAGCAACCATGTGACGGTTAGAACGAGAAACTACCAAACGTGGGCGCTCTGGAGTACCAGAAATGCGCTTACGAAGACGGGCGTGACGACGCAAACGTGCGACTTTGGTACCCTTACCGAAAATCTTAACGCTCATATCACTTACCAGCCTTTCCAGCCTTGCGCAAAATACGCTCATCGCTGTACTTAATGCCCTTGCCCTTATAAGGTTCTGGAGCACGAAGCTTGCGAATGTTAGCGGCAGCCTGACCAACGGCCTGCTTGTCAGTACCCTTGACGATTACCTGATTTGCGTTTGGCAATTCAAACTCAATGCCCTCAGGTGGCTGAACGGTAATGGTGTGCGAATAACCGAGCGAGAACTCAATGCCCTTGCCCTTCATTACAGCACGATAACCAGTTCCAACAATGTCTAGAGTCTTGGTGTAGCCTTCGTGCACACCCTTAACCATAGACGCCACGATTGCGCGAGCCAAACCGTGCTTTGCACGAGTTGGACGCAAATCGTCAACTGGGGTCAAAACAATCTTGCCATCAGCAACTTCAGCGGTAATACCTTCTGGAATTACATAGGAATCAGAGCCCTTAGCACCCTTAGCGCTAAAGGACTGACCTTCAATCTTAACTTCCACGCCTGCAGGAATGTCGACGGGGAGCTTACCAATATGCGATGCCATTTTCAGCTCTCCTTTCTCACCATACGTAGGCGACAATCTCGCCGCCAATGCCTCGATCGAGGCATTCCTTCTGAGTCAACAATCCCGAGCTGGTCGAGATAATAGCGATACCGAGACCGCCAAGAGGCATAGGCAAAGAATCAGACTTTGCGTAACGACGCAAGCCTGGCTTAGAAATGCGCTTAATGCCCTGGATGGAACGCTGACCATTGGAGCCATACTTTAAAGTGACTTCCAAAGTCTGTCCAACCTTAGCTTCTTTAGCAGCGAAGTCTTTAATATAGCCTTCGCGCTTAAGAATCTCGGCGATATTCGCCTTGAACTTGGAGTACGGCATTTCCACGATATCGTGCTTTGCCGCGCTCGCATTACGCAGACGTGTCAACATGTCTGCGATAGGATCTGTCATTGTCATGTTGGGCTAACGCCCTTTCTCGCCGTGGTTTCCACCGCCTGTTTGTTTTAATTAATAAAGCAGTGGACCTTCAGCGTCGATATTTACCAACTGGACTTCGTAACACCCGGCAGTTCACCGCGATGTGCCTTTTCACGAAGGCATACACGGCACAGACCGAACTTGCGATACACGGAGTGAGGACGACCACAAACCTGGCAACGCGTATAAGCGCGCACCTTGAACTTCGGCTTAGCGGCCGCCTTGTTTTTCAGAGCGGTTTTTGCCATATCAGTTCTCCTTGAATGGGAAACCGAGGTGCTTAAGTAGCGACTTCGCTTCCACATCGTCCTTGGTGGTGGTCACCACGGTGATGTCCATACCACGCTGATGATCAATCGAATCAGGATCAATCTCGTGGAACATTGACTGCTCCGTAAGACCGAAGTTGTAGTTACCCTGACCGTCGAACTGGTTGCCATTAATACCACGGAAATCGCGGATACGTGGCAGAGCCAGAGTGAGCAAACGATCCAAGAACTCCCACATACGATCACCGCGAAGAGTTACGTAAGCGCCAATAGCCTGACCTTCGCGCAAATGGAACTGCGCAACAGACTTCTTAGCCTTGGTAACCTTTGGCTTCTGACCAGTAATCAAAGTGAGATCCTTAATCGCACCTTCGATGAGCTTGGAATCACGAGCTGCAGCGCCAACGCCCATAGAGACGACGACCTTCTGCAAACGAGCCACCTGCATAGGATTAGTGTGGCCAAATTCCTTTTCCAAAGCTGGAACGATTTGATCATTGTATTGCTGCTTTAAGCGCGGAGTTGCCGGCGCCTCAACTGTAGTATCGGTCATGCCAGCTCCTTTCCGGACTTCTTAGCTACACGCACGCGCACGGTCTTTACCTTGCCGTCGCGAGCTTCTTGCTTAACAATCACGCCCACGCGGGTTGGCTGCTTGGTCTCTGGGTCAATCACCATAACGTTAGAACGGTGAATTGGAGCCTCAACAGAGACGATGCCTGCCTGCTGACCCTGCTGGGTAGCACGCACATGCTTCTTAACAACCTGAACACCCTCGACGATCAAACGGTCTTCGGCGAGTACACGAAGTACTTTGCCTTCCTTACCGCGATCCTTGCCGCGGATAACCTTTACCTGGTCGCCGGACTTAATCTTGGCTACCATCTCAGATCACCTCCGGGGCGAGGGACACAATCTTCATGAAGCGCTTATCGCGCAATTCACGACCGACTGGTCCAAAGATACGAGTGCCCTTTGGTTCACGGCCAGAGCCGAGAATAACAGCGGCGTTCTCGTCGAACTTAATATAGGAACCATCAACACGACGATGTTCCTTGACAGTACGGACGACGACAGCCTTAACTACGTCGCCTTTCTTGACCGACCCGCCAGGAATAGCATCCTTAACGGAGGCGACGATAATGTCGCCGATGCCGGCATAGCGTCGCTTCGATCCACCGAGCACGCGGATGGCAAGCAATTCCTTAGCACCCGTGTTGTCGGCGACATGAAGCCGCGTTTCCTGCTGAATCATTGATTCTCCTTAGTCGAGCTGGTTCTCCCCGCTCACCCGTACCGCTCAAATAAGCAGCACAGGTGAAGCGCGGAGCCTTGCTGAACTTGTTTACTTGGCGCGCTCGATAATCGAGTCGAGACGCCAACGCTTGGTCTTGCTCAAAGGACGAGTTTCCATAATACTCACGAGGTCGCCAATATGCGCCTCATTGTGTTCATCATGGGCCTTGACCTTGCGGGTGGAGCGGACGACTTTACCGTAAAGTGGGTGTGTCGAACGCTGCTCCAACTCCACGGCAATCGTCTTGTCCATGGCCTCGGACACGACGTAGCCGCGACGAACCTTGCGGAAGTTGCGCTCTTGGTTCTCAGCCATGCTTACTTCTCCTTGACCTCAGTGGCGCCAGGCTCTTGGCTGATGCCGAGTTCACGCTCACGCAGGACAGTATACATCCTGGCTATGTCGTGCTTGACCGCCTTGAGGCGAGCGCTGTTTTCAAGTTGACCAGTTGCTGCCTGGAAGCGCAAGTTAAAAAGCTCTTCCTTAGACTTCTTTAAGAAGCCTTCAATTTCAGCATTAGTCTTCTCGTTTAAATTCTTGATGGTGTAGTCTGCAGTTCCGACTGGCATCAGATGTCACCGCCTTCACGCGCAATAACACGGCATTTCATTGGGAGCTTGTCGATAGCGCGGCGCAAAGCCTCGCGAGCGACGTCCTCAGAAACACCACCGATCTCGAACATTACACGACCTGGGTGAATGTTGGCAATCCAGAATTCTGGAGCGCCCTTACCAGAACCCATTCGTGCACCAAGCGGGTGCTTGGTTAATGGACGATCAGGGAAAACCGTAATCCACACGCGACCACCACGCTTAATATAGCGGGTCATTGCGATACGGGCTGCCTCGATCTGACGGTTAGTGATGTACGCCGGAGCCAGCGCCTGAATACCGAAATCGCCGAAAGCGATAGCGGTTCCACCCTTAGACATGCCGCTACGGGTAGGACGGTGCTGCTTGCGATATTTAGTCCTTTTTGGGATAAGCATCTGCTCACTCCTTCGTTTCCGTTGCGGCAGGAGCTTCAGCAGCTACAGCCTCGGCTGGCTTTTCGGCCTGTGCCTCGGTAGCCTTCTGCTGATTGGCAGAGCGTGCGCCACGACGTGGACGACGATCGCCACGGCGACCTTCACGCTTACCCTGCTGAGCCTGCTGCTCTTCGAACTCACGCTCAGTCATATCGCCCTTGTAAATCCAAACCTTTACGCCAATACGGCCGTAAGTGGTCTTAGCTTCAAAGAAGCCGTAATCAATAAGGGCGCGCAAGGTCTGCAGTGGAACGCGACCTTCGCGGTAGAACTCAGAACGGCTCATTTCGGCGCCACCAAGGCGACCAGAGAGCTTAATACGGATACCCTTGGCACCTGCGCGCATTGCGTCTTGCTGTGCCTTACGCATAGCGCGACGGAATGTAACGCGGTTAGTCAACTGTTCCGCAATTCCCTGAGCAACTAATTGAGCGTCAAGTGCAGCGTTCTTTACTTCAAAGATGTTGAGCTGTACTTGCTTACCAGTGAGCTTCTCAAGCTTTGCACGAACACGCTCGGCTTCTGCGCCACGACGACCGATGATAATACCTGGACGAGCGGTGTGAATATCCACACGAACGCGGTCACGGGTACGCTCGATAACAATGCGGGACACGCCTGCACGCTCGAGGTCATGGCTCATTTCCTTGCGAATCTTGTCATCCTCAAGGACGAAGTCACGGTAACGCTCGCCGGCTTTAGTAGAATCGGAGAACCACCTAGAGCGATGATTCTCGGTAATGCCCAGGCGATAGCCGAAAGGATTGATCTTCTGACCCATCTTTAGCGATCCCCTTCCTTAAGCGAGACGATAACAGTGATATGGCTTGTGCGCTTGTTAATGCGCGCAGCGCGACCCTGTGCACGAGCACGGAAACGCTTAAGCGTTACGCCCTCATCCACATAAGTTTCCTTGATGACCAAGTCTTGCTCGCGGAATGGTTCTCCAGCCTTTTCGGCCTTAACGCGAGCATTAGCGATCGCGCTTTCAAGAACCTTGCGCACCGGCAACGATGCGTCTTGAGGAGCAAACTTCAAAATGGTAATAGCTTCGCTTGCACGCTTGCCTCGGATGAGGTCGACCATGCGGCGAGCCTTGCGCGGCGTCACACGTACGTGACGAGCGATTGCTTTAGCTTCCATGTGTCCTAACTCTCCTTTAGCGGCGTGCTTTCTTGTCGTCCTTCACATGACCCTTGAAGGTCTTGGTTGGGGCGAATTCACCGAGCTTATGACCAACCATTGCTTCGGTAACGAATACCGGCACATGCTTGCGGCCATCGTGTACGGCAAAGGTGTGTCCAATGAAATCAGGAGTGATCATCGAACGACGCGACCACGTCTTGATGACGTTATGCGTGCCCTTGTCGTTTTGCTCATCGACTTTCTTCTGTAAGTGGGCGTCGACGAAAGGGCCCTTCTTGATGCTACGAGTCATCTGTTCGACACTCCCTTACTTGCGGTTCTTACCATTCGGACGACGACGAACAATCATCTTGTTCGAAGCCTTCTTCGGACGGCGGGTACGAACCTCGCCCTTGCCCCATGGAGAAACAGGTGGTTTACCACCACGGGTACGACCACCATGAGGGTGATCAACAGGGTTCATAGATTCGCCTCGGGTGATTGGCCTGCGACCAAGCCAACGAGCACGACCTGCCTTACCAAGCTCGATATTAGCGTGGTCGGAGTTGCCAACCTCGCCGATTGTAGCGCGGCAACGAGCGTCCACGTTACGAATTTCGCCAGATGGCATACGCAACTGAACGTAAGCGCCATCCTTAGCTACGAGCTGAACGGCAGCACCTGCGGAGCGTGCAATCTTTGCGCCACCAAGTGGACGAAGCTCGATTGCGTGAACCACGGTACCAGTTGGGATGTTCTTAAGAGGCAAGTTGTTGCCTGGCTTAATATCAGCCTTGGCGCCAGTCTCAATAACATCTCCCTGGGAAATGCCTTCAGGAGCGATAATGTAGCGCTTCTCACCATCTGCATAATGCAACAATGCGATGCGAGCGGAACGATTAGGGTCATACTCAATGTGAGCAACCTTTGCTGGCACGCCATCCTTGTCCCAACGCTTAAAGTCAATGAGACGATACTGACGCTTGTGTCCGCCGCCGCGATGGCGGGAAGTCATGCGACCGTAAGAGTTACGACCGCCAGTTTTGCTGAGTTTGCGTACCAACGACTTTTCAGGAGTGGAACGCGTAATCTCGGAGAAGTCCGAAACCGAAGCGTTACGACGTCCTGCAGTCGTAGGCTTATAAACGCGGATAGCCATAATGTAGTATTCCTTTACTTTTCTCGGCTAGCCTTCAGTTACCAAAGATATCGATTGTCTGGCCTTGTGCCACGGTGACAATAGCGCGCTTTTGATTCACACGACGACCGAAGCCGGTGCGGGAGCGCTTAAGCTTGCCAGCGCGGTTCAAGGTATTAACATTCGTTACCTTGACCTTGAAGATCTCTTCGATAGCCTGCTTAATCTGAACCTTATTAGCATCTGGAGCTACAACGAAGGTGTACTGGCCACAATCGGAAGCTGCATAGCTTTTTTCGGAAACAACAGGCTTTAAAATGATGTCATGTGCTGGGTTATGGACTGCGACCATTTAAATCAGGCCTCCTTAACTTCAGGCTCGGTCTTAGCTGCAACGAAGGCTTCGAAACCTTCCTTGGAGAAGACGACGTACTGAGCGGTGATGACATCGTAGGTGTTGAGCTGATCAGCGAAGATCACATGCACCGTAGGAATGTTACGAACAGACATCCACTCGTTGATGTTCTCGCGAGAGAGAACAACGGTGGTGAACTGATCCTTAGTTACTGGTGTAAGTGCTGCAACAGCTGCCTTGGTGGATGGAACATCCTTAATGCCAAAGTCCACAATTGCAATGCGACCAGCATTTGCACGATCCGAAAGAGCATAACGAAGAGCAGCTGCCTTCATCTTCTTTGGAGTACGCTGATCGTACTTGCGAGGAACTGGACCGTGTACAACGCCACCATGCACCCACTGTGGAGCGCGAATGGAGCCTTGACGAGCACGACCAGTGCCCTTTTGCTTCCATGGCTTCTTACCGCCACCAGATACGTTAGCGCGATTCTTAACCGCGTGAGTACCCTGGCGAGCAGCAGCAAGCTGAGCAATAACGACCTGATGAACCAATGGGCCGTGAGCCAAAACGTCTTCGTTGGAGATGCCGAAAATCTCGGCAGGAGCTTCAACAGTGCCGTTTGCCTTGCCCTTGGTGTCAGTTACGTTCAGAGTTACGTTTGCCATTTAAATCAGGCTCCCTTCACTGCCGAACGGACTAGAACGATAGCACCCTTAGGTCCTGGAATAGCACCCTTGATAGCTAAAATACCGTTCTCAACATCCGAAGAAACGATTGTGAGGTTGAGCGCAGTAGAAGTCACATGACCCATGCGACCAGCCATACGCTTGCCCTTCAAAATGCGGCTTGGAGTTGCACATGCGCCCACAGAACCTGGACGACGTTCATTCTTGTGCGAGCCGTGAGTACGACGGTAAGACTTGAAGCCCCAACGCTTGATTGTGCCAGCAAAGCCTTTACCCTTTGTAGTACCCGTTACGTCGACTTCTGCACCTTCAGCAAATACCTCAGCGGTCAATTCCTGACCTGGCTTGTAATCTGCTGCATTTTCAGTGCGCACCTCAGCGAGGTGACGACGAGGAGTCACGCCAGCCTTTGCAAAGTGACCAGCCAATGGCTTGGTAACCTTGGTAGGATCAATCTGGCCATAACCGAGCTGTACGGCGCAATAACCGTCAGTTTCTTCGGTCTTAACAGCGGTAACTACGTTGGTAGCAACCTCAACCAGAGTTACGGGGACAAAAAGGCCGTTTTCATCCCAAACCTGGCTCATGCCCAGCTTACGGCCGAGCAAAGCAGTGCGATTCTTATTTTGCGACATTATTTACCCCCCTTCCTACAGCTTAATCTCGATATTTACATCCGCAGGCAGGTCAATGTGCATCAAAGAATCCACAGCCTTTGGCGTTGGATCAACGATGTCAATGAGGCGCTTATGAGTGCGCATCTCGAAATGCTCGCGAGAATCCTTATATTTGTGAGGAGAACGGATAACAACAAACACGTTCTTCTCGGTCGGCAGAGGAACCGGACCCACTACTGTGGCGCCCGCGTTCGTCACCGTCTCGACGATTTTCTTCGCCGATTGGTCGATGACCTCATGGTCATAGGACTTAAGCCTGATGCGGATTTTCTGTCCCGCCATTGCCGTCCGCCCTTTCTAGCGATTCGTTTACTGTTTACCAACCTGTATTAAAGGGCACCGGGAGAATAGACACTAAAGGCCATTCCACATCAGTGCGCAGCCTACAAAAATCAACAAAAAACTGCGATTTCTGCTTCTGCGCTCGCTTTTTTGAATTACAATATGCGAGCCTTAAAAACAGGCAACTAAGTAATTAAACCATCAACCTTGGATTAACAAAAATCGGGCGTGTCGGCTATTTTCCAACGAAAAATGGCAGAAACTACAGCTAGTGCAGCCTCTGCCATTTATAACTAAATATGCAATAAATTACTCAATAATCACTTAGATTCACGCTCTAAACGCATACGATGACCTTCTTCTTGAGAAACGCCATAATATGCTGCAATCGCAATATCCTTCATATCTTCGATTTGAGGAATACGCGGATTTGCAGGAGCGCACTGATCTTCGTAAGCACGCATACCGATCTGATCCAACAAAGACCAATAGTATTCTTCATCCACACCGCACGCCTTAAACGAGGCATCCATGCTAAGAAGATTGTCCCTGTAGTTTTCAACAGCACGCGCCAAATTCTCTACGCCCTCCTGAGGAGTTTTACCAGGATCTACGCCAAGATTCTTAGCAAGCTGCTGGTAGCGCTCTGGAGCAATGTAGCGATTGTACTTTGGCCAGCTTGTAGGCTCTTGTGGAATTTGACCATTGTAGCGAATTACATAAGGCAGCAAAATTGCATTCGTGTGACCGTGCACAACGTGGCACAAAGCTCCGATTGTATGCGCCATTGCGTGGCACATTCCAAGGAACGCAGAGCCAAACGCCATTCCAGCCATAGTAGCTGCGTTATGCATCTTCTCTTGCGCTTGAATCTTGCGCTCAGAATCTTCGGCATTCACAGAATCGTTAAGATTATCCCAAATCAACTTTGCTGCATGCAAAGCCATTGCGTCCGTAAAGTCGTTAGCATAAACAGATGCAAAGGCTTCCATAGAGTGCGTCAAAGCGTCAAAACCAGAATCGCAAGCAAGTTTTCTAGGCTGAGTACGCGCCAAAACAGGATCCACAATTGCAACCGAAGGCGTAATCGCGTAATCCGTAATCGGGTACTTGTAGCCAGTCTTATGGTCTGTAATAACAGCAAACGGAGTAACTTCCGATCCTGTTCCAGAAGACGTTGGCATGCAAATCAAGCAAGCCTTTTTACCAAGAGGCGGAATCTTAAACGCGCGCTTTCTAATATCAAAGAACTTCTCGCGCAAATCTGCGAAGGAAATTTCTGGGTGCTCGTAAAGAAGCCACATAATCTTTGCAGCGTCCATTGGAGAACCGCCGCCAACAGCAATAATCGTGTCTGGCTGGAACTCTTCACGCATCATTTCCGCGCCGCGCTCAACAGTTTCAACGCTTGGCTCTGGCTCAACGTAGTCAATAATTCTAAACGTTACGCGATTATCTCTAGCGCGAAGCTGATCAATCACCTTGTCTATAATCCCAAGCTGTTCCATCACTTTATCGCACACAATAACGGCACGCTCAATGCCATACATGTCACGCAAATAACGAACAGCATTCGGCTCAAAATACGTTTTGGCCGGAATCTTGAACCATTGCATATTGTTATTCCTTCGCGCTATGCGCTTTATATTAATAAGATTGACTGCTTGAACGTTTCCAGAAACAGAGTTTCCACCATAAGAACCGCATCCCAAAGTTAAAGAAGGCGCAATTGCGTTGTAAATATCTCCAACGCCGCCCAAAGATCCTGGGGAGTTCCAAATGATTCGGCATGCGTGCATGCGGCTGCCATATTCGCGAGCAAGCTGCTGATTATTGGTGTGAATTACAGCAGTGTGGCCTGCTCCGTGAACAAGCATCTTCTCGCACATTTCAAAGCCTTGTTCTTTGCTATCTGCCTTAAGCAAAGCATGAACAGGAGCCAACTTTTCCATTGTTAGCGGCTCCATCTCGCCAACTTCTTTGCATTCGGCAATAAGAATCACGGCATCTTCTGGAATCTCAAATCCTGCTTGCTGCGCAATAAATTGAGGCGACCTTCCAGGAACAACAGAATTAAGCTTTGGAGTCTGGCCGCTGTAAGACGTGCAACCAAACATGTATTGCTCAAGCTTTGCCTTTTCTTCTTCGTTTACAAAGTAAGCTTTACGGCGCTTTAATTCTAACTTCAAAGCATTGTACACATCTTTATGTGCAATAATCGCCTGCTCGGTTGCGCAAATCATGCCGTAGTCAAAATGCTTTGAAAGTACCAAATCGTTTGCAGCGCGCTCAATATCTACATCTGCATCAACGTATGCTGGAGCGTTTCCTGCGCCAACGCCCAATGCTGGCTTTCCCGAAGAATAAGCAGCCTTAACCATTCCAGGGCCTCCCGTTGCAAGAATTGTTGCAACGTCTGGGTGCTTCATCAAAGCTCCCGTAGCTTCGATTGATGGGTGTTCAATCCACTGAATGCAGTTTTCTGGCGCGCCCGCTTCTATTGCTGCATCGCGCACAATCCTAGCCGCTTCTGCAGAGCACTTTTGAGCAAATGGATGGAAGCCAAAAATAATTGGGCAACGAGTTTTAAGTGCGATTAACGACTTAAAAATGGCTGTGGAAGTTGGGTTTGTAACTGGTGTAACACCCGCCACAATGCCAACTGGCTCAGCGATTTCGTCGATTCCAAGAACGTCATCTTCTCTAATAATGCCAACCGTACGCTGGCCTGCAAGATAATGCGTAATATGTTCGCATGCAAAGATGTTTTTTGTAGCCTTATCTTCCACTAATCCTCGGCCTGTTTCTTCAACAGCCATTTTTGCCAAGACTAAGTGCTTGTTTAAAGCTGCGATTGAGGCCTTTGCTACGATTCTATCTACCTGAGTTTGATTTAACTTTTCAAATTCATCTAAAGCGACTTTTGCTTTTTTAGCTAACTCATCAACTTCTTGTTTTGCAGCTAATGCCGCTTGCTCTTTTTCATCGAGCACATTTTCTTGCGCCGTTGTTTGCGCCTGCGCCATCTGGTCCTCCTCGATCTTTAGATTCCTTACGTACTTCTACGCTTTGGCACATCAACATTTACATGCATAATCTTCTATGAAAGACGCATCATAATGCTGGTATGTGATACAGTTCACAATCTACTTGATTTACTGTACTATTTTGGCTTTGCAGCGAGTTGCGCTATTTATGAGCGAGGTTTATCCTCTAATGTTAGTTATTTGTTCTTATTTGTAATGATTTATGTGCGATTTACTGAAAAATTTTCTAGAATGTTAGATTTAGAGACAACTTGCAAACGATTAATAACATTTAACTTGATTTAGATTACGCATAAACAAAAATGGCTCCCAGCATAAGCCAGAAGCCATTGAAGTTGTAATTCTTCGCAGCTTAACGCTTCGAGAACTGAGGTGCACGACGTGCCTTGTGCAAACCAGCCTTCTTGCGTTCCACAACACGAGAGTCGCGGGTCAAGAAGCCAGCCTTCTTTAGGGAAGCACGGTTTGCATCGCGGTCAATAGCATTCAAAGCGCGGGCAACGCCCAAGCGAATTGCGCCTGCTTGACCAGTGGTGCCGCCGCCGTCTACCAAAACGACAACGTCGAACTTACCTTCAAGCTTTAGAAGCACGATTGGGGAATTAACTTCGCGCTGCAATAAGCGAGATGGGAAGTATTCCTCAAGAGTGCGGCCATTAATAGTCCACTTACCAGAACCTGGAACCAAGCGAACACGAGCAACGGCTTCCTTACGACGACCAGTGCCATAGCCTGGAGCAATAGCGGAAGTACCAGTGCCTGCGCCAGCGTTGGTTTCGGTGGTGTAGCTAGTCAGTTCTTCTTCGTTCTCAAGAACCGCGGAGTTGTTGTTATCTACCATAATCATATTCTCCTTACGATTCACTTAGCCTGCTGGCTAACCTGAGAGATCTCGAAGACCTGTGGCTTTTGCGAAATATGAGGATGCTCAGCGCCAGTGAACACACGAAGGCGATCAAGCTGAACCTTAGCAAGACGATTCTTTGGAAGCATTCCCTTAACAGCGGAAACGATGATGCGCTTTGGATTCTTCTCCAAAAGCTCAGCATAGCTATCGCGGCGAAGTCCACCTGGACGGCCAGAGTGGGAATACAATTCCTTGCTCAACTTATTGCCAGTCAAAGCAATCTTATCTGCGTTAATAATAATAACGTGATTGCCAGAATCAGCGTGAGGAGCATACGTTGGCTTATTCTTACCACGAAGCAAAATAGCTACCTGGGAAGCCAAACGACCAAGCACCACATCAGTGGCGTCGATAATGTACCAGTCATGAGTTAAATCTGCTGGTTTCGGTGTGAAAGTCTTCACAATCGTACCTTTTCTCTATTGTGTTTCGAGCTTTATATCTTCTTGGTTTATAGAAGATACTCTACTCATAATCCGTGGGCTCCCTGAAAGTCCTCGATGGCGAGTGGGAAAAGCGCTTTGAAGGACCCCTTAGGGAAACACAACAATCTGCAAGTATATCGCCATATGACGACTATTTGCAAATTTCTATTTTACATACAATGCGGACTACATCACGGACCACAATGTTATGCAAATGCGGACTACAACGCTCGCAAGTCAAAAACAAACGCTGCAGCCCGCAATTATTTACGCATCTATCTCTACTTATTCATGATTTGCGCTAAAGACTTAACTCTAGGCAAGTCAAACAAATCGTCCAAAAGAACAGGATTGCAATCGGCATCTGCCAAAGGAATGCGCCAATTTGGATATTCGTTGTTTGTTCCAGGCTGATTTTGCGCTCTATGCTCGCCAGTTGCATCAACAATCGATGCAGCAAGCAGCTTAGAAGGAGCAGCTTTAAGCGCTTTATACAACGCTTCAACAATCTCCTGCTCATGCTGCGATTCGTCCTCTAGCACACTTTCGCTTAAGAATCCGCCAGAAACAAGCATCTTAAGCATTGCATTATGCTCTTTAACAGCATCAGCGCGGAACTCTTCTACGGAGCCCGAAAGAAGATTCAAACGCTCGCGAATGTTAACGTGCTCGTAGTTTAAGTACCCTGCGGCAGGTGGCAAATCGTGAGTATTTACAGAAGCAAGCGTCATTTCGCGCCACTTCTTAGGCTCGCGGAACGCGCCGTCTCTTTGCTCAAACCACTCAACCGTGCAGCCAAGAACCTTGTTTTTAGCCAAAACTTCCAAGGCTTCGGCTGGCACAACGCCAAGGTCTTCGCCAACTACAACGCCATTAGCGCGCGTGGCTTCAATCGCAAGAATGCCAAGCATAACGTTTGCATCGTAGTAAACATAGGCGCCGTCGCCTGGAGTAGATCCTTCTGGAATCCACCAAAGGCGGAAAAGTCCAAGAATATGGTCAATTCGCACAGCTCCAGCAGAAGCAAACATGCCGTGAACCATATCTCTATAGGTCTTAAAACCAGTGCGCTCAAGCTCAAACGGATTAAGCGGAGGCTGGGACCAATTTTGACCCTGCTGGTTAAAGTAATCAGGCGGAGCACCAACGCAAGCACCATTGGCAAATCGCTCTGGATTCCACCAAACTTCGGAACCTGCTGGATGCACACCAACGGCCATATCCGACATAATTCCAATGCGCATGCCTGCTTTTTTAGCCGCCATTTGCGCGTCGTGCAACTGACCAAACGCAATCCATTCAAGCCAGCGATAAAACTCTAGCGTATCTGGGAACTGCTTTGCTAAAGCGCTAATCTCATCGGAATCCTTAGTAAGATGCTTCTCCCAGCAATCGCTGCCGTTAGGAGCGCCCCACTTATCGTAGCAAAGGCACCAAGTTGCATAAGATTCAAGCGTATCTCCCATATCTTTTTTAAACGCTTCAAACTCTTGTGCGCGAGCGGATTGCATGCCCGACTTAAAAATAATCCACAAAGCATGCATTTTTACACGCCACATTGCGTCGCGGTCAATAATTTGAGCATCGTTATTAAGAGGCTCTACTTGACTATGCAAATCGTCAACACTTTTGCGGTCTTGCTCGCTAAGAAGATTATATTCTGGAATGCTTTCTGGGCGAATATACGTAACGTTTACCATAGACCTAGCAACAGGCAAATATGGAGACGGAGTTAATGGGGCAACTGGCTCGCCTGCATGAAGCGGATTTATAAGAACAAAATCTGCTCCCGACTTTTCCTTAGCTTTAACAAGCAAATCAGCCAAATCGGCGTAATCTCCTACGCCCCAAGACTTAGACGAACGAATTGAATAGAGCTGAGCCATCCAACCCCAAATCTGCTTGCCGTCTTTTTCTAGCTTTTCAATCGTATCAATGCTTTCTGGCGCACTAATAAGAGTGGACTCTTCCACACGATCCGCAACACTAACGCGCAAAGTGTGGTATCCCATTGGAACGTCTGCAGGAATCTTAAGCAAAGATGTTGCTACAAACTTGCCGTCTACTGGGATTGCAACGTCGTTTTTAGAGGGCAAAATCTGCAAATCACCCTTGTATTCGCTGCCATCTTCCAAAACAAGCTTTGCAGTAGGATACTCCAAAATCCCTGTATTTACACTTACTTCGCTTTCTTTTCCAACGGTATGCAAAACTGTTGGCGCAACTAAACGAGTGTGACGCTCGTTAAGGATTTTTTGCGTGGATTCTTCGATTTGTTCATCGGTTTGCGCTTCTACACATAGCGAGCGCAATACTTTTACAAGCACGCTGTCGGCAATTTGATGCTCAACTCCGTCTGATCCAACGAATTTAGAGCGAACGCCCATCAGCTCAGCCAATCGCTTCAATGGGCTTGCTGGCTTAGTGGTTTCTTCATTTTTAGTGTTCATATTTTCCATCGTAATATATGTGTGTACGTGTGTACGTATTTACGTGTATACGCGTGTTGTTTATGCAAACGTATGCAAACGTATGCAATTATTGTTTATTTTACGTTTATACTCAAGACTTAAGTCTGATTTAATGGTATTTATTTATTTCTATTTATTTGCCACTATTCAAAACGCCTAGAGCTGCAAGCGAAACGTCCGAGTCTTTGTCTTTAGATAAAGCCACTAAAGTCGGCTGCGACACGCCGGGATTAAGTGCCACTGCTCGCCTAACCATTGCGGAAAGCACTGGAGAATCATCATCTTGTTCACTTGCGCCAAGCGACGCTAAATAATCCAATGTTTTTGCATCAATTCCATCTGTTTGAGCGCCTTCTAATCGCATTTTCCAAGATGTTCGCGGATTACATAACGCTGCATCTCTAACTTCTGCGCAAGAATCTTTAGTAAGCCTTCCAACAAGCCAATTCTTAGCATTTTTGTTCTTTGCAACAGCTAAACGGACTTTACTAGACTCGTCTTGAGAAAGCTTAACCAAGATATTCGGGAATGGCATTACCGTTGCTAAATGCACGCGATCTTCTTCTGGAGTATTTGCATTACCTGCTACAGCTTCCAAAAGTGCAGTCGCCCTAGAAAATCCTGCCTGATCAGACCTATCTGGTAGTTCTTTGACCGCAAATTCATGCAGCTCTTTAGAGTTGGTGGAGTGCCTTAAACGCTCATAAACCGCTGTTAATGGATTGTAGGAATCGTTTGAATTCTGGCCCAAATCACCGTCTTGCTTAACATTGTTTTGATTTTGCGCATCATTCATAAGCCACTCACCAACCTTTGCCTAGTCACCTTATAATCTATCAGCTTTGCAACACAAATCTTATATTTGAGAAATCACAGAAAACGCAAATCAGCAAATTCTACTACAAACACCACAAAAATCAGGAATTATTGCACCAGCAAACGTATTTTTTACTGCTTCAAGGAATCTGTCTGACTCTTCACACGGCACGCATGCTTTTAATTCAATAGAAACGCCGTATTCTTCGTTCATAACTTCCGCATTGTGATTTAGCAATAAATGCTTAAACATTCTTAGCTGCGTGTATTCAATTTTGCAAGAAAAACATTTGCACGAAACAATGTTTGCCATTTTGCTATTCTGCACAGATCCAGCAGCAGCACGCGAATACGCACGTATCAATCCGCCAGAGCCAAGCAAAATCCCACCAAAATAGCGCGTAACAGTTACAACAGTGTCTGTAAGGCTAGATGCGCGCATAACATCTAAAATCGGCTTACCAGCTGTACCCGCTGGCTCACCGTCATCGCTCATACGCTCGCACAATCTACCATTGTTATCTCCGCAAATCGCAGCATACGCAACGTGCCTTGCTTTTGGATTGCTTAGTCTAATGGATTCTACAAAATCCATTGCTTCTTCGAGACTAGAAACATGACAAGCATCCGAAATAAATTCGGACTTCTTTTCTACAAACGAATAGTGCGAAGGGTTGTTAGGTAAATCGGTTATAGTTCGCATACTCTAAATATTGCTTAAAACGCCTACTTTTTAAAACGCAACGATTAAACTCACGGCTTTATAAATCACGACTTATCGTAGCGCATTAAGTGGTCTACAACGTCTACAAGCTCAGCAACCTTTTTATCGGTAACCCTTTTATCTGCCGCATTTTGAGCTTCATCTAAAGCTTTTGATATTTCTTGATGAGCAACTATAAGCGCAACTGCCCTAAGAGCTGCTGTAGAAGCAGAAAGCTGCATAAGAATATTGTTGTAGTCTTCCCCTTTTTCAACCATATTTTCAACAGCGTGAACTTGTCCGCATACTCTATGCAAGCGAACCAACATCTTCTCTTTGTCTATGTTGTAGTCACCCATAAAAACCTCGTACAAAACATTGCGTTTACATTAATTATGCGTTGTATAGTATGCAAAAACTACAAACGCCAAAAATAGCTATGTTTATAGAATAAATTATGCATAATATACAACGCAACTATTTTTATCTCTATTTAATATCTTATCAATATATAGCGCAATATATACGTTTTGCTAAAACTACAGATCCCGAAATCAAAAGTGCAGCCAAAGAGAACATTAACATTGTCTCAACTTTTACACCCGTTGTTACTAAATACCCAGACCGCTCGCCTAAACGAGAATGCCTGCGTCTTTGGCTTCTTGCTCCCTTTCTATGCGGATCACTTTCCTGAGGATTCTGCGGTTCTTGCGGGGTTTGCGGATCTTGCGGATCTTGCGGACCTTGAGGGTTCTTGGAGCCTTGCGGATTCAGCAGGTCTTGGGAACCGTGGGAGCCTCGTGGATTCTGCGAACCCTGAGGATTCTTGGATTCCTGCGGATTCTTCTTACCGTGCAAACCTTGCGGATCTTGCTTACCGCGCAAACCTTGCGGATCTTGCGGATCTTGGGAACCGCGCAAATCCTGCTGAACACCCTTATAAGTGCCCTCTTTAGAACCTTCTTTAGACTCCTTCTTGCCGCCTTCTATCTTAGTTTCATCTTGATTAGAGCCACCCTGTGAGCCACTTTGTGAGCCACTTTGCGAACCACTTTGCGAACCGCTCTGCGGGCCAGCACCACCTTGCGAAGCAGAATTACCTTGAGAACCCGACTCACCAGGCTTACCACCAGACTGCGTACCTGCACCAGACTGACCGCCCTGAACGCCGCCAGATTTGCCGCCAGATTCACCTTGCGTTCCAGCAACTCCAGAACCAGCAGCTCCAAGCTGCGTATTACCGCCCGCCTGCGCTCCGCCCTGTTTTCCAGTACCACCTTGTGTACCAGCACCACCTTGTGTACCAGCACCGCCCTGCGTATCAGGACTACCCTGTGTACCTGGCTTACCACCAGATTCACCAGGCATACCAGACTTACCACCAGATTCGCCAGGCTTAACACCTGGCTGCGTACCTGCACCAGACTGTGTACCACCCTGCGTACCATGCGTTACAGATTCAGAACCTTGCGGAGACTTTGGATTCTGCGCATCTTGATTAGAAACAATGTTATCTACAACAGCGCCACCAGCAGACGTTTTTGGATCCACTTCCGCACTTGTAACATTCCCATTATTTTCGCCATTTTGACCACTCTGTGCACCACCTTGAGTACCAGCACCGCCCTGCGTTCCAGCACCACCTTGCGTACCAGGATTACCTTGCGTACCCGACTCACCAGGCTTACCAGCAGATTCACCAGGTTTACCAGCAGATTCACCAGGTTTACCACCTTGCGTTCCAGAAGTTCCAGCACCAGGCTTACCGCCCTGCGTGCCAGAATTACCGCCAGATTCACCTTGTGTACCAAAACCACCTTGCGTTCCAGAATTGCCGCCAGGCTTACCACCATGTGTAACATCGGTTCCAGAGCCGCCTTGCGAACCAGACTCACCAGGCTTATTGCCAGGCTGCGTACCAGATTGCACACCGCTTTGCGAACCGCTCTGCGCGCCAGCGCCGCTCTGTGTGCCAGCGCCGCTCTGTGTGCCAGTTTCACCAGGCTTACCAACAGACTCACCAGGCTTACCAGCAGTACCAGCACCAGGCTCACCCTTACCACCAGACTCACCAGGCTTACCACCTTGCGTTCCAGCAGTTCCAGCAGTTCCAGCACCACCAGTCGCACCAGACTGACCACCCTGCGCACCACCAGTCGCACCAGCACCAGCACCCTGCGAATTATTCACAGCATTTTTGCTAAACAAAATTCTGCTTTCCGCATCGTTGTACGCTGTCTTAAGCGCTTCCACTCTAGAAGAGCCAGGAACTTCATATATAAAAACGTACATTCCGTTTTGGTCAACATTCCAAGAGTTTATGTTGATGGTATTTGGATCTGCACTGGCAGAATTACCCGCACTTGCAGAATCATTTCCACCAGCGGCTTTATCTTCATTAGCAGCTTTATCTTCCTTCTTTCCAGGCTCTGCACCTTCCTTCTTTCCACCAGCCTCATTATCTGGTTTAATAATCACCTTTCTATCTGCAATCGTATAAGTACCATTTTTAAGCGGCACACTCCATTCGCTGATTTCTTTGTGATTATCATCTTCATTAGGCTCCCTAGCCGATCTTGGAGCAAGCTTAGCCATAGATTCTTTATCGGTAGCACCATTTTCATACCCAATCCACCACAAGCGAATTTTCATATCCGCATCGGCAGTAAAGTCATATTCCTTATTCCTCTTAAATTCCCCATAATCTTTTGGCAATCCGCTAACCACAATCGTATCGGACACCACATTATCTACCTTATTTTTTACGTGATTAATCTTTGGCTTTGCCTTATTTGATACAGTAGATTCGTCGATGCCAAATCCTTCAACATAGTCGCTAGCAATAAACTTTTTAGTACCTTCTTCTTGATTTTCAGGCGTAATAGTCCAAACCCAAGTTCCAAATAATCCTTGCTCCGCATCCGTAACCTTATATTCTGCAGCGTTTTCAAGGTCTGCATGGTCTAAATCGCCATTTGTAACGTGAGCAACTGCCTTAACTTCTTTATCTTCCCCAGAAAACTCAACATCACTTGCAGCAACCTGACGAATACTCTTATCGGCTCGCAACTCCTTTATGTAATCTTTTACACTCTTGTTACTTGCTATTTCTCTTTTTTTCAAAATATCTTTATGCGAACCAACAAAGTAATATCCTCTAGCTCTAACATTCTTTTTATCTATCCAAGTATCGTTTTTGCTATCTTTAAGACTACTTTTTACAACAACATCAACCGAATCGCCAACTTTTAGACTTTTATTAACAACTTTTGAAGATACGATTGGCTGGAACTGCTTATGAACATTAAACTTAAAATTCTTCATATCATATTTAACTTCTTTATCTTTTAAGTACAATAAGGTTGTTCCAGAGCTTTTCTTTTTGTACATCAATTTAGGCAAATAATATTCTCCGCTAATTTCTGCCTCTCCGTCTCCTGTTGCAACCCAGCTAACACTGGTATAGCCATGAAATCTACCTAACTCACTTTCAATTTCTGCAGTTTTATTGCCTTTGTTGTCTAAAAACTTTAAATTTTCGTTTTTTGATTTTAGCTTAAACTTAGTTGCTTCTCCCAAGCCACCAATGACTGCAGCTGGGCCAGTACCAGAAATATTTAACTGGCCAGATTTGGTTCCTGTAGAAGAGCTACCACTAATCCATATGCTTCTTATAGTAGTGTTTCTAGCATCAGTCCATATAGATTTGGATCTGTTATCTATGAATCTAATAGAGCCAAATCCACCTTTTTTAGCAGCATCCCACTCAGCTCTATCTTTCTCAACATTATCGTGAATAGCGTATGCTGCAGCAGCTACTTCATCGGAATTGCTACTTTTCATAGCATTGCTAATCAGCTTTGCAGCAACTGCATAATCAACATCATAATCACTTGCCTCTTCCCATTCCTCCTTTTCAACTTTTTTATTACCAAAAGCATCATATCTACTATGAGCAGTTTCTGGCGTATTAATACAAAATATGTAGCCGCCTCCATAGGCGTCTATATATAACTTTCCGTCAGTTTCTTTCCTAGCGCAACTGTCTTGTTCACCTTTATACGCTGGGTTCTCAAAAGCAAATGCACTACTAATTGCGCCATTACCAACAACGATTGCAATAGTCGCCAGCAACGCTGTTAGTAAAGAGAACATTCGCATACGATTATTGCGCAAAAAGATTGGAATCTTTTTACATCCATGTTTTCCCATATCAACTCCTTAAAACGTTGTTTTCTCTCGCGTGACAAACGTTTTGCTAGCCACGATGAACGAAAAAAAATCGCTCATGCTCTAACTATGATTTAGGGATTTCAATCTGTAAATAAAAAACTTCCAATGTGGTTAAAGGCTATTTTAGGGGGTAGTTATCCACAGAGTTATACACAATTGTGCACAATTACACACAATTTGGACGGCGGGGTTATAGGGTTATAGCCCAAAAAGCTTAACGTTTAGGATTACTTGACATTGAAAACAAAAAAGCTCCAAACCATTGATTTTCAACAGTTTAGAGCTAAATCGCGGAGTCAGAGAGATTCGAACTCTCGAGCCGCTTACGCGACTAACACCTTAGCAGGGTGCCCCTATCGGCCACTCAGGCATGACTCCACTTTGTTACCATCTAAGATAGCAACAGGTTCAAACTATATCACCGCTTGAGGACGTGCACAACACCTAAGCGACACACCAAACACACAAAAGTGACTAGCGCAGCATAACGCATGAATCATGCAGGATTATGGTCTCCCGAAAATGTAATCACAACAGCCAACATTACTAAAGCCATTCCGCAAACATCAATCAGCGTTGGCATCTCGCCAAAACCCATGCCAACAATGGCCGCAATGGCAGGATAAAGCGCTTGCATAACCGAATATCTTGCTGAAGACACTCGCTTTAGTAAAACCTGGTCTAAAAGTGTTGGAATAAAAGACGCACAAATCGCAATAACAACCATTAACCCAAGAAGTTTTAAAGAACCATAAGGCTCAGCAGCCCAAGTTGCACTAGATTTAGGATGCACCACATTCAAAATTGCAGGAACACCAAGAACGCTTGATTGCAAAAGCCAACCAATCAAAATAGCAATGCTAACTCTATCGATTGCATTGGAACCTCTTGCAAGCATACGCCCAGATACAATGTACATTCCCCACATTGATCCGCCAATAAGAATCGCCACTAATCCAACCAAAAAATGCGGACTTTCGTTAGACCCTATAGACGCGCTTGCAAGAAGCACTATTCCGCAAGCCGCAATAACAATTCCAACGCGCTCTCGCCAAGTTTTACCCGTTATAACAGCAACCATTAGCGGCCCTACAAACTCAATAGTTACAGCCACTCCAACGGCCATGCAGCTAATAGCCAAATAAAACATTGTGTTCATAAGAACAACGGAAATGCCTACTGCAACAACAATTAACCATTCTTTTAACGTTTTAGGAAGAGAGTTGCGAGCGCGCTTTTTACGCGAAAATGGCCTTCTCCAAGCAAGCAAAAACAAAGACATAAACCCAACGCGATACCACACAGAATATAGCGGATCGAGCTGGCTAAACGCGACTTTTGCTATAGAAGTTGCTAGATAAACAATTGCGGCTTCTGCAACAACAATCAGCAAAACAGGCATGCGATTTAGCGCGTTTACTATGATTTGTTTCATATAGCATACCCTACACGGCAGTAGTTATATTTGCAGATTTTAAACTTGATTTTCGCAAAATTTACTGCGACACACTATTGCATAAAATCGAACGTTTGTTCTATTATAAATTCATGAGCACAGCACCGCGAGTTACGGCAGCTAAGCGCGATTGGGGGCGCAATGCGTCTGGCTGCACAATACTTCACATCGATATGGACGCATTTTATGCATCACTCGAAGCGGCGCGTAATCCTAGGTTACTTGGCAAACCTGTGATTATTGGTACAGGCTCGCGCTCCGTAGTTTCGGCAGCCAGCTACGAAGCACGTAAGTATGGCGTGAATTCAGCCATGCCTACAGCGCGAGCACGCAGCTTGTGCCCTAATGGCATTTTCTTACCGGTAGATATGCCATATTACGTTTCCATTTCATCTAGGATTTTTAAGGAGGTCTTTTCAAAGATCACAAATAAGGTTGAACAGGTTTCTGTAGACGAGTGTTACATGGACGTTAGTTCAGCATTATTGCAATGGAAAACGCCCATCGCCATAGGCGAGTGGATAAGAAGCGAAGTCGCGCGCAAGTTTCATATCACTTGCTCTGTGGGGATTGCATCAAATAAATTAATCGCAAAAATGGCGTCAACGAACGCAAAGCCAGACGGAATGCTGATTATCCCCCAAAATCGCAATGCCGACTTTGTTTCAATAATGCCATTACGAGCAATACCAGGAATTGGACCCGCGCTTGCTAAAAAACTAGCTACGTGGGGCATAAACAGCATTGAGATGCTTAGAAGTGTAGATGAGAACACTCTGGAACGAGTTGCTGGTTCTAAAGTTCTTGCACGAATGCTTTACAACACTTCGCGCGGAATTGACGCACGGCAAGTAACGCCCCACGTTCCAGAAAAATCCATTGGCACGGAAAGCACTCTTAATAAAGACACCACAGATATTGCAGCAGTGAAAAACCTGATCAGGCACTGCTGCAACGAAGTGGCACAAGAGTTGCGCAAGAAAAACACAATGGCAAGAACGGTAACGCTAAAATTGCGATTCAGTGATTTACATTACGTAACAAGATGCAGAACCTTAAAAAACGTAACTGATTGCGCGCCAGAGCTATACAGGCACGCTTGCGATTTACTAGAAGACGCAAATCCAACGGTTCACAACCACAAATTAGGCGGAAATCACGTTTGTTTACTAAGTCCAATTAGGCTTGCTGGCGTTAGCGTAAGCAATCTTATAGATAAAAGCAAAGCGCTTGTTCAGCCTACAATCAGCGACATTTTAGAAGAAAGCGAAAGAGAAAACTCTATAAGCGCTATGCGTAAAAATTCAACAGAAATTACGCAAAACGCCATAAAAAATACGTCTGCAAGAATAAGTCACGCAGAGCACGTATTAGACGCAGTAAGAAAAAAGTATGGAAGTAATGCCGCTCAGATGGGTATTTAAGCATCTTTTTTAGGAAGAGCTGCTACGCGGTCTTCATCCCAACCAGATGGACCAGCTTCTTGCGCTCCGCCTAAATCTCCAAGCTTATTAAAGTACTCTACAGCAGCGTCTTTATACCATTCCCACTCTTCTGGAACGTCGTCTTCGTAGAAAATGGCCTCTACAGGGCATGCAGGCTCGCACGCACCGCAATCAACGCATTCGTTAGGGTTTATGTAAAGCGTGCGATCGCCTTCGTAAATACAATCAACAGGGCACTCGTCAACACACGCTTTATCTTTAACGTCAACGCATGGTTCTGCAATAACGTAAGGCATAACAAACGCCCCCTTTCACACTCAAAAATCAACTAACTTTTCCATTATAGTTCACACCACGAGCGCAAAACGCATTGAGTCGGCATACGTAACCGCATACCGACTCAACACATTAAATTAACAGCACGTAGGGCAAAAGCCCAATGAGCAGCTACCGAACAGCCTACTGAGCAGACTCAGCAGCCGTCTCTTGAGCTACTTCTTGAGCTGCTTCAGCGCGTGCTTGGTCTTCGGACTCACCTTCCGCAACCTTTTCGGCGGCAGCAGCATCTTGTGCAAACAAGGTTTCTACTGGAACACCAAGCTTCTTAGCTTTACGCAACTGCCTTCCAAGCAAGGAATTGCGGTAGGAATAGCCAAAGTACACGGTAAAGCCAATTGCAAGCCAAATTGCAAAGCGAATCCATGTAAGCACAGAAAGGTTTAGCATAAGCCAGAACGTAGAAAGCGCGGCGAAAATAGGCAAAATTGGATTCCATGGAACCATAAAGGATCTATGCAAATCAGGCCTACGCATACGCATAATCGGAACGCCTGCAGAAACAAGCAAGAATGCCGAAAGCGTACCAATATTCACCATATCGGAAAGGATTCCAATATCTAACGTAGAAGCGATTACTGCTACAACAATGCCAGAAACAATCTGAATACGTGCAGGAATTCCGCGCTTGCTAACCTTAGAGAAGCTGCGTGGAAGCAAGCCATCGCGGCTAACGGCAAACACAATACGTGTAAGACCCAAAAGAAGAACCATAACAACAGTTGTTAAGCCGATTACAATACCAAGGGAAATAATCTTTGCAGCCCAAGTTGCTCCTACAAGCTCAAAGCTAGTAGAAAGCGAAGGAGCCTCTTGCTTAGCCAAATCCTTGTAAGAAACCATACCAGTTGTAACAACAGCCACAAGAATGTAAAGAACGGTCACAATCAAAAGACCAAGACCAATACCCCTAGGAATGTTCTTGTGTGGGTCCTTAGTTTCTTCTGCTGTAGTTGCAACAACGTCGAATCCAATAAACGCAAAGAACACAAGAGCCGCGCCAGAAAGAATACCCGTAACGCCGTAAACAGCTGGCTGCATACCAGTTACCCACTGCCAGAGCGGCTGGCTCATCGTACCAGAAACGTGGATTCCCTTAACGCTAGCAACATCTGTTGCAGGTGGAACGAATGGAGTGAAGTTAGAAGCCTTAATATAGAAGAATCCAACAACAACAACGAACAGAACAATGCCAATCTTCAAGATTGTTAAAGCACCGTCAAAACGTGCAGAAAGCTTTGTTCCAACAACAAGCATAATCGTAAAGAACGCAACAATAGCTACTGGAGCAAGATCAAAAGTAAAACCGCCAAGATTTACCGAAGTAGATACGTTAAGACCAAACAAGTGCATTAAATCGTTAAGATAAACGCCCCAATATTTGGCTATAACGGATCCTGCCATAAGCATTTCCAGGATCATATCCCAGCCAATAATCCAAGCAATAAGCTCGCCGACTGTGGTGTACGTAAAGGTGTATGCAGATCCTGCAACAGGAATCATAGAAGCAAACTCCGCATAGCACATTGCAGCCGTTCCACAAACGATTCCAGCAATAATAAAGCTAATAATAACCGCTGGCCCTGCATGGAATGCAGCAGCCTGAGCGCCAACGGAGAAGATTCCAGCGCCAACAGCAACTGCTACACCCATAACCGCAAGATCCCAAGAATTTAGCGTGCGCTTAAGATGGCGATCACCATCCATTGTTTCTGCAATAGTCTGTTCAACAGACTTTTTTCTCCATATTTGCATAATCCAACCTTCTCTAAAAGTACGTCTAAACAATCCATATAAGGGTATATATGTTATAAATCGCAAAAAATACGGTTCAACACACATTAAGCGCTATCAAACAATAATTTTTACGATATTAAAAGAGCATAGTACTGTGTGCAGCGGAAAATCACAACACAAATCGCAATTTATTATGTTAAATTATGCTAAATTTTTGTTAACAGTTGTCTTAACGGTTTATACTAACGCCAATCAAAACAGGTTCTGGAATAAGTTTTACGCCAAAGGAATCGTAAACACCATCTATGATTTTGCGCGCCAAATCAACAATATCCGCGCACTTTGCATAACTACGATTAGTCAACGCTAAAGTGTGCAAAGAAGACAACCCTGCTTTACTTTTTTCGCCATCACCTTGCGTAATCCTAAATCCCTTGTTAAATCCTGCATGGTCAATAAGCCAAGCCGCAGAAGTCTTAACTCCTTTAGAGCCATCTGGCAAAGTGGCGTCAAATCGCGGAGCATCTTCTGGCAGCAAATCTGCCTGAGATTTAGTCAAAATCGGATTCATAAAGAAACTTCCGCAACTATGGCGATCAGCATACTTAGAATCGCCTTCTTGCAAATCTCCAGCAACATAATCTTCGTTTTGAAGCCTAATCGAAGACTCAACACCGTTTTCGCTTTTTACGTAGCACATCCACTTATTTGCGTAGCGCATGGCATCTTCAAGCATGCCTTTAGACGCTCTAACACGCAAAACTTCGCGACGAATCTTAGACGTTTCCATACTATCTCCAACTTGCACGCCAAGCGCGTGAGCAAGCTGCGAATGAGCCACAACACCTGTTTTTGAATGCTTTAAGCAAAAAGTGACAGATAAAACAACATAGCGAGGCGTTGGAAAGAAGCAATCTGCAGCAACACCAGGCGCTTTATACATGCTTTGTTTAAGAACAGACGTGCGGTAGCCAAATTTAAGATCCGCAAGATTCATATAAAAAGTTGTTTTATCTTTACGATCCCAAACCTCTACAGATTCAACGCTTTGCGCCACTTCCGCACCGTATGCGCCAATGTTTTGCACCACGGATGCACCAACCGTTCCAGGAATGCCAGATAGCGCTTCTACGCCTTGCAAACCAAGATTAATGGTGTGGCACACAAAATCATCCCAATTGCAGCCAGCTTCCGCACTAACGTGCACTAAAAAATCTCCACTGTTTTTATCAACACCGTCTTCGCCAGGAGCCGCCTCGTCTAAAACACAAATTTCACGCCGAGCATCGCGCACAACAACGCCGTTAAACGGCTCATCGCCAACAAGCATGTTAGACCCGCCGCCAACAACGCAAAGCGGCAATCCAGCGCAATCAGCGTCTTCTACAGCCTCAATAACAGCAACTCTGCTGCTTGGCTCTACAAAACGCGCAATAGAACCACCAACGCCAATTGTTGTAATATCTGCAAAAGTTGGATTATCAGATTCCAATAAGGATGATTGCATACTCATACTGTTAATCCTAACAGCACTAAATAACAAAAAACCCCGCAAAACGCGGGGTAATAAAGCTCAAAACTTCGCCAAAGTTCACGCTTTTAGCGAGTCTCGCGATGGAGAGTGTGCTTGCCGCAGCGTGGGCAGAACTTGCTCAACTCAAGGCGATCAGGCGTATTACGACGATTCTTCGTCGTGATGTAATTACGCTCCTTGCACTCCGTGCATGCAAGCGTAATGCCTGGACGGATGTCTGCGCTCTTACTTGCCATTTTGTTCACCTCTAGAATATTGTATGTTGACCAACTCCTGCTGGCCATTGTAGCGAGGAAGAGACTCGAACTCTTGACCTTACGATTATGAGTCGTACGCTCTAGCCAGCTGAGCTACCCCGCCAGAGAGCCTCGAGTGAGAATTGGACTCACGACCTCTTCCTTACCAAGGAAGTGCTCTACCACTGAGCTATCGAGGCGTGGCGGGTAGTGGATTTGAACCACTGAAGCACGAAGCAACTGATTTACAGTCAGTCCCATTTGGCCGCTCTGGTAACCCGCCAACGTTTCCGCGCGGAGAAGAATATCTCCAAACGGCAACTTTGTTATTTTGCCACGAACGCGCGACTAATGCAAGCTTAAGACACGCCGAAGGTAAAAATCGCATCTAAATGCGGCCAAAAACGCAACTATTTATCTTCTATTTATCTTCTATTTAAACGAAAATCCGTCTTTCTTTAACGCCTCGCACACTTTAAGCACGCAATCATTTGCCTCAGTCTCCGCAATCGTAATGCGAATTCCTTCGCCAGCAAACGCGCGAACAGAAAGACCAGCCTCAACAAAACGCTGATTTGCGCTCTCGGTATCTTCGCCAAATGGCATCCAGAAGAAGTTTGCGTATGGATCAGCAATATTCCACCCCTGCGCGCGCAAACCGCTTACAACGCGATTACGCTCCTCAACAAGAGCGTCTACACGGTTGTGCATTTCTACAAGCGCTTGAGGCTCCAAAGAAGCAAGAGCCGCCACTTGCGCGATTTGACTTACGCCAAATGGAACAGCCACTTTTCGCATACCCTCTACGACTTGCGCATTTGCAATAGCGTAGCCAATGCGCAAACCAGCCAATCCGTAGGCCTTAGAGAAGGTTTGTGCAACAACAACGTTTGGATATTCTCGGTAAAGCTCAATACCATCCGCCGTACCCTTTGCGTTGTTAAACTGCACATAGGCTTCGTCAATAAGCACCAAAACGTCACTAGGAACAGCATCCAACACTCTTCTAGCTTCTTCGTTTGAAAGCGCTGCAGACGTTGGATTGTTTGGATTGTTTAAAATAACAAGACGCGTGCGCTCATTAATCGCAGCAATCATTGCGTCCACATCGTGCGACCCGTCTGCTCGATTAGGGATTTTAACGCTTGTAGCGCCAGCACCCGTAACAATAATTGGGTACGCTTCAAAGCTTCTCCACGGGTATATAACCTCGTCTCCAGGCCCTGCAACAAGGTTTACAAGCTGCGTAATAACCTCGGTAGAGCCACATCCAAGAACAACTTCGTCTGGAGTAACGCTAAACTTCTTAGCCAGCTCTTGCACAACCTCAGTTCCACGCATATTTGGGTAACGATTAATAACCCCAAGTGCGCGGCTAGAAATGGCATTTTTTACGCTTTCTAGCGGCTCGAATGGATTTTCGTTGCTGGAGATTTTGTATGCACGAACGCCGTCTAGCGCGGGCGCTGGTTTGCCCTGCTTGTAATTTGGCAAAGTATCTAGAATACTGCGGTGTTTATAACTCATGATTTTATAATAGTCGCATCTTAAACAAAAACGCTGAAAACAGCGGCAAGCCGTCATTTTCAGCGTTAAATAAATCTAAATAATCTAAATAGATTTGATTAATCAGGCGATTAACCTTGCGATTAACCTAGCGATTAATCAGAATCAGCCAAGGATTGCAAGAACGTCACGAGACGAAACAATCAAGTAATCTTCGCCTTCGTAATGAACTTCTGTGCCACCATACTTGGAGTAAAGAATCTTGTCTCCAGGTTTAACATCCATAGGAATACGCTCGCCCTTATCGTCTCGGCGGCCTGGGCCTACAGCCAAAACCTCGCCCTGCTGTGGCTTTTCTTTAGCATTATCTGGAATGTACAAGCCAGAAGCGGTTTGGGTTTCTGCCTGAGCTTGCTTAACAATAATCTTATCTTCCAAAGGTGTGAGCTTAATCGACACTTCGGTACCTCTTTCTAGAGAAATGTAACCTTTGCGCGAATAATGTTGACGAGGCTGACGATCACGTCAAAACTATCGAGCACTGAACCTTATAATAGCGCGTTTTTAGCACTCTACCAACTAGAGTGCTAAAATTTTAGAAAATTTTTACAAACTTTAAGCTGCGCGACGAGCCAAAACGTCCCTTAAATCGGCCTTACCAAGCGAATCTTTGGTGCTAACTGGAGGCTCTACAACTACTTCAGAAACTTCAGAAACTTCAGAAACTTCAGAGACTTTAGAGACTTCAGCAACTTTGCTCGAATCGTTTGCAGGAATCGCCTTAGCAACTTGCTTAGTGGACTTTATTTCTAAGCTTTGTGGGTCTGCATTCTTGCTATTTGCGTTGGAATCGCGGTAATCAGAGCCAAACGAGAACGAGATAAGATCTTGATTAGAATTGCCACTGGCAGCAATATTGGCTACATCTTTTCTATTTGCTTCAGACAAAGCCATGCTTATATCGCGCTGCTGCATAACAGACGTCTCAGTATTGTCTGGATTACTGCCTGGATTTGCGCAAACATCTTCGGCGTTTTCGGCATTTTCAACAACGGAGTTTACTGTTGCGTCAAAAATTGGCTCTACAACAGAATCTTTAAACGCAGAAGAATGCTTTCTGTACACTGCAACCTTGGCTTCCCAAAGGCGAGCATGCTTAGCAGCCATGGATCCAAAGTAAAGAACCGTGCAAAGCGCAGCAAAAGGAATAACGGCAAACCATGCACTATAAATCCCCACAAGACCTGCCGCAAACACAACAAGAGTTAAAACCGCCAGCGAAAGAACTAAAATACGGCGACGGCGGATTGCTGCACGGCGAAGCGCACGAATACGAGCAACATGCTCAGGAGTAAAAATGCCATTAAAAGTGCCATTAGACTGCGCGGCACCCTTACGGTTATTTGCTTTTGCGCCATTACTTCTGGCCTTGCCATTATTAGGCTTTGCATTCGCTTGCATCTTCGACGGCTGCATGCCAACCCCTTTCACCATCGTGCCGCTGCACGCGTGGAACAGTGATTCACTGCGATAATCCACAATGTGCAACGAAGGTGAATACCTATCTTCGCTATGTTCCAACATTGACTTCATGCTGTTAACGGTGCGCTTAGGTAACCAACCAAACATTAAGGCTACGATGATGATTAATACTATTAGCGCGCTCACCGATTCATAACCCATACGTACAAATATAAAATGCCTTAAGGATGTAAAGGCCAAAAAATAAGTCGGCGTGTCGGATTTTTTGCAATTGTTTCGCAGAATTTTACAAACAAAAGCGCATACGGGCTTTACACTTAGCTGCTTTAATGCGGCGATATTATGAGCTAGGATATGTGATGGAATTATAGATTGGAGGAACCGTTGCCTACTTATCATTACCGTTGCAAGCAATGCGGATATGATTTTTCACAGCATCAATCGTTTGAAGATGAGCCAATTACCGTGTGCCCAAAGTGCGGAAAACAAGAAGTTCGTAAGGTTTTTAGCGCACCACCAATCAACTTTAAGGGTAGTGGATTCTATCGCACCGATAAATAGAGTGCAAATAACCAATTAAAATCTGTGCATATGTGCATAAGTAAAAAAGTATGACGTTACTTATGTGTGTATGTGAATAAGTCGAAGTTTTAAGACGCCATTTATGTGCTTATGTGCATAAATGGCAATTAAGACTCATCAAGAATGTTTATATGTGCGCAAAATCCGCATTTTCGCTAGCCTTTAACCACATTGCATAAAAAAGCTTGCGCAAAAGTTCTGCTTAATGAATGATGCTTATATGCAAACATCATTTTTACTAAAAACAGTTGGCTCCGAAGGCAGCAACAAGGAGCCAGTAGAGCTTTTAAAACGCAGACAAAAGGCGCAAACCTTAAACCTGCTTTCAATATTTTTTATAAGCGTTGCAACGCTGTTTTCAATACACATGGTTTCAGCGTTTACGGCTACTCAAAGTGTGCCTGTGGCCATTAGAAACATAGCAAAAGGCAGCGTTATTAAGAAAAGTGACCTGCATTATGTTAGCGTGCCTAAAAGCAGCGTTTTTAACAATGTTCTTAACTACGATTCTGTAAACAATTCCGCTAAAAACGCGTATGTTGCCGCATGCAACATTAAATACGGAACGCCAATTTTTAGCAATCAAGTCACAAAGCAAACAAAGATTCCTCCTGGTTTTACAACCATTTCGGTTAATCTTGCAAGCAGTAGCACAAGCCTTGCTTCGGGAGATGTTATTTCTATAGCGTTTAGCAAAGTTCCAAACGATTCAAACGCGGCCAGTCACTCCGCAAACCCCGCAGCCCAGCTAGAAACGTCTAGCGATGCAGGGCAGCCAAATAACCTGGATTTTAACAACAAAAACGTTGAGGTTATTCACAACGTGATTGTTGTTAAGGTAAATAGTTCGGCGCAAAACACACTACTTGCAATGCCAGCGCAAAACGCGTTGCAAATCATAAACACGCAGGCGATTATTCCAAACCTTGCGGTTATAGCTGTGCAAAATTAGTGAGCAATACCTGCTTATCTTCCGCGTTCGCTAAAAACCGCCCAATGTGGAGGAAGCTCGCCAAGAATGCGATTATCGTCGTCTTTTGCACGCTGTTCAATCGTCTGAGCATCGCCTGGCTCTTGTTTTACGCCATCTGCGTCAAAAAGCTCCGAGCCTTTACGAACCACGCGAAAATGACCCCTAGAACATCTGCGATTAGCGTTGTAACCGCTCACTGCTGCTCGCCACTCCCGTAAAGTTCGCCGATTCTAGAAACAATGCGCTCAACTTCTTTTTCGGGATTAACAAACGCTCCAACACTCCAAACGTTCATAACCGACCAACCAAGATACTCCAAATCTTGAGCAAACATGCGATTTCGTTCGCGAGTGGACTCAATGTTCATAAAACGCACGTCGTCGGTTAGAACAGCCAAAGCAAACGGCTTATCTGGTAAACCAACAACAAGAGGAATACTATGATCTGGGTTAAAACCGTAATTTACCGCCACTTTAAGGCCGCGAGCGCGAATTCGCTCTGCCAAGTCGGCAAACAAAACGTTGTTAAAGCCGTTTGCGGAAAAATCGCCAGCCGCTTGCGATTGTTTAGCTTCGCCCGCGTCAGCAGAATCGGCGGAATCGGCGGAATCGCCAGCAACTGCTGCATTTTCAGCATTTGCCGCATTTTCAGCATTCTCAGCATCTGCCGGATCCACTGGATTATCCTCCAAATTCTCCGCCCAAGTGAGCAAATCCTTAAGCAGCTTAGGCCCGTCTTGATGCAAACGATCATCTTCCATATCGCTAGACTTAAACGCGCAAACAATGTCCAAATTCCTTCGAGCCAAGGCCAAGGAATCAAGAAGCATAAACTTTCCGCCTTCTTCTTCCAAAACGCCAAACTGCTGCAAAAGCCTGCCGTGCGAAGTCTTTGCGTAGCACAGCGAAAGAATAACATCCGTTGCAGCAGCTCCAACGGCCTCGTTTACGCTTACAAGTCGAACATGTCTAAGGAACCTACCCATGTTTTCGTCTTTAACAGCCAAAGCCTTAAGCTCCGCGCCAAGCCTGTTTCTAAACACGCTTGTAAGGGTCACAACTGCAAGAACATAGCTAGAAGGAACAACGCTAAAGGTTTTAGCGCGCTGCTTAATCAAAGACACAACCTCGTCAATCTCGCGCTGGCTGCTTTCAATAAGACCCGTTGCCATAACAGGAACTCCAGCGGCTTCCACCTGGTGGAGCTTAACTCTGCCTTGCATTCTTTCTACAGGAACATCGTGTCTAAGCAAGCCGTAGCCATGATTTTCAAGGAAGTCGGCAAGATACGTGGACCGCCTGGTTGCTCGCGACTTAACGCAAACAGTAGGCAAAACGCCAATAAGGTCGCCAACGCTTTGCGAGCTAACCGTTTGCTTGTGCGCAATAACAACAACTTGGCGTGCGCGCGCAAGAACGCTAAGCAGCTCAATGTTGTTAATATGCTCCGCCGAATCCACGATTACAACGTCTACAATCGGCTTAAACTCAGTCATCATAGTTAAGGTAGACGGCATTGCAACCAGAATCGGCTTAGCAGCAAGCAGCAAATCTGGGTAGGAATTCATCAACTTAGCAAAAGTAACACCCGACCCATTGCTTGCAAGAGCAGTGTGAAGCTGATTTGCCTCTTGCGAACGCGCAAAAAGCAAATCGCAAAGCTTTTTAAGCGCTTCTTGTTGAACCATTGGCCCTACGGAACGCACGTGCTCCGTGTCTACCTGAACAAAACGATCGGAAGCATCTTGCAACGCGGAACCGTCTTGGTTAGATATAATCTCGGAAGAATTAACAATATCTTCAAAAACGGTAGTCCACCAAGCAAGATGAAGCTCGCCATCTAAGGCCTGACCCGTAACTTTACGCCTGCGCAAATCGCAAACAAGGTCTTCTAAGCCAACCGCGCGCAAGTCACGCTCAATAATGCACCTGCCTGGAAGTGTGTCTAAGGATTCGCGACTATCGTGCAAGGCTTGCAAGCGCTCGTCTAGCTTAGCAAACTCAATGTTTTCAAGGTCTGCGCCAAGCCTCGTTGTGGAAAGAACTGCGTTAAGAGCTACAAGATTACGGTCTAAAAGCTCCTGCGTGCTAACGATTTCGTCTAGTTTAGGAGGCAATACTGGCCACCCGCCATGCGGCACAAAAGTACGCCATTGAGCAGCTTGCGCAGCAACAATCTTTAACGCTTCGTGAAGGTCGTCTACCTTTGCGCCAACACGCAAAAGACTACGCGCTTCTTTAATGTGATGCCTGCGCTCCCAAAAGCCCATTGGCGAGCCTTCGCGCTTTCTAATGGCCTTCGGTTTGCTTGCCTCAATCATTGCGCTAAGATCGCGCTCAAAAATGTCTGGCTGGAAAACGTCTAAAACGCGGCGAAGATTCTTTAAAACCGTAACCTGCCTGCCCCATTCGCGCGCCGTAGAAGGAATAGGGAAACCGCATTTTTGCACGGTTGACTTAACCTGTTCGCGAGCAGCTGGCAAAAGCTTTGTAAGAACGTCTACAATACGCTGATACACAGCTACGGCCTCATTTTCGCTAAACAACGAGGCGCCAAACCACGGCGTATCTTCAGCATTGGTGGTAAATTCGCCAAGAGAATCTGCCTCGTGCAGCTTTTGCGCCCACTCGTCTAAATGGCCAGAAAGCGAGCGCGCAGCGTCTACACTAAGACGCACGTGCGTGCATGGATGCGTAGGGAGCATGGCGATTCCTGCAAGATTTTGCATTGTCTGGTATGCAGAAACGCCCCAGCGCTCGTTTACTCCATGTAAATCACCCAAGTAGCGGTTTAATCGCGTTTTAACGCCAACAAGCTCGTCGCAAACCTGCTCAAAACGGCTAGAAGCAACGCTTTGGCGAGAGCCAACGGCCGCTATAAGCTGCGAATCAACATGCTTTGCAAGATGCGAATCCGAAACGTCTAGCGAAAGCGAAGAAATCTCGTTTGCACTGAGCGCGTGACGGAATCGGCGCTGCTGCTCCATAACGTTTGGAACGTACAAAACGGATTTTCCTGCAAGAACGCAGCGCGAAGAAATTGCAGCCGCAATTAGCGCGGAGTCACACCCAGCGTCTGCATCTATAGCCAAAGAAGCGCCATTTGCCGCCATTCCTGCAGCATATCGCACAGCGTTATTAACATCGCCAACTTCGTACTCATGGTGTGGGTCAACGTCTAGCGGCGAGTAGTCGGGAGTGGTTTTTGCAGCAAGCACCTCAACGGCAGTGCTATTTCCCGCAATCGCGTCAATCATTGTATTTCCAACATTCCCCAGCTTAAGCGCGTGCAGAATCTGGCCGCTTTCTGCCAAGAATCTAGATCCCGAATCTGTAAAGCAACCGAGCACAATATCTCGCTCAATGTCAAAATCTGGGAAGACTCTTTGAGCAGCAGCACAAATCACATCGAAAACTGCGGATGTTTCTGGTGTGCCGCTCTGGTAGTTTGCACCATCAAAAAGCGCGTCTTCGCTAAGGTTTATGCCTCTTTCTTGCAATCTAATAACAAGAGCGTGGTTTAGGCGAACGTTTCCCGAAAAGTAAATCGTTGCAGCCGTCTCGTCTTTTCCAGCTTCTCGCAAAACGCGTACTGGGTATGTTAAAACTGGCACATGATTTCCGCTCCAAGACGCAACTCCAACAACAAGCGAAAGCTCCGAAACGCCATTTTCGTGCGCTTTGTTGTCTCTGTCTTCAAAAACTCTGTCTAACCTGCGACCCGCCGCGCGTAGCATTCCCGAATCGCGGAAAAGCGCCTGAAGAGTGGCCTTTCCACTGGCAAAAAGCTGGGCGATTCCCGAAGGGTGTGCGTGAGTCAACTCCAGTTGCGCACAAAGCTTTGTAATGTCTTCCAACGGCGAAGGAGCAAGCTGCGACTTGTAATTTTCATACCATTTGTTCATGCGCTCGAGTTTTTCGGCGCGCAAAGTTTCGGCAGATTGGCGCGATGCAGCCTGGGTATCCTGGGCATCCTGGGCCAGCAGGTCAACCTGGTCAACCTGGTCTGGCTGGTCTGGCTGAGCACTTGGCTGGTCTGAAAGATTTTGCATGTCTTGCGCGCCTTGCATAAAGTCGTTCTTATTATCGCTCATACTACTCAACTCCCTTGTTTACAAGCCGATTGCATTGCGATACGCGCTGTATCCGCTATTTTGCGCCAACGCTTGATCCACATCTGCGTTCCCCTGCGCTGAAAGCCACGCGTACAAATCGTCGTACAAATTTGTGTTCATTGCTAAGAATGGCAGCAACTCCTGGTACTTTGCCATCTCAAATTGCTCGGCAAAATCGGCGGTTTTCTGCGCTTCTTCCGATGTAAATCCTCCAGCAGAAACCACTTCTTTGCGTGCACTAAATTCGCCGTTCGAGACTTTTTCAAACACGGATCCTGGCTCAAAAGCTGGTGTAAATTGCGCAGAATCATCGGCGATTATGGAGCTGGCATCACTTGCGTTATTAACAGACTGAACTGCCTCCAGCGCCTGATTAACCTGATTTTGCGCCTCTTGAGCCACTTCCAGAGCTTTATCAACCTCAATCTGGGCAGCATCTTGAGCCGCTTCTTGAGAGTCTAACTGGGCATCTAGCTGCGTGTCTAACTGCGATGCTTCAGCGTTGCTGTTTGCAGCATCATTATTTGCAGCATCGCTAGCCGCAGAATCATTATCCGCCACATCGTTAGCAGCCGCATCATTCACAGCGTCACTATTCGCAGCATCGTCAAACAAATTACGCGGTTCCACAGGCGATTCAAACTCATCTCTAACAACAGGCAAAACAACCTGACCCGCAATAACAGGCTTAATTTGCTCCGCAACACTTTCTGCAACACTTGCAGCATCCGCAACGCTTGAAGCAGCATCATCAGCATCACCAGCACCAGCAACAGCACCAGAATCCGCCGCCGAAGTACTGCCAAGATCATCCGCAGCCGCCGCATCATTAAGCCGCCTCTGTCTATCCCAAACCAAATCAGGCCGCGAAACCGACTGCGCATGGAACACGCCCGTTGGCTCACCCGCGCGAATGTCAAGAATGTCGTCTACCGACAAATCCGCCGCATCTGGCTCCTTAATCGCATTGTCTGGCGCGTAAGAGAACAAATCGCGCACTGGCTGCGCACCCGCATCGCCCCCCTGCGGCGCCTTTTCTTCAATGCGCACAAAATCAACTGGAACGTCGCCAAATTGCATGCGAACAATGCTGTCTGGCATGTGGAAATCAACGCCTGGGTCTAGTCGCAGCAAATCGCCGCTTTCGTTAACCAAGTAAGTTCCGTTTGTAGAGTTTAAATCGCGAATTGTAGCCGCGCCGTTTGCGTCCACAATCAAAAGCGCATGCCTCTTAGACATGGAGCGCTTATTGTCTACAACGTCTACGCGCATAAAACCGTCTTCGCGCAAAGGGCGTATAGGCTTCCTGCCAATTTCCACAGACTCACCCGCGCCAACGCGTGCCTGCTCCACTCCACCTACCGTAATCATCCAGCGCTGCAAGGTTTGTTGAACACTCACGGAACCTGCTCCCTTCAAAAAACACACTACACACTATTGTGTCATGCTTTGTGTATATTGCGCTAATGGCGATTGCACAATCTTTCCCGACTTTGTACGTGATTTAGGCCAAATATGGTACAAAATGCGTCGACTATTTCCGCTTTTTGTACGTGATTTGGGTCAAATATGGTACAAAATGCGGAAGATTTTCCCGAGAATGTAGCTCAAATCAGCAAAATCAACAACAAAATCGGGAAAATAAAGCAGATTTAAGCAAGAATCGACAAATGCTTAGCGCGCAAATCAAGCTTTCCGCGCTTTCTTTTAACATCCGCCACAACCATAGTCGCAAGAATCACCGCGCACCCAACAAGCGCAATCACAAACAGCGTCATCCAAAGCGGCCACTGCAGCTTGTCGTCTGGCGCCTTAACAAGATCCGGCAGCACGCGATACCCCGTTACCAGCAGCCTTTGCGAGTTCACACCGTACGGCGTACAAGTGAGCAAAGTCACCAAATCACGCCCCTTCTCGCGCTGCAACAAGCTTATGTTGTTTGGCTCTACAACGCTAATACGAAACACCTTGTATCGTAAGGTCTCGCCTTGAATATCCAAATAGAAAAAATCGCCTTTTTTAAGGTAGATTAAGTCGTCAAACATAGTGGCATGCGGCAAACCCGTGTGCGCCGTAATAACTGAATGCCTGTTTTTGCCGCCAACTGGCAAATCCGTGCCATATAGGTGACCCGCACCATACGCTAAAACATCTTGCGAACTGCCGTGATAAATCGGCAGCTTAACGCCAATCTTCGGGATTTTTACGATTCCCATAATGCCCATTGGCTCATCCAGCACGCTATCGTACTTTTTATACTCAGGCGTTTTTTTAAAATCTTCCGTGCCGTTATATGGATCCGCCGTAAAAATCGCGCTACGATGCGCGTTGTACTCGCGAGCCTTGTCTAAGTTAATTGCGCGCGCATCTTTAGGCTGCTCGCGGCTAAGCTTGTCGTAAATGGCAGAGAGCTGCTTAGAAGCGTGATTATTCCACAGCGTTGACGCCACTGGGTACGTGAAGCATAGGATTGCGGCGACTGCCAAGACCACTGGCTCTAGCGCGCGGCGCAAAGGGCTTTTCTTTTTCTTAGCCTTCATTCCTCCTCCAATGTTTTAGTGCAGATTTTCCCGATTTTGTAGCTGATTTTGCCATTTTGAACAACATTTTCGGGAAATTTTTCCCGAGAATGTAGTGCGAAAAGATTAGAGCACTTTGTACCAGGACACGCCAGCGTAGAAACAAAATGCTCAATGCATTTTGTTTCAAACGCTGCGGCGTGTCTTCTGGTACAAAGTGCCTAAATCTTTTTAACGCTAAACCGAACGTTTAATCAACGCTGGTTATCTAAGCACATCAGGCTTTTGCCTGCTCCTCTTCCTTGCGATTGCGCATGTAAAGGAACACGCTAGCCGCAATCAAGCCCATGCCAGCAAGCGCAAACAGAATCACGCCAGCAGCACCAGTTGCAGGAAGATTGAACCATGTATCAATTTTAAGATCAGCAATCTTGGTATTAGGGAAGTTAACTGTTGTTGTTTTTCCTTCTTCAACAGTTACACCCCTAACCTCATTAGCTAAAAGATAGCCAGTAGGAGCAGTAACCTCAACGAGGTAAACCATTTGACCAGCTATAACCTTTTGATCAGTTGCAAATTTACCTTGATCATTTGTGGTTCCAGCAAAGTTCGTTGAAGCACCATCAGAGCACTCAGTAGGAACATCAGTACTACCAGCAGAGCGCTTAAGCAAAGCAGTCTTGCAAGCTTCTGCCTTTGCTTCGGAGTTGAAGATCTTGAATACAGCGTTAGGAAGCTTGGTATTCTTGTCATTCTTATCATGCTTGTATACCTGAAGGAAGCCAAGCTTAACGGTAGAAGTACCTTTATCATCATCGCCATCGCCAGAAACGATTGGGTCTGGATCCTTAGTGGTGTTAGACGGATGAGACTTAAAGAAGCCAGACTTGTTCTTAATCTCTTTCTTGCTAATATCATTCTTATAGGAATCACTTAACTTGAGTGAAACTGTAACGTGAACCTTAGGCTCAGTTCCAGCCTGTGCCTTGTTTAAAGCACCTGCAATCTTAGTCAAGCCATCCTCCTTGAACTTAACCAAGATACGCGTGTGTTGGGCTGCGAGATTCTTGCTGTCGTCATTATCTGTAATAGCCTGTGTAGTAGAGTTCTGCTTTATTTCAACGGTGTAATCCGTGTCCTTCGTAAGAGCATCATCAACACCATCCATCTTCACAGACTTAACAGTGTCTTCCGTAATATTGTCAAACGCATCACCTGGAGCGTCATCGAATACCATATAGTCTTGAATGCTCTTTGCATCCAAAGTTCCAGCAGGATGATTCACTTCCGCACTAATCACGTAGTCAAAAGCATCCTTAACCGAAACAGCGTTGCTACCCTTTTCGGTGCTGAAAACCTTTGTGATTGAGCTAGAAAGATCCTTGTTCTTAATCTTTACAATAGGATTGTAGTTGTAGTTTGTAACGATTTCAGTGGAGTCTTTTGTCTTTGGCTTGCGCTCAATCTGCGGCAAAGTCATGTAGAACACAGTCACGTCGTTTGCGCCGTAGTTGCCAGTAGGCATCTTGGTTTCTTCAACCTTGTAGAAGCCGAGTGGAACTTGCTCAAACTTCGCTGTGCCGCCGTTAACCGTTGCAGTCTTTGCTTGAGTATCATCAACCTCAATCTTTGCTTCGTCTTCTTTGCCGCGATTCAAAGCATCAATTGTGGTAGCAATCTTGGACCAAGTATCTATCTTCTTAAAATCATCAGCCTTAAGCTCAGTATCGCCAATCTTCTTGATTGGTGTAAGCTTAAATACCGCACCGTCAAGTGGCTTGTGATTAGCGTCACATTGGGAAGTGGTGCCAGTTGCGCTCGTATCCACCTTTGCATCGCAATTTACGATAGTGATGCTGTATGGCCCTTGTGGAACATGACTACCCCAAGGCTCCTTAGAAATAGTGGGTTGAGGTGGCTGTGGCTTAGTCGCCCACGCAACGCCAGCCATTGTTACGGCGCCAGCAACGCACAGCGTGCCAGCCATCGCGAGCGACGCAATCGCCGCAACGCACTTTTTTGTTAATTTATTCATCTTTTCTCCTTTACTCGATGCTCCTAAGAGCTGTTTGAGATAAGTTACTTTGTGTTTTTAGTTTGTGTTTTGTGTGTTTGCGTACCGATTTAGCACTTGTTTACGTACTTACTCGATACTTGTTTGTGTTTGTTTTGTTTTTTGACTACCTGGAATATCTTGTTGAAATATCTTGGTTTAGTTAATCTAATTATGTTTTTATTTTTGCTACGCGCACTGCACTAATACGCGCGCACAACTTGATTACGTAGGCAGCTTTCACATTAGCATCGCCGCCTTTCGTAAAGCAGCTTTCTGCATGCTTCACTTTGACTTATCACAAATCCAGCAGCGAGCACGCTCACCATAACGGCAGCTACAGCACCCAGCTGCAAGTTCCAATTCTGCCCACCCGTGTCTGGCAATTCAAATTTTTTTGGCACGTGAATGTTAATAGCCAACTGCGCATAGTCTTTGTTGGCTTTTAGATTCGCACTCTTAAAAGCGGCGGATATTTTCTGTGGTGTTACGCCTGTTTTAGCTACTTCGGTGTTGAACTTATCAAGCACATCTTGCTTAAGCGCGTACACAACGCACTGGTAATCGCCAACATCAGTCGGCTTTATACTCACGCTCATAGCAGCTTGAGACGCAACGTTATCCGCAGTACATTTACCATCCCCTGCTTCATTGCATCTAGTTTGAGCTGTATCCGCACTCAACCCAAGCTCGGCAAGATTGCTACTCCAAGTAGCTTCCGCAGTTTGCGACGACCCAGAAGACTGCGCAGGTTGCGAGCCAGTACTGCTATTACCGTCAGTCGAGCCAGTACCGCTAGTATCACCACTTGAACCACTCGAGCCAATACCTCCAGCCGAAGCACCACCACCAGCAGCATTCTTCTGCTCACCTTTGCACAGCACACGCAACGTAATCTTATTAGCACTATCCTCCGCAGAAGTGGCTTCAATATAAGGCTTAAGCTCCATACCGAGCATTGCAGAAATCTTGTTATTGCTGCTAGACAACGGCGCCGGCAACGAACCATCGCCGTTTTTAAACGGATACACATTCAGCTTAAGATCATTTTCCCCAACTATAGGCTGATCCTGTTTATTCGACTCAACAACAATCTTAATGGTCTTAACGTCCCAGACTTTCTTTCTGTCATAGGTATCCATAAAAATGCCATACGGGTTAGGAGTCGGATCTTCCGGGCTCTGTTTTTCCGGGACATACGCACTGAATATATCTTCCACTTTTACATTCGTATCAAAAAGATTCTGTTTAAGTTTTTTCGTTTTATCATTAATTGCTTCATCAAATACTTCAACAAATGTGTGACTATGATGTTTATCTTTAGCTGATACTCCAATATCCTTAAGCGCAAGAACTTTGCACTCAAAAGTTCCAGCCTCTTTAGGCGTGCCAGTAATCCAGCTTTGCGAGCGCTCGATAATATCATCACTTTCATATAAGTTGCCACTAGACTCGCTAAGTTTATTGTCATCTGGGCGAACTCCTGGAACATGCTTCCACTGCTTTTGTGTAGTTTGACCAGTTGAACTAGCACTAGCACTAAGAGTTAAGCCATTAATTGAATTAAGGTAATAATCACTACTATCCTCTTTATGGCAAATCATGCGATGATAAATAAGATTTGGCCTCTTAGAAGATGTAGTGTCAATAAAAATCGGAGTTATTGGGCTAAAGTTTCCTTTATCATCCGATTCAACAGTAGCGGCAATACCGTTATCTTTAACTTCAGCACGATCTTTAGAGTCCTGGTGATTATAAACCTTTAACGATAAAACATCATTCGTAGGATTTTTGTATCTAATCTGTATACTAAAGCGTGAATATTTATTATATGAAGAATCACAGCTATTAGTGCACCATTGCGAACGAGTAAGAGTAGAATTGTCTTTATATTTTACCTTTACAAACACATAATAACTGCCATTATTCAACCATTTATTAGCATGTATTTTAATTTCGCCAGAAGTAGGATTTACTTTAACAAAATCATTATTTTCTACATTTGACTCAAGTGCAGTACTTACAGTTGAAAGTCTCTCTAAAGAAAAACTTTCAATAAGGCCTTTAACACTACTAGATGCGTCTGTTTTTTCGTCTATTGTCGGAATACCCTTATTATTAATTTTCTTAACACGACGAAACACTGGCGTTATAGTATGAGATTCACCTATGTCGTTTATTGTAATAGATTTTTTAATTGCAACCTTTTTTTTCCTTTTAATAGTATAAAAATACTCTGCTACATAGCATTTTGCGAGTTCTGTTATGCCAGCATCTTTGCACTCTTTCGGAAGCGGAGTACTGTCCGCGGCGGCGCGAGTGTTGCCCAGCTCACGCTTTTGCTGACGCAATTTCTTTGCAGATTCTTCTTTTTTGGCGCGTTCATCAGCGTCTTTAGCGGCGTCTTGTTTTGCGCCTTCTACAGCATTGTTTTGCTTCTGCGTTGAATCAACGTTTCGGGCGCTGCTTGCATTAGAGGCATCTTGTTTGGCAGGAGGTTGCGAATCTTTATGCTCTACAGTCTTAGATTCTTCAGCTTTAGAATCGCCAGTCTCTCCCTTTGCAGCAGTTTTACCGTTTGAATCAGAATCGTTTTCTGCAGCCACCTTATTATCCACCGCAGTCTTATTCTCAGAATTCCCGTTCTGAGTTTGCATCTGACTAGACTCGCCCTGCTGGCTAGCACCCATAGAGGCGGATGGCATAATCATAAAAGTGGCAAGAATAGTAGCAACAACAACAAAAAGCGCAACAATAGCGCGACGAGCACACGCAGTTTTAGAGCAAATTGAACGCAATAATCGAAGGAAACGGCTACCGCGATGTAAATCACTCATTGGCACATCTCCTTCCCTGAGTATTTACTAAGATTGCAAACAAGTGCAAAATTTATAAATAAATAGCATCTGCAGAGCTGCTACAGATGATGCTTATTATGAGCCGTTAATAATATACCCCCCCCCCTGTGAAATTTCAACACCAATTCGCGTTCAACACGCCGTCTAGAACAACAAACTCGGTAAGTTTTTCCCGAAAATGTTGTTCAAAATGGCAAAATTAACAACAAACTCGGGAAATCGCTCGCGCTACAACAGGTAATCGTTAGCGCGGTCTAAGCGCGCTAACGTCTTCGCCGCATGTAAAGTCCACTGGACTTTACATTTAAGCGGCTCAGCGAATCGAAGTGCATTCGCGCGCTAC
>NZ_KQ956813.1:217308-252018 GCF_001546455.1 Gardnerella vaginalis | reverse complement strand
AAAGCATTTTGGCAAAGGATTCGAAGCAAAAGCAGATAGCATTCATAGCAACAGATAGCATTAATTGCAAAACATGTAGATTAATTACAAAACATAATTGCAAAACGAGTAGAAACACACACGTTTTATAACGTAGAATAGAAAATTATGTGTGGAATTGTTGGATACGCAGGTTTTGGCACAGTTTGCTCAAAGCCTTTAGAAGTTTGCTTAAACGGATTAGAACGCTTAGAGTACAGAGGCTATGATTCTTCTGGTGTAGCTCTTGCTGCTCCAGGAATGGATTCTATATGCGTGCGCAAAAAAGCGGGTCGCTTAGCTGTTTTAAGAAAAGATATAGCCGAAAATCCAATGCCAGAGGCGAGCGTTGCAATAGGCCACACACGTTGGGCTACAAATGGTGCTCCATGCGATTTAAATGCGCATCCACACATTAGTGCAGACGGAAAAATCGCCCTTATTCACAACGGTATTATTGAAAACGCTATTAGTCTTAAAGAACAAATGCAAAAAGAAGGCATAGAGTTTTCATCTCAAACAGATACAGAAGTGGCAGCCAAAGCGCTTGGAAAAATCGCAAACCAAATAATTGAAGAAACTGGTAAGCCAGATCTTTTTAAAGCAATAAGACAAGTTGCAAAAATTCTTAAAGGTGCTTTTACTCTACTTGCAGTTGACGTTAGACAGCCTAATATTGTTGCTGCCGTTCGCCACGATTCGCCACTTGTAGTAGGTGTTTCAAATAACGAGTATTTTCTAGGTTCCGATGTTGCGGCTTTTGTAGAATACACAGATAAGGTTCTTGAAGTTGGTCAAGATCAGGCTGTTTTAATCGGAGATATAGAGGGGAACGGAAAAGCACAGCTTCGTCTTACAGATTTTGACGGCAACGAGATTGAAAACCCTAGTTACTTTACTGTAGACTGGGATGCTTCGGCTGTAGAAAAAGGCGGATGGGATTCCTTTATGGATAAAGAAATCCACGAAGATCCGCATGCTGTAGCCGATACTTTGCGCGGGCGATTTGATGCAAAAGGGAATATTATTCTAGACGAAGTTAGGATTAGTCAAGATATTTTGCGTTCAATCGATAAGATAATAGTGGTGGCTTGTGGAACAGCAAGCTACGCTGGATTAGTTGCAAAATATGCGATTGAACATTGGGTGCGCGTGCCAGTGGAGGTGGAGCTGGCTCACGAGTTTAGGTACAGAGATCCAATTTTAACGCATAGAACGCTTGTTGTTGCAATCTCGCAGTCTGGCGAAACAATGGACACGCTAATGGCATTAAGGCATGCGCGAGAGCAGGGTAGCCGCGTGCTTGCTATTTGCAACACTCAAGGCTCTAGTATTCCGCGAGAATCGGATGCTGTACTTTACACGCATGCTGGACCGGAAATCGCAGTGGCTTCCACAAAAGCCTTCGTTGCGCAAATCGTAGCTGCATACATGCTCGGGCTTTATTTGGCTCAAGTCAAAGGAACAATGTACAGAGATGAGATTCAGCAAATTGTGTCTCAGCTTAAAGAAATGCCAGATAAAATCCAAAACGTTTTAGATACGCAAGCTGATTCGATTATGCAGGCTGCAAAGCAAACAATCGACGCAAAATCGTTCTTGTTCCTTGGAAGGCATGTTGGATACCCAGTGGCGCTAGAAGGTGCGTTAAAGCTAAAAGAGATTGCGTACACGTTTACAGAAGGCTTTGCTGCAGGAGAGTTAAAGCACGGGCCAATAGCCCTTGTAGACAAAGGCGAGCCTGTTGTTGTGATTGTGCCATCTTCTAGAGGAAGAGACGTTTTGCACGCTAAGGTAATCTCTGGAATCGAAGAAGTTAAGGCGCGTGGAGCGTTTACGATTGCTGTTGCAGAAGATGGAGATCCAGATGCAGAACGCTACGCGGATATTGTATTTTGGCGTCCTAAATGCCCAACTTTGCTAAGCCCGCTTGTAGATGTTGTAGCTTTGCAGATTTTTGCAATGAATATGGCAAAGATTAAAGGCTACGACGTTGATAAGCCTAGAAATCTAGCAAAATCCGTAACTGTGGAATAGCAGTGAGAGTTATGTATAAAAGAAGCCCGCGCAAAAATCGCAAGCAGATTTCTGACTGTTTTGTTAGGCGCATAATAACTGCTGTTTTATGTGTTTTTGCTGTTGTTTTTTGTGCATCATGCGGATCTGTTGATTCTAGAACAAAAATCACAGTGTGGTCTTGGGAGCCAAGCATGAAGCGGATTGCAGCGGATTTTGAGAAGCAAAATCCCGATATTAAAGTTGCAATCAAAGACACAAGCGGGTATGGCAATCTTAACAGTGCTATTCAAGATGGCTATGGCATGCCAGATGTTGCTCAACTTGAGTACTATGCTTTGCCACAATACGCAGTTAGCGGGCAGCTTTTAGACATTACAGATAGGGTGCAGGGAACTCAAACTTTTTATACTCCAGGATCTTGGTCTTCTGTGCAATTAGGCGGGCGTATATACGGTTTGCCAATGGATTCGGGGCCTTTGGCGTGGTTTTATAATCAAGACGTGTTTAACCAGGCAGGCGTGGACGCTACGCAAATTCACACTTGGAAAGACTATATTCACGCTGCAAGAAAGCTAAAAAGCATAGGCGTTTACATTGCTGCCGATTCTGGTGATGCAAGCTTTTACAACGCTATGATTTGGCTTTCGGGCGGCCACCCGTTTATTACTTCGCACGACGGAAAAACCGTTACAGTTCGCTTAAGTAAAGACAAGGGAACAAAGGATTTTACTAAATTCTGGCAGTCTATGATTGACGAAGACTTAGTTGATACAAGACTTACAACCTGGACTCCAGCTTGGAAGAACGCTGTTGGGTCTGGCAATGTTGCTTCCGTTTTTGCTGGAGCTTGGATGACATCGCTTTTAATGCGCGATATTCCGGGGGGAGCAGGGTTGTGGCGTGTTGCAAGAGTTCCAACAATGGATGGCAAAAATCATAATGCGCAAATGGGTGGGTCTGCGCTAAGCGTTTTGCAGTCTAGTAGAAAGCCAGAAGCTGCAATGCGTTTTGTTGATTTTGTTTGCCACACTCAAGAAGGCATTAAAGAACGCGTTAGTGCGGGAGCGTTTCCAGCAGACGTTGTAACTCTTAGAGATAGCGCATTTTTAAATAAGACTACTGTTTTGGATTCTCGGGGGATTAAAGTGCCATATTTTGGCGGTCAACGCTTTAATCGAGTCTTTGCTGATGCAGCGCAACATGTGTATACGGGGTACAAGTATTTGCCATTTGAAGTTTATTCGCGTAGCGATTTTCGTTCCACAGTTGGATTGGCTTACGATTGGAATCGAAAGTCAAAAGCGCGCTTAAACATTAAAGCCATGATTGACGCTGGAATTAAGCAAGATGATGGCAAGGATTTTGTTCTTCCAGACGATCCTGGTCCTAAGATTCGGCTTAAAGATGGGATTGCGCTTTGGAAAAAAGACTTAAAAGAATACGGGTATAATCAGGGCTTTGTTGTGCGCTAGTGTGTTAGTGTGCTTGTGCGCTAGCGCACTAGAAAAGTCGTCTAGCAGCCTGTTGTTCTTCTATAAATCTCGTACATTCCTTTAAAAATCAAGTTTGGATCGTAGTAATCGATTGCTTTAACATCTTTTTCAAAAAGACGACCTAATCCGCCTGTTGCAACAACCTTAAATGGCTCGTCTATCTCTATTTTAAATTGCTCAATTGTGCGCTCAATGCCACCTAAGAAGCTGTAGTAGAGTCCAGCTTGCATAGCGGGGCGAGTGGATTTTGCCAAAACGGATTTAGGGCGCGAAATCTCAACTTCTGGAAGCTGAGCCGCATTATCCCATAGTGCTGCCGCAGCCGAACTAATTCCCGTGCAAATAAGTCCGCATGTAATGGCTGCGTTTTCATCAACGTAGTTATAGGTTGTAGCAGTGCCAAAGTCAATTACCAATACTGGGCCGCCGTATTCTTTAAACGCTCCAACGCAATCTGCTAAGCAGTCTGCGCCTAAGGATCGTGGCTCGTCAATCCTAATATTTACGCCAGTTTTTACGCCAGGGCCTACAATCATAGGGTCGATTTGCAAAAACTTAACAATGCTTGCGCGGAAGGAGTGCATAACTTTTGGAACAACCGAAGCAACAATAACATCTTCAACATCGTTTACGCTAAAACCGCTTAAATTAAGGAATTGCGTAATCATAATGCCGTATTCGTCGGAAGTGTGATTTGCTTTTGTAGTCATTCTATAAGTGCCCACAATCTTGCCGTTATCTAAGAATCCAAGCACAATATTCGTGTTGCCAATATCGACTGCTAAAAGCATAACCGCCTCCGTTGTGTTTGTGTGTTGCCAAACTTAAGTATGCGTATCTTTAGAGCAATACTACATTAATGCTAAGTCTGTTGCGGGCAATTACAAGCTTTCCTTGTTTGGAGTTGCGTTTTAGGAAATCACCATCAAAGTGTGTCGGTGTAGAAGAGTAGGTGATAAAGTCGAAAACAATGGCAGCGAGGCTAGAAAGGAAATGTAAATGATAAATCGTCAAGCAATATTGCATAGGCCACTTTCCCAGTATGCGTATTCTACGGCAGAATATTGCTTAACAATTCGCTTGCGTGCGGCAAAGAATAATCTTAGCTCATGCGTTTTGCATTACGGAAATCGCGTTGATTTAACTCCGTTAGATAAGTTCCGCACGCTTAAAATGGAAAAGATTGCAAGTGACGATTACTTTGACTACTATGAAGCGAATATAAGCGGCGATTTAGATAGAGTTTGTTATTACTTTGAGATGCAAGATGCGGATGAGCGCTTGTATTTGTACGCCGATACTATTGCGGCTGATTTTCCAGAAGATCGTACAGAAGTCTACCAGTTCCCATTTATTCGCCGCGAGGAGATTAGCGACGTTCCACATTGGCTTAAAGAGGCTGTTGTTTATAACATTTTCCCAGATAGTTTTGCAGATTCTAAGCGTGGAATAAGTTGCGCGGCAAAAGATTATTTTGATGAGAAAACTGGCCAAACTTTGCACACTCGTTTGGGTGGAACAATTAGAGGCATAATTGAAAATCTTGATTATATTGAGGATTTGGGCTTTAATTGCCTGTATTTAAATCCTATTTTTACAGCTGCAGAATACCATCGTTACGATCTTCTTGATTACTACCATGTTTGCCCTAATTTAGGAACGGACGACGATTTTAGGGAGCTTGTTAGCGAGGTTCATAATCGCGGCATGCACATAATTATTGACGGCGTTTTTAATCATTCTAGTTGGTACTTCTTTGCTTTCGACGATGTTGTTAAAAATGGCGAAAATTCGCAATACAAGGACTGGTTCTACGGGCTAAAGTTCCCTGTTAAGCGCCCCGAAGATGGCGAGCGCCCAAGCTACACGTGTTTTGCGTATGAGCGTAAAATGCCAAAGCTCAATACTTCTAATCCACAAGTTCGAAACTATTTTATGGACGTTTGCCGCTATTGGCTTGAAGATTTTGATGTTGACGGTTGGCGTTTGGATGTTGCGAATGAGGTTGATAAAGACTTTTGGCGCGCTTTCCGCACTGTTGCTAAAAAGACCAAAAAAGATAGCGTTTTGATTGCGGAGATTTGGGAGAATTCTGAGCGCTGGCTGCAGGGAGACATGTTTGACTCCACTATGAACTACGAGTTCCGCAAAGTTTGCCGCGATTTCTTTGCTTTTGGCAAGATTAACGCGCGCGAGTTTAATAGTCGATTTGTGGATATGCTTTTAAGATACCCATTCCCGATTGTTCAGGGTCAGTTGAATTTGCTTGATAGTCATGACGTTAGTCGCTTTAGGAGCTTGTGCGCGCAAAATTCCGCGGATTCTGGCGATTCTTGCGAGCAAGATAAGCGATTCCGCTTGGCTGAACTTTGCCTTCTTACATCTGTTGGAACTCCAAGCGTGTTCTACGGTGATGAGCTTGGGGTAGTTGGTTTTGAAGAGTGTGATTATCGCGCCGCTATGCCTTGGGCAAATCCTGTAAAGGATAATCGTGACTTATTCCGCGAACTTATAAAATTGCGTAAAAGCAACGATTGCTTTGTTCATGGCAATTTTAGGGTTCTTGACTATGACGAGCGCGGAAAGTTTGTGTTTGCGCGAGAAACCAGCTCTAAGCGCGTTGTTGTGGCTTTAAATGCGTTCAATGAGTCTAATGATTCGTTTAGTGTTTTGCCTGATTGTAAGCCGATTATTAGCTACAATTATGATGCTCAAAATCACTCTATTGGAGCCTTTGGATACGCGATTTTTGAAGTAAAATAGCGATTTGCTGGCGATTTAATGGCGTTTTAATAATTAAAGTGGCACTTAATCAAGTGATTTAAGTGCCACTTTAATTTACAAGAATTTACAATCTTAAGATATCTACAAATCCAAGAAAAGTTGGTGGATTCTTGTGTCTTCGTCAAGCTCTGGGTGGAAAGCTGTGCCAATCTGGTTTCCTTGGCGAGCAGCCACCACGTTGCCGTCTACAGTTGCAAGAGCCTCGGCATTTGGTCCAACTTGCGCAATATAAGGCGCGCGAATAAATGTCATTGGAACTTTGCTAAGACTGCCAAAATTAGATTCGTAGTGGAAGCTTCCAAGCTGGCGTCCGTAAGCGTTTCGCTTAACAGTAACGTCTAGAGTGCCAAATCCGCTAACTTCGTTTCCTTCCACGTTCTTTGCAAGCAAAATCAGCCCTGCACAAGTGCCAAGAACAGGCATTCCGCTTGCAATTTTCTCGCGCAAAGGCTCAAGCATGTTTTGCTCTTTAAGAAGCTTTGATTGTACAGTGCTTTCGCCGCCAGGCAAAACAAGGCGGTCAAAAGATTGCTCCAAATCTCGCGCTTGACGAAGCTCAATAACGCGCGCGCCCAGCTTTTCCAGCATTAAGCGATGCTCAAGAAAAGCTCCTTGAACAGCTAGAACGGCTACAGTGTGCGCGCAATTATTTGTATTGATAGGTGAGTTTGCCAAAATAATTCGCCTCAATCACTCACCGCGATTGGCCATTAAGAGCTTGATTTCTTGCTCGTTAATTCCAACCATTGCCTCGCCCAAATTCTCGGAAAGCTTAGCAATCATCTTAGCGTCTTTGTAATTAGTAACAGCCTTAACGATTGCAGCAGCACGCTTTGCTGGGTCGCCAGACTTAAAGATGCCAGAGCCAACGAAAACGCCTTCAGCGCCAAGCTGCATCATCAAAGCAGCGTCTGCAGGGGTAGCAACGCCGCCAGCGGCAAAGTTTACAACAGGAAGCTTGCTGTTCTGTGCAACGTACTTTACAAGATCAAAAGGCACGCGCAAGGTCTTAGCTTCTTCAAAAAGCTCATCTTCGCGCATGCTTGTAAGCTTGCGGATTGCGGAATTCATCATTCGCATGTGGCGCACTGCCTGAATTACGTCTCCAGTTCCTGGCTCGCCCTTTGTGCGAATCATGGAAGCGCCTTCGTTAATTCGGCGTAAAGCCTCGCCCAAATCCTTGGCGCCGCAAACAAATGGAACTGCAAAATCGCGCTTGTTAATGTGGTACACGTCGTCGGCTGGGCTAAGCACTTCGCTTTCGTCAATGTAATCAATCTCAATGGCTTCAAGCACTTGCGCTTCTACAAAATGACCAATGCGGCATTTTGCCATAACAGGAATAGACACAGCCTCTTGGATTCCGTGAATCATAGCTGGGTCGCTCATTCTAGAAACGCCGCCCGCTGCACGAATATCGGCAGGAATACGCTCCAACGCCATAACAGCGCAAGCTCCAGAATCTTCAGCAATTTTTGCTTGCTCTGGAGTAGTAACATCCATAATTACGCCACCCTTAAGCATTTGTGCAAGCTGGCGATTTAGAGCAGTGCGGTCTTGGCCGCCGTTATTTTGCGGATCCGAAGATTCGTTTACTGTTACTGTAGTATTCAAGTTCTCTGCCATTATTCCTCGCTTTTTATTGGCGTTTTATTGGCGCATTTTGCGTGCATGTTGTGTAACACGTGTATGTGTGTGTAACATTTTTATGCGCACGTTTGCAAGTTTACGTCTGATGGAATTTAACCACATTCATAGGATATGTTGATTAAAATGACGATAAATTTTTTGCAAAAACGCATAAATGTCAATCACTTATAAACATAAATGTCAATCACTTATAAATAAGTTTTTAGACTCGCTCTAGCTTTAATTGACTTGTGAGCAAGCTACGATTGTATACGCCGTTGACTTGTGCTGCAAAAGTGCAGCTTTTCTAAGCAACGAGCTTAAAAATTGAACAGGTATGTATCTAATTCAATCCAGAAAGGTTTGATGAATGGATAACAAAGAACCCAAGAATGGCGCATACTCTAAAGATGTGACCAAAGAATTCTCTGGGCAAGAAAATGCAGAAGAATTGCAGTTTGGCTCTAGCACAGATGCTTCTCTTAACGCTGCGTCTAAAAGTGTGCATAACACTAATAAGCGCGGTTTAGGAAAATTCTGGCTTGTTTCTGTAGCAGTCGTAGTAATCGCAGTAGTTAGCGCGATTATTGCAACGTTTACAGGTCCGCAAAAAAATTCTGCAAGTCAAACATCTTCTGCGCAAGTGTCAAATAAAACCGTGTCAATCGGCTTAAAGCTTGCTCCTACAAATCTTGATATTCGTAACCAATCTGGCTCTGCTTTAGAGCAGCTGCTGATTGGAAACGTGTACGAAGGTCTTGTAGCTAGAAACGCTAAGAATCAGGTTGTTCCTTCCCTTGCAAAGAGTTGGGAAATAAGCAAAGACGGATTAAAGTACACTTTTAACATGCGTAAAGGCCTTGTGTTCTCTAATGGCCACAAGCTTACCGCTAAAGATGCTGAGTGGTCTTTTAATGAGCTTATTGCAAAGAAGTATCGCGGTTCAAACATGGTTGGAAATGTTGAATCTGCTAAGGCAAAAGGCGATTACACGTTTGAAATCAGACTTAAAGAAGCAAATGCAAAGCTCTTGTGGGCGTTGAGCTCTAGAGCTGGCTTAGTCTTCGATAAGCTTGCAGATTACAATGCTAAAACTCAGGCTGTTGGCTCTGGCCCATATCTGGTAGAAAAGTTCGTGCCAAATGACCGTGTTGTGTTAAAGGCAAATCCGCGCTATAAGGGCGCTAATAAGGCAAAAACGTCAAAAGTTGTTGTTCGCTATTTTGTAGACGATGTTGCGGCTGTGGACGCGCTTTCTTCGGGCGCAGTTCAGGCTTTGGCGCCTATTAGTGGTCAGCTTGCTAAGCCTTTTAAGGCGAATTCAAAGAAATATGTTGTTAAAGCGGGGAACACCACAGATAAGTTTGTGCTTGCTATGAACATGAATGGTGAGCGCACTAAAGATAAGCGTGTTCGCCAAGCGATTAGGTATGCCATTGATCATAAGCAAATCATTGCTTCGCGAGGAGGCACGGATGCTTTGCTTGGCGGCCCTATTCCTTCTTTGGATCCAGGCTATGAAGATTTAACTAATCTTTACCCGCATAACGTTAAGCGCGCTAAGTCGTTAATGAAGGAAGCTGGTTTTAGTGAGGAAAATCCTTTGCATCTTTCGCTTACTTATCCAAATATCTATGGAACACAACTTGGCGAACAGCTTAGGTCTCAGCTAAAGCAGATTGGCATTGATTTAAAGGTTAATGTTGTTGAGTTTACAACTTGGCTGCACGATGTTTATACCAATAAAAACTACGATTTGTCTATGGTAGATCACAACGAAAGTCACGATTTTGGCCAGTGGGCAGACCCTAAGTATTACTACGGTTACAACAATAAGCAGGTTCAAGATTTGTATGCTAAGGCTATGCTTTGTGCAAATCCTAAGGAGTCTAACAAGCTTCTTGCTAAAGCTGCGCGAATCATTAGCCAGGATGCTCCAGCCGATTGGTTGCTTAACTACAAAGTTGTGACGGCGAAGGTAAAGAATCTTGATGGAATGCCTTTTGACATTAATCAGGTTCTTTTGCCGCTATACGACTTGCGACTTAAGTGATTTGGTCTAAATTTCCCGAGTTTGTTTCTTTTTCCCCACGTTTGTTTACGTATTTGGCGTTTTTGGGAACAAAAGCAGGCGCGACGACCTGCCTTCGCGCTTAAAGCGTAGCGCGCGAAGGTAATTCGGAGCGCTGAGCCGCTCGAGGCAGAAGCACTGCTTCTGCGCGGCGAAGACGTGAGCGCGCTGTAACGCGCGAACGATTTGACGGGTTTTGTAGCTCAAAATGGTGTGTAGAGCTACAAAAAGCGGAGTTAGTGCGGAAATTCTCGGGAATATTAAATTAAGTAAGGGGTTTGTATGAAGCGCATGATTCTTAGACGCATTGCGCTGTTTTTTGCTGCTTTGTTGTTTATTTCTGCAATCGTATTTCTTGCTCTTAGGGTTTTACCTGGAGATGTTGCTCAAGTTATGGCAGGCTTAAATGCGCCAGCTGGAAAAGTTGAGCAGTTAAGGCGCGATTTAGGCTTAAACAAGCCCCTTTTAATGCAATATTTAGAGTGGATTTTTGGCGTTTTTAGAGGCGATTTTGGCGTTTCAATGCTTACGGGTCGCTCCGTTACATCCACGATTGCTATGCGCGCTAGCATAACATTCCCTCTTATTTTTCTTGGACTTTTGATTGCGCTCGCAATAGGCATTCCGCTGGGATGTTTGCAAGTTTTGTATTCTGGCAAGTCTTTGCAAGGATTTTTGCGCTTTTGCGCAATTACAGGCGGCTCTATTCCTGCTCTTTGGGGCGGAATGCTTTTAATCATGATTTTTGGCAAAGGCATTGGATTGGTTGGCATTTTCCCTACTCAAGGTTTTCCAACAGATGGCTGGTGTGATTTTGCTAGCGCATTTTCGTCTTTGATTCTTCCAGCATTAACAGTGGGAATTATTGTTGGATCTGGTTTTATGCGATACACGGCGGCCTCGTTAGAGCAGATTTCTAATAGTGATATTGCTTTGCAATCTTTGGCTTGCGGAATGACTAAAAAGCAGATGATTTGGCGCGTTGGCTTGCGATTAGCCTTGCCGCAGCTTGTGTCTGTAATCGGCTTGACTTTTGCGCACATGATTATGGGCGTAATGGTTATTGAAAATCTGTTTTCTCTTCCTGGAATGGGCATGGGTCTTGTGCGCGATGTTGGTTTGCGTGATCTTATATCTGTTCAGGGCAATCTTTTTATGCTTTCTGCATTGTTCTTGCTTGTTGGTTTTGCGATTGACGTTTTGCATCGTTTGCTAGATTCAAGGCTTAGCCAAGATTCAAGTGGGGAGTGATTTAAGTGGGGGCAATTCAAGCAATGATTAAGTTTTTAAGCCGCATTTGGAGCGGAGTTATTGGAAAATTCGTGTGCATTGTTTTGGGCTTGTGGATTTTTGTAGCCGCACTTTCTTTTGTGTGGACGCCCTACTCTCTTCTAGAAACAAACGGCTACCAGGTATGGCAAAAGCCTTCTCTAAAGCATTGGCTTGGCACAGACGGCACTGGTGCCGATATGCTTAGTTGGCTTATGGCTGGTTCTAGAGTAGAGATTTTGCTTGTTATTTCAACGGTTGCGATTGCAAGCGTTGTTGGGTTTGTGATTTTAAGCTTTACGATTTGCCGCGTTCAAAAAATTCGTTCCGTAAGCATTATGGCTGTGGATGCCTTAATCTCTATTCCAACGGTTTTGATTGCTCTTATGCTTGCTGTGCCTCTTGGGGCATCCGTTCTTGTAATCATGCTTGCATGTGGATTTGGCTACGGCTTAAATCTTGCGCGTATTTTGCATCCAAGTGCTGTTCTTGTTCTTAAGTCCAACTACGTTGATTGTGCTGTTTCTAATGGCGCTAGCAGAAGCTACGTTCTTTTAAAGCATGTTTTTCCTAATATTTTGCCAATCGCTTCCGTTCAGCTTTCGCTTTCTGCAGGAACTGTTATTTTGGCGGAAAGCGGATTGACTTATCTTGGTGTTGGCGTTCCTTCGGGAGTGCCGAGCTGGGGTCGTGTGCTTTCTACTTCGGTTACTTTGATTCACGTTTATCCTCTTGCAGCTCTCTGGCCTGGTCTTATTGTTACATTAACAGTTTTGTCTCTTAATCTTTTTGGCGACGTTTTAAGAAGTGCTACAAATCCAGCAAATAGGGAGTCTAAGAATGAGTCTTGATATAAAAGGATTATCACTTAGCATTGGATCTTCTCGCATTTTAAGTAATGTTTCGCTTAACGTTAAAGATGGCGAGCGCGTTGGATTAGTTGGATCTTCTGGCTCTGGTAAATCAATGCTTTTAAGAGCTGCGATTGGCCTAGTGCCGTCTAATTGCAAGATTACTGGCTCTTGCCATGTTGGCAATGCTCAAACTGTTGGCGCTAACGATTCTGCGCTTGCGCGTATTCGCGGCAAGTATGTTGGCGTTGTTTTTCAGCAAGCGGATCGCGCTCTTAACCCCGTTATGAGTGTTAGCGAGCAAATCGCGTTACCTCTTAGGCTTCATTACAATTTAGACGAAGACGATATTCAAAATCGCGTTAAAGTCATGCTTGAAAAAGTTGGTTTAGGTGCCAATGTTTTAAATAAGCGTACTTTTGAGCTTTCGGGCGGGCAAATGCAGCGAGTTGGCATTGCTACAGCTCTTATAACATGCCCTAAGTTGATTCTTGCAGACGAGCCAACCACTGCTCTTGATTCTGTTACGCAAAAAGATGTTGTAAAAATGCTCACATCTTTAGTTGACAATATGGGCGCTTCAATGCTTTTTGTTACTCACGATTTTTCTGTGCTTTCTAGCGCTGCTACGCGTTGTTACGTTTTGGATTCTGGGCGATTAGTCGATAGTGCGCGTGTTGGCGATTTGCTAGAGAATCCTAAGATTGATTCAACTCGAAAGCTTGTTTTTGCAGCTCGCGCCTTAAGTCTTAGTAAAAATTCTTCGAGTTCTTATAACAATGATTTAAGTCTCAGTAATAAAAGCGATTTAGGTAAAAGCGATTTAGATAAAAGCGATTCTTCTAAAGATGATTGCATTTTTAAAGCTAAAAACGTTCATGTTGTTTTAGGAAGCGCAAAGACTCGCGTCGAAGCATTAAAAGGCGTTGACTTTAATCTTAGAGTTGGCGAGTCTTTAGCATTAATTGGCGGATCTGGAAGTGGTAAAACAACTTTGATTAGGTCTTTGCTTGGATTGCAAGAAATACGCCAGGGGAGTATAGAATACTGCGGAAAATCGGTTGAAACCGTTGAAAATGCTAGAAAATCAAGCTTAAAAGACTCTGCTTATGTAAATATGCGAAAACAATGTTCGCTTGTGTTTCAGCATCCTTTTGCCGCTTTAGACCCTCGTTGGCAAGTTAAAAAAAGCGTTGCTGAGCCGCTTGAAATATGGCGTAAAAGCGAGCACATTAGCGAAGAAGCCGTTAATTCCAGGGTTTTTGATGCTTTGAATCTGGTTGGATTAGACCCTAGCATTTTTGCTTTAAGGTACCCTTGCCAGCTTTCTGGTGGTCAAGCTCAATGCGTTGCAATTGCGCGTGCGTTAATCAATAATCCTAGAGTTTTAATTGCAGACGAGCCAATGAGTGCAATCGATGTTGCAGAGCGCACTAGAATCCTAGATGCTTTTGCTAAGATTCGCGTAGAACGCCCTAGTATGGCTTGCATTTTTGTTAGCCACGATCTTGGTATGATTCAGCATTTAGCGTCTAGCGTTGTTGTTCTAAAAGATGGCGCTGTTGTTGAGTCGGGTCCTGTAAGCCAAATCTTGACTAATCCAAAACACAGTTACACTCGCGAGCTTATTGATGCTGCTACTTTGTAATCATTTGTGGCAAATAAAAAAACATTTTAAATTCGCTTTTATGTATTTTACGTATTTTACGTATTTTATGTGTGTTTGGTAACAATAGCGTCTAATATTATTTAGTAATCGTTATTTACGCATGGATTTTGCGCATATATTTTGCGCATGGAATACAAGTTAGGATGGATAAAATGAGCGAAAATCAAAACAACCAGCCAACACCTCGCCCAGAAAGCTTTGAGCTTGATCACACTAAGGTTAAGGCTCCTTATGTTCGCTATATTGATACGCAAAAAGGCCCTAATGGAGATGTTATTTCCAACTACGATATTCGCCTAACTCAGCCTAACCAAGAGGCTATTCCTACGGGAGCTTTGCATACGATTGAGCACACGATTGCTGTTCTTTTGCGCCAGCGCATTGAAGGCTACATTGATTGCTCTCCGTTTGGCTGCCGTACAGGATTCCACCTTTTAACTTGGGGTACGCATAGCACGGAAGATGTTGCGCGCGCACTAAAGGAATCGCTTGAGTTTATTGCGTTTAAGGCAACATGGGAAGATGTTCCAGCTACAACAATTGAGTCTTGCGGAAACTACCGCGACCACAGCTTGTTTGGTGCGCGTCAATGGTGCAAAGATATTTTAGACAAGGGCATTAGCTCCGATCCTTTTGAGCGCAAGATTGTGTGATTTGCTGCGTTGCTTGTGTAATACTGTAAAATCGCCATATTCTAAGCATAGGGGGGTGTATGTGTGAAATAAGATTGAGGAAAGCAACTCTTAGCGATCTAAAAGATATTGAAAATATTTATAAGAGAGCAAGAGTGTTTATGGCAAATAATGGCAATCCTCATCAATGGGGAGATCGTTTTCCTCTAACATCTAGTGTTATAGAAGATATTCGTTTGAACCGTTTTAATCTTCTTGTAGACACGGACCCAGACTTTGGAGAAGAGCGCATTTTGGCACAATTTGCACTGTGCGAAGGGACTGATGAAGTCTACGCAAAGATTGACGGAGCGTGGCTAGATGACGTTTTGCCATACGTTACAATCCATAGACTTGCATCTTCGGGAGTCAAGCCAAAAATGGCAAGAGAGTGTTTAAAATGGGCCAAGAGCAACTACTCTAATGTTAGAATCGACACTCATCCCGACAACTTGATTATGCAAAAAGTTATTTTGCGAGAAGGCTTTAGCAAGTGTGGTCTTGTTGTAATTCCAAATCGCGCGCATAGTGCAACTAGAATCGCGTATCAATGGTTGCGCTCGCATAATCATGTAATACGGTATTAGAAGTATTAGCAGTATTGAAATGTAAGTCAAAAATACTTGCATATATAGTAGATATAAAAGTAAACGTAAAACTAAAACTAAAAGTAAAGGCGCAAGATATGTGTAAAAATTCGAGTATACAAGCGATTTTGCAAGAAAACTATGCTCGCGCCTTAAGCACATACCCGGGGCAGGTAATCGTAGATTTAAAAGCGCTAAGAGATAATATGCGAACTCTTGTTGAGCGTGTTTCTAAAGATTTGAAGCCTGGGCAAAAATCGCCAGCAGTTATGGGAGTTGTTAAAGCAGACGCTTATGGTCACGGGCTTATTCCTAGCGCCCTTGCAGCTCTTGCAGGGGGAGCGACTTGGCTTGGTACAGCTCAGCCTTACGAGGCTTTGCGTCTTCGTAAATGTGGAATTGACTCAAGCAGATGCCGTATTCTTACGTGGCTTACCAGTGCTCCAACGTCTCTTTTTGCGGATTTAATAAACGCGGATATTGATATTTCTGTTGGCTCGCTGGATTCAATTGACGCTGTTGCGCTCGCCGCTAAATCGCTTGGCGCTACCGCTCGCGTGCACGTTAAGGTAGATACAGGATTTGGCAGAAACGGTTTTACGCCTGCTGGCTTTAGTGATGCTTTAAAAAAACTTAGTGAATATTCTAGTCAAGGATTAATTGAGGTTATTGGCCAGTGGAGTCATTTGGCTGTTGCTGATTGCCCAGATGTTCCAGAGTTTGTGGCGTCTACAGATAGGCAAATTGAGCAATTCCACGATTTTACTCAAAGAATGCGCGAGGCTGGTTTGGCGCCTAAAATTCGCCATTTAGCTAATACGGCTGCAACTCTTAACAGGCCAGAAATACGATTTGAGCTTGTTCGCCCAGGAATTGGATTGTACGGATATGAGCCAGACCCCGTTATGGGAGCGCCTCAAACTTACGATTTGCGTCCAGCTATGACTTTGCAAGCGCAGCTAGGAACAGTTAAATCCGTAGAAGCGGGGCATGGAATTTCGTACGGCCGCACATATTTAACACCAGACAATACAAGCACAGCAATAGTTCCACTCGGGTATGCGGATGGCATTTTGCGCGCTTCTAGCGGATTCGATATGCAAGGATCAAGGCATGTTAATAAGCCTGGAGGTCCAGTTCGATTTGAAACTAAAAATGGCCCTTTGCTTTTGCATGTTTCGGGGCGTGTTTGCATGGATCAGTTTATTGTTGACTTAAATGGCAGTGCTAAAGATCTTGGAGTTAAAGAAGGAGACACAGTCAGGCTTTTTGGCCCAGGAAGAGGCTTAGAATATGCGGAGCCAACGGCAGACGATTGGGCAGCAGCCGCAGGAACAATAAGCTACGAGATTATGACGGGGATTGGCCCTAGAGTTCCTAGATTGTATAAAAATGCTTACGAAGTTCTGCCAAAAGAAGACATAAAAATGTTAGACCAAAAGAGCTTGATTTAGCGATTTAGCGATTGTTGATTTAGTGATTTAGCGATTTGTGGAGGAGGTTTTTAATGTGCGATGATGTTATTGATTCCGATAACGAAGTTGTTGGAGAATACGATTTGCACGATACAGAGCGTTGGGCAAGTGAGCCTCACCACACTCGCGCTCGCACGCCATTTGAGCGAGATAGAGCCAGAATAATCCACTCTTCGGCGCTTAGAAGACTTGGCGCAAAAAGTCAGGTACTTGTAGCAGGCTCCGACGATTTTGCTCGCACGCGATTAACGCACACATTAGAAGTTGCGCAAATTGGCAGACAAATCGCTTCAATGCTTGGAGCAGACCCAGACGTTGTAGATTGTGCATGTTTGTCTCACGACTTGGGTCACCCGCCTTTTGGGCATAATGGCGAGCGCGCGCTTGCAAAAATCGCCAGCAACATTGGCGGATTCGAAGGAAACGCACAAACTCTTAGGCTTTTAACACGTTTAGAGCCTAAAGTTTTTAGAGAAAATGGCGCTAGTGCAGGCGTAAATCTTACGCGTGCAGCATTAGATGCAGCCGTTAAATATCCTTGGGGTCTTGATGAAGCAAAAGCGCACGATAAAGGCGAGCGCGATTTAAAATTCTGCGTTTACCCAGACGACAGGGAAGTTTTTAATTGGCTAAAAACTGGCTCTCCGCGCGAATCGAAGCCTATTGAGTGCCAGATTATGGATCTTTCCGACGACATTGCATACAGTGTTCACGATATTGAAGATGCAATTGTTACGGGAGCTTTTAATCCAGAGCTTGTTTCGGATTCAAATGTTGCAGATCAGGTTATTCAAGAAGCTCATAATTGGTACGGAACTCAGTGGGATGCGGATAATCTTTTAGCTGCTTTTAAGCGTTTACGCGCTCGCAATATGTTCCCAGATTCGTTTGATGGTTCTAGAAGATCGCTTGCACACTTAAAGAACATTACTAGCGCTTTAATCGGCAGGTTTGCAAGCTCTGTTGAGCGCGCAACTCGAGAAAAATACGGCAACGGCGCCTTAATACGCTATCGTGCAAACATTGTTATTCCGCCAGAAACATCTTACGAGATAATCGTTCTAAAAAGTTTGGCTGTGCATTTTATAATCCAGCCTAGGGAGCGCGAGTTTTATAGGCGTGAGCAAAAAATCCTAACGGATTTGGTGGAGGTTTTTATGAGCAAATCTCCGCGAGCGCACGATGCTATGGAATCTGTGTTTATAAGTGATTGGAACGCTTGCTCTAGCGAAGATGAGCGTTTAAGGGTTGCTATTGATCAGGTGGCAAGTCTTACAGATGGATCTGCTACAGCTCTTCATGCCGCTTTGTGCTAAATCTGCGTCTATTTGCGCGAGTGTTTTATAGCCGCTGGTTTGCGATAAGCTAGAGATTATGGCTGGAATGATTGTAAAGGAAGACGTTGAACGCGTACGCGCGGCTGCAGATTTGTACGATATTGTTTCTGCAACTGTTACGCTTAAGCCTTCTGGAACGGGTACTTTTGTGGGGCTTTGCCCGTTTCACGATGAAAAAACGCCTAGCTTTAGCGTTCGTCCAGGTTTAGGTGTTTGGCATTGCTTTGGCTGCGGTGCTGGCGGAGACGTTTTTAAATATGTTGAGCAAAAAGAAAACATTGATTTTCGCGAGGCAGTAGAGCTGCTGGCAGACCGATACCACATTGAAGTTCATTATGACCAATCGCAAGAAGGCAAAGATAATTCTCACCAAGGTTCCAAGCGTGCTCGTCTTATAGAAGCAAACGAAGAAGCTCAGCTTTTCTTTGCGTCTCAAATCAACTCTAAAGAAGCAGCTCCAGCGCGTAGTTTGCTTGCAGGGCGCAATTTTACTCAAGCGCAGTGCGAGCGTTTTGGTTGCGGATACGCGCCTAACGGCTGGGATAATCTTGTTCGCTACTTGTCTAATAAGGGTTTTACTCGTCAGGAATTGTTGGATGCAGGATTGGCACGCCAAGGTCAGCGCGGAATTTACGATTATTTCCGCGGCAGATTAACGTGGCCTATTCGAGATTCTACAGGCAGAACTTTGGGCTTTGGCGCTAGAAAGCTTTACGACGACGATTCCATTAGCGCAAAGTACATTAACACTCCAGATACCGTGTTGTACCGAAAAACGCAGGTTCTTTACGGAATTGACATTGCTAAATCGAATATTGTTAAAAAGCGTCAAGTTGTGATTGTGGAAGGCTACACAGACGTTATGGCTTGCCATTTAGCTGGTGTAGATACAGCTGTTGCAACTTGCGGAACTGCTTTTGGTGCGGAACATGCAAAGATTATTCGTCGTCTTATTGCAGACGATTCTTTGGGAGCGATTCAGCTTGTGGGGCCTGTAAAAGTAGAAGGTCAGCAAGTTAGTTCGCGTATTGTTTTTACTTTTGATGGAGATGCTGCTGGTCAAAAAGCTGCTCTGCACGCTTTTGGCTTAGATTCAGCGTTTTTAACACAGACTTTTGTTGCTGTTGCAGATAACAACTTAGACCCTTGCGACTTGCGTATTCAGCGTGGCGACGAGGCCGTTCGCTCTTTAATTGCACGCGCCAACCCGCTTTACGATTTTGTGATCGACACTGTTATTCGTCGTTTTGACACGTCGTTTATAGCTGGAAAGATGGGCGCTGTTAAGGCTGTTGCTCCTCTTGTTGCACAAATTCGAGATAGGTCTTTACTTGATTTGTACACTAGAAAAGCCGTTAGAAATATTGGTGTTGATTTAGACGTTATGAGAAGGGAAGTGGAGTCTGCTAGAAGACGATTGCACGTTGTAGACGAAGACGCTTATTCCAGGTCTTACTCAAGCGACTTTGCGCAATCAGCAATGCTTAGAAATTCCACCGCTAGTGCCAACGCAAACACCAATATGAACGCTGCTGCAAACAGAAATGCCATGCTTAGAAGCGCGTACAAGAATCAAAGCTATTACAAGGTTGATGATTCTGTGTTTATGTGCGAGCAGCAGTTTATGGCTGTTCTTATGCAGTCTCCTCTAGCATTTAGCGGCCAGCTTTTTGCTCAACTTACTTTGAATAATTTTATTACGCCAGTTTTTAGAACGCTTTTCCAAGCATTTGTTGCAGCTGGAGGCTTGCCTAGCACAAATATTAGCCAAGGTCTTTGGCTGCACACTATTACTAAGGCTGCAGGCCCATTGTTAGAAGGAGTTATTAACCAGCTTTCGGTAATGCCTCTTCCATTGTCTTCTAATAAAGGCTTGAGTGCGTCTTCTGCAGTTGGATCTTCGGCTGCTTACGATTCGAGTGGTGTTTCTACAAGCGAATCTCCATCCGACCTTTTGCGAGTTCCTAGCGAAGAGGAGCAAAAGTATGCAAACGAGCTGCTTATTAAGCTTTTAGATGTTGGTTTTATGCGTAAAATTGGCGCTCTTAAGCTTAAAATGAGCAAACTAGAAAATGGAAGTGAAAAGCTCAATCTTTTAGGGCAGATTACTAGATTAGAATCTGCACGCAAAAATCTTCAGTCGCAAATTCTATAAGATGTATCAATTACTTGTTTTGTCTTTATATACTGAGATACGCGATTTATATATAAATGTGTAGCTATGTAAGAAAGAAGTGTAGAAACAATGTTTTTATTACCTGATCAGCAGTTGAATCGCTGTACAAGAGTTATGCAACAACGCCTATATCCGTATATAAATACTGTTTTATCGCACTGTAAAATTCGAGCATATGAGATTGCTGGAGAACCTATTTCTTCTAACGAATTCTTTTCTAAGCTAAAAAGAAACGATATTGTGTTTCGCTCATTTAATGTTCCAGGTGTTTGGGGAACAACTTGGGGCACAACGTGGTTTGAAGTTACAGGGTCGATTGATTTTTCAAAGGTAAAAGGGCGCAAAGTTGAGCTAAATGTTGATTTAGGTTGGATTAGCAATCTTTTCCCTGGTTTTCAGGCAGAAGGATTAGTGTATAACATTGATGGAAGAGTTATCAAAGCTGTAAACCCTTGTAATCATTGGGTTCCGTTGGTTGATGAGCATAATAATCGTTCGATTAGTATTGATGAAAATGGTAATTTTACTTTATATTTAGAAGCTGCAGACAATCCATTTGTTGAAGGATCTACTCCATTTTCTCCTACTGATTTAGGAGAGCGTGCTACTGGAAAAACCGAATGTCAATATATGTTGAAGTATGTTGACGTTACTGTTTTTAATCGTAATATTTTTGATTATTACATGGATCTTGAGACTGTAAGTTCTTTGATGTGCGAATTAAGCGATGATAATCCGCGTTATTGGAAACTGGCTAAAGCTTTACAGCGCTCCTTAAATGCGTATGATGAGCATGATTCTTCTACTGTTCAAAATGCTCGTAAAGAGTTGCATGATGTATTAAGTTGCCCTGCTGCAGCAAGCTCTATAAAGCATACGGCTGTTGGGCATGCTCATATTGATTCTGCTTGGCAATGGCCTGTGCGCGAAACTCATAGAAAGGTTGCGCGCACAATATCTAACGTTTTAGCTCTTATGGATGAGGACCCTGATTTTACTTATGCTATGAGTTCTGCTCAACAATACGAGTGGCTAGAAAACGAGCATCCCGATTTGTTTGAGCGTATGAAAAAGAGGATTAAGGAAGGACGTTTTATACCCGTTGGAGGTATGTGGGTTGAGTCTGATGTAATGATGCCATGCGGTGAATCTTTAATTCGCCAAATGACTTTTGGTAAGCGCTATTTTAAGGAGCATCTTGGCGCCGATCCGCATGGCATTTGGCTTCCAGACAGTTTTGGTTACACTGGCGCATTGCCTCAAATCGCTCGCCGCGCTGGTTTTGATTGGTTCTTAACTCAAAAGATTTCTTGGAACGATACCACTAAATTCCCACATCATTCCTTCCTTTGGGAAGGAATAGATGGTTCTAGGATTTTGGCTCATTTTCCTCCATCTAATACTTATGCTTCATCTGTGAGCATGCATGAGTTAGTTTATTCTCAACGCAATTTTTTGGATAAAGATTTATCTGATCACGCAATATTGCTATACGGTTTTGGCGATGGCGGTGGCGGGCCTACTCGCGAAATGACTGCTCGTATTAGGCGTGATTGCAATTTAGAGGGGGCTCCTAGAGTTGATTTTGGCACTCCTGATGAGTTGTTTGAAAAAATACGAAAAGATATTGTTGACGATTCAAATGGTGATACACCAGTGTTTAAGGGTGAGCTTTATCTAGAGTTGCACAGGAAAACTCTTACTTCTCAGCAAGATATGAAGCGCTATTGCCGCATGGAGGAATCATTGTTGCGTGTGGCTGAATATCTTGTTGTTTTAGCCCGAGTTTATGCGCCAGAATACCGTTTTAATAGCAATGAGCTTACTAGAATTTGGAAGACTTTATTGTTGAACCAGTTCCACGATATTCTTCCAGGCTCTGCTATTGCATGGGTTCATAGGCAAGCTAGAGAAGAATATGCTAGAGATATTTCTTCTTTACGTAAAATTATTTCAGATATTGCTAATGCGATTGTAAAAGCTAACAGCGCGACTGGCACCATTAGCGCGATTAATATGCGTGAAAATGTAAAGTTATTGACTTATACGGGTAAAAATGAGGTTGCTTGGAATTTATATCAATGCAATGAAAGCAGTAAAAATAGTAAAACAACTGTAAAACACAAAAATGATGGTGGGATAATTCTTAATAATAGTGTTTTAAGTGTGACTATTGAACGCGATGGCACAGTATCTTCTGTTAAAGATATTAAATTTAATCGCGAGCTAATTCCATCTGGTTATCGCATGGCGCAATACGAGATACTAAAAGATGAGCCGTATCAGTGGGATGCGTGGGATATTGAGCGAGATGCATTTATGAGGAATCGTAAGATTGATGATTCTTCAATTGTTTGTGTTAAAGAACTTTTATCGGGCGGTGTGTCTGTTGAAATCTTGGCATGTAAAAAAGATATAAAGATTAAAACAGATATAGTTTTAGAGCCGTGTGTTAAACGACTTGATTTTCATGCGCAAGTTGATTGGAAAGCTAAAGAGCAATTTTTGAAAGTAGATATGCCAACATCTATATGTTCAAATAATGCGCAATATGAGTGTCAATATGGTTTAGTTGAAAGGCCAATTGTAAAAAATACTCGTAGTGATGATGCAAAGTTTGAATCATGCACGCATAGGTTTGTTCGCATAGAAGATTCCTCGTATGCTGTTGCTGTTGTAAATTCGTCTACTTATGGCGCTGATGCTGAGCTGATTGGCGATTATTCTTCATCTTGTGGAACTATGCTTAGATTATCTTTGCTTTCTGCACCTCTTTACCCAGATCCAAATACGGATCAAGGTAAGCACGAATTTACTTGGTCATTTATTGCTGATGCAAATATGGATTCAGTTTTAAGTACAGCTGATTTTTTGAATTCGCCAATTATTGATAAGCTTCCAGATGTAGATCCGCTGTTTACGATTCATAGAAACTCAGGTCTAATTGCATTAGATTGGGTTAAGCTAGCTGACGATTGTTCTGGAGATATAATCTTGCGTATTTACGAGCCAGCTGGCGGCTGCGCAAGTGGGCAAATAAAACTCAATAAAATCTTGCGTGCGGCTTCGATTGAAGAGGTGGATCTTATGGAAATGCCCGTGTTGCACGGTATGCCTGCAGCTTTGCACAAGAATAATGACATGTTAAATATAGAATTACGTCCTTTTCAGCTATGCTCATTGCGTATTCACGTTGCATCTGAAACTACAGTTTCTATTAATTGATAGGATGTTGAGAGTTTATGGAAAATAAAGAAATTGATTCTAAAAAGAAAATAATAATAGATACAGATTGTGGTTCGGATGATGCTATGGCAATTGCCATGGCTTTGAATGATCCTAGATATGAGATATTAATGTTTTGCACTGTATCGGGAAACGTGTGCATGGAACAAGCGACTATTAATACGCTTACTACTATCGAGCATGCTGGTTCATATGAGCCACCTGTATATAAAGGAAGTAGAAGCATGCTGTTACGCGATTTGGCTTATGCTCATGAAACTCATGGTAGAGATGGAATGGGTGATATTGGTCTAGTGCCTCATCGCTTGAAAGAAAGTAATGGTAATGCTGTTTTGAAAATGATTGAAACTTTAAGAAACAGTGAAGATGGTGAAATAGACATTATTGCATTAGGGCCATTAACTAACATTGCTCTAGCTATTAAGGTTGATTATGAAGCGATGAAAAAAGTTGGTCGCATAGTCGTTATGGGATCTGCTGGTTTAGGCCGCGGAAATGTTTCTCCTGTAGCAGAATTCAATATTTGGCAAGATGCAGAAGCTGCAAAGATATTAGTTGATTCTGGTCTTAAAAATATTATGTTTGTTGGATGGGACGCATGCTTGGGAGAATGTATGCTGAATCCACAAGAAATTGATAATATTCGCAAAAGTGGAGAACTCGGTAAGTTCGCTATTGATTGTAATAGGGAATTAATGGAAATGAATGTTAGCCGTTTTGGGGATGCTTATCTAGATATGGCTGATCCATCTGCTGTTGCCGCTGCGTTATATCCTGAATGTATAAGCGAGTGCACAAAATATTATTGCCAAGTTGATGCAACTCCTGGACCAAGTTATGGCTCAGTTCTTGTTGATGCTAATTTCTTCTCTGGTAAAACTCCGAATGTTGAAATATGTAGTAGGCTTAATCCCGAAAAATATAAAAATTACATTTATCGTACTTTGCATGTTGTAGATTAGCAAAAATTGTTTTTACCAATCTACAACATACTTTAGTTGCCAAAGTCAATGTCTCCAAGCTTTTCAATAAGCTTCATGTTTTCGCTATAATCCACTGGGCAAGATATAACGTCAACACCGCTTTCTTGAGCCAAAGCCTCTTTAAGCATGTTGTATAAGTCTTCTGGCTTTTGTACAACGTGGCCTCTTGCGCCAAAGCTTTCCGCCAACTTTGGAACATCTGGATTAGTAAAATCAACGTATTCGTGTTCTCCAGCGTGCAAGTCCATCTTCCACTTAATCAAACCGTACGCGTTGTCTTCCCAAACCAAAACCACCATTCTAGAACCAACGCGAACAGCGGTTTCAATCTCTTGAACGTTCATCATAAAGCTGCCGTCGCCCATAACAGCAAGAACAGGCTTTGTGTTGATTTTTCCACTATTATCTTTAATAAACGATGCTCCAACAGCTCCAGGCAAAGTCCAGGCCATTGTAGAAAGACTGTTATCTATAATGCACGTATTTGGATGCATTGTTGGGTAAAGCCTTGCCATCCACATTTTTAGTGCGCCAGTATCTACAAGAACCTTAGTTCCTTCTGCAACAGCACGACGAGTATCGTAAACAACGCGCTGAGGCTTCATAGGAATGCTATTATCGTTTTCAAACGAACGCAACTCGTCTGTAATCATTTGACGAATCTTTGGGTGAGTTACGTCAAAAGTAACGTTTCTATCTTTAAGCACGCTCGTAAGCGCTTTAAGCGTTTGGCCAATATCTGCCATAATGTTTAGCGCAGTAGGGTAGTGAGCGTCTGTGTCTTCAACAAATGTGTTTATGTGAATAATCGTCTTGTCAATATTTGGATTAATCTTCTTAGGGTCAAATTGCTGAATTGAGAATCCTACAGCAATAATCAAATCTGCTGTATCGAAAGCAAAGTTCTCATAATCTCTATGCATAAATCCAACTACGCCAAGAGCATTCGGGTGATTATCTGGGAACACACCTTTGCCTTCAAACGTTGTTGCAACTGGAACATTAAGCTGTTCTGCAAAATCTAGAAGCTGTTCTTGAGCGTGGCTTCTTGCAACGCCGTTTCCTGCAAGAATAATCGGCCTTTTTGCTTGGCTAATTATTTTAGCAGCTTCGTAAATTGTGTCTGGAGCTGGAAGAATATGTAACGGCTTTGGAAGCGGAAGTGGCTTTGCATCTTCTGGCACACTCATTTCGCTAATATCTTCTGGAATAACAAGGCAGGTTGCTCCTGGGCGCTTTCTTTGAGCGATTGAGAAAGCTTTTCTTACCATTTCTGGAGCTGTGCTTGGGGCAAGCATCATAGAAGACCATTGAGTAATTGGCTGGAATAATGCTACTAAATCAATGATTTGGTGAGATTCCTTGTAAAGTCTAGAAACGTTTCCTTGAGCGCATATTGCAACAAGCGGAGTTGTGCTTGCATTGGCTTGAGCTACAGGAAGCGTAAGATTTAGCGCTCCAGGCCCCAGCGTCGCCAAGCATACGCCTGGCTTTCCAGTAATATGCGCATAAGTTGCGGCCATAAATCCAGCGCCTTGCTCGTGGCGAGTGAGCACAAAGTGTATGTTTCCATTTCGCTCAATTGCCTCTAAAAGCGGAATGTTTTCTTCGCCTGGAATTCCAAAAACAACCTCAACACCTTCGTTTACAAGGCATTCCACGATTAAGTCTGCTGTGTTTCTTTTATGGCTCACTTGTTTTTGGGATTGCGATTCTTGATTCGTCATAATTGCATTTCTCGCTTTGTGCTTAATATGATTGTTAGCCTTGCGACTTCTTTTCCATTTATAATATATACGTGCAAGACATGTGCAGCTTGCGCGTGTCACAAAAATGGGCGGATTTTTGCCTATTCGCTTTATGGCAAAACTAAAGCACTTTTGAGCCTATATGCCTTGTTATTTCAACGATTTGGTCGGAAATTTTTGCCCCTTTGGATTGGGTCTCTTATACAATTTTATAAGTTGTGTATTTTTGTTACGGAGGAACGATGAGGCGTTGGCTTCTGAATCTGGTCAAATGTGAGACCATCCTTATTGTTGCCGCCGTTTTAGCTGTTATTTCTTGCTTTTTTGTTCCGCCCGATGCACAATATTTTAGCTATATTCACGTAAACACTATTTCTCAGCTTGTTTGCTTAATGATGGTTGTTTGCGGATTCCAGCGAATAGGCGTTTTTAGAAGCATTGGCGCAAATCTTCTTAGAAGAGTTAGAACTGAGCGCGGATTAGTTCTGGTTCTTATGTCTCTAACGTTTTTCTCGGCAATGCTTATTACTAACGATGTTGCACTTGTAACCTTTGTTCCTTTTGCGCTTTCTGTTTTAATGATGGCAAATGCCGAAAAGCATGCGATTCTTGTTGTTACCTTAATGACTATTGGTGCAAACGTAGGCAGTATGCTAACTCCTATTGGCAATGCGCACAATTTGTATCTTAAAGCGCTTACTAAAATGTCTACGTACGATTTTCTTTCTATTATGGCTCCGTACACGCTTACTGCTGCGATTCTTATGGTTGCGTTTGCGTTTGTGTTCTTTAGTTCTAGAAAAGTAGATCAGTTTGCAGGCTTGCACGGAGACGACATTGAGCAGGGCGTTTTGGCTCCGCACGCTCAATCGCCTAAGCCAGACGAGATTCGCGTTATGGGCTATGGTGTTGGCTTTACTCAATGGCGAGTTATTGTTTACAGTCTTTTGTTTATTTTGTGCTTGTGTGGAGTAGCTGGCTGGATTCCAGACTGGATTATGGTTTTGGCAGTTGTTATTGCCTTTATTGTTTGCGATTCGCATGTGTTCCGTGCTTTGGATTGGGCTTTGCCTCTTACGTTTATAATGTTCTTCATTTTTATTGGAAACATGCGCAGGGTTCCTGGATTTACCGAGATTGCGCAAATGTGGGTTGGTTCTCACCCTATGGAAGTTTCGGTTGTTTCTAGTCAAATGATTAGTAACGTTCCAACAACTATTTTGCTTTCTGGATTCTGCGACCAATGGAAGATGCTTATTATTGGCACTAATCTTGGCGGCATGGGAACGCTTATTGCGTCTATGGCGTCTTTGATTTCGTACAAGAGCATTACGCATAAGTATCCTAATAATAAGGGTCGCTACTTGCTTATGTACACAATTGTGAATCTTCTTTTCTTAGCTGTTTTGATTGGTTTGGCCTGGATTATTGAGTAGTTTCTGGCGTGTGTTCTGGCGTGTCTTTTAGCACAATTATTGTGATTATTTTCACATATTTTTATGTTATTGCTCAATGAAAAACCAGAAATTTTCACTTTATATGCGATTTTGTTATATTATTTTCTGTTAAATCGTGATTATACGTAATAATTTTCATTTTATTTGTGATTGGCCTGAAAATCAGCAAAAATTCAATATAACATTATAACAAATTTATGTCTTGGCTTATCTATTATTATGACTTTTGAATCAAATAAATTCGGGCATTCTGGTTTGACTTAGTTAATTACACTATCTCTCTTGTAATTTTCGTTTCATGCCAAAATGCGTCTAAAAATATTAACATACAAAATAAGGAGAGAACTGTGAACGGTATTTTGTCTATACTGCTCGATGTTTTCCGTCAACCAGCTGTAATAGTTGCAATGATTTCTTTGATTGGACTTGCGGTTCAAGGCAAAAGTTTTTCTAACATTGTGCAAGGTTCTATTCGTACAATGGTTGGATTCTTGGTTTTGGCTGCAGGCTCTGGCGTTGTAACTCAAGCGCTTGATCCGTTTGGAAGCATGTTCCAATATGCTTTCCACGTTCAAGGTGTAGTTCCAAATAATGAGGCGATTATTGGAACCGTTCTTTTAAAGTACGGCTCGGAATCTGCTCTCATCTTCTTCTTTGGAATGATTGTAAACATTATACTTTCCCTAACATCTCGTTTTAAATTCATTTATCTAACTGGTCATGTTGCTTTCTACATGGCTAGCATGATTGCAGTAATCTTCAATGTTGCAGGTTTTAACACTTTAGCCGTTATTATTTTCGGCTCTCTTGCACAGGGCTTATTTATTACGATTTCTCCAGCGTTGGTGCAGTCGTTTATGCGTAAAGCTTCTGGCGAAGATGACGTAGCACTTGGTCACCCAGCTAGCAGTGGTGTTCTTATTGGAACTTTAGTTGCAAAGCTTACTCGTTCTAAAAAGCATCCGTCTAAGTCTACCGAAGATATTAAGTTCCCGTCTGCCTTTGGATTCTTAAAAGACACTACGGTTTTGATTGCGCTTTCAATGGCCATTATTTACGTTGTGGTTGCTCTTTTTGCAGGCCCTGAGTTTATTGAGTCAAAGCTTTCTGGCGGCCAGAACTTTATTGTGTTCGTTATTCTTAAAGCAGCAATGTTCTCTGCAGGTGTTTTTGTTATCCTTGCAGGCGTTCAGGTTGTTTTAGATGAGATTGTTCCAGCATTTAAGGGAATATCCGAAAAATTGGTTAAAAATGCTAAACCAGCACTGGATGCACCTATGACCTTTGGTTTTGCTCCAAACGCCGTTCTTATTGGATTCTTAGCAAGCTTTGCTGGCGGAATCGTTGGAATGGTTATTATGGCTTTAGCTGGCACAACGGTTGTTATTCCTGGAATTGTTGCGCACTTTATGGCTGGTGGTGTTACTGGCGTATTTAGCAATGGTCAGGCAGGTAGAAGAGGATGCATTATAGGCGGTTTTGTTAATGGCCTTGTTATTACATTCTTGCCTTTGCTTCTTTTGCCTGTTTTGGGGCATATTGGCTCTGCAAATTCAACCTATTCCGACGCCGACTTCGGTGCGGCAGGCGTAATACTTGGCTATTCAAACGTTGCGGGCGGAAGAATTTTGATTATTGTTGCAATTGCCATTTTCTACGTTCTTTTCTATGCGTCGTCAATAATGTTGACTCGTTTAGAAAACAAAAAGTTAAATCGCCAGTAGTAATCAATTTGCTTCTGGCGCGTCGAATTTATATTGACCTAATAGGCTGATAATATAGATTTGATATATAGTCAAAAAGCAGTTTTGTAAGAATTGTCTTATAGTCATTGTCTTATAGTCATTGTCTTGGGATTATTGTTTTGGGGTTATTGTCTTTAAATCATGATTTTTAGGCAATTCTTACAACGCTTTTTTAATCATTCTGTTTGGAGAGTGAATTTTGACCGAAGGTGTACCTAAATATATAGCAGTGCGCGATAACCTTAGAAAGCGCATTGACTTAATGCAGCCGCAGGAGCAGCTCCCTACAGAATTGGAATTGTGCAAACAATACAATGTTAGTCGAATAACGCTTAGGCATGCGGTAGATAGTTTGATTCTAGAAGGCTTGCTCGTTAGAATCCAAGGAAAAGGAACTTTTAGAGCAGAAAATATTGTTCATAGTTCTAATCGAGAAGTTATTTCGGATCAGATTCAAGGGTTCTATCAAAATTATTCCGAAGATAATGCAAATGTGCGAATTAAGGTTATTCAAAACAGCATTGTTAAAGATGAGTCGGCTGCGCATAGGCTTGGTTTAGATGAATCAGAAGATTTGATTTGCATAAAGCGACTAAAATACGTTGATAACGTTTTATCAAGTTATATTGTTGTTTATCTTTCGGCGTCTAGATTCCCTAAGGTTTTGAATATCGATTTTTCTAAGCAATCAATAGTGAATTTCTTGGAAAGTGATTATGCTGTAAAGCTTTACGAAAATGATTTATTAATTCGCGTTGAACAGTTATGCGACGATATGTCTGAATTTTTGCATGTTGAGCCAAAAACGCCAGCGCTTACTGTTGAGTCGATTGTTAAAGATTCATTTGGCTCTATAATCGCCTTTGGCGTTGGCATACATACGCCTAATTATGGAGATATTCAGTTTAATATGCACGTTAGCTCGTGAGTTTTTGCACTGTTTTGTGAATACAAAAATCCCCGTTGCCAAATGAAATCAAATGGTAGCGGGGATTTTTTAAACTCTAATCAATTCGCAATTATGCGATATTAAAGAGCGTTGATTGCTACAGCAAGACCAGACTTGCGGTTTGCAGCCTGATTCTTGTGAATCACGCCACGGCCTGCAGCCTTATCGAGCTTCTGAGAGGCCACTGCAAAAGCAGCCTGTGCAGCAGCCTTGTCACCAGCGGAAATGGCTTCGCGAGTAGCGCGGATAGCAGTCTTCAAAGCAGACTTTACTGCCACGTTACGCTTGTGTGCCTTTTCATTGGTGAGCACGCGCTTTTTCTGCGACTTAATGTTTGCCACTATTACTCCAAACGACGTTTGCTATACTAAGGACATACAGTGAGCAAGCATAGCATGGTTTATGGATAAGTCCTCTGGGTAGTCGAGTTGCTACCATTGATTAATTGCAGGTTTAATGCCTAGTCGATTTTATTTAAAGGAGATATTTGCTTTGATTACACCGCATAACCAGCCAGGATTTACGGATCAATCGCTGATACGCAACTTCTGCATTATTGCGCATATTGATCACGGCAAGTCTACTGTAGCGGATCGCATTTTGCAGCTTTCGGGAATTGTGCCAGAGCGCGAGATGCGAGACCGATTTTTGGACCGCATGGATATTGAGCAAGAGCGCGGAATTACTATTAAATCGCAGGCTGTTCGAGTTCCTTGGGTTTTTGACGGCAAAGAGTACTCGCTTGGAATGATTGATACTCCAGGTCACGTTGATTTTACTTACGAAGTTTCGCGTGCGCTTGCAGCTTGCGAGGGTGCGGTTTTGCTTGTGGATGCAACGCAGGGAATTGAAGCGCAGACGCTTTCCAACCTTTATATGGCAATCGAACACGATTTAACGATTATTCCTGTGTTAAACAAAATAGATTTGCCTAGTGCGGAGCCAGACAAGCATGCAGAAGAAATAGCTGGCTTAATTGGATGCAAGCCTAGCGATGTTTTGCGCGTTTCTGGCAAAACTGGCGAAGGTGTAAAAGATCTTCTCGACCAAATCGTGCTAGAAGTGCCAGCTCCTAGTGGAAATCCTAATGCCGCTGCTCGTGCGCTTATTTTTGACTCCGTCTACGACTCTTATCGCGGAATCGTCACCTATATTCGTATGGTGGATGGCGAGCTTAAATCGCGTGAAAAGCTTCACATGATGGGCATTGGCATGACGCACGATCCTATTGAAATCGGCGTTATTAGCCCAGATATGACTCCAACAAAGGCGCTTGGAGCTGGGGAAGTTGGCTACGTAATTACAGGAGCAAAAGACGTTAGCCAGTCTAAAGTTGGCGACACAATTACTAGTGCTGCGCACCCTGCATCTGAGCCTTTGGAGGGCTACAGAGACCCTAAGCCTATGGTTTACGCTGGCTTATTCCCAATCGATAACGCGCAATTCCCAGAGCTTAGAGATGCTCTCGATAAGCTAAAACTTAACGATGCTGCTCTTATTTACGAGCCAGAAACGTCCGTGGCGTTGGGCTTTGGCTTCCGCTGCGGATTCTTAGGTTTGTTGCACATGGAGATTGTTTCCGAGCGTTTAAGTCGCGAGTTTGGCTTGGATCTTATTTCAACCGCTCCAAACGTAACTTACGATGTTACAAGCGAAGACGGCAGTGAGCATCATGTGACTAATCCTAGCGAGTTTCCAGAAGGCAAAATCAAGCGCATTATTGAGCCAATGGTTGCTGCCGACATAATTGCTCCAAAAGATTTTATTGGCGCGATTATGGATTTGTGCCAAGATCATCGCGGAGAAATGGGCACAATGGAATACATCAGTGCCGATCGCGTGGAAATGCACTACAGAATTCCTCTTGCGGAAATTGTTTTTGACTTCTTCGATCAGCTTAAAAGCCGCACAAAAGGCTACGCTTCGCTGGATTACCACGAAGATGGCGAGCAGGCTGCAGATCTTGTTAAGGTAGATATTCTTATTCAGGGAGATAAGGTCGACGCTTTTAGTGCGATTGTTCACCGAGATAAGGCATATTCTTACGGCGTTATGATGACAAAGAAGCTTCGCGGGCTTATTCCTCGCCAGCAGTTTGAGATTCCAATTCAGGCTGCGATTGGCTCGCGTATTATTGCGCGCGAAACGATTAGTGCTCTTAGAAAAGACGTGCTCGCTAAGTGCTACGGCGGCGATATTACGCGTAAGCGCAAGCTTTTGGAAAAGCAAAAGGCTGGTAAGAAGCGCATGAAGATGCTTGGGCACGTTGAGGTTCCGCAAGAAGCGTTTGTTGCGGCTTTGGCTACAGACGATAGCGCAAACGACAGAGACACTAAAGATAAAATTCGCGCAGCTCAAAAATCCGAAGGCTGAGGCATATATTGAATTTTGAATCGAACAAGTTTAGTGAAGATTCGCGTTCAATCATGCCTTTTGAAGTGTATGTGCATGTGCCATTTTGCTTGCGACGCTGCGGTTACTGCGATTTTAACACCTATACAGCTAGAGATTTAGGCGAAGGCGCAAGTCGAAGTGGGTATGCAGATGTTGCGATTCGAGAGATGCGTCTTGTAAAAAAATGGCAGGAATTTCACGGGATTTTTGAGCCTAAAGCGCAATCTGTTTTCTTTGGCGGCGGCACTCCAACCGTTCTTAAAGCGTGCGATTTAGTGCGAATTTTGCGTGAAATCAGCGAATTATGGGGCATTGCACCTGGTGCGGAAGTCACTACGGAAGCAAACCCAGATACTGCAGACGAGTCTTATATTCAGGAGCTTGCAGAAGGCGGATTTACGCGAATATCTTTTGGAATGCAATCGGCTGTGCCGCATGTGCTAAAAACGCTTGACCGCACGCATACGCCAGAAAATGTAGAGCGCGGAGTTAAAGCGGCGAACGCTTGTGGCTTGCGTTCGAGTGTTGATTTAATCTATGGCGCGCCAGGGGAGAGCTTGGATGATTGGCGAAAGTCGGTAGAAATGGCTTTGAGCCTGGGCGTTAACCACGTTTCTGCGTATGCGCTAACAGTAGAGCCGCGCACAAAAATGGGTCGCCAAATTGCTGCTGGCACAATTCAAGCGCCAGATGACGATGATGAAGCCGCAAAATACGAGTTGGCAGATAGTCTTTTTAGTTCTGCTGGCCTAGAGTGGTATGAGATTTCTAATTGGGCGCGCCCTGGTTTTGAGTCTCGTCACAATCTTGGATATTGGAAGAACATTGATTGGGCAGGAATTGGCCCTGGAGCGCACTCGCACTACAATGCGGCGAGCGGCATTAGCAAGCAAAGCATGGATGATTGTGCTATTTTGGCGGATTCAAGCAAGTTTTACAATCTTAGATCTTGGGATATTTTGCATCCAAAACGCTGGGCTCAGGCGATTAATGCAGGAAACGTGCCTTGGCAAAATTACGAGTGCATAAATAACGAGGACGCGTTAGTAGAAGAGGTAATGCTTGGGTTGCGCATTAGAGATGGGCTTAGTGTTGATGAGTTGTGTGCAAAGATGCGCAAAAATAACTGCGGATTTAGCGATTCGTATTTGCAAAAAATGTTAATCGAAGTGTGTAAAGAAGATTTAGCAGTGTTGAATGAGAATCGTATTATTGCAACGCGCAAAGGTAGGCTGCTCAACGATTTATTAATCGAAAGAATTGTTGATGCGTGTCAAAATGGTCTGGATGCGCTAAAATGATGTGTATTGTGTGAAAATGATTCATATTGTGTGAAAATTCAATGCAGAAAGGAATCAATCATGGCAAACCGCAAGGAGCGTAGAGCAAAAGCCAGGCAGAATCGTAGGGGAATCCCGTCTCAATACGATCAAACGAACGGGCGCGGCCGTGGCGGAATGATTGATGAATATAATCTGCAAGAACATTCCAGAAGACTCCAAGAAAATGGCGTTGATGGTTGGAAGCCATCTTCTAGCGTTACGCAAAGCCAAAACAAGATGGAGCGCAATATTAAGCGCGCGCAGGCTGGAGATGATACGTGGAATACTGTTCGTAAGGTTATTGGTGTGTGCTCTTGGGCTGTGCTTTTGCTTTCTGCATTCGCCTTCTTGGTTTTTATGTGGTTGCCAAGTCAGCCGTTGGTGCTTGTTGTAACGATTGCTGTGTTGTTTGCTTTGGGTGTGTTCGGTCTGTTCTTTAGCTTTAGTAATGCTAAACGCAATCCTCGCCTAGACGAGCACGGCACCGCGCTTTAAGTGCGGAATTTTACGCGGAATTTTACGCGGAATTTTACACGGATACTTATTTACACAAATACTTATTTACGCGAATACTATTGTTGTATTTATGCGTTTGGGTGTAATATGCAAGAGGATTTATGCATATAATTTGTGCTTGCATTTTCTTGGGTGTGAATTTGTGAGCGCTTAGTGCGTTGAGAAGGTTGATCATGAAGAAGAATAATAAGTATAATCGTAGTGTTCGTAACCGTAGTGTTAGTAATCGCAGTATTTTTGTGCCGCTTAGTGCTACTTTTTGTGCAACCGCGTTGGCTATAACTGGGGGAGTTGTGGCCAA
>NZ_KQ956813.1:215084-217208 GCF_001546455.1 Gardnerella vaginalis | reverse complement strand
ATAACTGGGGGAGTTGTGGCCAATGCTTCTGCTGTTTCAAGTGTTGCTTCTTCTTCTAGTGTTGTTAAATCGCCTGCTGCTAACGTCGCTAAAGCTGCTAATTCTGTTACGGGGGGGGGGTGTACAGAATTCTGATCGTTCTGCTGTTCCGACTGTTACAGCTACTAGTATTAGTGAAGATAAAGCAAATAACATGGCTGGTTGCGAGGCTGAAATTAAAGATGAAAATGGCGTTAAATACCTTGTAATCAAGCCAAAGAATAATGCCAATGAGGGCATTATTAGTGCCGACCTTAGATCAGCAGAATTTGAAGCTATTCGCGATAAGCTTAAAAGTAATAATATGTATGGTGCCACTTTAAAATTTGAGGGCAGAGTATATGGCTATGGCAGTATTGAAGGATTGTTTAGCGAGACTCACATTGCATCTCTTGGCAATATTGATCAATTTGATGTAAGCAACGTTACTGATATGTCGTACATGTTTAGCTGGTGCAAGAGTCTTGAGAGTTTGAACGGCTTGGAGAAGTGGAATACGGGCAATGTTACTGATATGTCGTATATGTTTAGTGGGTGCAAATATTTGAAAGGCTTGGATGGTTTAGAGAAGTGGAACACAAGCAATGTCACTAATATGAATTCAATGTTTAGTAGTTGTTTTTTTAATGATTTTGATAGTTATCAACAAAGTTCAACTTTTTTAAACCCTATTAGTAATTGGGATGTACGTAACGTTACTGATATGGGAGGAATGTTTTATTTTGGAAAGAATTTAGTAAATATTGATGCTTTGAAAAGCTGGGATACGTCAAATGTAAAAAATATGAAGGGTATGTTTTCTAATTGCAAAAAACTCAAAAATTTGGATGGATTGCAAAACTGGAAAACTAGTAATGTAACTGACATGTCTTACATGTTTGAGGATTGCGAATCGCTACTAAATATTAATGGTGTAGCAAACTGGAACACAGGTAACGTTACTAATATGCAAAGAATGTTTGCTAACTGTTTGCGAAGTGTAAAAGCTAGCGGGGGTATGTGCGGTATTTTTACTGATGCTGATTATTGTAAGAGGAGTGTGTCAGATCTTAATGCTGTTAAAAATTGGGATGTTAGAAACGTCTCAAAAATGGGCGGGATGTTTGCAGGAAGTGAAACATTAACCGACATTAGTGCTCTTAATAATTGGACATTTAATAAAGATTTACCTTATATTGATTTAGTGAGTTTAGTTACAGACGAGCATATTAGTGAAGATAATTACGTAATCTTCTTAAAAAATCTTATGCAAAAATTAAAAGATTTTCAGGGAAGGCTTGAATTAGACGGTTTTGTATTAGAGAAATTAAGCCAAAAGCAAATTAATGAAATATTTGGAAATCTGTATGATTCAATAATTATTATTCATGAATGGCCTGGTGTAAAAATAAATACTAAGTCTGCTATTTTTAACTTGAAGACCAAGAAGCAAGTAACTTTGACTTTTACTGGTTCTACTAGTCACAGTATTGATATTAATGATTTCCCTGCAGTTTATATTAGTTCCGAAGCTCATGATGATGATAATGATGAAGAACAAAATAAGAATGATATCGAAGCTGTGAAATCTGTTGTTAATACAGCTATTGAAAGTAAGATAAAGGAGTTGCAGGAAACTCATCCCGAACTTACTGGAAACTATGCTGCTTCGAGGGCAATAGCGAATGTAAATGATGTTTTTCAAACTTATAATCTTGAAGTAGATAAATCAAGAATTAAGAATCCAGATCCTGATCCAACTCCGACTCCGCTGCCGCCTACACCAGAGCCTGAGCCTGAACCAACTCCAGATCCAACTCCAGATCCAAATCAAACGCCTGGCGGAGGTAATCCAGGTGGTGGATTGAATCCTAACGGAGGTGGTTCGGGTGATAAGCCTGGTAACAACCCGAATAACCCTGGTAATGGCTCGAATAATGGCAACGATAATACCAATGGCTCGGGCGATGGTACTGGCAACGATAACACCAAGAACGATGGTAACGGAAATGGTGGCACTGGAAACGGTAGTAATAATACCAATGGCAACAACACCAATGGTTCGAACACTAACCGCAATCGCAATGGTGGTTCTGCGGGTGGAAA
>NZ_KQ956813.1:205650-214984 GCF_001546455.1 Gardnerella vaginalis | reverse complement strand
TTAAACGCTGGTGGAAGTGGCTCTAATTCAAGCAATTCCGCTAAGTCGAATGACTCTGATTCTGCCAAGGATTCTGCTAAGGATTCTGCTGAGGATCACTCTGATTCCAGCGATTCTGCTAAGGATTCTGCAAAAGACTCCGATAAGGATTCTAAGGATTCTAAGGATTCGGCAAAGTCTTCTGCTAGTAGTTCAGCAAAGAGTGCATCGAACTCTTCCAATGTTGGTTTGATTGCGTCTATTGTTGGCGCTCTTGCCGCTATTGCTGCGATTGTTGGTGGATTCTTCTTCTTTATTCTGTTTGGTAAGAAAAAGAAGAAGAACAAAGGTGAAGACGAAAAAGAAGGTGAAAACTAAGGCGAAATCAGCCGCGGCTAATCGCATATCATAAATCCCATAAATAAACTAAGGCGAGTACTTTGGTAACGCAACGTGCTCGCCTTATTTGTTTTTATTTCGATTTGCTATTTCTTAAGATTTTATTCGTTAAATACGTCTGAGTGTGTTCCTGTTCGAGAAAGTACAAGCACTACGTCATCGTTATCTATGCGATATATAAGCAGCCAGTCTGGCTTTACATGGCATTCGCGAAATCCTCGGTATTTACCTTTAAGCGGATGATCTTGGTATGATTCGTCAAGAACCTCTTCGTTACGTAACTTTTCAAGTAATATATCAACAAGATGTGTATCGTATCCGCGCTTTCTGATTAGCTTCATGTCTTTTTTAAATTGTGAAGTGTATGTTAAAGTAAGCATGATTAATCTTCCTTAAAAACGTCGTCCATCATCTCGGATACTGAGTTATAGCGTTTTGCTGGAATTTTTCCAGATAGAATATCTTCGGCTTCCTTAAACGCAGCGATTGTTTCTTTATTGTATTTTGGCTGCTTTAAGTCGAATGGGAGTCCTTCTACCATAAGCGATTTGTGTAAGAACATGTTGATTGCATCGCTAAGAGTTATGCCGAAGCTGGCGAATAGTTCTTCTGCTTGCTCTTTAACTTCTTTTGTGACGCGCACGTTGATGCTTGCGGTTTTTGCTGCTGTTTTTGTTTGGGTTTTTGTTGCTGTTGCGGTTGCGCTGATTGCCATAATATGCTCCTTGATTTTAGGTATTAATGCTTTGCTTCTATAAGTCATTAGTTTTTGACGTGTTTATTTTTCTAGTTTTTCTAGTTTTTGATATTCAGCTATCAACTTTTATTACATTCTACAATGTATTACTTTGTTTTACAATATGCTATAAACGTTTTACAATGTATTACGATTGTATTACATTTACTGCTTGCTGCTCTTGTTACAAGATACGCTTTCTTGCAATGTGTGCGCTTATTTAAGTAGCCAGTCCGTAAGATTAATCGCCTTAATGCCGTCGTAAGAGTTTATGTAATCGTGATACATCGAAATCACAATTTTTTCGTAATTATCTTTGATTGCACGTAGCGGCTTTAGCTCTCGTTCGCGTGTTTCTGGCGATTGCATGCTTTCGGTAACCTGAACATATATTTTTTCGTTAGGTTTTTCCGCAACAAAATCCACTTCCGCGTTGCCAACTTTTCCAATATAAACGCGATAGTCGCGTCTAAGAAGTTCAAGAAATACAACGTTTTCTATAATGTGACCGCGATCTGTTCCTCTATATCCTAAAAGCATGTTACGGAAACCTAAGTCAATAACGTAGTTTTTTCCGAGTGTTTTTAGAAGTTCTTTGCCTTGAACATCGTAGCGTTGTACTGGATAAACAATAAAAGCATCTTTTAACATTCGTATGTAATCGCTAACGGTTTTGCTAGCAACGGATACTGTGGTTTTTTCAATATCTCCTTCAGCTCGAAGCGATTTGCTTATGCTGTTTGGTGAAGTTGTGCTGCCAATGGTGGAGCATAAGAAAGTCATAAGTTTTTGTAAAACGATTTGGTCTGCTTTTTCGTTTCTTTGTAAAACGTCTCGTAATATAACGGTTGAATATATTCCTTCCAAATCTTGCATGCTACGCGCTTCGTTGAATTTATACTCGCTTAGCACGGGCATTCCGCCAAATTGCAAGTATTTTTGGAACTTTTCATCTGTGGATGCGCTTGTTGGGAAGTTGTAAAAGTCTAGGAATTCTTTGAATGATAATGGCAGCATGCGGATTTCAACATAGCGACCTGCGAGAAGTGTTGAAAATTCGCTAGAAAGTAAGTATGCGTTGGATCCTGTAATGTAAATGTCAACATTAAAATCAATGCGGAAAGACTCCACTGCTTTTTGCCAATCTTCTACTGCTTGAAGCTCGTCAAAAATAAGATATGTTTTTGTGGATTTGCTGGCATTGTGTGATTCGATGCTTTCTGCACAGTCTGCTGGAATGTGCTTGCTTATATAATCGTACAATTCCGTGTAATTGGTTATATTTCGATATTTAAGAGACTCAAGATTTATGTGAATGATGTGGTCTTCGCTTACTCCGGAATTAAGTAGATGCTTATGGAAAAGATCTAGTAGGGAAGATTTTCCACACCTTCGGATGCCAGTTACGATTTTCACTAAGTCTACGTCTTTATGTTCAATAAGCTGGTTTAGGTATTCTGGGCGATTTATGAGCGTGTGTGTTGCTGAATTGTATATCACCGTAAGCTCCCTTTGAACACTTCCTCTACTTTTTCAACTTTTTAACCATATTATCAAAAACTTGCTTAAAATTCAAAGTTTTTGAATCCTACGTTAAAAACTTTTATATTTTGGCAACTTTTTGAATCACACGTTAAAAACTTTTGTATTTTGGCAACTTTTTGAATCTCACGTTAAAAACTTTTCTTAAGTCTATTCTAAAAATGTTCTTAATGAGTGCATTTGCAATGTGCTTGTAACTATATAAATGTATTGGGGGGGGGGTATGGTATATAGCGTTTTGTGCAATGAATTGCAGAGGAATTGGGATTTTTAATTTGTTCTCATTTGCATCTTTGTATTGGGAGAAATTGTTATGAAAAACGCTAAAAAACGTAGTATTCTTGCGCCTCTAAGTGCTGGTTTTTGCGCAACAGTGTTGGCTGTAGCGGGCGGACTTTCATCAAACGTTTCCTATGCAAGTGTTGCTAGTGCAACACGTTCAGTGCATACTTCTTCAGTTAATTCTTCAGAAGTTAGCGGCAATAGCAACTATGTTCAATTTACAAATCCTAAACTTAAAGACGCTATCTTAAATTATCTGAAAGATGGTAGCAATGCTTCATCTTGGGGAGCTGAGCGTGGAAAAGCTCTTTTGGGTAAGAACGATACTGGAGTTACACTTGAACAGGCAAGTAAAGTAACAAACTTAAATTTGTGCGGTAAGGGTATATCGTCTATTGAAGGTATTGAAAACTTCACTAATTTAAATCGTATTGACTTCGACCATAATAGTATTTCTGATTTATCTCCGCTCGCTAGCATAACAAGTTTAGAATCAATTTATGCAACTTATAATAAAATTTCTGACCTCACTCCTTTACAAAGCTTAAGCTCACTAAAATGTTTAAGAGCTAGTAGTAATAAAATCACTGATTTTTCTACAATTGGCAATTTAACTAGTTTAGAAACTCTATATCTCGGGGAAAATCCTGGTATTAAAAATTTTGATACTCTTAAGAAATTCACGAATTTAACAGATCTTAATTTGGACAGTACTCAATTTTCTGATTTGAATATTATTAAAGATTTAACAAAATTAAAACTTCTTTATCTTCAATCCACAGATATTGCAGATTTATCTCCGATTGAAGGTTTAACTAATCTCGAAACTCTTTCACTCTATGATAATAAATTCACATCTCTTGAACCGTTGAAAAACTTGACTAAGTTAAAAAGTATTTCACTTGGGCTTGAAAATGGTATAAAGAGTATTTCTGTACTTGAAGAATTACCACAATTAAATAGTCTTAGTATGTACGGCTTAAAATTTTCGTTAAGCTCTGAACAGCAATCGACTCCTCTGGGAATTGAGTATGCTGATAAATTGTCTTTTTCCTCGAGTGTTGGCAGTGTTGAGAAGGGTAGTTTTGTTCTTAACGATAGTATCAATTTGCCATATAAAGATGATGTAACAATTGAATTTAAAAATGATAAATCGTTTAAGATTGGAAACGTGACTATTGGCGCTAATGGATATAACGGAAAAATAAAGCTTCATCTTAATGTGCCAAAAATAGAAACTGTTGAAGGCAAAATGACGTATGAAGGGGATGCGTCGATTGATTATAACACTCAGAAGAAGATTAGTGACCCTGTTAAAGGTAAAAAGAAGAGATATAAAAATGGTCACGAAGATACTATCGTTGATGCTAAAAACGGCTTAACTAAAGTTGGCAATAAGGAAGTTGTGACTGAGGAGATTCAGCCTGGTACAATTTATCAAGCTGATAGTTCTCTGGCGTATAGAGAAACGAATAAGACTGTTGGTACTAAGGGAACGCGTACAATAGAAAAATTCCATAGTGTAGATCCAAATACTGGTGCAATTTCAACAGCATTTAGTTCAAATAGCGGGATAACTAAAAAAGCTATTGATACCGTAATAAAAGTTGGCAACGTAGATACTAAGACTGAAACTATTAAATTTAAGACTATCTATATTGCAGATGACACGCTTGCTTATGAAGCAAAAGAAGACAAAACTGCTGGCAAGAACGGTTCTAAGACGGTCACAACCACTTATAGAGTTGATAAAACTACAGGTCTTACCAAAGACGTTGAAAGTACGAAAGAAAAAACTGTTGATCCAACAGACCATGTAGTAAGAGTCGGCAATAAGCAGGTTACGCATGAGGGTAATAAGACTATTACTACTACGTACGATGTCGATAAAGATACAGGAAAATTAACCAATCCGAAAAAGCACACATCTATGCCAGCTGGTACTTTGACACCGGCTGTTCAGCATGATAACTCCGAGCCTGCGGTTCTTGATACTCAAGAAGCAGAAGTCTTGCTGGGAAAGATGAAGTATGAGGCAGACGATACACTTCCTTACAACACGCAAAAGAAAATCAGTGACCCTGTAGATGGTCTCAAAATTACCACTCATACGGGCAGCTTTGTTAACGGCAAATGGGGTCCAAGCGACAAGGTGGAGACTACTGCTGCTCAGGATGGTTTGACTAAAGTCGGTAATAAGCAGGTTACGCATGAGGGTAATAAGACTATTACTACTACGTACGATGTTGACCCTGATACGGGCAAATTAACCAATCCAAAAAAGCGCACATCTATGCCTATGGCTAGTTTGATAGATCCTTCTGCTAATCCAGACCCAGGCCCAAATCCAGACCCAGATTCGAATGATAATGGCGGCGGCGATAATAATGACGGCGGAAGTGTTGAACCAGAATCTACTGATATTCCTGAATTGAATATTGGCGGCGGCAACGGCGGCAATGGCGATAACACCAATGGTAGTGGCGTGGGAGAAAACGCCAACAATGGAGGCAACCGAAGTGACGCCAATAACGGCACTGTGAATGGAGCTGCTGTCAACAACAACAGTGGTGCAAACAGAAGTGGTTCTGCTAAGTCGCAAGCTACACGTACGCGCTCTGCCGACGCATTGCCAAACACGGGTTCAAACGCCTATGGTGCAGCTTTTGCATCATTCGGTGCGATGGTGTTTGGCATGTTTGCTGCGGGCGCCGCGGCAAATCGCAAGCGCGCTAAGCATTTGCGCTAGAACAGCGTTATTCTCTAAGTTATAAATAAATTAAGGCGGGCACTCGTAACAATTACGTGCTCGCCTTAATTGTTATTGGTTGCATTTTAGCCATATTCATACTGTCTGCAATGCAAATGTCTTATGGGATTTTTATATGATTTGCAAGACATATACAAGCTTTTATGGTATATATAGCATAAAAGTCGTTCTGAATATTTTAATCGAAAGATGGGTTTGAGATGAAAAAGCAGGAATTGCAAGGAAGTCAAGAATTGCATGGAAGACGAATGAATGATTTGCATGAACTTACAAACGAGCTTATTAAGGATCCTGAATTCAAGAAAGAGTATGATGCTCTTCAATCAGAAAGGGATTTAACTATGTCTCTTGTTATGGCTAGGAAAAATGCTGGCATGACTCAGGCGGAGCTTTCGGCGAAAACAGGAATTAGTCAGTCTGATATTAGCAGGTTGGAAAATGGTTCAAGGAATCCAACTATTGCGCTTTTGAATCGTATTGCGAATGCTTTGAATGCGACTTGTAGGATTGAGTTTGTGCAGAATAAGCAGGTTGCGAAGTAGTCTGTCTGCGGTAAATCGCAAGCGTGCTAAGCATTTGCGATAGTTGTGATTAATAGCAAGTTAATCGCAGTGCATAAATTCTATAAATAAATTAAGGCGAGTACTTTGATAATGCAACGTGCTCGCCTTATTGTTTTAGATTGCCTTATTGTTTCTTGCGCTTTGTTGTTTGCGTTTGCAATTCCTATTCAGTTGTATTACTTTAGTTGGTCTGAATTATATACATTGTAATGACAATATGTTGAACATAAACGAATATTTGCGTATAGTAAAAGAAGATGGAGGTATTGTATATGACTACTACGAATTTAAATATCAGAACAGATAAGGTAATTAAAGAACAAGCTGATAGGATTTTTTCAGAACTCGGATTCAATATGACGACAGCGATTAATATGTTTTTGCGAACAACTATTCGTGAGAACGGAATTCCTTTTTCTCTTAAATTAGAGGTTCCAAATGATACAACGATTGCTGCTATTGAAGAGGGTAGACGGATTGCGTCTGATCCTAGTGTAAAGGGTTATCGAAATATGGAAGATCTTAAGGCGGCTCTTGATTTATGAAATTAAGAATGAAGTTCTTGTTTTGATGTTATATAGGCTTGGCACGCATTCAGAATTGTTTAAGAAATAAAATATCGCATTGTTAAATTAACATTTTTAAATCTGCAGCTTTTTATTGATAAAAGGTTAGCTTGTGGCGGTTTTTGTTATATTTCATTGCTTTTTGCGCGGATAGTATGTTGTGTTTATGCGTTTGGGTGTAAAATATTAAACGGTTTATGCATAGAGTTTTGTGCTTGCATTTTCTTGCGTGTGAATTTGTGAGCATTTGGTGCGTTGAGAAGGTTTATTATGAAGAAGAGTAATAAGCATATCCGTAGTGTTAGTAATCATAGTGTTCGCAATCGTAGTGTTTTTGTGCCGCTTAGTGCTGGTTTTTGCGCAACAGCGTTGGCTATAACTGGGGGAGTTGTGGCCAATGCTTCTGCGGTTTCTAGTGTTGCTGGTGCTTCTTCTAGTGTTGCTTCTTCTTCTAGCGTTGTTAAATCGTCTGCTACTAAAGTTGCTAAGAAGGCTAATCCTGTTACGGGGGGGGGTGTGCAGAATTCTGAGCGTTCTGCTGTTCCGACTACTAAATCCACTAGTCTCACTAGAAAAGAAGCCATTAACATGGCTGGTTGTGAGGCTGTAATCGAAACAATAGATGGTGTTAAATACCTTGTAATCAAGCCAAAAGGTAAAGCCACTGAGGGCATTATCAGCGCCGACATTAAGGGACATGATTTTGGAGATATTCGAGATAAGATTAGAAGCGATGAAGCTTCTGGCGCAACTCTAAGATTTGAAAACAATGTAAAAGGCTACGGTAGTATCAGTCAATTGTTCTCTAGTAATAATATTGAGTCTCTTGGAAATATTGGCGACTTTGATGTAAGCAATGTTACTGATATGAAAGAACTATTTAGATATTGCTCCAATTTGTCGGATATTTCAGGTTTAAGTGATTGGGATACAAGCAATGTTACGGACATGTCAAATATGTTTGAAGCTTGTATAGACCTTAAAAGTTTGAGGGGCTTGGAGAAGTGGAATACAGGCAAGGTTTCAGACATGTCGTGGATGTTTCAAAATTGTATAAGCCTCGAAGATTTGAATGGTTTGGAGAGTTGGAATACCAGCAAAGTTACGAACATGTCGAGTATGTTTTTCTGCTGCAAGAACATTGATAGTTTAAAGGGTTTAGAGAAGTGGAATACTGTCAGTGTTACGGACATGTCGGGTATGTTTTATGGCTGTGAGAAGTTGAATAATATTTCAGCATTAGATAAGTGGAATACGGGCAGTGTTACGGACATGTCTAATATGTTTGAAACCTGTACAAGTCTAGAAGATTTGAGTGGCTTGAAAGATTGGAATACGGTCAATGTTGCTAAAATGTCGAGTATGTTTACACTCTGTGCAAGCCTTAAAGATTTGGATGGCTTGAAAGATTGGAATGTGGGCAGTGTTACGGACATGTCTAATATGTTTTATGACTGCAAGAATTTAACGAATATCAGCGGAATAGGTAATTGGAGTTTTAAAGAAGGCAACAAATCATTTGATATGATTAGCAACCTGTTTTTTGGTTGTGAGAAGCTGTCTAACATATCTTCTATAGCTAAATGGGTTGATATTTTTAAAACCACGGGCTCCAGCGATGCCTATATGTTGGGTGATAGATTTTTAGATTCTGCTCCATTAACGTTAACTACAGATTGGTTTAAAGATAAATCGAATTTTGGAATATTTTCTCATTATTCTTCTGGTGCTGTTTTTATTTTCAATGAGGGAAATAAAATAGATGACGATATAGTAGAGAAATTTAAAACTGATAAAGATATAGCAGAATTACTCAAACATAACATTATTATTACTAATAATGACAAATTACTTAAGGCTGCAAAAGATAAAAAAATAGAAGATTTCAATCATTGTGTTTATATACAATACGGTAACCAAGGTGCATCTGGGAGTATTCCATCGGTTCTTGATTCGCGTGTTAACGGTAAAGTTTCAACGGATATTGTTGAGATTGTAAAGCACTATATTCCTACGGCTGTTGAAGATGGTGTGGCAAAGCTGCGTAAAAATAACACGTCATTGAACATTCCAACTGACTATATAGCAGTTGCTTCTAGCGAACTTTCCTCGACCTCAAAGCTTTTGGACTTGTTCCAAACGTATGAGATTAAAGCTGCGCATACCGTAACGTTTAAGAATGGCGAGTCTAAGGTTGCAACCGTTAAAGTTGAAGCTGGTGGGAAGATTGCCGATCTTAAGGGCAAAACAATCGTAACAAGTGATGCTGTTTTAACTGGCGTTACTATGCCAGCTGCTCCTGCTAAAGAAGGCTTTACATTCAAAGAGTGGAATACAAAAGCAGACGTCACAGGTACAAAGTTTACCGATCAGATTGCTGTGAAGGCGGATACTACTGTGTATGCAATATACACAAAGAATACAACTCCAACACCGCCAGATCCTAATCCAACTCCGACTCCGCAGCCGCCTACACCAGAGCCTGAGCCTGAACCAA
>NZ_KQ956813.1:0-205550 GCF_001546455.1 Gardnerella vaginalis | reverse complement strand
GCGGAGGTAATCCAGGTGGTGGATTGAATCCTGACGGAGGCGGTTCGGGAGATAAGCCTGGTAACAACCCGAATAATAATCCAGGTAATGGCTCGAATAGTGGCAACAATACCAATGGTTCGGGTAATGGTACTGGTAACGGTAACACCAAGAACGATGGTGACGTAAATGGTGGTAATAACACCAATGGCTCGAACGCTAATCGCAATCGCAATGGTGGTTCTGCGGGTGGAAATAGTTTAAACGCTGGTGGAAGTGGCTCTAATTCAAGTAATTCCGCTAAGTCGAATGACTCTGATTCCACTAAGGATTCTGCAAAGGATCACTCTGATTCCAGCGATTCTGCTAAAGATTCTGCAAAAGACTCCGATAAGGATTCTAAGGATTCTAAGGATTCGGCAAAGTCTTCTGCTAGTAGTTCAGCAAAGAGTGCATCAAGCTCTTCAAACATTGGTTTGATTGCGTCTATTGTTGGCGCTCTTGCCGCTATTGCCGCGATTGTTGGCGGATTCTTCTTCTTTGTTCTGTTTGGTAAGAAAAGGAAGAAGCGCAAAGACGAGGATGAAAACTAAGGCGTAAACTAAGGCGAAATCAGCCTCGGCTAATCGCAGCGCATAAATCCTAAAAATAAATTAAGGCGGGCACTCGTAACAATCACGTGCTCGCCTTAGTTGTTTTCTGTGTCTTGTTGTTGATACGCCTTTATCCACGCAAATCCTACAAAATAATCACGCAAATCCTCGTCAAATCATGCAAAATAAATTTTTTTGATTGCAAAGTCTCAAGTTGTAAAACTTACTAATAATCTAAAAAATTTTGTTTTATAAGCACTGTGTAACATAAATTATTTAAATTGATTATGACAATTTAGCATATATTTTTTATTGAAAATCAGTAATTTTCATAAAATTTTCTAAGATATTTAAAGAGAATAAACAGTTTTTTCACAGTATTTTATAAGGGTAAATAATATAGGCTACGTGATTGTACTTGCTGTGTGGCTTATACGATTGTGTGGCTTATACGATTGTGTGGCTTATACGATTTTGTATGATTCATGCGGCTTGTACTTGTTGTACTGATATTAATGATTGAATAACATACGATTTAACTACAAGTGTTCGATGAGGATGGTAGTCAATGACATTTATTTCTCGCGCAATACGCTACGTTTTGAGAAAAAGAGTAAAAACAGCAATCGTGTTTGTAATACTGGCATTGATTTCAACGCTTTTGCTGGCATCTTCTGCAGTTGCGATTGCTGCAGAAAAAGAGGGCAAAAAGGTAGAAGAACAAGCAGAATCTAGTTTTGTTTTAGCAAATAATCCGCAAGTAAATCCTGGAACTCCTAGGGGAGCGGGAACTGTTAAGCCAAGTGATGTTAAAAAAATCGCGTCACTAAAAAACGTTGATTCGTATGTTTTGCGTCAAAATGTTACAGCCGATTTAGTTGACGCAAAAGCAGCTAGAATCAAAGGTGTTCAAGACTACGATGCGCGCAGAGAAAAGCAATTTGGCAACGCTGTAAACCTAGAGGGAACAAACTCTTCTAAGGGCTTAAATGCGTTTAAAACAAAGTCAATTCACATGGTTAAAGGAAGGGCTTTGCGCGAATCAGATGAGCATGCTTCCTTAATCCACGAAGACTTAGCAAAACTCAACGGCCTAAAATTAGGCGATTCGTTAACGCTTAAAGCCAACCCGTTTGATGCCGATAACCTTAACCATTCCACGGAGCAAGTAAAAACGCGCATAGTTGGAATTTACGGCGGAGCTAATAATCGCCCAGTTGCAACGCGTGCAGAATTAACCGCAAACACTGTGTATACAGATTTAAAAACAACCAGAGAGCTTTACAAATATAAGCCTGGAAAAGAGATATACCAGGACGCAAGTTTTAAGGTTAAAAAAGGAGCGGACGCAGATTCTGTGATTGAAGAAGCGTCTAAGCTGCCAATTGATTTGCAAAACTATCAGATTACTCGAGATGACCAGTTTGTACAGGGCATGATTGGAGCTGCAAAAGGCGTAAAATCCATGATGAACATAACGGTTATTGCAGTAAGCGCGTTTGCTGTGGTGGCTCTTGGATTGGTTCTTATTCTTTGGATTAATGAGCGTAGAAAAGAAATTGGAGTTTTAACTTCCATTGGCGTTGGAAAAGCTTCCCTTGTGTTGCAGCAGCTTTTTGAGCTTGTGTTACTTGCGATTCCAGCCATTGCAATAGGCTATGGTTTTGCCAGTGCAATATCTCCATGGTTTAGCGATTGTGCATTAGGTTCTGTAAAAAATTCCGCCGCGCAGCAGCTTAGCTCAATGGGTCAAGCTGGAGGAAACTTGGAGTCGAGCATGGCTACTAGAACTTTAGATAAGATTGCTGTTCAAGTTAGCTTAGATTGCTTAATTCAATCTTCATTAATGGTTCTAATGATTATTATTGTTGCGGTTGCGTTGTCTTATCTTCCTATTTTGCGAAAGTCTCCTAGAGATTTGCTTGGCATGCAAAAGTAGTTGGCTGCAAAAGTAGTTGACGTGCAAAAGTAGGTGGTAAAATGACTCAAATTATAAAAAGATCTTGGCTCGCTATAGTTAGAAAACCAAGACGAAGTGCTATTTTAGCTTTGATTATTACGGTTGTTCTTAGCGCGCTTATTTGCCAAGCGAGTGTTATTGCTTGCGTAAAAAATCTAGAGAATCAAATAACTTCCAACATTGGTTTAGGATTTAGCGTTTACGCAAAAACGCAAGGGCAGACTTTGCCAGAGTCTGATTCTGCTGGCGATTCTGCTGGCGATTCTGCTGGCGATTCTACTGGTGACTCCGCTAAACAATCGCAGCAAGACATTCCTCAAGATTTGCAAAAAAACGAAGGAATTCCCGAAAATCTTATTGCAAAATTCAAAAAGATTAGTGGAATAAAAACCATTGCAGAAGAAAAGGATGTTTTAGCAAATCCTGTTAACGCTAAAATTGTAGCGCCAATAAATGGTCCGCGTTTAGACAACGATGGAATGTTTTCGCTTGTTTCCATAACGGGAACAACTAAATCACAGTTAGCGCAGGGATTCCAAGAAGGATTATATAAGCTGGATGAAGGCAATCATATTGATTCTTCTGCAGCTGGTAGCTTTAAGCGCGCAAAATCTGCAATAATTCACAAGAGTTTTGCTAAACAAAATAATCTTAAACTCGGGTCTGTTTTAACCTTAAAACAAGGCAGCAAAAGCATTAATCTTAAGGTTGTTGGCATTTTTTCTGGCAAGATGCAAACAAAGGGTGCGCTTCCTTCCGACTCTTCCGAAAATCGCGTAATAACCGATTTAGAATCCGCTTTTTACTTGTTTGGAAGTAAAAATCGCAGTTCTATAAAGTGCGTTATGCAAAATCCAAATAGTCTAACTAAAGCTTTAGAAGAAGCCAATAAAATCGCTAAAAACTATGGCAATGGCATGCTTTCTGTAGAAAATAATGCGCAAAGATTTGCCTCTGTTCTTCAATCTGTAAAAACAGTTAAGCAATTAGTGTTTATGATTCTATTTTGCCTTGCGATTGTTGCGGTAATAATTCTTGGCTTAGTTCTTGTTTTTTGGGTTCGAGGAAGGATCCACGAAGTTGGCGTTCTTATGGCGTTAGGCGTTAGTAAGTGTGCAATAGCTTTACAGATGATTATAGAAGTTTTTATAATATCTGCATTTTGCTCAGTGCTGTCTACTGCGATTAGTGCTGCAATATCGTCTAGTGTTGGATCAATGCTATTAGCAAATGTTGCAAATGGTGCAATTACGTACTCATCAAATCAGCCTTTGCTAACTGGCCAAACAGCGTTTGCTATTCTTATAGGATTTGCTATAGCGTTTGTATCTCTATGCATTGCTCTTGCGCCAATAATGTTTAAAAAGCCGCGTTCTGTATTGAATTCAATGAGCTAAAGTGATTTTCTTAGAAAATTAAAAATTTACAAGTATCAAATATTAAATTTAGAAAATATTGGAGTTTATTATGACAACTTTATTAAAACTAGACAACGTTGATTACTCTTATGGAGTAACTAATATTACGGTTCTTAAAAATGTTAATGCAGATTTTGAAGCTGGAAAAATATACAGCATAACGGGGCCTTCGGGAGCTGGAAAATCCACCATGTTATCTCTTCTAGCAGGATTAGACTCGCCAACAAGCGGAACAGTATTGTTTAACGGTCAAGATATTTCTAAGAATGGCGGTTATGCTAATCATCGCAAGAACAATGTTTCTTTAGTTTTCCAGAGTTTTAATCTAATTGACTATTTGAATCCTGTAGAAAATTTGCAGCTTGTTAGCCCAAAGGCGGATTCTACGATTCTTAAAGAGCTGGGGCTTAGCGAAGACGAGTCCACTAGAAATATAACAAAGCTTTCGGGAGGCCAGCAGCAGCGAGTGGCTATTGCACGAGCGCTTGTATCTTCTGCTCCTGTTATTCTTGCCGACGAGCCAACAGGTAGCTTGGATCCAAACACCACTAAAGAAGTTATAGCAATCTTAAAAGATGCCGCTCATAAGCGCGGAAAATGCGTGATTGTTGTAACACATTCGAGTGATGTGGCGGCTAGCGCAGACGTAAAATATGTTCTTAAAAATAAGCAGCTAATAAAAAAGCAATAAAACACTAATAAAACACTAATTATTGGCCATTTTTCCGTGCTTCTGCGTAAAGTAAAAGTTGCGTATAAACTTTGCGCAGAAGTTGCGTATTTGCGCATATACGGGAGGTTGTTGTGGCAGATATTTTAGATTCAAAACCTGTTGTGGCAGTTGTTATGGGCTCTTCTAGCGATTGGGAAACAATGCGCCACGCATGCGAAATCTTAGAAAGATTTAGAGTGCCGTATATAAAGCAAGTTATTTCTGCACATCGCACTCCAGAACTTATGGCAGATTTTGCGCATGGCGCTAGAAAAAACGGTTTTCGCGTGATTATTGCTGGCGCTGGTGGAGCTGCACACTTGCCAGGTATGATTGCTGCTCAAACAACGCTTCCAGTTGTTGGTGTTCCTGTAAAATCCCATGCTCTTTCGGGCTGGGATTCTTTGCTTTCTATAGTGCAGATGCCTGGCGGAATTCCAGTTGCAACAACCGCTGTTGGCAATTCTGGCGCTACTAATGCGGGCCTGCTTGCTGTAAGCATGCTTAGCACAACAGATAGTCGCCTTGCAGAAGAACTTGAAGAATACCGCAAAGAATTAAAAAAGAAGGTTGAGGAATCTAATGCCGAGCTTATGTGAAGCAACTAATGGCGCTGCAAAGTGCTTAATGCCAGGGGCCACTATTGGAATTATAGGTGGCGGTCAGCTTGGTCGCATGATGGCGATTGCCGCTAGAAGAATGGGCTTTAAAATCGGCGTTTTAGACCCAGCGCATAATTGCCCGGTGTTTCAGGTTGCGGATTTTCAAGTTGAAGCAGAATATGACGATTTAGAAGCCTTACAAAAGCTTGCTAAAAGTTGCGATGTTCTTACGTACGAATTTGAAAACGTAAACGCAGATGCTTTAGATAGTGTGCGTGATTTGGTTGCAGTTCCTCAAGGAACCGACTTATTGCGAGTTACTCAAGACCGTGTTTTTGAAAAGAGTTTTATTAACAATCACGGTATTGAAACTGCTAAATGGCGTGAAGTCAACAATTTAGACGATTTAGATAAAGCAATCGAAGAAATCGGGCTTCCTGCAATTCTTAAAACACGCAGAGGCGGTTACGACGGCCACGGTCAAGACGTTTTGCGCACTCAAGAAGACGTTGATAATGTTCGTAATCGCGTAGAAAATGGCCAAGAGATGCCGCCTTCTATTCTCGAAGGTTTTGTTGACTTTGCTTTTGAAGCATCAATTCTTGTTTCGGGAAATGGAAGCGAATTTGTGACTTATCCGCTTGTAAAAAACGTGCATCACAATAGCATTTTGCACATGACTTTGGCTCCTGCAGATGTTGATGCTAAGATTCAAGAAGATGCGCATAGTTTAGCGCTTAGATTGGCTCAAGGCTTTAAGCTTGCTGGAACGCTTGGAATAGAGCTGTTTATTACTAAAGACAATCGCGTAGTTGTAAATGAGCTTGCGCCGCGCCCGCATAATTCGGGGCATTATACGATTGAAGCTTGCGATATGGATCAATTTGAGGCGCATGTTCGCGGTATTGTTGGATGGCCTCTAAAAAAGCCTGAGCTTCTTTCTGCAGCTGTAATGGTTAATGTTTTAGGTCAGCATGTTGCGCCTACTCGTGCGCTTATTGCGGAGCATCCAGAATGGCATGTTCACGATTACGGCAAGGCAGAGATTCGTAAGAATCGCAAAATGGGTCATATTACTGTTCTTTGCAATAATCCTGTTGAGGAGGCCAATGTGTTAGACTCTACAGGTTGTTGGGATGACGAGCTTGATTAAAAGTTTTTTGCGGCGAAAGGTTGAATAATGGTTGGTGAGCCAATACGCAGGAACACTAAGCAAAAAGAAACAGTTCTTGAGCATTTAAGAGCTTCGCGTAATTTTGTTTCTGCACAAAATTTGCATCGCGCGCTTGTAGAAGATGGTGAAATCATTGGTTTGGCCACTGTTTATCGCCAGCTTAATATGCTTTCGCAAAGTGGAGATGTTGATACCGTGCGTTTTAACGGTCAGCAGCTTTTTAGGATTTGCGATGAGAATACGCATCATCATCATTTGGTGTGCGAAAAATGCGGAAAGACTGTAGATATAGAGCCGCCAGACGATGAAGGTTGGATTCATAAGATTGCTGAATCTCATGGATACACGGTTATAGACCACACTTTGGAAGTGTTTGGATTGTGCGAAGAGTGCAATAAAGAGAGCAATAAAGAGCAATAGCGACAAAAATTAAAGATTAAATATTAAAGCTCAAAAATTAAAGCGCATAAAAAACGAGGAACAAATCCAACTTTGGGAATGTTCCTCGTTTCTGTAAGTCTACGCTTATCGGTTCAACCTACTCGGCAACAGCCTTCTTAAGCAAAGAACCAGCAGAGATTCTAACACCGTAAGATGCAGGAATCTTAATGGTTTCGCCAGTGCGTGGGTTGCGGCCAGTGCGCTCAGCGCGCTTTACGCGCTCAGCGGAGAACAGACCAGTGAGCTTCAAGCCTTCGCCAGACTGCAAAGCCTCAACGAACACATCCTGGAATGCGTTGACAGCGGCCTCGGCCTGTGCCTTGGTAAGGTTGGACTTCTGAGCGATCTTCGAAACGAGATCAGACTTGTTGTATGCCATACAAGCATCCTTTGTGTTAGGGGCCTTCTCTTCCAAAGGCCACTTTCACTCATAGATATTAATACATTTTCCCTACAAATGCGCGGTTTTTCAGCGTTTTATTAAGATTTTTTTACGATTTTTTAGTTTTTTTGGTTAATAAAGTGCATAAAAATCGCAAAAATTCCGTATATAGGCTTATTTATGCGGTTTTTAACTAAATATATTCTTTTTTGACTTATAAAATTTTAAAGAAATTTTTCTATTAAATTAATCCCTTATTACTAAGACTCTTCATTGCAAAAGCGCCAATCGGTATTCTTAGCCAATAGAACATAAGACGGTAAAGAAGAGTGGCAGACAACGCAATTGTTGGAGGAACGCCAACCGAAGTGAACGCAAAAGTGAGGGATGCTTCAACAGCGCCTAATCCACCAGGAGTTGGAACAGCGGATCCAGCAGTGTTTGCCACTAAGAACAGCAGAACTGTTTCCCAAGGATTTGCGTAGTATCCAAAAGCTAGAAGAGCAACCCAATAGCCTAATCCTGTAGCAAAAACAAGAATTAAGCCGCCTAATGTGCCATTAAAAAGCTGTTTTGGCTTAGTTACAAGCTCTTTTATCTGCTTTCCGTAGTCAGAAAGAATAGGCAGATATCTTTTTTGTATAAATTTGCGTATTGGAGTAATGGCCATAAACGCACAGAGGATTATAGTAACAATTCCTATTACTGTGATTAGCATGTGTGTAGGAATCATTCCAGAAAGCAGGTTTTTACCAGTAAAAATTCCAACGCTAAATATTACAAGAGCGGTTACTAGCGATTGCAAAAGCCAGACTGCGCTTGTAATAGCTGTTGCTTGAGATGTTGAATTTCCGCTTTTCTTTATAAGCTGCATGTTTACAAACGCAGGTCCAACTCCAGCTGGCATAGACACGGCTGTAAATCCAGAAGCCGCTTGTGATGTAAACAAAACGCCAGCATTTGGCTTTGAATCATCCATAAAAGCGCCAAGCGTAATAGAAGATCCAACCCACGCTAGCATGCTACAAGCAAAGCATGCCATAACCATTATGCTATCTGCTCTTTTAAGCGCCGAGATAAATTCTTGCGGATGCCATTGCGTAGCAATAGCCGAAATCGCAGCAACAATAAGGATTAAGCTAACAAAGAATCGAATATTAAAGCGTGCTAATCTAACGGTGTCGTAGTCGTAGTCATCTTCGCTGTTATTCATGCACACTGTTTTGCTCAACTCATTTTTAAGATCTTCAAAAAGCTTTTTATTGCACGAAGGAAGTGACTTTGTAGACGCTGGAATTGCGGCTTTTTGAATAAATGGCAAAATTTGCGCAACCTTATCTGCACCCCAAACGCTCATTGCTGATTGAACAGCAGTTTTTGCATCGATGCAAGCTGCAATAAGCGTTAAAAGCTGAACTTTATCTAAAGCAATATTTGTTGAATCGCTAGCAACATCGCCATTTTGCCAACCAGCAATTAGGGGAGTGCCGTCTTCTAAGCGTGCAAGAGATTCGGGGCTTATTCTTCTGTGCGTAATCCCTCTAGAGTTTGCAATGTCAAGATATTGCATAAGCCTTTGAGCGTCGGAAGCATTAAGCGTGTTTAGATTGCATGGCACAAGAACATTGCTAGTGTGAAACACCATTATTGAGGATTTTTCTAGGTCTGTAACCCCGTACACGTTTGCCGTAGCAAGATGCAAATTTCTAAGCGCAAGCAGCATGGAAAGATGGTGGTGTATGGAGTGTCTTGCGGAACGGTCTCGTCTAACTGGAATATCAATCAGCTTAACCCACTGCCATAGCTGATTTAAATATCCAGGCAAATGCACTTGATTGTCTAATACCGATATAACGTATCTTGTTGCGTGAATATCAATTGCATCGTATAGCCTTGAATTTGCAATCAAATCGTCGTCTAGACTAGATTTTAAAACGCCGCTATGGTCGGTTGTTAGCGTTCGGCGATTAAGCTGAACAAGATGCGTAATGCCAATGTTTTCTAAGGCTTCAACAATGTCTTTGCCCCAGGCTCCCTTGCTTTGCGTTCCCTTAATAAACCTGATTAGCGTTCCAATAGAGCGCCCAATGCACCAAGATGTTAATGCGCCCGTTAGGGAATGCCAAGAAGTTACGATTAAGATTGGAGAGGCAATTAGCAGCGCTTGCCAAGATAACTTTACTATTTTGTTATCTCTTCTAGGGCCACTAACGGTTAGAAAAGCAACTAAAACCGCATACATATCTGGCAATAATTCTGTGCCGTGACTATTAGAGATGGAATTAAACGATGCAAATATCGAAGGATTATCTAGCGTTGTAAGAATGTAGGAAATATACCATACAAGCGGATACGTTAAAAGCAGTGTTAGCGTTGATAATGTTGTATCAATCCATCGCCTGGCGTCAATCATAGATATTATTACGCCAGCAACAATCGCAATTGTAAGCGCTTGCTGAAAAAGAGAAGATGGTAGGCCTGTTACAATCCACTGAATAATCTTTCCAGCATTTTTTGCGTCGTGTTCTACTCCTGCTGTTGTTCCAGAAAAACACGTTGTAAATAACACCACAGCTGTAGCCACGCCAGCAGATACGATTGAGTAAATCAAGTCTGCCCAATTACGAACTAGCTTAGGCTCAGTGTCGTTAATAACTAAATCGTCTTTTACTTGCGATTGCATAGTACACCGTTTATTTATTAATAAAATTATTAATTGCTAATAAGTTATTGAATAAAATCTACCAAACGTGATGCAATTCCAGTATAAGATTCTGGAGTAAGGTTTTTTAGCCTACTTGCGGTTTGTGCGTCGAAGTTTCTAGAAGATATAAAATCTTCAACATCTTTTTTAGATATGCTGTGACCACGCATAAGCTCTTTAACCTGCTCGTATGGCCTTTCCATTCCTTCTACGCCAGCAATTTCTTGTGCGCGCATAGCAGTTTGGATTGGCTCGCCAAGAACCTCCCAATTGTTGTTAAGTTCTTCGCTCATCATTTGCGTGTTTGGATGAATCGACTTTAAGCCGCCAAGAAGATTATTTAGTGCAAGAAGTGCATAGCCGAATGCGGATCCAACGTTTCGCTGAGTAGTGGAATCAGTTAAATCGCGCTGCCAGCGGCTTTCGGTAAGCGTTGCGCAAAGGGTATCGAAAAGTGCGCAAGAAATCTCAAGATTTGCTTCCGCGTTTTCAAATCGAATAGGGTTCACCTTGTGTGGCATTGTGGAAGATCCAGTAGCACCTTTAACTGGAACTTGCACAAAAACGCCGCGAGAAATATACATCCACACATCTACTGCAAGATTGTGAAGAATGTGGTTAATGTGGCTAACCGTGCTGTAAAGTTCCGCCTGCCAATCGTGGCTTTCGATTTGCGTTGTAAGAGGATTGAAGCAAAGACCCATTCTGTTTTCTACAAACTCTTTAGAAACGCTAAGCCAATCAACATTAGGGAAAGCGGCGAGATGAGCGCCAAAAGTTCCAGTAGCACCATTTATTTTTCCAAGATATTCTTGGGCATCAAGGTGTTTTTGCTGGCGATTTAGCCTATAGACAAACACAGCAAGCTCTTTACCTAAAGTTGTAGGAGTTGCAGGCTGACCGTGAGTTAGCGATAGCATTGGAGTATCTCTATACTCTTGCGCTTTTTGAGTCAAGTAATCAACAATTGCTTGCAAATTTGGCCTATACACGTTTTCAACAGCGTTTTTTACGCAACGAGCTATAGAAAGATTGTTTATATCTTCGCTTGTGCAAGCAAAATGAACCAATGTTTTAAGATTGCTAAGCTGGGTTTTATGCCCTAATACTTGCTCTGCTTTGTCTAACTCGTCGTCAATGTAATATTCAACAGCCTTAACGTCGTGATGCGTAACAGCTTCGTGAGCAGCATGGCGTTTTATACCTTCGGCTCCAAAGTTTTCTGGGATTGCGCGCAAATAATCGCATTCCTCATCTGTTAAAGGCTTTACGCCATCTACAATCGTTTTAAAACTGTTTCCCTTATAACCGTTTGCTAGAAGAATCATCCATTCAACTTCAACACGCATGCGCTCGCGGTTTAATGCTGGTTCGCTTAAATATTCTACGAGGCTAGCAGTTTGGTTGTGGTATCTTCCGTCTAGTGGAGTTAAAGCAATAGCAGGGCAAATATCAGTAAGCTTCATACTCTAAAGGTTACAGCATGGCATGAAACTACTAAGTTTTGAGCGTTGCTATTTTGAGTCTTGCTGTTTTAGCGTTGTACTAGTGTTGCATAACTCCTTGCCATAATGTTGTTTCTTCTAAAGTCCCTTTTAACACATTGCTAAAATGCGATTCTTGAGATCTTATTTGTTTAGAAGATAGCTGACTGGCGTCTTGGTAAGCTGCTTGATGATAATTTAAATCATGTGTGAGCGTTCCTTCTTCTGGCACATTTTTTACTAGTATTCCGTCTTTTTCAAAAAGATTTTTTGGCCTGCGATTCTCTTTGCGATTTGACTTGCGATTTTGCTTAGAATCATTTTGCTTGTTGTCTTCTTTTCTGTTGCTTCTATTATCACTTTTACTAGCCACTGCGTGAATCGTAACCCAATTGTTTCTGCTTGGATTACTCGCTCCGTCTAATGTTGGAACAAGTTCGTCTTCCATTTCTATGCTTGTTACCCAAGTTTTTTCTGGAATTGCATGGTTTGCTATAGGCGACCCTGCTGTTACAACGTGTTTTATGTTGTATTGTTTTGAATAGTCGCTTGCAATTTCTGCAGCAACTATTCCGCCTTGTGAATGCCCAACAAGTACAACATTATCGTTTGGTTTAATGCCGCTTCTTTTCATTGCTTCCACAACCATTCTTGTGCTGTCTGCGTTCATTCTTACGCTTTTAGAGCTGCTCATAACCTCCGCATTTTGAGGCCATCCAAACGGCGATTTAGGCTTTCCGTCCGTTCCCGGTATTGTAACAAGCCAAGATGTTCTGCCGTTCTTTTGCTTAAAACGTTGAATTGCGATTGTTGCAGCATCTGGATTTGTTTTTGGCGGATGCACAGAAAGATTTCCGTTTGCAAGATTATTAAGATTTGCAAGAGCTTGACCAATATTATTTCCCCTATATTGCAGTATTTTAGATTGTGCATTTTTAGGCAAAACTAGTTTTGTTACTTTAAGATTGTTTCCCTGTTTTGCATCATTGATTTTTGCACTAAACAAGCTTAATGCGCTTGCAAAAGTGGCAACTGGAGCTTTTGAATGTTTTACATCGTTTCTTTCTTGAATGCTGGAAAAAAGACGAATGGGGATTCCTGTTACTGGATTTATTAGAAAATGTTTAGAAAAGCCTCGTATAAATCCCTGTTGTATTGGTGCTGTTGCATGGCTCCATTTAGAAAAATTCTTCATGCCACTTTTTTGAGTCATGTCTAAAATCGCACTAAATCCTGCGCTTGCAAAGAATGGTACTGCAGTAATAGGGAAGATTGTGGTTCCAATAGCCACAAGGTTATCGAAGGCTTCTCTATTTTTGTATTCCGTTGCAGAATATAGGTTATTTGCCCTGATTATTAAAGTAGACAATTCGCTAAGATTGTTGGACATTGATTCGCATTGGCTTGACTTTATTCTGCATTCGCTAGAATCTGGCAAGTTTTGTAAAGCAGGTTGGCAAAAATCTTTGTTAAAACAGTTGTTTTGACTTTGTACAAGAGCGGCTTTTTGGCTTTCGATTTGCAATGCGGTTTGCATCCAACATGCGCTTAGTGAATGGAAATCGTTTGATAGTTCGCTAAGTCTTGCAGCTTTTGCTTTATACGAGTTGGAATCAGCAACGCTAAGAGGTTCTCCGCCAGTTATAGTTGATTTTACTCTCCAAGGCATTATTTACCTCCGTAATTTAGCATTTCGTTAAAAGTGGGATTAGTGTTAATAAAATCAGCATCAGTAAAGCCAGCGTTAACAGAGCTGATTTGGCATGCTTTTCTAGCGGTTTTAGCCATCTGTTCGTTAAACGCGTTTGCGGCTTTGCCATGCCAGTCTTTAAGAGTGTTGGAGTGTGCTTCGCTAAGCACGCTGTTAGAGCATTGTTCTGTTCTTTCTAACAGCCATTGGTAATCGTTAAATATGTGCATACAAATATTACACACAACGTTTTTTAAATAGTCACGAAAATTCTTGCAATGTGGTTAAAGGCTATAATCCTTGAAATATAAGGGTTTTTGTGCTTGAGGCGGTTTTTTTAAAAAGCACTTTAGCATATTTACCAAGGCTTATTGCTTGAGTCTTCTTTTTTAGAAGACTTAGTTTTTCCATTCTTGTTTGAATCTTTAGATGTAGAATCATCTTCGGTTTGCGACGATTGATTCTGCGAATTTTGGCTAGAATCGCTTTGATTATTCTGCCTTAGTAAATCTTGAACTTTGCTTTTTTGCGAATTACTTAAGCTGGATTTATTGGATTTTTCTTGCGATTTATTAATCCTATTTTCGCTATTATTCTGGTTTGTTTTTGCGTTTGCGTCCGTATCTTTTTTATCTTGGTCAAGTTGCTTTTGCAAACTATTTGTAAGTTTTTTAGATATTAATGCGTTATGATTAATGCTCTTTTTTAAGTGCGGCATTAAAATTGTATAAGGTGATTTTGCTTCGTTAAACTGGTCGTCAACCTGTTTTTGAGATACAGCCAACATTTCTTTATCTGCATCAACTTTTTTCGATGCTTTTATGTTGTTTATAAGACTTTTTGTAGCAGCATTATATGTTGATTCTGCTTTAAGATTAGTGGCAATAAAATAAATTGACGCCATGCATAAAGCTATAACAATAGTAGATATTGCAATAATAGAAAATCTTAGGAACGACTTAGGTGTGATTTTACTAATCATATAAGCTTCCTCGATTTTGTAATCCAGCACGCCAATTCCCAAAGAATTAATATACTTGCAAGAATAGAAAACGGCCAAACGATTGGATAAGGCCTAAGTCTTGGTTTAACAGTGTTGTTTTGCCGCCATTGTTTAGAAAGAATCTGTTTTGCTTCTACGCCAATGGAATGATCTTTACTGGAATCAACATATTTTCCGCTAAGCTCGTCTGCAATATTCTTAAGATTCTTTGAATCCATTTTAGATATTCCAGGTTTTTTTGTAGAAGGGTCAATAATCCATTTTCCAGACTGTTTTATAGAAGAATCAGTTGAATTAATATCATCTAAATCGTCCAACTTAGTGCTTTCGTTTGGGATTTTTCCGCCATTTTTAGACCCAACACCAATAACATAAGCATGATTTACGTAGCCGCGTAAAGAAGAGAATGTTCTGCGCTTTCTGCTGGTTGTTTCTTCGCCATCGCTAATTAAATACAAAACAGTAACATCTTGTGGATGAGCGTCGTGAATTGCTTTAGTGGCAAGAAGAGTTTTATCTAGCGGCGCGTCTAAGCTCGTTCCGTTTGAAACTCCAACAGGCTCTGTGTTAATAGTATTAACCCAATTTTCAATGGCATTTACGTCTGGAGTTAAAGGAACGTCAACGCTAGAAGACGCTCCAAATCTTATAGCGCTAAAGCTTGCGTTTGTGTAATTGCTTGCAACTTGTTTTATTATTTGCTTTGCGCTGTTAAATCTTGTGTTCTTGTGATTAGATAAATCCGTAGAATCGTTTACGTTCATAGATCCAGTAACGTCTAAAACAAAAACAACGTTAGTGGCATTAAGGGATCGTTGAAAAGTGTTTTTCATAACGCATGGGCATAATGCGCAAATCGCAAGCAAAACGCAGATTAATACTCTGCGAACTCGCATATAAACAGTTTCATCCGTATTGGAATTATTGCGTTTTAGTGGAAAAATCTCAAACAAAGCTAAAACGGTAAGAATTGCAATTAAAACTAACGAAATCCAACTAAAATATACTCTCATCGCTTTATCCTTCTTGCAAAAATAAGCCAAAGAGATGCAAAAATAACCGCCAATATTGTTGGAATACTAGGGTCATCACTTAAAGCTGACTGCGTTGATTTTTTAGGAATACTCGTATGCTGTTGCTCAATTTTACGCACCAAAGTCATTACGGAATCAGCATTATGCTGCGTTAAGAAAATACCACCATTTTGCTCTATAAGATTTCGCATTTGCACAGTAGTTGATTCGTTTTCGCTTTGAGCAGACCCAGAGTATAAGCCGTCAACTTGAATATTGGCCTGGCTGGTTAAATTCAATGCTTGTTTAAGTGAATAGGCTGGTTTTCCGGAAACAACGTTATCGGTTGCTAAAACAATAGAAGCACTACGATTAAGGCGATTGTGAGGCTTTTTAGAATTGTTGGAAGACCCGTATACAACGCCAGGAATCATTGCGGCACAGCTAACAAGACCATCTCCAATTAAAGACGTTGCTTCTTTTCTGTTTTGAGTGCCATCAAGCCATGCAGAAATTTGCTGATATTGCTTTTGCTGCATGTTGTCGATTTTATCTTGCGATTGAACTCCGTCTAAGAGTTTAGAAGCGTATTGCAATTGTTTTTTAACAAGAGAATAGTCATCGGTTAGCGGAAACACGGTTCTAGATGTTGAGTTAAAAATGCTCAAGCCTATGCGCTCTCCTTGAAAATGTTCAACAAATTTTAAGTAAGCGTTAATAACTTCTAAATCGTAGGGAAGAGTGGAGCCAGAAACATCTAAGCAAAGTACAATGTCTCTAGAACTTGATTGCTCGTCTGCGTCTAAAACTCTAGAAGGCCTTGCGCTAAGAGTTAGTGTGCATAAAAGCGCAAGGGAAAGCATTAACGCGCATATTCTTCGCAAAATAATCCATAATCGCCATTTTCTTGCGCATATACTTCCTTGCAAATCTTCATCTAAAGTAAAAGACGTTAAAAAGCTTGTTTTTAAAGCTTTTAAAGATTCGAGTTTGTGAGTTTTGTAATTGTATTTTTTAATCTCACTTATTACAAAGACTAGTATTGAAACAACTAATGCTATTAAAACGCCAAAAACAAGGACTAATGGCCATTTTAAGCGCATAGAGAAAAGCGTTGAAGCAAATATTTTGCACATTGCTAAATTAGGTATTGCCAAAGTGCATGTGCTTAAAGTGGAGAATGTCATCTTTTATTCTCCTTTGGCTTATTTTCCTTTGTTTTCCAGCTTTCAAGAAGAGCAAGAACCCATCTTGCGCCTTGATCAACATCTGCATTTTTTGCCTGATTATTATACTTTGCGTCCGCAAATTCAGGAGGGTATAAAGCTGCAATAGTTTGACGCAATAAGTCTGCTCCCTGCGTGTTTTTCCAAGTGTTTCTAAGCGAACTAATGTCTCCAAGAGTGTGTGATTTAATGTTGTCTCCGCTAATTATAGAAACGTATTGTCGAGCAATTTTGGCTAATTTAGCAAAAGCTTGATCTTTTTTAATCTTGTTTTGATTATATTCGCTAACAACCTGCTCAATTTTTTTACGCCATTCTTGCCTATTTGCGTTTAAAGTATGAGCGGCATTTTTTACATCTTCTTTAGTGTTTGCTTTAGTGTTGATTTTGTAGATAGCAATGTAGAGCATTATGATTGCCAAAAACGCAACTATTATGCTTAAGCCAATAAGGGCAAGTAGCATTGTTTCGTCGTTTAAAACTTTTTGAACATTATTAATACTCACTGCAAACCAACCTAAGCCTATTTTAAGAGTAAATCTTGATTCTTCTTAACACTAAAAACGCTGTTTTGCAAAGTTGCGTTACAAATAAATTTAGCCAAAGAATGGAATATTTGCTTGCTAGAAGACCCACGTATAAGGCAAGCTTTAGCAGAGTTTAAGCATTCGTGTAGCGAGTTGTTTATAAATGCCCTATGTGTCTTTACTTCTTTACAGCAGGAATCGTCTACTAAAAACGCTGGTATTTTGCGCATTGTTGTTCCATCAAGTATTGGAATATCTTTAGACTTGCTAAATGGGTTTACCGGGCTTAGGGTTACAACGATTAAAGAATGTAATCTAGCGATTTTTTGCAAATCATTAAAATGTTTTTGCAAAATAGCGTATTCGTCTGTAATTATTACAATCAAGCCGTGTTTTTGGGTAATTGAATTAGCGAAGTCAATAATGGCATCTGTGTTTCTAGTGTTTTTGCGTGCATTGCACAATGAAATATCTAAGCTACGCTCAAAATCAGGCAGATTCCTACAAGATGGAATCCGTAAAACATTATCTCCATCAAATAAAGCGCAATTAAGCGAGTCGTTGCGTTTTATGCTTAAAGACGCAAAAAAACATGCTGCGTTAGAAGCAATCTCATATAAATATTCATTACTTTTAGACGCGCAAGAAGCATTCATATTTACACTAGAATCCACAAGAATCCAAGTTTTAGAAGAAGATTCGCGCTGCCTGGAAGAAACCATTGGTTCGCCAATTCTTGCGCTGGCTTTCCAGTTGATCATTCTAGCTTCGTCTCCAGGCTGCCAAGCATGAACGTCTACTAAGTCGCCATTACCAAATTTTTGGTTAGAAGGGTGTTCTCCTTCAAAAATGCTTAAAGATTTTTTTGCAAGTGGAAGATTTAGACGATTGTCTAATGCTTCGATTTTTCGCCTAACTTTTTTAGACGAATCGGAGCATAGCAAATTCCTTTTAGCATTAACTGTAAAAGTTGGTTGTGAATAGGTTTTAAACAGTTTTGCAAAAATCATGGTGCAGGAACCGTCTTCACTATTGCATCAATAACTTGGTCGCTAGTAATGGAATCTGCTAAAGCTTCAAAAGTCAAAAGAATCCTGTGTCTAAGAACTTCGTGAGCAAATTTTTTAACATCTTCTGGAATAACGTAATCCCTTCCAGAAAGAAGAGCTTGAGCCTGACCAATGCGTATTAAAGCAATAGAAGCTCTAGGGCTTGCACCCATTCGTACAAGTGAAGAAATAGTTTTAAGAGGGTGACTTCCTTGGCCTCTAGAAGTTGCAACAATATCTACTGCATACTTCATAACAGCTTCCGAAACATGCACTCGTTTAGCGGCTGCGCGCAAAAAAGTAACGTCTTGCAAACTTATTTTTTGGCTATTAAGTGTTTGCGGATTAAAAACGTCGCTTCCTCTGTTTGTTAAAAGCTCCAACATGCTCACCTCTTCGCTAAACGAAGGGTAAGTCATAACAGCTTTAAGCATAAAACGATCCATTTGAGCTTCTGGAAGATTAAAAGTTCCTTCTTCTTCAATTGGATTTTGCGTAGCAATAACCATAAAAGGCTGAGGAAGATTAATGCGTTCTCCACCAATTGTTGTAGCGCCTTCTGCCATTGCCTCCAGCATTGCTGACTGAGTTTTTGCATTTGATCGATTAATCTCGTCTAGCAGAATCACGTTTGCGTGAATAGGACCAATCTGTGTTGTAAATCTTTGAGAAGAAAAGTCAAAAACTTGAGTTCCAACTAAGTCTGCTGGCATTAAATCAGGCGTACACTGAATTCGTTTAAAGCTTCCAGACATTGCCGTTGCAAGAGTCTGTGCAGCAGTTGTTTTAGCAAGACCTGGAACAGATTCAATAAGAATGTGGCCTCCAGCAATAAGCGTTAAAATAAGCGATTCTTTAAGTGAATCTTGGCCTACAAGTGTTTGAGCAAATCTTGAGCGAAGAACCGCTGCAATCTGCTGCGCCTTTTTAATGCTCTCGTTAGAAACGCCTGCAGATATTGGCTGATTTGTTTCGTCTACTGTATTAGAAATAGAGCTATTAGAAACAGGTACGCGAGGCTGGGGTGGAAGAGAGAAAACACCAGTATTTGCGCTATTGTTTTGACTATTTGGTTGCGGAGGGAATAATGCCATGCGTTTTATTTTAACCGATATACGCTACCTTAGTTTCTTTTTGCTATAAGCTCCAGTCAATTGCAGATGCTCCCATTGATATTAATGCTTGATTTGTTCTAGAAAATGGCCTGGAGCCAAAGAATCCTCTAGATGCAGAAAGCGGACTTGGGTGTGGGGATTGAATAATCACTGCGTTTGTAAGAAGAGGAGCTAGGCTTTGAGCGTTTCTGCCCCAAAGAATTGCCACTAATGGAAGCGGTTTGCCGTTATTATCTGTGCGATTATTTAGCGCTGTTATTGCAGCATCTGTTATTTGTTCCCAACCTTTTCCTTGATGGCTATTCGCTTTGCCTGCTTCTACGCTAAGGCATCTGTTTAGCAGCATTACGCCCTGCTTAGTCCAAGGTGTTAAATCGCCATTTTTAGGCATTGGAACGTTTAAATCATTAACTAATTCTTTATAGATGTTGGTTAGACTTTTAGGCAACGGTTTAACGCTAGGGTCTACGCAAAAACTAAGACCAACTGGGTGCCCTGGTGTTGGGTATGGGTCTTGACCAACAATAAGAACCTTTATTTGATTAAAAGGGATTGTAAAAGCTCTAAGAATATTATGACTTTCTGGCAAAAATCGTCTTCCGCATGCTAATTCTTGCCGTAAAAAATCTCCCATTTTATGAATTTGTGGTTCAACTGGTTCAAGGGCATTTGCCCAATCTGGGTCTATGAGTTCGTGCAAAGATTTTCGCTGCTTAATATCCATATTTATCAACTCTAAAACAAGGGTGATAAATACAAAATCAAATGTAAAAATAAATAAAATTCTTTATGCTTTGTGCGCGGTATTCGCTAATATGGACTCATACTGTTAGCTGATTTTTTAGAAGGGATACAATTATGGCGCATAAAAGCCAGAACGTGTCGTTTACGCCAGATGCTTTTGATAATCCACCAGAAGGCCCTGTTGGAGTACATCGCGGAAATCGCGCTTGGTATGCCGTATTGTTCCCGTATGTAGTAGTCGTAACTATTGCTGTTGTTTTAGGTATTTTTGCATGGGCTATTATGTCTGGAGAAATCAACAATATTCGTTTGCCATGGAGCACAAATCAGTCAACAACTGCTAAGTCTTCTAAACTTAAGAGCGGCAAAATTGACGAGAGCAAGAGCAAGTCGGATGATGCTGACGACGATTCAGACGAAGATAGGGATCCAGTAAAAACCGATAAGTCTAATAAAGAAGATAAAAATGCTAATAGCTCTAAGGATTCTAAAGACAATAATGCAAGCAACTCAAACACTTCTGGGCAATCTGTTAACAAGACTGTTCCAGTAAGAGTTATTAATGCAACAAAGATTCAGGGTCATGCTGCTCAAGAAGCTGCAAAGCTTAAGCAAGCGGGCTACGAAAATGTACAGGCTGCAAATCCTGCTGGAACTGTTCCTGCTGATTCTGTTGTTTGGTATAAGGGGAGCGAGAATCGAGCTGCTGCTGAAGATATTGCTAAAACACTCGGAATCAGCAATGTTGAATCTGCGGATCAAATAGCAACCACTATTGTTGTGGTTTTGTGCAAGTAGATTTGCTGTACAAAATAAATAAACGTAATAGATTTGACTAATAAATAAACGCTTAAATAGCCAATTGGAAAGTCTTAATAAGGGCTTTTTGATTGGCTATTTTTGATTTTTGACTATAGATTTTTTCTATAGATTTTTGAATACAGTTGGCACTCGGGTACTTAGAGTGCTAATCTTCATTTAGCACTCAGTTTAAACGGTTTAGTCAACAGCTGACGGTTGATTAGCTTTAAAAGATTTGAGTGGGTGTCCATAGTTAAGTTATGTGGAGGAATAATGGCAAAGATTATTGCCTATGAAGAGGATGCCCGTCAGGGTATGCTTGCTGGTCTTGATAAGCTTGCAAATACAGTAAAGGTCACACTTGGACCAAAAGGTCGTAATGTAGTTTTAGATAAGTCTTACGGTGCTCCAACAATCACCAACGATGGCGTTTCAATCGCTAAGGAGATTGATCTCGAAGATCCATACGAGCGCATTGGCGCAGAGTTGGTAAAGGAAGTTGCTAAGAAGACCGACGACGTTGCTGGTGACGGTACTACAACTGCTACCGTTTTGGCTCAGTCTTTGGTTCACGAAGGCTTAAAGAACGTTGTTGCTGGAAGCAATCCAATTGCTCTTCGCAGGGGCATTGAAAAGGCTTCCGAGGCAATTGTTAAGGAATTGCTTGCATCTGCGAAAGATGTTGAAACCAAGGATCAGATTGCTGCTACTGCTACTATTTCTGCAGCCGATCCAGAAGTTGGCGAAAAGATTGCAGAAGCTCTAGATAAGGTTGGCCAAGACGGTGTTGTTACTGTTGAAGACAACAACAAGTTTGGTCTTGATTTGGACTTTACCGAAGGTATGCGTTTTGATAAGGGCTATATTTCCCCTTACTTTGTAACCAATGCAGAAGATCAGACTGCTGTTTTGGAAGACCCATACATTTTGCTCACTTCTGGTAAGGTTTCTAGCCAGCAAGACATTGTTCATGTTGCTGAACTTGTTATGAAGTCTGGAAAGCCATTGCTTATTATTGCAGAAGATGTTGATGGCGAAGCTTTGCCAACGCTTGTTCTTAACAAGATTCGTGGCACTTTCAACACTGTAGCTGTTAAAGCTCCAGGCTTTGGCGATCGCCGTAAGGCAATGTTGCGAGATATGGCAATTTTGACTGGTGCTCAGGTTGTTTCCGATGATCTTGGCTTAAAGCTCGATTCTATCGATGCTTCTGTGTTTGGTCATGCAGCAAAGGTAATCGTTTCTAAGGATGAAACAACTATTGTTTCTGGCGCTGGCTCTAAGGAAGATGTTGAGGCTCGTGTTGCTCAGATTCGTGCAGAAATTGAAAACACCGATTCTGATTACGATCGCGAAAAGCTTCAGGAGCGTCTTGCTAAGCTTGCTGGTGGCGTAGCTGTTATTAAGGTTGGCGCTGCTACCGAGGTAGAAGCCAAGGAACGCAAGCATCGCATTGAAGATGCAGTGCGTAACGCTAAGGCTGCAATCGAAGAGGGCTTGCTCCCAGGCGGCGGCGTTGCTCTTGTTCAGGCTGCTGCAAAGGTAGAAAAGTCTGCCGCAATTGCCGATCTTAAGGGCGAAGAAGCAACAGGCGCTGCAATCGTGTTCCGCGCTGTAGAAGCTCCAATCAAGCAGATTGCTCAAAACAGCGGTGTTTCTGGAGACGTTGTTCTTAACAAGGTTCGCGAGCTTCCAGAAGGCCAGGGCTTTAACGCTGCAACCAACGCTTACGAAGATTTGATGGCTGCTGGCGTTACTGATCCAGTTAAGGTAACTCGTTCTGCTCTACAGAATGCTGCTTCTATTGCTGGTTTGTTCTTAACAACCGAAGCTGTTGTTGCCAACAAGCCAGAAAAGCCAGCTGCAGCTCCAGCTGGCGGCGCAGAGATGGGCTACTAAATTAAATTAAATTAACTCTTTGATTGAGTCTGTTTAGTTATCAGGCATGAGCGGTAAAGTTTTGGCTTTGCCGCTCATGTTTTTGTTTTTGTAACTTGTTTTTGTAACTTGTTTAGTTCATTGCAAATAGTGATGCTGCTTGCGCTTCTGTATCCATGTAGATGTTAGAAGCATTTTGCATTGCAAGCTGAATTGCCTCTAGTGATTGTTCCATTTGCTGGTGCGCTGCTCGCCATTGTGTGGCGGTTGTTGCAAACTGAGTGGCAGCAGGACCAGTCCACACGCTTTGCAGCTGCTGAAGATTTGCGTACATTCCGTTAGTTGCATCTCGAATTGCATTAATCGAAGATCCAACTGCTGCAGCAGATTGCTGAATCTGTTCTGAATCAACTCTAAATTGTGCCATTTTTACTCCTTAATGCTTGTAAATTGTGTTTTGTTATGCTTTATCTCCGTGTTATTTAATGCTTGTGTAGAAATGACGTATTAAACCCAATTTTTGCTATTGTTTCTTGTAATCTAAAAACACGGTATTATGAATATATGCCGTCAAGCGATTTTGTCAAAGATTTTTTTACTAATGTGGTTAAAGGCTTATGCGCCTTTATAATACTTGTGTTTTTGGGTCAAATTGCTTTATTTGCCAGCCCTGTTTTTGCTAAAGAAAAGTCAAAAAATAGCGATTCGGCAAATAAAAATCCTAATAATTATGGCATTGTTACTACGGATTCAATCACAGATACAGAAAATCTTCTAGGGGACTCTGTTGCAAAAGTTTCCGACATGATTGCTAGCACAAAAAAGCAAACAGGTGTTTCTGTGCGACTTCTTTATTTAGCTAATTTTAGTGGCAGCAAAGATCCATCAAAGTGGGCTAGCGATTTATTAACAAGCACAAATCCTGCTGCAAATACTGTTCTTTTAGCAGTTGCCACTCACGATGGAAGACTTGTTGTGGCAGTTTCGCCTAATTCCGATGAATGGCTTAAAAGAAAAACAACCGTCGACTTGTTGTCGGATGCAGCCTATAGGCCATTAGTTAGTGCGCAAGGAGCCGACTGGTCTAAATCTGCGATTTCGCTTATGAAGCAGATTATTCGCGCAAAAAGAACGTCGATTACACCTTCAACAAGCATTATTGCAACTGTTGTGATGATTGTTGTAATTCTTGCATTATTTGCAATTGTTGCGCTTATTTTGTATAGAAGAAATTACGTGTTAAAGCAAGTTGCGCTAGGATTTAGAAAAGCCAAGAGAAGGCATGCTGCGCACAAATAAATCTATTTTTTTCAGGAAACACTCAGGAAACATTCAGCTTTATAAGTGATGCTAAACAGTATGGGTAAGAATGTAGAAGCATCAATTGTTGTGGTCGACGACGAACCTTCAATTCGCGAACTTTTAGTTGCATCGTTGCATTTTGCAGGATTTGACGTAGAAACCGCTGCTTCTGGGTCGGAAGCAATTGAAGTTATAGAACGTGTTCATCCAGATCTTATTGTTATGGACGTTATGCTGCCAGATATAGACGGTTTTACCGTTACAAGGCGAATTCGTCAAAACGGTGTAGCTGTTCCGGTGTTGTTCCTTACTGCAAGAGACGATACGCAAGATAAGATTATGGGCTTAACGGTTGGCGGAGACGACTACGTTACTAAGCCATTTAGCCTAGAAGAAGTAGTTGCTAGAATTCGAGCAATTCTACGCAGAACCCAGGAGGCAGAAGAAGACACTCCTGTTGTTAAAGTTGCAGATTTAGAGATTAATGAGGATTCTCACGATGTTTCTAGAGCTGGAGTTCCAATCGAACTAAGCCCTACAGAATACAAGCTTTTGCATTATTTAATGGATAACGAAGGCAGAGTTTTGTCTAAAAGCCAGATTCTTAATCACGTTTGGCAGTACGATTGGGGTGGAGACGCTGCAATTGTTGAATCCTACATTTCTTATCTTAGAAAGAAAATCGACGGCATTGAGATTAAGAACGACGATGGTTCGTTAAAGAAAGTTGTTCCGCTTATTGAGACCAAGCGTGGAATCGGTTACATGATTCGTGTTCCAAAGGCAGGGCAAGCCTGATTATGAATAGTGGCAAATCTACGGAAGTCGCTATTTATAATCCTGCTGTTGCTAGCGAGAACTCGGATTATGACGGCAAAGAAGCGAATTCTAATAAAGATCATAAAGCAAGAAAATGGATGCGCAAACATCTTGATGCAATACCGCTAAGCACTCGATTAGTGGCATGCACTCTTGTTGTTTTAACTATTGCTGCATTTTGCATATCTTTATCGATTAGGCAGTTAGTTGGAAGCTACTTGCTGGATAAAACTGATGCTCAGTTGGCAGACCAGGCTCAGCTTATTTACGACAATATAGATTTGCTTAGAAGCAAAGATTCAAAAGAGCCTACGGTTGGCCCTAACGATTATTTTTTGCAAATTCGAGACACTAACAACAAGATTATTACAACTCCGTTAGTTCCACCTCTTAAGGGGAATGTTGTTTCTATGCCAACGCTTCCAGAAGATGGTGAAATTAACAACGTTGTTGTAAAAAGAAAGCCTTTTACATCTCCTGCAGTAGTTAAGGGTGATCTTAAAAGCATTGATGATGCAACTGCAAAGGTTGCTCAGTCGCCGTGGCGTGTGCTGGTTCTTACATGGGGTCAGCGAAGCGGTTACAACTCAGAAATGCGTGTTAGGGGTTACGTTTATATAGCGCTTTCGTTAAGCGACCAAATGGACACTTTGGATACGCTTACGCGATACTGCTTAATGGTTAGTATAACTGTGATTCTCCTTGGAGCGGTTTTGGCTGCTTTGATTATTCAGTCAACGCTTGTTCCACTAAAACGAATAGAAAAAACTGCGTCTAAAATTGCTTCTGGAGATTTAAGCAGGCGAGTTCCTTCGGCTCCAGAAAATACGGAAGTTGGTTCTTTGGCAGCTTCGCTAAACTCAATGCTTTCTAGGATTGAGCAAGGCTTTAATGATCAAGAAGCAATGACAGAAAAAATGAAGCGTTTTGTTTCGGACGCTAGCCATGAGCTTAGAACGCCTTTGGCAGCAATCCACGGTTATGCCGAGTTGTATTACATGTGGAGAGGTGTTCCAGGGCAGCAAGAGAAGGCGGATGATTCTATTGCTCACATTAAAGCTTCCAGCGAAAGAATGACGGAGCTTGTTGAAGATTTGCTTTCGCTAGCGCGATTTGACGAAGGGCGAGGAATCAATGTTTCTCAAACTGTTAATGTAACGCCAATTCTTAAAGATGCTGCAAATGATTTGCGAGCGCTTGATCAAGTTAGAGTTGTTCAACAAGGAACTTTGCATTTAGCAGACGACTTAAAGCTAATGGATTGTTCTAAGCCTACAAATTGTAGTCTTGATCGAAAATTTATTTTTACTCCAGGGCAGCTGCCTAATGTTATGTTAAAGGGCGATGGGGCAAGATTACGCCAAGTTCTTACTAATATTGTTGGAAACATTCATCGTTATACTCCAACTGATTCTCCAGTAGAAATAGGAATGGGGATTTTTAAAGCTTCGATTAGTCCCGAAGCTTTGCAAAAAATGAGCTCTGTTTCTAAGTCTCTTAAGGATTTTTTGGAAGCTGCAGAAGTTAGCCAATCAACGGGCGCTGGCAATTCGTATGTTGTTATTAGAGTTGTTGACCACGGTCCTGGTGTTCCAGAAGAATCCTTGCCTCATATTTTCGAGCGTTTCTATATTGCTGATCCTTCTAGAGCCAGAGAAAAAGGCGGTACGGGTCTGGGTATGTCTATTGCGCAATCTGTTGTTAAGGCACATCATGGTTTTATTTGTGCAACAACGTCTTGTGCATATAGAACTAGTTCTAATCAAGATAATGAAGATGATTCTATTGATAACACAATGAGTGGCGTTGAATTGAAAAATGATGGCTCGGAGGATTCTAAGCCTCATGGCTTAACGCTTACGGTTGTGCTTCCAAACGTTATTCTTGATGAGGATACAAGCAATACTAATAATGCTAGCAATACAATCGATGTAGAGAAAACAGAAAAATAGACTAATCTATTCTAGATGTTCTGCATATTGTTTTTAAGATTGTTCTGGATTATTTAGATTGTTCTAGATTCATGCGCTACAATGGAAGCAGTGTGAATCTTTAGAGATTATGTGGATTGTAGTAAAATAGATAGTTCGCATAAAGTTTAGTGAATTTGAGTGAGGTGTGTTATGCCCAACGGGCGCGTTCGTTGGTATGATTCCAAAAAGGGATATGGCTTTATAGTAGATGAAGACGGCAAAGATGTGTTTTTGCCTTCTTCTGCATTGCCAGAATCAGTAAAAGAATTGCGTAAAGGTGCACGCGTTGAATTTTCTGTTGTAGAAGGTCGTAAAGGTCCGCAGGCAATGGGACTTACGCTTGTGGCTTCTGCTCCTTCTTTGGTAAAAGCTACAAGGCCAAAGGCAGAAGACATGGCTGCAATTGTAGAAGATCTTATTAAGCTTTTGGATTCTGCTGGCAACGGCTTGCGCAGACGCCATTATCCGTCTAGTGCAGAAAGTAAGAAGCTTGCTCATTTGCTGCGTGCTGTGGCAGATAATTTTGACGTACAAGATTAACAGTTAACAGGATTTTTTATGGAAGATGAAGTAATAAATCCACAGGATCTTGCTTATAAAGTTGCTGTGGAAACTTCTGAGCGCGAAAACGCTGTAGGCGATTTTGTAGGGAAAGTGGATATTGGTAGCAATGTTACCGATTTTCGTTTTGCCTGCACTATGCTTGGGTATGAAGGCTGGCAATGGTCGGTAACGCTGTATCACGACGAAGATGCTGGGCGTTGGACGGTTAACGAATCCAGTCTTGCTCCAACAGAAGATTCGTTACTTCCTCCTCCTTGGATTCCTTGGAAAGACAGGCTTAAGCCTACAGATCTTTCGGTTATGGATTCCATTGGAACTGCCGAAGATGACTCCAGGCTAGAAGAAGGCGTTAATGAGCAAAATAATGAAGACGCTCAAGAATCGCCAGCAGACACAGAGCAAAAAGATGTAGAGCATACAGACGCAGAGCATACAGAGAATACGGAAAATGGCGAATCAACAGAAGATTTTGAAGAGGCTGTTGAAACTTTCCGATTAACCAGAAAAAGGGTTATGACCGCTCAGGCTATAGCTCAAACTGCAAAAAGATGGTATGCAGGCCAGCATGGACCAAAGTCGCTTTCTACTAAGATTGCAGACGGAAAAGCATGTTCATCTTGTGGTTTTATGATTCCACTTGCAGGAAGCTTGGGAAACATGTTTGGCGTTTGCGCAAATATGTGGAGTCCAGATGATGGGCGAGTGGTGGCGCTTGATCACGGATGTGGAGAACATTCCGAAATAGAGCCTCCAGAGCCTTCTCAGCTTTGGATTCAATCGGAGCCAGCTTACGACGATTATCACATTGAAATTGTGCCTCAATCACCTAGAGAAGAGCGTGCAGACGTTGAGCTTATAGAAGAGGCAATCGAAGATAGTAAAGAAAATCGCCAGACGCAACTTAAGCATACACACGTTGAAAACGAGTTGGATAGCGAAAAAAATAACGACGATGATTCGCAATCTAATGAATCCAATGATTAGTGCTGGAAGATTCTAGACTGTGGCATTGTGCTAGAGTCATGGCAACTCGTTACCATGGAACGAAGGATAAAAACGGAAGGCAATTATGTTTGAACGGTTCACTGACCGCGCTCGGCGTGTTATTGTGTTAGCTCAAGAAGAAGCGCGCGCTCTTCAGCATAACTACATTGGCACGGAGCATATTCTTTTAGGCCTTATTAGAGAAGGCGAAGGAATAGCCGCAAAAGCCTTGAGTGCAAAAGGTGTAGATTTAGACGGTACGCGCAAACAAGTAAAAGAGATGATTGGCATTGGAACGGTTTCTCCTAGTGGCCACATACCTTTTACTCCGCATGCTAAGCAAGTGCTTGAGCTTAGTTTGCGTGAAGCTTTACAGCTTGGCCATAGTTACATTGGCACAGAGCATATTCTTTTAGGCCTTATTAGAGAAGGCGAAGGCGTTGGAACGCAAGTGCTTATTAAAATGGAGGTTGATTTAGGCGACCTTCGTAGCACAGCAATGGATTTGATTCGTGGCAATTCTGGCATACCTGCAGATGGTCAAGGTGCCGATCTTGCCAACGCTGGAGGAGTACAAGATAAGCGCAATCAGTCTGGTTCTGCTTTGCTAGATCAGTTTGGAAGAAATCTTACAACCGAAGCGCAGCAGGGTAAGCTTGATCCTGTTATTGGGCGTTCTAAAGAGATTGAACGCGTTATGGTTGTTCTTTCTAGAAGAACAAAGAATAATCCTGTTCTTATTGGCGAGCCAGGTGTTGGAAAAACAGCCGTTGTAGAAGGTCTTTCGCAAAAGATTGTTGCTGGGGATGTGCCAGAAACACTAAAAGGCAAGCAAGTTTATTCTCTTGACCTTGGCTCAATGATTGCTGGGTCTCGTTACCGCGGTGATTTTGAAGAGCGCTTAAAGAAGGTGCTTAAAGAGATTAAGACTCGCGGAGATATTGTTCTATTTATTGACGAGATTCACACTATTGTTGGAGCGGGCTCTGCAGATGGTGCCTTAGGTGCTTCCGATATGCTTAAGCCTATGCTTGCGCGTGGTGAGCTACAAACAATTGGTGCTACAACTACAGACGAATATAGAAAGTATATTGAAAAGGATGCGGCTTTGGAACGCAGATTCCAGCCTATTCAGGTTCAAGAACCTTCTATTGCAGAAACAATTGAGATTCTAAAGGGCTTGCGTGCGCGTTACGAGAATCATCATCATGTGACTATTACAGATGGTGCTTTACAAGCTGCAGCCGAAATGTCTGCTCGATATATTCAAGATAGAAATTTGCCAGATAAGGCAATTGACTTGATTGACGAAGCTGGCGCTCGCTTGCGTATTAAGCGCTTAACAGAGCCTCCTGAGCTTAAAGAACTTGATTCTAAGATTTCTAAGCTTTCCGATAAAAAAGACGAAGCTATTAAGAATCAAGACTTTGAAAAAGCAGCTGATTTGCGCGATGAGCAAGAAAAGCTAGAGGAAGATCGCAAGACTAAAGAGCAAGCTTGGCGAGAAGGCGAATCCAATGTGAATATGGTTGTAGACGAAGATGTTATTGCATCTGTTGTTTCGAATACAACTGGTATTCCTGTTGTTAAGCTAACTCAGGCAGAATCTAAAAAGCTGCTTGGTATGGAAGCAGAGCTGCATAAGCGCATTATTGGCCAAGATGAGGCTGTTTGTGCGCTTTCTCGCTCTATTCGTCGTGCGCGAGTTGGCTTAAAAGATCCAAAGCGTCCTTCTGGATCGTTTATTTTTGCTGGACCTACTGGCGTTGGTAAAACGGAACTTGCTAAGACTTTGGCTCAGTTCTTGTTTGATGACGACGATGCTCTTATTCGTGTAGATATGTCGGAGTTTGCAGAAAAGTATGCAGCTTCCCGTCTTTTTGGTGCGCCTCCAGGCTATGTTGGCTACGAGGAAGGTGGCGAGCTTACAGAGAAGGTTCGTAGAAAGCCATTCTCTGTGGTCTTGTTTGACGAGATTGAAAAAGCTCATCCAGATATTTTCAACACATTGTTGCAAGTTTTGGACGATGGCCACTTAACAGATGGTCAGGGGCGAAAAGTTGATTTTAAGAACACTATTATTATCTTGACTACAAATCTTGGTACTCGAGATATTGCTAAGGCGGCAAATACTGGCTTTAGTCTTGGAAACAATGCGGATGCGTCTTATCAGCGCATGAAGGATCAGGTTAATTCCGAGCTTAAGCGTCAATTCCGCCCAGAGTTCTTAAATCGCTTAGACGATACTATTGTGTTCCGTCAGCTTACGGAGCCAGAAGTTCGCCAGATTGTTGACTTAGACGTTAAGCGTTTGAATGATCGACTCTTTGAGCGCCATATGGCTTTGGAACTTACAGACAAAGCTAAGAATCTTCTTGCGCAGAAGGGCTTTGATCCACTTCTTGGAGCAAGGCCGCTACGCAGAGTTATTCAGCGAGACATTGAAGATGCAATTAGCGAGAAGATTTTGCTTGGCGATTTAACAGACGGCGAATGCGTTGAGGTTGATGCTGAAGGCGAAGGATTGCTTGGAGAATTTATTTTCCGTGGCAGAAAGTTTGATTCAGCAGATAGCAGCTCTAAGCCAGTTGAATCTTTGGATGCAACTGATTCTTTAGATTCAACTGAATCGCAAGAATCCGCAGAATCGCAAGAATCCGCTGAATCTGAATCTTAGTTGTACGATTTAAAATCTTAATTAAGATTTCTTAATAATTTAGTCTCCGTTAACATGCAAGCTATAATGCCGCAAGTTAACGGAGATTTTTTTGATTCGTGTCTTTTTTAAGCGTTTTTATCATTTCTAGAATTTGCTTTGGATTTGTTTCTGGCAAATAAGAGCTTGTAACAGCTAGAGATATTTGCGCAAGCTTTGCAGAATCACAATAGCATATATACACAGGCCTATTAGTTGGTTGGAATTTTTTCTTAAAGAAGTACAACGATTTAAAACCGTACGCTGGCTCCAAAATATCCGACATCATCTCTAGAGTATGAACAATTATTTCGTTTTGGTTATTAATAACGCTATCTTTATTTTGCAAAGAGGCCGAATTACTAGAATCTTCCGAATCGCAAATATCGGTTATTCCTGCAAGAGGAGCTGCAGAAAGGCTCATAAACTCTACAGCAGATTCTGGATTCTCAAGGCCTTCGTCTCTTAAGCGTTCTGCCATTCGCGCAATAAGAAGTTCCATAATTCCATTAGGACTATCTGTTCTATGACGCATAAAATCAAGAGTCCAACCGATTACACGATTGTTGCTATAAGTAGGCATCCAGCTGGTTACGCCAAGAACTTTGCCATTATCGTCAATCGCGTACAAAATCTTTACTCTAGAATCGTGCAATTCTTCTAATCCGCCAAGAGTAAATTTCATCTCGGGAAGAGATTTAAGTTCTGCCCACTCTTCCGAAATCTCAATAATCTGTTGCTTAACATTCCACGGAGCTTCGTTGTAGGTGCTAAGAACATCTGTTATGCCATCGCGCTTAGCTTTATTTATAGCAGTACGAATATCCTGCCATTTTTTACCTCTAGTTTGCCATTCTTTAGGGTAAACTAGCATATCGCTTCCAACTTTAATAGACATAAAACCAAGAGATTCTAGGTTTTTTCTATCTTCATCGTGCACAGCGTAGAATGCTGGAGACCAAGAATTTTGCTCACAAAGCTTAATAAATGATTTTAAATCTTGATTATATTCAGATTTGTCTCCAAAAGGACCAGTCAAAGTTAAAGCAATTCCGTATTTAAGCCTGTACGCTATTGCCGAGCGTTCTGTGTTGGAGAACCAATAGTGATTATCTGGCCAAGTAGTCATAAAGCTCATTGTGTCTCCGCCAAAATGAACTAACTGACTTGCTTTTTTGCGGTCTTCTTCGTTAATTGTAACTTTGTTTTTAAACCACATAAGGCAAACAACAAAAAGAACAATCCAAAGAAGAACTCCCACGCACTGAGCAATAGCAGATGCAAGAGGCGTTAGAGGAGTCAGCATTGCGTTTGATCTTAAGCCAAATCCCATAGGCATCCAACGCCCTGGAAGATCTTGCAGTAAATGATGCAAGTCTGCATGAGGTTTAAACTCGTTAGGCGCAATTAATCCAAAGCAAATATAGCCTATTCCAGTAGATAATATGGACAAAACTATTGCTGTTAAGCCAATTCTTCGCTCAAACTTGTCGCTATGATTTTGGAAGTGCTTTATGTTTATAAACAATAGTATTGCAATTAATAGCGGAGGCAGAGCGGTAAGCATAAAGGCTATAGAAGTGGCATTATTCTTGTGAGAAATCATAGCTTGCTTAGCTGCAATCAACGGCAAAATTGCAAAGTACATGGTTGCATACACAGCCGTAAGCGCGTTAATTGTTATAGCGGCATAGGCTGCAAGTCGCCTTCCGCGTAAAAGACCCCAAGATATAATCATTAGAGTAACAATAGGCAAAAGAATGCGAATCCAAAGACCGCCAATTGTTGCGTGTTGCAAGCCAGAATGAAGCAAACAGCTGCTGGAACTATAGTTCGATATACATCTTGCAAGCCAAGGTTTTGTACCCATTTGTGGAGACATAAACAAGCCTAGTGTTGTTAGTATTCCAGCGTGAGATCTTGAAGACAATGCAAGAACAGGACCCAAAGCCATAATAAGCTGCGTTATTGAAAAAAGACGCCTAATTTCGTAGTCTGTTCCATGCCACCAGCTTGCGACTTTAGCGGTATTAGTTTTGTTGTTTTTGTTCATTACATTGCCAATAATATGGCCGCAAATCGCCGCAAAAATCGTGCAATAATCCCCAGGATTTCCACTATAAAGAAGCATTGCCGAGGTTATTGAATATCCCAAAACAAGCATTCGTCTACGCCACAATATTGATTCGCATGTTGCTGCAGACATAAACGCGCCAACAAAAAGCGTAAAAGGTGAAAGTCTAATTGGTATTCTCGTAATCCAATGCATGTTGCGAATAATTGCCGAAAGATTGCCAATTAGTGTGAGCCCTAGTAGTGTTCCAACAAGCGTGCTTGCTATAGAAACAAAAAGCAAGCGCATTTTTCCAATTCTTGTTTCTGCTAATCCGATTAAAACCAAAGAAAGAATAGCGTTAACAGCTAGAGACGGAAAACTATTTACAAAGAAAAGCGAATGGAATAGTTTAATTAAAAGCTGAGGAATGTTTCTATGCCCAAAAAGGAATGTAGAGCCAATTTTTGGCTTATGGTACGAGAAAAACTGTGCAAGTGTAGCATTTGTGCCGTAAGTGTAAATGTGCATTACAGTACGGAAAATCCAATGTACAAGGTTTATAAGCAAAAAGACAAGCGTGATTTTTACAGCAAGAACTCGCTGAGATAGCCAGAGTCTAACATCATTAGTTAGTATAGATAAATGATGTTTTGCTGTTGAGTTGTGATTTTTTGATAAAAAGTTTGGCATGTTTATCGCCTCACCTTCTGATTAACAACCACTTGAATATTACTATAAGAGCTTAAATCTGGATCATGCTTTGCTATTCCAGCGTCTTTGCAAAGATGATCAATTGCAACCTTTAATCCGTTTTGAACCGTATGCCAATCGTGGCCAGAGCCTTTAGAAATCATTGTTATAACGCTTATTCCAGCCTTATGCGCTGCCATTGCAATAGTAGACTGATTTACTTGAGACTTAGGATCCCAAGCTCCAGCTACTGAATAATAGTTTTGATTTAATGGAGCATTTTTTCTCATTATGTTTGACGGAATATGCTTTTCGTATTCCTTGCGATTGCCGTTAAAATAACGGTTTATTGTTTCTTTTCGATTCTTGTACGTTGGTTCTAGCTCTCCGCCAGCAGAATACATGTTTCCAAACAACTTTGGATATGCTGGAACTATTTGAGTTGCGCAAGTTCCTCCCTGAGAAAATCCTCCCATAAGCCAAAGTGCTGGATTTGTGCTTGCTGGAAGATTTTTACGAATCCAGTTAACAACATCTTTAGTTAAATAAGTTTGAGCGTTTCCATAAATCTTTGTGTCTGCGCAAAGTGAATTGTGCGTTGAAGTGCCATTTTGGTCTGGGGAAACAACAATCGGAGCTAAACCATTGTGTTTTTTAGCGTAAGCGTCTAAAGTATTCACTATTTCGCTTGCAGCAAATAGTCTATTAGGGCTTCCTGGCTGTCCAGAAAGAAGAACCATTACAGGAAGTTTTGGCGCTAATCGCGTTAGAGCTGCTGGAGGCAGATATACGTTTGCGATTCGTGCGCGAAAATCGGATTGAGTTGCAGGAATTCTAACTGAACGGCTAATACCCTTAGCTGGCATTTTAGGCAGTTTGTTTTGTTCTGCTAGCAAATTCCAATCTTTAATTTCCATAATGGCATTATGCTTATTGTGCTCTTCTAGCTTTGGGTAGTTTCCTAATCCAAAAACAGACCCGATTGTTGTGTATTCTCCGTAAATCATGTTTACGCGAATCATTGTTGCCAGAACAAACAAGATGATTGAAAAAATAGCAAAGGCTCTTCTAAATCCTTTAGATATTATTGCTGCGCTTAGTGCAAAACCTACGGCTGCAAATCCTGCTGCAATAGAGGAGATAACAAGCCATCCCAGACTTACGCCAAACACAAGAAAAACGTCGGATATAAGCCAAGTTATGAATCCAAAAATAATGGCGAATAAAAATGCCGAGCCTAGTTGAGTTAAGAGTTTTGAAAAATACTTTGACCCTTTAGGTTTTGTAATTAAAAGAACAGCTAGGCATAACCCAGATATTGCGAATACGCTTACAGGTAAAATGCCGTGCATTAAGTTAATTGTGGCAACAAATTGCTTCATTCTTACTGTTCCTTAAAACCTCGCTAGATTGGAGCCAACAAACACAACCATTGCAAATATAGTATATAATCCTTAAAATTTTCTATATTTTGTCATCTATTATAATGATATAGACTGTAGAACTTATTACAATACACCAAAAGTATGAATATTTATAATACTGCGATTGCTGGTATGACGATAGTGATACTTAAGATGTATGTGTAAAGCAGATGCGTACGTAATATCAATACGTAATATGTATTAAGACTTAAACATGTATTAAACATTAGGCATTAAGCATGGGCATGAATCAGAAGGGTGAAAAATTGCCATTAAGCAATTCTCTTACAATTTTTAGGCGATTTGAGCATTTTAAGCTTACGATTGCTCGCTGGGCGTACTCTGTTATGTTTGTTGTTTTATGCGCAATAACAGTTATGATTGTGCAGCTTTCTGTTCAGCGTTCTGGGCGAGTGGAAATGACTTCCTCGCTTTCGGCTAGCGCATGGAACATAATTTCAAAAATGTGGCTTAAGCTTAATTTTGTTTTTGTGCTTAATCTTCTTATTGTTGCGTTGATTTATGGGATTTTGTTAATAATCATAAATCGTTTTTGGATTGCGTCTGCAATTTTGGTTAGTGCGTCAATAATTGTTTCTGTTATTGAATATATGAAGGTAAACGTTCGATACGAAACGATTCTTCCAGCCGACTTAAACTTTTTAAAAAGCAACACTGGAAACATTGCATCTTTTCTTCCAGACAATGCTAACGCCGTTATTTTTAGCTCTATTGTTGCCGTTATAATAACTTGGATTGTTGCTGTTTTAATGCATGTTTTGGATGCAAATCATGGGAAAATTGTTATTATTGCAGATTTAAGAACTGCGATTTTGGTTCGTATTGCAACTGTAATCGCACTATCAGCGGTTTTTGGATGGTACGTTTGCACAGTTGGAACTGTTGATTCTAATGCAAATAATTTCTCTAAGTTTATGGGAGATTCCCCATCTATGTGGGATTCCGTTTACGACGCTCAAAGAAACGGTACTTTAGTGGCCTTTTTAAGGCAAGTGAATCCAAAGGTTATGGATAAGCCTTCGGATTATAGCGAGCAAACTATGAAGGCTTTGCTAGAAAAATACAATAATGAGGCTAAAAAAATAAATGCTTCTAGAAAGTCAAAAATCTCCGATAACACTGTTGTTTATGTTCTTTCGGAATCATTCTCTAATCCAATGAGGGTTCCTGGATTGCAATTAAATAAAAATCCAATGCCATTTATAAGTGCTTTAAAAAAGCATACAGATAGTGGATTAATGCTTTCATCTGGCTACGGCGGCGGAACAGCAAACCTTGAATACATGTCTCTTACGGGATTGAGCATGGTTAACTTTAACTCATCTCTTACAAGCCCGTATCAGCAGCTTGTTCCAAATTCTTCTTGGACTCCTACAATTAATCAATATTGGGGAAGCGAAAGTAATTCAATAGCATTCCATCCATACGAGCCGAGTATGTACTTGCGTTCAACAAACTATAAGAAGTTTGGTTTTAGCAAGTTCTACTCTCTAGAAGCTCCAAATGTTATTGCACATAAAAATATGCTTGATAAGTCGCCTTATGTTTGTGACGAGTCTGCGTATAAAAGTGCGTTCGAAAAAATCGCCTCAAGCAAGAATAACCAGTTTGTGCAAATAGTCACAATGCAAAATCATATGCCATTTAGAAACTGGTATAAAAACAATGATTTTAAGGCTAGTGCAAAGCACGGTTCGCCAAAGCTTGGAAGGTCGGAGATATCTTCGATTGAAACATATGCTAAGGGTGTAAAGTACACAGATCAGGCAACTCAATCATTCTTAAATGACTTGGATTCTATAGATAAGCCAGTGACTGTTGTATTCTATGGCGATCATCTTCCTGGAATATATAGCACAGCAAGCGATGATGAAAATAATTCTCTTGATTTGCATCTAACTGATTACTTTATTTGGTCAAATAAAAAAGCTAAAGAAAATAATAAAGCTCCAAACAAAATCAGGGACTATTATTCTTCTCCAAACTTCTTTATATCGCAAGTGGCGTCTCACACAAATTCTAAAGTTTCGCCATATCTTGCATTCCTTACAAGATTGCACGAAAAGATTAGTGCAATGGAGCCGCCTGTAGTAAATAAGATTCAGGGGTGGGATAGAATTCCGCAAGGCCAGCCAATTTACTTGAATCCAAGCGGAAAGCCAATGATTGCTAGTAAAATGAGCAAAAAAACTAAGCAATTATTGCATGACTACCGCTTGATTCAATACGATATTACAGCAGGAAAGCATTATCTTAAAAACACAAACTTTCTTGACTTCTAGCTTTGCAACGCTTTAAGCGCTTTGGATGCAATGTCGTGCCTATAGAACATGTTAGAAAAATCAATATTGTCTAATATGCTGTAGGCTTTTGATTGCGCATCTTTAACGTCTTTGCCGTTTACTTGCAAAAGTGCCACTCTTCCAGAAGATGTTACAAGATTATTGTTTTCGTCTAATTTAACGCCAGAGTAGTAAACATGCTGGTCGCTACTATTAAGGCTAATTTGGGGTAGAGGTGTGCCTGTAACAAGCTTTCCAGGGTAACCTTTGCTTGCTAGAACAACGCCAAGAGTTACGCCATTTTTAGCCCAAGTAAACGTTGGTTTTTTGCCAGTTAGAATGTTAAAAATGGCTTCGCCAAAGTCGCTAGTGAGCCTTGGAAGAACAACCTCGGTTTCTGGGTCTCCAAAGCGAGCGTTAAATTCTATAACTTTTGCACCTTGCGCTGTGTTAATCAATCCTGCGTACAAAACTCCTGTAAAAGGCATGCCTTCGCTTGAAAGAGCTTCAACAGTTGGACGCACAATTTGGCTAATCGCCTGTTTTACAACATCTTCGCTAATTTGTGGAACTGGGCTATAGGCTCCCATCCCGCCCGTATTTGGGCCAGTGTCGCCGTCGTGAGCGCGCTTGTGGTCTTGAGAAATTGGCATAACCCAAAAATCTGTTCCGTTAACAAAACTCATTAATGAGAACTCTTCGCCGTCTAAGAATTCTTCTATAACAACTTTTGCTCCAGCTTTTCCAAAACGGTTGTCTACAAAAATCTCATTTAATGCATTTAATGCTTGGTCAACGCTAGTTGCAACTGTTACGCCTTTTCCAGCAGCCAAACCGTCTGCTTTAATAACAATTGGAGCACCATGCTTTTTAACATATTCTTCCGCTGGGTTTAGCTCGCTGAATGTGCGGTAGCTGGCTGTTGGAATGTTGTGCCTTTGCATAAGCTGCTTTGCAAAATCTTTGGAGCCTTCAATTTGAGCTGCCGCCTTGTTTGGTCCAAATGCAAGCAGGCCATGTGATTTAAAATCGTCAACAATTCCTTCGATTAATGGAACTTCTGGTCCAATGAATGCAAAGTCGTAGTTGTTGTTCTTAACAAATTCGATTAAAGCGTTATGGTCTGATTCGCTAATGGCTTCAACTTTGATTCCGCTTTTAATCATGCCAGGGTTTCCAGGAGCAACCGTAACTTCGCTAACACTTTTACTATTTAAAAACGCAGTCGCGATTGCGTGTTCTCGGGCGCCTGAGCCAACAACTAAAACTTTCATAATTGTTCCTTTTGTATTGTTAACACGTTTTGTTCACTTGGTTTACTTGTTCTACTTGTTTACGCGCTTTGCGTTTATGCCAGTTCTATAGCGCTATTGTTTCTGTTTATTATCTTGCCAATAATATACGCTTGTTCATTATTGTTTTTAAGGATTTGCATGGCTTCATCGGCTTTATCTTTCTCTATTGCCAGCACCATTCCAATGCCCATGTTAAAAACATTGAACATTTCTGCGTGGTCTACTTTGCCTGATTTTTCAATAAGATTGAAGATTGGCGGTACTTGCCAGCTGTTTGTGTTTATTTGTGCTGCAAGATTTTCTGCAAACATTCTTGGAACGTTTTCTATAAATCCGCCGCCTGTAATGTGAGCCACGCCTTTAATAAGATGATTGGCAAAAAGAGGCTTTAGAGCTTTAACATAGATTTTTGTAGGCTCTAAAAGAACTTCTCCAACAGATTTGCCGCTCAATTCTTCTGGCTTGCTGTTTACGTTTAAGCCGCCTTCGCTAAATAAAGCTTTTCGAACAAGTGAGAATCCGTTGGAATGAACTCCAGATGATGCAAGACCTATAAGAACGTCTCCAGGTGTGATTTTAGAGCCGTCAACAATGTTTTCTCTTTCTGCAACGCCTACAGCAAATCCTGCAAGATCGTATTCGTCTTCTTTATACATTCCTGGCATTTCTGCGGTCTCTCCGCCAATTAAGCCAGATTCTGCTTGAATACATCCGTCTGCAACGCCTGAAACAACTTGTTCTAAAACTATAGGATTGTTTTTTCCGCAAGCAATATAATCAAGGAAGAACAGGGGCTGTGCACCTTGAGCAGCAATGTCGTTTACGCACATAGCAACGCAATCAATGCCTATTGTATTGTGCTTTTTCATCATTTGCGCAATCATCAGTTTTGTTCCAACACCGTCTGTTCCAGAAACAAGAACAGGATCTTTGTATCCAAGGCTTGCTAAGTCAAATAGGCCGCCAAAACCGCCAATTCCTCCCATAACGCCTGGTCTTTTTGTGCGATTTACGTGGGATTTTATTCTTCGCACAACCTCGTAGCCCGCTTCTACGCTAACGCCAGCTTGTTCATATGCGTTTGGCATTTAAAAGTCCTTTCGTGTTTGTTTTAAGTGTTTAATCGCAGTTTTAAATGCAGTTTTTAGTTGTTTTTAGTTATAGATTTAATCGCAGTTTGAATCGCAAAAATTGTATTTACTATTCTTTTTAATGTTTTCTAAAACTTCCTTATCTTCTTTAGAAAGCGAAGCGAGGAATTCATCTCGGTAGTCATCTAAAGCAGTAGGGTAGTCGCCATTAAAATACGCAACACATAATCCTCCATACGGAGCTGGTTTGTTTAATCCAATGGACTCAACAAGACCATCTAAAGACAAGAAAGCTAAAGAGTCGGCGCCAATATATTCGCGAATTTGTTCAACGGAATGTTTAGCTGCAATAAGCTCTTTAGTGGTTTGAATATCAATTCCGTAGAAGCACGGGTATTTAAGAGGCGGGGAAGAGATTCTCATATGAACTTCTTTTGCTCCTGCTTCTCTAAGAAGACGAACAATTCTTTTAGACGTGGTTCCGCGAACTATTGAATCGTCAATAACAATTACGCGTTTTCCTTTAACAACACCTCGAACAGCCGAAAGCTTCATGCGAACGCCTTGTTCTCTTAGTTCTTGAGTTGGTTGAATAAAAGTGCGTGCAACATACTGATTTTTAATCAAACCCATCTCGTTAGGAATTCCGCTTGTTTCGGCGTATCCTCCAGCCGCAGAAAGCGAAGAATTAGGAACTCCAATAACCATGTCTGCATCTACAGGAGACTCTTTAGCTAAACGTGCTCCCATTCGTTTTCGTGCAGAATGAACGTTTATGCCGTATATGTTGGAATCTGGGCGAGCAAAATATATAAATTCCATTGAGCAAACAGCGTGCTGAATGTTTTTTGCATAACGCTCAATCTTGTAGCCTTCGTTATTAATAACAATTATTTCGCCCGGCTCAATATCTCGAATAAACTCTGCGCTAACAATATCTAAAGCGCAAGTTTCGGATGCAAGAACATAAGCTCCGTTACTCATTCTTCCCAAAGAAAGCGGCCTAAAACCGTTTGGATCCGTTGCTCCAATAAGCGAGTTCTCCGTAAGAAGCAGGTATGCAAATCCGCCGTGAACCGTGCGCAAAGCTTCTTTAAGCTTATCCATAAACGAAGTTTTTGTGGACCTTCTAATAAGATGCATAAGAACTTCGGTGTCGGAATTGGAGTGGAAAATAGCTCCGCAATCTTCTAGCTTATTTCTAAGAGTTGTGCAATTAGTAAGATTGCCGTTATGGCCTAAAGCAACGTCTCCATCGTGGAAAGAAAACAGAAAAGGTTGAATGTTTTCAACGCTTCCAGACCCCGCAGTCGCGTAGCGAACGTGGCCAATGGCACTGTTTCCGGTTAGTTGCTTCATAATGTCTTCGTTTGCAAAAACTTGCGTTAAAAGACCTAAGTTTCTGTATCCCTTAAGATGGCCATTATTGTTGGCTACTATTCCAGCACCTTCTTGACCGCGGTGTTGCAATGCGTGTAAGCCAAAGTAGGTAAGTCTTGCAGCATCGGAATGACCCCACACTCCAAAAACACCGCATTCTTCGTGAACACCTTCAAGCTCAGCAGACATTTGCGCCCCCTATTGTTTTAAAATTGCTGCAAATAGTTTGATTAGAATATTTAAACACAAAATCCCCAATCACGACGTAAAGTATTCAACGCCAGCGCTAAAAATGTTTTGCTCTTTAAAGTCTGGAATATTTACGTACAAGCCGCTTCCAGTGCGCTCGCAATGACCCATTTTTCCAAACACTCTTCCGTCTGGGCTTGTGATTCCTTCTACAGCCATAAGTGACCCGTTTGGATTTACCTTAAGATTCATGCTTGGAACGCCATTGCTGTCAACGTATTGTGTGGCAACCTGACCGTTTTGTATAAGCGCATCCATAACTTCTGGCAACGCTACAAATCGACCCTCGCCATGAGATATTGCAACATTATGAATATCTCCAACTTTGCAATTTGAAAGCCAAGGAGAAAGATTAGAAGCAACGCGAGTTCGAACAATCTTGCTTTGATGCCTTCCAATAGTGTTAAACGTTAAAGTTGGGCATTCTGCATCCATTGGAACAATATCTCCAAATGGAACAAGACCAAGCTTAATAAGTGCTTGGAAGCCGTTGCAAATACCAAGCATTAAGCCATCTCGATTGTTTAGCAAATCGCGAACAGAGTCGCTAACAGCAGGATTTCTAAAGAATGCCGCTATAAACTTTGCAGAACCGTCTGGCTCATCTCCTCCAGAAAAACCGCCTGGAATCATAACAATCTGGCTTTTATTAATCTCTTTAACAAGCTCTTGTGCAGACTCTACAACATCATTAGCGCTTAAATTGTTGATTATAAGCGTTTTGCATTCTGCTCCAGCCTTTTCAAACGCTGCTTGAGTGTCGTATTCGCAATTATTGCCAGGGAAGACTGGAATAATAACGCGCGGCTTGCTTAACGGCGTTCTTCTGTGAGATTTCATATGATTTCGAATAGGCTTGCGATTAGTGGAATTTATTGCGCGAACCGCATTGCCCTTAGCTCTGTAAGGGAAGATGCCCTCTAGAGGACTTTCCCAATCTTCTTGCAAATCGTCTAAACTAATAGCTTCATTGCAAATATAAAACTTAAATTCACTGCAAGTTTGGCCAATAAATTCAACATTTACAAGATCTTTGCTAAATTCGCTCGCAAAATCGTTAACGTTAAAATCTTCGTTTACTTCTACAAAGAAAGTTCCGTAGCTAGGCTTAAATAAGTCGTCGGTTTTAACAGACTCATTAAGCTTTAAGCCAATATGATTACCTAAAGTCATCTTAAACAAGCTTTCCGCACTAGCTCCAAAACCTGGAGTACTAACTGCGAGCGCATGCTTATTTGAAGTAAGATTTTCCACAATCCTAATCGCCTCTAAGAAGCTTTGAGCGTTAGGAGTAAGGCCGTCTTGCTTGTAGATTGGCGAAATCTTAAGGATTTTGCTATTTGTTTTCTTAAACTCTGGAGATACTGCCAAGCGAGCGTCTCCTGTAGAAACAGCAAAAGATATAAGGGTTGGTGGAACATCAAGATTTTCAAAGCTTCCGCTCATAGAGTCTTTACCGCCAATCGCAGCAACTCCAAAATCAATTTGAGCGCATAAAGCACCAAGAACGGCTGCAGTAGGTTTGCCCCAACGTTCTGGAACGTTTTGCGGCTTGCCAAAATATTCCTGAAGACTTAAATAAGCGTTTTCGATTGTAAAACCGCTTGCTACAAGCTTTGCCAAAGATTCTACAACAGCTAAGTAAGCGCCCGTAAATTGATTCTTTTCCATAATGTACGGGTTAAAGCCCCAAGCCATTGCAGAAGCGGTGTTTGTTTCGCCGAATACTGGGAATTTTGCGCTCATTGCTTGTGCTGGAGTGAGTTGTCGGCGGCCTCCAAATGGCATAAGAACCGTTGCGGCTCCAATAGTGGAGTCAAACATTTCACTAAGACCTTTATTTGAGCAAACATTAATATTTGAAACAAGATCTTTTATGCGCTCGCTAAAAGTCTTATTAGCATATTCGTCACTTGCGTCTTGCCACTTTGTAGTGTAGTTTTTGCCACCTTCAACGTGAATATCTTGAGTTTTAGAAGCGCCATTAGAAGCTAAGAATTCTCGGCTTAAATCAACAATTGTTTTCCCTCGCCAAGTCATCTTCATTCGAGCTTCTTTTGTAACTGTTGCAACAACTTGCGCTTCCAGATTCTCTTGACGAGCGTAGCTCAAAAATTCGTCTACGTCGCTTGCGGCAACATCAACAGCCATGCGCTCTTGAGACTCGGAAATAGCAAGTTCGGTGCCATCAAGCCCTTCGTATTTTTTAGAGACTTTGTCTAAGTCAATAATCAATCCATCTGCGATTTCGCCCGTGGCAACACTAACTCCGCCCGCGCCAAAATCGTTGCAACGCTTAATAAGACGGCATGCATCTTTTCGTCTAAAAAGTCGTTGTAGTTTACGCTCAATAGGTGCGTTTCCTTTTTGTACTTCTGCTCCGCATTCTTCAATGCTTTCAGTATCTTGAGCTTTAGAAGCACCAGTTGCACCGCCTATTCCGTCTCTTCCAGTTCTGCCACCAAGAAGAATAATCACATCTCCTGCCTCAGGCGTTTCCCTGCGAACATGGTCTGCTGGTGTAGCAGCTACAACAGCTCCAACTTCCATGCGCTTTGCAACATATCCTGGATGGTAAAGCTCGTGAACTTCGCCTGTTGCAAGTCCAATCTGATTTCCGTAAGACGAATATCCTGCAGCTGCCGAAGTTACGATTTTTCTTTGAGATAGTTTTCCTTCTAAAGTTTCGCTAATAGGCGTTCTAGGGTCGGCTGCTCCTGTTACTCGCATTGCCTGATACACATAGGATCTGCCAGAAAGTGGGTCACGAATGCAACCGCCAATGCATGTTGCGGCTCCACCAAAAGGTTCTATTTCTGTAGGATGATTATGCGTTTCGTTTTTAAACAAAAACAGCCAGTCTTCATCGTGCCCGTTAACGTCAACCTTTACTTTTACTGTGCACGCGTTGATTTCTTCGGATTCGTCTAAGTTTTTAAGCTTTCCGGTATGCTTTAAATATTTTGCGCCAATAGTTGCCATGTCCATAAGGCAAATCGGCTTATTTGTACGCTTAAGCTCTTCCCTTAATTTAAGATAGCGATTAAAAGCATCTTTTACTTGCTCATCATCTATTTGTACGTCTTTAAAATGTGTTCCAAACGTAGTGTGACGGCAATGATCAGACCAGTACGTGTCTATTACTTTTATTTCGGTAATAGTTGGATTACGATTTTCGTTTTTAAAATAATCCTGGCAGAATTTGGCATCAGCTAAGTCCATTGCAAGCGCGCGGTCTTCTATGAATTTTTGTAATCCAATGGAATCTAAGTCGTTAAATCCGTCTAATACCTCTACATTTGCTGGAACAATCGCTTCGGTTGCAAGCGTGCTAACTTCATCTAAAGATGCCTCGCGAGCTTCTACTGGATTAATAACGTAGTGTTTTATTGCATCAAGGTCTTCTTTAGTTAAATCGCCTTTAAATGCAAGAATTTGAGCTGTTTTAACCTTAGGGCATTCTCCCTGACTAATCATTTGTATGCATTCGCTTGCCGATTGTGCACGTTGGTCAAATTGCCCTGGAAGGAACTCTATAGCAAAAACGTGTTCATTTGTGCTAATAGGCAAGTAGTCGTATGTATTATCTACTGGCGGTTCGCTAAGAACAGTTTTAATTGCAGTATTAAAAAGTTCTTTAGATATTCCCTCTACGTCGTACCTGTTGATTATGCGCGTGGATCTTAGGGAATTAATACCAAGAATCTCTTTAAGCTCGTGATTAAGATGTTGGGCTTTTATATCGAAACCAGATCGTTTTTCAACATAAACGCGAAATACCACGGTGAACCTGCCTTACAATTGTAGTTTTTGCTATTTTGTAGTTTGGCTATTTTTGTTTTTGTTTTTACTTGTTTTATTCGTTTAAGAACGCGCGTGGCTCGCACCTTAAAAGATGCGAGCCACATTAAAATCATTGTTCAGTGCAATCGTTTGGATTGACTTCGTCGAAGTTCACTCCTTCGCTTTGCGCAAGAGATTTAAGCCTTGAGAATATTTCTTCGTAGGCTGGGATTATGTCTCCTAAATCGCGTCTGAACAAGTCTTTGTCTAAGTGACTTACTTCGGATCCATTTGCATTTCGCTTGTCCCAAAGTCTGCACGTATCTGGCGTTATCTCGTCTGCAAGAAGAATGTTTCCTTGCGCGTCAACGCCTTCTTCAATCTTAAAGTCAACGAGTTGAACGTCAATTTTGTTGAAGATGTCTAAAAGTGCATTATTTACAGCATGAGCCTGCTTTGTAATTTCTGCCATTTCGCTTTCGCTAGCAAGACCTAAAGCCACAACGCCATCTGGGTTAATAAATGGATCACCAAGATCGTCTGACTTTACGCAAAATTCCAAAAGAGGCTTTTTTAGGGCAGTTCCTTCTTTAACTGCATATCGTTTTGCAAAAGATCCCGCAGCTGTGTTTCTCATGATTATTTCTAGCGGAAACATCTTCATGCGCTTAACGAGTTGCTCGGTATTAGAGATTCTTCCAAGAAAATGGCTTTTTACACCACGAGCATTAAGAAGATTGAATATTAAAGAGGTGATTTGATTATTTAAGCTGCCTTTTCCAGCAATTTGAGCTTTTTTAAGACCATTGCCAGCTGTGGCTTGATTCATGTATTGAACCCACAATACGTTATCGTTATTGGTGGCATACAATTTTTTTGCTTTGCCTTCATACAACTTGTCAAGTTTTTCCATTGACGTGCCTCTCTGTTGCATTTATGCGGACGGCGTAAATCATCATATTTGATGATTTATTCAACCTGCCAGCACGATTAGACTAACAATTGTTACCTACAATTTAGTTAGATTATTTTTTGATTTTTTACGTAAATGTAATGGTAAAAACCTTGATTTTTCAACGGTTTATGCGGGAAGTTCAACTGTGTGCAGCAAATCTGCAATGCGTGTCGCAAAAGATTTTGCTTTCTGCTGGCTGCTTGACACTGTCAAAATAACACCCATCCTTCTTGAGCCGTGAACTTCTGGCTTTCCAAAAATTCGTATGCTGCTGCGTTGGCAATCTTCTTCATCTAATGCTTGCGCAAGATTTGTAAATCCTACAGCTCCGTTTCCTTGCACAACAAGAGCGTAGCTTAAAGCAACTTCGTTATCTTTTAGGCAAAGAGCTGTGTGTTTTTGCGTAATTGGAACGCCTAACACTGCTAAAACGTGTAGGGCAAACTCGCTGTAATATTGCGAAATCATTGTTACCATGCCAGTGTCGTGAGGTCTTGGAGATAATTCGTTAAAAAGTAAATCTCCATTTTTAAGAACAAAAAGTTCAACTCCATAAACGCCCCAGCCGGTTTCGCCGTTATTCTTTGCAATTTTGCTTAAGCCCTCTACTGCTTGTTTAGCAATGTTTTGAGCATTAAGACGAACGCTTTCTGGTATGTTTGCTGGCTGCCACGATTGCCTATAATCGCCATTTTTTTGGCATTGAGCAATAGGTTCACATGTTGTTATTCCAGCGCTAGAGCATACAGTTAAAACAGTTAGCTCATAGTCTAAAGGTGCTAATGCTTCCACGATTACACGAGATATATCGTTTTGTGCATCTGCACTTTTATGCTTAGATCTTCTTCCGTTTTGAGCTTCGTACCAAGCTTCTTGAAGATTTTTAGAATCTTTTACAATAGATTGACCATGCCCAGAAGAACTCATTATTGGTTTTACAACACAAGGGTATCCCACCTGCTTGGCGCCTTCTTCTAATTCTTTGTAGCTAGAAGCAAAGCGATATGGTGTAGTAGGCAAGCCAATGTCTTCGTGTGCTATTTTTCGTAAAGCTTCGCGGTCCATTGCAATCGCAGTAATATCGGAGCTTGGAACAACTTGAATCTTTTTGTTTTTTACAACATTCCTTAATACTTCGGTTGATATTGCTTCAATTTCTGGAATTATTATGTTTGGATTTATATCATCTATTAAATCTTGCAGTTTTTTGGAATCGCTCATGTCTAAAACGCGATTTTCTTGTGCAACTTGCATTGCTGGAGCATTTGCATAACTGTCTGCAGCGCACACTTTAACGCCAAGTCTTATAAGTTCTATAGCAATTTCTTTTCCAAGTTCTCCAGAACCTAAAAGAAGGACTGTAGTTGTGTGTGATTTTGAATTTAAAATGCCAAAAGTTCGATTGTTTGCAATGCTCTTGCTTAAATCGTTATTTGCATTTTTGTTATTGTTTGGCTCTTTATTAGACGCAATGCTTGCATCCGATTTTTGCAAAAAACTCATATTTATATTGTGTCATTAAGTAATGTCGTATTTTCTTGCGACGCGCCGAAAACGTGTGGGCTAGCGTAAATGAAAAAAATCGTGTATAGTATTCCTCTGTTGTGCGATTCCCGAAGGGTTTCGCGCCGTAATGGTGGCTATAGCTCAGTCGGTAGAGCATCTGATTGTGGTTCAGAAGGTCGCGCGTTCAAGCCGCGTTAGCCACCCCACTTATTCGGCTGGTTTCCAGCCGTTTTTTTTTTCATGACTTTTAGGCTATAGCCCAACCCCTATAATCCGTCCTATTTATGCACGAGTTGTTTTATGCAATGGAGTAGAATAGTTAAGGCTAATGATTTGCTAATAGGTGATTGGATATTGTTTAAGTAATTCGGTTGGTGTGGTACTTAGTTAGCTAAAAGCTGGCGATTGTGTGCTGTAATTAGCGGTTAGTGGACTTAGACTTAGCATTTTAAAAAGGAGCGGTTGTATGCCAGACAAGGGTGGTAAGCAGTCTAAAACATTGTCAAAAGTCTCTTCTGGTGAGCCATTTTGGGAGTCTGCTCTTCTTTTTGTACCGCGTGTTATTGGCAAAGCAGTTCGCTCACTTTTTGGAGTTGGGCAATATGATGAAGCCTATCGCAGGGACGGCTTGTGTTTTGTAATGCTTATTCTTGCTGTTCTTTTTTGTGCATCCGAATGGTTTAGAGTTAGCGGATTCTTAGGAATTGCCTTGCACTCATTGTCTTCTGCTGTTTTTGGAGTTATGAGTGTTGTTTTGCCAGTGTGGCTTAGTGCGGTTGCAATTAGACTTATGCGAAATAGTGGTGCTAAATCTGGTAATCCGCGCGTTATAGGCGGCTTTGTTCTTTTACTATGGTCTATTTGCTCCATTTTAGACATTTTGTTTGCAAGCAAAAATCAGGAATTTAATATAGATGATTTGCAAAAAGCTGGAGGATTATTAGGATTTTCCTTGGGTTCGCCATTAGCATGGGGGTTATCTAAAACTTTTGCTCTTGCAATCTTTGTTATTATCGCTATTTTTGCTCTTCTAATGATTCTTAAGCTGCATGTTACAGACATTACTCAATTTGTATCTTCTGTTATTTTTAAAAAGTCTAGGGATGCTAAAGATAATCCAGATGATGAATCTTATGATTCTAAAGATTTAAGCTCTGCTAACAGTGAAAATCTTGAGTTTGCAGAAGGTGTTCCAACTCATGATGCTTCCGAAGGCGAAAAGTCGCGCAAAACTCTGCATAATTCAGTAATTTCAAAGCTTTTCAACACTCTGTTTGGCTCTAAAAAGAAAGATAATAACAGCGAGCTTTTAGATGCGTATGCTGGTGACGACGCTTTTATTTCTGCTTCTTCTAAGCCAAATCAAGAAGATGGCCCTGCTGGAGAATATGACTCTAAGATTGGCGAGCAAGAAGATGAGAATCGTAGCCAACATCCTCGTATTGTTGCCTCTAATGGTTCTTTGCAATCGTCTGGCAAAATGTATATTGATGAGTACCCAAAGGCGCCTATTAGTGGCAATTCACAATATAGTGGAGCAGACCCTTGGAGTAAAATTCCTGCCGAGCAATTGGATCAATATAGATTATCGCAAGAAAATGATGAAAATAGCGCTGATGTAAATAGTGTTAGTGCAAATAGCGCAAATAATGGTGATGAATATTTAAGCGATGGTTCAAAAGACTACAAAGAAGAACCGTACAGATTGCCAGATTTAAACATGCTTGTTCATGGAAAGCCTCACGCAACTAGAACTCCTGCAAACGATCGAGTAATTCGCGCGTTAACATCTACGTTTGAACAGTTTGAAGTGGATGCAAAGGTTATTGGCTTTTTGCGAGGCCCTTCCGTTACGCAATACGAGGTTGAATTAGGCCCTGGCGTAAAAGTTGAGAAGGTTACAAATCTGCAGAAGAATATTGCATACGCTGTGGCAAGCACGGATGTGCGTATTTTGTCTCCAATTCCAGGAAAGTCTGCGATTGGTATTGAGATTCCAAACGTAGATCGAGAGATTGTAAACCTTGGAGATGTTTTAAGATCAGATAAAGCTCGACAAGATTCAAATCCTATGCTCACTGGTGTTGGTAAAGATGTTGAGGGTCATTTTGTAACAGCAGCGCTCGATAAAATGCCGCATCTTCTTGTTGCGGGAGCTACTGGCTCTGGTAAGTCAAGCTTTATAAACTCTATGCTAACTTCGATTATTATGCGTGCAACTCCAGAGCAGGTTCGCATGATTTTGGTAGATCCAAAGCGAGTGGAGCTTTCTGCATATGCCGGAATTCCGCATTTGCTAACTCCGATTATTACAGATCCTAAAAAAGCGGCTCAGGCTCTTGAATGGGTTGTTAAAGAGATGGATGCGCGTTACGACGATTTGCAATTCTTTGGTTTCCGCCATGTTAAAGACTTCAACAAGGCTGTTCGAGAAGGTAAGGTTCATGCGCCTAAAGGCTCCGAGAGAAAAGTTGCGCCATACCCGTATTTGCTTGTTGTTGTAGACGAGATGGCTGATTTGATGATGGTTGCAAAAAATGACGTTGAAAGTTCTATTCAGCGAATAACTCAGCTTGCTCGTGCAGCTGGTGTGCATTTGGTGCTTGCAACTCAGCGCCCGTCCGTTGATGTTGTAACTGGCTTGATTAAGGCAAATATTCCGTCTCGATTAGCTTTTGCTACGTCTTCTGCTACAGATTCTCGTGTTATTTTAGACACTGTTGGTGCGGAAACTTTGATTGGTCAAGGAGATGCGCTGTTTCTTCCAATGGGTGCTGCTAAGCCGCAGCGAGTTCAAGGATCTTGGGTTAGTGAATCGGAGATTCGTAAAGCTGTGGAATACGTTAGAACTCAGCGAAAGCCTCGTTATAGGGAAGATATTGAGCAAATGGCTGCAAAGGCAGATGAACAGGCTCAGATTCAAGCTAAAACAACGGATATTGGTGACGATATGGACGAGCTTCTTCAAGCTGCTGAGCTTGTTGTTGGTGCGCAGTTTGGATCTACTTCTATGCTTCAGCGAAAGCTTCGTGTTGGATTCTCAAAGGCGGGCAGACTTATGGATTTGCTTGAGTCTAGAGGAGTTGTTGGCCCTTCCGAAGGGTCTAAAGCTCGTGAAGTTCTTGTTCAGCCGCAAGATTTACCTAAAGTTTTAGCTTTTATTAAAGGTGAGTCTGATTCTTTGAATTAAGGATTGTTTATAAATCGTTTATAAATTTTATAAATGTTTAATTAAGTTTTGCGTTTGCTATACCATGTTTGTGTAGCGGTTATGGAGGTATTAACAATGTTGCAAAAAGGTAAGTCTAAGTTGCTTGAAGGTTGGAATTGCGCTCCAAACATTGTGACTTATGTGCGAATAGCTCTTTCTGTTGTATTCATCGTTTTGTACCTTATTTCAGGTCCTTGGGGCTATGCGTCCACTTCGGTTCGATGGAGCGCATTTGTGCTGTTTATAGTCGCAGCTTCAACAGATAAGCTTGATGGGTGGATGGCTAGAAAATACAATCAAGTTACAGAACTTGGAAAGCTCTTGGACCCTATTGCCGATAAGCTTTTAATACTTTCCGCTCTTATTATTGCTTCTGCTTTTGGCGAACTTTATTGGTGGATTACTCTTTTGTTTGTTCTTAGAGAAATCGGCATTACTGTTTTGCGTTTTTATGTTATTGATAAAGGCGGAAAAGTTATTGCAGCATCTTGGGCAGGAAAATATAAGACGCTTTCTCAATCTGTTGGCATAGCAATGCTTCTTGCGCCTATTGTTCCAATATTTTGTGTTTATAATGTGTCGATGTGGGTTGTGTGCTATTACGCTGTTTGCTACGGTTTTATTGGCATTGCTCTTGGTTTTGCACTTTATTCTGGATTCCTTTATGTTCGCGGTGCGTTTAAGCGTTGATAAAAATGTGTAACGACTTAGCAAGCGCTTTAGCAAACGATTTAGTGAATGATTCTACAGACGTTTTAGTAAGTAAGATTCTTGATTTTTGCGCAAACAAGTCTTTGCATATTTGTTGTGCAGAATCTTTAACTGGAGGTCTTCTTGCAGATTCGTTTGTAAAGATTCCTGGAGCTTCAAAGGTTTTTCTCGGTTCTGCTGTTACGTATGATATTCGCGAAAAATCTAAGATTCTTGGAGTGGACCCCGATTTTCTTAAAACTTTCGGTGCTGTAGAGCCTAGCGTTGCTAAACAAATGGCGTTTGGTTGTGCAAGATTATATAGCGGCTCCAAGTGGCAATACGAGTGTTTAGAGCCTAAAAAAGACGTTGATAATGCAGATTTTCCTGTTATTGGATTTTCTACTACGGGAGTTGCAGGGCCTGGCTCAGATGGTACAAAGCCAGCTGGTTTAGCTTACGTTGGTATTTTTATTCCCAATTCTGCTTCAGATTGCTGTTCTTTGCTTGATTTTGATTCTGTTTCGTTAAAAATCAGCGAGATTAAAGACTATGTTTTTGATTGCGGATGCGGCAAAATAAGCAATATTTCTTTAAGCAAATGCAATATTGACTCGTTGGATTGCGGATTTACTATTTGTGCGCAGTTAAATATTGTTGGGCAGAGACAAGATGTTCGCGTTGGAGTTGTTGATGTGCTAATCAAGATTTTTTATGCGCTTATTTTTGAAGATTGGATTTTTTATGCGCGAACGTGAATTTTGGGAGCTTCTTGAAGAGGTTTTTGGCAGAGAATTCGGCAGGAGTATTGCTAAAGATCAGGAGCTGCAAAAACTTGATGGCATGAGCGCGCGCGAGGCAATTGATGCTGGCGTGGAGCCTAGGATTGTTTGGAATGTTTTATGCGATCACATGAATATTCCAGATAGCAAGCGTTGGGGTAAAGACCATAATGCTCCGCCACTTCCAGCAAAATAAATGATTATTTTATTTTGTGATTTATTTTAGTTGATGTCTGGTTGCCTGTATTTTTGTTGAAATTTCAAGCCAACACGCTTATCGAACAAATGTTCGTTTATGGTGTATAATATTTAATTGTTGGGCTTCTTGCAGCGTGTAAGTGCCTATTGGTTAGTGGAAAAAAGCCTTTAACCACATTGCTCTAAAACGCTTGCACGGGCATCATGTATTGAGTATGGTCGTCAATACATCGGCATGCGAAAGGAGTAATAATATGGCACAACAAGCAAAAAAGGGTGCTGTGGATCGTCTTATTGATGCCGACAAGGCGGATCCTCGTAGAAAAGCAGCATTAGAGATGGCTCTTGCAAATGTTGAAAAGCAGTACGGCAAGGGTTCTGCAATGAGATTAGGAGATAGGCCACTACAAGATGTAGAGGTTATTCCTACTGGTTCTCTTGCTCTAGATATGGCTTTGGGAATTGGTGGTGTTCCTCGCGGGCGTATTGTAGAGGTTTATGGACCTGAATCTTCTGGTAAAACAACACTAGCTTTGCACATTGTTGCTAACGCTCAAAAGAATGGCGGAGTTGCAGCATTTATTGATGCAGAACATGCTTTAGATCCAGTTTATGCGCGTAAATTAGGTGTTGATACAGATTCTCTTATTGTTTCTCAGCCAGATAATGGTGAGCAAGCTTTAGAGATTGCAGATATGCTTATTCGTTCTGGCGCACTAGATGTTATAGTGGTTGATTCTGTTGCGGCTTTGGTTCCAAAGGCAGAAATTGACGGAGACATGGGAGATAGCCATGTTGGTTTGCAAGCGCGCTTAATGAGCCAGGCTTTAAGAAAGATGACTGGCGCTTTGTCTCAAGCTGGAACAACAGCAATCTTTATTAATCAGCTCCGAGAGAAAATCGGCGTATTCTTTGGTAGTCCAGAAACAACTACAGGCGGTAAAGCTCTTAAATTCTATTCGTCTGTTCGTATGGATATTAGGCGTGTTTCTACTATTAAAAACGGAGAAGAAGCCGTTGGTAACCGAACTAAAGTAAAGATTGTTAAGAACAAAATGGCTCCACCATTTAAAACCGCTGAATTTGACGTTCTTTACGGAGAAGGAATATCTACTGAAGGCTCTGTAATCGATATGGCTGTTCAGTGCGATGTTATTAAAAAGTCTGGTTCTTGGTTTACTTATGAGGGTGAACAGCTTGGTCAAGGTAGGGAAAACGTTCGTCAATTCCTTAAAGACAATCCAGCTATTACGGAAGAAATTAGCGATAAGGTAAAAGTTGCTTTTGGGCTAATGAAACCAGAAGATCAGTTTGTTGAAGTAGAAGACGAAGACGATAGTGCAAAAGCAAAGTCAGATTCTGTAGCAGAAGATAAGCTAAACGCTTCAACTAAGGATTCCAAGAACGAAGACTAATAGTAAGAAGACTAATAGATGATTAGTGTTGAGAGTTTTCTTCGCAATCATAAGCCAGCAGATGCTTCTGTTTTTAACGAAAATGATGTTAAAAACAAGAATGTGTGTGCAGAAGATGATTGTAGTTTAGAAGTTGTTAATTCGCATTATTTAGAGAATAGTGCTGAAATAGGTGATTGCGAAGAAGACTCATGCCATTCGTCTTATAGATTGCAAAAGTACAGTTCTTTTAACAATAATAAAGCTGTTAAAAAAGTTGATTCTAAAAAAGCATGTGATTTTGATAGCTGTAGAGAGTCTGCTTTAAGAATGTTGGATTATGCGCCAAGATCTTCAAATGATTTAAAAGATAGGCTTATAAATAAGGGATATAACGAGAACACTATTGATTCTGTAGTAAGCAGATTAGAAGATTTGCATCTAATTAACGATGAACAGTACGCTCAGTCTGTTATACGCTCATGTGCATCTAGAACATTAGGAGAACGTGCAACTCGCATGGAGCTGCAAAAAAAGGGAGTTCCATCTATAATAATAACCTCATCTTTGCAAGAGGCTAGAGAAAATGGTGTTTTTGAACAAGCTGCATGGGATTTAGGCAAAAAAACAGCAGAGCGAACAAAAAGTCTAGAATCAGATGTTAGAAGACGAAGATTCTTTTCTGCAGGAGCTAGAAAAGGTCATGATTTAAGCATGCTAAACGAAGTGTATTATGCTTTGTTTAAGTCTTAAATCATAAAGATTCAGCAAATCTGATTAGCACATTTAAGAACGTAATCTGGCATATCTTCAACATTAATAACGTCGTTGAATCTAGCTGTTTTATTCTTAAGATCGCTAAGCATTTTAGGAGCCTTAGTAGAAGTTGTATTCTCTAATAGTTCCATGCAATCAAAGTCATCTAAACCTTCAACATTTAAGCCCAATGCTTGGCAAACAACTCTAGGGAATTTATACGGGCTTGCAGTGCTTAAAAGAACACGAGGGACACTAGAATCGTGAGGAATATGGCTCATAACAAAGTAACCACAAGCAGTATGTGGATCAATAACATAATTGTGATTATTCCAGCATTCTTTTATGGAATCGCGAATCTGGTTCTCGTTTGCCCAGCCGCATCCAAAGAGTTCTCGAATTTTAGAAAGCACGTCTTCTGGTATTTCAAAAGCACCCCATTGTTGCAAATCATTCATAAGCATTTGCATAAGTCGTGTATCTTTATTGCACATGTAATAAAGCATGCGTTCCAAGTTGGAAGAAACAAGAATATCCATAGAAGGAGCAACAGTTTGATGGAACGGGCGAATTTTGTTGTAGGTTCCGCTAACCAAAAAGTCAAACAAAACATTGTTGCTGTTACTTGCCACAATCAGGTGCTTTACAGGAAGACCAAGCATTTTTGCGTAATATCCTGCAAGAATATTGCCAAAATTGCCAGTTGGAACGCAAAATTCTACTTCGCTGCCAAGTTCTATAGAGCCACGCTCAACAAGCTTTGAATAAGCGTAGAAGTAATAAACAACTTGCGGAATCAGCCTTCCAATATTGATTGAATTTGCAGAAGAAAGCAAAGCGTGATTATTGTTATTAATCGATTCATTAATCGAAGTGTTGGTAAAGATTTTTTTAACTCCGCTTTGCGCATCGTCAAAATTACCTCTAACTGCGCAAACTCTAACATTGTTTCCACTTTGAGTTGTCATTTGCAACTCTTGTACTTTACTAACCTTTCCTTCTGGGTAGAAAGTAACCATAGAAGTGCCTTCAACGTCTGCAAATCCCGATAAAGCAGCTTTACCAGTGTCTCCAGAAGTAGCAGTAAGAATCATAACGTTTTGATTAGAATCCGACGCATCTTTTGCATGACTAATAAATTGTGGCAAAATCTGCAAAGCAACATCTTTAAATGCGCAAGTAGGGCCGTGGAAAAGCTCTAGAACAAAATCGTTGTTAGTGCCGAGAGGCTTTAACGGAGTAATTTCGCAATCTTCCCACTGATTTCCATAAGCATTTTCAACGCATTCATTAAGCTCGCTAGATGTAAAATCTGGAAGGAGGATTTTAAGAACGTCTTTAGCAATCTGCTTATAAGTTTTTCCAGGAAGATTAGAAATATCGTAGCGCGCATCTGAAAGGCAATCGGTAACAAACAAGCCACCGTCTTCGGCTATGCCTCTACGAATAGCTTGCTTCGACGTATAGGTTTTAGAATTCGACCTAGTGCTATGAAACATAACTGCATTCGTAGTGTTTTCTGCCATAATTCCTCCATTTGTGCCAATTGTTATACATGTTACCCGAAGAGGTGGAGCCTAAGCACTGCTATTGCTAATATGTTCAATATGACTAATAGTGATATAAAGTTTGATAAAACGCGTGATAATGCACAAGGCAATGTGTCTAAAGAATGTGGGGCTTCTTTAGATTCTGCTGCTGATTCTGCTGCCGATTCTATTGTTTTTTCTAGAGCAGATGATGCGCGAAACGCTCAGCGGGAATTTGCTAAAGCTAATGCGACTTTTAAGAATAATCTTTTAAACGCTATAGCAAATGCAATTGAAAGTAACGCTGAATTTATTGAAAAAGCAAATCTTAAAGATATAGAAAAAGCTAAAAGTAACGGCATGGATGCTGGGAAATTAGACAGACTTGTGTTTAATAAAGAAAGAATAATTCAGTCTGCTAAAAGTGTTAAAAAAATAGCGCAATTGCAAGATCCTGTGGGCCAAGTTGTTCGAGGATACACGCTGGAAAATGGTATTAGACTTTCGCAAGTTAGAGTTCCAATTGGCGTAATGGGAATGATTTATGAGGCCAGGCCAAATGTAACTGTGGATGTTGCGTCTTTATGCATAAAATCTTCAAATGCTGTAATTTTAAGAGGTGGAAGTGCGGCCGAGAATACAAATCGTGCAACAATTACAGTAATTAGGCAAGTCTTAAAAGATTCTGGCGTAAGCGAAAATCTTATAGAATCTGTGGACGATTTAGGCAGAAGCGGCGCAACGTCAATGATGCACGCACATGGTCATATTGATGTTTTGGTTCCTAGAGGAAGTGCAAATCTAATCGCGGCTGTTGTTAAAGAATCAACAGTTCCAGTTATTGAAACTGGCGCTGGAAATGTTCATATTTACGTAGATAAAACGGCAAACTTTGATGAAGCAATTCCGATTATTATAAACGCAAAAACGCAACGAGTTGGAGTTTGTAACGCTGCAGAAAAATTGCTTGTAGACAAAAGCATTGCTAAAGAATTTTTGCCAAAAGTTGCAAGTGAATTGGCGAAGCATAATGTTTTGATTCATGCAGATGAGATTTCCTACAACATTCTAAGCGATGCAAACATAAATGGCATTAAATTAGAGCGAGCAAATAATGAGGATTGGTCTACAGAATATCTATCTTTGCAAATCGGAGTAAAAGTTGTAAATGGTGTTAAAGATGCCGTTAATCATATTTCAAAATATTCAACGGGTCATACGGAAACGATTATTGCACAAGATTATTTAACGATTAATGAGTTTGTTTCGTCAATAGACAGTGCTGTTGTTATGGTAAACGCTTCAACAAGGTTTACGGACGGCGGCGAGTTTGGTTTTGGAGCCGAGCTTGGAATTTCCACTCAAAAGTTGCATGCAAGAGGACCAATGGGCTTAATAGAAATGACAACTACAAAGTGGATTGGCTATGGAGATGGACAAATAAGGGCTTAAGAGTAAGGTTAAGAATATGCCTGATACATCACAATTATCTAAAACACATAAAGAACGCGTAAATGGATTTGTAAGCATATCTAATTCTAATGTGCTTGATGCTTTAGATATTGCAGCTGAAAGATTGTCTATTGTTCGTTATGTGTTTTTGGTTCAAATAGAAGATGGAATTGCTTCTGCTAGCCAAAGGTCTTCTCTTGAATATGCTGATGCAGTTTTAATGGGTTGGCCAGATAGGGATAATCGAGATGTTATTAGGCCAGATAGCAGTGAGACAGTAGAGTCGATTAATTGTAATCTGCAAAAAATGGAAAGCAATATATTGGAGTTTAGTAAACTTGAGCGTGCTGGTCTTGTTGATAATATGAGCGAAGTTCTTGTTGAAATAACCGAGTGTGTTGCCAATATTAGAGGCTTTTTCCAGCCTGATTTTCCTCTTCCAACTTTTGAAGAAATTAAGCGAGTTGTTCAAGATGAGTGGAATGAAGAAATGGGCAATATTAATCCCGACAAGGCGAATGTTGCTTCTAGCGTGATTAGTGAAGCTAAAGCAGACGATGAGGAAGATGCGAAAGCTCAAGTAAATGAGTAGTAATAATTCTACAGAACGCAGGATGTCGGATTTATTCCAAGGATCTATTAATCAGAGTCAAACTAGTGCACCTGTTTCGGTAAATGCTTCTAAGCGCAAGCAGTCTGCAAGAGGTAATGTTCATCAGCGACCGCGCATAGGAATTATGGGTGGTACTTTTGATCCAATTCATAATGGACACTTGGTGGCAGCTTCCGAAGTTGCGTGGGTGTACGATTTGGATGAAGTTATATTCGTTCCAACTGGAAAGCCTATTTTTAAGCTAGATAAAAAAGTTACAAATGCGGAAGACCGATATTTAATGACCGTAATTGCAACGGCTTCGAACCCAAAATTTACTGTTTCTAGAGTAGATATTGATAGGCCAGGCGTTACCTACACCATTGATACGCTTAAAGATATACGCGCTCAGCATCCGCAAGCAGACCTGTTCTTTATTACTGGTGCAGACGCCATTGCGGAGATTATGCAATGGAAAGACGCTAAGGAATTGTGGAATTTAGCAAGATTTGTTGCAGTTACCAGGCCAGGGTATGCAAATCCTGAGAAGTTTGCTCAAATTGAGGCTCGTTCTGCATCTTACGATTCTTGCGACGATATGATTAATTGCCACAATCATCGTTTTCCAGTTGACATATTAGAGATTCCAGCATTGGCAATATCTTCAACAGATGTTCGCAAGCGTGCAGAACATGGTGAGCCAGTTTGGTACTTGGTTCCAGATGGCGTTGTGCAATATATTGTTAAGCACGGATTGTATATGCGCGATTTGTAATGATTTGTAATGTTTTTTGTAACGATTTGCAATTCTTTGCAACGATTTGTTATGTACGAAACAGCTTGAGACTTATAGTCTGCGCAAATAGATAGTATTAAAAACAGTCCGTTTTTGTGGGCGGTTAGCGAACTAGCGTTTGGAGATATGGTGAGCATCATCCTTGAAGGAAAGCCAGATAAAAACCTTGTTCTCGTAACTGGTCGCGCGCATCCTAAGCTTGCTAAAGATGTTGCGAATCAGCTTGGTATAGAAGTATTGGAAACAACGGCATACGATTTTGCTAACGGCGAAATGTATGTTCGATACACTCAGTCTGTGCGAGGAACAGACGTGTTTGTGCTTCAAAGTCACAGCGATCCAGTCAATAAGTCCATTATGGAACAGTTGATTATGATTGATGCTTTAAAGCGCGCATCTGCCCGTTCTATTACCGCTGTGTGCCCGTTGCTTGGATATTCAAGACAAGACAAAAAGCATCGCGGTCGTGAGCCTATCTCTTGCCGTTTGATGTTTGATTTGCTTAAGACCGCAGGCGCCGATCGTATTATGAGCGTTGACTTGCACGCGGCACAATCTCAAGGATTCTTTGATGGCCCAGTCGATCATTTGATTGCTATGCCAGTGCTAGTAGATTATGTGAGAGACCGCTTTAGCAAAGATTTAGGCAATGTAACAGTTGTTTCGCCAGACGCAGGTCGAATTCGTGTTGCAGAACAGTGGGCGCAGCGCTTAGGCGGAGGTCCTCTTGCATTTGTGCACAAAACCAGGGATATTACGCGTCCAAATCAAGCTGTAGCAAATCGTGTTGTTGGAGATGTTGCTGGTCGCGATTGCGTTATGGTTGACGATTTAATCGATACTGCTGGAACAATTGCTGGAGCTTGTAGCGTTCTTAAAGACGCTGGAGCCAAGTCTGTAACTGTTGTTGCAACGCACGGCGTTCTTTCGGGGCCTGCCGTTGAGCGCTTAAAGAATTGCGGCGCTCGCGAAGTGGTGTTAACAGATACTGTTCCTATTCCACAAGAAAAGCGTTGGGATGGTTTAACAGTTCTTTCTATTGCTCCGCTTTTGGCTAGTGCAATTAAGGCTGTGTTTGAAGATGGATCTGTTGCAAAGCTGTTTGACACCTATCCAGAGCATCATGGACAAGGGTTCTTATTTGCATAAATCCTATTTCGCCACGCCAAACTTGACGATGTCGATTGTTATGGCATAATAGTGACTTGGCGGTTTTTCCGCCGTTCCCTCATGGTGTAATGGCAGCACACGGGTCTTTGGAACCCTTTGTCTTGGTTCGAATCCAGGTGAGGGAGCTAGAATTAGCGCCGCTTAGTTTTAAGCGGCGTTTTTGTTAACATAGCTGTTGTAGCTTAAAACGGGTTTTAAAACGAGTTTGTAGTACTTGTTTTGTGCGTGTTTTGTGCTTGTTTTCAAAGAAAGGCTTAATATGTTGGAATCTTTAAGAAGCGGATTCAAACGTGTTATTTCGCCGGTTGCAAAGCTTCTTGTTAAATTTGGTTGTACTGCTAACGGTGTTACTGTTTTTGGTGCCTTGGCACTTGTTGCAACGGCTATTTTTGTTTCAATAACTGGCCAACTTTTGTTTGGTACGATTTTACTTACGATTTTTGTTCTTGCAGACGCTTTGGATGGTTCTGTTGCTGCTTTAACAAATAAGAACGGTGGAACTAAATTTGGTGCATTTTTAGATTCTACGCTCGATAGGATTGCGGATTGGTCGCTTTTTGCGTGTGTTTGCATTTGTTTATATCGCTCAAATAATCTAAGCATTTGTTTATATTTGCCATTTTGCGTAAATAATTTTTTGCGTTCTTGCGGATTAGTCTGCTCTCTAGTTGCTATGATGTTTGCTTTTGTAACGTCATATGCAAGAGCAAGAGGCGAGTCTGTTGGAGTGGATGCTAAAAAAGGCTTGATTACTCGCGCCGATAGAGTGGCCATAATTTTAGTTGCAATGGGATTAAGTGGATTAACTGGTTGGCTACTGTGGCTTTGCTTGGCAATGATTATTCTTTGCGTTGGTGGAGCCATAACCGTTGTTCAGCGTATTTTTGAAGTTAAAAATGCGCTTGACTAAATCAAATTTGGTGATTTGTCGCTAAAGCGCATTAAAATCATCACGTTTACGTAACCGTACACTTTTTAGGAGTATCATGTCAGGTCATTCCAAGTGGGCGACCACAAAGCACAAGAAGGCCGCTATCGACGCAAAGCGCGGCAAGCTTTTCGCCAAGCTTATTAAGAATATTGAAATTGCAGCTCGTCTTGGTGGTGGAGACCCAGATGGTAACCCAACTTTGTACGATGCAATTGTTAAAGCTAAGAAAGCTTCTATGCCAGCAGATAACATTAAGCGCGCTGTTAAGCGTGGTTCTGGCGAAGAAGCAGGCGGCGCAAACTACGAAGAGATTGTTTACGAAGGCTATGCTCCTGCAGGCGTTGGCTTGATTATTGAGTGCCTTACAGATAATCGTAATCGCGCTGCAGCAGATGTTCGCTCTACTCTTACAAAGGGCAATGGATCTTTGGCTACAAGCGGTTCTGTGAGCTTTAACTTTGAGCGCAAGGGCTTGATTGAAGTTCCTAGCGAAGGTGTTGACTACAGCAAGCTTTTTGATATTGCTGCAGAAGCAGGTGCAGAAGACGTTGCTGATGATGGAGATGTGTATTCTGTATACACGGATTCTAGCGATTTGGTAACGGTTCGTAAGGCTTTGCAAGAGGCTGGTTTTGACTACGATTCTGCTGAAATCGTTATGCATCCAAATAATGAGGTTGAGTTGAGCTTTGAAGATGCTCAAAAGGTGTCTCGCTTGATTGACAATCTCGATGATTTGGACGATGTTCAGAACATTTATAGCAACTGGACCGCTTCGGATGAAGTTATGGCTCAGCTTGAGGAAGCAGAATAGTTTCCAATGATGATTTTGGGCGTTGACCCCGGGCTTACTCGCTGCGGGGTCGGCGTGATTGAAGCCGGCGTTTCTCGTCGGCTTTCTTTTATTCACGTCGACGTTTTAAGAAGTAATCCAAAGACTTCTCAGGATTTACGACTTCTTGAGATTTACAACGGACTGGTTGAAAAAATAGAGCGGTTTTCGCCAGATGTTGTTTCGATTGAGCGAGTATTTGCTCAAGAAAATCTAAATACCGTTTTGGGTACTGCTCAAGTTGCTGGAGTAGCAATGCTTGCTGCAGCTCAAAGGGGTATTCCTGTTGCTTTGCATACTCCTACAGAGGTTAAGTTGGCTGTTGCTGGCAATGGCGGTGCTGGAAAACAGCAAGTGGAGCGCATGGTTGCTCGTCTTTTAAATCTTAATGTTTTGCCAACTCCTGCAGATGCTGCCGATGCTTTAGCTCAGGCTATTTGCCATGCTCTTAGGCCTGCTGGAGCACTTCAGGGAGGGGAGAGAGAACAACATTTAACGGCTGCTCAAAGAAAGTGGGCTGAATCTTTGCGTGCGGCGCGCGGATCAAGTTCTGTCGGGCGAGGTATGTAGGATATTTATAGAACATCTGTTCTATAAATTGCAGATTTTATCCGAAAGGTGAGCGCATGATTGGTATGCTTAGTGGCGTTGTGGAGTCTATTGATTCTCGCTGTGCGCTTATCTGTGTTTGTGGCGTTGGCTACGAGGTTTATATGCCTTCTTCAGATTTGTCGTCTTTGCGAGAAGGTCAAGAAGTTAAGGTTTATACGTCTTTGCAAGTTAGTCAAGATGCTATTACGCTTTATGGTTTTACAAGCATTGCATCAAAACGTATTTTTCTTCAAATTCAACAAAAAGTTAGTGGAGTAGGGCCTAAAGTGGCTCTTTCTTTGCTGTCAACGTTAAGTGTAGATCGTTTAATGCAGGCTATTGCAGATTCAGATGTTTCTGCGCTTTCTTCCGCTCCTGGGTTAGGCAAAAAGGGCGCGCAAAAAATAATTCTTGAACTTAAAGGCTCTATCGACATGTCTTTGCTAAGCAAAGATAGTGTAGATAAAAATACAAACAAGAATATTAGTGATTTTGGCGATTCTTCTATGCGCAAAGTTGTTGTTGGATTAATGTCTTTAGGCTGGAAGCAGTTTGACGCTCAAAAAGCGGTGGAAAATGTTTGTGCTCAGGAAGATATTTCTTTGCCAATTAGTGATGCAGATATGCCAAAAGTTTTGCGTATGGCTTTATCTTCGCTCGATAGAGGCAGGTGATAATGGTGACTTTAAAAGAAAACAGTTCTAACAGCGTAAACAATAATATGCAAGATACGCAAGCGTTAAATACGGGCGTGCTAGAAAATTCTTTAAGAATGGTTTCCTCGTCTCCTATAGAAAACGAGCAGATTAGCGACGAAGAGCTAAGGCCTCATGCTCTAGAAGGTTTTATTGGTCAGCCTTTATTAAAAGCTCAGCTGCAACTTTTTTTGGATGCGGCAAGATTACGTAATGTTCCGCCAGATCATATACTTCTTGCGGGTCCTCCAGGTCTTGGAAAAACAACGTTAGCAATGATTGTTGCTAACGAACTTGGTGTGTCTATTCGTGTAACTTCTGGTCCTGCAATTCAACATGCTGGCGATTTAGCGTCGATTTTAAGTTCGCTAGATACGGGCGAGGTACTATTTATTGACGAAATTCACAGACTTCCTCGCGCTGCTGAAGAATTGCTTTACATTGCAATGGAAGATTTTAGAGTAGACGTTATGGTTGGAAAAGGCCCTGGAGCTTCTTCTATACCGCTTACATTGCCGCATTTTACTGTTGTTGGAGCTACTACAAGAGAAGGCATGCTTCCTTCTCCGCTTCGTGCTCGTTTTGGTTTTACAGCGCATCTTGATTTTTACCCTAAAGATGAGCTAGAAAAACTTATTGAGCGTTCTTCTACAGTTTTAGGCGTAAAACTTGCAGATCAGGCTGCTAAAGAACTCGCAATGCGTTCTAGAGGAACTCCTAGGATTGCAAACCGTCTTTTAAGGCGCGTTAGAGATTGGGCTGTTGTTAACAATCTTAAAGAAGTAGATTGTGAATCGGTTGTAAAAGCTTTAGCTTTATACCAGATTGATAAGCAGGGCTTAGATAGACTAGATATTGCTGTGCTAAAAGCTATTGTTAGCCAATTTAATGGAGGCCCTGTTGGCCTTAACAATTTGGCTGCAATGGTTGGAGAAGAGTCAGAAACAGTTGAAACTGTTTGTGAGCCATATTTAGTTCGCGAGGGCTTTCTTATTCGTACTCCAAAGGGTCGCGTTGCAACCAAAAAAGCTTGGGAGCATTTGGGTCTGGAGTCGCCAAAAATGTCAGATAGATAGCCTAAAATTCTTGATTTGGGCGGTGTTTTACCGTCTTAGGGTTGGATAACTTAAGGAGTTTATTGTGCCCCAATTCTTTAGCCAGTATGGCATGCTTATTGTTCTTGTAGTAGCCATGGTTGGTATCATGTGGTTCCAATCTCGTAGCATGAAGAAGCGTCAAACCGAATTGCGCTCTTTCCATGATTCACTAAAGCCTGGTGTTGAGGTTATAACCATTGGTGGAATTATTGGTAAGGTTGTTAGCGTTGATGCCGATCACGAAGAGATTGTTATAGATTCTGAAAACAGTTTGTTGCGCGTATCTTTCCGTGCTGTTAATAGAGTTTATGTTCGCGTAGATTTTAATAGCTACGATAAAGAAGATAATTCTCAAGATGCTAACAGCGCTGAAGATTCAAACTCTGAAAATGTTGATGAATCGCAAGAATCCAACGATTCTAATCAGGTTCCAGAATCTAATGAATCTGGTGAAAATAAAGAAAACTAAAATAAGAACATTTGGATTATGACAACAACTGATATTACTGTAAAGCCTTTAAAGAATGTTAGCAATCAGGATGCTGATTATTTAGCGTCTCTTGTTCGCACAATCCCAGGATTCCCAAATCCAAAGATTGTTTTTCGCGATTTTCTACCTGTATTTGCAGATGCTCGTGCAATGCAAATTCTTATTGAATCACTTGTTGATTCTTTACCTGTTTCTAAAGACTCATTTGATTTGGTTGCAGGTCTTGAAGCTCGTGGATTCTTATTTGGCCCAGCATTAGCTGCGCGCTTAAATAAAGGTTTTATTGCAGTAAGAAAAGCTGGAAAATTACCTCCAGAGGTTATTAGTGAATCATATTCTCTTGAATATGGCGAAGCTAAAATCGAGATAGAAAAAGGTTTGATTAAGCCTGGTCAGCGTGTTCTTATTGTGGATGATTTAATTGCAACAGGAGGAACAGCAAAAGCCGCCGCAAAGCTTGTTGAAAGAGCTGAAGGTGTTGTTGCTGGATTCTGCTTTGTAATGGAGTTAACTGGCATTAATGGAATGAGCGATTTGCAATCCTATAAATGCTCTAGTCTAATGAGAATGCCAGCCTAAAAATACTACAGATTGTTGTTTAAGCCTAAAGCGTTAAATATATAAATAATCCAAAATAAACCTTAAACAGTAGGAGGGGAAGTAATTGTGAAAAAGCTAAAGTCTTCTCTTATTAGTGTTTTAAAGGGTTTAGCTATTCCAGCAATAACAATTTTTGTTTTTGCTCTTGTTGTTGGATTGTTTATGTCTTTAACGCTTTTGGTTATATCTATTGAAGAAGGAACTGGCAATCTTTCGGATTCTTCAATGTCTTTAACTTGGGCTTTGCTTCTTTTTTCTCAAGGAGTAGGGCTTGGATTTAATGATTTTATTCTTACGATTATTCCTCTTGGACTAACGATTCTTTTAGTTTCTACTCTTGCAATTGCAATGAAAAAACTAAAAAGCGGGCAGGTTGAAAATTTAATTGGCCTATTTGTTTGGGTGTTTATAAACGCTGTAATATCTCAAAATACAAATATTGAGCTATTGGATTCTTTGCCAATAATATTGCTAAAAAGCATTTGTGTGTATGTTTTAGCAATGATTATTGTAGTTGCACCACACTCTTCCGCGTTTGCTCAAATAAAACAAGAATTAGCAAAACATTTTTCCGAACGAACGATTAAATCTGTAAAAACTTGTGCTTATTGTTCTATAAGTGTTTTGGCTATTTATGCGATTGTTGCGGTTTTAACAATTATCTTTTGGTGTGTAATTGGTTCAAGCAACGTTGAGATTGCTTTTTCTAAACTTGGAATGCAAATCGGATCTAGGATTTTAACCTCTATTGCTTGTTTAGTTTGGCTTCCAAATATTGCGTTATGGGCGTTATCTTGGATTGCTGGATCAGGATTTAACATTGGAAGTGTTGCAAGCTTTAGTGTTTTTTCTACTAACAAAAAATCATTGCCTCCTGTTCCACTATTTTCAATATTTCCAGATGCTATAAAAGATTCACTGTATAGAACAGCCACAGTTAGCATATTGTTTGTTCTATGCACTATTTTGGCTTTGTTTGTAATCTTGTATTCAAAGTTGTGCAATCTTAGAATTTGCTTTGATGAAAATAAAGTTGATTGGAAAAAAACGGCTTTCGCATTTGCGCAGTCTGCAATAGTATTGGTTGCGTCTTGTATGGTTGTAATACTTTCCATGAGCATATTGCTTATATTTGCAAACGGAAGCTTAGGTAGATTTAGATTAGCGAATGTTGGAGTTAATGTAAGCAGAAGTGTTCGTTCCTTGGGTCATTTAACAATATACGGTTTTGGCTGCGCTTGGCTTATTGTTCTTTTAGTTTGCGCAATAATAGTTGGAATTCAAGTTTTAAGAAGCAAAATTTTATCCAAAAATCAACCTTTGCTTGAGAACAAAACTGAAACTAGAAATTCTAGAATAGTTAGTTCAAAAGCTAATAAAAAATAAATCCTCATCCAACACAAGGAGGGAACCCCGTGCAACAGATACATGCGCAAGAATCAAGTGCAGATGTGCTGATAACCACAGGTAAAAGGTCTATAAAGCGAGTACTGGTTTCGGTATTTTGCAAAGAAGGGTTAGAAACGCTTGCAGAAGCTTTTAAAAAGTGTGGAACTCAGGTTGTTTCAACAGGTTCAACTGCTTTAAAGCTTCAAGAATTGGGTGTTAGCGTTACTCAGGTTGCGGATGTAACAGGATTCCCAGAAAGCTTAGATGGTAGAGTTAAGACTCTAGACCCTCATATTCACGCTGGCATTTTAGCAGATATGAGCAATCCAGACCATGTAAAGCAGCTTAAAGACTTAGAAATCCAGCCATTTGACGCTGTTGTTGTGAATCTGTATCCATTTGTAAACACGGTTATGAGTGGTGCGGAAAATGACGCCATTATTGAAAAAATTGATATTGGTGGTCCATCAATGATTCGAGCAGCTGCTAAAAATCATAAATCTGTGGCAGTTATTACAGATCCTGCAGATTATAAACTTTTAGCTAATCGAATTGCTTCTGGAGAAGGCTTTAGCTTGCAAGAGCGTGAATATTTGGCTGGTAAAGCATTTGCTCATACAGCAGCTTACGATGCTGCAATATGCCAATGGACAAATAACACTTGGCCAATGCCGCAAAGCATGCTAGAAAATACAGAAAACAGCGAGGATTCTCTTGATAAATCAAGTGAAGAGTTGCTTCCTGCAGATTACACACGCACTTGGCATTTAGAGCATAATCTTCGATATGGCGAAAATCCGCACCAGCAGGCGGGGCTTTACCTTGACCCGTTGCATAAAGGTGGTTTAGCGCAAGCTGAACTTCTTGGCGGAAAACCAATGAGCTATAACAATTATGTTGATGCGGATGCGGCATGGCGTGCTGTTTGGGATTTTGCTCCACAAATTGCAGTTGCAGTTTGCAAGCATAACAATCCTTGCGGCTTAGCGATTGGAAAAACGGCTGCAGAGGCTCATAGAAAGGCTCATGCATGCGATCCTGTAAGCGCATATGGCGGAGTGATTGCCTGTAATTCAACAGTTACGCTAGAAATGGCGCAAAGTGTGCGTCCAATCTTTACAGAAGTAATTGTGGCTCCAGATTATGATCCAGAAGCATTAGAATTATTGCGCACAAAAAAGAAGAATTTGCGAATCCTAAAGGTTGCAAATCCTCCTCTTCTAGGTTTGCAAGTGCATCCTATTGACGGCGGAGCTTTGGTTCAGAGCGCAGACAAGATTGATGATTTAGGGGATAATCCTAAAAATTGGACTCTTGTTTCTGGAGATCCAGTAGACGAAACCACCTTAAAAGACTTAGAGTTTGCGTGGCGTTCGCTTAGATGCGTAAAGTCAAATGCCATTTTGCTTGCGCATGATTTAGCAACTGTTGGAATTGGAATGGGTCAAGTTAATAGAGTTGATTCATGCAATCTTGCAGTTGAAAGAGCCAATACTTTGGCAGATGGATTAGAACGTGCTAAAGGATCTGTTGCAGCATCCGACGCATTCTTCCCATTTGCAGATGGTCCTCAAATTCTGATTAATGCAGGCGTTCGCGCAATTGTTCAGCCTGGAGGTTCAATTAGAGACGAGGAAGTGTTTGAAGCAGCGCGTAAAGCTGGCGTTACAATGTACACTACTGGAACGAGGCACTTCTTCCACTAAAAATCAATCGCTATTTGCAGATTGTGTTTTTGCAAATAGATGATTAGTCAGTTAGATTAACTCGATTAATTGATTAACGTAAAGCCTTGGATTGTGTTTAATATACTTTCCAAGGCTTTTTATGTATTATACAAGTATGACAATTAACCAGCAGAGCAACGAACAAGAATCAAAAATCGCGTTTAAAGAAAGCACAAACAATAGCGTCAACAATCTGGAAAATAATCCAGCAAATAATCCAGCAAATAATCCGGCAAATAATCACATTTATGTTTCGGAAGCAAAAGAGGGAAAGCCGTATGCTCAATGGTTTGTGGCAGCAATTGTATGTGTGTGCGCAATATTAGCTTTTATTGGAAAAATAATGGCTGCAACAGTTATTATTTCTGCAACAGCCATTATTCTTGGAGCAATACGTTTAATTTTTACTCAACGAAGCCCTTGGAAAGTCAGATCAGTTGGTTTTGACTCTTTTATAAGCATCGCACTAGGAGTTGGACTCTTAGTAACGTATTTTTCCATTTTTGTTTTTATGTAATCTTTTTGTTTATATAACTATTTATCTTCGTTATAGAACGGGTTAATTTCCTTGTCTTCCTTGCTCTCGCTATTTTCCGATTCTGCGTTAAGTGCTGAATTGTTTTGCAAAGAATCGTTTAAGGAAGAATCGCCAGCATTGTTGGAGTTGTTAATGCTGCTAGCTTCGTGTATAGAAGGAGTGCTTACAAGCTTAGAAATAAGCATTACAAATCCAACTAGAGCTGCCGCAAAAATAGGAGCAATCCAAAATACCCAAAGCTGGCTTAACGGAGCAACAGCCAACTTCTTTGACTGAGCAAAAATAGCAATTCCGGTGGAGCGAGCTGGATTAAGACCTGTTCCAGTGATTTGGTAGGTAATAAAAGTGCCAACGGAATAGGCAATGCCCATGTGTGCTGCGTACGTGCATTTTGCACTACCATCTTCGCGAGTGTAAGTCATTGCGGTTGCAACAATAATAAGAACGGCAATGACTTCAACAATCAGGGCTGCAATAACGCCAAAAGAAGCATTAACACTCTTTAGCTGGTTTGCGGAGATAGAAGCGCTTTCAAAACCGTTTACAACTGGAGCAAACCATGTTTTTGCTGGAACCATCTTAGTTTGTGGAAGAATAAAAACGGTTAAAGCTGCAGCAACAATAGCGCCTATAACCTGAGCCACAATGTACAAAATTCCCGAAATATAAGACGTTCTTCCAGTGAGCATAGATGCAATAGTTACCGCAGGATTAACGTGTCCGCCCGAAACTTTAGCAGATATGCTAATTGCTGCAGCATAAGCTAAGCCAGTTCCTGCAGCAATCAAAAGAACGTTTACGCCATACATTGCTGTTACAACAGACGAAAACATGTAAACAGTAAACAAAGCAAAAACGCTTGAAACAAATTCTGCAAAAATTCTAAAAATAAGAGGTGCACTAGCAGCTGATTTTTGTTTAGAAGCTGAGCACTCCGCTTGCAAAGTGTTAGTCATAACAATTCCTTACGTTAATTTTGTATATTGTTGTATTGTTTTTGTTATTTACAACACAACCAAACGTTTGCTATAGTATCACGGCTATGCCATACGCTAACATAGAAAAACGTGGTAATTTGCTGTGATTATTAAAAAATATTAAAAAAATATGCAAAAATAGCCACAAAATTAGTAAATAACATTAATTAGGTCACGTTGGGAGAACGATGCCAAACGCATATTCCCGCGCCAATCAGGCGCATTCAGATGACAAAAACGCCGTTCGACTGCAAAAGTTACTAGCAGAAGCTGGATTTGGTTCGAGACGCAAATGCGAAGAAATAATCCTTGATGGGCGTGTTGAAGTAGATGATGAGCTTGTAACAACACTCGGAACTCGAGTAGATCCAAGCAAGCAAAAGATTCGTGTAGACGGCTCTAGAGTAAAGTTCAATCACAAGCTTGTAACGCTGGCTCTTAACAAGCCAAAACGAGTTTTGAGTGCAATGGATGATCCTAAAGGTCGCTTTACTTTAAGAGATATTGTTGGAGATAAGTACGAGCGAATCTTCCACATGGGTCGTTTAGACTACGATTCGGAAGGTCTTATTTTAATGACCAACGATGGTGAGTTAAGCCAGCACGTAATGCACCCAAAGTATGAAGTTGAAAAAACATATATTGCAACCGTTGAAGGCAAGATTAACGGCATGATTTGCCGCAGACTAGTTTCCCAAGGCGTAAATTTAGACGACGGGTGGATTAAGCTAGATCGCTGCGCAATAATCGACCAAAATCACGATACAACAATGGTAAAAGTTGTTCTACACTCTGGCAAAAATCGCATTGTGCGTAGGATTTTTGGAGCCGTTGGATTCCCAGTAAAACGTCTTGTTAGAACGCAAATTGGCCCGATTAAATTAGGAGACTTAAAAGCTGGGTCATATCGCGTTCTTTCGCAAGTAGAAGTGCGCTCGCTTTCTAAGGAGGTTGGTCTGTGATTTGCGTAGCAATTGATGGTCCTGCAGGAGTTGGAAAATCCTCTACTTCTCGCGCGTTAGCACAATACTACGGCTTTGCGTATTTAGATACGGGTGCAATGTATAGAGCTGCAGCGTTATTTTGCTTAAAGCAAGGTATTGATTTAAGCACACAGCTTGAATTGAATGAAGATGGCCAGCCTGCAAATAGTGCGGATTCTAAGCGTTTTGATCAAATTATTGAAGCCGTTGGAGCATTATTTACCGAAGATCATGCTGAATTTAGTGTGGATCCAAAAAATCCCGTAGTTAAATTCGACGGAAAAGATGTTAGCGAAGAATTACGCTCTAGCGATGTTTCTTCGTGCGTTTCTACCGTATCTTCTATTCCTGCAGTGCGCCGCATGCTAATTGCTGCTCAGCGCGCGTATATATCGGCAGAATCTAGTGAAGAATCATTCTCGGCTGGCTTAGGAATAGTGGCAGAAGGCCGTGATATTACTACTGTTGTAGCCCCTAATGCGCAAGTTCGCGTGCTTCTTACTGCAAGAGAAGATGTGCGTCAGGCGCGTAGAAATAAGCAAGATAGTAATCAAGAAAATTTGCAAAATAATCAATCGTCTGAAGAAGACAATATTCGCGCTCGCGATGCTAAAGATGCTAAAGTAACGCATTTTCTTCAAGCAGCAGACGGTGTTACGACGCTCGATAATTCTGATTTGACTTTTGAGCAGACTCTCGACGCGCTTGTGGAGATGGTTGACGCTGCTATTGAGCAAGACGAATACGACCGTTACGCAGCGAATCTTGAAGGCTACGATCTTGATGATGAAGACCGTGCGCTTCTTAGCGGAGATCTAGCAGGCGAAGATGAATCGAAAGATACTAAAGCGGTTGGAGTAATTGCCGTTATAGGCCGACCAAACGTTGGAAAATCAACGCTTGTAAACCGTATTTTGGGTCACAGGGTCGCTGTTGTAGAAGATACTCCAGGTGTTACAAGGGATCGCGTAAGCTACGATGCTGAGTGGGCCGGAACCAACTTCAAGCTGGTAGATACAGGCGGCTGGGAAGCAGATGTTGAAGGCATTGATTCTTCGATTGCTCAGCAAGCGCAAGTAGCAGTGCGTTTAAGTGACGCTGTGATTTTTCTAGTAGATGGTCAAGTTGGCTTAACAGCTACCGACGAGCGCATTGTTTCCATGCTTCGTGCTGCTGGTAAGCCTATTACTTTGGCTGTTAACAAGGTTGATGACGCTAGAAGCGAGTATTTAACGGCAGAGTTTTGGAAGCTTGGAATGGGCGAGCCTTACGGAATTTCTGCAATGCACGGAAGAGGCGTTGGAGATTTGCTTGACGCGGCTCTTGCATCTTTAAAGAAAGCGAATAAGACTTCTGGATTCTTAACTCCGCAAGGTCTTCGTAGGGTTGCTTTAGTTGGCAGACCAAATGTTGGAAAGTCTTCGCTCCTAAACCATTTGGCTCACGAGGAGCGTTCTGTTGTAAACGACTTAGCTGGAACCACTAGAGACCCTGTTGACGAAGTTGTGCGAGTTGACGGAGAAGACTGGCTGTTTATTGACACAGCTGGTATTAAGCGCAGGCAGCATAAGCTTACGGGTGCTGAATACTATTCTTCACTTCGTACGCAAGCTGCGATTGAACGCTCGGAACTTGCTTTGATTCTTTTTGATTCTTCTCAGCCGATTGCAGAGCAGGATCTAAAAGTTATGAGCCAGGCTGTGGATGCAGGTCGCGCAATCGTACTTGTGTTTAACAAGTGGGATTTGATGGACGAGTTCTCCAGGCAGCGTATGGAACGCTTGTGGAAAACGGAGTTTGAACGCGTCACTTGGGCTGAGCGTGTGAACCTTTCTGCAAAAACGGGATGGCATACTAACCGTCTTGCGCGCGCTATGCGAACAGCCTTAGAAAACTGGGATAAGCGCATTCCTACAGGCAAGCTTAACGCCTTCTTAGGTCGTATTCAGTCTGCTCATCCACATCCTTTGCGAGGTGGAAAGCAAGCGCGAATCTTATTTGCAACGCAAGCTTCTACGCGCCCTCCGCGTTTTGTAATCTTTACAACAGGCTTCTTAGAGCACGGTTACCGTCGCTTTATTGAGCGTTCTCTTCGAGAAGAGTTTGGATTTGAGGGAACTCCTATTCAAATCTCCGTAAAAGTACGAGATAAAAAGAAGCGCAAGTAAAATCGCAAGTAAAGTTGAGTAGGAGCGTAGTATGGCTGGATTAGGCGAGTTAGCTCTTGATTTGCATCATGCTAGCGAAGACGAGATTTTTCAAGCATTTGTTGATTGGGTTAAGACTAATAAGCATGTAGATTTGTGGCCGCATCAAGAAGAATCCGTTATGGATTTGCTTGCAGGAGACCACGTAGTCTTAAACACTCCAACAGGTTCTGGAAAATCACTAGTCGCCCTCGGCATGCATTTTGCGGCACTCGCCACAGGCAGACGCTCCTACTACACTGCGCCAATCAAAGCACTTGTATCCGAAAAATTCTTCGATTTAGTTGCGATTTTTGGGCGAGACAACGTAGGCATGATTACTGGCGACTCGCATATTAACGCGGATGCTCCAATAATCTGCTGCACGGCGGAAATCTTAGCAAATCAAGCTCTGCGCGAAGGTGCAAACGCAAAAGTTGATTGCGTTGCAATGGACGAATTCCACTACTATGGAGACCCAGAGCGAGGATGGGCTTGGCAAGTTCCGCTACTTACTCTTGCAAACACGCAATTTTTGCTTATGAGCGCAACTCTTGGAGACGTAACGGATATTGCGGAACGCTTAGAAAAATCAACAAAAAGAAGTGTTGATATTATTGCAGACGCGCCAAGGCCAATCCCACTCGAATACGAGTACACAGATAAGCCACTTGCTACAACCGTAGAACTCTTATTTAACAAGGGTTTAACGCCGATTTACGTAGTTCATTTTTCGCAAGATGCAGCTCTAGAAACAGCTCAAGCGCTCGCAAGTACTGGAGTTTCTAGCAAAGAGCAGCGAGACAAAATTGCTCAAGCAATTAAAGGTACTAAATTTACTACAGGCTTCGGCAAAATTTTGCAAAGACTACTGCGCACAGGAGTTGGCGTGCATCATGCTGGTATGCTTCCGCGATACCGTAGGCTCGTCGAACAGCTCGCACAGCAGGGATTGCTGCCAGTTATTTGCGGAACAGACACTCTTGGCGTTGGTATTAACGTGCCAATTCACTCGGTTGTGCTTACAGCTCTTACAAAATTTGATGGAAATCGTAGTAGAAAGCTTCGCGCTCGCGAGTTTCATCAAATTGCAGGACGTGCAGGCAGAATGGGATTCGATACTGAGGGCTTAGTAGTTGCAGAGGCTCCAGAGTTCGAGATTGAAAACGCGCGCGCTGTTGCAAAAGCTGGAAATGATCCTAAAAAGCTTAAAAAAGTTAAGCGTAAGAAAGCTCCAGAAGGCTTTGTAGTTTGGGGCGAGCCAACGTTTACTAAGCTTATTGAAAGCGCTCCAGAAACTTTGAATCCTCACATGGTTGTAACACACTCAATGATTTTGAACGAAGTTACGCAAGGTGGGGATGCTAGAGCACGCGTTGAAAAACTTATTGAAGATAGCGCACAAAAGCCGCAAGATAAAGAAAAATTGCTTGAGCGTTGCGACGATATTTTCCAAACTTTGCTTGATACTCAAGTCATTGAATGCAGAGAGCTTTCAGACGGTTCTTGTGATTATGATCTTGATGTTGCTATGCCTGAAGGTTTTGCGCTAGATCAGCCGCTTTCTCCATTCTTGCTCGCAGCTTTGGAACTTCTAGACCCAGAATCTGAAAGCTACGCTCTTGACGTAATTTCTATGGTTGAAGCAACTTTGGATGACCCTAAGCCTGTTCTGCGCGCTCAAGAACGCAAGGCTCGCGATGCTGCAATGGCTGGCATGAAGGATGATGGTATTGATTACGAAGAGCGCATGGAACGCTTGGCGGAAGTTAGCTATCCTAAGCCTTTGGAAGATTTGCTAACTCCTGCTTTTGCGCAATATCGCAAAGATGTTCCGTGGGCAAACGACTACTGGCTAAAGCCTAAATCTGTGCTTCGAGACATGGTTGAAACTGCTTCCGATTTTACTGGCTACATTTCGCGCTATGGCATTGCTAGAAGTGAGGGAACGCTTCTTCGTTACCTTTCGGATGCCTACCGTTCGCTTGCTCGCACTGTGCCAGAAGATATGCTTAACGAAGAATTGCGTGATATTATTTCTTGGCTTCGCCTTGTTGTGCGCTCTATTGATTCTAGTCTTGTTGACGAGTGGGAGAGTGCTGGAGGGTCGGACGCTGAAGCTAGCGCTGTAACTATGGCCGCGCCTGGAACTTCTGAGTCTGTAGTTGAGGATCGTCGTGGACTTGTTGTGTTGATTCGAAACGCAATGTTCCGCCGCGTGCAGCTTATGGATTTGGAAGATGCGGATACTTTAGGAGAGCTTGATAAAGCTTGGGGCTACGGCGTTCACGAGTGGAATGATGTGCTCGACGACTATTACGATGAGCATGAATATGTTGGTATTGATGCCAAAGCTCGTGGTGGCGACTTGTTTATTTTGGACGATTCGCTAGAGAAGAGTGAGCATTCGTGGAAAGTTCGGCAGATTATTGACGACTCGGACGGAGACCGTAATTGGGCTATTACTGGAATTGTTGATTTGGACTCCACACAAGATACGGGCGAAGTTGTTTTCTTTGATTACAGCGTGTCGCACGTTTAGTCTTGTTTTACTTAAGATTTAGAGCAAGATACAAAATATAGTCGAACGTTTGTTCTATAGATTGCGTATAATTAGATTATGGTTCAGGATTTATTTACAGCAAGCAGCAATCCAGGGGATTTAATTCGTCCTCTGGCTGTTCGCATGCGTCCAAGTGCAATTGAAGATGTACTGGGTCAAACTCATGCGCTAAAAGATGGTTCGCCTTTGCGAAGGCTTGCAAATCCGCAATCTAAAGGTTCTCTTACATCTCCAAGCTCTGTTGTGTTATTTGGCCCTCCAGGTGTTGGCAAAACCACTCTTGCGTATATTGTGGCTCATCAGTCTGGTCGTGTATTTGAAGAGCTTTCTGCTGTAACTTCTGGAGTTAAAGACATTCGCGCAGTTCTAGATCGCGCGCATGAGCGTTTAGTTAGTAAAGGCCAAGAAACAGTACTGTTTATTGATGAAGTTCACCGTTTTTCTAAATCGCAGCAAGATGCTTTGCTTCCAAGCGTAGAAAATCGCGATATAACTTTTATTGGTGCTACAACCGAAAATCCAAGTTTTTCAATTATCAAGCCGCTGCTTAGCAGATCAGTAGTTGTTAAACTTGAGTCGCTTAGTGTAGAAGACTTGCACACGCTTGTAGAACGAGCTGTTGCAAGCAAAAATGGACTTAATAATCAGCTTAAAATTGATGATGAAGCTATTGATTCTATTATTCGCTTAAGCGGGGGAGACGCGCGCAAAACTCTTACGATTCTAGAAGCGGCAGCAGGAGCGGTAACTGGAGATATTGCGCTGCAGCACGGCAAGAAAAAGCCTGTAATTACTGCCGATATTGTTTCTAACGTAATGGATACTAATACAGTTCGCTACGACAAAGATGGCGACGATCATTACGATGTGATTTCTGCTTTTATTAAGTCAATGCGTGGAAGTGATGTTGATGCTTCTTTGCATTATTTAGCACGTATGCTTAGAGCTGGGGAAGACCCGCGTTTTATTGCAAGACGCATTATGATTGCTGCTGCCGAAGAAGTTGGAATGGCTGCTCCTCAAATTTTGCAAGTAACTGTTGCTGCAGCTCAAGCAGTTGCTCTAATTGGCATGCCAGAAGCACGCATTATTCTTTCGGAAGCTGTTATTGCTGTAGCAACTGCTCCTAAATCAAACGCAAGTTACAATGCTATTAATCAGGCTCTTAAAGATGTTGATTCTGGCAATATTGGTCAAGTGCCGCTTTATTTGCGCAATGCTCCAACTGCTTTGATGAAAAGCTGGGGTAATCATGATGGATATAAGTATGCTCACGATTATCCAGGTGCGGTTGCTCCTCAACAATATATGCCAGACGAGTTGGTTGGCAGAGAATATTACCACCCAAATAATCGCGGCTACGAGCACGAGATTTCGCAACGTTTATCTCAAATTCGCAATATTCTTCACAATCATGAAGATAAAAATTGATGATTAATTGATGATTATTTGTATTTATCAAAACTAAAAAACAAAATACTAGTTTTGCAATAGAAAAGTAACAATTGTTGATTTTGAATCATAAACTATTGGTGTCGAAAGATTCTAAAAAATTTGCGCAAATATAAGCTAAAGGTGTTAGCTGATAACAGTTCTATTATGTCTTTTATCCTATTTTGGAACTAGCGTATGTATGTGTAATACATTAATGCTACACAAAAAATGTAAAAGGCTCATAGTAAGTATTGCAAACTATGAGCCTTTTACATGTTCTAAATAATTTCAACTAATTTCGTTAAATTATCGTAGATGTTTTATTTGTTGACGTGGAAGAATTTTTCGCAATGATGCAGCTAGTAATAACATAAATATTGCAAATATTGCAATAAATACAGTGTTTACACCAGTTTTTGCAAGAATTTGCTGATCTTCGCTTTTTTCTGTCTGTGCTGCGCCTGTATTAGGTTCAGGTGATACTTGTTTCGTTTGTAATTCTTCCTGTGGTTTATTTGGATTCTTTGGAGTTACCGGTGTATCTGGTTTATCTGGCGTCTCTGGATCGTGAGGATGGTCCGGAATTGGTGGAGTATTAGAACCTGGATTTGGTTCTTCTACTGGAGTGAAATTCCATGTGCCAACGAAGGAAACATCAGCATTATTTATAATAGCTGATGTTGGGCTCCATCCAGCGAAATTCCATGTTCCTAGCTTTTTGCCGTCTTTATCCTTAATATCAACAGAAGTTTTTGAAGGTTTCGCAGGCGTAATGTTTACTCCATTATTATGCCCAGATGTGCTTGCAGGAAGCAAAGCTGTTACTTCTGCAGGAAGTGATTTTTCACTAGTTCCAGATTTGAAGCTATACGTTACGCTATAAGTTTCTGGTTTCTTTACCTTAAAACTAAACGTAATCAGATTTGGTTTTGTAGGTTTGCTATCCTTGCCCTTTTCGGCATTAGCATCTCTACCTTCGTCGCTTTGCTTGGCTGCAAAAAGATAATTTGTGCGAGCGATGAAAACCTGATTATTATTATTTCCTGTTGTATTTTGATTAGCGGAAGGTTTTACGACACTATCTTTGTTAGGGCTAGCAAGCATATCAAGCATTCCGTACGCGTATCCTGTGATGCGAGCCGGTTTGTCATTACTATCTTTGCGTGATAACGTAACGTTTTCAATTTTAAGAGAAACATTTTCAATACTATTAATTGCAATAGTAAGATCTTTGTAAGTTATTGGAGTTGCATCTTTCTTTCTTACTTTGATTGTAAGTGTAGTAGTTCCATCATTGTTACTCGTAGATGTTGCAACAGGATTATTAAACTTTTTTTCACCAAGTCCAGTAATTGAATATTTTGTTGAATTATCTACTTTCGCTTCTTTTGGAAGATTAAGTACAAACATAAGTTCAGCATCATTGGCAAAATACCAATTCACTAATGCTTCTTCTCCAGTATCAGAATGGTTAGTTCCACTAATCTTAGTATTGCTATCTACCCAAATTGGTTGTTTTTCAAGTAACAGAGATGAATTATAGCTTTCTCTAAATGTTCTCATATTAAGAGAAAAATTAAGATTAACTTTACTTCCATCTTTAAATTCAGGTATACTTTTGTTCCCAGTATCATTGCCTATGCTTAAATCTCCATAGATGTTTGGGTTTGGGGAATCAGCTGCACAAACTAAGTCAATATTTTTACTTTTGTACTCTTCCAATGTATTTAAAGAAGAGCCAGCATTCTTAGGTGAACATACGTCATTAGTTTTCCAGTAATCAGTGGATGAAATGTTATTTGTTACTGGGAGGCCTGAAACGTTTCCAGTAGTTGTATAGCTACTATCTGCGCTGTCAGTTGGTGGTGTAAACCAATTGTTTTTACTGTTTTCTGGTTTAAGTAAACCTGTTGGGTACTTGTTGATTTTAAATGATGAATTTGATGGAGTATAATCACTTAGCTTGGCCCAATAGTAGTCATCGTCTACTTTATTATCAGCAGGTTTTACGGTTTCTGGTACGCAATATGCTATCGACGGTGTAACAAGTATTGATGCTAATAATAATGCTATAAATGCGCGATATTTCTTCATTGCTTCACTCACCTCTTATTTACGGGAACAGTCATAGTTGATGTAATATTGAGAATCGGCGTTCCTTTAGGATTGAGTCTGCCATATTTGTAAAGATGACAATCTCCCTGAAGAGTAATATCGCCTAGTTTTTGCTCAGTTGTGTTGTCAAGTTTTACCGAATAAGGTATTGAGAGCTTTAGTGGGTGATTATTACTGCTATTACGTTCTGCTTCAACAAGTTTGAAGAAACCTTCATAATCATTCCAATTACCAAGATTATAAGTAATGTCAACGGTATTGTTAGCGGAATCATATACCTGTGAAACTTCGCTAATAATAGAAGTGCTAGCAGTTGCTTCAATATTATCTTTGTTTACCGTAAAATTAGTCGGGAATTTGACTTTAAGATGCATGGTTGGGAATTTTTCGCCATTATCATACATAATAAAATTCTTTACAGGACGTCTATAGAAAAATGGGCCAACGAATTTCTTCTCCATATGATCCTTATACATGGTATATGCGTCATCAAATAGGTCTTTCGCATCTACTTCGCCTTGGAGTTTTCCATTATATGTTTTTCCGTTATCGCTTACGCTACCTTTATTTTTAATCAGTGTTTGCGATAACTTTGCGGTTCCTGTAATCGGAACTGTATCCGGATTGCTAAATGAAATTGAGACGTTAGAATTTGCTGCCACAGCAGTGGCTGGAATTATACTGAATGCGAGTAAAGCAGACGTTGCAACTCGCGCTAAAATATGCAAACGCATGTTTAATCCTTTTGTAAAAATTTTGAGTAAATTATTACGAATGTGTGCAGTGCCTCACACAAGGGATATTGCAATACAATTGCATTTTACATGTACGGGGGGGGGTATGTCTATATGCAAAACTATTTAAACACAGAAAATTTTTGGCTTTATTTACCATCTAAATAAATAAAACGCATTTTGAAAAACCCAGTAATTAACATGGGAAAATAGGAATTAGAGTTTAACATAGTCAAATATAAAATGCTCAATGATTCACTAGGATATAAAATTGATTACGAATAAGCCTTAGAGTCATGGAGCATAATTTATTCACGAACAAGCATAATGTGGTCAATATCTTCGCGATTGGAAACACGGAACAGCACAAAGCGGTTTCCAATTACTTGCACAACTTCTGCACCAAGATGCTCCGCAAGCTCAGTCGCAGCTTCTTTTGCGCTTAAGCCAGAGCCGTCTTGCACAGCACACTTCATAAGCTCGTGCGATTGCATTGTTTCATCCGCCTGCTTAACAGCAGCGTCGCTAATGTCGTTCTTTCCAACGTAAAGCAATGGGCTTAAAGTGTTAGCGAGCGCACGCAATTGCTTAATCTGCTTTTTAGTTAATGCCATTATTATTCCTTCCAAATCGCAGTTTAAATTTGCCGAGTGCAAAGTATTAAAACTTAAACAGTAAATACTAAACAAAACACTTACACAAATGCGACTATCTATTTGTAACGCTTAAATTTTAATGCTTATCGGATTATACAGTAACCGTAAGAATCGCGATTAATATGGCGCGTTTAATATAAATATTCCGTCTATATAAATATTCCAGCAAAAATTATTCCGCACACAATGGCCAGGGTAATTATTACAAAAACAATGTCTTTTAGCTGTATTTTTTGCGCATGCAAGTGCGTTCGTTTTGCGCCAGGTACGTAGCATCTGGAATCTAACGCAAGTCCAAGAATATCTGCGTGGCGAATAACGCTTGCAAATCCTGGAACTATAAGAGACGTAATTGCGTGTAGTCGTTTTTTTATTGATCCTTCTTTTATGCTTCCGCCTCTTGCAGTTTGTGCTAGCGCAATTGACTTTGCCTCTTTTATAAGAGTTGGCAAAAATCGCAGAGCAAGGCTCATAATAAGAGCAATTTCCTGGATTGGCAATCCTACGATTTTAAGCGGTGAAATAATAGATGCGCATGCTTCAGTTAGTCGCGTTTGACTTATTGCTAATACGATTATTAATCCGATTATTATAACTAGTGAAAATCTTGCGGAGAATAATATTGCAAACTTTATTCCATCGCTTGTAATTGGTATTGTAAAAATTTTAAAAATTTCAGTCCCAGAGCGAACTACCAGCATATTAAGCAATCCAGAAAATACAAATATTGCAATGAACATGTGGATTGATTGTAAGAGTTTTATAATGTTCATTTTTGAACAAATCGCTAATGCAAGAGTTGATAGCGTAAGCATTGCCAGCTGAATAAAGTTTGTAATACTAAACGCACTAAACATAAGTATTAAGCAAGAAAACAGTGTTATCCTTGGGTCTAAGTTAGAAAGTAAAGATTGGCTTTGTTTATTGTGATTGCTTTGTTTATTGTGATTATTTTTTGAGCTTTGATTATTTTGATTAATTTTTTTACACGTTTTATTTTGTGCTTGTTCTTTATTTTCGTTCGACTTTAGTGTAACTATGCGCGCTCCAAGCGATTTTGCTTCGTTTAAATCATGCGTAATAACAATAATAGTTACGCCATTATTGTGTAAATCACCTAAAATTTTTCGTATGGTTTTTGCGGATTCAAGATCTAACCCTGCAGTAGGCTCGTCTAAAACCAAAATCTTTGGATTGCATGCCAAAATTCCTGCAATTGCCACTAAGCGTTGCTGGCCGCCAGAAAGTTCGAACGGTGATTTTTGTGCTAAGTGTTCAATATTCAACGATTTTAACGTACTTAATACTCGGGAATGCAATTCGCACCCATCTAGCCCAAAGTTTTTTGGCCCATATGCTACGTCTTCAAACACAGTTTGCTCAAAAAGCTGCTGCTCTGGCAATTGCATAACGTAACCAATGTTTTTGCGAATTTCTCGCATTTGTTTTTTGCTTGTATTTTTACAAATTTTTACGCCATTTACGCAAACGGATCCAGAATCGTATTTAAGAAGACCGCATATAGCTTTTGCTAGCGTTGATTTTCCACACCCGTTTTTGCCCATAATTGCAACGGTTTCTGCAGTTTTTACTGTTAGTGAATAATCGTAGAATACAGGAGTTTGATTTTTGCTATAGCTAAGTCTTAAATTCGATACCTCAACTGCTATATTTGAATTTTCTACATTATTCGTCATGCTTTTTAATTCAATAGCAGCTTGCGATTTTTGCGCGTAAAACTCTTCTAATTCCAATAAATTTACATCACGCAATTTTCCGTTTTCTAGTAAAAGTATTCGATCCGCGTTTTTGCATTCGCTAATCTTATGCGTTACTTGTACGATTGTTGTTCCGCGTTTTTGCAAATCGTCAAAAAGATTGTCAACGTCTGCTTTTGCATAAGAATCTAGCATGCTAGTAGGTTCGTCTAGTACAAGAAGCTTTGATTTTGTAGCAATCGACGATGCAATAGCTACACGTTGCTGCTGGCCTCCGCTCATATTGCTTGGGTCGCTAAAACGCCTATTTTCCATTCCTACAGCGAGTAGAGCCTTGTCTATGCGCTGAACCATCGTTTTTTGCAAAACACCTAAGTTTTCCAGCCCAAAAGCAACATCGTCTTCTACAACTGTTGTAACGATTTGGTCTTCTGGGCTTTGAAACAATGCTCCAATAGATTCTCTTGCCTTTTGATATGCTAACGGATCAACGTTGTTTGTTTTAAAAACTTCTGTTCCACATAGACTAACAGTTCCAGAATCTGGGGAAGAAAGGCCAGCGATTATTTTAGCTAGTGTTGATTTTCCGCACCCGTTTTTGCCAATAATGGCAATTCTTTGACCATATGCAATTTCAAGATCTATTTTGTCTAGAATCCAAGTTTTTCCGCCATCATAGCTAAAGCAAACTTTTTGCAAAGAAACAGCATTATCTTTTTTAGCACAATAATCAGTATTGCTTTTTTCGTCTTTGCAAATTGTTTTATCTTGAATAACTTTATTGCTTTGCATAATTCGCTTGTTTCTTTAATTAAAGATGCAAATAATTATTTGCTGTAATTAAGCAGGTTTGAAACAGGCTTATAAACAAGCATTGTTACTGCACAGTGTAGAGCAAGCTTAATCAAGTTAAATGGTAGCAGAGCTGGAACAATAAGAGCGGCAACTTGTTCAACACTCATATGAGCGTAAAGCGGCGTAATAATAAGGTTTCCAACTATTGCAAGAGCAATCGCAACTACAGAGCCAACTACAAGAGAGATAATAGCGCCTTCTTTAGTTCTAATTTTTTTGTAGACGATTGCAGCGCTAACAGAAGCGCCCAGTGAAACTAATATTGCCATTATTGCTCCAAACGGGTTAGTGAAGAAGTGTGGAGCAAATCCTAGCACGCTTACGACTGCGGCAGCATAAGGCCCGTAGGCAAATCCTGCAATTAAGCACACAATTCCCGAAGGATCGTATTTAAGATAACTTAAGTCTGGAATAAGTGGAAATTCTATAAAGCTTACAGCCATTGAGAGAGCAACAAACAGCGCGTATTTAGCGATTTTTTCGCTTGACCAATAGCTTGTGCCAGAGTTTGTTTTGTGATTGTTTGCGTAACTACTCGTGCGATTGCTTGTTTTATTATTACTATTATGTGAAATGCTCATTAGAGCCTCCGTTTCTTTCATCCGGACTTTAACCGTTGGCTTCGGACTTTAACCGAATCAGCAGCGCAATGCCGCTCGCGGGCTTCGAGAAAATTCAGTAATACAAGAATTGCCTCGTTACCGCCAGTAAGGATTTTCACCTTCCCTGAAACTACTCTTTATTTTTATCTTATGCTAAGAACATTTAAGAAATATTGCGTAAAATTTAAACTTGCTAATTCGCTTGATGGCAATGCTAAGTGTAAAATTAAAATCATGAGTGAAGTTACGAATAATAACCAAAATATCGATAAGATTGCGATTGTTGTTGTTACATACAAGCGTCAAGAGCTTCTTGCAAATCTATTTAAATCTTTTGAATGCTTAAATAAATGCCCATGGCGAATTGTTATTGTAGACAACGAAAGCAGCGAAAAAACGCGCAAAATGGTGGATGATTTAAGTGATATTCTTTCCCGCAGATGGGGTGCTTCTAGCGTGGACGATTCTGGCGCTTCAAACCGCGTTGTTTATGCGCCTCAAAGCAGCAATCTTGGGGGAGCTGGCGGTTTTAGCGCAGGAGTTAAAAAAGCCTACGAGCTTGGAGCGCAATGGTTCTGGGTTATGGACGACGATGTTGAAACAGTTCCAGAATCCATTGAGCGTCTTTACAAGTGGACTAAAAGCCACGATGTAATTCAAGGAAGCCGTTTAGATTACGACGGCGGCGATTTTTACTGGCAGTATAACTTTATTGTTTCGCTTGGAATCCCTAATCCAATAGCTCCAGCCGCATTTGGCCCATCCGGCTACCGCGTTATGAACACAATGTGCTTTGAAGGCGGATTGTTCAAGCGCAATATTGTAGAGAAAATCGGACTTCCAGATTCGCGCTACTTTATTTATTGGGATGACACTACTTATGGCTATCTTGCTAGCAAAGTTACAAATCCGATTGTTGTAAATGACATTATTCTTCGCAGAACTCGTAATATTCCTAATTGGGATATTGCTGGTGTTCGTCAGCTAAATTCCACTTCCGACATGAACCGCTATTATATTATGAAAAATCGCGGATTTATGGCTCGATACTTTATGACTAACGGCGATTATAGGCCATTTATGTTTGCTCTTGGAACCGCGTTAACGGCTGCAAAAGAGCTTATTAGGCTTGTTGCTGTAGATCGTGAACATATTCTAACTGGCATTAAAAAGCTTTTTACAGGTTGGATTGCAAGCAGAAAAATTTTGCACGATTCTAACTGGAAGCCTATGCCGCCGTTAAAATAGTGTGTAAAACATTAAGTCTTAAAACATCTTAAACATCTTAAAACGTTTTAAAACATAAACCAAAAGCCACCTAGCGTTTGCTAAGTGGCTTTTAGATTTTATAACTTATCTCTTTTTAGTTTAACTCAGTGAGAAAGGTCAATTACCATTCGACCACGAATCTTACCGCTAAGCATTTCGTCGAAGATGTCGTTAATGTCTTCCATCTTGCGCATGTGGCATTTTGGAACAACCTTGCCTTCAGCACCAAACTGGAATGCTTCTTCCAAATCTTTACGAGTTCCAACAAGAGATCCAACCAAGCGGATTCCGTCGAGAACAAGGCGAGGAATGCTAAGTTCCATGTCTTCTGGTGGAAGACCAACAGCTGCTACAGTGCCGCCTGCTCGCACAGAGTCAACTGCGCAGTTAAAAGCAGCCTTGCTTACAGCGGTTACAACAGCGCCATGAGCGCCGCCCACCTTCTTCATAGCGAATTCAGGAACATTTTCCTTAAGTGGGTTTACGCACAAATCTGCGCCATATTCCTTAGCGAATTCAAGCTGAGCGTCGTTAACATCTACTGCGATTACGTGCGCACCAAATACATTCTTTGCATATTGCAACGCAAGATTTCCAAGGCCGCCAAGGCCAAAGAGAATAAGCCATTCGCCTGGGTGTACACCAGATTCCTTAATGGCCTTGTAGGTTGTAACACCAGCGCAAGTGATGGAGCTTGCAGGAGCTGGATCCAAGCCTTCTGGAACCTTTACAGCATAATCTGCTGCAACAATGCACTCTTGAGACATGCCGCCATCGGCAGTGTAGCCTGCGTTCAAAACGCTACGGCACAATGTTTCCCTACCAGTAGTGCAATACTCGCAGTGTCCGCATCCCTTAAAGAACCATGCCACAGATGCGCGGTCGCCTGGCTTTAACGTTGTTACTCCAGGGCCAACTTCCTTAACAATACCAATGCCTTCGTGGCCAAGCACAACGCCTGTTTTATCGCCAAAATCTTGGTTCTTAACGTGAAGATCGGTATGACATACGCCGCAGCATTCCATGTCGAGTAAGGCTTCACCAAATTTCAATGGGCGAAGTTCCTTTTCTACGACTTGAGCCCTCTTATCCTTTGTTGCAACAATAGCCTTCATAGATACCTCCTTGTTCTATTGCTTTTATTCCAACAACCTGGAATAAATCCATTCTTATTTTACATAATTTTTTTGGTTTTAGTTACAAATATGTAATTTTTTTTTACGACATTCCACAATTTGCATATTTAAAAAAGTGGACTTATACTGGTTAACTGTTTGCGGATATAGCTTAGTTGGTAAAGCGCAACCTTGCCAAGGTTGAGACCGCGGGTTCGAGTCCCGCTGTCCGCTCCATCATTCATTAATCGTAAATCTTGTATTACTTGTTGCTTATGCGTTGTTTTCGTTGAAATATCAAGCATAAAATATAAAAATGATATTGATACAACACCCTTTTAGCTATAGATATTGTCTATAGATATATGATTTTTGATATAAATAATCTATTATAAGAATGTAGTTAAATCCAGACTCTTAGCAAGCTATTTAACACGTTTAACTAAAAGTATTGCAAACAACGCAATCAAAAGATTTTAACAAGCGATTAAAGATTGGAGTTATTATGAGCCTTATTGGTACACATATTCTTCCGTTTAAAGTAAATGGATATAAGAATGGTGAATTTGTAGAAGTAAGCGATAATGATGTTCTTGGAAAGTGGGCTATATTCTTCTTCTATCCAGCAGATTTTTCGTTTGTTTGCCCTACAGAACTTGAAGATCTTGCAAACCACTACGAAGAGCTTAAAGAGCTAGGTGTAGAAGTTTACTCTGTTTCTACAGACACTCACTTTGTTCACAAAGCCTGGCATGACGATTCTAAAGCCATTGCAAAAGTCAAGTACACAATGCTTGGAGACCCAAATGGCGCACTTTCTAAAAACTTTAATGCTTTAAATGAAGAATCTGGCTTAGCTCACCGTGCCACATTCCTTGTAGACCCTCAGGGAAACATTCAGTTCTACGAGATGACTGCAGATGGAATTGGTAGAAACGCAGACGAGATGCTTCGCAAAGTTAAGGCAGCTCAGTTTATTGCAGCTCACCCAGGCGAAGTATGCCCAGCAAAATGGGAGCAGGGAGAAGAAACACTTGCTCCATCAATTGATTTGGTTGGAAAAATCTGATTTTATGCGTGATTTATGTGTGATTTAATCGCATAATTTCTAACACTATTTAATTTTAATGTTGCTTTGATTTGCTATAGAAAGTGAAAATAATGACTTTATTGGATTCAAACTTAACTACTCAACTTGCTGGATTACTGCAAAAAATGGTTAATCCAATTAATCTTGTTGCGTACGTTGAAAATGACGAAAATTCTAAAAAAGTTATTGAGCTTTTACAAGAAGTAGCAAATCAAAGCAACAAAATCACCGTTATAGAAGGCAATAAAAGTAGTACAAATCGAAGACCAAGCTTTGAAGTTTTAAATCCACAAAATAATGTTTCCGTAAGTTTTGCAGGATTGCCTCTAGGACACGAATTTAGCTCTTTAGTTCTTGCACTTTTGCAAGTAAGTGGTTATGCTCCAAAAATTAGTAACGAACAGCGCAAAGCCATTCTGCAGCTTGGAAATCATAATGTTACTACATACATGTCGGTTACTTGCATCAACTGCCCAGAAGTTGTTCAATCTCTTAACACTATTTCCATTATTAATCCAAAAGTAAAGCATATTTCGGTAGAGGGAAGCGCTTTTAAAAATGAGGTAGACAGTCTTGGTGTTATGAGCGTTCCTGCTGTTTTTGAAAATGGAAAAATGATTTCTTCTGGCAGATCTTCTATAGACGAATTAGTTTCTGTTCTTTTAAGTCAAGAAAAAAATGGCGATTCTGCGGATTCTGCGGATTCTTTAATGGCACAGAAAATGAACTCTAAAAATCCATACGATGTTCTTATTGTAGGTGGAGGCCCTGCTGCCAGCGCAGCTGCAATATACACCGCTAGAAAAGGCCTTAAAACGGCAATGATTATGGATCATAGAGGCGGGCAAGTTGTTGAAACAGAAAGCATAGAAAACCACATTTCTCAAGCGCACACAACAGGAGCGCAACTTGCTAGTGATTTAACAAATCATATTGCACAGTACAATATTGATGTTTTTACACCAGACTGGGCTACATCTTTAGATATTGCTAAAGAAGCTTATGGTTTGCACACAATACACACCAAATCTGGTGGAAGTCTAAAAGCTAAAGCTGTTATTATTGCAACTGGCGCTACTTGGAGAACGCTTGGCATCCCTGGGGAAGATGATTACCGAAACAGGGGAGTGTCATTCTGCCCTCATTGTGATGGTCCTTTGTTTAAAAACAAAAACGTTGTAGTTGTTGGCGGCGGAAACTCTGGAGTCGAAGCTGCAATTGATTTAGCAGGTATTGCAAATCACGTTACCGTTATTGAATTTATGGATTTTCTTAAAGCAGATCAAGTATTGCTAAACACTTTGAATTCTCTTTCCAACACTACTGTATTAACTAGCGCTGCAATGAGTAGAATAGATGGAGATGGCAAAAAGGTTACAGCCGTGCAATATAAGGAGCGCAATAAAGAAATAGCAGAAAATAGCAAAAACAACGAAAAAGTTTTGCAAACAGACGGAGTGTTTGTTCAGATTGGACTAATGCCAAACACAAAGTGGGTTGCAGATAAATTAAGTCTTAACAATCGAGCGGAAATAATAACAGATAGAAGAGGATGCACGAATATTCCTGGCATTTTTGCTGCTGGCGATTGCTCGGATGAGCCTTATAAGCAGATTGTTACAGCATATGGATCTGGAGCAAACGCAGCACTTAGCGCTTTTGACTATTTGATTAGAAGTCCACAAAATTAAAACGACTTTAAGAATAAAACAAAATGTATGAAACATATAAGGGGAATACGTGAATATTAAATCGCTTGAATACTTAATAGCCTTTGCAAAAGAAGAAAGTTTTACAAAGGCTGCTGAACGTATGCATGTTTCTCAACCAACTTTATCTACGCAAATTAAAAAGTTAGAAGATTTATTAGGTGTATGTCTTATTGAGCGTACACCTGGAAAACAAATTTTAACTCCAGCTGGAAGAGAAGTAGTGTATTACGCAAATCGCATTCACGCAGATATTTCCAATATTTATCAAGCAGCAAGACGCTTAGAAGATCCATGGTCGTCTACTGTAGTTTTGGGTGTTTTCCCAACACTATGCCCTTATCTTATGCCAAGAATAATGCCAGTTTTGCGTAAACTTAAGCCTAATTTTACTGTTCGTTTTGTTGAAGAAAAGTCTGCAACTCTTATAGAAATGCTGCATAGTGGTCAGATTGATGCTGCAATATTAAGCGAGAGATTAACCGAGTCAACACTAAGAGTTAAGCACATTTTTGATGAAGATTTTGTTTTAGCGGCGTCTACAAACTCTGAATTTGGCCACCAGAGTACTCCAATAGATATTTCTCAATTGTCTAGTCAAAAAGTGTTGCTTTTGGAAGATGGCCATTGCATGAGACGAAGCATGGTTGATGTTTGTCAAAAAGTTGGCGCAAAGCAGTCGGAATTTTGCGCAACATCTTTGGAAACATTAAGATACATGGTTGTTGGAAGTAAAGATGTAACTCTGCTTCCGCGTCTTGCAATCCTTCCGCCTATTGTTCAGCCAACTGGCTTAACGATTCGCGAGTTTAATTCTCCAAAACCATATCGCTCATTGTACTTAAATTGGCGTGCCGCTTCTCCAGTAGACCAGATTATGGAAGGAGTAGGCAAGATTATTTCTGGAGTATGTGCAAACTTGCATAAAAATTAAAAACAATAATCGTTAAATGTAGGTTTTAAGAGCAAATAAACACGGGTATCTTAGATTGTTATACAATAAAACACGCGTGCTTAAGCTGTGTTTTTAGATTCAATATCCGCTATACTTAAAATGTTTGAGTAAGAATCAATGTGTGTATAAACATTGTAGGTATAAAGTTGTTTAAACGTGACTGAACTGTTGGTTTGCGCAAAAATCAACATTAAAAGACGAAAGAATGAGGAATATGCAAGACAAAGTGCAATCCAGCGGTAGTGCAGATTCTGCGAATAATAACACAGATAATAGCGCAGAAAGTAGCGCAGAAAATTACGCAGATAGTGCAAATACTCGCGTGCAGATTGTGCTACATACTATTGATGCTTTGTGGCAAGAAGGAAAGTCAATCAAAGTTAAAGCATTTTCAAAAAAGCATATTTTTAACAATTTTCCTCTTATTCCTTGTTCAACAAAATTAGGTTGGATTAAGATTTCTGGCAAAAAACAAGGCATTGCTATTGGAATGTTTAGCAGGGATTGCAAGCGTTTTCGCCAACTTGCTGTTGCAGATTTAGAAGGTAGAGTTTACGGGGGAAACACTATAACTATTGAAGATGCAATAGAAAACATACCAGAATTGTCTTTTATTGAGCAAAATTCAATGACTCTTATTGACTCTAATAGATTCTACGGTTTTAACAATAAAAAAACGATTCACGCAAGTCACAGTCCAAGCCATGTTGCAAAAAATAGCTTAAAAAATAAAGCAAGTGGCAATCTAGTTGTTATTAAGGGAGATGTTGTTGTTCAACTTTCTCAAGATGACGGAATTCAATGGGTATCTTCTTGGATTCGTAAAGCAAACAGTAAAGAAGAAACATATACCCTAGAAGAAACGCGTGTAGAACTGCCAAATAATCTGCGTTGCAATCTTACTTATTTTGATGCAATTGCTATATCTTTCTTTGCATCATTCTTTGTTCCAGATATTTTGCTAGCCTTTAGCGGATTTGGTTCTGGAAACATTTTTAGACGTCTTACAAAAGAAGCGCCACTTGGAGCCATTAGGCGAAGTATTTGCGATTCTAAGGCTGCCAAAAACGCTGGCTTACGAGTTTCTGCAATGGAAGAATATTTTGAATATCTAATGGCAGACGCTGGAGCATTAGAAAACGCTGGTGCTTTAGAAGCTGTGCACGGAGCCGAACGGCTTCATTTGCAAAAATCTAAGTGCTCAGACTCAAACTTTCTTCTTTGGGAAGACTCTCTAGAAGCAAAGTCTGCTTTAAGAGCTTTACGCATAGAAGGAGCAATAAACAGGTTTCAGTCTATTAGCAACTGCTTAGAAGAAAACTGCGCTAATGGCGGTAATCTAATAGAAAATAGCGTAACGTGCAATCAGGTTTGCGCAATGGATTTTGCGTTTATAAACAATCCGGCATTTTGCGCAAGTGGCGAAATCGACATGAATTCTTTTGGCAATCCTTTGCAAGATGATAATGTTCGTCCACTTATGCATTTGCTTAATCGTGCTAGAAAATCTAATGACTTATTTGTCTACAAGGCAAGTGGATCTTCTGATTGCGAATGGTCTTACAGACAAAGACTTTCCGAACTAATTCGAAGCCTTTACTTGCCTTTTAGGTTTGATGCAGATTTTAGATCGAATCTAGAAGATGGAAACGTTGCGCTTGCGTTTATGGCCACTGGTAGCTCAATGATGCCTTCTAGAGCCTATGATTCTATTAAAAAAGACTTTGTTTCAGTAAGCGAAAAAAATAAATCTAAGATGACAACTAACTACAATCTTCGTCTTGGATTAATAATGGCAACTCTTGCTTTTGGCGCTAGCGAAGAAGTGCAGAATGTTTCTATACGCTTAGATTCAATTGGCTTAGAAGAAATGATTGCAGCACAAGATGTTGCAATGAACCGTATGTTAAGCCAAACAATTAACGCTTTAAATCATATGAATAAGAATGCAGCAAGGTCAAAAGGTGACCCAAAAGATGGGGATATTCATGGAGACGTTAATAGTAATTTTTCTAATTTAGGATCTAACGCAGATATTAGCGCGGATAATAATTCTGTTAATAGCGCGGATAATAATGCCGATAATACTTCAGCCAATGCTTTCGACAATGCTCCAGACAATAAAAACGAAGATCCGCTGGAAGCGTTTAGTAAATCCCCTTCGATTATACCTTTGCTGACTGTTACTTTTACTAGAAAGTCGTTCTTAAAACACATACGTGCAAACGGCTTAAACAATCCTATTGAAGCATATAAAAAATTCAATGCAACATTTAAAATTGACGAAAATGGCGCGTTAAATCAGATTAATCCAAACTTTGATTTACGAGACAGCTGCTTTGCTCCGCATGGTGCTCAAGAAGAGCCAGAATTTTCCGATGTAATTTTCGACGCAAAATCGCAAGAAATATTGGCAACTCAAGATGCAAAAGGTCTTTCAATTCAGCGTGAAGATGTTCTACAGCAAGCTGTTGCAGATTTTAATCACATAGCGTCTAAAGAAATATTAACGAATGCAGAAAAAGCTCGAATGGCAATGGATGTTATTGAAAGCATTAATGATCCAGAGCTAAACGATCAGTCCAACCTTGTAATAAGCGCTTTAATAGACGAAAAAGAAATACCAGAAATATCGTTTAAGGCGTCAAAAGATATTTACAACATGCGTATGCATGCACACGAACAATTTGTGAGCGAAGATTTAAATAGCGCAATCGAAGAATACGAGAACAACATAAAGCATTTTGATGAGATTTTTGCTTCTGGAGATGTTGTTCCAAGATACTTTAACTCTTATGCGGAGCGTGTTGTTTATAATCGTTTATTTGCAACACAAAATGAGCAAATGCGTCTTATACCAGATGGACTTTTTTATGCTCATATGGAAATAGCTGATTTGCTTGAACAGCTAGGAAGACATAAAGAAGCGTTAAAGCATTTGAACACAATGGTTTCTTATGCTCCTACGTATGTTATCTCTCATTTAAAGCTGGCTTCTCAATTATCTAATCAAGAAGATTGGCCTTCGGTAGAGGCTGTATGCTTAAACGCTTTACAAGTGTGTTTTGATAGGGAAGACGCTGCATTTATCTACTACAAGCTGGCTTACGCCGAGTGGATGCAAGACAATTTTCCTCTTGCTGTTGCGGCGTACAAAATTGCTGATAGCCTGTTTAGCGAAAAAAATGAATCGCTTGAATTTGAACTTTCAGAGCTTCTAAGTCGTATGCAATCCCAGTGCATTGCTGTACCAAAAGACATGCAACAGGTAGAAGAAGTGCTAAGAATCAACAATGTGGCAAAATGGCCAGATATTAAGGCTTATGGAATTATTGATGATGCTGCAAAAATTACGGTTAATGAGGGAATGTTTGTTATTGCTCGAACGCTTTCTGTAGCGAGAGCAAGAATGTTGTTTAGAAATGGTTCTGCCGAAAGTGTTGTTCAAATGCAATTTTTGCGATCTCTTAACGCTTGATTAGATTCTTGCTAAATAGACTATAAAATGGATTAAAACGCTTTGAAGGGAACACTAATGACTGCATCTAGTAGCGATTTGACACAAGGCTCAAATGGCGCTCAACTGTCTCTTTTTGACGATTTTGACAATTTGAACAATTCAAGCAATTCAAGTTCAAGTTCAAGTTCAAGTGAAGATCAATTAAATAACACTAGCAACACCGTCAACACTAGTAAAACTAGCGTTTTAGCTGGCTTCAATTCAAACACAGATTTTAACAATTGGATTACTAAACTAGAGCCTTCCGATGCAGATGCAATACAATTATCTAAACTAGATCCTTCGCTTTTAACAACCGAACAAGCTGCAAGATTATGGGCTAAATTGGCAGCATGGGCTCAATCCGATCAAATTGCATATTATGTTGACGATTCTCCAACAAGCTCCGATGCGGCTTATGACGCAAGAATGCGGGTTCTAAGCGCTCTTGAAGCAGCGTTTCCAGTTTTAGATACTCCGCAATCGCCAACACATAGAGTTGGCGGCACTTTCTCCAACGATTTTGCGCCAGTTCGTCATCCTTCAAGAATGATGAGCTTGGATGATGTTTTTTCAATTGATGAATTAAAATCTTGGTACGAAGGAATTATTCGCGATTTACAATGGCCAGAAAATAAGCCGTTACCAATGACTTGCGAAGTAAAAATCGACGGTCTTGCACTAAACCTTATTTACCGAAATGGCACTCTTGAACAAGGCTTAACTAGGGGAGACGGCGTTACTGGAGAAGATATATCGCTAAACGTAAGAACGATTGACGAAATTCCAACTCAGCTTACGTGCGAGAATTTGGATGACATTCCAGAATTTGTTGAAATCCGCGGCGAAGTATTTATGAAGTGGGCGGATTTTAGAAAACTAAACATTGAGCAAGAAGATTTAGGTAAAGCACCTTTTGCAAACCCAAGAAACGCAGCTGCTGGCTCTTTAAGGCAAAAAGATCCTAGAATTACAGCTACAAGGCGTTTGAGTTTTATAGCGCATGGGTTGGGAGAACTAAGGTGGAAGGATTTAGCCAAAAGCAATGACGAATCTAACCTGCATGATCAAACGTCCTTCAACCAGTCCGACGCATATAATCTATACAAAAAATGGGGAATACCTGTTTCTCCATACACGCGTAAAGTCGAGTCTTTTAATCAAATACAAGAGATGATTGACTATTATGGCGAGCATAGAAACGATATTATTCACGCATTAGATGGAATTGTAGTAAAAGTAGACGATCGCGCTTTGCAAAGAAAACTAGGAGCAACTTCTAGAGCTCCTCGCTGGGCGATTGCCTACAAATATCCTCCAGAAGAAGTTAACACTCTTCTAAAAGATATTGTTGTTCAAGTTGGAAGAACGGGTAGAGTTACTCCTGTGGCCGTGTTGGAACCTGTAACAGTTGCTGGTTCTACAATATCTCGTACAACGCTACACAATCCTTACGAAGTTGAACATAAAGGCGTTCTAATAGGAGACACTGTAATTGTTAGAAAAGCTGGAGATGTTATTCCAGAATTGGTAGGCCCAGTTATTAAAGCTAGAAGCGGTAAAGAGCAGCAATTGCGCAAGTTTGTTATGCCAGAATATTGCCCGTCGTGCGGAACGAAGCTAGCTCCAGCAAAAGAAGGCGATAAAGACATTCGATGCCCTAATGTAGAAAATTGCCCAGCTCAGCTAACTGAGCGCATAATTAACTTGGCTTCAAGGCATGCTTTCGACATTGAAAATCTTGGAGAAGCATCTGCGCTTGCTCTTACAAACCCAGAAGATTCTAGGCCAGTAACATCTAAAGTGTATAGACCATATACCGATAAGATTGTTGTTGAGAAAGGATGTTCAATTCCAGAGATTGTTTCAGAGCCCAATTACAATCTTCCTCAACCCCAAACACCTGTTCTTACAAGCGAAGCGGATATTTTTAGCATTAGTGCTAAAGATTTGCAAAACGTTAAAGTTTGGAAGGAAATTCCTCTTGTTGAAGAATGGAAAGAAAAAGGCAAAGACGGTAAATTAAAGAAAAAAACTAAAAAGATTGGCGGGAGCGGACTTTGGAAACAAGTTTCCGCGTTTTGGACTAGACCTTTAGAAGCTACTAAGCGAAAGTCAAATGATGAATCTAACAGCAAAGAGCTTAATGAGTCTTTAAATCCCGACTACCCAATGTTTGAGGTTCCAATAGATGCTTGTGTAACAAAGTTAGTCGAAAAGAAAATTCATAAGAATGACGTTTTTGCAACAATAAGTGTTCCCGAATATACGCGTCCAAGTGAAACAACTAGAAGCATGCTAGAAGAGATATCTCAAAAAGGTAAATCGGCAGAGCTTTGGCGCGTTTTAGTTGCTCTTTCTATTCGTAGGCTCGGCCCTCCAACTGCGCGCGCAATAGCATCAAGCTTTGGTTCTATTGAGAATATTTCAAACGCGACTATTGAAGATTTAACTATGATTGACGGAGTTGGACCAGAGATTGCTCAAGCTGTTTACGATTGGTTTAAAAAATCAAAAGATCCTCAAGATTGGCGTAGTGAGGTTTTAAGAAAATGGAAAGAAGCTGGAGTTGTTGGCAATTCTAATTCTTCTACAATCAATCTTGAGCAAACGCTTGTAGGGAAAACCGTTGTTGTTACGGGATCTTTAGAAGACTTTACAAGAGATTCCGCTAAAGAAGCAATAATATCTAGAGGAGGGAAAGCAGCTTCTTCTGTTAGCAAGAATACGTATTGCGTTGTTGTTGGATTAAACGCTGGATCTAAAGCAACTAAAGCCAAGGATTTGGGGTTGCCTATGCTAGATGAAAATCAATTTAAGATTTTGCTAAATACTGGTAGCGTTGATGCAGCTTTAAACAGTAAAACTCAGCTTGATTTAAAGTGAATCATAAAATGTGTAACGTTACTGAACTCGAAACGCGTATTTACGATTTATTGGGGAGTGTGATTGACCCAGAATTGGGCAAATCTGTTACCGAACTAAACATGGTAACTGGAGTGCACGCAGTTAAGCAAGAAATCAAATCAAATAGTAACCCAATTTACAATGTTTCTATTGATATTGAGCTTACTGTTCCAGACTGCCCATTAGCCCAGGTTATTACGCAAAGAGTTCAGAATGCTGTAGAAAAATATCCAAACGCAAAGCTTATTCCAACCGTAAACGTAAAAGCAATGAGTAAAGATAAGCTCGCAAAGCTTGTTTCGGATTTAAAAGAAGAGCGTAAAGAAAATCCATTTAACAAAAATGGCGTTAAAACAAGGATTTTTGCTATTGCATCGGGAAAGGGCGGAGTTGGAAAATCTTCTATAACCGCTAATTTAGCTGCGGCTTTTGCTTCTCTAGGCTACAAAACAGCCGTAATAGATGCAGACGTTTATGGGTTTTCAATACCTAAAATGTTTGGCGTTACAACTCAGCCTACTAATTTAAACGGCATGCTTATGCCTGTTGAAGCATGGGGAGTAAAACTAATTTCCATTGGCATGTTTGCTGGAACGGATCGTGCGATTTTGTGGAGAGGGCCTCGTTTGCAGCGTTCTTTGGAACAATTTCTTTGCGACGTTTGGTGGGCAGACCCCGATGTTCTTCTTTTAGATTTGGCTCCAGGAACAGGAGATATGGCCTTAGCTGTTGCGCAATCATTGCCAAATGTGGAGCTTGTTGTTGTTACAACCCCTCAACCTAGTGCTTCAGATGTTGCAGTTAGGGCTGGGCTTATGGCGTTACAAATTCCAGTTAATGTGCGTGGTGTTGTAGAAAACATGAGTTGGTTTGAAAACAACGGAACACGCTTAGAAATCTTTGGTTCAGGCGGCGGAAAGCGAGTGAGTAATCAGCTTTGCAAAGCATTAAACGCAAATATTCCTCTTCTAGCTCAAATTCCATTAGATACAAGCATTAGGGAGATAGGTGAAAGTGGAAGGCCAGCTGTTTTAGATGAAGATGGTAAATTATCTAAAACTCAACTTGCTAGCACTTTTGTTAAGCTCGCTAAAGATTTGATTAAATAAGCGTAGAATCCATAAAAATGAGGCCACTTGACTTTTTATCAAGCGGCCTCAAATCAGTTAAATTGCTAAATCAGTTAAATTGCTGATTATTTAATAGCATTAAGCCACTGTTCCTTAGTGGCCTTTTCTGCCTGGAGCTTAGCCTTGCGCTTTGCATCTTTTTCGCTTGCAATCTTAGAGTCAAGCTCTTCGAGCTGAGCCTTTAATTGTGTAGCAAAACTAGACTTACGTGCATCTGCTTCTGGGTCTGCATCCTTCCAAGCAGCATCTTCAACAGCCTTAATCTTTTTATCTACATCGTTTAGGCGAGCTTCAATTCTGCGCATATCTTCGCGCGGAACAAAGCCGATTTTGTCCCATTCTTCTTGAATTGCAGAAAGTGCAGCCCTAGCGCTCTTAGCAGCTTCTTCATCTTTAACAGGAAGAAGAGCTTCTGCCTTAGCGAGCAAAGCTTCCTTCTTGCTAAGATTCTCTTTTTCGCCAGCGTTCATCTTTTCTCTATCTTCTTGACGAGCATGATAGAACGCATCTGCAGCCTCGCGGAACTTAGCCCACAACTCGTCGTCGTGCTGACGTCCAGCGTTTCCAGCCTTCTTCCAACGATCCATCAAAGCGTTAAACTTCATTGAAGTTTCGCGCCATTGAGTAGATTCCTTTAGGCTTTCCGCTTCTTTTATAATTTCTTCCTTAATTTCTTTAGCGCTATTTCGCTCATTATCTCGTGCCTTTACCCAAGCGGAGCGAGCCTGCGAGAATGCGGAGCGAGCCTTAGAAAAACGCTGCCAAAGAGCATCGGCATCTGCCTTATTTAAATGAATTGTTGTGCGCTGATGCTGCTGCCACTTATCGAACAAGGAGCGGAGCTTATCGGAAAGCGAGCGCCAATTTGTAGAATCGCCCATTTGTGCAACAAGTGCTTCTGCCTGCTCAACAATAACTGTACGATCCTTAAGAGCCTTCTCAAGCTCATCTTTACGAGCCTTAGCAAGTTCTTCTTTCTTAGCAGCAGCCTTAGTCTTCAGCTCGGCGTGTCGTGCATTCAAAGCAGCAAGATCGCCAACAACTGATGGCTCCTTAAGTTCTGCGTCTAAAGTAGCCAAAGTCTCATCAATTTCCTTTGGTCTAACGTTAGAAGAGTCAAGTCTTTTTTCAAAAAGATCAAGCTTAATTTTTAAGTCAAGATAACGATGAACGTAGAAAGTCAAAGCGTCTTCTTGAGTGCCAGTGGAGTATTGTCCTACTTCTCGCTCGCCTTCTTCTGTGCGAACATACACATTTCCATTTTCATCAACACGCCCAAAGGTTTTAGCGGTTTTAACATCTTCTTCGCTATACGAAATAGCAGGCACGGCAGCAACAACGCGAGCTTTATTTGCAAAACTTGCAGGCGACGGCGCATGCGGCTTTGGGGTAGTTTGTTTAGTAGTTTCTACAGGTTTAGTCTGTTCGGTCACGGGACGACTCCTTAGAGCATATGCACGGTAATAGTGTTACGAATAAGTATGACGGTATGCCATGATTTTTCCGTAACATAACCTATTATAGTGGACATGGTACAAGGCTCATCAATATCTGGTTTTCCAGAGTGGCTTCCAAGTGAGCGCGCTGTTGAGCAGCGTGTTATGGACACATTAAGGGAAGTATTTGAATTAAACGGTTTTATAGGCATTGAAACTCGTGCTGTTGAGCAGGGATCAAGCCTGTTGAAAAAAGGCGAAACTAGCAAAGAAATATATCTTTTGTCTAGGCTGCAAGAAGTTGGTCACGAAAGCGACACTCCAGTTGAAAATCGCATTGGGCTGCACTTTGATTTAACAGTTCCTCTTAGCAGATATGTTGTTGAACATACTGGCGACTTAGCATTTCCATTCAAGCGTTGGCAGATGCAAAAAGTTTGGCGTGGCGAGCGCCCACAAGAAGGCAGATTCCGTGAGTTTGTTCAAGCAGATATTGACGTTGTAGGAAATGGCGACTTGCCATCCCACTACGAGGTAGAGCTTCCGCTTGTTATGGTAGAAGCTCTTGAGCGTTTGCGTGAATTTGGTCTTCCTAAAGCCACTGTTCATGCGAATAATCGCAAGCTTTCCGAAGGTTTTTACAGGGGCATTGGCCTAAGCGATATTGAAGGTGTTCTTCGAGAAATCGATAAATTAGACAAAATTGGCACTCAAGAGGTTGCAAAGCTTCTTGTAAAGGAATGCAAAGCTACAGATTCTCAAGCTGCAGCATGCCTAGAGTTGGCGGAACTTAGCGCAAATACTGGCGAAGAGTTAAAGGCTCGATTCAACGATTTGTGCGAAAAACACAATATTTCTATGGAAAGCAGCAATGACTCTTACTCTCTAGCAATCGAAGGCGTAGAAACGCTTGCGATGATTGTGGACGATGCTGCAAAAATTCGACCAGGCTCTGTTGTTGCAGATTTAAAGATTGCGCGTGGCTTGGATTACTACACTGGCTCCGTTTACGAAACGTTCTTAGACGGTGCTGAATCCCTTGGATCAATCTGCTCTGGCGGTCGCTACGACAATCTTGTTTCTCAGGGAAACAAAAAATATCCAGGAGTAGGTCTTTCTATAGGACTTTCGCGCTTACTTTCTTATATGCTTCACACGGCTGGCGCTACGGTTTCGCGCGTTTCGCCTGCGGCCGTGCTTGTTGCAGTTTGGAATGAGCAAGATAGACCAGCATGCAACCAAATTGCTCAAAATCTTCGCTCCAGAGGAATCGCAGCAGATGTTTCTCCAACTGCCGCAAAGCTTGGAAAGCAAATCAAGTATGCAGACAAGTTGGGTATTCCTTATGTTTGGTTCCCAGCAGATAGTACAGATTCCAGCTCTTCGCATGATGAAGTAAAGAACATAATTACGGGCAATCAAGAGATTGCAGACTCCACGTCTTGGCAACCAGATACTGTTTATGCCCGTCAGACTGTTTCTTGCGCTCAATAATTGCAATTTAAATTTTTCAATTTACTTTTTGCAATTTAAATATTTGAACGCGCGATTCATGCGGTAAACTATTAAAGTCAAAACAAAAATTAATACAATTATTCAAAACAGAGGAAGTGGACTTATGAGCCAGACGGCGTATCGCACACACCATGCCGTTGAAGTGACTGAGACCTTAGTTGGACAAAACGTAACCATTGCTGGTTGGGTTGATCGTCGTCGTGATCACGGCGGCGTTGCCTTCGTAGACGTTCGCGACAACACAGGCTTAGTGCAGGTTGTTATTTACGACGAAGAAGTTGCGCGACCATTGCGTAGCGAATTTGTTGTGCAAGTTAGTGGAGAGGTTCGCCTTCGCCCAGATGGCAACGAAAATGACCATCTTGCAACTGGAAAAATCGAAATTGTTGCAAATAATGTAACGATTCTCGCTAAGTCCGATGCTCTTCCATTCCAGGTTTCTACAGCTTTGGAAAACGAGTCCGAAAATAAGCTACCTAGCGAAGACGTTCGTTTAAAGTATCGTTACCTTGATTTGCGCCGTCCATCTATGCAGCGCAATCTAAAGCTTCGTTCCAATATGGCTAAGGCAGCTCGTCACGCTTTGGAAGATATGGACTTTACAGAGGTAGAAACACCAACATTTATTAAGTCCACTCCAGAAGGCGCTCGCGATTTTGTTGTGCCAGCACGCTTGGTTCCAGGCTCTTGGTACGCACTCCCACAGTCTCCACAGCTCTTAAAGCAGTTGCTTATGGTTTCTGGTGTTGAGCGCTACTATCAGCTTGCTCGCTGCTACCGCGATGAAGACTTCCGCGCGGATCGTCAGCCTGAGTTCACTCAGCTAGATATGGAAATGAGCTTTGCAAGCCAAGAAGATGTTATGGCTATGGCAGAGCGCGTTATTGCTGCTATTTGGAAGGAAGCAGGCCACGAAATCACTCTTCCTTTGCCTCGAATCACTTGGCAAGAGGCCATGGATAAGTACGGTTCCGATAAGCCAGATTTGCGTTTTGGCAACCCACTTATTGAGTTGACTGACTTCTTTAAGAACACTCCATTCCGCGTGTTCCAAGCTCCTTATGTTGGTGCTGTGGTATTTAAGGGCGGTGCAGATACGCCTCGTCGTCAGTTTGACGCATGGCAGGATTGGGCTAAGCAGCGCGGAGCTAAGGGATTGGCTTATGTAGTCTTTGGTGAAGATGGTGAGCTTAAAGGCCCTGTTGCTAAGAATCTTAGCGAAGAAGAACGCGCAGGTCTTAAGGAAGCTGTTGGAGCGCAAGATGGCGACGCTGTGTTCTTTGCAGCAGGAGGCCGTGAATCTTCCCAGCTTTTGCTCGGTGCTGTTCGCGTAGAACTTGCAAGCCGCGCAGGATTGCTTCACCCAGACGAGTTTGCTTTTACTTGGGTTGTTGACTTCCCATTGTTTAAGCGCACAGATGATCCAGACGATGATGATGTTGCAGTTGGTCATTCTAAGTGGACTTCTATGCATCATCCATTTACAATGCCTTCCGCTGATTGGATTGACAAGTTCGATAAAGACCCAGAGCATGCAATGAGCGATTCTTACGACATTGTTTGCAACGGTAACGAGATGGGCGGTGGCTCCGTTCGTATTCATCGCGACGATATTCAAGACCGCGTGCTTGACGTTCTTGGAATCGACAAAGCGGAAGCAGAAGAAAAGTTTGGATTCTTGCTTGAGGCCTTTAAGTACGGCGCCCCACCTCACGCTGGTATTGCTTTGGGCTGGGATCGTACTGCTGCAATTTTGGCAGGCGCAAGCTCGATTCGCGACGTAATCGCATTCCCTAAGGCTGGCGGCGGTCGCGATCCTCTAACGGGTGCTCCAGCGCCAATCTCCGCTGAGCAGCGCGCTGAAACTGGCGTTGACTACGATCCAGAAGAAGACGAGTAGTTTAAAGCGTTAAAAAAGAATTAATATTCATACATGCCGTTAAGCAATTTGGTTAATTAAACCAAAATCAAGGCTTAACGGCATTTTTTTAAGTAAAATTAACATTTTTGTATCATTTTTAATGTTTTTCGTAACTTTAGAGGTGTTTAAAAGTAACTATTACGATAAACGCATGTAACACAAGAACATTAAAATCCTTTTTATGGATACTAAAGTAAACAATACAAAAAAATCAGCACAGCCTTTAGTGGAACTTAGCCATGTTGAAAAACATTATGGCAAGCTTCACGTTTTGAAAGATATTAACTTAACGGTTAATAAAGGCGAAGTGCTTGTTATTATTGGGCCTTCTGGCTCTGGTAAATCAACAATGTGCAGGACGATTAATCGTCTTGAAACAATCGATTCTGGAGATATTCGCATTGACGGCAAGCCGCTTCCTCAAGAGGGAAAAGAACTTGCAGCATTGCGTGCAGAAGTTGGAATGGTGTTCCAGTCCTTTAATCTTTTTGCAAACAAAACGATTCTAGAAAACGTTACGCTTGCTCCTATTAAGGTTCGCCATATGGAACAGCAAGAAGCAGAAAGCTTAGCAATGGATCTTCTGGCTAGAGTAGGCGTTGATAATCAGGCAAATAAAATGCCATCTCAACTTTCTGGCGGCCAGCAACAGCGCGTGGCAATTGCTCGCGCGCTTGCAATGCATCCAAAGGTTATGCTTTTTGATGAGCCTACATCTGCACTAGACCCAGAAATGGTTAACGAAGTTCTAGACGTTATGGTGGAGCTTGCTAAAGAGGGAATGACCATGATTTGCGTAACGCACGAAATGGGATTTGCTCGTAAAGCAGCAGATAAAATCGTGTTTATGGCAGATGGCCGAATTCTTGAGCAAAATACGCCAGAAGAGTTCTTTGAAAATCCAAAGACAGACAGGGCAAAAGACTTCCTTTCAAAGATTTTGACTCATTAATTTAGATTATTAATATCGATTTTTAAATCTTTAAGAGGTAGCTATGAAATATTTACACAATATTGCGCTTAAGTGTAAGCGTTGCAAGCTGGGATTAAGGCATACATATCGCGCAATTTTATCTATGATTTGCGCATTGTGTTGCGTTCTCCCTCTTAGCGCTTGCAGTCAAAATAGTCGCAACGATGTAATACGCATTGGTATTAAGTTTGATCAGCCTGGTCTTGGTTTTAAAAAGTCTGGAACCTACGTTGGTTTTGATGTAGATGTTGCAAAGTACGTTGCCAAAAAGCTTGGTTACTCCGAAGATAGAATTGTTTGGAAGGAATCGCCTTCAAAACAGCGCGAGGCAATGCTTCAAAATGGCGACGTAGATATGATTGTTGCAACGTATTCCATAACAGACGCAAGAAAGAACACTGTTTCTTTTGCAGGACCATACTTTATTGCAGGTCAAGATTTATTGGTTCGCAAAGATGAGCATAGGGTAACTGGTCCAAATGATTTAGATGGAAAGCGTTTATGCTCAGTAACTGGTTCAACATCTGCAATAGTTGTTAAAGAGAAGTTCTCTTCAAAGGTACAACTTATGCAGCAGCCAGGCTACGCAGAGTGTGCAACTGCATTATTCTCGGGAATTGTAGACGCTGTTACTACAGACGACATTATTCTTGCTGGTCTTGCTACGGCTTCGCGCGGAAGGCTAAAGCTTGTTAGCAAACCATTTACCGAAGAGCACTATGGTATTGGCATTAAAAAAGGCAATACTAAGCTTGCTAAGCGAATTAATGCTGCTCTTAAAGACATGATTAAAAACGGTTCATGGAAAAGGGCTTTAGACGATAATATGCGCGGAACTGGCTTTAAGCCAAACGCAAAGTATAATCCGCCAGTACCAAATGAAGGGGAGGAGTAAAATGCAAGACTTTGTGCAATTATTTACCTCATACAATATTCCAGGAGCGTTCTTGGTAAATATTGAAATCACCTTGTGGAGCATTCTATTCTCCACAGTTCTTGGTGTGATTTTAGTTATGATGAGGATTTGCCCAATACACTCGCTTCGATTTGTTGCAACGGCATACGTTGAGTTCTTTAAGAATATGCCTCTAACTATAATCATGGTGTTTATGGTTCTAGGCGTGTACGCTCAGCTAAAACTTGGTTTTTCGCCGATTTTTAGCGTAAACTTCTTCTGGCTTGCAATCGCTGGCTTGAGTTTTTACACTGCTGCATTTGTTTGCGAATCATTAAGATCTGGTTTAAATACAGTACCTTTGGGTCAAGCGGAAGCTTGTAGGGCACTTGGTCTTAACTTCTTCCAATCGGCTTTTAATGTTATTTTGCCGCAAACTTTCTGCGGATCTGTGGCTCCTCTTGGAAACACTTTTATTGCTTTGCTTAAAAATTCCACTGTTGCCGCAGCTGCATCTGTTGCTACCGAAACATCTACTCTTATGAGTGAGATGATTGAGAGGCATGCAGATTTAATTGTTCCAATCTTTTTGATTTTTGCTTGCGGATACATTGTGCTGATTATTCCAATCGGCATTCTCACTACTTATTTGTCTAATAAGCTTGCGGTTAGAAGGTGATAAAAATGGCAAAAGAACAAGAAAAATCTCTGTTATTTGACGCTCCTGGGCCAAAGGCTTTAAAGAAGATTCGTATTGCAAATATTGTTGCATGCGTTGTGTTTGCGCTTTTTGTTGTGGCTTTGCTTTTAAGACTTAGCAATCCGCCAGAAGGCGAGAATCAGCTTTCGTGGGCTTTGTGGAGTCCTGCAGTTGAATCGGAAGCCTGGAGTGATTTTTATCTTCCAGGATTATGGATGACTCTTAAAGCATCACTTCTTGCTGTTGTTGGCTCAATACTTTTTGGACTTTTGTTTGGTCTTTTAAGGTTGTTGCCTAACTTTATTCTTCGCAGCATATCTGCAATAGTTGTTGAGTTTTGTAGAGCTGTTCCAGTGCTTTTGCTTATGATTTTCCTTTGGCGAGGATTTGCATTTGCTGGAATAAGCGGAGCTTCTTATTGGGCTGTTGTTTTATCTTTGATTTTGTACAACGGTTCTGTTGTTGCAGAGTTGGTTCGTTCTGGCGTTGGAAATCTTCCTAACGGTCAGCGCGAAGCATCTTTAGCTCTTGGACTCTCGCAATATCAGTCCTTAACTCAAATCGAAATGCCGCAAGCAATAATCGCAATGCTTCCAGCAGCTGTAACTCAGCTTGTAGTTGTGTTAAAAGATACGGCATTAGGTTCCATAATTATGTACACTGATTTGCTTCAAGAGTCTAGACGACTTGGATCAATGTACTTTAACATTTTGCAAACTTTGACTGTTGCGGCAGTTGTATACTTTTTGATTTGCTGGGCGCTTTCTTGGTTTGCCGAGTGGCTTCCATCAAAGCTTAGTAGCAGAACTGCAGCTCCGACTGAGCCAGAACCTGTTGCGCCAATTGCAATTATGGATCCTTCTAACGTGAACCAGATTGCTGTTGCAAAAGAAGTTAAGGAGCTGCCACATGGCGGAACTCCTAGAAAGTACCACGTGCATCACCGCGGTACAAACGCTTCTATTCATCATTGGCGTCGCACTCGTTACTTGCAAGGATACGATGAGCATCATTTAGAAACTGGTGACGAGAATTTAGATGATAGTCAAAATACTAACCAAGATAAAACAATAAAAAAGCATGATTAATCTTAATTTTTAGATTAATTCATGAATCCATAGCGCAATAGGTTGATTCCTCCTATTGCGCTATTTTTTATTCTTTTAAACAAAATATGACTTAGTATACACAAACATGTGAAAATCGTATACAAATCGTATACAAATCGTATATAAATCGTTGCAAATCGTTGCAAGACAAAAATCGCACAAAATCTTAGCAAAATCGTGTTTTGCTGTGTCGTTATTGAAAGATATTATAACAAAGATATGCTTGCGTTCGCCGTTATGACTGGAGGAAAGTTTTATGACTATCGCACAAGCGGAGGAAAGCAAGTCTCGTAGAGTTTTGTTAAAGCTCTCGGGAGAAGCATTTGGCGGTGGCGCCGTTGGTATAGATACTCATGTTATTCGTAGAATCGCTGGAGAAATTGTAAAAGCTGTACAAAATGGGGTACAGGTTGCAATTGTTGTTGGCGGCGGAAACTTCTTCCGCGGAGCAGAACTTCAGCAAGCAGGCATTGACCGTAGCCGCGGCGATTATATGGGAATGCTCGGAACTGTTATGAATTGCTTGGCTCTTCAAGATTTTCTTGAGCAAGCAGGTCAGGCAACTCGCGTTCAAACTGCTATTACTATGGGTCAGGTGGCTGAGCCTTATATTCCACTTAAGGCGATTCGCCATTTAGAAAAAGGCCGAGTTGTTATTTTTGGCGCTGGTGCTGGAATGCCTTATTTCTCAACCGATACCGTTTCTATTCAGCGTTCTCTAGAGATTCATTGTAACGAAGTTTTAATGGGAAAGAATGGCGTTGATGGCGTTTATAGCGCAGATCCTCGTAAAGACCCTAATGCTAAAAAATTCCTAACTCTTAATTACAATCGCGCGATTGTTGATGGTCTTGCAGTTATGGACGCTTCTGCGCTTTCTATGGCTCGAGATAACAACCAAAAGATTCGCGTGTTTGGTCTCGAAGGAGAAGGAAACGTTACTCGCGCATTAGTGGGAGATCAAATAGGAACTTTGGTTTCCAACGAAGAGCCTACATTTGCTTAATTAATCAAACATAATAAATAAAAAATGCAAATTAGGTAATAATTTAACAAACACAAAATTTATAAATAGAATTTTAATTGGCAAAACTAATACCAATAAAGGAGAACATATGCCAGCTATTATTGATCAGGCTCTTGAACAAATGAACAAGTCTGTTGAAGCTACAAAAGAAAACTTTATGGGCATTAGGACTGGTCGAGCTAATCCTGCTCTTCTTAATGGCATTATGGTTGACTACTATGGCGCTCCTACTCCTATTAAGGCCGTAGCATCCATTGGTGTTCCAGAGCCTAGAACTCTTTCTGTTACTCCTTTTGACGCATCGCAAGCAAACGCAGTAGAAAAGGCTATTCGCGATTCTGATTTAGGTGTTAGCCCAAATAGAGATGGCAATGTTATTCGCATTACAATGCCAGAGCTTACAGAAGATCGTCGCAAAGAATACGTAAAACTTGCTAAGACTAAGGCCGAAGAAGGCAAGGTTGCTGTTAGAAACATTCGCCGTAAAGCTAAGGAGACCATTGACAAGTCTGTAAAAGATGGCGAAATTGGCGAAGACGAAGGCGATCGCTTGCAAAAAGAGCTAGATAAGGTAACTAAGCAGGTTACCGATTCCTTAGATACCTTGCTGGAAGGCAAGCAGAAGGAAATTATGGAGGTCTGATTCTTTGGATTCTAATGCTGCAAGCGACACCCACGAAGCTTTAACAGATATAAACAAAAGAACTGGCAGAAACATGCCACAGGCTATTGCAACAGCAGTTATTCTGATTGCAATAATTGTGGCATGCCTTCTTATAAGCATAGATGCTTTTGTGGTTCTTCTAACCGTTTTTATGCTTCTTGCATTGTGGGAATTGCATGTTGATTTTGCAACGGCAGGTTTTAGAATTCCTTTTGCAGTGCTGTCTATTTGCTCAGTTATTACAATTTTTTCAACTTTTTATGCAAAATGGCATGCAGTTGCAATGGCAAGCGGAATAACCGCCTCTTTGTTGCTAACTGTTATTTTTGCAACTTTAAATAGCACTGTTTCAAAAAGAACTTTGCGCGCAGTTGAAAAAAAGCTGCAACACCCAACTTCTCAAAACACAAAGGCGAATAATTTTACCAATACAGCTGTTTCGTTGTTTGTGGTTTTGTACATTCCTTTGCTCGCTTCTTGCATTATTTTATCTATAGCAGATTCTAAACAAGCTATAGCACACGCAATGTTGCTTATATTCTTGCCAGCATTAAGCGATACTGGCGGGCTGTTTTCTGGAGCTTGGCTAGGCAAACATAAGCTTTCTCCACGCATATCTCCAAAAAAGTCAGTTGAAGGCCTTGTAGGGTCTATGCTTTTTGCTTTGATTGGCGCTTATGCGATTGTTGCCGGCTTCTACGGTCAATCCTGGATTAAATTCTGGTGGATGCCTGCTGTTATGGGTGTTTTGTCTGGAATAGTCGGAACGTTTGGTGATTTATGCGCTTCAATGCTTAAGCGAGATATTGGAATCAAAGACATGGGTCATTTGCTTAAAGGTCATGGCGGTGTTTTAGATAGAGTAGATTCAATATTGCTGTGTGCGCCTGTTTTAATGGCACTAATTAAAGCGGTTGGATTCTAATCTTTATCTGTACTTTTTGGTCTTAATTATTTATTAGAACATGCTTAGCAAAATAGCAGTCACGTTTTGGTTAAATAAAGGAAAGTAAAGAATATGACGATTTGCTCTATTCCTAGTCCAAGTATTTCTCAAATTACATTTGGACCGATTACATTAAGATTTTATGCACTTTCAATTCTTGCTGGAGCGTTAGTCGCAATTTGGATTACTAACAAGCGCTGGAAGCGAGAAGGCGGAGATTTTAACCAAATTTTAGACCTTGCTCTTGTAAGTCTTCCTTTTGGAATAATTGGCGCGCGTCTTTATCATGTTATTACTACTCCCGAAAAGTTTTTTGGCGCAAATGGCGATTTTCTAGAAATATTTAGGATTTGGAATGGTGGACTTGGAATTTGGGGAGGAGTAATACTTGGTTCCTTGGCTGCTAGTGCACTGTGCGCGTACAGAAAATATCCAATAAGCCTACTCGCCGATGCTGTAGCTCCTGCTCTGCTTATTGCACAAGGTATAGGGCGCTTGGGCAATTGGTTTAATCAAGAACTTTATGGCGCTCCTACAACGCTTCCGTGGGGATTAAAACTTAATTATTCCGCATCCAATGCAATTGGCCATAGCGAAAGATGCTACGATGGCCTTACGTGTCCAGAAGGTACGCTCTTCCATCCAACGTTTTTGTACGAAATGCTTTGGAATTTTGCAGGTGCAGCTTTACTCATATGCTTTAGCAAAGTTCTTAAAAGCAAGCTTAAGTCTGGATCACAGTTCGTTCTTTACGTAATGTGGTACACGGCTGGAAGAATGTGGATTGAAGCTTTGCGCATTGATTTTTCACACACTTTCCTTGGAGTGAGAATTAACGTTTGGGTATCGATTGCTATTTTTATTGCTTCGATTATTGTTTTTGTTATTTTGCAAAACAGTAAAAAATCGCGAACAAATCTTGTAAATCGTTTAATTGACATTACTGCAGACGAGCGCGAGCGCGAATTACAATCCAAAGCAAAAGTAAATGCAAGAAATGAAGCCAAAGAGGATTCTAAGCAGAATCGTTAATTTTTGCTTTCTAGTCGCTTGCTTTTCCTAGAATGGAACACATGAATATACAAATAGCACCTAGCATTCTTTCTGCGGATTTTTGCAATCTTGAAAGAGATCTTGTAGCAATTTCCAACGCTGATCTTGTTCATGTTGATGTTATGGATCATCATTTTGTACCTAATCTAACTTTGGGGGAGCCGATTGTAAAGCGCATTTGCGAAGTTACAAATCTTCCAGTTGATGTTCATTTGATGATTGAAGATCCAGATCGTTGGGCACCAGAGTACGCAAAGCTTGGAGCAAGTTCTGTTAGCTTCCACATGGGCGCAACGCATGCTCCTGTGCGCTTGGCTCGTCAGCTTAGAGACATGGGCTGCAAAGCTTGCTTTGCTGTTCGTCCAGCTGAACCAGTTGAACCTATTTTCGATATTTTAGATGAGTTTGACATGGTTCTTATTATGACTGTAGAGCCTGGTTTTGGCGGTCAAAAGTTCTTAAGCAATCAAATGAATAAGGTTCGCCGCTTACGCGATGAGATTACTCGTCGTGGCTTAAACACCCATATTCAGGTTGATGGTGGAGTTAGCCCATCTACTGCTGCCACAGTTGCACAAGCTGGAGCAGATGTTCTTGTTGCTGGCTCTGCAGTTTACGGAGCAAGTAGCCCAGCTCAAGCAATTGATTCTATTCGTAATATTGCTCAAGAAGCTTGGCGCGCATAGAAAAGTTGTTTTTATTGGGGCATATAAATGCCCCAATGTTTTATTATTGGCAACATTCCAACGCATAAAGCTTTAGATTTTAGTAAGATTTTTAAGGGAATTTGGTATGGTTAAATTCGTTTCTAGCAAAGAATACAGCCCTGAAGCACTTAATCGTGTTCTTACCGTGCCAAATGTTATTAGCTTTTTAAGAATATGCTCAATACCGTATCTTGCTATTTTAATTGCACAAAACAAAATGTGGCTTGCGCTAATTGTTCTTGCAATATCTGCGTTTTCGGATTGTGCCGACGGTTATATTGCTAGAACTTTTAATCAAGTTAGCAAATTAGGGCAAATTTTGGATCCTATTGCAGATAGGCTTCTTATTGTTTGCAGCACATTAGCCTTAGCATTTGCAAAGATTATTCCGTGGTGGGCTTTGGGCTTAGTTGTTTTGCGCGACGTAATAATGGCCATTTTAATTGTGATTCTTGCGCAATATGATTATGGTCCTTTGCCTGTAAACTTTATGGGCAAAACTGGAACAGCACTGTTAATGGTAACTATTGTACTGTTTATGATTGTTTACGCTATTGCAACAGAGCCAATGTTCATATTGTATGCTGCGGCAATTGCATGCGCAATTTGGGGAATAACGCTTTATTGGTTTGCTGGAATATTATATTGCATACAAGCGTATAAGCTACTAATAAAAAAGAGCAAATAAGCTTATAATTATTGAGAAGCGGTTAAATAAAACGGATTTATAATGGTGCAAAAGACTTCTAATCTAAAACAAAATGGGGATTCTGCCTCCAATGGCACTATTCCAAAGTCTTTTCCTGCGCCAACAGTTGTTCTGTTTTCAAAACGCAGAGCTGTATTTTCAAAATCTGTGTTTTCGCTTGGCACTCATCATGTAACTAATTCGTCAGACACTTTTTCATCGCATAGAGATAGGCGTAGGCGGCTTGAGGATTATTCTCTTAGACTAATCGATGATTTAAGCAATAGGCCAGTTGATCCGCTTTTTATGGATTCTAGGCTAAACAAACAAAATGTTAGCAAGCTTAGCATTTGGATTACAAGAATAATTGTTTTTATTATTTGTATTGCTGTTGGCACTGTTGGAAGCCAATTTGTGCGTAAACTACATGCAGATTCTCGTAAAGCTATACGCGTATCGCTTGCAAATGAGCTTACTGCTCATGCAAACAGGTTTGACAGTCTTGTTAAAGAAGTAGCAAAGCTTCGAGCTAACGTAGATCGAGAGTCTAAAAGAATTAACACTCCGTACGAAAATCAGGTAGATAAATCCGATAACATGACTAACGGCACTCACGCTGTATATGGGCCTGGTGTTGTTTTAACTATTGCAAATCCTATTTCCGCTAGCAATGATGTTTCAAATGGCTCTATTCCTAGAGAAATGTCTAAAGGAGCTAGAATTAAGGTTGTTAGCGACCGAGATATTCAGATTTTTGTTTCAATTCTGTGGGATGCTGGAGCAGAAGCAATATCGGTTAACGGTTACAGAATTGGCTCGCAAACATCAATTCGTACTGCAGGATCAACAATTCTTGTTGGCGTTAATCAAACTCAAAGTCCGTATACAATTGAGGCAATAGGGGACAGTTCAAGTCTTATAGAAAAGCTAAATTCTCAAAGACGTTCCTCGTGGTTTACGTCTCTTAGCAATGCTGGTATTAATCCGCAGATTTCGTCTGCTAACAACTTAAAATTGTCTGCAGCAGGTACGGGAGAAGTCAATTTTGCAAAAGAATTATCGAGTAGAAGATAGGAAAGATAGGAAATAGGTTATGACAGCTATTCTCGGTTTGATTCTAGGAGCGCTTATTGGCATTGTGGTGCATCCTGATATTCCAGTGATTATTCAACCATATTTGCCAATCATGGTGCTTGCTGCACTAGATGCACTTCTTGGCGCTGCTCGAGCTTATTTTGAGCGCAGCTTCTCCGATAAAGTGTTTGTTATTTCGTTCTTCTCGAATGTTATTGCTGCAACGCTCTTAGTTTTGCTTGGTAACCAGCTTGGAGTTGGTGCTCAGCTGCAGACTGCTGTTATTGTTGTTCTGGGAATACGAATCTTCTCTAACGTTTCTGCAATTCGTCGTTTTATATTCAGGGGATAATATGAAACATCCATTTGCAAATACTTCAAAAAACAATATGGACGATGATTTATTAAACAATAAAAACATTGATAAGAATGTAGATAATATTGTTAAAAAATTGCATCGCCAGCATGCTAGGGATCGAGAAAGCGACCGCACTCAAACAGGTTCTTTCCCAATTGTTAAACGAAAGAATAAGCCTTCTTTGCAAGGTCATGTTACTCGAACGCGCATTCTAACAGGCTTGCTTGTTATGCTTCTTTGTGCACTACTTAGTTTTGCTTATATGATTCAAGTAAATCGAAGCACTCTAGTTTATCAAACTATGAGCGAAGATGAGCTTACTCGTTTAATTACGGAAACTAATTCTCAAATCCAAAATCTTGAGCAGCGAAAGTTTGAATTAACAAGTCAGCTTAATTCGTTAAAAGCATCCGTTAATAAACAAGAAGAGGCTGCTAGAATTGCTAAGCAAAATTCACAAACAAATGGCTTGATTTCTGGGCGTTTGCCAGCTGTTGGAAAAGGTGTGATTATTCATATTACCGCTGGAGAAAAGGAACGCGTAGATGCTGCAACAATGTTCCAGCTTATAGAGGAGCTTCGCAACGCTGGAGTGGAGGTTATGTCTATTAACGACATTCGTATTGTTACCTCCACTTATATTTCCGACACTAAGCATGGATTACTTTGCGATGGGATTGATATTAATCCGCCTTATATTGTTAAGGCAATTGGTGACGCTCAGAATTTGCAAAACGCCGTAAATATTGCTGGTGGAGTTGGATCTAGATTAAAGGTTAAATTCGGCGCTTCCGTATATGTTTCAACGCCTGAAGAGGTTGAGATTCGTTCAACACGCGAACCAAAACAATATCAATATGCAAAACCAGTCGAATAAGAAGGTAGAATAGCAATTATGACTGAACCTATTCCTACAGCTGGAGAAACAACCATTATTGGCATGCCAGCAATAACTATTCCTGTAAACTCTAGTGCAGATCGTCCACTAAAAAAGGACGATTTAGATACAATATCTAAGCTGCTTCCTGGTACTGCATTGCTTATTTCTACGCGTGGAGCAGTTTCGGGGTCTCGATATTTGTTAGATGAGGATGTTGTGTCGGTTGGGCGTGATTCTAGAGCAGACATTATGCTTGACGATTCTACAGTTTCTAGAGCGCATGCGGTATTTAGAAGGAATGGGAACGTTTTTAGCATTGCAGATGCTGGTAGCCTAAACGGAACTTATGTTAATCGCAATCGAGTTGATGAAGCAATTCTTAATAATGGCGATGAGATTATGATTGGCAAGTACCGCTTAATGTTCTTTACACAAGGCGCTGTTAGTAAACGATAAGCGAACAATAAACAATCAATAAACAATAATGGTGTTAAAAAACTCTTCTAAAAAGAATGCGCTGGTTGATTCGCCTCAAAATAATCGGCCAGTGCAAGGGGAGTTGTTTGCTTTTTCTAGCGATGGAGAGGAGTCTGTAGGATACCGTGGAAGCGTTGCAATGAAGATTGCTGGTATAACCTACAGGCAGCTTGATTATTGGGCTAGAAAGAACATTATTGAGCCTTCGATTAATCCTTCTCATGGATCTGGCTCTAGGCGTTTGTATTCCTTTAAAGACATTTCCATTATGGCGGTAGCTAAGCGTCTTTTGGACGCTGGCGTGAATCTTACAAACGTTACAACCGCTATAGTCTTTTTAAATTGTTATAGCATTAGTCATCTGGAAAATATGACTATAATTTGTAACGGTCAATCTGTTATGGAATGCAACAATAATCAAGAAGACATGTTTAACATGCTTGAAGGCGGTTCAGCGGTTTTTGCAATTGCGGTTGGATGTATTGTTAAGCAGGTACGAGCTGATTTAACTAAAGAATCTTCGATTAGAATCTTTTCAATTAGCACATTTAAATAGGTAAAGTAGTCGAAGTAGTGCGTGTAGCCAAGGATTTTTGATTTGTGTGTTTTATACCTAATCTGACATAACGTACATTATCGGGTAAATATTATCTATATTATTTATATTATCTATTGCAAGTATCTTCAAAATACTCGTCTACGGCACTGCTTAAATCACAAACATTATCGATTATTCTATAAGCGCCATGCTTTTTAAGCTCACCAGGCTCTGCATAACCCCAAGCGCAACCAAGACAATCAATATAGCATGCTAAAGCGCCGTCAACATCTGTCCAACGGTCACCAACCATTAAAGCCTTATCTAGCGAATAGTCAAAACCAATATTTTTTAAAACGTAGCGAATAACTTGGTCTTTTTTAATCCTAGACATGTCGGTACTTGCACCATAAATTCCATCAATCAAATCTGTTAAACCAAAATAATCACAAATAGGCTTAACCTGATATTCTGGCTTGCAAGACGCCGTAGCAAGATAATATCCAGATTCACGTAGTTTCTTTAATTGTTCTGGGATTCCTTCATAAACCTTGTTTAAAAGACTTCCCGTAATTTTACTACCATTTGGATTTTGCGGATCTACAAAAGTTGCAACTTCGGAATAATACTTTCTATATAGCTTTACACCTTCGGATTGCAAATCTTCTGGCATGCCATTTCTTTGAAAAGATTCAAGAATAGACGGGCCTACAAAACGAAGCATCTCTTCTTCGTCTGGAATTTGCATACCCAAGTCACTCATGGCCTTTTTAGCACATGCAATAATTCCAGCATGCGATTGAGTTAAAGTGCCATCTAAATCAAGCAAAACAACTTTCATGGCGTTTCCCTAAAAATGATTTAAGAATTTAATTAAATCACGCAAAACTAACTAAAGATTAGATTACTCGTAATCAGGAATCCAACCTTCGTGATGCATCTTTAAACGCTTATCCAGTAAAGCCTTAAGCTCATCTTCGCTTCTACGCTCTAAAAGCATATCCCAATGAGTGCGAGTAGGCTTATTAAAATCGTCGTCTGGCCTATCTGCATCGCCCTCTTTATGCGCTAATGCACCGCAACGGCATTCCCATTCTTCTGGAATTTCCGCACCTTGAGCAAACGGGAGAATAGTCCTATGCCCTTTAGGGCAAACATAGGTAACATCGTTACGAGCCGCAAAATCAACATTATCGTCGGATTCTAGCGACTTAGCACCAATGCTCATACCTCGTAAACTGCGTTCTGCCATATTATATTCTCCTTTTAGTTTCCATTATAAAGCTAGCGAATTGCACGGACTATAAAGACTAAACGTGCAAAAGACTAAACATCGCAATAGGCTACTACCCCACGATTAATTATCTGAACTGCCTCATACGCATTATGAGCTAAAGAATCATCTACATTAGGCAAAATCTTTAGATAATCACCAAGAACAGCAAGCTGATTAAGCAAGTCTATAAGTCTTTTAGCAAAACGAACAAAATCGCCGCCAGTAATATCTGTATTTTGCAAAATATCCAGCAAATCCGCTCCTTGCGCCCAATCGTAGATAAGATCTACAGCACCAAAATCAAGCGGACGCAATGCGTCAAGATGATTGTTTATACACATATAACTTATGCGCATAAACAATTCCTTCATTTTAGAAACGGTGTTAAATACAGCGCCGTTCAATCCCCCAGGATATCTTCTTGGCTCAGACCCCACAGGTCCTCTAGATTCATAGACCAAAGACGATACGCAACTCAAAAGTTCAATAGGCGTTAAATTATTAAAAATGCCTTCGCAAATGGCTTGCGCAAAAACAACATCGAGTTCGTTATAAAGTCGTCTAAGAAGCTGGCCTTTATTGGTTAAAATAAACGTATTATCGGCTTCTTTTAAGTAGTCCAAGCTGCAGAGAACGTTGCAAATACGGTCAAAACATCTTGCAACAGAGCCAGTTCTAGAGCTATAACGTTCTTTAACTTGATTTAGCTCCTTTGTTTCCATTGCCCAATAATAGCCCCAGTGCAAGTGACTTTGAATATCTGGACAATTTGCGCAAGGATGATTTCTTTCTTGGCTGCGCAAGCTAGCAATAGTGTTATCTAGCTCTTTAAAGGCATTAGAACGCTCTAAATCGCTAGCAAACAGCATGTGCTTAAGTTTTCTACGCTGGTCGTGCTGAGCGTCTTTAAGGCGCATTCTAAGCGTCATAAATTCAGCAAAATCGCCACTAGAGCATTTAAAAGCCTGCTCATAGCCACTAATCGCCTCTTGCAGCTCTTTAATACGGCTTAAAAGGCGCGTTGCAGAAGCATTTGCTTCCCACTGAGCAAAAGAACTACTAAGCGTTATGCGAGCTGTTTTAGCATCGCTGTTATTAAGAAGATTAACAGCCATGTTAAAGGTTGGAACAAAGCTAGAGTGAAGAGGATAAACTCGTTTACTAGAAAGAGAAGCCGCTTTGGCTGGGTCAAAATCAGGATTATCTATTAAAACCGCATGGCCAATATCGTCAATTCCACGCCTTCCAGCTCTGCCAGTAAGCTGAGTAAACTCGCCAGGAGTAAGAGGAACATGACCTGTGCCGTCATACTTAACTAGCTTTTCTACAACAACACTTCGAGCAGGCATATTTAAGCCCAAAGCAAGAGTTTCTGTAGCAAAAATAATCTTAATAAGTCCGCGTTCAAAAAGAGTCTCAACAATATGCCTAAAAATTGCAATCATACCTGCGTGGTGAGCTGCAAATCCTTGTTCTAGAGCATATCTAAAGCGTTCAAATCTAAGCGCTTTTAAGTCACTTTTAGAAAGCTTATTTTGCGAGATCATTGAATCGACTATTCTACGAATCTCGTACATTTCTTCGTCACTTGTAAGAGCTAATCCAGCGTTTAAACATTGCTGAACAGCCTGATCGCAGCCCGAACGGGAGAAAATAAAGTAAATCCCAGGAAGCATATTAAGATAATCAAGCTCGTCAATAACAGCCCACCTTTTAGGAGTGTGGCGAACAGCTAGAGAAGACTTGGAGTTTTTTGGCAAATCGCTAGAATGCTCGCGCGATTTTCTTCTAGAGAATCTACTTTTAGAAAATCGTTTGTCTTTACTTAAATACGAAGATTTTTTGCGTAAAGCAGTGTTTTCCCACTGGCTTAATTTTCTAGTTAAAGCAAGATTCACGCGATTCGTTACATTGCCATTTTTGTCTGTATCGTAAAGATTAATAAGCTCTGGCTCTGTTCTAGCATCTTTTTGAATAATAACATGGCGTTCAAGAGGAACAGGTCTATGCTCATCAACAATCAAATGCGTATTTCCGCGAACAGAAGAAATCCATGCACTAAAATCTTCAACATTAGAAACCGTAGCCGAAAGGCCAATAATTTTAACGTTTTGTGGAAGATGAATAATAACTTCTTCCCAAACTGCGCCTCGGAATTTATCTGCTAAATAGTGCACTTCGTCTAAAACAACAAATCCAAGTGAATTAAGCGTTATTGAACGCTCATAAAGCATATTGCGTAAGACTTCTGTTGTCATAACAACAATATCTGCTTCGCTGTTAACAGATGTATCTCCAGTTAAAAGACCAACTCTATTAGATCCATAAACTTCGCAAAAATCGTGATATTTTTGGTTGCTAAGAGCCTTGATTGGAGTTGTATAAAACGTTTTAACACCACGATTAACGCCCAAAAAAACAGCAAAATCTGCTACTACAGTTTTACCAGCGCCTGTAGGAGCTGCAACAAGAACATTATCGCCATTTTCGAGAGCATCAATAGCTTCAACCTGAAAATCATCTAAGTCAAAACTTAAAGAACTTTCAAATTTAGCTGCCATCGACTTAGAATGTTGCAAAGTCTTGCGAAACGCACTAAATCGTTGCGCGGGAGATAAAGGGAGTGTGGTCATAAACTATTCTTTAGATTCCGTAAAATTAGGATTGTCAATATCTTCTTTGCGCAGTGACATATCGTTCCAATGCTGCCAAACAGTTCTGTGCAAGTCCCCCACTTGTTGGCGGCGCTTTAAAACTTGAACACGAGCATCTTCCACACTTTGCGCAGCATCACTAATAGGACGCGTAAAAAATGGATCGGTATTCTTTTTTACTGAATTTTCACTGCTTTGCAGCTTGTCAAAACACTTAATAACGCTGCTGGAAAGATTGGAAACATTGGTAAAAATACGCAATGCACCCTTAATTATGACAAATAAGCCAAGGGCAATCATGCTAAGCGAAAAAAGAGTTATAGGAATCCAAATCCACGATGGCATTTTAAGCCTCCGCGTTCTGGGAATCGCTATGATTTACACTTAACTCCCTTTGAGCTCTAGCAATAATCATAGTGCGCAAAGTTTCTGGAGAAACAGCCTTAATATGACGAGCATGAGCAATGCAAAATGCCACAAACCAAGAGTCGGAAGAAACCGTTAAGTGAACCTTAACACCAGCTCCACAAGGCTCAACAGTGGCTCCAGAAAGACTCTTTAAGAAGTTCAAATCTGGCTCATCTGTAATAAAGCATGTTTGCGTGCCATTGTCGAAGCTCCACTTTCTAAGTTCGCTTACAGGAACATCTGGAATTTCAACAGGGCAAATAGGGGCAATAACCTCTGCATGCTCAATTCTGGCAACGCGCAAAACCTGCCAAATTCTAGGCAAACCATTTGCTTTGTTAATCGAAGTGTCTTTTGCAACAAGGCTGCGCTTATCTTCTGGAGTTTGATTTTCAACATCCGTCCAAACAGCAACGTAGTACACGCCTTCATCAACAAAAATCTTAGAAGGAGCAACAACTTTTCTACGAGTCCTACCAGCGCCATCCGTATATTCCATATCGATTAAGGAACCAGAGTTGATTGCACTGCGAACAATAGAGCAATTTCTAGGCTCCACCTCGTAGCCTGTAAGACTTAGCCAAGGAGTATCTCCAGGGCTAACATGCCTACGCAAACGCATATACAAGGCCTTCGCTTGGTCTCTTTGCTCAAGAGGCAAAAGCGGAGAATGTGCAAGATAATTAACAGAAGCAGTGAGCATGCTCATATACTGTTGAGATACGCCAGCTAAACGCTCAAGACCCAAGGAATTTGTGGCGGAAACAATGCCTTCTGCTTCCAAAAGAGACCAATCGATGTCAAAGAACTGACTGCCAGCCATTTCGCCATCGTCGGAAACCGTAGTAAGCGTATTTATATCTTTATGTAAAATCGCAACAAATCTGCGAAGCTCGTCGTCGTTCTTAGGCTTGCCAATAAACCTCATAGCAAGCTCATTTAGAGGGAATTCTTCTCCAAGATGAGCAGAAAGGAAAAGCATTAGCCTAAGCCTACGATCAACTTCGCTTCCAGTTTGGAAAGAAGTCTTTTTTTGACGAGACTTGTCTGAATCATTTTCTGCACTATCTTGATTATCTTCTTCGCCAGTTGCTACAGACTTATCGCTTTGGTCAACGTAATTCTCATCGCAAGCAACAAATTCTGTTGCAGCATTAAGCCTACGGTGGAAAGCGTCAACAGCTTCTTGAGGGCTAACAACACAAGAGCCAGGATGTTCAAGAACAAACATTGCTAAATCGTCTGAATCGGTGTATGCAACGTTTAAATGTTCTCCGTCAACGTCAACTGTTGCGGCAAACCTTCTAGAATCAATAACCTTGACTAAAGCATCTGGAATGGTTTGTGTTCCAAGACCAGGAGCAATTGAATCTAATCCAAGGCCTGGAATAGGAGTTTGTGGAACTCGAGGAGCAGTACGAGACGCAGAAGAATGTTGCTGATTTACTTTATGAGATTCAGAAGAAGAAATCGACATAGAGCGAGCCAAATAATTAGCTGCGGCAAGCACTGGAAGCTCTTCTTGCTCAAAACGAATACGCACGCGAGGTTCATCCCCAAGCTGCAATCTGTAAGATGCAAAATCTTGACCTTCAGACTTAGAAGAATATTCAGGCTGGCGAGATTCAATTGCAATACCCATAGCTGCAAGCTTTGCGCGGTCTCTTTGGAACTGCTTTGCAAAAGCAGCCTTTGCAGCCTGATCAGCAAGCTCTCCATAAGAATCGGCATATGCCTTAACTCTTTGTGCAATCTGACGCGAAGTCAGCCATTGTGGGAATGCGGAAGACAACACGGCGAGCACATCAAGCTCGTGTTTGCCCCACTTATCAGAAAAACGACGTCTTCCGTTGCTTCCTTCTGCCATTGGTCCTCACGTATCGTTTCGTTTGTAGTTTCCTTTTGCGCGAAGAAAATTTGCAAGAAAATTGCTAAATCTTCAACACACACCTTAACTATTTTAATGGTGTTTTGCTATACGTGTGGACATTTTTAAAAAAAGTCATTAATTTTCTTAAAATGACATTAGACAACACTATAAAAACGTTGAAATAATGCCATTTTCCACACGACACGCCGAGTTAATTTATTTTATGCGCATTTTTCTTATGTTTTCGCAGAATATCGTAGATTTTCTAAGATTTTCTAAGAATCACACCCATTCATCGGGTTCAATCCCCTGAGGCCCCACAAATTCTCCATTTGGAACATAGCTAGGTTCGCCTGTATCTTCTAAAACTGCATCCGCAAACATAGAAACTTGGTTTCCAAAAGTCCAGTCTCCTCGTATTGTAACAGATTTTGCAGCAGCCAATGCAGGAACAGAATACGGGAATCTTTCATTAAAATCATTGATATTTTTGTAATAACGCGGGTCTAAATCAATATCTGGGAATATGTAATTTCCATCTTCCATCTCGTACGAGTCTGTAAGATGGAAGCGATCCGAACGCATTATAAATAAATCGTTAGTTGTTTTTACTGGCAAAAATCGCATTCTGTCAACCTCAACGCAAATTGCGTCATCAAAAAGTGATACGGCAGAACCCATAGCAGTTTCAAGCTGAACAACTTTTTGGCTTGATTCATCAGTTGGATCAACAGTCTTATGATTACAAATAACTGGAAGAGGAAGAACGCCATTATATTTTTTAAGAATTTTCTGCAAAGCGTCAACTCGAATCCAAATATTGTTGGTGTTAAAATATGGGTGTTTATTAATGCTCTGTGCACTTCGCCTATCTTCTGGGGCAACCTGTGTCATTTCTCGAAGCATCATTCTGCCAGTTTCAAGGCTTCTAACAATATGACCACCTTTGCGGTCTGCCTGAGTACGCTTAGCAACCTCAATCATTATTGAAGCGCCAGTATTTTCAAAGTGCTGAGCAAGAGTTCTAGATGGTCTTGCGCCTAAATTGTCGGAATTAGAAATAAACAAATACTTAATGCCATTTTTCTTTAGAACATCCAATAATCCAGATTCCCAAATAGTAGAGAAAATGTCACCATGGCCTGGAGGGCACCATTCTAAATCACTATCTTTTGCATAAGAAACAGGCTCCCCCGTTTCTTCTAAAAGCTTTGGCTCCTGATGCTGAATAATCTCAACAGGAATATTTTCTTGAGAAAACTTTTTTGTGCGCTTTAAAACTTGCAAAGTATCTTTAGATGTGCGGAAAGAGTTCATAAAAATCAGCGGAAGATCCACACCTAAGCGCTGACGGGCTGTAAGAACTTGGCCAATTATAATATCAATAAATCTCATCTGACGAGCTTTATGCCTTCTAACTGGCAAAAGCGACTTTGCACAAGACAAGCCCATTGATGTTCCAAGACCGCCATTTAGCTTAATAAATGCTGTTTTTGAAAACGCATTAACAGCTTTATCATGGTCAATCGTTTCATAAATCTCATGGAAATTAGGCACAGTTTTAATTGGCTCTACTGTGTTTTCGTGAATAAATCCCCCAGATTTATCTTCATTCCAAACCTTGTAAAGACGCTCGAATTGACTAATTGCAACCTCGCTCATACCTTGTTCGCGCATCTTTGCGGCGGACAATTCAAAAGTGTCGTCCATTTAACGCAGCCTTTCTGTATGCATTACGGTTATTAGTTTATCCGCTTAAACAATATGTTGCAAACAAAAATGGACTCACGCGTTAAACACGCAAGTCCATTTTTACGTTTCAAATAATTTTCAGCAATAGAAAATTAACGAAACTCAGCGAAAATTACTCAGCAGAGCCTTTGCCTACCTCAACACGAGCGAAAGCCAAAGCAGTACCGCCGATTTCCTTGAACAAATCGCCAATAGTCTTGGAAGGATCCTTAACATAAGACTGCTCAAGAAGAACGGTTTCCTTAAAGAAGGCGTTCAAACGGCCTTCAACAATCTTTGGAACAATCTTTTCTGGCTTTCCTTCTGCCAAGGACTTTTCGGTAGCAACACGACGCTCGGAGTCCAACACATCTGCTGGAACATCTTCGCGACGGAGCCACTGAGCACCCATAGCAGAAATCTGCAAAGCAGCTTCGTGAGCAACCTTGGCACCAGCTTCGTCGGTAGCAATCATAGAAACAATGCTTGGAGGCAATTCAACAGACTTCTTGTGAGCATAAACCTCAACGTGAGGACCGCTAACCTTGGCAATCTGACCAACCTTAACGTGCTCGCCAAACAAAGCTGCTGCTTCTTCAACCTCTTCCTTAACAGTAGCATCTCCAGCCTTAGCTGCAAGAAGCTCTTCTGCGTTAGAAGCATTGGCCTCAATAGCATTGTTCAACACAGTTTCGGAGAATTCAACAAACTTTGGAGTCTTAGCAACAAAGTCGGTTTCGGAATTCAACTCAACTGCGTAACCAGTTTCACCTTCTGCAGTTTTAACAACCTTCGAAGCAACGGTTCCTTCTTGAGCCTTGCGACCCTCGCGCTTGCCAGCGGCCTGAATGCCCTTGGCGCGGATAATTTCCTTAGCGCGGGCTACATCGCCTTCGGCCTCGGTAAGAGCCTTCTTAACGTCCATCATGCCTGCGCCAGTTTCTTCGCGCACCTGCTTAATCAACGCTGCAGTAATTGCTGCCATTTTGTTCTCCTCATTAACAGACAAACAGGCTTATTCAGCCTTGGCTTCGTCTTCGGACTGTTCAGATTCCTTAGTAAGTAGTTCCTTTTCCCATGCGGCCATTGGCTGAGCGTCAGCGTCTTCAGACTTAGCGCCCTTGCCAGCATGGTCGAGCAAGCCTTCGGCTACAGCATCTGCCATCAAGCTTGTAAGAAGCTCTACGCCGCGGATTGCATCATCGTTTGCTGGAATTGGATACTCAACAGATTCTGGATCGGTGTTGGTGTCAACGATTGCCACAACTGGAATGCCGAGCTTGTGTGCTTCTTCAACAGCCAAAGCTTCCTTGTTAACGTCTACAACAAACATTGCAGAAGGAGTGCGGTTCATGTTACGAATACCGCCGAGCTGCTTGGAAAGCTTATCCTTTTCGCGCTCAAGAAGCAAAAGCTCCTTCTTGGTTAAACCAGAGCCGCGAACATCGGTAAAGTCCATTTCCTCAAGTTCCTTCAAGCGCTTAACGCGAGTAGAAACAGTCTGGAAGTTGGTGAGCATACCGCCGAGCCAGCGCTCGCTTACGTAAGGCATGTTTACGCGAGTAGCCTGATTCTGCACAGCTTCTTGAGCCTGCTTCTTAGTACCCACGAACAAAACAGTACCATTGTGAGCAACAGTCTGCTTGATGAAGTCATAAGCCTTGTCGATCATGTCGAGCGACTTGAACAAATTGATGATATGAATACCATTGCGCTGAGTAAGAATGAACTGCTTCATCTTTGGGTTCCAGCGGCGAGTTTGGTGGCCGAAGTGCAAACCAGCCTTCAGCATTTCGCTCATGGTAATCTGTGCCATATCTATATACCTTTCTTGTCGGTTCTTGCCTGGCCATGTCAGTTCGCATGCAACTTGGCTAGCATATGACTAAATCCAAGCCGACCGACACGAACGGACGCGTACATGGCGCGTATATGCGCATTCTATAGACAATAAAAAAGCGAGCAATCATATAACGCGACAATATTCATGCTCAAAGCGAACACGCAAAATCAAATTATAACAGAAGCTTTATACTAATTTTGCAAATAATTGCTACAAAAATTGCTACAAAAAATCGCAATCATTTATTGAATTATCTGCTTAGAATTATCTACTTAGAAGAACTATTGCGAAGTTGACGCAAAGCTTGTTTTCTAACATCTTTTTCTAGACGATCAAGATATACATGACCATCAAGATGATCGCATTCATGTTGAATCATGCGGGCCATTAAACCTTTGCCCTCTAAAACAACAGTTTTGCCGTCTAAATCTATGCCTCTTGCTCTAGCGTAATCCGCTCTGCGGGTCTTGTACCACAATCCTGGAACCGATAAGCAGCCCTCATCACCGTATTGATCTCCACTAAGCTCTTCAATAACAGGGTTTAGAATATAGCCTATTGTTCCATCAATGTTATAAGAAAATGCCCGAAGACTAACGCCAATTTGGTTTGCACTAAGTCCTGCACGCCCTGGGTCATTTACTGTTTCCAACAAATCTTCTACGAGACTTTTAACAGATGGGGTAATTTCACGAATCTCATCGCAAGGCGTTCTAAGAACAGGGTCTGGAACAACGCGGATTTGTCTAATAGTCACAGCACTCCTTAAACAATAAAGGCTAATTAAAATCGCAAATAGTAATTATACAAGCCGTAGCGTAATACCAACTTGCGCAATCTATTTGCAATATAACTAGCCTTTATGTTTATTTGTAAAACCGTTATTCGTTAGCGGTATTGTTGCCTTCTTCAACCGTAGAATAAGATTCCTTAGACTCAGCTTGCGAAGGCAAATCTTCGCCAAAACGCTTTAGATGCGTTGCAGCTTGATCAATTGCCTGCTTAACTTTAGGTGTAACAACCTCTTGAGCCTGCTTAACAGTTTCTTGAGCTTGCTTAACAGTTTCCGTTGTTTTATCTAGAATCTTAACTGTTGCAGGAAGCGGCTTGCTATTAGGTTTTGGAGCATAAAGATGAGTTTCTATAATATCGCTATATCTCTTCAAAACCTTTGGACGCACAACCTTCATGCTTGGTGTTAACGTACCAGCATCTTGAGAGAATTCTTCGTCTAAAATAACAAACTTACGAATAGATTCTGCTCTAGATACAGTGCTGTTTGCCTGATCAATAAATTGCTGAACAACAGATCTTATTGCGTCATTTTCTGCAATAGACTTCATTGGAAGATTCTCGTCCATGCCTTGACTCTTAAGCCATGAATGAACCATGTCTGGCTCAAGTTCAATAAGAGCAGAAACAAATGGCTTTCCGTCTCCAACAACAACAGCGTGCGAAACAAGAGGACACTTTGAAATAATGGTTTCAAGAGGAGCTGGGCTTATGTTTTTTCCACCAGCAGTAATAATAATATCTTTCTTTCTACCAGTAATTGTTAAGAAGCCTTCATCGTCAATCTCGCCTAAATCGCCAGAATGAAGCCAACCATCTTGATCAATAACTTCTGCAGTAAGCTCTGGTTTTCCGTAATATCCAACAAAAACGTTAGGACCTTTAACAAGAACTTCTCCATCTTGTGCAATGCGAATAGTGATTCCAGGACCAGGCTTTCCAACAGATCCAACCTGATTTGCATGCTCAAAATTAACAACACATGGAGCTGCGGTTTCTGTCATTCCATAGCCTTGAATAAAGGTTATTCCATCAAAGCCATTAAAGAAATGAGCAAGCTCTGCGTTGATTGGAGCCCCGCCGCATGCAAGCCATGCTAAATTAGGACCTAAAGCAGACCTAATAGAAGATCCAACAGTCTTCATATAAAAATCGTGCTGCAATTTTGCATAAACAGAATGCGACTTACCTTTAACTTCGTCTTTAGACCATTGAACAAAATGCTGAACAGCTTTAGCGAAGATTCTACCGCGAATTCCAGCACCAGCCTTTTGAGAGGCTGCGTTATAAACTTTTTCAAAGACTCTAGGAACACCAAGCAAATACGTAGGCTTAAAGCTACGCAAATCTGCCAATAAGTGCTTAGCGTTTGGAACATAGCCAATAACGCCATTTGATCCAATTGCAACATATTGAATATATCTTGCAAAGCAATGAGCTAAAGGAAGGAACAATAAAATCCTACTAGGCTTGTAGAGCATATCGTTTAAAACATCGTATGCTGCATAAACAATATGAGTAAAGTTTCTGTTAGAAAGCATTGCCCCCTTTGGCCTGCCAGTAGACCCAGATGTGTAAACAATTGTTGCTAAATCATCTGCTTTTATTTTATTAATAGCGTTGTTTAGCTCATCGTCGCTTATTGACTTTCCAAAGTCAATAACTGCTCCAATACCATTTGCTTTAAAGTTGAAAATTGTTTTTAAAGAAATACGCTTATTATCTTGGCGAACTCTTTCCAAGCATTGTGCATGCTCGTCATCTCCAGCAAAAGCAATTACTGGCTTTACTTCCGAGATAATATCTGCAGCCTGCAAAGCAGAATCAGTTTCGTAAATAGGAATAGTTACTACTCCAATGCAAGCGCAAGCAAAGTCTACTACACCCCACTCGTAGCAAGTTGGAGAATAAATAACGACTTTATCTCCTTGCTTAACGCCAAGAGCAATTAAGCCTCTTGCAGTAGAACGAACTTTAGATAGCATTTCTGATGCAGTAACGTCGTGCCATTGGCGAGTGTTATCATCTTGCACTTGTGCAATTACGCCTTGGGGATCTCGCATTGCTCTATTTGCAAGCAATGAATAAATTGTGTCACCGTCGTTAGTTGGGTGAATGTCTTCTACAGAAAATTCTCGCAGCATGCTTTTAATTGTACGGTATATGCAAGCCAACTCAAAACAAGAGTGATACAAAAATCTTTATAAAAAATTGGCGTTTTTTACAAAAGACCCTGGATGCAAACAAGGCAATGCAAGTTATTCTCCAGGGCTTAATACCAATAATTTAACACCCTAATATTTGAATCTAGTGGCGTTTAAAGCATGACTTATAAAACAAACTTTTATAGTTTAGAGCAGACTTACCCAATATCGGCTAATGTGCAAATCCACCTTCCCATTTTAAATTGAAGCTTTAAAGATGCCCAATATTCATTAGGACCAATGTAAAGTAGCACAACTGCTTCTAAGCATGATGGAGATACCAATATTCCATTTATCATCTTGGGTATTGTTGGGCTGGATCTTAAATCAGAAATTTTAGATTTATTATGCTTATCTTTGTAGCATTCATTAATTAAATACCACATATTTTCAAGTTTATATAAGCAATCTTTTGTTAGAGCATTTTTCATTTCTGGCGATATTGGCCTACCATGAGAAACATCGCCAATTATGCATGCTACTTTGCATATTTGCATTGCAAGATACAAATACATCTTTTCGCCGTGCTTACTATTAAAGCACGAAGAGACATGGTAACTTGCCATAGATCGAGACGAGCCTACGGGTATTAATCCTTCAAATACTGGCAAAGTTTTTCTTTCGCCATGCTGGAATTGTGTAGGGATGTTTTCATTTGGAAAGTTGCTGTTAACAACCTCCCAAAATGTTTCATTATCATCATCGTTTGCCAATAACATGGTATTAGAAAAATTTCTCATGTTTTCCTTCTTCTCTAGTTAATTGTTTAAGTCATTTATTGTTTAATTCCTTATTTTGTTTTATTTATTTATTTTTTTGTTTTAGACCTTGTTTTTCGAGGTTTAAATAAAGCATACAGCTAATTTCAAAAAATAAAAGAGCTGATTTAATATGTGGATAAAATATAGATGATCTCTAAATTTTTATTGAAAAATAAAGGATTATTTAGATTAAAGTTATACACATTGCAAAAATGAATTGCGCGCTCAAATTTTTAACTCGAGCGCGCAATCTAATCTAACTTAACAGTATTTAATAATTATCTTATATCTTGATGGAATGGATTAAAAACAACACTGCAGCGCTGGAAGCTTTTAACATCAACATAGCCTGTAGATGCCATTGTGCGCCTTAAAGCACCGATAAAGTTAGTTTTTCCATCTGCCATATGGCTTGGTCCAAATAAAATATTCTCCAAAGGAGCAACAGTTCCAGCATCTGTACGTATGCCTCTTGGAAGAGAAGGATGACGAGCCTCCGCTCCCCAATGCATTCCGCGTCCTGGCGCTTCTGTAGCTCGAGCCAAAGGAGTGCCAAGCATTACAGCATCTGCTCCCATGGCGAGCGCTTTAATAAAGTTACCAGAAGTTCCCATTCCGCCGTCTGCAATAATTTGAACGTATCGGCCACCAGATTCATCCATATAATCTCTGCGAGCTTCTGCAACGTCTGCAATAGCAGTTGCCATTGGAGCTTGAACTCCTAGAGTGTTCATTGTTGCAGAAACAGCTCCGCCGCCAAATCCAACAAGGATTCCAGCAGCACCAGTTCGCATTAAATGCAATGCGGAAGTGTAATCTGCGCAACCGCCAACAATAACTGGAACATCTAAATCGTAAATAAACTTCTTTAAATCAAGCGACTCATGATCTTTAGAAACGTGTTCTGCGCTAACAGCAGTTCCTCGAATCACAAATAAATCAACGCCTGCCTCTAGAACCGTTGAGTAAAACTCTTGAGTGCGCTGCGGAGAAAGAGCACCAGCTACTGTAACTCCAGCGTCTCGAATTGTACGCAAACGCTTAACAATAAGTTCTGGTTTAATTGGTTCCGAATAAATCTCTTGTATGCGCTTGGTAGCTTTTTCGCTTGGAAGCTGAGCAATCTCTTTAAGAAGAGGCTCTGGGTCTTCGTATCTAGTCCACACGCCTTCCAAATCCAGCACACCCAAAGCGCCCATTTGACCCATTGCAATAGCCGTATCTGGACTTGTAACAGAATCCATTGGAGCGGCAATAATTGGTACGTCAAAACTATAAGCATCGACTTGCCATGATGTAGAAACAGCTTGCGGGTCGCGAGAACGACGAGAAGGAAGTATAGCAATATCGTCTAGTGAGTATGCAACTCGGGCTTTTTTGCCCAAACCTATTTCAATTTCTTGAGACATACTTATAAGGCTAGTTGCTTATCATGACTAATCAACATGCCATAAAATTGTTTAGCTTGATTGCGAGTGCAAAAACTTATAGATGGTCTTAGCTTTTAACAAGCCAATTCCTGGAACTTTTTGCAAATCCTCTACACTAGCCTCTTTTATATTCTTAACGCTGCCAAACTTTGATATTAAGCGTTTTTTATAAGATTCACCAACTCCAGGAATTGAGTCAATAGACGAGTGCAGCATTGCTTTTGCGCGTTTTTGCCTATGGTATGTAATAGCAAAACGATGAGATTCATCCCTAGCTCTTTGCAGCAAATATAAGCCTTCGGAGCTTCTTTTTAGAATAATCGGATATTGATTATCTGGAAGCCAAACTTCTTCCAATTTTTTAGACAATCCGCATACTGTTATGCCTTTAACATTGCTATCAATCATTGCTTTTTTAGCGGCTTTTGCCTGCTCAATGCCGCCATCAACAATTACAAGATTTGGTTTATAAGCAAATTTTTTAACACCAGCTTTTTTATTGTTTTCATCAGAATTATTTTCACCAGAATTAATAGAGTCATCCTTATGCTTAAAACGTCTAGAAATTGTTTCATACAAGGCACTTAAATCGTCGAGCTTGCCAAGTCCATCTTTACCTTTTATAGAGAATCTTCTATATTCACTAGGATTTGCAACACCATCTTCAAAAACAACCATTGATGCCACTTGATATTTTCCGTCGGCAGAATTTGAGATATCGTAACACTCAATTCGTAAAGGAGACTCGCTCATTGAAAGTGCTGCAGCAACCTGATTCATAGCATTAGTTCTAGATTCTAAAGTAGAAATCCTACTTATTTTCATCTGCTTTAAAGATTGCGCTGCATTCAAGTTGGCCTTATCCATAAGCGAACGCTTATCACCACGTTCTGCAACTCTAATAGTTACTTTTGAGCCTCTTAAATCGCTAAGCCAGTTTTCAAGATTTTCTTTCTGAACTCTTTCTAGTTCAATAGGAACAATAATCTCCCTAGGTATTGGGCAAATGGGGTCAAGCAAATCTCCCCTTCCAGTTGTTTCTTGACGCTTTTTGCGCTCTTTTGTTTCTCTAGCTCGGTATGAGGAGTCTATATTTGAGCCGCTAGAATAACTCGAATAATCTATTTGCAAAGCGTTTCTTGATTGCTGTATTTGCAAACTATTAGATTTTTCAACATCTTCGGATTTGCTAAAGCTTATTTTTGACTCCGCAGGATTGTATTCGCAATAAACCTTAACAAGTAGATTTGCGATTATATCCGCATCACTAATGTCTTCGCTTCTTTCGACTTGCCAGTTTTTTTCTCCGCGAAGTAAACCTTCTCTAACAAAAAATGCATGAACACATGCTTCTAGAGAATCCGCACTAAAACCAAAAACATCTGCTTCTACTTGATCGTTAAAAACAACGGAATTTTGTTGAATAACAGTTTTAAAAATGTTGATTTTATCGCGTATTTTTGCAGCACCTTCAAAATCTAGATTATTGCTTAAATCCTTCATTTGCTTTGTTAAATCGTTAATATAAGAATCCCCGATGGCACCAGTTAAAATACCAACTAATTGCTCAACGTTATCTCTGTGTGTTTTACTATCTATTTTTTGCACGCAAGGTGCTGAGCATTTTCCTATAGAGGCAAGTAAGCAAGGCCTTCCTGTTTTATGTGCTTTATTGAAAACAGATTGTCTGCACGTTCTAACTGGAAAAGTTTTAAGCAAGGAATCTAAACTATGTTTTAGCTGCCACACCTTTGCATATGGACCAAAATAGCGCGTTGACTTTGAATTTCGATTTCTAGTAATCCACACCCTTGGAAAATCGTCATTTACTGACACGGCAATGTATGGGTATGTTTTATCGTCTTTAAAAACAACATTAAAGCGTGGATTAAACTCTTTAATCCACGTATATTCAAGTGTTAAAGCCTCAAGCTCTGTGTTTACAACAGTCCATTCTAAACTTCTAGCAGTTAACACCATTGACTGAGTTCTAGGATGTAACTGGTTTAAAGGCTGAAAATAGTTTACTAGCCTATCTCTTAAGCTCTTAGCTTTTCCAACGTATATTACTTTTCCGCGTTCGTCTCTCCACTTGTATACTCCAGGCTGATTTGGAATATCGGAAGTTTTTGGTCTAAATAAATCACGACTATCTCCTAAAAGCGGAGCTCCAAAATTATTTTTGCTAGATTTACTTAATCTAGTTTTTTTCCATTCACCCCTACTGGTTTCTTCGACTTCTTTGACTTCTTCATTATCTCTATTTTCTTTAGATTTTCCAATATTTGAGTCTTTAGAATTTAAAATATTCATTATCTCACCTCCTTTCATAGATATTTTCATAAATCTTTTGATAATTTTTCATAAAATTCTTGCTTGATACTGCTCGTTTTATTACTATTTAAGCATTGGCTTTAGGAATCTTCCAGTCCAGCTTTCTGGCTGATTTGCAACGTCTTCTGGAACTCCGGTTGCTACGATTTCGCCGCCTTTGCTTCCTCCTTCTGGACCTAAATCTATTATCCAATCCGCGCACTTTATAACATCAAGATTATGCTCGATAACTATTACGCTGTTGCCTTTATCTACCAAAGATTGAAGAACACTTAAAAGCTTACGAACATCTTCAAAATGCAAGCCTGTAGTAGGTTCATCTAGAATATAAACGGTTTTTCCAGTAGAACGTTTTTGTAGTTCCGTAGCAAGCTTTACTCTTTGCGACTCTCCGCCAGATAATGTTGGTGCACTTTGGCCAAGCCTAATATAACCCAATCCAACTTTAACCAAGGTGTCCAAATATCTAGAAATAGACGGATATGCTTTAAAGAATACTGCTGCTTCGGAAATTGGCATATCTAATACGTCTGAAACAGTTTTGCCATTATAAGTTACTTCTAGCGTGTCTCGATTATACCTTTTTCCGTGGCATTCTTCGCATTGAACGTAAACATCTGGCAAAAAATTCATCTCGATTTTAAGCGTTCCATCTCCGCTACATGCTTCACATCTGCCTCCTTTTACGTTAAAGGAAAATCGTCCAGGACCATATCCTCTAACTTTTGCCTCTGGAGTTTGCGCAAAAAGAGTACGAATTTTATCCCAAACTCCAGTGTAGGTTGCTGGATTTGACCTTGGTGTTCTTCCAATAGGATTTTGATCAACATGAACAACCTTGTCGCAATTTTCCAAACCGTCTACGCGCTTATGTAAACCTGGAACAATGCGAGCGCCGTTTAGCTTATCGGCTAATACGGGGTAAAGTATTGAGTTGATGAGGCTTGATTTTCCAGAGCCAGATACTCCTGTTATGCATGTAAAAACTCCTAGCGGTATTTCTACATTTATGTTTTTTAGATTATGTTCTTTTGCTCCAACAATAGTTAGAACATGTTTTTTGTTGATTTTACGACGCTTTTTAGGAACATCTATTGTACGTCTTTTTGCAATATAGTCTCCTGTAATCGAACGCCTTGCCTCTGTTATATTTTTTGCAGGGCCGCAATACACAACTTCTCCGCCGTTTTCTCCAGCCTCGGGGCCAATGTCTACAAGCCAATCGGATTTGCGTATTGTTTCTTCATCGTGTTCAACAACAATAAGAGTATTTCCAAGGTCTCTAAGATTATGCAATGTTGCTATAAGCTTTTCGTTGTCTCTTTGATGCAAGCCAATAGATGGTTCGTCAAGAACATACATAACTCCAACTAACCCTGATCCAATTTGTGTTGCAAGTCTAATTCTTTGTGCCTCTCCGCCAGAAAGTGTTTTTGCTGCTCTAGAAAGAGTTAAGTAGCTTAATCCAACATCATTTAAAAATTCTAGTCTTGACTTGATTTCTTTTACGATTTCTTTTGCAATTATTTTGCTTGAACCTTCTAGCTTTAAAGCATTAATCCATTCAAGACTTTTTTCAATCGGCATATCGCATACATCTGCGATTGAGCATTGTGAAACTGTAACAGCTAATACTTCTGGGCGCAATCGTTTACCCTTGCAAGTTTGGCAAGGCACTTCGCGCATATACGACTCGTAGTATTGGCGCATTTGATCTGAGTCTGTTTCGTTATGCTTTCGCATAAGTGTGCGCACGACGCCTTCGAATCCAGTTGAATATTCGCGCTGCCTACCCCAACGGTTTTTATAAGAAACTTTTACTTCAAAATCGTGCCCGTAGAGTATTGAATCTTGAACATCTTTTGGAAGATTTTCCCAAGGCGTATCCATACTAAATCCAAGTTCTACGCTTAAGCCTTTTAGAACATGCCTGTAATATTCTCCAGCCGCTTTATTTAATGCCCAAGGTTCGATAGCGCCTTCGTTAAGTGATTTTTCTGTATTTGGAACAACAAGAGCTGGGTCAATTTCTAGATTGTACCCAATTCCAGAACAACTTGGGCATGCGCCATAAGGTGCATTAAACGAGAATGTTCTAGGCTCTATTTCTGTTAGATTAAGCTGATGATTATTAGGGCAAGCCCTGTGCGCTGAAAAACTTTGACGCCTATCTTTTGCATCTTTATCTCTATCTACAAAATCAGCTATAACAATGCCTTTAGAAAGTTTTAATGCAGTTTCTATAGAATCTGTAATACGAGTACGTATACCATCTTTTATAACTAATCTATCTACAATAACTTCTATAGTATGTTTCTTTTGTTTTTCTAAAACAATATCTTCGGAAAGCTCGCGCATTTGGCCATCTATAAGCGCTCTAGAATAGCCATCTGACCTAAGAAGAGTAATAGTGTCTTTAAACTCGCCTTTTCTTCCGCTAATAATAGGAGCTAGAATTTGTAGTCTTGTTCGTTCTGGCAAAGAAAGCAGAGAATCTGTAATCTGCTGCGGCGTTTGCGCACTAACAAGCATTCCGCATTGTGGGCAATGCGGGACTCCAACACGAGCAAAAAGAAGTCTTAAGTAATCATAAACCTCTGTAATTGTGCCAACAGTAGAACGAGGATTTCTATTAGTGGTTTTTTGGTCAATCGAAACTGCTGGGCTTAATCCTTCAATAAAATCTACGTCTGGCTTATCCATTCTTCCAAGGAATTGGCGTGCATAAGAACTTAAAGATTCAACGTAGCGTCTTTGACCTTCTGCAAAAAGAGTGTCGAATGCAAGAGAGGATTTACCCGAACCAGATAGCCCGGTAAAAACAATCATGCGATTTCTAGGAAGCTGTATATTAACGTTCTTTAGATTATGCTCTCTTGCTCCTTGAACAGTTATTTTTAAGTCGGAAGGAATGTTAGATAAGTCGTATATTAAATTGCCATTATTATTTGTAGCCCGCAAAGAATCAAATTGCTTTTGCATTCTGCCTCCCTATTATGCTCAATAATGACTTTATGCTTAATAACAACTTTATGAATCAAAATTTTAACAAACTTATCTTGATTACTTACTTGTCTTATAATAGTATTTATTATAGAACACATGTTCGAAATATGTAACTTGCTGCGTGTTGCTAATCCTATGCAAGCCTAACGGTATAATCGGGAGTTTGGTTAACATATTTTAATTAATACTTTAATTACGATTTTGAAAGAATAAAACTTAAGGGGTGGGTAAACAATGGCTATTGACGCACAAGGACTTACTATACAAATTGGTGCGCGCACGCTATTAAACCCAACAGATTTTCATGTTACAAAAGGCGACAAAATTGGCTTAGTTGGAAGGAATGGCGCTGGAAAAACCACGCTTACGCGCGTAATCACTGGAGAAACACTGCCAGCTGGTGGAAGTGTAAAAGTCAGCGGCTTTTTAGGATACCTTCCACAAGACACTCATGCAGCAGACCCAGAGCAAACTGCATTAGATAGAATTATGAGCGCTCGCGATATCTCGTCAATCGTATCTAGAATACGAAAAGCAGAAAAAGAGATGACAGATCCTAATCCAGACATTATGACAAAAGCCATGAATCGCTACGATAAAGCGATTGAAGACTTTGAAAAAGCTGGTGGATACGCTGTTCAGTCTGAAGCAATATCAATGGCAAACAGCCTGGGACTCCCCCAAGAAGTTATGAGGCAGGCATTAGGAACACTTTCTGGCGGCCAACGCAGGCGAATCGAGCTTGCAAGAATACTTTTTTCAAATGCAGATACTCTTATTTTGGATGAGCCTACAAACCACTTAGACGCTGATTCTATAATCTGGTTGCGCAATTACTTAAAACGCTTTGAAGGCGGATTCCTTGTTATATCACACTCAACAGAGCTACTAGACGAAGTTGTTAATAAAGTGTGGCACTTAGATGCTCAGCTTGCTCAAATAGACATGTATTCAATGGGCTGGAAAGCATACTTACATCAGCGCGTTGTAGACGAAGAACGTAGGCGAAGAGAGCGCGAAGTTGCCGAGAAAAAGGCCGAACGCCTTATGAAGCAGGGAATTCGACTTCACGCAAAAGCAACTAAGGCGGTAGCAGCTCAAAACATGATGCGTAGAGCCGAACGCCTCTTGAGCGAAACGAGCGAAGCTCAAAGCCGCGAAAAGGTTGCAGACATTCGCTTCCCAGAACCTGCTCCTTGCGGCAGAACACCTATTATGGCTAAAGATATTTCAAAAGCATATGGGTCAAACATTGTATTTGCTGGAATAAATTTAGCAATAGATAAAGGTTCGAGAGTTGTTATTCTTGGGTACAACGGCGCTGGAAAAACCACAACTTTGCGTATTCTTGCTGGCGAAGAAAGCGCAGACACTGGAGTTGTTGAATATGGTCATGGTTGCAAAATAGGCTATTTTGCTCAGGAACACGATACACTAGATTTAGACGCAACTGTGTTGGAAAATCTTCAACACGTTGCGCCAGAATTAAACGACACTCAAGCAAGATCAATGCTTGGAAGCTTTCTGTTTTCTGGAGACGACGCAATGAAGCCTGCTAAAGTTCTTTCTGGCGGCGAAAAAACTCGTCTAGCATTGGCAACTCTTGTTACATCTAAAGCAAATGTTCTTTTACTCGACGAGCCTACTAACAACTTGGATCCAGCATCTCGCGAAGAAATTCTTAAGGCCATTTCTAAGTACGAAGGTGCAATAGTGCTGGTTACTCACGACGAAGGAGCAGTTCTTGCTTTAAACCCAGAACGAGTTCTTCTTATGCCAGACGGTGACGAAGACTTGTGGAGCGACGACTACCTTGACTTGGTTGCGGAAGAATAGGATTTTAGTTTGCTATGAGAAAAACAGCTAATTTTGCCAATAGCGCGTTGCAACGCATTTTTTGCGTTCTTCGCGCACCTTTAGCAATTTTGCTGTTAATCACATTGTTTGAATGCACTATTGGTAACATGCCTTTTTGGAATAGTGTTACAGGTAGTACAGATAGCATGTTCGCTCATAACATTACGGGCCCTGGCATTAAAAGACTTCCTTCTGGAGGCCTATTAATCACGGATCCTTCAGAGTCTTACTTAGAAGTTAACTCCGACGGGTCTTCCCCATACATTCAACTCCAGCCTTCACTAATTAAGCCAAAAAAAATTAGCAAACACCCTATTAAATCAGATGTGCATGTTCGCATTGATGTTAATAAAATCGCTGGAAAGCCTTTAAATACAAACCCAAGAGCCATTAGTTTTGCTATGCTTCCTGTTCCAGATCAAGCAATTGGTGTTAAAAGCACGCTTAGATTATGGATACAGCACCCCAAGGGAGATGTTGTAGATGTTGAAGACGCAAAAGCAAATGTTAGAGCGCCTTTTAGCTGGAATTGGGGGCGAGTTCTTCTTCTTATAATCGTTTCGATTTTGATTGCATTATGGAATCCTTGGTCTAAGCTGTGGAAAATCAGGCTTAATTCAAAAAGTACAAGTCAAAGGCTTTTACTCGTTTTATCTTGGACTCCATTTATTGCAATTGCTGTTTTTGCAATTATCTGGAACGTTTTTAACGCTATTCCAATGCATTTTGATGTTGCAGGAAACTACACGTACGATTTTGATCAATATGCGCGTACTGCAGACGCTCTTCTTAAGGGCAAAACATATCTTGACTTGCCAGTGCCTAAGCAACTGCAAAATCTACCTAATCCGTATGACCCAATTGCAAGAAACAAGCTTCTTTCTAATTATGTACGCAATATTTATTGGGATCACGCGTACTACAACGGTCATTGGTACTCATATTTTGGCGTAATTCCAGCTGTTTTATTCTTTATTCCATATAGGCTTATATCGAATTTATGGGTTGACGGCGGAGCAATGCTTCCAACAACAATTGCCACTCTTATATGTTTAGTTGGATTTTTGATTTCTGGCTCTCTTTTAGTGATTAGACTTATTGAGCGAATAAACAAACGCGCATCTGTTGCGTTTGCATCGATTTGCTTAGCGTTGTTCTTTATTACATCTAACACCGTTTACCTGTGGTTTAGAACATCATTCTATAGTGTTCCAATGGCGGCTTCTCTGTTCTTTACGTCTTTAGGATTATGGTTTTATCTCGGCGCTGTTAAAGATGGCATTGCGCAAGATGAAAATTCAGAGCAAGAATCCAATAAATCTTGCAATTCCATTCATAAAATATCTGCCAAGCATATTGCTTTAGGGTCCTTGTTTATATCGCTAAATCTTGGATGCAGACCAACATTTATAATCGCATTTTTATTTGCAATACCACTTTTTTATGACTACATTTACTTTTATTTTAAGTATTTAATCATTAGCAAAAAAATTCCATTAGAAGACTTAAAGCACATAATAAAACTGGTTTTAAGTGTGATTATTCCGTTTGTAATCGTTGCAATACCAATTGGATTGTATAACGCTCTAAGATTTGGGTCTCCTTTTAACTTTGGTAATGAATATCAAATTACGATTACAGACATGACCACTATGCGTCTTCCTTTGCAAAACATTATTCCTTCGATTTTAAGCTATTTAGCTCTTCCACTACGTTTTACACACGTTTTCCCTTGGATTTCGATTACGCCTATTGCTTTTGACAAATGGCAATACGCAGAGCCAATGATTGGAGGAATGTTTACTCTTTCTCCATTGGCATTTGTTGGTGTAGTTTGCTCTCTGCTAATGCTTAAAAAACTGAGCAAATTCGCCGCAAGATTCGCACTATTTGCCTTTATTCTTGCAATGATTGTTGTTGTTTTTAACAGCTTAAAAGCAGGGATTGGATGGCGTTATATTGCTGACTTTGGTTGGGCATTTTCGCTAAGTGCAATAGTTGGACTTAATGTTTTGATAGAAAAATGCTCTATAATATCAAATTGTGATTCTTGGAAAACCAAAACAATATGTTACTTACTGCGATTTATAATCTTTGCTCTACTACTGTTCTCTATTGCAATAGCATTCTTAGGATGGTTCGTTCCTGGAAGAGAAGACTCAGTTTTGCGATTCAACCCGGGGCTGTGGCATTACGTTAGATGCTGGTTTATGCTAATCTAATTTAGCTTTAAGCCTCTTGATACTGTTAACTGTTAACTGTTAACTGTTAACTGTTAGATTGTTAGATTATTAAATCTCACCCAACATCTTATGAACAGTGTTAAGCAATAAAGTAACACCATTTTTAAACTGATCTTCTTTAGGAAGCAAAGACAGCGCTAAATAGCCATTATTTGGCATATCAAAGTAGTAACCAGGCTGCGAAACAAGCTTATAGTCTTTAATTAAGCGCAAAGCTAACAAGTCATCATCTAGGCAAGACGGAACGCGCAATAAAATATTCCACCCGCCTTCTGCGCGCAATGCGCTAACGCAACAATTTGGATAGTTTTCCAACATTTTTCTAAGCGTTTTAAGATTAGACCTAACTCTATTTTGAACAATCGCAGTTTGCTCTTTAGCGCATTGCAATAATTCTGGAATTCTTTCCGAAACAGTTGCACCAATCGGAAGAAAATCATCTGCAATAACGTCAAGTCGTTTCATTGCTTCTTGCACATCTTCGATTGGTCCAGAAACCTCAATCCAACCAACTTTTGCATGTGGAGCTGCAAGCATTTTGGAGAATCCATCTAAAGCAAAAATAAGCGTGGAGCAATCACCAGCAAGCCTTGAATTTCCATTAAAAGGCTCTAAAGAGTAGTCGTAGAAAACCTCATCCGCAATAATCGCAACGTTGTTTTTATTGCATAAACTCAACAATTGCACTCTTTCTTCTGGCTTAATGTAAGAGCCCGTGGGATTATTTGGATTTATTAAAACAAGAGCACGAATGCGATTATCTGCGTTCTCTAAAAGCTCTTTAACCTTTGCAACATCTATAGTCCAAGAACCGTCGTAAACAAGTGGATAAGGTATTGATTTTACGCCCTGAAGCCTTGCAATAGATTCAATAAGAGGATACCCAGGAGTAGGCGCTAAAACAGAATCACCACAATCGCACATTAGCATCATAAGCCATGCATATGCTTGAGAAGTGGACGATAATACGTATAGATTATTTGGATTAAGAGCATTAGCCGAATTGCATTTTTGGCTTGCTATATTCTGGCTTTCAATATTTTGACTTACTCGATTATCTCTAGTATTTATAAAGTTTGCAAGAATGCGTCTAACTTCGATTGACCCTCTAGGATCCGCAGTATATTTGGAGCTTAAACATTTTGGAGCAAGCCCATGAACAGTTGGATTTGAATCGTTAAGTTTTGTTAGTTTAATGCCTTTAGATGCGGCGGCACGCTGAGCCAGAATAATCGGATTTGGCTCACTTACATCAACTCTAGAAGAAAATCGCACTTGACTACACTAGCGCATTGCATAAACCAACTAAAGCAATAAACAAATAGTCATACAAATATGCACAAAATTCGTAAATGGTATAGAAAAGCGCTGGATACAAATAAAGCATCCAGCGCAAATCAGAATAAAATCTTAGTTATTCTTTTGCTGCATTGCATAATATGCTGCACCAATAATGCCAGCTTCGTTATGCAAAGATGCAACAACAATAGGAGTCTTAATGTCGATATGCGGCAAGAACTTCTCGCTAACGCGACTAACGCCACCGCCAACAACAAACAAGTCTGGGTTAAAGTACTTTTCCATTAAGCCATAATACTTAGTTAAGCGCTTAGCCCACTTTTTATAGCCCATATCCAACTTTTCACGCACAGAAGAAGCAGCATACTTTTCTGCGTCTCCCTTGCCTTTTTCTAGCTGAATATGACCAAGTTCTGTGTTTGGAATAAGAACGCCATTGTAAATTAACGCGGTGCCAATTCCAGTACCAAGAGTGGTAGCAATAACTAAACCATCTTTATCTTTTGCGGCTCCAAAATGCTGTTCCGCAAGACCAGCAGCATCAGCATCGTTAACAACGGTAACAGGGCGACCGCAAGCTTCGCTGAACACTTCTGTAACATCCACACCAATCCAAGACTGATCAAGATTTGCCATAAACTCAAGCTTCTTGCCAGGCTTAATAGGAGCTGGGAAAGCAATGCCAACAGGAACATCTGCAGGCACTTCAAAATGCTCGAGCTGCTGACGAACAATATCTGCAACAGCTTGAGGTGTGGAAACTGCTGGAGTGAGAATCTTGTAACGAGGTTCTGCAAATTCGCCTTTTTCCAAATTTACTGGTGCAGCTTTAATGCCAGAACCACCAATATCTACGCCAAATGCTTGTGCAGTGTCAATCATCGTTAACACTCCCCTCTGAATGTCGGACAATGGGATATCACGTTCATTCTACAATATTGTTAAAGCGACACGCTTATATATTAACTATTTAATGATAACGATTGCATAAATGTTTTTCTCAAAATTAAAGCTTTAATATTAAAAATCATGCAAACAATTGCTAAGATTTTTAACTCTAATCTATCGCAAATAGTTTTGAAGCTCCTTGTTTATTAAACCATTTGAAGCAATAACGTCGTTTTCACGCCTCCAGTGGATTGAATCACCATTCCATTGACGAACATGACCCTGAGCTTCTTTAACAACAACAGCACCAGCAGAAACTCCTGGAATATCCCACTCGTGAAGATGTGGCTCAAAATAAGCGTCATAAGTGCCATCCGCAACCTTGCACAAGTCAAGAGAAGCTGGTCCAATGCGCTTAATATCTGCTGGACATTCTTCTTCGAGCGAAGAGACAACATCCAAAGCTCTTTTAGATTCGCCTGGAATATAAGACATTCCATAGCAAACAACCGAACCGTGCAAAGTTGATGTTGTAGAAGGTGTAATTTTCTCTCGCTTTTCTCCATTAGGAGTTTTGCGAATACGAATAGCACCCTGACCCTTAGCAGCCAAATAGGTAAGGCCAAGAGCAGGAGCATGAACAACTCCAAGAACTGGCCTTGCAGAGCCTTGATCGTTAAACTCAAAAAGCGAAACAGTTAGAGTCCACTCTGCCATATCTCTATTAAAGTTAATAGCGCCGTCAATATTGCCAACGCACCAAAAACGGTCTCCCACATTACATTCATCTGGACGATTACGCCAGAATCCTTGGAAGGGGTTTATGTAAGTAAGACGATTTTCAATGAATCGCACAAGTTTATCTCCAAAACCTGAATCAGCCTGATTAGGATCCCCCAAAACCATCATGCTTGCCATATCTCTAGGATTTAATTGGTCTTGATACGCGTGCTTGCCAACATCTTCCAAAATTCTAGCGACTTCAAGAGCAACATCGCGTAAATTCATACCTGCCATACTTTTCTCACCTCTTTGCTTTTTCCACAGTATTTACGTTCTTTAACATATTCATAAAATCTGCAACTATTTTACTCAACTAATCTAATTAAACCAAACTTCTACACGAAATATTCCAATAAAATCAATAAACTTTCACATTTAATATTTAATATAAGTTTTATAGAAAAGATTCACATGCAAAAACGCATAGCAAAACAAATTTCTAAATTCTTAAACCAGCCTTAAAATTAATTAATAAACCTAACATCTCTCTTAGAAGACTATAACATGACTAAAGTACCAGACTTAAAAAAACAAAACGTAATTAACGCTCCTTTGCTAAAAAAACCAGGGATTCTTGTTTTAGATGTAGACGCAACTCTTATAGAAGAAGAGGTTATAGATTTATTAGGAGATATTGCTGGCGTCGGCTCTGATTTAGCATACATAACGTCTAGAGCAATGCAAGGAAAAATGGACTTTAACACTTCCCTAAAGCTAAGAGTTTCTATGCTTAAAGGTCTTGACTATTCTTGCGTTAAACAAGTTGCGCAAAATATTCACACAACAAATGGAGCTAAAAAACTTATAGATACACTACATTCTTTTGGGTGGAAAGTAGGAGCTGTTAGTGGCGGATTTAAGCAAGTTTTAGACGATTTTCTGCCAAAATTAAACATAGACTTTTGGGTTGCAAACAATCTAGAAATCGTGGATTCTAAACTAAGCGGAAAAGTTATTGATCCAATAGTAAATCGTCAATATAAAGCAAAAGCATTAATTAATTGGGCACACAAAAACAATATTGACATTAGCCAAAGCGTTGCAATCGGAGACGGCGCTAACGACATTGACATGATTAAAACGGCAAGGCTAGGTGTTGCATTTTGCGCAAAACAGTTATTAAAAAGTCAAGCTAAAGCTAGTATAGATACGCGAGACCTAAGCCTAGTTTTAGATTTACTAAACTAGCATTTAGTCACTAACATTTAGTTTAAGTAGGATTCGCTATTTAAATGCGCTCCTCTTGCCCAGTCCGCCGCCTTCATAGCTTTTTTACCTTGCGCTTTAACTTCTAAAAGCTCAATAGCTCCGCTTAAACATCCAACCCAAACATTGTGCTTTTTTGCAAGAATCTGCCCAGGTTTAAGCTCATTTAGACTATGCAATTCAATATCTTCATCTTTTGCTAATGCGCAAGAAAGAACGTGCAAACTGCTTGTTTTTAAATCGTCAGAATCAACATGAAGATTGCACCAAGCTCCAGGATTTGGCGTGCAAGCACGAATCTGCCTATCGATTGCAAATGCTGGAATATCAAAACGAATATGAGCATCTTCAACGGTGATTTTTTGCGCGATTTGGCAAGGTGTAGGATCTTGCTCAACAGGAACGATTTGGCCAGATTCCATTCCAATAAGAGCAGAACAAAGAAGATTTGCACCATCATTGCTTAATCTAGTTAGCAAATCGCCAGCAGTTTCGCGCTCGCCAATCTCGGTAGTCATTTGTGCAAGAATAGGACCTTCATCCATTCCGCGCGTAATCTTAAAAACCGTAGCACCAGTAATGTCATCTCCAGCCCATATTGCGCGCTGAACAGGAGCAGCCCCTCGCCATTGCGGAAGAATCGAAAAATGCAAGTTGTACCATCCAAGATCAAGAGCATCTAAAACAGATTGGCGAAGAATCTTTCCATAAGCAACAACGGCCGCAACCCTTGCGCCAGTAGCTTTTAGGGCACTAATGCATTCTTGCTCGTTACTAGGATTAACCTCTAAAACAGGAATACCAAGCTCAATCGCAGCTTTTTTAACAGCACTAGGAACAAGCTTTCTGCCTCTACCAGTTGGAGCGTCTGGACGCGTTAAAACAGCTCGAACATCAAAATGCTCTTTGTCTTGAGCCAAAGCGCGCAACGGAGCAACAGCAACATCTGGAGTTCCAGCAAATAAAATAGGCAATACCATAAGCTAACCCCTTAAAATCCTAAAATCCTAAAATCTAGCAACCTTTAAAATCCTAGCAAAAAGCATCTTTTAGTTTGCTAAAGAATCCTTTTTTATTACTAGCTGACTCTGCAATAGCATGTTGCTTTACTTCACTAACTTTTCCATCGTGCAAGTTTGCAAACTTTTCAATCAAACTACGCTCTTCTTCGCTAAGCTTTGTTGGAATATCAACAAGAACGTGAACAATAAGATTACCGCGATCTTTGCTTCCAAAAACAGTAACACCCAAATCGTAAAGAGGAATCGTGTCTTCGTTTTGAGTTCCAGCAGGAATTTCAACGCTCTTTTTTCCGTCAAAAGTATCAATATCCACATTGTGGCCAAGGCAAGCCCAGCTCATAGGAACATTAATCCAGCAGTGTAAATCGTTCAGATCCCTGGTAAATTGCTCATCTTTTCGAACTCGAACGTCAACATATAAATCGCCAGCAGGGCCGCCACATTCGCCTATTGCTCCTTGAGATGCAAGTCGCAAGCGAGAATTGTCTTTAATTCCAGCAGGAATATTAATACCAACTTCTCTAGAAGTACGAACGCGACCGTGACCGTGGCAATTTGGGCAAACATTTTTAATGATTGTTCCGTGCCCTTCGCACGCGCGGCAAGGCTCCGAAGACATCATTTGACCAAACATTGTGTGCGTAACTCGCTGTACAAAGCCAGCGCCCTTACACTCTGGGCAAGGTGTAGGATCTGTTTTATCTGCCGAACCTTTTCCTGCACAATCTTGGCAAAGACCAAAAGTAACAACATGAACCTTAGCATTTCCGCCAAAAACAACAGTTTTAAGATCAACCTTAACTTCTGTTAGAGAATCTTCACCACGATTAACGCGCGGAATAGGAGATCCAGCATTAGCACCAAAAGACCCAGAGAAGAACTGGTTTAGAATATCTCCCATATCCATATTCATATTGGCGTACGCGCCAGCGCCAGCACCCGCGCCCGATGCCGATAGATTGTTTGGATCCACGCCCATATCTACCATTTTGCGTTTTTCTGGATTAGATAAAACGTCGTAGGCAGCATTAACTTCCTTAAACTTGTCTTCAAACTCAGGTCCTGCAATATCTGGATGATATTTTCTACTTAACTTTCTATAGGCCTTGCGAATCTCGTCGTCGCTAGCGTTAGAGTCAACACCTAAAATCTTGTAATAGTCAGTCACTTAACTCCCCTTTTATGTTCTAAAATCATTTTTGCATAAGGCACAGCCAGCCAATTTTTATGAATTTGTTTTTATGAATTTTCAGATATAAACGCATTAAGATACTTTGCTACAGCTTTAACAGCCGTCATTGTTGCCGCGTAATCCATGTGAGTAGGGCCGATTGACCCAATAAACGCAGAATCGGAATCCGAATTGTAGCCATAAGCGCTTGTTACAACAGAAGCATTTAAAAGACCAGGCGTGTGAGTCTCCGAGCCTATTGCAACACTAACGCCGCTTGCGCAATCGTTTGCTTCTTCGCTTAGAGAAGTCATAAGTCGCATAATAACAGCTTGCTCTTCTAGAGCATCGAAAAGAGACGCAAAATCGCCAATATTTTGTCTATGCGCAAGTTGAGAAGCTCCAGCCATGTACAAATCGTGAGAATGCTCGCCATTATGCATATCTTCTAACGCGTTAGCAAGTTGACTAATAATTTGCAAAGCAGAAGCCAAATCCTGGCGATTTGCTAGAGAATAAACACGTTTTGCAGCATCAAGAAGAGATAATCCAATGCAAGCATCGTTAACCATATTAGTTAGATGCAATAAATCATCTGAATTTATGTTTGACGCTTGAATTATATGTTGCGCAACGCCTCCAGCGTCTGTAATTACAACAACTAGAAGAGTTGAAGACGATACTTGAACAATCTCAATTCTTTTTACTTTTGACTTCGACAACGCAGGAGATGCCACTAGCGCAACCTGACCAGTTATGCTTGCAAGAAGTCGCGCTGAGCGTTGTAGAGTGTCTTGTAAACTAACAGATCCACTTAAAAACGTGCGAATCCCTCGTCTTTGCGCATTAGAAAGTGGAATTAGTGCGGCTAGGCCATCAACAAAATACCTGTATCCTTTTTCTGTAGGAATCCTGCCAGCAGAAGTATGCGGCTGAATCAAGTAGCCTTCTTCTTCTAGAAGAGACATATCGTTGCGAATCGTTGCAGAGCTGACGCCCAATTTGTGATTTTTAGCCAAAGACGCAGAACCAACAGGCTCATGTGAACGAATATAATCTTCAACAACCGCACGCAGTATCATCATGCGCCGTGATTGCATTGATTCTCCTTTATTAAAACCTTTAAACCCGATTAAACAACACTAATCGTTTATTAATTCACTGCTAACCATTATATATGTCAAAATAATATGTGATTAAGTATTATTAAGTATTTTTTAATCAGTCACTTTTAATAAGTCACTTTTACAGAACAACAGCTAACTATAAATATAAACTTTTGTTAACTTTTGACACACTTTGTTAAAAGTTCGTCTGATATAAAAGATAGGATTAAAGGGCAATGTGAGGGTAATGGCCAGCGCAAGCTGTGCGCAAAAACCCGAATTATTGGAAGGAAAGTAGATCACATGACCGATTTCAACTGGTCTGCATTAGACGAGCGCGCCGTAAAGATGGCGAAGGTTCTCTCGGCTGATGCTGTTGAGCGAGCAGGACACGGACATCCTGGCTCCCCTGTTTCATTGGCACCAATTGCGTACACCTTGTACCAGCACTTTATTAAGCACGATCCTGCCGACCCAAAGTGGGCTGGCCGCGATCGCTTTATTCTTTCTGGCGGTCACGCTTCGCTTACGCAATACGTGCAATTGTTCTTCTCTGGTTACGGCTTGACTCTTGACGATCTCAAGTATTTCCGTGGCGGTGCAGACACGCGTACTCCAGGCCACCCAGAATATGGCTTAACTCCAGGTATCGAAATGACTACTGGCCCACTTGGTCAGGGTCTTGCTTCTGCTGTTGGCTTTGCTTATGGTCAGCGCTTTGAGCGCGGTCTTCTTGACCCAGAAGCTCCAGCTGGCACTTCCCCATTTGACCACAAGGTTTGGGTTATTTGCGGTGAAGGCGACGTTGAGGAAGGCGTTTCTTCCGAAGCTGCTTCTTTGGCTGGAAACCAGAAGCTTGGCAATTTGACTGTTATTTTCGATGCAAACCACATTCAGATTGAAGGCGATACAAAGCTTACCTTCTCTGAAGATATTCTTGCTCGCTACCGTGCATACGGTTGGTACACCGATGAAGTTAGCTTCATTCAGCCAGACGGCTCCTACAAGGAAGACGTTCAGGCTTTGGCTGCTGCTATTGAAAAGGCTCAGGAAGTTACCGATAAGCCTCACTTCATTAAGGTTAATACTTTGATTGCTTGGCCAACCCCAGGTAAGACCGACAACGAAGCTTCCCACGGCTCTAAGCTTGGAGAAGAAGCTGTTAAGGGCTTGAAGGAACTTTGCGGTTTCGATCCAGAAGTTTCGTTCCCAATCGACGAAGAAGCTTTGGCTCACGCTCGCAAGGTTGCCGAGCGCGGTTTGGCTGCTCACAAGGCTTGGGATGAAGCTCTTGCAAAGTGGGCTGCTGCAAACCCAGATAAGGCTGCTCTCTACGATCGTCTTAAGGCTGGCAAGCTTCCAGAAGGCTTCGACAAGGCCATTGACGACTTGGTTGCTGGCTTCGAAGTTGGATCCAAGGTTGCTACCCGTAAGGCTTCTGGCGCAGTTCTTAACGCAATTGCTGCTGTTATGCCAGAACTTTGGGGCGGTTCCGCTGATTTGGGCGGCTCCAACAACACCAACATTAAGGGCGCTGACTCCTTCGGTCCATCCGAGGATGCAACCCGCACTTGGCCAAACGTTTCCGAGTATGGCCGCCAGCTTCACTTTGGTGTGCGTGAGTTTGCAATGGGTGCAATTACCAACGGTATTTTGCTTGGTTCTAACACTCGCCCATTCAACGGCACCTTCTTCCAGTTCTCCGACTACGAGCGCCCAGCAGTTCGCTTGGCTGCTTTGATGGAGATTCCAAACCTCTACGTTTGGACTCACGATTCCGTAGCCTTGGGTGAAGATGGTCCAACTCACCAGCCAATCGAACACTTGGCTGCTTTCCGCGCTATTCCTCAGCTTGAGGTTGTGCGCCCTGCAGATGAGTACGAGACTGCTGAAGCTTACCGCTACTTCTTCGAGAAGAAGAACAACTACCCAACCGCTATGATTTTGACTCGCCAGGGCGTTCCAACTCTTGCAGAAACTGCTAAGAAGGCTCGCGAAGGCGTAAAGCATGGCGCTTACGTTTTGGTTGATTGCGAAGGCACTCCAGACGTAATCATTATGGCTACTGGCTCCGAAGTTCAGTGGGCTGTTGCTGCTGCCAAGACTTTGGCTGGCGAAGGCATTAAGGCTCGTGTTCTTTCTATGCCATCTCTCGAATGGTTCGAAGAGCAAGACGAAGAGTACAAGGAAGCAATCCTTCCAAAGTCTGTTAAGGCTCGCGTTTCCATCGAAGCTGGCTTGGCATTGCCTTGGTACAAGTATCTTGGCGATTGCGGCAAGGCTGTTTCTATTGAACAGTACGGCTTGCAGGGTGACGGCGGTCAGAACATGATCGACTTGGGCATTACTGCTGAGCATGTAGTAGAAGCCGCTAAGGCATCTATCGAAGAAGCTCGCGCCTAAGTAATAATAAAAAAAAACTTGGTTCAAATATCTTTTTGTAATCACAAAAAGATATGAATCATAAAACTCGAAGTGTTTAACACTTCACTGGAAACAGCAAAGGCGTGTTGATGCTAAGCTACAGTTGGTTTAGCATCAACCGCTGTTTCCTGTAAAACGCCAACACTACCAACGTGTTCCAATTGGTGGAGCACAGTGTTAAGGAGATAACATGACTGAAGCAACGCAGCGCACTAGCGATTCCGGCGTTTCTATTTGGTTGGACGATTTGTCCCGTACCCGCATTGAGTCTGGCTCTTTGCAGGATCTTATTGCTAACAAGAATGTTGTTGGTGTTACTACCAACCCATCTATCTTCCAGAAGGCTTTGAGCCAGGTTGGCCCATACGACGCACAGCTTAAGGAACTCGGCAAGGTTGACGTTGAGACCGCTATTCGCGAGTTGACCACCACCGACGTTCGTAACGCAACCGATATCTTCCGTGAGATTGCAGAAAAGACCGATTTCGTTGACGGCCGCGTTTCCATCGAAGTTGATCCACGCTTGGCTCACGATACTGCTAACACCGAGAAGCAGGCGGAAGAGCTTTGGGCAAAGGTTGATCGTCCAAACGTTATGATCAAGATTCCTGCAACTTTGGAAGGTCTTCCAGCTATCACCGCTACCCTCGCTAAGGGTATCTCCGTGAACGTAACCTTGATCTTCTCCCTCGAGCGCTACGAGCAGGTTATCGACGCCTTCATCGAAGGTATTGCTCAGGCTGCTGCTAACGGCCACGACTTGAAGCACATTGGTTCCGTAGCTTCCTTCTTCGTCTCCCGCGTTGATAGCGCTGTTGACAAGCTCCTCGAAGCTAACGGTTCTGCTGAAGCTAAGGCTCTTGAAGGCAAGGCTGCTGTTGCTAACGCTCGCTTGGCTTACGAACTCTTCGAGAAGAAGTTCGCTGCCGACCCACGTTGGGCTGAGCTTGAGGCCAAGGGTGCTAAGAAGCAGCGTCCACTTTGGGCTTCTACTGGCACCAAGAACGCAGCTTACTCCGATTGCAAGTACGTTGACGAGTTGGTTGCTGAGCATGTTGTTAACACCATGCCAGAGAAGACTTTGAACGCTCTTGCTGATCACGGCAACGGTGCTGCTTCCATTAAGGGCACTTACGAAGAGAGCCATGCTGTTATGAACAAGCTTGCTGAGCTTGGCATCAACATCAAGGACGTTACCGACAAGCTTGAGGCTGACGGTGTTGCCGCCTTCATCAAGTCTTGGGATTCCGTGATTGCAGACGTACAGTCTGGCATCGATCGCGTAAACGCCTGATTTGATTAATCAGTAATAAATAGACATAAGCCGCACATGAACGTGGATTAATTTCCACACATGTGCGGTTTTTGTTTTATGTTTGCGTCCGATTTTGATGATTGAATAAACTGCTAGAGCAATTCGTTTTTAAGCCAGGCAGCAACGCCATCGTTGTTGTTGGAGTCACAAACCTCATCTGCAATCGCAAGCAACCGAGGATTACTATTCGCTACCGCTACACCGTATCCCCCTGCGCGGAACATGTCTATATCTATAATATCGTCGCCAAAAACAACTGTGCGAATAGGCTTTACACCCAAACGATCGCAAATAACGTTCAAAGCATGACCTTTGTTTGCAAGAGGATTCGTAAGCATCCACAACACGTCTTCGCTAATGTGTAGCGAAAAGTCGCTTGGAAGAATGCTCTGAAGTTTTTCCTTTTCACTATCTCGAGGAACAATAATAATTTTGTCTGCAATGCCACTTGGAACATTGGAGAAATCTGTAATAATAAAATCCTGCTTGCTCCAAAGCATACGAACATCAAAATTAGTGTAACGAACATCGTTCATAACAATGCCAATACGAAGCGTAGGAATCTCGTTAAGCAAGCGCAAACACACGCTAGACGCAAGCTTAGAATCAAAGCCAAAGCGCACAAGAGTATCAAGGCTTCTTTGCGAAGTAAGATTGCTAATAGTACTATGTGCGCAATCAAAATCAATAAGAGCACCATTAAGATATGCGCAAACTTGAGCTTGCAAATCGTGGATAAAATCAAAAGCACTACCAACAGGGCGAGCCGTAATAATCGCAAGCGGTATTCCGCGTTCGCTCAAACGCTTAGCAGCGCTAACAGTTTCTTGGCTTAAATATCTGCCTTCAAAAGTTTGTGAATCATGAAGCATAGTGCCATCAAGATCGGCAATAACAAGCGATGGAGAAAAACGAAGCATAAATTCCCAAATTTTTACAATGCGTATGCAATCAACACAATGCGTTTTAATAAAATAAAAGCGCGCAATCTTTCGACTACGCGCTTAAAAGAATACTTAGATAAGTGAGAACTTAGTCATAAGATTCAAGGCAACAATAACAGCCACCCAAATCAAAGCTATGATAACAGTCCAACGATTCAAGTTCTTTTCTGCAACACCAGAGCTACCAGCGTTCTTCGTTAAACCGCCGCCGAACATGTCGGAAAGGCCGCCGCCCTTGCCCTTGTGCATCAAAATCAACAATGTTAACAAAATGCTGGTGAGCACAAGCAACACTTGCAAAACAATTTTCACAGCGGACACAAGTAACCTCCTGTTTTTAGTACTCTGTAAAGCATAATAAAAGCCATTGACCTATGCGTTAAATCAGGCTAAATTATTCGCGATTTTTATAAGACGCAAGTTTAACAATAGAAGCAAGCTCATCAACGTCTAAAGACGCGCCTCCAATAAGGAATCCATCTACATCTGGCTCGCTAATTAAGCTTGACGCATTAGAAGACGTTACAGAGCCTCCGTAAAGAATACGCACGGAATTTGCAACATTATTGTCAAAAGTACTGCGCAAATCGTCCCTAATAGCAAAAGCTGCCTCTTGAGCAGATTGCGCTGTAGCAACCATGCCAGTTCCAATAGCCCAAACTGGTTCATACGCAATAATCAAACGCTCTGCCTGCTTAGAATCTAAGTCGCGAGTAACGTCGTGAACTTGCCCAACCGCAAAATCAAGCTCTATACCCTGCTTGCGCTCCTCGAAGCTCTCTCCAACGCATAAAATCGGCTGCATTCCAGCTGCAAGAACAGCACGCACTTGGTCAACAATATTCGCATCATCTTCTGGGTGATACTTTCGACGCTCGGAATGACCAACAATCACCATTGAGCAGCCAAGGCTTGCTAGCATATCTGCCGAAACATCTCCAGTAAACGCGCCTTGAGTTGTAACAGAAACCGCTTGAGCTCCGTAAAGAATAGGAATATTGCTGGATTCAACTAAAACTTGTACGCTTCTTAAGGACGTAAACGATGGCATAAGCGCAATATCGCATTTTTTGCAATCAAAGTGAGAATCGCAAAGCTGCCACCAGAATTTTTGAATAAAATGAGTGGCTTCGAGGTGATTGAAATTCATCTTCCAATTGCCTGCAACTAGCGGTTTTCTATTCACGCCCATAATCACCCTTAAGAATTAAAATTAAGAATAAAGATAAAAACTAGAATTATGCCGACTTCGATTTACAAAATAAATTTATAAAATCGAAAGCCGGCACAATATTACTTTAAAGATATTTACTCAAGCACGCTCAAGCCTGGAAGAGTCTTACCTTCCAAGAACTCGAGAGAAGCACCACCACCAGTGGAGATGTGAGAGAAGCCATCTTCCGCAAATCCAAGATTACGAACTGCAGAAGCGGAATCACCACCGCCAACAATAGTGAAAGTGCCGTTCTTAGTGGCGTCAACCAAGCCCTGAGCCACAGCACGAGTGCCAGCAGCAAACTCTGGAACCTCAAATACGCCCATAGGGCCATTCCACACAACAGTCTTGGAATCAACAATCTTATCGTGGAACAGCTTCTGAGAATCAGGGCCAATATCTAAGCCCATCTTGTCTGCTGGAATAGCATCCGCTGGAACAACTTCTGGAGCAACAGGAGTATCTCCCGCTGGGAAGCCAGCGTTAACAACAATATCGGTTGGAAGAACAAGCTCAACGCCATTCTTCTTAGCGGTTTCAATGTAGCCCTTAACCTTCTCGAGCTGATCTTCCTCAAGCAAAGAAGTACCAACTTCGTGACCCAAAGCCTTAAGGAATGTGAACACCATTCCGCCGCCAATAACAAGACGATCTGCCTTAGAAAGCAAGTTTTCAATAACGCCGAGCTTATCGGAAACCTTAGAGCCACCAAGAACAACAGTCAAAGGACGCTCTGGATTTTCGGTTGCGCGAGAAAGTGCCTTAACTTCCTTCTCAACAAGCAAGCCAGCAGCAGCTGGAAGATCTGCAGCAACATCGTAGTTAGAGCCCTGAGCACGGTGAACAACACCGAAGCCGTCGGAAACAAAAACTTCTCCAAGAGCAGCAATCTTCTTAGCATAAGCTGCGCGCTCGGAAGCATCCTTGCTGGTCTCTTCAGCGTTAAAGCGTACGTTTTCAAGCAAAACAACGTCGCCATTATTCATGGCAGCAACCTTAGCTTGAGCATCTTCGCCATATGTATCTGCAGCCAAAGCAACATTTACACCAAGAAGTTCACCTAAACGAGCCGCCACTGGAGCCAAAGAAAGCTCTGGAACAACTTGACCCTTTGGACGACCAAGATGTGCCATTAAAATAACCTTGGCGCCCTGCTCGCGCAAAGCTTTAATCGTTGGCAAAGCAGCCTTAATACGACCGTCATCTGTGATAGTCGTGCCCTTGAGAGGAACATTAAAATCAGCACGAACTAGTACGCGCTTGCCGCTCAAATCTCCCAAATCTTTAAGTGTCTTCATTGGTATCCTTTCCAAACCATGATTCAACCAATCATGATGGCGAATTTAACAAGAAAAAAGACGAAAGCAAAGCTAAAACGTCTATAAATTCCACCAACAATTATAACGCATATGCGCAACAAGCACGCACAAAATCAACAGAAAGATGCTCAAAAAAATCGACAACAAAATCAATAACAAAATCAACAAAAAATCAACAAAAAATCGCACGATACAAAAATGCCGCATACTTTGTGTATACGGCATTTACGATTAAAGCTAAACGCTACTAAAGTTAATTCTAAAGTTAATTCACATTCTAGATTTTTCTACTTTAGCGCAAAGTTGCAAAAGTCTACGAATTCGCCCTGCAACAGCATCCTTTGTGATTGGAGGATCTGCCAAGTGGCCAAGCTCTTCTAAGCTTGCGTCGCTGTGCTTAAGTCGCAACTTGCCAGCCATCAAAAGATTTTCTGGAATATCTTCTCCAAGAACGTCGAAAGCGTGACGAACCTTTTCGCAAGCTTCTGCAGCAGCCTTAGCGCTTCTACGCATATTTGCATCGTCGAAGTTTGCTAAACGATTTGCCTTACCGCGCGCTTCACCGTCTGAACGCTTGCCTGTCCACTCTCTAGAAGACCTAGGAGCACCAATCAGATTAAGCATACGCTCAATAGCGTCTGAATCACGCAAAGTAACGCGCTCAGAGCTTTTAACCTTGCGAGCCTTTGCACCAACACCCAAACGAGCGGCCATAGTCTGTAAAGCGGTTGCAGCTTCGTGCGTTGGGCAAACAATCTCTAGATAACTTGCCTTTCCAGGATCCGATATAGCACCATGAGCTATAAACGCTCCCCTCCATGCAGCTTTGATTTGGGCAATGCTTCCTCCAACAATCTCTGGAGCTAAGCCTGCAACAATATGCATACGACGATCTAGCAAACCAGATTGCAGCGCCAAAGCTGCGGCTCCTCGATCAACAAGAACCTCATAACGAGTAACAACACCAGTAGGCGTTTGGCGAGAAATTTGAGAAATCTTTGCTTCTCTTTGAAAATAAGTCCCAAGTGTATCTACAAGCCACTGTGCTGCGTTTTGAGAGTCAAACTGCGCTCTAATTACAGCTTGATTATTAACTGGCCTTAAACCGCCAGCAAAACGCATCATCGCAGCCGCTTGAGCCATAACAACCGCTGGTTGGTCACTATTATTTGCGACGAGTTCGTTCTTTACGTCGTCAAGAAGAGCCAAGGGAAACCTCCTATTTTGTTCTTCTTAAAGTATGCGTTGGGATTCTTGCACGATGCCATTGCATGATGCTAAAAACATCTACATGCTCGGCTTTCTGTGATACCCAATGACTTGGACATTTTACCTTTTAACGCTTCTCTTATATTACATAAGCCTATAAGAGAAATTATATTAAGTCATGGATTTTATGTTCTAGGTCTCATCTCTCTAGCAGAAACAGTAACCTGCAATCCTCTTAATCTCAATCGTCTTGCAAGCTCTATGCTAATAGCAACAGATCTATGTTGACCACCCGTGCATCCAACTGCAATTGTTACATAATGCTTATCTTCTTTTGCAAAACCATCGATTGCTGTAAGAAGAGCTTTTTCGTAGGAATCCAGGAATTCTATTGCAGCTGGATTTTTAAGAACATAATCGCTAACTGCTTTATCTTTGCCGGTTAAATCTCTAAGTTCTGGCACCCAAAATGGATTTGGCAAAAATCGCATATCTGCCACAAAGTCGGCATCCATAGGCATTCCGTACTTAAATCCAAAGCTAAAAATGTGAACAGATACAGTAGAAGAGCCTTTTCCAAGCAAGCCTTCGTAAAGTTTTGTTGAAAGCTGATGAATGCTAAGAGTAGAAGTATCTATAATAATATCTGCACAATCCTTTAGATGACTTAAAAGCTCGCGCTCTTCTAAAATGCCATCAATAAGTCTTCCGCCACGCTGCAAAGGATGAGGCCTTCGTACAGACTCATATCGCTTAATAAGCACAGAATCAGATGCATCTAAAAATAGTATTCTAGTTTTTACGCCTAAATCATCTATATGACCTAAAACAACAAAGAGGTCGTCAAAATACCCTCTAGAACGAACATCAATCACTGCTGCAAGCTTATGCACTTTAGAGCCAGAAGATGTCATCATATCTACAAGCGGAATCAGCAGCTTTGGAGGAAGATTATCAATAACGTACCAACCCATATCTTCCAAAGCATTTGCAGCATGAGACCTGCCAGCACCGCTCATACCTGTAATAAGCATTACTTCAAAATCACTTGAAACTTGTGTATCTTGATTAATTGATGAAGCATTTTTTGAGTGCAAATTAAAAACGGAATTATGAGATTCCATCTTTTCTAGATCATTCTCAGAGCTCATAATGCCTCCTGCAATGCTTTTTTCATGCAACTACATATGTAATCGTAATCTGTAGCCTTGTCAGATTGCTGTTTGCTTAAGCATAAATCTTCACTCGAATCATCACTTGAATAATCACTTGAATGTCTATACTCAAAAGTCATGAGTTTTACTTGATCTAATGCCTGATACAAAAGCATTTCTTCCCCGCCAATGCCAATGCCGTATTTTCTCCAGACTTTAAGCATCTGGCTTGGCCGAGGGCTGTAAACAACGTCTAGCAAAGCTCCTAAATGGTTTATTGACTTTTCTTGGCAATATTCACACAAAGCGAGCGCCAATCCGTCTGCTACATGAGCTGGAACAGTGCTTATAACAATATCTGCGTTTGCAATTGCTTCAATTGCATCCAATGAAGGAATAGATTCTAGAATGTGAGATTTATCACATTTTTCTATATCTTGTGAATTGTCAATACTCAAAAGATTAATCGCAGGGAATTCTATACCGCAAACAGGCTTGTAGTCGCTTTTATTTTTAAGCTCTAAATTCTCTGGCTCTATTCTTCTGCTATTTGGAAAATCCGAGTTATATCTATCTACTAAATCGTTAAACCTGCTAACGCCTTTAACGGTTTTACCATCGCTGTGTAATCTTGCAATAACACTAACTTTGCTCAATTTTGAGCCTTGCGCAATTTCTATTAAAGCTGCCATTGCAGAAGACGCAGTGTTTCCACTGCCAATAATAACCGCACTTTTAGCATTTGATATTTTAGATTTTAAAGAGCGTATTAACGCCACTACAATTCCATTTACATCTGTGTTGCAAAGCTCAATCGACTCAGGGTTTTCTAAGCATGGCTTTTTACTAAACACAGCAGTATTTGCAACGCCAAGCGTTTTTGCCCAATAATCGCAAGCTACGCCTAGACTCATAATCGTTTTTTTAAGAGGCATTGTAAGGCTTAAGCCTTTCCAAGAATCGTCAAGATTCGCAATAAAATCTTTTAAGTCTTCTTCGCTAACTTTTTCTTTACTATAATGCCAATTATTTAAGCCCAACGCCTTGTAGGCAGCGTTGTGCAAAACTGGAGACAAAGAGTGCGATATGGGATTGCCCAAAACCGCGCAATTGTAGCATTTTTCAACCATTTTAACCTCTTTATTTATAAGTCTTTTATAAGTTTATGCGATTTTACAAATCCTTAGGATCTACGCTAAATTTTAGTTCACCGCTTTTTCTCATTGCAAAATGCTTTGCACATTCTTTTTTTAAACGATTAACTAATTCACCTCTGTATTCTAGTGGCACTCTTACAACTGCTTTAACTCTATCGTTTAGTTCTTCAAAACGCTGTGAATTCTGCTCGTGCAATGTTGATGGAGGCTTGATTGGAACAATGCCAAGCAAAGGTGGAAGATATTCGGATTCGCTAGAATCGCTAGAAACCACAGCTTCACTAGATTTAATTTCGACTTTTAACATTGGAAGACTTTCGCCCAATAAATCGCCATTTTTGCTTTCGACTTTTGCAATATCTTCACCCGCATAATCACCCATTGCTCCAATAGCATTAAGAGTATCTACAACAGCCTTCCTAAAACCCCATATTCTTGCAACGCAAACGCAAGGAGGCAAAAGTGCATCCGATCTTTCTTTAAGCTCTTGCTTTGAAAGAATAGAAGAATCCCACTCGTCTAGCGATTTAGCAAGAACATCGTAAGTTTCTCCCAAAATAAGCACGCTTCCACCTCTGTTTTTTGGAGCGCACATAGCAGCCGCTTTCATCCATGCGTTTAAAGTGTCTATTCGAGCATCCAATCCCGTGCTGTAAAGGCTTGCCCAAGCATCTAAAATTACAACCAGACCATATTCCCCGCAAGAATCTTTAGAATTGCTTAAAACACGCGGTTGCGAGCCAAGAGCGCTAATAACAATCATTGGCTTTTGCTCAATCCACTCAACAACACCACTTTTTTGCTTTGCGGAAGAAACAATAATCGGAACATTGTTAAAATGCTTAAACACTTCTTTAGCTGTAAAATTAACGCCTATTCGAACAGCTTCAATTGCTCCAGAAGCACTCGAGCAATTTGGGCATTTCCAGCCTATTGCAACGCTTCCACACCAAGCGCATTTAGGAGCTGAACCATCTAAAGGTAAGTCAAGCGGGCCAGTGCAACGACTACAGCGTGCAATGCAATGGCACTTTTTACACGCAGCTTTTTGAATAGCGCTGTCTTGGCAAGTGGCAAGCAAAACAGGCATTTTAGCGTCTAATGCTCGTCTTATGGCAGCTAAAGCTGTGTATGGAATTCTAGAGCCAACACTTGGGTCGTTTATTTTAGTTAAATTATCTGAATTCAAAAGACGAACCCACGGACTTGCATTTTGAACAACAGACTTAAAAGGCGTAACTTCTACCAAAGATCCGCTAACAGTAGGCGCTAATTTTTTGTTTTCAACTTCGCTTTGACTAATAACGCTTCTTGCAAAAGACATTGAAACAAATACGCCACCATGATTTTTTGCACGCAAACGCATAACGCCTCTAGCTTGCGCATAAGGCATCATGCCGTCTGCATACTGATATGCGCTATCTTCTACAATCACAAAAAGCGCTTGCCGCTCAACTGGCGCATACATTGCAGATCTTGTTCCTAAAACGCACGGAACAATGCCCTTTTCTATAGCTCTCCACGCTCTATACCTATCTGCTGGAGAATCATAAGCACAAAGCCTAGCTACATCACCACTTAAAGCGCCATTAGAATTTTGTGACTTTTTATAAGGTTTAAGACCATAAGCCATAAGCGAGCGCATAACATCGCTTACTTCTCGAATAGTAGGCAAAACAACAGCAACTTGACGACCTGCGCTTATAGCGGTTGCAATAATCCACGCTAAATCTTGAGCCCAGCGAAACGCGCCTGGTAAAGCATCTACAAGAAAAGCTTTGCAATTATTCGTTGTATTTAGCGTAAAATCATCTTTAGAATGTAAATAATAAGGTTTTTGAACGTTTTCTAGCGCTTGCTTTAATAAATCCGCGTTTTTGTAAGACGCAAGCATACGGTCATCGGTTGTTTTTGTAAGATTTTCCGATCCGCTATATTGCATAGCTTTGTAGTCATCTGTAGATTTTAGACTTTTACAAAAATCATTAGTCCATTTTTCCCTTTTAGACATGTGAATATCGTCTAAAAAATTCTCTTTATCTACGCCAGCAATTCTTTTTGGCAATGCCAGACGAATAATATTCGCCCTAGTTCCGCCATAAGCTTCTGCAATTGATGAAATATCTTGCATAAAAGATTTAGACGCAACTTTTTCGCCCGAGATAATCTTTTCAATAAATTTTAGGGAAGATTTTGGCGTTTCGCTTGAATCGCTTCTACTCCAAATGATTCCATTAACGCGTCTTGCCCCAAACTTTACGCGAACCATAACACCAGGCTTTGCGTCTTCGTCTTGCGATTGGCTAACAATGTAGTCGAATGTTTTACCTAGATGCAATGCTTGAACGTCTAACACAACATGTGCAATAGCACAATTATCCGCTGGAGTTGGCGTTATGCCAGCTTTCTTTTTTCTACGCGGCTTTTGCGCTAATCCATCTAAAGATGGCTGAAGTGTTGGCTGATCAAGCATTAACACACCTTTTCAATCAGTTTTTTAACGATTTTACCTCATTTTTAATCTGTTCAACGCGATTCAACTCTTCCCAAGGAAACTCAACATCGGTTCTACCAAAATGACCATATGCAGAAGTTTTTGAGTAGATTGGGCGAAGCAAATCAAGCTCGTCTATAATTGCAGCTGGGCGCAAATCAAAGACTTTGCGAACGATTTTAGAAATATCCGAACGTGTGATTCCATTGGCTTCGGTTCCAAATGTTTCTACGTTTATGCTAACAGGATCCGCCATTCCAATCGCGTATGCGACCTGCACTTCTACTTTATGAGCCAAACCTGCAGCGACAAGATTTTTAGCAACCCAGCGCGCAGCGTATGCTGCAGATCTATCTACCTTGCTTGGGTCTTTTCCAGAAAACGCTCCACCGCCATGATGAGCAGCTCCGCCATAAGTGTCTACAATAATCTTTCTGCCAGTTAAACCAGAATCTGCAGCAGGCCCACCTAAAACAAACGACCCGGTAGGATTTACAAGCATTCTATAATCGCTATAATCAACGCGATTTTCTAAGACTTTACTAAGAACAGGCTCTACAACATTTTTAACAAGCTGTTCTCTAAGCCAATCAACGCTTACGCTTGGATTGTGCTGAGTGGAAATCAAAACGGTATCTAATCGAGTAGGCTCTAGATTTTCGTTATATTCGATTGTTACCTGCGTTTTACCATCTGGCCTAAGATTTGGCACAATCCCAGATTTTCTAACATACGCCAATCGCTGAGCAAGCTGATGAGCAAGATAGATTGGAAGAGGCATATAAGTGTCTGTCTCGTCGCTAGCGTAGCCAAACATAACGCCTTGGTCGCCTGCTCCTTGGCTCTTATAGCGTTCTTCTTTAGACGCTAAGCTTTCGGATTCTAAATCTAATCTAGAAACACCCTGATTTATCTCTGCGCTTTGCTCAGTTAGCGAAACCATTACACCGCAAGAATCAGCATCTAGGCCAACCGAAGAACTGTTGTAACCAACTTCGCGCACAACTTTTCTTACGATTCCAGGAATATCTGTGTAGACTTCTCCCCTAACCTCACCAAAAACAACAAATTGACCTACGCAGGCACATACTTCCACCGCAACATGTGCATGAGAATCTTGACGAAGCATATCGTCTAAAATTGCATCTGCAATCTGATCGCAAAGCTTATCTGGATGACCTTCCGTAACTGATTCTGCAGAAATAAGTTTAGACTCTTCCATAATTCCCCTTTAATAAATCAAGTGCATTAAAACAATCGCAGCCGCATACCCAACACGCAATCGTAAGCGCACGGATAATACGGCTGCAATCAAACAGAAAGAAAACTTAGTTTCCTTCGTTCACATCATCTTCACCAAGATTTTCTACCAACAAACCTTTGTTAATCTCACGGAATGCAATAGAAAGAGGCTTTTCTTGGTTTCTGTACTCAACAAGAGGACCAACGTTTTGCAACAATCCCTCGTTAAGCTGTGTGAAATAAGAATTAATCTGCCGTGCTCGTTTTGCGGCAAACAAGGCAAGCGCATACTTGGAATCCGCATGCTGCATTAAATCATCAATAGGCGGATTTGCAAGTCCAGTAGGTGTTGGCTTAGTGCCCAATGCCATAATGTTCTCCATATTCTATGGTGCCACAATAGTTTCCAAAAAGCCTATTATAAGCCATTGCGCGGATATTTAAAACGCAAATCTAAATTAACCGAAATTAATCTAAATTAATCTAAATCGTATTCTTTAGCGATTATCTTCCAAAGTTCATCCGCTGCTCTTTGAGCATCATCATTAACAATAACAAAATCAAACTCACTTGCAGCAGCCATTTCTACTTTTGCGGTTTGCAATCGCTTAGCTTGCTGCTGTGGTGTTTCTGTTCCCCTGCCAATAAGACGACGCTTAAGCTCCTCGAAGCTAGGAGGCGCAATAAATACATATACCACTTCTAGGCCGAGTCTAGAAGATTCCTGCTTTACTCGTCTAGCTCCCTGAAGATCAATCTCTAGAAGAGTTGGAACATTCTGCGCAAGGTGATCTAAAACAGGCTTAAGAAGAGTGCCATAATGAGCCATTCCATGAACAAGAGCCGTCTCTAAGAATTCACCGTTCTTTTGCCTTCTAGCAAACTCTTCTTCGTCAATAAACCAATAATGAATGCCATTAAACTCGTCATAGCGAGGCTTACGAGTAGTTGCAGAAACAGAAAGCCAGATATTAGGGTGTTTTTCGCGCAAAAACCCCTCGACTGTTCCTTTTCCAGCAGCAGTAGGGCCGGTAAGAACAATTAATCGCCTTTTTTTGGCGGTTACACCCTGATTCTCGTCTGTACTAATCATATCTGACTCACTTAAATCGTTCTTACAATTTTTATTAAAGCTCTAACAATACTTTAACATCGAAAAAACTTTATAAAAGCATTATAAGATACCCATAAACAGTTTTAACAGTTTAAGAATCCATCAAAGCTTGACGAATATCCCACGCAATTCGTTCGGTTGCAGCAGATAATGCTCCAATATCTGGTCCATGCGAAGCAATGGATCTAGAAACTGTTACCAAAACGTTTCCGTGAGTGCCTGCAAAAACGGTTTTTAAGTCGTTAGCCTCCGCACCTTGCCAGCCGTAGCCTGGCGAAAGAATAGGGCCAGTAAAACTTGTTAAGTCTATTCCACCGCCATTCATCCAATCGCCAATAGTTGCTCCAACAATCAATCCAACAGAACCCATGCCTTTTGTATTGTTGTTAAAAGTTTGCGCAGTTTGAGCAATACCGTGAGCAACAGTTGTGCCTCGATAGGAACCCGTTTGGCGAATTGCTGTTTGCAAGCTTGCGCCTTCTCGATTAGACGTTAAAGAAGCAATAAATACGCCCTTGCCATTATTAAGAGCTTCATTAATAAGCCCGCCCATAGACCTAGCGCCGTAATACGGAAGAAGTGTAATTGCATCTGTAAGAAGAGGTGCTCCAGGCTTAAAATAAGCGTCTGCTAGAGCAGAAATTGTTGTAGACAACCCGCCGTGACCGCAATCAACAATAGTGATTACGTCCATTTGCCTTGCAGCATAAAGCACTCGCTCGAGCGCCGCAAATCCCTTAGACCCGTAGCGCTCGAACATGCTTGATTGGAATTTTACGGCAGCAGCCCTGCCATTCATGGCTTGAAGCATACGCATGGAGAACAATTCTGCTCCTTGAGCGTCCATATTGTATCCCCAATTAAGCAGCATTTTGCGGTGTGGATCTATGCCAACGCATAATGGCCCATACTTTGCCATAGCGTTTTTTAGACGCAATCCAAAATCAGATCTTTGCGCCTGCAGTTCCTGCTCTCGTATGCTTTCGGTCATGTATTAAGCCCGACTTTCTTCGTTTTCTGCCTTTTCGATTGCAAACAGTTGCTTGGCATGCTCCTGAATGCTCATCACCTGGTAATCGTTGTTCTTAACGGCTTCTATAGCCATAAGAACTGGTGCAAACTCCGTAATCGTAGTGAACTGCGGAAGGTCTGCTGCAACAGCAGCTGCACGAATAGCATAACCATCCGTACGCGACCCTCTGGAATTCGGCGTGTTTAACACCATGTCAATCTTACCATTTTCAATCAGCTCAACCACGTTTTTGCCGATTCTTTCGTGAGCAGTCTCAGCATTTCGTACATCCTTCGCCGTGTCGCCTTGGCTTGAAAGCTTGTCAACAATCACGGAATCAATGCCGTAGCGGCGAAGCACAGATGCTGTACCTTCTGTAGCCCAAATTGTAAATCCAAGCTCCACAAGACGCACTGCAAGAAGAGGCAATTGCCTTTTATCCGCATCGCTTACCGACACAAACACGTTGCCGCTTGTAGGCAAACCGCCCTTGTATGCAGCAAGCTGACTCTTGGCAAAAGCATGCGGGAAGTCACGGTCAAAGCCCATAACTTCTCCAGTAGAGCGCATTTCTGGGCCAAGCAAAATGTCAACTGTGCGACCAACAGGCGTGCGGAAACGCTTAAATGGAAGTACAGAAGCCTTAATCGCAACTTGCTGGCCTGGGTGAATATCTCCACCATCTCCCTTTGGAAGAAGCAGCCCGCGCTTTCGCTGCTGTGCAATTGTCTCTCCAGCCATAATTCGAGCAGCAGCTTTAGCAAGAGCAACACCTGTAGCTTTAGAAGCAAACGGAACAGTTCTAGACGCTCTAGGATTTGCCTCAATTACATACAAAGTGTTTGCCATAAAAGCGTATTGCACGTTAATAAGACCGCGAACCGAGCAGCCTTGAGCAATCGAAAGCGTGCCCTCCCTAAGACGGCGAATTTGATCGTCGGAAAGCGTGCTTGGAGGAAGCGTGCAAGCAGCATCGCCAGAGTGCACACCAGCCTCTTCAACATGCTCCATAATGCCGCCAATATAAAGCTCATTGCCGTCGTAAAGAGCATCAACGTCAATCTCAATAGCGTCTTGCAGGAACTTATCAATCAAAAGAGGCGAAGGCAAGCGGCCAGACACAACGGTATCTGCTCGAGCTTCTTGCAAAGCGCGATCCACGTATTTTGCAAGCTGAGCATCGTCATACACGATTTCCATTCCTCGCCCACCAAGCACGTAGCTTGGTCGCACAAGAACAGGGTAACCGATTGCGTGAGCAGCATCTTTAGCTTCTTCAAGGCTTAAAGCCGTGCCGTATCGCGGAGCGTTCATGCCTTCTTGGCGAAGAACCTCGCCAAAAAGCTCACGATTTTCCGCCAAATCAATGGCCTCAGGCGTAGTACCCAAAATTGGAACTCCAGCAGCTTTAAGACGAGCCGCAAGCGAAAGTGGAGTTTGACCACCAAGCTGCACAATCACACCTTTAACTGGGCCAAGCTTCTTTTCTGCTTGATAAATCTCAAGCACGTCTTCGAAAGTAAGAGGCTCAAAGTAAAGACGATCCGACATATCGTAGTCTGTAGAAACCGTTTCAGGATTGCAATTAACCATAATGGTGTCGTAATCCTTGCCCAATTCCTGCACAGCGTGCACGCACGTGTAGTCAAACTCAATACCCTGGCCAATTCTGTTTGGACCAGATCCAAGAATAATCACAGCTTCGCGATTGCGCGGCTTAAGTTCACTTTCTTGAGCGTAGCAAGAATAGTAGTAAGGCGTTACAGCATCGAACTCTGCAGCGCAAGTGTCAACCGTTTTGTAAACAGGATGCAATCCATACGCCCAACGAAGCTCGCGAACCATGTTCTCGCCTTCGTCGCCAAGGTTACGCAAATGCGCAATCTGAACATCCGAAAGGCCTGCAAGCTTAGCGCTCTTCAAGACTTTTGGTGTCAAATTTTCTGCTTCACGAACCTCTAATGCCGTTTTGTTAATTAACGAAAGCTGCTCAACAAACCACGGGTCAATCTTTGTTGCCGCAAAAATCTGCTCTGGAGTTGCTCCACCCCAAAGAGCTCGCTGAATTTGCAAGTAGCGATGCTCTGTTGGCGTATGCATTTCTTCAAGAAGTCTATTAACTTCTTCTTTGCTCGGGCGCTCGCCATCCCAGTTAAAGCACGCGTGGCGCTTGTCGATTGAGCGCATTGCTTTTCCAAGAGACTCCTGGAAGTTTCCAGCCAAAGCCATAGCTTCGCCAACTGACTTCATAGACGTTGTAAGCGTAGTATCTGCTCCAGGGAATTTTTCAAATGCAAAACGTGGAATCTTTGTTACAACGTAGTCGATTGTTGGCTCAAAGCTTGCAGGAGTTGAACGCGTAATATCGTTTTGAATTTCATCCAAAGTGTAGCCGAGCGCAAGTTTTGTTGCGATTTTTGCAATCGGGAATCCAGTTGCTTTAGATGCCAGAGCCGAAGATCGCGAAACTCTAGGATTCATTTCGATTACGATTATGCGACCAGTCTTAGGGTTGATTGCAAACTGAATATTGCATCCGCCTGTATCAACGCCTACGCCTCGAATAATCGCAATGCCAATATCGCGCATCTTTTGATACTCGCGATCTGTTAGCGTAAAGCAAGGTGCAACTGTAATCGAGTCGCCCGTGTGAACGCCTACAGGGTCAACATTTTCGATTGGGCAAACAACAACAACGTTGTCTTTGGAGTCTCGCATAAGCTCCAGCTCAAATTCCTTCCAGCCTTCAATGCCTTCTTCAATAAGCACTTCGTCTGTTGGAGAATAATGGATTCCAGCTCCCGCAATGCGGTGCAATTCTTCTTGATTATGCGCAATTCCAGAGCCGAGGCCGCCCATTGTAAAGCTTGGGCGTACTACTACTGGGTATCCAAGCGATTCAACGATTTTATCTACTTCTTCGATTGAGTGAGCAATAAAAGATTTTGCGCTTTCCGCTCCAGCTTTTTCTACGACTTTCTTAAAAAGCTCGCGATCTTCGCCACGGTCAATTGCTTCAAGAGATGCGCCAATAAGCTCCACATTGTACTTTTTTAGTATTCCTGCTTTGCCTAAATCCATTGCAGCATTTAATGCCGTCTGGCCGCCCAATGTTGGAAGAAGCGCATCTGGCTTCTCTTTAGCAATAATGCGCTCTAAGATTGCTGTGTCTATTGGCTCAATGTATGTTGCATCCGCAAGTTCTGGATCCGTCATAATCGTAGCTGGATTAGAGTTTACAAGGATTACGCGGATTCCCTCTTCGTGAAGCACTCGGCAAGCCTGCGTTCCCGAATAATCGAATTCTGCAGCCTGACCAATTACAATTGGGCCAGAACCAATCACCATTACAGACTTAATATCAGCACGTTTTGGCATTATAAATTCCTTTTATCCCTTTATACCTACTATTTTTCGCTCTTATTCTTGTGATTTTGCATAAGTTCTACAAAGCGGTCAAACAAGTACGATGCATCGTGAGGCCCTGCGGCTGCTTCTGGGTGATATTGCACAGAGAAAGCTGGAATATCAAGGCATTGCAATCCTTCTACAACATTGTCGTTAAGATCTACGTGAGACACTATTACGCGACCAAAATGGCCATTTTCGTAGGGCGATTCAACAGTCTCGCCAATAGGAGCATCTACAGCAAAACCATGATTGTGAGCCGTAACTTCCACTTTTCCAGTGGTCACGTCTTTTACAGGCTGATTTACGCCACGGTGACCAAACTTAAGCTTGTACGTTCCAAAGCCAAGCGCTCGGCCAAGCAACTGGTTTCCAAAGCATATTCCAAAGAACGGGTAGCCAGCGTCTAGCACATTGCGCAATAATTCCACTTCGCGATTTGCCTGAGCAGGGTCTCCAGGGCCATTCGAGAAGAACACGCCATCTGCGTTAAGCGCTTGAAGCGACTCAAAGCTTATTGAGGAGCTTACAACGTGTACTCGGCAGCCACGCTGAGCCAAGCGATGAGGAGTCATTGCTTTTATACCAAAGTCCACTGCTACGACGGTGTAAAGCGGCTCTTTGCCTTCATAATCTCCACAAGGCTCAATCGTATACGTCTCTTTTGTGCTAACTTCGTCGGTTAGTCGCAAGCCTTGCATTTGAGGAGTCTGTTTAATCTCATTTACAAAAGATGCAACCGTACGAATTGCGCCAGTGGTTTTATCTATAAGTGCATCATTAGAAAAAATGCCAGCACGCATAACGCCAACTGAGCGTAAATGTCGTACCAGCATTCTTGTATCAATACCACTGATTCCTACAATACCTTGTTTTTCTAAATCATCTTCCAATGAACCAGTGGCTCTCCAATTGCTAACATTAGGGCTTGGAGCTTTTACCACGTACCCCGCAACCCATATTTTTGAAGATTCTGGGTCTTCGTTGTTTATTCCAGTGTTTCCTATGTGTGGGAACGTTTGAACCACTATTTGTTGATCATAACTTGGATCGGTAAGTGTTTCTTGGTAACCAGTCATTCCAGTAGAAAACACGATTTCAGCGCGTGTAGAACCTTTTGCGCCAAATGGTTTACCAACGTAAACCTGCCCGTCTTCCAATACTAATACTGCATCATCAGTGCCGAATCCGGCGAAGGTGTCGTTATAGCCCACCTTAACCCCCTTATGGCTTTAGGTTATTCGTGGCAAGTCTACTCAGATTGGCGGACGGCGACGCGCCGATAGATTGCAAAACAAAAATCCGCCTACTTTTTAAGCAAGCGGATTAACGCATTTTGCGACTACTTTGTAGAACTGAAGCCGAATCTAAGTTTTAGTTAGAACTAGAAGAATCACTTTCTTGCGATTCACTAGATTCACTAGAATCGTCAGATTCCCCAGATTCACCATTAAACTTAGCCAAGCAAGCGTCTTTGTCTAAAACAATTGCGCTCAAAAGACCATGAATAAAGGTGATTGCTTCATCGTCACTATATGTTTTAGAAAGAGCAAGCGCCTCATCAATCGCAACTTTATCTGGCACTTCATCGTTTAGAAGAATCTCCCAAACAGCAATGCGCAAAATATTGCGATCAATAACCGCCATTCTTCCAACTTTCCAACCAGTTGAATAGCGATTTAAGGTTTTATCAATTCTGTTTCTACGCTCACCTACTCCGCGAATAATGTCAACTGCATAATCTGGAAGAGGAGTTTGCGCGCCTGGCTCTTTCAAACGTTCGTCGAGTAAAGAAAGAATATTCTGACTTTTCTCGTCTGCCTCATAAAGGGTGTTCAATGCCCTCTTTCGAGCAGTGGAGCGTGCCATAGTAACGTCCTTCTTTTTATAAGTTTCTATTAGTTTTCGCGACCAAGGTAAGAGCCGTCACGAGTATCGACCTTAACTTTTTCGCCTTCGCCAACAAAGAGTGGAACCTGAATTTCAGCACCAGTTTCAACTGTTGCAGGCTTAGTACCAGCATTAGAGCGGTTGCCCTGCAAGCCTGGCTCAGTGTGAGTAATGGTCAAAATTACGGAAGCTGGAAGTTCTACGCTCAAAGGAGTGCCATCATGGAAGCTAACAATGCAGTCAGTTCCTTCAAGAAGATACTTGCTCTGTTCGCCAACCAAAACCTTAGGAATATACACCTGATCGTAGGTGGTCATATCCATAAACACGAAGTTATCGCCGTCTTCGTAGGAATACTGCAAAGTGCGGTTATCAACGGTCTCGAACTCCATCTTCATGCCGGCGTTAAAAGTCTTGTCGACAATCTTGCCCGAGAGCACGTTTTTAATGGTGGTACGAACGAAAGCAGGACCCTTGCCTGGCTTTACGTGCTGGAACTTAACAACGGTCCAAAGCTGACCGTCAAGGTTCAAAACCGATCCATTCTTAATATCATTGGTAGTCTGTGCCACGAGTTATCCGTTTCTTTCGCTAATTAAAGCTGCAATGCAGCTAAGAAATAAACCTTGCCTATTATGCCACAAAGCGTCAACTAATTAAAATATAGATGCTTATTTAATGCAATTAGTCAATTACTGTTGATTGTTTTGTTGCGAAGACTCTGGGTTTTCTCCCCTGCCCATAGGCTCATATCCACCATCTTCATCTTGATTATGAGGCGCATCTAATGGGTATCCATTGCCATCTCTACTTGTATCTATATTCTCGTTCTTATTTGCATCTCTATTTAAAAGACTATCAGCTATTTTCTTAATTTTTTCTTCGCACTGGCCTATAACAGCTTTTATTTTTTGATAAGACTGCTTTAACTCTTTATAATTATTGCTGCTTTTAGCAAGAGCATTACCAGCATCATTAATAGCATTTTCTAGACTTTGAGAAGCAACAGCTAAAATAGGCGACTTTTTAGCTTTCTCTACAAGCTCTCTAGCTTTTTTAACAAGATTCAACAATTGATCACTAAAAGCAGTTCTACTAGTTTTTATCAAATGTTCGGCAGATTGCTTAACAGATTTAGAATCTTTACGCAAGGAATCCAATTTGTCTGAAAGCTTATTTTCAACAGTTGGAGAATCGTAAGAATCCGCACCAACTGGGCATTGTGGAATATCTTCATTTAAGTCGTCATTTGCGTAATTTAGCGAAGACTCAAAATCGTCTACCGCATCTTTGGCAATGTCAAAATCGTCGTCAAAGTCGGAAGATTTTATGTTGGAAGCGTTTTTAACAATTTGGCTAGATATAACTTTTTTAAGACTTTCTTTGGCGGAGATTACTTTTTTGCGCAATTGCACACAATTTTTAGATGGCTCACTTATGCTCAGCTTAGGTTTAGCGTTGTTTGCAAATAAAAAGAACCATAATCCAACAATAACCCCAATTGATATAAGAGATGCGCAGATAATAGCAACAATAGCTTTTTTATCACTTAGCAACGAGCTATTTAAATCATTGTCAGACGATCCAAAAATATTTTCTTGCTCGTATTGCGTAGGATTGCTAAAAGAATCCAAATCGCTAGTCGTTTGATATCTATCATCATTGTCTTCCATATTATGAAGATTATTACAAACTTTTGATATTTTTTAGTTACATATAAAAGCATAATTACAAAACATCAATTTATAATTATATTTACAAAAAAAGAACATAAATTAACATAACTTCTTTTCTTTGTTCATATGCGTTGATATGCTGAACACGTTCGAACAAGAACGAACATACACATGATTAACCCAGAGGAAAACCATGAAGAAACATATATTCGCATCTTGCGCATGTGCAGCAATGATTTGCTCATTAATACCAACTCAGCAAGCCATTGCTAGCGAAGAATTAAACACAGGGTCAACGCAGCAAAAGGAATCTGTTGCGACTAATCCAGAAAACAAAGAAAACAAAGACGATACACTAAACACTTGGCATGAAGCAAAATATCGGGGATTCTTTGACCCAACTCCTACTGGGCTAAAGTGGAAGTTTGACGAATCCACCAATACTCTTGAAATATCAAAAATTAACGGAACAGATTTTGCATCTAACTCAATTGAAAAGATTATTTCGTCTAATAATAACAATCCAGATGGCGTAAATCTTGATACATCTAAAGTCAAAGTCATAAATATTGTTCAATCAGGCGATCAAACTGAAAATGCTGGAAAAATCCAACTAGGAAACGGTGCTAGCAAACTGTTTTCAAACTTTGCAAATCTAGAAACAATAAATAATTTGGATTTATTTGACACTTCTAATGTAGAAGATATGTCTGGAATGTTTTCTTCAAATCCTAAGTTAAAAAATATTAATGGAACTAAAGACTGGGATACAAGCCGCGTAACAGATATGAGCAGCCTGTTTGAAGATAGCGGAATAAGCAGCATAAATCCAATATCTAACTGGGATGTTAGCAACGTTGAAAACATGCAACTAATGTTTAGAAACACAAAAAATTTGCGCACAGTTCACGGATTAGACGAAAAGTGGAACACTAGCAACGTTACAGACATGACTAGCATGTTTGAAGGCGGCGCAATTGAATCTGCAGACGGCATTAGAAACTTTAAAACTCGCAATGTTCATCATATGAGCAACATGTTCTACCAAGCAAAGAATCTTTCAAACGTTAAGGGAATTACTTGGGACAACACCTACTGCGATGAAGCAACTGGAATGTTTGCAGAAAGCGGATTAACAACTACCGAAGGCCTAGAAGTGTTTACAAACGACCATCTTGCTTCAATGGGAAGAATGTTTATGAACGCCAACAAGCTAGAAGACATTAAAGCGCTTGAAAATTGGGATATTAGCAACACTAACGACATTGGCAGAATGTTTACTGGAACAACCTCACTTAAAGAAGCTAATCTTGGAAAATGGAAAACTTCCTACGTTGGAAACATTGTTGGCCTTTTTGAAAACAGTGGCGTTAAAAAGATAACTGGCTTAGAAAATTGGGATACAAAAAATGTTTGGAATATGGGAAAAGCATTTTCAAATACTACTAATTTAACGCAAATACCAGGAATCGAAAAATGGAACACTTCTAGCGCAACAGATATGAACGATATGTTTGCAAACTCTTCGGTAACTTCGCTAGATATTTCTAAGTGGGATTTAACGCAGGCTCTTAATGGTCAAACTGGTTCATCAAATAACGGCGTTAGGAACATGTTTGGCGGCAGCAAAATCGATGATATTACTATTCCATCTGGAGTTGACCTTACGCAAACAAATCTTTCTGCACTTACTGATATTTGGAAAGAAGCAAGCGCACAAGATGGAAATCTTCGTATCAAAAAAGATGGATTCTCAAATAGTGCAGAAGAATTAATAAAAAATAACGCAAACCCAAGCGAAAGTAATGCCCCGAGAAGATTCTTACGCGGATACTTTATGGCTGCAATAAAGCACGGCGAGGCTAGTATTAGTTGCTTGGTTAATACAAATGGAAAGAATAATTTTGTTGATGCAATTGTTAATTGCCAAGATAAAGACAGCAAAATAGTTGACTTCCGAAATCTAGATAAAGAAAATGCAAACAAAAAATTAGCTACACTACTTGGCTTACAAGATGAAATAGTTACAGCTTGGAACAATGGTGAATCTGCTTTTAACTCAGATTTAACAGGTCTTGATTTAAATAAAGATTTTAATTTGACTGTTAAAACAACTGTTAAAACTCAAAGCACTCAAACGGAAAGTTCAAACGTTGTTGAGCCTAGTGCAGATGAATCTTTGGACTCTAATTCGGATTCTGAATCTAATTTGGATTCTGATTCTGGTTACAGTTTGCTCAGGTTATATAGATTATTAGCTGCGTTCAATCAAAATGACTACAGTTATAGCAGTTATTATCAAGCTAGTGCTGCTGCAAAAACATACGCTGCAAAGGCATATGCTGCAGAGCCTTCTAAAGTTGCAGAAGCTAAGACTGTAGAAGCTAAGACTGAAGAATCAGCTCAATCGCAACAAGAAAATCAGGATACTTCTTACAAAGCAGAAATCGCCAATAAAACTGCAGAAAATAAGAAGCAAACCGAGCCAAGCAGCAACTCAAGCAGCAATAAGGCTGATTCCAAAGATTTGCAAAGCAATGATTCTAAAGAAAATTATTCTAAGGAAGACAATTCTAAAGATGAAGATTCAAGCAAAAGCGTAAACAAAAAGAAGAGCGCACTAAAAAATAACAGCTCTAGTGCAAAACCAGCTTCTTCAAATAAGAATACGAATGTACTAATGATTGGTGCATTAGCTGTATTTGTTGTTGCAATTGCTGGAATTGCAACCTTTGTTTTAAAGAAAAACTAAAACATTTGCAATAATTTTCCGCAAAATGTTGTACTACACACCGTGTTTTGCAACATTTTGCGGAAAATTTTAAGATTTTTTATTAAGCGCCATACTTAAGCGCCATATTGAAGAAGATATTTAGCAGCGCGATCTGCCAACTGCTGATTCATTACAGCTTCGCCGTTTGCATTACTAATGCTCTTAGCAGCATCAAAAATCTCACGAACGTTTGCAATTGGAAGCACTGGGAATCCAAACTCTTGCTCTACTGCTTTTACTGCAGAAAGCTCACTATCTTTAGTGCGCTCCATTCTATCCACTGCCAAAATCAAGCCAACAACTTCCACATCTGCTTCTGCTTTAAGCTTTGGCAAGACTTCTCGAACTGCGGTTCCAGCAGTCATAACGTCGTCAACTAGCAGCACTTTCATACCGTCTTTTAGCGGCTTTCCAACCATCATTCCGCCATCGCCATGGTCTTTTCTTTCTTTTCTGTCAAAAGTAAAACCAACTGGCATATTGTAATTATTAGTTAAAGCAATAGACGTAGAAACAGCCAAAGGAATGCCTTTATATGCAGGACCAAAAACCGTATCGATATTGCTAGAAAGAACACCATCTTTGATTGCAGCAACAATTCTTTGAGCGTAATAATCGCCAAGAGAAGCGATTTTACTGCCGTCATCAAAAGCTCCAGCGTTAATAAAGTAAGGCGATTGGCGACCAGACTTAAGCGTAAAATCACCAAATTTAAGTGCGCCTGAATCAAGCAAAAACTTTGTAAAATCCTCGTGTAATTGTGCCATAATATTCTCCTTATTAAATTTAGTAAAACCTTATTAGCAAATCCTATTTACTTATTTTTACTTATTAGCGCCAAGTTATTAGCGCCAAGTTTTGCCTTCTTTAAGCAAAGACGCAAGCTTTGGCCTAGAATCAAGCAAATCATCCAACTCGCGCGCAATGCGAATTGGAGCAGTAGGATCCACAAGAGCCGCAGCCCCTACTTCTACAGCATTAGCGCCAGCATACAAGTATTCCAAAGCTTTCTCTCCAGAATCAATGCCTCCAATACCAATGATTGGAATATCTGGCATAGCTTGACGAACTCGCCAAACAAATCCAAGCCCAATTGGGAAGATTGCAGGGCCAGAAACACCGCCCGTTCGGTTTGCAATAATCGGCTCGCCCGTTTTAATATCAATACGCAAACCAACCAGCGTATTAATCATACTTAAAGCATCCGCTCCAGCGTCAACAGCAGCCTTGCAAATCGATACAATATCTGTAACATTTGGCGTCATTTTTACAATCATTGGCTTGTTTGTCATTGCGCGAAGTCGCTTAATTAAGCGATGAAGAGCCACAGGGTCTGTTCCCACACTCATGCCACCATGAGTTACATTCGGGCAGCTAACATTAATCTCCAGCATGTCTGCCGAGGAATCCGCAAGCTTTTCAACAACTTGAGCATAATCATCGTCACTGTGGCCTGCAACGTTAGTAATCACAAGCGCTCCCAGCTTTTTTAACTTTGGAAGCTCGTCTACTAAATAGTGGTCAACTCCAGGATTTTGCAAGCCAACAGCATTTACCATTCCAGAAGGCGATTCCGCAGTGCGCGGAGCAGGATTTCCTTGCCATGGAACTGGAGAAACTCCCTTAGTGCAAATTGCTCCAAGCTGGCTTACATCGTAAAAGTGCGCGCAAGCTGCAAGCTGGAACGTTCCAGACGCTGTTCCAACCATATTTTTCCACTCAACGCCTGCAACTTTAGTTGAATGCTTCCAAACGTGGCTTGTGTCAAATCCAAGATTTTGCGCATTATTTTTCGCGTTTTCTAAAGCGTTATTTGTTTCGTTGCTCATATTCTTTCCTTTATTCCCATCCCAATCTCTGTGAGTCAAATACTGGGCCTTCGTTGCAAACCTTAAGTCTTCCTTCTAATGTGTCTACAACACAAGCAACACAAGTGCCATATCCGCAACCCATTCTGGCTTCTAAGCTTAGCTGACATTTAACATTACGCTCATGTGCCCAATGAGCTACAGCTTTCATCATTGGCATTGGCCCGCAAGAAAGAATAACAGTAGGCAAATCGCCATTAAAATCAAAATGATTTTCTTGCTCTAGCTCATTAAGCAAAGTAATAACCGTACCTTGCGTATTGCTAATGCTATAAACGTTATCAACGTATTCCTTCATAAATGAGTCAGCAAAATGATTATCTCTGTATCCAAGAACTGCCGTAACCTTGCAATTCTTATTCTTTGAAATAGCCTGCGCCGCGCAAATCAAAGGAGGAACACCTAATCCTCCGCTTACAAGAACATAGTGAGCCGGCTTAGAAATATCAAAGCCCAATCCTAATGGTCCTAAAGCGTCTACAGTATCTCCTGCTTTAAGCTGCGCAAACTCGGCAGTGCCCTTACCAATCACAGCAAAAATAAGAGTAAATGTATCTCCATCAACGCTTGCAACGCCAAATGGCCGAGGAAGCATAGTTGTAGAATCTGGGGAATACAAGTTAACAAATTGCGCAGGAGTTGCCGTTTTAGCAATAGCATCATCGCGTAAAACTAAGCGGTACACACCTTCGTCAAGCTTTTGATTATCAAGCACTTCTATTGGGCGCCTTCCTAAAAGACGGCTATATTTGGGCTTGCTGGACTCCTCATTCGAATAGTCAAAAGAGCTTTCACTCAGCGTAGTTGTAACGCTTCTGGAAGATTTTTGAGTTTGAATAAACATGCCATCTCTCATGTATTTGCCCTATCTTGTTTAGTGTGTAACTTTATTTGTTTAGCTTTATTTATGTATTTTCGCTTGTAATTTGTAACTTGTTATTATTTATAGATTATATTCACATTTATTTAGCTATATTCACCTATAAACCGCCTGACGTAAATCATCTCGCATATTAATAGCCGCGCGAGCAGAAGAATCTGCAACAATATCTAGAATGTCATCTAAAGAAATCGAAGATTCATGCTTTTTATACGATTCACAATTCTTCCAAGAGCCAATAATCCCGCGAGAAGAGTTTACTATAGCACCACTTCCATCTTTATCAAACATTCCAGCAACATCTTGAGCTGTTCCGCCTTGCGCTCCGTAGCCTGGGACCAAAAAGAAAGTATGTGGCATAATTTCGCGCAAATGCTGGCCTTCTTGCGGATGCGTTGCTCCGACCACTGCCCCAACTCTAGAATATCCGTGATTTCCAACGTTTGAAGCACCCCAGTTTTCAATCAACTCAGCAACATGCTCGTAAAGTGGCCTATTGTCTTCCACAACAAGCTCTTGCAACTCTTTGCTAGAAGGATTAGATGTGCGCAAAAGCACAAAAATGCTTTTATTGCGCGCAATTGCTTCGTTTATAAAAGGCTCAACGCCATCCGAACCCATATATGGATTTACGGTAAGCGAATCCTCATGCCAAAAATCCTTGGCGCTAGCAGTTTTAAGAAGATTAACCAAAGACTCGTCAAAATTATAAGAATCATCTTTAAAATACGAGTCAAGATTAGCAAAACCTCGCAAATGTGCCGCGTATTGGCCTGCAGTAGAGCCAATATCTCCACGCTTTGCATCTCCAATAACGATTAAACCTTTGGATTTAGCGTAATCGCAAGTCATTGTGTATGTGTCGATTCCAGCAGGGCCAAGCGCCTCGTACATTGCAATTTGTGGCTTAACAGCTGGAACAATATCGCAAATCGCATCAATAATTGCACGATTAAACTCAAAATAGGCGGCAGCAAGCAAAGTTGGCAAAGCCTCTTCACTTTCCACCTCTTGCAAAACTTCATCCGCTAAGCCGCTTAAAATTTGTGCAGGCAAAATACCAAGCTTTGGGTCTAAGCCAACAACCGTAGGATTTTGCTTGGCTGCAATCGCTTCTACTAACTCGTCCATTTTGCTCCCATTTTCTATATTTTTACAACTACAACTTACGAATATGCTTGATTAAATGCGCAACTACATTCTAGAAAACGCAATTTGCGATCCAATAATAGTTGCCACTGGCCTGCCCTTTAATTGCCAGCCGTCAAATGGCGTATTTCTAGCTTTCGAATGGAACAAGTTCGAATCTACACTCCACTTTTCACTCATGTTAATCAGCACTAAGTCAACGTTTTCTGGGTGTTCCGTGTTGCTTAATCGCAACGTGCGACGAAGCGCGCATTTTGAAGACACATTTAGCAAAGCCGAAATATCTGTAGAACGCCTACTCATTAATTGTCTAGGATTAACAGACATGAGTTCAATTAAATGCTTATCGTCTGTATAACCTGCATCCACAAGAACTTTTCTACAAACCGCATAAGCACATTCTAGGCCAATAATGCCATTAGGTGCGCTCGCAAAATCGCCAGCCTTATCTGCAGCTGTGTGCGGAGCATGATCCGTTGCAATCATGTCTATAGTTCCATCTGCGATTGCAGCAAGAGTCGCCTGCCTATCTGCTTTAGATCTAAGCGGAGGATTCATCTTTGCATTAGCGCCATACTTTAAAACATCTTCATCACAAAGAGCAACATAGTGCGGAGCTGTTTCGCAAGTAATGGGCAAACCTTCCTTCTTTGCTTTGCGAATTGCCTCAAACGCAGCCGCAGTACTCACATGCTGGAAGTGAACATGAACGCCGCTAACTCTTGCAGCATCAATATCTCGCTTAACAATCGCAAGTTCCGTAGAAGCAGGAATTCCGCCAACGCCTAAAATTTTAGCCACTGGCCCTTCGTTTACAGAACCAGAATCATGATGCTCGCAATGTTCAACAAAAGGCAAGCCCGTTTGCTTTGCGATTTTTAGAACGTCTTGCAAAATCGGCTCTGGAACCGCAGCACCATCGTCGCTAATAGCAGTTACAGGATGCTTCTTCATTGGAGACGTTTTTTGACTATCTTCGACTCCAGGAACATACTTTTTCCACAGATTAACATTGCTAGGCTCAAGTCCACTTCTGCCAACAGATGCGCAAACGCTTAAATCGTAGCGAACTGGCAGTTTTACGCCGTAGATACAACCGTATCTTTGCAAGTAATCAATCACATTTTCTACATCAAAAGGAGCATCATTCCAAGGCTCGCCGTCAACTGCAGGAATCGTATTTGGCATAATCAAAACCTGCGTGTAGCCACCTGCAGCAGCCGCATTGCCGCCAGTTGTCATCGTCTCCTTATCTGTTTGCCCAGGATCCCTAAAATGCACGTGTGGATCGGCAAAACCAGGAGCAACAATCCAATCGCTTGCATCAATTTCGCCATCAATCCGCGCATTTGGCTCTATTAAAGCATCTTGACGCACACCATCTACGATTAAATCGATGCGCTCGCTAGTATCCCAAACTGCAATATTTTGCAAAGTTAAGGTTCGAGAGTTATTCATGTTACTCCTAGTTCGCTCAAGGTTTTAAGTTATTTTAAATTATTTTAGATTATTTTATGCCAAATTCTAATCAGCTTATGCCGCTTCGTCACAATACAAGCAGCGATACACATTTGAGCCAGAATCATCCTTATAGAACTTTTTGACTAATGTTAATTCGCTATTTGTTATGCAACGAATATTAGGGCATTTAAGATCTTTAGGCGCATTCTTATCTTCTTTATGAACACGAGGATTAGCCAGCGAAATTCCACTGGCATCGTAAGCTTGCGATTCGTCTTTAGGAACGTTCACAAAATCTGTTGGCTCATAGCCCAAAAGCTCATCTCCAAGAACCGAGCTTTCTAACGCCATTCGCATAAGCATACCATTTTTAACCTGCTCAAAGTATGCCGCACGAGGATCCGCGTCAACGTCAACCGCAATCTCATTAATTCTAGGAAGTGGGTGAAGAACAGCCGTATTAGGCTTTGCTTTCTGCAATTTTTCTTCCGTCAAAATGTAAGTATCTCTAAGTCGCAAATATTGATCTCTGTCTGTAAAACGCTCTTCTTGCACGCGAGTCATGTAAAGCACGTCCAAGCTGCCAATCACTTCCATTAAGTCGCGAGTTTCCTCGTAAGAGCACGATTCGGTTGCATTTATGCGATCAATAACATATTGCGGAGTTTTAAGCTCGTCTGGACTAATCAGCACAAAATGAACGTTTCCAAAACGGCACAAAGTTTCAATAAGCGAGTGAACTGTGCGGCCGTACGTTAAGTCTCCGCAAAGCCCAACTGTTAAATTGTTAAGCCTGCCAAATCGCGCAAGAATAGTTGCCAAATCTGCAAGGGTTTGTGTAGGATGCATGTGGCCGCCGTCTCCAGCATTAATTACTGGCGTGCTCACAGCTTGCGTTGCTACAAAAGCGGCGCCTTCCTTAGGGTGACGCATTGCTACAACGTCTACATAGTTTGACACCACTCTTAACGTGTCGCTAACTGTTTCTCCCTTGCTTGCGCTAGAAAGCTGAGCGCCTGCAAAACCAATCACCTTGCCGCCTAAGCGAAGCATTGCTGTTTCAAAGCTTAATCGCGTGCGCGTACTCGGCTCATAAAAAAGAGTGGCCAACACTCTGCCATCGCAAGTGTGGGCCACTTCTTTTCTGTGCGAATCAATGTATCGCGCTTTATCTAAAAGCATTCGTATCTGTGCCGTGGAAATATCATCTAAAGTAACCACGCTTTTGCCTGCTAACGATTGAGCAATTGCGCAACGAGAAAAAACTTGATTGGAAGAATCAGAAAATGCGTTCGTCATAATAAAACCGCTTACCTTTCGCTAGTTGGCAAACGGCCGCGATTGTGCGCGACCTCCACGATTTTACTGATTATCATTGACGAATATGCGATTCGGAGTGGCGTATATTTGTTACCACAAAATGCAGCAATAAGATGCAAAAATTGAACAAAAAATTAGTAAATCAAATTAAAAATCATTTTATTCATCGGCCATAGAAAATACGAGACATTACATCTCGGCATTGACGCATAACCGCCATTAAATCGTTTTCAAATACCCTACCCTGGTTTGGATCGTAGCCAAGATAAGTGGCGATTCCACCCAAAGAATACGAGTCCGTTGGAATAATATCCGCGCGCTCTAAGGAACCAGACCACAAGAAGTTTGCATTTCGCACCGCAGAACACATATGCCAGCAGCGTTCCAGCACATTTGCATCTTCTAAATCAATCAAATGTGATTCTTTAAGCGCTTTCAACGCTTGCATTGTGCCAACTGTACGCAAAGACTCGTATTTTCCAGCATATTGCAATTGCAAAAGCTGAACAGTCCACTCAACATCGCTTAAACCGCCGCGGCCAAGCTTTAAATGCCTATCTCTACTAACACCTCTTGGCAAACGCTCTGCTTCCATACGAGCTTTAAGCTTACGAATTTCCGCCAATTGCGATTCACTAAGCGGCTCTGCCGAATAACGCAAATCGTTTACCACTCCACTTAGCAAAGCATCCGCCAACTCTTTGGATCCTGCAGCAAAACGCGCACGTAAAAGCGCTTGATTCTCCCACGTACTAGCCCACTTTTTGTAATAATGCTCGCAAGATTCTAGCGAGCGCACAAGAGGTCCATCTTTGCCTTCTGGGCGCAAATCTAGATCAACCATGATTTTTGGCTCTAAAGTAAGAGGACCTTGCAAAATATTTCGCAATACATCTACGGTTGTCTGCGCAAAACGATGAGACAAATCAGAACTAGAATCAGAGGCAACTTCGCTACTGCAATCATCTTCTGTAGGCTTATAAACAACCATCATGTCTGCGTCCGAACAGAAGTTCACTTCTCTGCCCCCGTAACGACCCAAAGCAATAATTGCAATCGAAGCTTTACTGCTACCTAAGCCCATTTTGTGAGCAGAATCTTTCATAGACCACTGCAAAGCAGCATCGAGCACGGCATCAAACACATCACTCATTGCTTGCATCGAAGTATCATCATCAATAAGCCCACACATCCAAGCAAGAGCTACTCGCTCGATTTCTTGCCGTCTTAAAGCGCGCAGAGACTGAGCAAAATCCGCAATACTGCTTGAATATCTTGCAACCATTGCGTGCGTTTGCATATCTAAGCTTTCTCTATCTCGTGCAGAAAGCGCAGAATCGTCTCCAAGCCACGTAATCGACTGCATTGATTGCATCATTGCGTCGCCTAAATAACGCGAATCAGACAAAACGTGGCAAAGCCTACGAGCTGCACTAGGAGAATCACGTAAAAATCCCAAATACGTGTTTTTTCCACCAAAACGTTCGGAAAGTCGCCTAAAAGCAAGCAAACCCATATCTGGGTTTTGGCCCTCTCCAAGCCATTTTAAGACTGCTGGAAGAAGAATCCTGTGAATTTTAGCCGCACGCGAAAGCCCTTCGGTAAGTGCCTCAACATGCATTTGTGCAGCCTTTGAGTCTGCAAAACCGATTGACGCAAAACGCGCTCTAGCAGCATTTGCAGAAAGAACAATAGGATCCGCATCTGTTTGTGCATTAATAGGCAGCATTGGACGGTAGTAAATATCTTTATGCAAGTGCCTAATTTCCCTGCGCGCTTTGTCAAATCGCGCAACAAGCTCTTCTGGCGTAAGCCTAACGGCTCTAGCAAGACGCCTTATTTGACTATTATCGTTAAGTTCTTCTGCACTAATACTTCTTGCGCGGTCTAAACCACCATTGCCATGAGCGCCTAAATCGGGGAATAAATGTGTTCGCTGCATATTCCACATTTGCTGGCGGTGTTCTAGTACACGCTCAAAACGGTAATGTTCTGCCAAAATTGCAGCTTGCGATCTAGAAACGTATCCTCCAGCAGACAAAGCATTAAGCGCACTAAGCGTATCTTTAACTCGAAGAGACTGGTCTTCACTTCCATGCACAAGTTGCAGCATTTGCACAGTAAATTCAACATCGCGCAAGCCACCTCGCCCAAGCTTCATATCCAGGTCTCGCTGCGATGCTGGAATCAAGGATTCTACACGCTGACGCATATGCTGGCAATCTGCAACAAAATGTTCGCGGCCAGACGCCTTCCAAATAAAAGAATCCGCCATTTTTCTGTATTCGTTTCCAAGTTGCACATCTCCAGCCGCTGGTCTTGATTTTAAAAGTGCCTGAAACTCCCAGCTACTTGCCCACTTTTCGTAGTATTCTCTATGAGATTCTAACCGCCTAACAAGCGGGCCATCTTTGCCTTCTGGCCTAAGTGCAGTATCAATCTGCCACAATGGCGGCTCCGTGCAACCAATAACAATAGATTGGCAAACTTTTTGTAGAACCATTGCAATCGAGCAGGCTGTTCTAATAGCCTCATCTTGACTAACACCTTTAGATGGCTCAGCAACGTAAATTAGATCAATATCGGAAACGTAGTTTATTTCTTGCGCTCCCAATTTTCCCATTGCGATTATTGCAAATCTGCAGCAACACGATCCCGAAACCTGCCCGCGCGCAATAGCAAGCGCTGCCTCTAAAGCAGCATCAGCCGCATCGGACAGCTTGCGACTTATATCTGGCTGCAATTCTACAGGATCTGCGCTCGCTAAATCGTATGCCATAATCGCAGCAACATGCTGACGATATCTTTCTCTAAGAGCATAAACTGCCTGCGCAAATCCCATTGAGCTTATAGGAACACTGCACGAGTCACCGCTTTTATCAGCATTTTCTACAGCATCTTCCTCATTAGCTGTAGCCTTCCCACTAGCTGTATCATTCCCCTTAGATTCAGCTACTTTAATATCGGCATCTTTAGCACTAACAACAGTTGCCCTATAAGCTTGAATAGCCTCTAACAAATCTAAAACACGCTCTTCTAAAGTCATGTGCAATAGATGATTTGGATCGTTTGCTGCCGCGTTTATTAAGCAAGGATGCGTTCGCATTAGCATTGCAAATGCTTTAGACGCTCCAATAACCTGCATTAAAGACGCAAGCGGGCTTGTTATTAGCGAATTATTAGAGCTTTGAGCAATTTTTTGAACAACTTTTTGCTGGTCTTGGCAAATGTCTTTAAAAGCCAAAATTGCATAATCTGGATCTTCTACTCTTTTTATGCTTTCTAAAATTTTTAGAGCATTTAGCGAGTCGTCTTCACAATTTTTGCAAACATCTTCTATAGTTTTACGAGCAGATTCTGGGCGCGCAAATCCAGCTTTAACTAAACTTCTATACGATAAATCGCAGTTTTTATCGTCACTAGAATCTTGATTTTCACTTTGTGTAGAATCGCCAGCTAAAGCGCCAGAAAACCTACCAATCAAGTTTCCACTCACAGCGCCACTATTGCCCGTTTGATTGCTCATAACGCCACTGTACATTGTGGTGCCGTCCAATAAGATTTTGCACAGCACCACACGCACAAATTACACAATTTTGGTAAAAAGCGGCTTAACGTTTGACCAAATGCTTCTAGTAACACCAGGACGATTCATTGTATACAAGTGTATTCCGTCTACTCCTTGCGCAACTAAATCGTTAATCTGCTGAGACGCAAATATGCTTCCAGCGTCTTGCAAAACTTCTGGGTTGCTTCCCCAGCGTTCCATCATTGCTAAAACAGGCTCGGTTATTGCAGAAGAACACATTTTTGTCATTCTCTTAACCTGATTTGCGTTTACAACAGGCATTACTCCAGCTTCAATCGGAACGTTAATTCCAGATTTTCTAGCTAAATCCCTAAATCGCAAGAAGTCATCGTTATTGTAAAAAAGTTGCGAAATCAAATGAGTGACTCCTGCATCAACTTTTTTCTTTAGATTATCGATGTCTTCTTGCAAAGTAGCAGATTCGGGGTGCTTTTCGGGGTAGCATGCGCCAAAAATAGGCAAATCAGGGCGCTGCGTGCGAATATAAGCAACTAAATCGCTGGCATGGTTAAACACGCCAGCAGCATCCTGACCTTCAATAACGTCTCCACGCAAAGCCAAAATGCCACTAACACCTGCCTTGTCGAACAACTCTAATGCTTCGTCAACATCATCATAATTTAGGTATCTTGCTGTTAAATGTGCAACAGCTTTAATACCGTATTCCGATTGAATTGTGTTGGCAATTCTAGCAGTAGCAGTTCGATCCGAAGATTTTCCAGTTCCATAAGTTACAGATATAAAATCTGGATCCAATCCCCTTAAGCCATCTAAAGTGTCGTAAATCGTACCTATTGGAGATGTTCTTTTAGGTGGAAACACTTCTAGTGAAAACTTTGGTTTATAGGTCATTTCAAACCGCCACCCAATTCGCTTCTAACCTTTTTGGCTGCAGAAACCAGATTTTGCAAGCTAACCCATGTTTCTGCATTGCCTCGTGTTTTCAAGCCGCAATCTGGGTTAATCCACAGTTTATTGGCTGGCATTTTGCGCAAAATCTCGTGAATTCTGTTAACAATCTCCTCTTCGCTAGGAACACGAGGAGAGTGAATGTCGTAAACACCAGGGCCAGCTTCTGTTTCAAAGTTTGCGTCATGAATAGCGTCCAAAACAACTAAATCTCCACGCGAAGCCTCAAACGATATTACGTCTGCGTCCATTGCGTCAATATCTTGAATAATGTCGTTAAACTCCGAATAGCACATATGTGTGTGAATCTGCGTAGTAGCAGCCACAGCAGAATGTACAAGACGGAAAGCCGCAATAGCCCAGTCCAAATACTTCTTATGCCAATCCGAACGCCTAAGCGGCAACTTTTCACGCAAAGCAGCCTCATCGATTTGAATTACGCGAATTCCAGCACGCTCTAAGTCTAAAACTTCATCTCGTATAGCAAGAGCCAGCTGCTGCGTTTGCTGCTCGTGGGTAATATCTTCGCGAGGCCAAGACCAGTTAAGAATTGTTACAGGCCCCGTTAGCATGCCTTTCATAACATGATTTGTGCGGCTTTGGGCATACGCGCTCCACTCTACCGTGATTGGCTGTGCTCTAGAAACATCACTCCAAACAATTGGAGGCTTTACGCAGCGAGTTCCATAAGACTGCACCCAAGCATTCTTGGTAAACTTAAATCCGTGCAAATGCTGGCCAAAGTATTCCACCATGTCGTTTCGCTCAAATTCGCCATGCACAAGAACGTCTAGGCCAATGCTCTCCTGGTGTTCTATGCACTCGTCTATTTGCTTGCCAATAAATGCGTTGTATTCTTCTTTACTAATTTCGCCTTTTCTAAAAAGCGCTCGAATCGACCTTATCTCTTTTGTTTGAGGGAAGGATCCGATAGTTGTTGTAGGCAAATCAGGCAATCCCAATGCTTCTTTTTGCAATTTTTGACGCTCAGCGCGAGCTGGCTTTCGCTCAAAATCTTCTGGCTTAAGGCTTGAGATTCGCGCTTTAACACTTTCGTCTGTCTTTACTCTAGATCCGTCGAATAATGCTTGATTTTGCGCTAATTCCTCGCTATTTTTAAGCTCATCATCATTCAAAACGCAAAGTTTAGCAATTTCGCTTACTTCCTTCAATTTTTCTACAGCAAACGCAAAATGCTTTAATACGTCTTCACCAAGCTCTTCTCCATTCGTGCTAAATGGAACGTGCAAAAGAGAGCATGCAGTAGAAACAGCTATGCGATTAGTAACATTTTTTTGCAAAGCGTCTAATAAGCCAAGACTTTGTGCGTAATCATTTTTCCAAATGTTTCTACCATTAACAATTCCTGCAAAAATAGTGGTTTTCTCGTTTACTCCATATTCTTGCAAAGCTTCAAGGTTTTCCTCTTTGCCTTCTACAAAATCCAAGCCAATTGCGTCAAACGCTAAATCGTTTACAGTTTTATAGGAGTCTAGAATATTGCCAAAGTATGTATTAAGCAAAATCTTAACGCTGCTTGCGTTTTCAGCGTTTTCAAGCCTGCTTTCTAGAATCGGCTTATATAAATCGCTAAAAATCTTTAAATCGCCATCTTCTTTATCTAAGCACAAGTATGGTTCGTCAAATTGCAACCACTTTGCTCCAAGACTTGCAAATCGTTTTACAATATTGCAATATGCTTCTGCTAATGCTTCAATCGTTTCTTTGTTTGGCTCTAATTCCTGAGCCTGTGGATTGCGAGCAAGCTTTAAGAAGGTGTATGGGCCAATCAACACTGGCTTTGTTTCAATTCCAAGATCTTTTGCTTCATTAAACTCGTCAAATGGCTTTGTACCAACTAAACGCAAATCTTGTGGATTTTCAACTTCTGGAACAATGTAGTGATAGTTGGTTGTAAACCACTTCTTCATTGGAAGAGCCGTAACGTCTCCAAAGCTCCCTTGATATCCGCGCGCTATTGCAAACAGTGTATCTTCTGCATTTTCAAACTCTAGCTTTTTGTACCTTTCTGGCACTGCGCCAAGCAGGATTGCCGTATCTAACATTTGATCGTAGTAGCTAAAATCATTGCTTGGTATGAGTTCTATTCCAGCTTCTGCCTGAATCTTCCAATGCTTTTTGCGCAAGTCTTTTGCAACTTGTCTTACTTCTTCTAGCGTTGCGTCTTTTTTCCAATAGCGTTCAATAACTTTTTTAAGCTCGCGATTGGCGCCAATCCTTGGGAAACCCTGTACGGACGTTAGAACGGTATGCATATATCCTCCAAAAAAAATCAATAACCTGATTCAGCCTAGCAAACATTTGGCCTAATGGGGTCATCAACTATTTGGGGGTGTCGTTATAACCTGAATTTATATGCGTATTTTATGCGGATTTTATGCAGATTTTATACAGATTTCCGCGTATTTTACTCAAAATCTTTTGGACTTATAACGCCCAGGGCTTTTGCTCCTCGAAGTCCGCAGGTTGTAAAAGGCGTTTCAGATACTAGAACAACAATCGAAGCATTGGAAAGTCCAAGTCGCATTGTTCCTAAAACATCTGGGTCTGAATCGGCGGAAGAAAGCCATTGTGCAGCCATCGACATTGTTGGCTCATGGCCTATAATCATTGTTATTCTAGATTCACTCCTAATAGCACAAAGCTCATCCATTACGGATTGCATTCCGCCATCATATAAGCTTTTTCTTGATGCAACTATTGGCGAATCTCCAAATTTTTTAAGCATTTTTTGCATTGTTTGTTCGCTGCGATTCGCGCTTGAACAAACAATATAATTTGGAACAAGCTTTAAAGATTGCAAGCCTTTTGCCATTATTTTTGCTTGTTTTAAGCCTTTATCGCTAAGGTCTCTTCCCCAATCGTCTCCCATTGTTGGCGGATGTGCTTTTGCGTGGCGCATTAGTAACAACACATATTTTGCGTGCTTTACTTTTTTAGCAATTTTCTTGATTGACGCCGCCATTTTAATCTCCTACAGTCTTCGGTTAAGCCTTGTTGGACTTTGGATTTTGGTTAGGTAACTGTGCTATTTGCGAGTCTAAATCTTTTAAAACTTTTCTAAGTTTTCTATCGGATATATCTCTAAGAGATAAGTCTTCTAACTGTTCTGCGCGCTCTTCGGGTGTTAAAGCATCAATATCGCTAACAGTATCTTTTGTAGCACGCTCGCGCTTTTTTAGCGCATTAAATCCTTGTGCCATTGCGCGCGAAATAACCAAAAAACCAGTATGACCTATCATTGCATGATCTGGTCTAACTGCTAAATCTTGAGCTTTCCAAGTTCTTTCTAACGTTTCTTGAATCTCTGGCTCCGTCCAAACTCCCGAAGCACGCAAACTTTGTGCCATTCTAGACATTTGCGTTGTAGTTGTTACGTACGCAACCAATACGCCACCTGGAGCAATAACTCTATAAGCTTGTTCAAGCCTGTTCCAAGGATCAAGCATATCTAACATAATGCGGTCAAAATAGCCTTCTGGAAGAGATTTTGCCACTGAATCAAAATCTCCAGTTAAAAGATTCCACCATTTTGGTTTTTCACCATAGTAAATCGTTGCGTTTAGCTGCGCAATTCTGGCAAAATCAGGCCTAAGCTCTATTGTTGTAAGCTCACCACTTTGCCCAACCGCATCTAAAAGACTTAAGCTCATTGCCCCAGAGCCTGCTCCCGACTCTAAAACGCGCATTCCAGAGCGAATATCTCCTAAAGAAATCACTTGTGCAATATCTTTTGGATACATGATTTGAGCGCCTCTTGGCATGGATAAAACGTAATCCGTCAATCGCGGACGCATAACTACATAATCCCATCCGCCTATTGCGCGCGCTGCCATCCATGGCTTGTTTGATTCTTTAGATGCATCAACTGGCTTATTGCTCTGCTCAAAATCTCGTTTTGTGCTAACTGTTGTTACTACAATGCCTTGAGTTTTGCCAATAACATCATCGTGCAAAATAATGCCATGCTCGGTTTGTGTAACTCCGCCTTTAGTAAGCTGCGCTGTGATTCGCTTGCCTTTTCTATCGGTGAATTGGATTTTTTCACCAACTTGCAAAGCTCCTCTACGCGTATAGCTTTCGTACACAAAACACCTCGCTTGTTTTTAATATGACTTTTATATTATAAGCTAACGGTTGTAAGTGGCATTGCTGAATCGATTGCAAAATCTGGAGCAGATGGACGAACGCCTGCTTCCACCAAATTCACACCAAGCATTGCCACCATTGCTCCATTATCTGTGCAAAGCTTCAATTCCGGCAAACGAACTTCGATTCCATGCTCTTTGCCTTGCTCTAAAAGATGCTCTCTAAGTTGCGAGTTTGCAGAGAATCCGCCACCAATCAGCAGCGTTTTAGAACCATACTGTTCGCAGCCCATCATGGCTTTGCGCGAAAGAACATCTGCAACCGAGTTTGCTAAAGATGCGCAAACATCGTCAACTGGTACTTCTAAGCCTTGTGCTTGGCGAGCTTCTACCCAACGCGCAACAGCTGTTTTTACTCCCGAAAAACTAAAGTCGTAAGGGTGCTCTTTGCCAGATCTGCCTTGCGTAAGTCCTTGTGGAACTTTCAACGTATTTGGATCTCCAAGGCGCCCATGCCTATCAATATGCGGACCTCCTGGGTAAGGGAATCCCAGCAATCTAGCTACTTTGTCAAAGCATTCGCCAGCAGCATCGTCTAATGTTGTTCCAACAACGTCTATGCTGCGCGCAATGTTGTTAACGTGTAAAAGAGAAGTGTGACCTCCAGAAACTATAAGCGCTAAAACGTCTTTAGGCACATCGCCAAATTGCAATTGCGTTACAGCAATGTGGCCAATAACGTGATTTATTCCATAAATCGGCTTTTTTGCAGCACTTGCTAGTGCTTTAGCTCCAGATACGCCAACAGCTAAGCAACCCGCTAAGCCTGGACCTGCGCTCACTGCTATAGCGTCAATATCGCTTAAATCCATATTTGCATCTGCTAACGCTTTTGAAACCACTGGCACGAATGCTTCTGCGTGTGCGCGCGAGGCGATTTCTGGTATAACACCACCGTAGCGCGCGTGTTCTTGCATTGAGGATGCTACAACGTTAGAAACTAATGTTCTTCCCTTAACGATTGCTGCTGCTGTTTCGTCGCAAGTTGATTCAATGCCTAAAACTATTGGCTCGCTTGTTTTATTCATTGTTTCGCTCATTGTTATCCTCACTTTTAGCACTGTTACTGTTATAAGCTTCGCTAGATTCTTCTAAGTTTTCTATGCCTTCTATGCCTTCTAAGTCTTCTATTTGCGCGCACATTGTATATGCGTCTATTCCTTCTGGCATGTAGTATCTTTTTCGTAATCCCATTTTTGTAAAACCGAATTTTTCATACAGTTTTAGCGCAGGATTGTTGTTTACCCTAACTTCTAAAAGCATTCGTTTTGCGCCTATTGATTTTGCATTTTCAATCATTGTCTTTAGAAGATTGCTTGCAATTCCTTGCTTTTGATATTCTTTTGCAACGCCTATTGTCATTATTTGCGCATCATCGCCATCAAACCAAAATCCTGCATACCCTACTACCGTATTTGTGTTTAAATCAATATCTGCATAATATGCACGCATTGGCGCTTGCAATTCCTGCAAAATCATGTTCTTGTTCCAACAGCCTGGTCCAAACAAGTCTGCTTCGATTTTTGCAATTTGAGAAACTATTGCTTCGCATTTTGAATAATCAATTTTCTCTATAGCGCAGCTTTTACTATTTGATGCACAAGCTGGATATTTTGAGCAAGTTATGTCTACAATCATATGCGTACTTTACTTGAATCCTATTTTTCCGCCACTTTTGTAGCAGCCCCAGAACCCAAAACGTACTTCAACGGATTTGGAACCGATACATCTGGTCTTCTTAAATAAAGCGGTTCAATAACATCTTTTTGACTTGCGCAAAGCTTAAATATTTCTAATCCTTTTACGCCTAAATCAAGAGCGCTCACTTCGGCAATTAAGCGTATGCTTTTGATTTTCTTCCAATCTTCAACATATTTTTTAGCGCCATGACCCGCAACACAAACACAGTAGTCGCAAATTTTATTTGATTCAAAATATTGGTTAACTCTTTCAACAATATTTGCAGGATAATCAATATCCATTTTTATTACTTCGCAACCACTATCGTCGTATAAACTCATATAAACTTGGCGTCTTCTAGCGTCATTAAGCGAAAGAACATATTTGCGTTCAGTATTGCAGGATTCATTATTTTCGACTATTAAATCTTTAGAAATAACGCCATTTTCAAGCGATTCTTCAAAAGCTCCAGAACGAATCATTAGGCTTTGCGCAATCAAACTGTTGCAACCTAAAATCTTAGCGTTATTTGCAAAAGCAATCGCCTTAGCTGCCACTAATCCAGCTCGTAAACCTGTAAAAGGAGCAGGGCCTACTCCAACTACGATTTCGTCTATTTGATTAAGCTCTAGACCAGCATTTTTTACTGCAGAATCAATGTTTACTTGCAGCTTTTCAACATGCGTACGCGAATCCGTTTCCACTATTGGCTTATAGCCTACAACTCCAACTGTTGAACCGTATGACGTATCTATAATCAGCGTATTGCTCATTTTTGTTCCTTAAATTAACCAACCAACTTAGCTTACTCTTAATCAAGAATTTTTAGTCGATCGCACCAATCTCCTCCAACTGGAACAAGTGTTACAACGCGATTCCCTTCGCTTGTTAGCTGGTTTGAATTAGAATCTTTGCCAGACTGTTCAATCGGCCTATCAATATGAACTTCAAGACGAACATCCGCAAGAACGCCCGCCATCTGCTCTCCCCACTCCATAAGCACAACAGTTCCATCACCTGGTTCTTCCAAAGCCTCATCTAATCCAAGCGATTCAAGCTCGTCTAGAAGCCTAGAAACCGTATCTTGGCCTGGAGCGTAATCTTTTCCACCAAGCCTGTATGCGTCTACGTGAATTAGATTTGCCGCTTTTCCGTTAGAAAACGTGCCTTTAAGTTCTCTTGCAATAGTAAAGGTTGGGGAAACAATCGGCTCTTTTATTCCTAGACCTTGCCCAAATCCTTTTGCAAACGTTGTTTTTCCAGCACCAAGAGGGCCAGAAAGCAAAATAACGTCTGTTTCACGCACTATTTTTGCAATGGATTTTCCAAGCTCCTGCATGCACAAATCCGTTGGAATTACAAGCTTTTTGCTATTCTGATTTTCCAAAATCACACACTTTCGTCTTAATTTAATAACGTCCACGGCAAGCAATCATGCTAATACATTTTTCTAAAGCATAATCAGCGTTGCTTGCTCCACCTTTACACTGTTCGTCTGCCCATGCTAAACACTTAAAACACCTACGAATTCCATTTTCATTCCATCCACCTAAATCTCTCATAGCCATTTTTAGTGCCCAAGGGTTCACTTTTGCTTGAGGAGTGGAAATCTGACCGTTTTTAACTGCTATAGCCTTTGTAATTATGCGCATTTTTACAGCCAGTGCGCCAATTAATGCTATAGGATCAACGCCTTGCAAAATCGCAGTTCTTGCCGCAAGAATAGCTTGAGGCGCATTTCCTTGTGCAGCTTTATCTGCCACAAAAAATCCAGTAACTTGAGGATCCGATGTTAAATATTGGTCAACTATTTTTAAAGTGATTGGATTATTGTCAAAATCAAAACACAGCTGAGAGCACAGTGCCGCCAACTGATCGGTCTTTCCACCTAAGACTTCTACAATACGCCCAGCTGCCATAGGCTCTATGCTGCGATTTTGTCTTTCAAAAAGACTTATAACAAAATTCAGCCTTGCATCGTCTTTTTTAAGATCTGGAACAGTTATTTTGTTTGCTCCAGCTTTTTCAAGCTTGGTAACTATTGATTTTCCTTTAACACCACCTTCGTGGCGGGCAATAACCCAGCAATCAGTGCCATTAGACTTGGAATTATTAGCACAAAAATCAACTAGCGCTTGCACAAAGTCTTCATCTGCCTGCTCAAGATTGCTAATAACAACAATCGTTCCGCTAGAGAACAAAGACGGGCCTGTAGCTGTTATAAAAGCGTATTTATCGGCAATCAAAGCATCTAAATTTACAACATCCGCATCTGGATACGCGCTTATTATGCGCGCTTTTAAATCGCGAGCGTTTAAATCATTTAAATACGCATCCCCGCCAACCACAATCGTAACTGGCGCAAAGTTTTTTAACGTTTGCATGCGTACCCCTTAATGCCAATGTTTTGTAACTTAACCAATCGAATTTACTATTAATAGGATTAATTTTAGCTTTTTAACACCTTATTAATTGTACAAACTATGCAAAACTTAAAACATTCCTAGATAAAAAATTAGACAAATTATTCAAAAAGCTTAACTGAATCGTCTATAAGATGCTTAAAACGATTTGACTTTGCTTGAGCATAAATCTTAAACGTGTTGTAAAACTCTTTATTTTTAAGATACTTATTTGCAAAAAGAATAGCGAAAAATACACTAAATTCAGCAATGCACGCCAACCAAGCACCTAATGGCCCCGCAATCCAAGGAAAAACGCCAATTTGCAAGTCTCCAAGGTTCCAAGCGCAAAATGCCATAATGTTTGTTCCAATCGAAGAAAAACTAGCAAAAAACAACGAAATCGAATAATTCCAACACGCAAAAACAAGAGATAAAAGTCCAAAAATCGTTGCAAAGTCAACAAAAGGAGTAACAATCAAATTAGTTAAAATAGATATAAAAGACACTTGAGGTTGCATTAATATTTGAACAGGAAGTGTAAAACATTGCGCACACAATGTAATACTTAATGCGCTCGCAATACAAGATGGCATGTATCTTAAAAAGATTCTTTTCAACGGCATTGCGCAAACGATTATTCCAAAAGTTGCACAAACCGAAAGAGCAAAAGCATAATCCCATGCGTATTTTGGGCAAACAAAAAGAACGCCTATAACAGTTAAACTCAATGCACTAGCAGACTGATATGCTCTAGAAAGCAAAAACGCAATTGAGCAAATAATGCCCATTATAAGCGCTCTCAAAACAGACGCCGACGGGTAAACAATAAGCGCCAAAGAAATATTTCCAACTGTTTCAAGAACAGCACATAGCCATTTTGGAGCAAGAAAATATAAGCAAACTTTACGAATCATTGCAGCAATAAGCAAAAAGTGGCCTCCAGATACTGCCATTAAATGCATTATTCCCGAAATCTTAAATCTTTGCTTCATTGTATTTGCGTACGTGCTGTCAATTTGACTACTTTTATTTTCACTATCATCACTTAAACGCTCTTGACCTAAAAGTCCTACAGTAAGACCAGGAACTAGCATTTTACCTTGCTCGCTCAAATTGCTTGTAACATTGTAAAATTCTTTATAAAGATTATTTAAAGCACTTGCTAAAAACCCAGCTTTTTCAATCACTTTTAACGATTGAACTTGATTTTTACCAGATTTATCTTCTTTACCAACTTTAGGGATTTGGATTTCTACAGCATTTGCGCCGAATTTAGAAATACCAATCCTCGCAAAACTGCTAATCGTATACCCATAATTTATTGCTTTGCAAACTGGATTAAAAGCGTAAAGTTTTGCATCTACAAAACTCGCATATTTTTGCACAGCATTGTTTTTATCTTTTGCCTCAACACTTTTAACTCTAACGCTAGATACACAATCTCCTCTAAAAGAAGGAGACGTTCTTAAAGGAGATGTTATTTTCATAACCACTTTAACGTTTTTAAAATCGCCATTTTTAGCGCCATTATTTACATTATGATTTTGCTCATTTTTAACGCCATTGCTTTTAATAACAGAAAAAACAGGATCCATCCCTTCTAAACATTGCGTAATTGAGCAAATAATAAAGGAAGCTAAAAACGCACATACAATCGCGTAAAAAGTTTGTTTATATTTGATTATTTTCAATCGTTCTAAACATTTAACTTTAAACATGCCATTAGCAAATACACAGCAAAAACATATAAAAGCAAAAGCAAAAGTGGCAATTATTGTATGCACTAAAATATGATTTACTTCGCATACAAATCTTGCATATAAGCAGCCAAACCACACTGCAAAAGCAATTGGAACAAGTCTAAAATCCTTGTTACCAGTTTCACAATTCCAATAAAATTCTTCCATCTTAAACCTTAAAGAACAAAGTTATAAAACAAACCTATAAATAGGCGATTTTTAGCCAACACAAGTCATTGGTTTAATTTTTGCAAAGGTTTTAGGGCCAATCCCATTAACTTGCAACAAATCTTCAACGCGTTTAAAAACACGAACTTTTTTACGCATATCTAATATTCTTTGAGCCATTTTTGGCCCCACGCCTTTTATTTCTTGTAATTCTTCTACCCCAGCCGTGTTTATGTTTATGCAAGTTTTTTTATTTAAAGCATTATTAGCAAAATCTTTGTTCTCGCTGTTCGCTGCATAATCTTTGTTAGAATTAGCACTTTTAGAATCGCGCTTTTTATAATCATTGCCCTCATTATCTTTAATAATCGCATTAGAGCTATTTTTGCCATTCACACTGCTCTCTTTAAAATTCTTGCTAGAAGATTGAATTTTGGAGGATTTATTTTCGACTTTATCGTCGATTTTGCTAACAGATTTACTGCCAGTTTTGCTTGCGACTTTACTAGCGTTATAAGCATAAAACTTGCTATACGTTGCATATTGACCTATTAGCATTGTTAAACTACAAGCTAAGCAAACAACCAAAATCAGCATTATTGCAAGAATATGAACAGGTTTTATAGCCAGTCTTATGCTATTTTTTATTCTCGCTTCGTTTCGTTTATTAAAATCATTAAAATCTAGTGAAGATTTATTGGCATTAGTGGCAAGATTATTAAAATCCAACGCATTCTCTTTAATTTCTTGGTTAATTTTATGACTCAATCCATCAATCGCTTCAAACCTGCTTAGAACGCTACGACTAGTTTTATGCATCTTTAATCACCCCCTTTTATTGTTTAAATAATCATTAATAAAAAAGATGCTTACCTCCACTATTAAATGAAGATAAGCATCTTTCAAGTAAAATTAACCAATGTGGTTAAAGGCTATTTTGCCTAGAAAACATTAGATTTCAGCTTTCGTCTGGCACAATAGACACAATCTTTGGAGCCTTAACAATCACCTTGCGCGGAGCTTTACCACCCAAGCGATCAGCTACAGCTTCCAACGCGAGTTTTTCTAGCTCGCTAGCCTCAATATTTGGATCAACTTCAAGCTTTGCACGAACTTTGCCCTTGATTTGCACAACAGCCGTAACAGTATCTGCGCCAACGTAGCGAGAATCTGCAACTGGCCAATCTGCATGAGCAATCGACTTAGTATGCCCAAGCTTGCTCCACATCTCTTCGCAAATATGCGGAGCAATAGGAGAAAGCATAAGAACCAGCGGCTCAACTGCAGCGCGAGGTACGTGTGGCAGAGAAGTCAAGTGGTTGTTTAACACAATCAGCTTAGCGATTGCAGTGTTTGGTCGCATTGCTTCCATCTCTACAGTCACTTCTGCAATTGTATTGTTAAGAAGCTTTAACGTCTTCTCGTCCAACGCATCTTCTGTTACTACACAAGCTCCAGTTTCCTCGTTAACAACGTTACGCCACAAGCGCTGCAAGAATCGCATGCCGCCAACAACATTACGCGTATTCCAAGGGCGAGATTCAGAAAGCGGACCCATGCTCATTTCGTACAGGCGGAATGTATCTGCACCGTAGTTTTCGTACATGTAGTCTGGAGTCACAATATTCTTTAGGCTCTTGCCCATCTTGCCAAACTCGCGATTAACAGGCTCGCCATGCCAAGTAAATGTTGGCTCGCCAGCGCCGCTATTAGCGCCTTCTTCAACTTCGTCTGCTGGAACATACTGTCCACGCTCGTCCGTGTACGCATAAGCCTGAATCATGCCCTGGTTAAATAGGCGATGGAATGGCTCAGCAGAATCCACGTAACCCAAGTCATAAAGCGCTTTGTGCCAGAACCTGGAGTAAAGCAAATGCAAAACTGCATGCTCTACACCACCAACATAAAGGTCAACACCGCCAGAAACATGCTCTTTACCTGGACGGTTAGTGCCCATCCAGTAGTCATATTCGTCGCTGTCAACCATGTGCTCAGCGTCGTTTGGATCCAAGTAGCGCATGTAGTACCAGCAAGATCCAGCCCAGTTTGGCATAGTGTTTGTATCTCGATAGTAGGTTTTTACGCCATCTCCAAGATCAAGCTGAACTTTAACCCAATCCTCATTTCTACTCAATGGCGCTTCTGGCTCGGAATTTGCGTCATCTGGAGCATAAGTCTTTGGCTGGTAGTCTGGAACATCTGGCAAAGCAATCGGAAGCTCACTATCTGGAACTAAGTGAGCAACACCATCCTCATCGTAAACAATTGGGAAAGGCTCTCCCCAGTAGCGCTGCCTAGAAAACAGCCAGTCGCGAAGTCTGTAAGAAACTCTACCTTTGCCTACACCAGCTGCTTCAAGCCAAGTTGTAACTTTTTTAATAGCTTCATCTACGCGCAAACCGTTGATAGATAAGGCATTGCCACCCTTGTAAGTCTTTTCTACAGAAGAGTTAATAACAATTCCGTCATGCGAAACAAACGGAGCATTACCTTCGTAATCTGCCAACTTTTCGCCAGATTCAGCAAGTGGTTCAACCGTGTAGATTACTGGCAAACCAAACGCCTTAGCAAAATCGTAATCGCGCTGGTCGCCGCCTGGAACTGCCATAATTGCGCCCGTGCCGTAATCCATAAGCACATAGTCTGCAGTAAACAGAGGAAGCTTCGCTCCAGTTACAGGGTTAATTGCATAAAGACCAGTAAACAAACCAGTTTTAGCTCCTGCGTCTTCTGTGCGATCTTTTGCAGTCTTTGCTCTAGCTTGAGCTTGATACTTAGCTAAGCCTTCTTTAAGACTTGCGTAGCCACCCTTCCAACTTTCTGGAACGTTAGAATCCCAGGCTTCTGGAACATGCTCAAGAATTGGGTGATCAACGGAAACAACCGCAAAAGTAGCGCCAAAAAGCGTATCTGGACGAGTTGTGTATACTTCCAAATCACGCGTTTTACCATCTGCACATGGCACATCAAAATGAACAGAAGCACCGTGAGATTCGCCAATCCAGTTTCGCTGCATAAGCTTAACTTTTTCTGGCCAATCAATAGTATTTAAATCTTCAACCAATCGGTGACCGTAAGCGGTGATTCGCATTGACCACTGACGAAGATTGCGCTGGAATACTGGGAAGTTTCCACGCTCAGACTTGCCTTCTGCAGTAACTTCCTCGTTTGCAAGCACAGTTCCCAATCCTGGGCACCAATTTACAGGAGACTTAGAAATATATGCAATACGGAAATCGTTTAATACATCCGCTTGCTCTACCTTGTTAAGATCTTCCCACTTTTTACCTGCAAAACCTGGGATTTCGCGTTTGCCGCTCTTAAACTCATCAACCAGCTCGCAGATTGGTCGAGCAGAACCTTTGCCGCCATCTTTACGCACAAAATCAGGGTTGTACCAAGCGTCGTAAAGCTTTGAGAAAATCCATTGTGTCCAACGAACGTAATTTGTATCAATAGTTGCAAAAGACCTACGATCATCAAAACTCAAGCCCATGCGATGCAACTGCCTACGCATATTTGCAATATTCGCCTCGGTAGTAATGCGTGGATGCTGGCCAGTTTGCACAGCATACTGTTCTGCTGGAAGTCCAAAAGCGTCGTAACCCATAGCATGCAGAACATTCTCGCCCTTCATGCGGTGATAACGGCTTACAACATCTGTTGCCAAATATCCAAGAGGATGCCCAACATGCAAGCCTTTGCCAGAAGGATACGGGAACATATCCATTGCAAAGAAAGAAGGGCGGCCATTTGCAAGCTTACCGTCTCCATCCTTTAAATTGCCCTTAACATTTGCCGCCCAGAACGTGCCTTGCTCGTCCCAAGTTTTTTGCCAGCGCTGCTCAATATCTTGTGCGAGTTGCGCATTGTAACGAAAAGCTGGCTCAGCGATTGTAGCATTATTGTCAGCTGTTGAATATTGTTGATCGTTGTCTTCCATAAACAAGCACTATAGCGACTCATATCGTCAATTTGCAACACTTTTTACAACTTTTTTTGTATATTTTAAAGATTTTCTGAAAGTTTTAATGCATAATTCACAAAATACTATTATTTAGCGTTTTGCTAAAAAATGATTAGTACAATTATTTTACGCATTCAACACAAGAATTGATTAAAAAATAACGATTTAAAGAGGTTGAGTTATGAAAGTATCAAAGAACACGCTTTTGCTAATTGCATGCCTTGTATGGGGATTCGCTGGATTCAATATTCTTCGCATTGGCATTATTGCATACTCAAACTTTTTATCTGCTATTAATTTTGTTTTATCATTAGTTGTTTTTGCAATATTTCAAGTGTTTATTTTTGGAAAACTCGTAAAAAAACATACCGCCAGAATTAACTCATACAAAGAAAACAAGCAATTTTTCCTTAAATTCTTTGACGTTAAATCATTTATAATCATGGCTTTTATGATTACTTTTGGCATTACTATTCGTGCAACAAATCTTGCTCCAGAACGCTTTATTGCAGTGTTTTATACTGGATTAGGCTCCGCACTAGCATTAGCAGGATTACTTTTTGGATATCAGTTTGTTAAAAATCTTTGCACAGTTAAAAATAAAAAATAAAAAAATCAGACACAAAAATGATTATTGTGCAAAGTCTTAAGTAAAATAATGTGATTGGTATAAATACAAGCACAGAGGTTGCTATGAGTAATAACGTGTACAAAAAAAGCAGGTCATATGCGCCAGACCGCTTCTTTGAATGCGAGGGGCGTGGTCTTAATTGGCTTAGTGAAGCTTATACTTGCGGCGGGCCTAAAGTTGCTAAGGTCTTTGACTGGGGAAAAGACTATTTAAACATTGAGCGCATTGAAACTACAAGCCCTACTCCTCTAGCAGCGTTTGAATTTGGAGCATCTTTGGCTCATATGCACGATTTTGGCGCTAAATATTTTGGCGAACCACCAGCAGACTATGATGGAACATGCTATTTTGGCCCCCTAAGTGACCCAGTAAAAATGGATTGCGGCGATTGGAACAACGTTATTGACTATTTGGCAGAAGGCAGACTTTTGCCAATGGTAAACCTTGGTATTTCTAGGGGAAGCCTTACAAAAAGCGATTTAGATCTTACAAATAAAGTTATTGATGCTCTACCAAATTTACTTGGAAAAGCCGCTGAAGATAAACCAGCGCGCGTTCACGGAGACTTATGGAGCGGGAACGTACTCTGGACTAAAAGCGAAGATGGCGAACACACAGAAGCTGTTTTAATTGACCCTGCAGCTCACGGCGGTCACCGCGAAGAAGATTTATCAATGCTTCACCTATTTGGAATCAGCTATTTTAAGCAGATTCTAGACGGCTACCAGTCTGTTCATCCACTAAAATCTGGTTTTGAAAATCGCATGACAATTTGGCAACTCTACCCTATTGCTGGCCATTGTGTTTTCTTTGGTGGAGGCTACGTTAGCGAGTATAGAGACATGTGCTTAGATTTGCTTAATCGCTGAATTTGTATTAGATAATTTAACAAATACTTTTTAGTAAATACTTTTTAACAAATAAGCAAAAACAGAACTAAATTTACGAAAGGCTTTAACTATGATTCGCACGCATAAGCATATTTTGCGCAAAGTTATTGCTGCTCTGGCAGCAAGTACAATGCTTTTTGCAATTTGCGCATGCGGATCTAGCGTACAAAACGCGTCGCCTAGCGCAAAGTCTGAAGTAAATCACGGAAACGTTATAATTTTCACACCTTCCGACGGGCTAAATTTAAGTAGAAAAACGCCATTAAGCACATGGGATAATCTTGTTCCAGAAATAGTAAAATCGCTAAAAAAGCGAGGATTTTCTAGCAACGCAATCACAACCAAGTCTTCTAACAGCTTGTACAATCAAAGTCAAGATATTCAAGACTATGTTGTAAACACTATTACTTCACTAAACTCCAATAACTCTGCTAAATCGCTCAAAAGTAAAAACGCAAAAACGAACGTTAAAAACCTTCAAAATAGCGTAAAAAAACAACTTTCAAAAACAACGATTGTTGTTGCACCTTGGAGCAATAAAAACGGACATAATAATTATGGCGATTATGTAACACAGCCAGATTCAAACACCAATCAATCGAACGATGATTTAAAGAATCAAGAAGAAGCAGAAAATAGGCTTTCAAACGCTTTAGAACTTGCCAAAAAAGCTGGAATGCACGTTATTATGCTTTCTAGATTAAGCAATGGATTTAAGCCAGATATTCTATTTAACCTTTCTTCGGCTCAAAGAATCGGAGAGATTCAAGCTCACACTCTTGTACAAAAATTGGCTCTAAATCAAGCATCTAAAGATAATCCAAAAAGTGTAGAAGTGCTTTTGCCTTGCCATAATCAAAAGCAAAATGTTCATTTTCACATTGGAATAAATAAACGAGGAATAAATTCAGAAGATTCTTCGTACAAAACTCCAGATTTTGATGACGAATTTTCCAGACTTGCCTTCGAAGGAATCTGGAAGGTTTTAAAACCATATTATGAATCTGGACTAATGTTTTCTCCTTCTGGAAAGCTTAACAAAAATTCCACCGAAAACGATTGGAAAAACGTTGCTATAGATGCGGATAATTCTGATTCTGTTAAAGCAGAACTTGAATTTAGACTTATTGAAAAAAATAGCAATCAAGCAACTTCAACAAAACACGTAGATGGCATTATTGCTCTAGAAGATCAAGTTGTTATGCAAGCAGAAAATGCTTTAGAAGAGCTTGGTTACAAAGGAAGTTCTGCAGATATTAATCCTTCGTTTACCCTTCCAGACATTATTGGAAACTTTATTGGAAAGCGTAATTTAAGCAAAAAGAAAGTTCCAGCTCCTTCTAATTCAAAAAATAACAATTCTTCAAACCAAAAAACAGGCAAAAGCGGTAAAAATAATAAAAACAATAAAGATAATCAAGATAGCAACAAAGATAACAGCCAGAATAGTCAAAGCGAATCTGCAATCTCTGTTGTAAACGATTCAAAATGGCCTATTATTACTGGCTACGGAGCATATAAAGATGCATTGCCTAATCTTGTAAACGGAAAACAATGGATGACTTCTATAGAAAACATTCAAAAGATTTCTGTAGATGTTGCAGAACAATGCAATTCGTTAAACACTTCTGGAAAGATTACACAGCTAGAAGATGTAACCATTTTTGTAAACAATAATGGGCCTCAAAAAGACGTGCCAGTGGCAACTGAAACTATTCTTGCAGTTAGTGCAACAAATCTTAAGGCGCTTTTAATAGACCCAGGCTACGTTACTCTTGCAGACGCAGGGCTTTAATCGCCTTAGGCTAGCACATTACTTTTGCACCTTAATCTAACGCCTTATAGCTAGAGATTAATGCGATTATCTTTTAGATTTTGGAGCATAAATCTTATTTTCAATAAGATCTTTGTAACGCTCTAAAACAACGCTTCTCTTTGCTTTAAGACTTGGGGTAACCAATCCGTTTTCTTGAGTAAAGGCATCTGGAACAATCTCAAACTTTCTAATCGACTGCGCTCTAGAAACCTTGGAATTTGCTTTTACAACACTTTGTTCAATCTCGGACTTAACAATTGAATTCTTTCTAGCTTCATCCAGCGAGCGCACAGGCCCTGCTCCCCTAGATATAAGCCAAGAGTTTACTTCTGCCAAATCAAGTGCAATAATTGCCGAGATAAACGGCTTTCTATCTCCTAAAACAACACATTGAGAAACAATTGGGCATGTCATAACACACGCTTCTAGAATACCTGGAGAAACGTTTTTACCGCCTGCTGTTATTATTAAATCTTTCTTTCGGCCTGTAATCCTAACAAATCCATCTGGCTCTAGTAATGCAAAATCTCCCGTGTGAAGCCAGCCGTTTACTATTTGCTTTTCTGTTATTTCTGGGTGATTATGGTATCCAACGCATACTGCAGGACTTTTAATACAAAGTTCTCCCTCGTTGTCTATTGCTACAGACACACCTTTAACAGGAAGCCCCACTGTTCCAATTCTGTACCCTTTTGTAGGGTTTACCATTGATGGAGCGCATGTTTCCGTCATTCCGTAGCCTTCGAGGATTGGAAGCCCAATTCCATTAAAGAAGTGAGATATTGATGTGTCTAAAGGCGCTCCGCCCGAAACGCCGTAATCAACATTTCCTCCAAAAACTTGCAGAATCGACTTGTATACGGTTTTTTTAAAGAATTCATGGCTTATTGCAATCATTGGCGAAACCATTGCACCACTTTGCTGCGCTTTTGACCATTGCTTAGCAACTTTTACGCTTAAAGCAAATATAACGCCTTTTAACCCTCTACCAGCCTTTTGACTTGCCGCATTGTAAATCTTTTCAAATATTCTAGGAACACCAAGCACAAATGTTGGTTTAAAGCTAGCAAAATCACTTAGTATTGTTTTAAGATTACTCGATAATCCAAGTGTAACGTTTCCAGCAAAGCAGAAAAATTGCATGTATCGCGCAAAAACATGCGCTAGTGGAAGGAATAACAATAGTTTTGGAGTACCACTCTTGCTTCTTAATGCTATGTCTGGCATAGAAAGTATTCCAGATTTTGCTATAAAAACAAAATTACCGTGCGAAAGCTCAATACCCTTTGGCTCTCCAGTAGATCCAGAAGTATAAACAATTGTTGCCAAATCTTTGCCTCTAACGGCTTTTTCTCTTTCGTAGAATTCTGCATCTGTAACGGTTTTTCCGTATTCAATAAACGCTTCGATTGCGTCTGCATTTAATACAAAAATCTCTTCAAGGCTTTTGCATGATTTTTTTGCAGTCTGAGCGTTTTCTTTCATTGCCTGGTCTTCAACAAAAATCATGCTTACGTTGGAATCGTTAATAATGTTTTCTATTTGGCTTAGCGAGCTTGTTTCGTAGATTGGAACAGTTAAAGCCCCAATAGACATTATTGCCATGTCTAGTAAAGTCCACTGCCAAGAAGTATGAGCAATTATAGATATTGAATCCCCTGGCATAACTCCATGCGCTATAAACCCTTTTGCAACCGATATAACTAAGTCTCTAAACTCTTTAGCGCTGTAGGAGCCCCATTTTCCATTACCCGAAGCATACTCAATTAAAGAGCCATTAGGATTACGCTCTACGCGGTTTTCAAGAAGCGAAAAAATATTTGCGTCGTAATCAATCTTCTCATTAAGACTGCGAGAATACTTTTGCATAATTGCTCCTTAAAGTGCGTATACTCGTTTAATTAATGACTCTATTATTTATTCAAGAATCTACATACACTATACGATACGCATTTTACTACTTTACGTTTAAATCTTCTTTTGGTTTTAAAACTATTTTTTGCTTTTGAACCATCTTTCTAGGGTTTGCGTATGTTTTGTTTCTTCGTTTTAATCCCCATTGAACGCAAAGATTATCGCAATGATCCGATCCAACTGTTACATAGGCAAAATTCTGCCCTTTTTTAACAATTGACCCAACAGGTAAATCCGTATACGCTGGCTCAAAAGTAGATGTTAAAACACCATGACTTATTGTTACAACAGATTTTCCAGCAACCAGCCCCGCAAAGGCGATTACCCCATCTGCTGGAGCGCGGAGCTCTGTGCCTTCTAAAGCTTGTAAATCAACACCTCTGTGTCCTGCAATCCAAGGCTTAGTCGGGCCGTCAAAATCTTTATCAAAATCTTTAATAATATTCGCTTCTTTTACTGGATATATCATCCTAGATTTGCAATACTCTAGCTCTTTTATCTCTTCGATTTTGCTTGCAGCTAAAATAAGCGTTTTATTATTATTCGTGCATATATTTGCGGGCTGCTTATAAGAATCTGGCTTATTTAATTGAACATATTCGTATTCAAGCTTTTTAGTCACATTTGAATTTTCTAGAACCTGGATTATTGAAACAAACGCAATCAACGCAAAAAACGCTAATGAGTACGCAAAAAGTATTTTATGCTTAAAAACATATGTTTTTATTTTTTTAATTTGTTTTCTGATTTTTGCGTGTTTTTTATTAATAACTTTTATGTTAAATATTTTCCACATTACTGCTCTCCTTTTTGTTTAGAATTCCTAAAAAATGGCGTATTTCAAGGGTTTTATTGATTTTATTTACTTTCCATTTATTATTTTTTTAAAAGTGTTTCACACGATTCTTTTTTAGTAAAGATTTTTTTAACAATGTGGTTAAAGGCTATAAATCCCTGATATTTCCCCAATATTTCCCAATATTTCAGCGTTAGCGATTTTCGACACGCCCAAATCGACTCATATTTGCATATCCACAAATTCCGTGTAATATAAATGTCTTGTGCACGGCACAAAGCCAAGCATGGAAAATATTCCTGCGTAGCTCAGTTGGCAGAGCGTTCGACTGTTAATCGAATGGTCGCTGGTTCAAGCCCAGCCGCAGGAGCAAGATAAACCACCAGCAATCCTGGTGGTTTTTTGTTTTACAAAAGTTTTGCGTTAAAGCTAACTCAAACGCTCAAAAACCTATAAGTTCCAAGGCATTACGTACTTAGTTTGGCGTAGACTATAAGTGTCGTTTGCACAAAGCAAATCTTGGCAAATATTGAAAAACAGAGGATGAATATGTTAGAAAACATCTCCAAAGCCATTAACCATGGCAACAAAAAGAAGATGATAATTCTTATAACTGGCGTTGTAGTTCTTGCGCTGGTTCTTTGCGTAGGCGCTGTATGTTGGAATATTCAGCATAATGCACGCGTAAAAGAGGCTCGCAAGCAGTGCGAAGTTCAGGTTGCACAAGTAACTAAAGCAAACCAGTCTTGGAAAAAGCTTATTAAAAATTCTCTGCTTGTATCTTTTGCTAAAGAAGATTCCGAAAACGGCAAGTTGTTGAGCAAGCTTATGAAGCTGCGCATACCAGAAACAGTTGTTTGCAATGCAAATTCTCCAGAAGCTTTAGGTTCGCAAAGCGCTCAGGCTATTGCTGCTGCGCAATGGTATTCCGATAACGCTCAACGCATTCGCAGCATAACATCTATTATGATAGACAAAGCTGCAAGCGATGAAGCTTCTCAAGAAGCAAAGAAGAAAGACGAAGAAGCTCAAAAGCAGCTGCAAAAAATTACTGCTCCTGTTATTCGTAAGGCTCCTAGAATAAACCGTAGGCCAAAGCTTAATATTCCTAACATTCCTCCTGACGATGTAGAAAAAGCAAAGAAGAAGGCTCAAGAGGACGCTGCTGCTAAGAAGAAAGCAGAAGAGGACGCTGCTGCTAAGAAGAAAGCAGACGATGAAGCAAAGAAGAAAGCAGAAGAGGAACAAAACAAAAAGCTCAAGAAAATGATTCAGGATGCGCTAGAGAAGGCGAGAGCAGAAGAGGAGAAAAAGAAGAACCAGAATCAGCAAAACGGTGGAAACGGCAACCCAGGCGGCCAAGGCAACGGCGGCCAAGGCAACGGCGGTAACGGCGGCAACGGCGGTAACGGCGGCAACGGCAACCCAGGCGGTCAAGGCAACGTCGGCAACGTCGGTAACGGCGGTAACGGCGGTAACGGCGGTA
>NZ_KQ956812.1 GCF_001546455.1 Gardnerella vaginalis | reverse complement strand
TGAGACAAGAAACACCCAGCCCTCCTACAACACCAAGCAAGGAAATAGGAAATATCACTCGCGTGGTCTAAGCGAGCAGAAAAGCGCTTCAAAAACAAGCGTTGCATTGCCATTGCCAGCAAGCCGCTTTTTAGCCACAGCAAGCGCGTCCAGGCATTTAAGCGCACGCTCGGCACTAAGATTTTTTGCAAGAGCCGCAATTTGCGCCTTAAAATCTTGATTTACCAGCGGCGCTTTATCTTGCGCGTTGTTTATTAAAACAAGAGCATCGCAATACACGCTGCAAATGGCGTCGATTGCGCGGTTTAGAACGTCTCTGCTTACGCGAGTTACTTTGCGTTTAACATCGTCTTTTTTGCCAATCGCATTGTATGCGCTACGAATTTTAGGCGGAATTTTATCCGTTGGTTTAAGGCCATTTATGCGCAAAAACTCGCTTTGCTCAGCTTCAATAGACTTTTGCACTTCGTCTTCTGCTTGGCTTTTAGCATCTTCGATTAGCGTTTGCGCCAGCATAATCGCATCTATTGCACTGCTAATTCGCAAAACGCCTGCCACAAGCTCTTCTCGCCTGCTTCTGGCCTGCTCGCTAGTTGCGTAAAGCATTGCCAAATCAACGTTTCCTTGCGCAATTCGCGCAACGCTCGCCGCCGTTTTTGCATCCACATTAGAGTGTTTTTGCACGTATTCTTGAACATCTTGGTCGCTTGGCTGCGCCAAATTCACTATTTGAGACCTGGATCGAATTGTTGGCAAAACATCTGCCGCGCTTGCAGCGCAAAGAATCCAAATTGTGCGAGGTGCTGGCTCTTCGATTTCTTTTAGCAAAACGTTTGTTGTTCGCTCAAGCATGCGCCCAACATCTTCGATTATTATGATTCGCCACGGCGCAACACTTGGCATCTGCTCGGAAATTGACACAATCTCGCGCACTTCGTCAATGCTTACTGTAACTTTGTCTGTGCTTAAAATGTTTACGTCTGGGCTTGTTCCAGCCAACACTTCACTTGCGATTTTATCTGTGTTTATTTGAGTGGCGGAGTTTTCGGCGGTGCGGCTGCTTGCGATTTTTTCGCGCGATTGCAATGCTGCTGCAAACGCTCTTGCCACTTTTGCGCACCCAAATCCCGAAGCGCCGCAAATAAGCCACGATTGCGCGATCTTGCTTGAATCGCCTTGCGCCACTTTTTTAAGACGCTCAACAACTTGCGCTTGACCAACTACCGATTCCCAAACGTCCATTGCTAAAATCCTAAAATCCTAAAATCCTTGATTTTCTAGCGATTCTGCGGCGGCTTGCGATTCTTGCGATCCTTGCGATCCTTGTGATTCTTGCGATTCTTCCTCACGCACACCAGCATTATCCAGCAGCTCGCACATATCTTTAGCAATCAACTTCGATAAATCGCAAGCTGGCAAAGTGGCGTCTAAAACGCAAAATCTTTGCGCGTTTTGTTTAGCAAGATCTAAGAACGCTTCACGCGTGCGGCGCGCAAAATCAAGTCCCGCGCTTTCCATGCGATCCGCCTGCCCGCGCAAGCGCACAGCAGCATCTTTCTCGCTCATATCTAGCAAATACGTGCGATTTGGCCAAAGTCCATTAGACGCCCACTCGCTTAAATCACGCACGTCTTGCATAGTGAGTTCGCGCCCACCCGATTGGTACGCTAGCGAAGAATCAATGTAGCGATCCGTTATAACAACCGCACCGCGCTGCAAAGCTGGAATAATGATTTGCGCAGCATGTTGAGCGCGGTCTGCCGCAAAAAGCAGAGCCTCAGCGCGCGCACAAATCGAATCGCCATGCAAAAGAATATCTCGCAACTGCTTTCCCAGCTGCGTTCCGCCAGGCTCTCTAGTCACAACAACCTCAAGCCCGCGCGCTTGCAAAAAATCGCGCAAAGCGTTAACTTGCGTGGTTTTTCCAACGCCGTCTATACCTTCAAAAGATATAAAAAGCCCTTTGTTTAAGCCATTAAGCTCGCTGTTTTTAAGATCTATAGCCATTTTGCATACCTCTACCAGGTTTACTCGGCTTTAGACGTGGACTTTTTTGCTGTGCTCTTTTTTGCAGCAGGCTTTTTTGCAGCGCTCTTTTTAGTCGCAGTTTTCTTAGCAGCAGGCTTCTTTGCAGTCGTCTTCTTTGCAGCAGTTCTCTTGCGCTTTACAGGCCCTGCCGCGCGCTTTTGCGCCAAAAGCTCAAACGCAACTTGTGGCTCAATCGACTCAGGCGTATATTGCTTTGGCAGCGTGCGATTCGTAATGCCATCCGTAATATAAGCGCCGTAGAAGCCGTCTTTAATCACCACTGGCTTGCCGCTTTCTGGGTCTTCTCCAAGCTCCCTAAGTGGCGGTTTTGCAGCTCCACTCGTGCGCTTTGCATACTTTGGCTGCGCAAACAGCTCCTTGGCTTCGTCTAAAGTCACACTAAAAATCGCGTCTTCGCTTGCAAGCGAACGATTGTCTGGCTTAGAATCCGCAGCCGTTTCGCCAGCATCCGTGCGCTCGTAAGTCTTAGTCAAATAAGGTCCGTATCGCCCATTATTCGCCTCAATCTTTGCACGCTTAACCTCGCCCTGCTCGTCAACTTCTTCCACAACGCCAACCAATCGAGGCAAACTCAAAAGTTGCAAAGCCTCTTGCAAAGTTATTGTTGCAGGATCCATTGTTTTAAACAAAGACGCCATTTTTGGCTTATTTTGGGCAGACTTCTTAGATTTTGCAGAAGACTTTGCAGTTGCAGAAGACTTTGCGCCAGTTTTAGCGGAATCGCTGGCTGCTTGCGATTCACCCTCACTCGAAGCCTCACTCGAGGCCTCAACAAGAGCAACATACGCACCAAAACGCCCGTTTCTAACTTCTACACTTCCGCCAGTTTGCGGATCCGTTCCCAAAACGCGCGGGCCTTCGGAGTTGTTTTCAATCAAATCCCTCGCAACCTGCTCGGTAAGCTCGTCTGGAGCCAAAGTGCTTGGAATCGAAGCTCTGCGCGCATTGCCCTCTTCGTCTAGATTCTTAGTATCTTCCAAATACGGGCCGTATCTGCCTACGCGAACATGCAATCCGCCGCCAATATCAATCGTGTTGATCTCTCGCGCGTCAATCTCGCCAAGCTGATCAACCTGCTTTTGCAAGCCTTTGTGCGCGGAAAAATCGCTAGCAACCGCAGACACAGAATCGCTAGCAACCGCCCCGTCATCTCCAAAGTAAAACTTGTAAAGCCAATCTTTACCAGCTTCCTCACCATGCGCAATGCGATCCAGGCCATTTTCCATGTCTGCCGTAAACGCGTAGTCAACATAAGTTGGGAAATTAGATTCCAAAAGCTTAATAACCGCAAAAGCAAGCCAGCTTGGAATCAACGCACGCCCACGCTCATACACGTATCCGCGATCAATAATCGTAGAAATAATGCTAGCGTAAGTAGACGGCCTACCAATCTCCTTAGCTTCCAACGTCTTAACTAAAGACGCTTCCGTGTAGCGAGCTGGCGGCTGAGTCTCGTGGCCATCCGCGCTAACTTGCAAAGCTTTAAGAACATCTCCATTAGCCATAGGCGGCAAAGCCTTAGACTGCTCGTCTTCGCTAAATCCGCCAAACACCTTCATAAATCCAGCAAACTCAATAACGGTTCCAGAAGCCTGGAAATTAGCCGTTCCAAAGCTGCCAGCTAAAGCGTCTAGCTTAACTGTAGCCGTAAAACCAGTGGCGTCCGCCATTTGAGACGCAAGCGTGCGCTGCCAAATAAGCGTGTAAAGCTTAAGCTGATCGGCAGGCAGTACACCCGCCAAATCCGCAGGATTTTTAAACGCAGACCCAGCAGGACGAATACACTCGTGCGCCTCTTGAGCGCCTGCAGAAGTCGTAGCGTACTGTTTTGGAGAATCCGCTAAATACTCGTCTCCAAAATTAGACTTAACACAATCTCGAGCCGCAAAAATCGCCTCTTTAGAAAGCGTTACAGAATCCGTACGCATGTAGGTTATGTAACCGTTTTCATACAAAGATTGAGCCGCGCGCATAGTTTGGCGAGAGCTCATAGACAAGCGATTTCCAGCAGTCTGCTGAAGAGTAGACGTTGTAAACGGAGGCAATGGGCGGCGGCGATACGGCTTAGTGTCCATTGAGTTTACAACAAAATCGGCCGCGCCAAGATTTTTCGCAATCGCACAAGCGTCCGCCTCGTTTAAATAGTGTGCTAAAGCAGATTCGCCCTTGGCTTTTTGAAGCTCGCCAAGCGAGTTAAAATCTTTAGAACCCGCCAAACGCGCTCCGTTTAGAGCCGTCATTCGCGCCTGAAAATCAACGCCGTTTGCGCTCAAATCCGCGCAAACATCCCAATAGCTCGCTTTTCTAAAGGCCATTCTCTCGCGCTCGCGCTCAACAATCAAACGCGTTGCAACAGATTGCACTCGTCCAGCCGAAAGACCTGGCCCCACCTTGCGCCACAAAACTGGCGAAAGCTCGTAGCCGTACAATCTATCCAACACGCGGCGCGTTTCTTGCGCATCAACCATGTGATCGTCAACGTCTCTCGTGTTAGCAAGCGAAGCCTGAATCGCAGGCTTTGTAATCTCGTGAAACACCATGCGCTTTACTGGCACTTTTGGCTTAAGCGCCTGCACAAGATGCCACGCAATCGCCTCTCCTTCGCGGTCCTCATCAGTTGCAAGGAACAACTCGCCCGACTTTGCCAGCGCGGCTTTTAAGTCGGAAACGGTTTTCTTTTTATCGGCCCCAACAATGTAGTACGGCTCAAAACCATTGTTTACATCTACGCCAAACTTGCCAAATTCCGCCTTTTTAGCGGCTGGCACCTGACTTGGCTGTGCTAAATCGCGAATGTGGCCAACGGACGCCATAACCGTGTATCCGCTTCCAAGATATCCGCCTATTTTACGCGCTTTAGTGGGAGACTCCACAATGACAAGCTTGTTCTGCTCTGTCATACTCTCTCCTTTCGTATCTGCACTCACATGCACTCGCATGCACTAAACACTAAATGCACTGCATATTTCGCGCTCACTACCTGCGCCAACTCTAACGCAACTTGCTTTATGCAACCTACTCTAACGCAACCTACTCTAACGCAATTTACGCATCATTCCCAATAAATCAAATTTTGCGAAATATCAGCATATACTCCTATATATACCACTTTAATGATTTTTTATTCAATTTTACTTATTTTTTTTTATTTAATTAGACGATAGCATTTTTAACAAATCACTTTCATCAGGCTGACTTTGCGCATCGCTTTTTGCTGGCGGCGTAGGCGGCGCGCCCACTAGCCCGAGTCTGCTCAAAGGCGCGGCCGTGCAGTGTTTAAGAACCATCAAAACGCCGAACGTTAGGCCGCACACTCCCGCAACTGCCCAATATGTTAAAACGTGCGAAACGCCAATCGCCCATTTTGCACCCAATTCAACACCTGGCAAAATCTGATAAAACATGTACGCAAAATACACGATGCCAATAATGCCCATTGTAATCATTGCAGTTCCAACAATTTGCACGCTTATAGAAGACCTTCTACGACCAGGTAAATCCATTGCAGACCCGCGCGTAAAAGCCATTGCAGCGCAAGCGATTGCCCCCACCATTAGCACCGACATTACAACGTCTGCAGGCCTATGCCAGCGGCCTCCCATAAGAGCCACAGCCAGCAAAAATGTTATCAACGCGGCTCCAGCCGCAACCCACGCTCTAAACGCTCGACTAACAGCGCAAATAAGAATCGCACAAGCGGCCGCCATTAAAAGAGTGTGCCCCGAAGGCGCAGAGTTCTTTGCAAGAGTGGCAACGTTTACCAGCATTGGTCGCGGAAGAACGCGCTTTAGTGGCTCTGCTGCAAGCGATAAAGCAAGTATTGCAGCGCATTGGGCAAGCAGCCACCAGCGTTTTCTTATAATCACAACTATTAGCGCAGCAACGCATATTAGCACGCTCAAAACTATAACGATTATGGAGTTTCTAAGCGGCGCTAAAATCGCAGCAAGCGTTGATGGAATGGCGCTATAGCCAAAAGTGCTAATCACCATTTCTTCGTACGACTGGCCTAACGAAGTTCGTACAGCTAAAAACCACACTGCCGCAGCAGATGCTGCAAAAAGAACCGCGCAAACGCCGCATAGCGCAATTGTAGATATTCTAGGGCGATTCATCAATGGATCGAGCTTAGATATATCTTGATTAGCTTCGCTGCTATTAGAGTTTTGAGTTAGCTGACTATCGCCGCTAATCTGGCTGCCTTCAAATTGACCCATACCAGCATTTTATCAAACAACACTCCACTCGCTCCGACATACCTTTTCGCTTAGAGCGCAGCGCGCGAGCGATTTTCCCGCGTTTGTTTCTTTTTTCCCACGTTTGTTCCCATTTCGACCAATTTTGGGAAC
>NZ_KQ956811.1 GCF_001546455.1 Gardnerella vaginalis | reverse complement strand
ACAGGATTAACACTCTTGCGCATCATAGCCAAACAAACAGCCAAAACAATCGCAATAACCATAGAAAGCAAAGTCAACAACAACGTCCAACCAATACCAGCAAGAACGTTCTCGTTAAAAATGTACTTCCAAACGATTGCCCACTCAAATCTAGGATTTGTAGCAATTGAATACACAAGAGCACACGCTATAATCGCCACAATAATGCCAGATATAATTGGCCCAGGATTTTTTACTGGCAAAATGCGCTCGTTGTTGTTCTTTTTAGCAAACATGTTCATAATCCTACTCTAAACAACCAAAAACAATCAGACTTTTGGATTTACTTCTGGGTGCTTAATCATAACGTCTTCAACGCCCCATGCCTTCATTATTTCTTGATACGCGCCCGTTTGTATTAGCTTTTCAATACCAGCTTTTATTGCTTCCACAAGCTGAGTATCTCCTTTTTGAGCAATAATGCCCATAAGAGCTTTATCGCGGCTTTTACCCAGCGGCTCCAACTGACCGTCCGTTTGATCAATCGCAAAACTAGAAACAGGAGCGTCTGCATACATAACGTCTGCGCGCCCTGCCACTACTGCAGTCGTAGCATCCGTTTGTTCCCTAAAAGCAAGAACATCTAATGGAGCTTTACGACTTGCCTTGCAAACATCTCTAGCACCATACATTTGAGTTTCGCTTGTTGTGCCAACTTGTACAGACACTTTTTTACCGCATAAGTCGTTAAGATTCACATTTGTTGGATTGCCTTTTCTAACAACAAAAAGCAAACCAGCATCCGCGTACGTTACAAAGTCAACCGACTTTTCTCGCTCTTTGCTAACCGTAAATCCCGAAACACCAATGTCGAATTTGCTTCCAACAGATGGCAAAATCGCATCAAATGGCGCGTGAACAATGCGAAGCTTTAACCCCATTAATTTTGCTAACGCTTTGTTTAAGTCTATTTCGTAGCCTACAACCGTTTTTCCATCTCTAGCATAAAATCCTGCTGGCGCATATCCAACATTAGTACCCATTACAAGCTCGCCACTTTCAACAAGCTTTTTTGGCAGCATTGCAGCAATATTTTTATCTTTTTTAATACGATTAACGTCGTAGCTACGCGCTAAAAGAGGATCTGGCCCAACCGCATCGCTTGTTCCACAAGCACTAGAAAATCCTAGTAAAGATAGCGACGTAAACGCAGCAACAAATCTTAGCCAACGAGATACACGAACGCCGTTCTTACTATGCGAGTTTGATTCGCATGAAGAACATGCATCACTCATACTAATCTCCGAATAAAGTGGATGGAATATTCAAACAATGAACAACTTTACACTATGTTTGTTATTAGGCAAACATGCCAAACATTGTGCAAGATATTCTTTGCGTAAAATTGTTTGAATAATAGTGCTAATCAAAATAAAAAGGCTGCAGCAAACACCACAGCCATAAATTATTCATGATTTTACGCAAAATGCCTTAATTTTTACGTATTTATATTTATATGTTAAGCTTACAAAACGCTGTGCAGAAAATCTTTAAACCTTTCGGTTTGCGGATTATCTATAACTCCAGACGTTCCACATTCAACAACTTTTCCACCGTCCATAAACACAACCTGATCTGCAACTTCTCGAGCAAAACCAATCTCGTGCGTTACAACAATCATTGTCATACCATCGTTTGCCAAGTCGCGCATAACATTAAGCACTTCTCCAACAAGCTCTGGGTCTAGCGCAGATGTAGGCTCATCAAAAAGCATGATTTCTGGCTTCATTGCAAGCGCGCGAGCAATCGCAACTCGCTGCTGCTGCCCGCCCGAAAGCTGAGAAGGATAATGATCTACGCGGTCTGCCATTCCAACGCGCTCAAGCTCTTTAACCGCTAAATCGTGAGCTGCAATTTTATCCATGTGCAAAACGTGCACTGGCGCTTCCATAACGTTTTCAATAGCCGTCATATGTGGGAACAAGTTAAAACGCTGGAACACCATTCCAAGCTTTGCGCGCTGAGCCGCAATCTCGTTATCGTTTAATGCCTGCAAAACCTCTTTGCCCTTACGCATAACGGTTTTTACACCAATGCGCTCGCCGTAAATGGTGATTTTTCCAGATGTGATTGTTTCTAGCTGATTCACCAATCGCAGCAAAGTTGACTTTCCACTTCCCGAAGGCCCAAGTATAACTGTTACGCTTCCTGGCTTAACAGTCATATTAACGCCCTTAAGAACTTGCAAATTGCCAAAGCTCTTATGTAAATCCTCTATGACTACTGCTGGAGTATCACTTTTAGTAACATTTTGGCTTTGTGTATCAACCGTTAAAATATCAGTCATTTTTCCTCAAATCTAATCAAAACTAATGGAATTTTATCATTGATAATGCACTTATAAACACCTATAAACACCTATAAGTAGCTTAAGCACTACGATTAACGCAACTTACGCATTAAAACCAAGCATTGTTGCATTATTGCGACCATTTACCGCATTGCTAGCGGCTTTAATGGCCTTGTCTCCGCGCTTTGCAGCATTCGAGTTGATTTGCGTATTGTTTACAATGTCTTTTGCTTCGAATCCTTTGCCAAAATGCTTT
>NZ_KQ956810.1:128493-145945 GCF_001546455.1 Gardnerella vaginalis | reverse complement strand
AAGCCAGGCAAGCCTGAAGTTGAGAAGAAGAAGAATGATGGCAAGAAGTTGCCAGGCACTGGTGTTGGTGTGACTTTGACTGCTTTGGCTGCAACCATGCTTGCTGGTATGGGTGCTGCTGTTCGCAAGGCTCGTCACTAAGCACTATGCGCGCACTCGTGTGTTTTAGAGTGCGAGTGCGCGTATAAATTAGGCTTGCGTTAGGCGGCGGCGCGTGTTTTGCGCGCTGCAGCTTGCATGCTGGGTTTAGGGTTTGCTTGGTTTGCCGAAATTTCCTTTTCTTACCTTGTAGACTCTTTATTCTGCTTGCGGGTGCTTAATGCTTGTTGCTAGAGATGGTTTTCCGCTAGGGACGGAATTCTGTTCTTTAGTTTTAAAGGCTTGTTAGAAATCTAACAAGCCTTTTTGCGTATAACATAGTTTGTATATGCCCACTTCCTGTGTTATAGGCCAAATGTGGCTTAATGAAAAAGCGATTACGGAACATCGTGCTATGATTGCACAAAATGTATAAAAAATTGTCTCAAGCACCTTTTGCTCTATAGCTCCAACAATTTCTACGCATTGTGGATAAAAGGTGTTAGAAAAATCTATAATTCAGCTGTGCATTGTTTTGGAAAAGTAAATATGCTAGAGGGTCACGCAAATTGGTGACCCCCTGCTAACAGCAATCAACACTTCCTATAGTGAAGTGAGCTTGTCGTACATATAAGCATATACAAATTTGGTTATTTTTACAAATTTAATGATTACGTGTTGCATTAATAATTTTTTCAATATAAAAACATGTTAAACGTAATTATTAAATTTAGAAGAATATACTTATAGAGTTCTAGCACAAATTGATGATGTTATTTGTAACAGTGGTGTATATTTTCCAATGAAGCGTCGTATACAAAATGACATTTTTTAATGTAAATAATGTAAATATGGGGGGTAGGTGCAAAAAGAAACCCCAGATTTGAGCACTGTTAGTATGAATAGGAGCTTTGCTCGAGTGTAGTCGCAAGTACAAAGATTTATCAGACGTCTGACGAATTGTAGTGTGATTGGTGTAGTCTACAAATCAAAAGACAAATCAGCGACGATTTCAAGGAGGATATCATGCTGAAAGCTAAATTCGTTGTAGGCGCATACGCATCGTTGCCAAAAACTCGCGAAGATCAAGAAAAATACTACGATTTGCTGGGCAAGCAAAGCTGGATTGCTGGAACAGAGATTCCATACCCAGGTGATTTGGCAGATGCGCAAAACCGCGCGTGGCTAGCAAGCGCAATACCTTCGCATTGGCATGCAAACACGATTACAGCAATTCCAGGAACAATGCGTCACATAAACTTTGACCCAGATCCAGAATTTGGACTTGCAAGCCCAAGCGAAGAAGGCAGACATCGTGCGCTGGCTTTCTTTAAGGATATTCGCGAAGCAATCGCAAACGTTGTAGACATTAGAGATAGCTGCGATATATCTCATGTAGAAATACACACGGCGCCAACTCGCTTAGCGCAAGCGGATGCAATGAAGAAGTCGCTAGAAGAACTCGCTCAGCTCGATTGGTGTGGAGCAAAGCTGGTGATTGAGCATTGCGATAGATACATTGAAGGCCAAAATCCAGAAAAGGGATTCCTGCCTCTAGAAGAAGAGATTCAGATTGCAAAAGAAGCGGGAATTGGAATTACAATCAACTGGGGTAGAAGCGTTGTAGAAGAGCGCAATGCTCAAGCGGCAGTGGAGCATGTGCGCGCGGCAAGGCAGGCTGGTGTTCTGCAAGGATTAATGTTCTCGGGGGCTGGCCCAGATGCAACGCAATACGGATATGAGTGGATTGATGGCCATTTGCCAATGAACCCAGATGAGCCGACTTCGTTAATGACGTCTAAAGAAATTCAAGAAACCACTCGCGAGGCGCTAAAAGACGATTATGCAATCGACTATTTGGGCGCAAAAGTGTGTGTTCCGCAAGATGCGAGCGTTGAGGAGCGCTTGGGATATTTGGCGCGCATTCACGATGCTGTGGCTGGAGCGCAGGCTTAGTAACAGGCTGAATAACAGGCTGGATAAACAGTAAAAGTAAAGCTCAAACGCGAGTAGAAAACGGAAATTGTTATGAACGAAGTAAAAGATTCTCGCTCTACATATCTTGCTTTTGACATAGGCGGAACAAAAATCGCATACGGATTGGTGACTTTGCCAGAGTCTTTAGAGTCTGCAGGGTCTAGCTTTGGCAATGAAAGCGCAGACTGTGCTTCTCCAACAGTAGAAGACTATGGCTCTATGCCAACAGAAGCTGCAAAAGGCGGAGAAGACATAAAGAATCGCCTAGTAGCGCGCGCAAGGCAAATATTGGAAGATGCGGCGAAAAGTGGCAAAAAAATTAGCGGAATTGGAATAGCGGCTGCAGGAGTGCCAAATAGCAAAACTGGCGAAATCGTAGCAGCTACAGACATTCTTCCAGGTTGGCGAGGTCAGCGAATTTACGACGCGTTTAAGAGCGTAACCGACTTGCCGGTTTATATGATTGGCGACGTTGGTGGCCACGGCCTTGGAGAGGCGATTTACGGTGCTGGCCGCGGAAAGTCGATTGTGTTTTCCGTTGGCATAGGCACTGGAATTGGCGGCGCGATTATTATAAACGGCAAGCTGTTTGCGGGCGCGCACGGAGTTGCTGGGCACGCTGGCCATGTTGTTAGCGATTTGGGAGTTGGCTTCGATTGCTCGTGCGGAGCGCATGCGGGGCATATTGAGCCAGTGGCCTCGGGTACGGGGCTTGCAACTCTTTACAACAGCAATCTTCCACAAGGCGGCGAGCTGGCACAAAACGGCTACGAGGTTTGTGTGCGCGCAAATTCTGGGCAGGATGCGCATGCTAAAGAGACGCTTGCTAGAAGCGGCAAGGCTTTGGGGCAGTGCGTTGCAGGAATGGCAAATCTTATAGATCCAGATGTGATTGTGCTTTCTGGCTCTGTTGTAGAAGCTGGCGATATTTGGTGGAACGCTATGCGAAGCGGGTTTGAAGACTCGGCATTAACGCTGATTAAAAGTACGCCGATTGTTAAGGGCAAACTTGGAGGATCTGCTCCGCTTATTGGCGCGGCTTTTGCTGTTCACTCAAATCGCGCTTAATCGCGCTTAATCGCGTTTAGTCGCGTTTAGTCGCGTTTGATTGCGTTTAATTTTGTTTAGTTTAGTCACATTTTAAAAAGGAGGAATCGCTATGAATCCTGTGATTGAAAAAATCAAGGGTGGCCTAGTGGTTAGCTGCCAGGCATACCCAGGGGAGCCGCTTAGGCACCCAGAAACAATGGCACAAATGGCAATGGCTGCCGTAGAAGGCGGAGCTGTTGGCATTAGATGCCAGGGGCTGTCGGATATTTCTGCGATTAAAGGGCAGGTAGATGTGCCTGTAATCGGCATTTGGAAAGATGGTCACGAAGGCGTTTACATAACTCCGACTTTGCGTCATGCGCGCTGCTGTGCTGCTGCTGGAGCGGATATTATTGCGATTGATGCAACCGATAGGCCACGCCCAGATGGGCTGACTTACGAGCAGACTGTTCGTGCCTTGCATGACGAAGGCATAGTTGTTATGGCAGATTGCGGTAACTTCGATGATGCCAAGCGCGCGGCGGATTGCGGAACGGATATTATATCTACCACTTTGGCTGGCACTTCGCCTGGAAGGCCAAAAACGGACGGCCCAGATTTTGAGCTTTTAGGCCAGATTTTGCAGGCTTTCCCAGATTATCCAATTATTTGCGAAGGGCGTATTCACACTCCAGATCAGTTGCACAAGGTTATGCAGATGGGCGCTTGGGCTGCTGTTGTTGGAACGGCGATTACACATCCAACGTCGATTACGCGCTGGTTTGCAGCAAAGTTGTAGGCGGCGAGTGGGTAGGCGGATGCGGCTGGGAGCGTTAAGGAAAAGTCGCAAGCAACCGCAGATTCGCTACGCGTGCGTAAGTAACAAATAAATAAAAATAGTGGTTATATGTGTGTCGATTATGTGCGATTTTGTTCTAATTTTTCGCGATTTAAAAAATAATCAAAATTTTCACAAATTCGACACACGCATAACTTGACATCAGACATCAGACCTCTTATGTTTGAAGTAACGTGAAAATAATGCACGCGCTATAATTTAAAATGTTTTCGCATTCGAAGATGAAATGCAAAAAACCCAAACTCAATGGTGAGGAGAAAATATGGCACGAATTAACTCGAAGCTAACCGCGGCGCTCGCCGCTGGTGTGGCAGCATTAATGATGCTTTCTGGCTGCGGTGGAGCAAAAACCCACAAGGCCGTAAAAGCAAAGACCGCTGTTAAAGACACGATTACAGCACAGGTTGCATACGCAAGCCGCGACTTTGCGCCATCTACAACCTCTGGCGCGTTGCCAATGGCAGCAAACTGGCACGTTACAGAGCCACTTTACGCTCTTGATTACAGCAACTTTAAGGTTTTCAACGCTCTTGCAAAGGGTGAGCCAAAGAAGATTTCCGATACGGAATACGAAGTAACCATTCGCGATGCCGCTAAGTTCTCTGATGGAACAGAGGTAACCGCAGGAGACGTAGTATCTTCCTTTAAGCGCACAACCGCAAAGGGCAGCCTTTACATCTCTATGCTCGACTTTATTGACTCTGTAGAAGCAAAAGACAATCGTCACGTAATCTTTAAGCTAAAGAAGGCGTTCCCACTGTTCAAGCAGCGCCTTGCTTTGATTCAGATTGTTCCAACCGCAAAGTCTGATGCAGATCTTAAGAACATGCCAATCGGCTCTGGCCCATGGAAGTATGTTTCTATTACCGATAACCAGGTGAAGTTTGAGCGCAACGATCTTTACAACGGCAAGTACAAGGCACAAGCCAAGAAGATGGTTTGGAATGTAACCGTTGACGATACTGCTCGCGTAACTGCAATGCAGGGTGGCAAGACCGACGTAATGGAAATGGTTCCAGCACAGGCATTCAACACTTTGAAGGCATCTGGATCTGAGCTTAAGACCGCACAGGGCTTTACTCTTCCATTTGTTATGTTCAACACAAAGCAGAAGCCATTTGACGACAAGCGAGTTCGCCAGGCAGCTCTCTACGCAATTGACGTAAACAAGCTGATTACAAATCAGATGAGCGGCCAGGGTGAGCCAGCAACAAGCTTCTTGCCAAAGAACTACGCAAACTACCACAAGGCAAAGAACGTTTACACCAAGAACATTGCTAAGGCAAAGAGCTTGCTTAAGGAAGCTGGCGTAAATGGTCCACTAAAGTTCACTCTTTACACCACGGATCACACTTGGATTACCCAGCTTGCTCCACAAATCAAGAACGATCTTGCTGAGATTGGCATGGATGTGGAAATCAAGTCTATGAAGTCTTCCGCACTCTACCCACAGATTACCGACCGCGACGATGCAAACTACTCCATGGTTCTTGCTCCAGGCGATCCATCCGTGTTCGGCAACGACCCAGACTTGTTGATGAGCTGGTGGTACGGCGACAACGCTTGGACCCGTCAGCGCTCCTTCTGGAAGAACTCCGAAGGATACACAAAGCTCCACGAGCTTATGGACAAGGCTTTGGCTTCCAGCAAGCCAGCTGAGCGCCAGAAGTATTGGAACCAGTGCTTCGATTTGATTAGCGACGAAGTGCCTCTGTACCCACTCTTCCATCGTAAGACTACGACCGCTGTAAAGAAGGGTGCATTGGCTGAGTGGAATGCAATCGGCTCCACTGGCATCAACCTTGTAAAAGCAAAGCTAACAAAGTAGGTGCAAGTCAAAGTAACAAACTTCATTTTCCCTAACCTCTAACCGCAAAACCGGCCCAACTGTTTACCTTTCTCGCCTTTGTGCAGATGGGCCGGTTTTGTTATGCAAAAATAACAATTTTCTTCAATGGATGTGTGGATGTCTTATGAGTAATTTTCTTAGACTTTTAGGTAGGCGACTAATCGCCCTGCCGTTCATGGCATTCGGTGTTACGTTCCTCGTATTCTTCCTTATGTCATTTTCTAAATACGATCCAGCAGTTGCAGCATTAGGCGAAAATTCGTCTCCAGCAGCTCTGGCAGCCTTCCGCCACGAAATGGGCTACGATAGGCCATGGTGGCAGCAGTTTGGGTCTTACATAGTTGGACTCTTCCAAGGAAACATGGGTGTTTACGGTGTAAACAAGGATTCCGTAGCTCAGCGAGTGGCGGATGCCTTCCCAATCACCTTGCAGTTAACCTTCATTGGCTTGTTAATCGCAATAGTCTTTGCAGTAATCTTCGGCGTTTTTGCAGCGCTTTATCGCGATACTTGGGTTGACCAAACGGTTCGCGTGCTTTCGATTATTGCAATCGCAACTCCATCCTTCTGGCTTGGCGTTCTTTTGATTTACGTTTTGCAAATCAAGCTCGCATGGCTCCCAGGTTCTGGCGATTTTGTGCCGTTCTTTGAAGATCCAGAAGCATACATGGCCAGAATGGCAATGCCTTGCTTCGCACTAGGCCTTCCAGTAGCAGGTCAGCTTACGCGAATCATACGAACCTCGATGGTAGAAGAATTGGATAAGGATTATGTGCGAACCGCAATCGGCGCAGGTATTCCAAAGAGCGTAGTGGTTGCTAGAAACGTGTTCCGCAATGCTTTGATTACACCAATCACCACTCTTGGTATGAAGATTGGTTACCTTATGGGTGGCGCAATCGTTATTGAGGTGATTTTTGCACTACCAGGAATGGGTACTGCAATGTTCGACGGCATTAATGGCAACCAGCCGATGCTTGTGCAAGGCGTTGTTTTGGTTGTTGCAATCGCATTCATCTTTATAAACATTATTGTTGATTTGCTCTACGTGTTAATCAACCCAAGAATTAGGACGGTGTGACATGCTATTTGGAAAGAATCAGGTAGTAGATGCCGCATCAAAACCAGGCATCAAATTTAATAGATTTAGCAAGATGAGCTTAGGCTCTAAAATCTCGCTTGTTGTTATTGCAATACTAGCGTTCTGCGCTGTTTTCGCACGCTTCTTAGCGCCATGCGACCCAGTAAAGATTACGCAAAATTATCAGCCGCCAACAGGAGCGCACTGGTTTGGCACCGATAACCTTGGTAGAGACGTGTTCTCGCGCGTTATGTACGGCGCTCGCTACTCGCTTGTAATCGGCTTGTCGTCTGTTATCTTTGCATTGGTGATGGGTTCGATAATCGGCGCAATCGCAGCTGTGAGCCGCACTTGGATATCTGAGCTTATAATGCGATTGATTGACGTAGTAATGTCAATCCCAGGAATCGCATTAGCGGCTGTGTGCCTTGCAATTCTTGGACAATCCATGATTGGCATCATCATTTCCATTGGCGTGCTTTACGTTCCACAAATCGCAAGAATTGTGCGCGCAAACATAATAAGCGAATATGGAAAAGACTACGTGCGTGCAGTAATCGTTTCTGGCGCTCGCGCACCTTGGATTTTGCTCAAGCACGTAACGCGTAACATTGCAGCTCCAGTTATGGTGTTCACAACGCTTTCTGTTGCAGACGCAATCGTGTTCGAAGCTTCCCTTAGCTTTATTAACGCTGGTATTCCAGAGCCAACGCCAACATGGGGCAACATTTTGTCTTCTGCTAAAGCAGGCGTTATCTTTGGTTACTGGTGGCAGGCACTGTTCCCAGGCTTAGCAATCATGATTACCGTTTTGTGCCTTAACATTCTTTCTGAGGGCATTACGGATGCAATGGTTGCAGCTCCAACCGCTCCAGTAGCTAAGACTGCTGCAGATGCGGAAGCAGCTCGCAAGGAAGACAGGATTCTTACCGACCCAGTGGCAGCTTACGAGGAGCAGCACGACGCTTTGGTTGAGTCTTTGGCAAAGCTTCGCGCGGCCGAATTAAAGCGCACGGATCGTTTGCAGCCAACGTCTACAGAGCCTCCAGTTATTGAGGTTAAAGACTTGTGCATTCAGTTCCCACGCTACGGCAGCGTAAATGTTGTAGACCACTTGAGCTTCTCTGTTCGCCCAGGCGAAACAATGGGCTTGGTTGGTGAATCTGGTTGCGGTAAGTCAATCACTTCGCTGGCGATTATGGGCTTGCTTGATCCAAAAGCTAAGATTAGCGGACAAATCCTGTTTAATGGCAAGGATCTTGTAAAGCTTAGCCCAAAGGAGCACAATGCTTTGCGCGGCCACGAGATTGCAATGGTTTACCAAGATGCTTTGTCTTCCTTAAACCCATCAATGCTGATTAAAACGCAGATGAAGCAGCTAACTTCTAGAGGTGGCACTCGTAGCGCCGAAGAGTTGTTGGAGCTTGTAGGCTTGGATCCAAAGCGCACGCTTGAATCCTACCCACACGAGCTTTCTGGCGGCCAGCGTCAGCGCGTGTTGATTGCAATGGCACTTACGCGAGATCCAAAGTTGATAATCGCAGATGAGCCAACAACCGCTTTGGACGTTACTGTTCAAAAGCAGGTGATTGATCTTCTTAACGAATTGCGCGAAAAGCTTGGATTTGCAATGGTGTTTGTAAGCCACGATTTGGCTCTTGTTGCCAAGGTTGCGCACTCGATTACCGTAATGTACGCAGGCCAGGTTGTTGAGCAAGGCTCCACCAAGGAAATCCTCACCGACCCGCATCACGAGTACACGCGTGGTTTGCTTGGCTCCGTAACCTCCATTGAGGCTGGTGCTCCAAGATTGCACCAGGTTCCAGGAACGGTTCCAAGCCCATCCGACTTCCCTAAGGGAGATCGATTCGCTCCTCGCTCTTCTCATCCAGATCAAGGACTAGACGTGCGCCCAGTAATGAAGCGCATTCCAGGAACGTGGCACTTCTACGCCGCGCCTCCAGAGCCTGAATCGGATGCACCTTCCGCAATTTTGACCGCCTCCGATCAAGGAGATGTGCGATGAACATGAATGTTAACGAAACAAACAAAGTACAGAACGAAAATGGCGATGTTCCAATCATCGAGCTGCGCGACGCCGAAGTGGTGTTCACTACTCGAGCAGGATCTGGCTTATTCCATAAGAACAAGATTACAGCCGTAAACAAGGTAAATCTTAAGCTTATGCCAGGCAAGACGATTGGTATTGTTGGTGAATCTGGCTGCGGAAAGTCTACTACTGCAAACATTATGTGCGGACTCCAGCAGGTTACAAGCGGCAAGGTTTTGTTTAAAGGGCAAGACGTTACGCACCGAACCGCAAAAGAGCGCATGGATATTGGACGCGTGGTTTCCGTTGTGTTCCAGGATCCAGCAATGGCTTTGAATGCTCGTATGAGTGTGATTGATCAGCTGATTGACCCGCTTGTTGTGCACAAGATTGGAAGCAAGGCTGAGCGCGATGCTAGAGCCAAGGAGCTAATCCGAATGGTTGGTTTGCCTCATTCTGTTCTTGGCGCTTTGCCAGGTCAGCTTTCTGGCGGCCAGCGTCAGCGTGTGGCAATCGCTCGTGCGCTTTCGCTTAATCCAGATGCAATAATCGCAGATGAGCCAACTTCTGCTTTGGATGTTTCTGTGCGTGCTCAGATTTTGAATCTTCTTTCCGACTTAAAGAAGAGGCTGAATCTTTCCATGGTGTTTATTAGCCACGATATTCAAACAATCCGATACATATCTGACGAAGTTGTTGTTATGAATCACGGAACGATTGTTGAGCGCGGCGAAACTCACCAGGTGATTAATAATCCGCAGGATGCGTACACAAAGATTCTGATGGGCGCGGCGCCTTCGCTGCTGCATCCAACGGAAGAAGAGTGCAAGTAAGCGGCAGGTGCTAGTCGCTAGCTTAAATGCGCGGGCGGTCTGCTAAGACCTGCAGTAAATCCATGCAGGCCGCCCATTAATTGCAAAACCTAAAATCATAAGTCATAAGTCATAAATCATAAATCATAAAAAGTCATAAAAAATACGAAAGAAGTTTAATCATGGCAGAAAAATTCCACGGCGTTATTCCACCAGTAGTTACGCCATTAACGGCAGACGGCGAAGTAGACGTTGTTAGCTTTGAGCGCTCTCTTAACCGCATGATTGAGGCAGGCGTAGATGGGCTGTTTACACTTGGATCTTCTGGCGAAGTGGCATTTAGCACAGATAAGCGCCGTCGCGAAATCATTGAAACCGTAATGCGCATTGTTGACGGCCGCGTGCCAGTGTTGGTTGGCTGCATCGATACGGAAACAAACCGCGTTATTGAGCATGCAAAGGAAGCCAAGGAGCTTGGAGCATCTGCAATCGTTGCAACAGCGCCATTCTATGCACTCGGCGGCATGGCAGAAGTTGAGCGTCACTTCCGCCTTATTCACGAAGCTGTTCCAGATTTGCCTCTGTTTGCTTACGATATTCCAGTTTGCGTGCACACAAAGCTTCCAGGCGGTTTGCTTGTAAAGCTTGGCAAAGATGGCGTGCTTGCTGGCGTTAAGGATTCTTCCAACGACGACGTATCGTTTAGGTTCCTTGTAGACGACAACAACAAGGCTGGCCACCCATTGACTTTGCTTACGGGCCAAGAGGTTGTTGTTGATGGAGCATACATGGCTGGCGCAGACGGCTCTGTTCCAGGTCTTGCAAACGTTGAGGCCACTGGCTACGTGCGCATGTGGAAGGCTGCTCAGGCTGGCGATTGGGCAACGGTTAAGAAGGAGCAGGATTGGCTTGCTGCTTTGATGCGAATCGTTACTGTTCCTAGCGGAGTGGCAGGCTTTGGCGCTGGCGTTGGAGCGTTTAAGACCGCAATGGCATTGCTTGGTGTGTTTGACACAAATCAGATGCCAGACCCAGTTTGCCCACTTAAGGGAGAAAATGTTGAAGCCGTGGCTGGCGTTCTTAAGGAAGTTGGCTTGACTTTGGCAAAGACTCCGCAAGAAGTAAGCGATTCCACTAAGTAGCGACTTAAGTGCGTATCTTAAGCGCGTATCTTAAGTAAAAATCATAAATAATCATAAATAATCTAATAAAGCCTTTTATTTATGGTGCATAGTAAGTAAATAGTGTTGCGGTGTGCGTTAATTCGCATGCCGCAATGCTAATAATTGCTTAAAGCTTTAAAGGAGAAGCAAAGATGGCAGAAGTTATTATTGTAAAAGATCAGGATGAAGCTGGCGAGCTCTACGCAAAAGCAGTTGTAGATTTGATTAGTCGCAAGCCAGACGCAGTACTTGGCTTGGCTACGGGGTCTAGCCCATTAAAGGCCTACGAGCATCTTGCAAAGCTTGTTAAAGAAAATAATGTTGACGTTAGTCGCGTGCGCGGATTTGCGCTTGACGAGTACATTGGATTGCCATTAGAGCACGAGCAGTCCTACCACAGCACAATTCGCAGAACCGTAACCGATTTAATCGGCCTAAACCCAGATTTAGTGCACGTTCCAGGAGATGTTCTTAACGGAGCGCCATTAAGCGAGGGCAGCAAGATTGCACACGCTGGAGCTGACTACGATGCTGCGATTGCGGCCGCTGGCGGAATCGATGTGCAAATCTTGGGAATTGGCTCCGACGGCCACGTTGGATTTAACGAGCCAGGATCTTCGCTTGCATCTGGAACGCGCGTAAAAACCTTAACCGAGCAGACTCGCGTAGATAATCGCAGATTCTTCGACGGAGATATTAACCAGGTTCCAACTCACTGCATAACCCAAGGAATTGGAACGATTTTGCGCGCTAAGCATCTTGTTCTTCTTGCGTTTGGCTCTAATAAGGCAGATGCTGTGGCGGCAACGCTAGAAGGCGGAGTAAGCTCTCTATGCCCAGCTTCCGCGCTGCAAATGCATCCGCATGCAACTGTGATTGTAGACGAAGACGCAGCAAGCAAGCTTAAGTTGGCAGACTACTATCGTTGGGTGTACGCAAATAAGCCATCTTGGCAGGGAATCTGATAGATCCGATACATCTTATAGATCCGATACCTCTGATAGATAAGTCTAAAATTAAGTAACGTATTCAAAAGCACAAACTTCAAAAGCACAAACGCAGGTGGGTTAAATGTCAAAAAATGCATACTTAGATGCCGTAAATAAGATTGATGATTCACTAAAATCAAACGAGGGGCGCAGTTTTGTAGTGCGCAACGTAAGCGTTGTAGACGCGCGCGGAATTGTTCCTAACGCTTGGATTTTGGTTAAAGATGGCGTGATTTTAGAAACGGGCATTTTAGACGAAGACCTTGCGCTGGCGATTAATGCTTGCGGCTTGCGCGCATCTGACTTAAATGTTGTAGACGGCGGCGGCTATTTTGCTGCGCCAGGCTATATTGATTTGCACGCTCACGGAGCTTGGGAGCATTCGTTTGACGACGGTGCCGAAGGGATTGCCATTGCGCGCGCGTATCACATGCTTCACGGAACAACTAGGCAAGTTCTTAGCTTGATTACAAATCCTCTTGATGTAATGCAAGAGAATTTGCGCACCGTTAAGCGCGTTATGCAAACGCGACCAGATGTGCTTGGATCTCACTTAGAGGGGCCGTTCTTGGCGCTTTCTAGAAAAGGCGCGCACGACCCTAATTGCCTAGTGGACCCTACCCCCGAGCGTGTTGAGGCGCTGCTTGAGGCGGCGGATGGCACTTTGCGCCAGATTACTCTGGCTCCAGAGCGAGAACACGGCATGGAGGCTATTAAGCGCTTTGTACAGGCTGGCGTAATTCCAGCAGTGGGGCATTGCGACGCAGATTATAAAACCGCGCGCGCGGCTTTTAACGCTGGCTCTACGCTTATGACTCACATGTTTAACGCTATGAACGGCATTCATCACCGCAAGCCAGGCCCAATTCCTGCAGCTTTGGAAGACCCGCGAGTAACGATTGAGCTTATTAACGACGGCTTCCACGTTGAAAACCCTGTTTTGCAAATGGCGTTTAAGGCGGCAGCTGGAAGGATTGCGTTTGTAACGGATGCAATGGCTGCAACAGGATGCGCGGATGGCGCTTATAAGCTTGGCGCTTTAGACGTTACGGTTACGGGCGGTCACGCAAGGCTTGTTTCTAATGGCGCTATTGCGGGATCTACTTTGATTCTAGAAGTTGCTATTAAGCGCGCTGTTAAAGAGCTTGGAATCGGATTGCCAGAGGCCATTGCTGCGGCAACCGTTGTTCCTGCTCACGTGCTTGGAGTAGATAAGCCGAATGCTATAACTGGCGCTCCTTTGGGCTTGGTTGAAAAGGGGTACGCGGCCGATTTGCTTTTGCTTAATCCAGGAACTTTGGCAGTTGAGCACGTTTGGTGCGACGGCCATAAAATTTCGTAACGGAAATCGTATCGTTGCGATTAATCGTGATGCTGTAGTACTCAGGCATCACCATTGAAGATGAAAGAACCGCTCCTTAAACTAGAGCGGTTCTTCCATTTTATAGAATGTATGTGCTTCAGTGCTTTTGCAGTCTATTAAGCAAAATCGACTGAATTGGCTCGTAATGGCTATTTACAGCCTGCCTATATCCGTCTGCGTCTCCCGCAATAGCCGTTTTAAGCATAAGTTCGTGCGCTCTAGCGGTTTTTTCAAGCTCGTCCGAAACTTCCAGCCCCAATTGTGGCAAAACAGCCATATGCACAAGCCACAAGCATCGCACAAATTGCTCTGCAATCGTATTGTTTACCGCGCGCAAAATGCCCGTGTGGAAAGCAATATCTTGTTCCAAGAACGTTTTTCCAGCATGCGCTTCTTTAGTCATTGTTTCCGAAAGCGCTTCCAGCTCTGGATGCTGCGTTCCCTTAAGCGACTCAACAACTTTATCCGCGCATCCAAGGTCTAGGAATTTGCGCATTTCCACAACGTCACTCAAGTCTTCAAAATTCTTATTAATGGAGATTAAAGATCGGAATGCAAGCGTTTCCACCATTGGATCCAAAGACAAGGAGCCAACAAACATGCCTTTTCCTTGTTTAACTTCCACAATGTTAAGCGCTTCCAGCTTGCGAATGGCCTCGCGCACCGACGATCTTGATGCGCCAATCAAATTGCATAGCATTGGCTCGGTTGGAAGCATATCTTTTGGCTGCAAACGCTCTCTTAATATAAGCGACCTGATTGCGTCCATTGTTTCGTCGCAGCGCTTTCTTGCTGCGATTGGAGCGGAGTTTGAGCTTGCCTGCAATAGCGATAAGCGGTCTAGTGTTGTCATCTCATCGTCTTCGTGCTTGCTAAATGTCTCTTCCATTTTGGCCCCTTTCAGTTCGCGTGAGTCTTCCCTCTTTTGAATCTTTTGAATCTTTTGAATCTTTTGTTTTTTCGTTTTTGCCTATTGTGTTTTTGAAACCTGTTTGCAAACTATCTTGCCGCCAAAGCGAGGAATCTATTGCTGTTATATAAATTCCAGTAGTCTCTTTTTCCCACAGTAGTTGCAAAGTGTGTTTATTGCTAGAGGTAAGGCATTGATAAACGTGGTGGAATGGGTTTATGCACACATTTTTTTGCCACGTTTTGCCGCCGTCGAAGCTAAATCGCACAACTCCGCGGCCGCGGTACGGCATCATTTGGCTTGCGTTTGCAAATGCTATGCAGTCTGCGTTTCCCTCGTTTTCGCCGCTAAAGCAGGTTGCGCTTGGCTGGCTGAATATCTCGGGCAAGCTTTGGTCAAAAATCAGCTCGCTCCACGTTTCGCCGCAATCGTGGCTAATGGCCTTGCCTACACAGCCCGAGCGATTTTGATTGCGGAAGAACGCCAGAATATCGCCATTTTTGCGCTCTACAAACACGGTTTCGGAGCTTGTTGCATCGTCGTCTTGCATTGTTGCGGGGTCTACGATTTTGCCGCCCATTAATCGTCCTTCGTTAATCATTTTGCCTCGGCGCCACGTTTTGCCGTCGTCGTCCGAAATAAGCGCTCCCGAAGAATAGTGCGATTTGCTTTGGCCGCTGCAATAGAATGGCACAAGTATTCTGCCGTAATGTTTTTCGCTGCGCCTAATAACAATTCCGTTCCCTGGGCATACTCCAGCGAAGCTCATCCACGGTTCTTTAACCATGTGGTCAATTAAGCGTGGTGCGCTCCACGTTTCGCCGTCGTCGTCCGAGTAGATTTGCGCTATGTAGCAAGTTTTTTCGGCGAATAATGGCTGATTTTTGCTCGCTGTTTCGGGTGATTGCCATATGTTCCACGTGGAACGGTCGCAAGTTTGATTATTGTGCAATCCGCTGCTCAGGTCTCCGCTCAAATCGCCATTTTTTATGCTTCCATCTGGGTAAATTAGCCAGTTTGTTGCGCATTCTTTTTCGCTGGAATCGCATGGCAATTTTACGGCCGCGCTTGCGTCCATTGCCGCCGCATAGTGGCCACCTAAGCGGTCTATAAGCTTGATTCTTCCGCAAGCGTCCACGCCTACAGCTGTTTTGCAATTTGTTAGCCCAATTCCGCCAGGATTAATGTCAATTAATACGTTGATTCTTTCGCTTTTGCCCTCTGGGTCTAAAACAGGGCAGGAGTCGATTGCGCTGGCGCCCAGTTTTCCAAGGTTTTTGCCAGGCATATTGATTACGGTTTGCAAAGGCTCCCACGTTTTTCCGCCGTCTGCGGATCTGCGAATCACAAAGTTTATGTGATTTGGAGCGTCGTTCGAAACGCTTGTTCGCTGGTCTGCTCCCGCGATTAGCGTTCCCATGCGCGTTTTTACAAGCGACGGTATTCTGTAGCTGCGAGAGCCTGCGTAGCCTGTGTCAAATAGTGCGGTTGTTACAAGCGGTTTTACTCTCGATATTCTTTGGATTTGGCCTTCGCTTAGCGCACTAAAGTAGATTCCGCCCGTTCTGGCTTCGCCCATTAATCGCACTCCGCGCAGGTTTTCGCCAATGCTTACGGCGTCTAAGTCTGGTATGTTTGCAAACCAGAATTGGCCTATGTTGTGCGACTGGCTGTATCCGTCTACGTAAATGTCGGTTGCTCCGCGATTTGCACGAATAATCAAGTCGTGCCATTCGCCGTCGTCAATGCTTGCGGCTGCTTCGATTGCGCTTTTTACGCCCGTCTCGCTGTCAATTAGCGTGATTTTTATGCCTTCTGGACCCGCGTACACGCTTATTTTTTCGCTAGGTTCTTGCTTAGTTTTTGTTCCGGCAGTTCCGGCAGTTCCAGCAGTTCCAGCTGCAAAAAGCACTCCGTGTTGGCCTGGCCCGCGCAATCTAAATTGAATGTGCAGCGTTCCGCTGGCCTTGCAAGATATGCGTTTTATGTCTCTTGCGCAAATCGTAGGCCCCGCAAACCATATGTCTGGCTGCGCCTGAGTGGCCGAATTTGCAATTTCTTCTGGCTGCGGCAAGTGGCTTGAGTGGTAAAAGTCGTAGATTTGCGAAGATTCTGCCTGCGCTGCACAAGCTTCCGCCGCTTTTGCGCACACTCTTTGCGGTCCAAGATTCGTTGCGCTCGCAAAGCACTGGTATCCGTCTAAATAGAATCGGCTTCCAAAACTTCCGTACGTTATTGCAAAATCGTGTTCGCGCCCGTTGCTCGCGCCTAGTGCATCTTCCATGTGCAATGCAATTTCTTTTGCACCATTTGCGTCGGCACTATCTTCTAAAAGATTTTGCGCACTAAGCAGGGGAGCATCTTCTTTAATACTTATTTTTATTATTGGAGTTGCGTGTTCCTGTAGAGCAGAAGCTTCCGATTCTTGTGCGGGCTTAATATTTAATAAATCACAATCTGCATTTGCTACAAATTTGAACCCTATTATTCCTTCGTTTTGATTCCCGTGATTCCCGCTATTTTCGCTAGCTGGTGTAATTTTTATTGTGGCATGGTTGAATCGCGTGTGTGCCGAACCCCCGATATTGGCAATTTCTTCACCCAGGTTCGTCGTCTTCGTTGAACGACGTTCCATTTTAGTCCTCCATGACCGTAAAAATTAAAACCACTATGTTTTAACACGTCTGACGTCTTATGACGTTCACTATTCAGTCTATCACACATTTTTAAGCAAATGCACAATTGTTGCATATGATGTTGCAATATGATGCTACAAAATAAGAAAGAACGTTGAAAAATCAACGTTCCTAAAGAGTGCGAACGGCGGGACTTGAACCCGCACGAGTATACACTCACTGCCACCTGAAGACAGCGCGTCTACCATTCCGCCACGTTCGCATACAGACCACAAAGCTACCATATTTGCACTCTTTTCGCAAATATGACCCTAGTGTGTTGATGCAAATTATCCGTAATCGATTAGATAGCGCCGCCAAACTGTGTGGAGATTCGAGATTTTTCGCAGCTATCGAAGCGAGCCTCAGCATGAAATGGTGACTCGCCGAGAGAGCAAGAAAAATCGAGAATCTCAGGCGACTAGCGATACGCAATTGTTCAAGCATGCAAGAGGGCTGGGTGATTCTTGGTCGAACAGTATAAGAGCGGCAGCCGATACCAAATAATCCAATGACTCACCCTACAAACAAACTTCAATCCAAAAAACAAAATCAAAGCCAAGTCGGAACAACCGCAACGCCATGCTACACGTAATAGGCGGAGCGTTGTGAGACAA
>NZ_KQ956810.1:97574-128393 GCF_001546455.1 Gardnerella vaginalis | reverse complement strand
GACAAGAATTAGCCAGCCCTCCTACACACCAAGCAAGGAGCGCGCAACGCCAGAGAAATTATCCGCGCGACCCATTCTCATAATAATGGGCTAACGATTCATCTCTGAACTCTTCAAAATACCCGCCGTCAATCGACGCGCGAATGTCGTCTAGAAGTTTAACAAAGAATCGCTCGTTGTGAATCGTAGCAAGCGTGTATCCGTTCATCTCTTTAGCGCGCAGCAAATGGCTAACATACATGCGCGAATAATGCGTGCAAGTGTAGCAATCGCAGCCAGCTTCAAGCGGCCCCTGGTCGTGCTTAAATTCCGCGCGCTTTACGTTGTAGCGCCCGTGGCGAGTAAAAATCGCGCCGTTTCTGCCGCATCGCGCAGGTGCCACGCAATCAAAAGTATCTCCGCCGTTTTCTACGCAAGCAAAAATGTCGTCAACTGCTGCAATTCCAAGCACGTGGCGAGGGCGATTTTCTGGCATAGCATCGCAAATCCAAGCGCAAGTGTCTCCAATAATGCGCTTTTCAATTGCGCCGCCAATTCCAACGCCGTCAAAGTCGAGAGAAGCAATCTGCTGTGCCGCGTGCCTGCGCAAATCCTCGTAATTTGCTCCCTGAACAACGCCATACAACGCCTGATACGGCTTTCCTAATCGCGCCTCGGTCAATCGCTTGTGTTCTTCAACGCAACGCTTAGCCCAGCGGAAAGTGCGTTCAACAGACTCTTCTTGGTAGCGGCGAGTGTTCATAAGCGTTGTAAGCTCATCAAAAGCAAACATAATATCCGCGCCAAGCTTGTGCTGAATTCCCATTGAGATTTCTGCGCTAAAACGATGAATAGAGCCGTTTAGCGGAGACTTAAAAGTAACGCCATCTTCGTCAACAAATGCCATTCGCTCTTTACCAGCTGCGATTACATCGTCGGACTTCATGCCAGTAACGTCCATTGCAAGCGTCTTTTTAAATCCTGCGCCGAGCGAAAGCACTTGGAATCCGCCAGAATCCGTAAAAGTTGGGCCATTCCAGTTCATAAACTTTGCAAGGCCGCCAGCTTCGTCCAAAATATCTTCGCCAGGGCGCTCATATAAGTGGAATGCGTTGGAAAGCATGCATTGGCCGCCCAAGTCTTTGATTGATTCTGGTAGCACGGCCTTCATTGCGCCTTGCGTGGCAACTGGCACAAACGCAGGCGTGCAAATATCTCCATGAGGCGTGCGAATTACGCCAGTGCGGCCGTATCTGGCTCCGTCTTTTCCTTTGCCGTCTGCCGCATTTTCTAAACGCGTTTTTGTTGTAAACGAGAATTCGCTGCGGTCTCCAGGTTTACCAGGTTCTGCTCCGCGTGGGTGTTCAATAAGATTAGTCATAACATTTACTCTATTAGAAGGCATGACGATACGCGCGTAAGTTGCGGTATTGCGCGCGGAAAAGTCGCAAGCAACCGTTCGTTAAATTTTACGTGTTTTTATAATTTTTATAAAAATAATTAGCTAATTTATGGGTTATATTTGGTATTTATACGGCATTTATACTACTAAATATTCAGGTAATTTTAAGAGCGGCACGTTTAACTCGTATTGTAAACGCAAAATTGTGTAAAAATTGCATATTAATTGCATATTAGCTTGTATGAATTTGTGTAATCAGATTAGAGTATGCTTTGTAAAAGATTTAAGGAGGATTAATGGCTGACGATATTTACGATTCCAAGGCCTACGATTCTAGTGAAGAGCAAAATGGCAATGCTTCACAAAGCCAATCGAAGCCGCTAAGCGCGCAGGAAAATCAGGCGAATTCAGAGCAGATTTATCGACCAGCTCCAGAATACGGAGCGTATGGCCCTGTAGATGCGGGTGATGTAAATAATTCTGGCGAATCGTTGCAAAATCAAGAGCAAAGCAGCGCGAGTAATTTGGGCAGTGCAAGCGGCACAAGTGATGCAAGTGATGCAAATGGAGCAAATAGCGCAAACAGCAGTGATTATGCGCATTCGAAAGATAGTGACGATTTAGATAATCCGTTCTTGCCATATGGTGATCCATATAATAATAACGCGCAAAAGCGAGCTAGATTCGGCAATCCTTACGATTTGAGCGCGGATAACAGTGGCGAAAATAGCGCGGATAATAGCGCGGATAATGCAGATAGCGCGGATAATGCAGATAGCGCGGATAATGCGGATAATGCAGATAATATTGCAGCAAATCAGCCTGCTGAAGATTTAGCACAGAATCCAACACAAGCTTCATCCCAGAATCCACTCCAAACTCCAAATGTGGTTTATAAAAAGCGCGGATTTAGGGCGGAATCTAAAGAAAACTCAACAATTACGGTGGCAATCGTTTCGTCTATTGTTTCTGCCATTGTATGCGTTGTTGTAATGGCATTTGCTCTTACTCAAGGCTTGATTCCTATTCCAGGCGCGGGAACACTTGCAGACGTTGGAGCGCAAAGCCATTCAAAAGGAACGGCCGTAGTAAAGGGCGGCCAGGCTCCAGATTGGCGTTCGGTTGCTAAAAACGTTTCTGGCGGCGTTGTTTCTATTCAGGCACGCAACAGCAAAAACATGAGCAAAGGCTCGGGCGCAATAATCGACAAGCAGGGTCATGTTGTTACAAATAACCACGTTATTGCTGGAATGCAACAGCTTCAAGTAACGCTTTCTAACGGTCAGATTTACAAGGCAAAGCTTGTTGGAACCGATAAAACAACAGATTTGGCTGTGCTTAAAGTAGACGGTTTGCCAAATAGTGTAAAGCCAGTTGATTTTGCGGATTCGGATGCGCTCGCAGTTGGCCAGCCAGTAATGGCGATTGGAAATCCACTTGGATACGACGATACTGCTACAACAGGCATTGTTTCTGCGCTTAATCGCCCAGTTTCCGTTATGGACGATCAAAGTCGTTCCGAAATCGTTACAAACGCTGTGCAAATTGATGCAGCAATCAACCCGGGCAATTCGGGCGGCCCAACTTTCGATGCTGCTGGAAAAGTGATTGGCATTAACTCGTCTATTGCAGCAACTTCTGCACGAGGTGGCACAGCAGGGTCCATTGGAATCGGCTTTGCTATTCCTTCCAACCTTGTTAAGCGCGTAGTAACCGAAATCATTAAGCATGGTTCTGTAAAGCACGTTGCTCTTGGAATTATGGTTAAAAGCGTAAACGTAACGCAAAATAGCATTACGCGTGGCGGCGCTCAAGTGGCGTCTGTAACGCCTGGCGCTCCTGCTGCAAAGGCGGGAATGCGCGCTGGAGATACAATCGTAGCGTTTAATGGCAAGTCGGTTACAAGCAACTACTCGCTGCTTGGATTTGTGCGCGCTACAGCTTTGGGAGATAAAGCAACAATAACGGTTGTTCGCGGAAACGGAACCGTCAACTTAACTGTTAAGTTTAATCAAGAAGAGGCTGCGGTTAATGGTGCAACTCGCCAAGACCCTCGCTCGCTAAGAAGGCGTAGCAACAAGAAGCCTGATTCTTCGCAAAATAAGAGTCAAAAGGGTGACGGCGGCGGTTCTTCGGATGACGACGATGATCCTTTGGATCAGCTTCCTAGAGGCGGAGACGACGATTCCGACGACGGCGGCATTTTTGATCCATTCGGTTTCTGGTAAACTGATAGCATGACTTACAAAGATTTTGGCCAACTTGCATCGGAGCGGTTTTCTGCACGCGACTTTTTAAACAAGCCGATTGAGCAAAACGTTTTAGAGTCAATACTGCACACCGCTTCTCTTGCGCCAAGCTGGAGTAACACAAGGGCTTATGCGCTTGCGATTGCACAAGGCAGCAAAAAAGACAACATTGTAAAAGCTTATTTAGATAAGTGCAATGCAATGCTTAAGGCCAAAGATAAGAGTTTGAGTGAATCTGAGCGCGCTCAGTTTGCTCAAGAGTCAGCGCCTAATGGCGACGTTCCTGTTGCAAGGCCGTACCCTGATGATCTAAAGCAGCGAAGCGCTAAACTTGGTCTAGCGTTATATTCGCATTTGGGAATCGAAAGGCACGATTTTGCAGCCAGGAACGCCCATACGCGTAGGAATTTTGAGGCTTTTGGAGCGCCCGTTATTGGCTTTGTTTTAGCTAGGCGCGATTTTATGCCGTTTGCTGCAATGGACGCTGGCCTTATGCTGCAAACGCTATTTCTTGCTGCTAAAGATTTAGGCGTTGACTCTTGCCCACTTGGAGTTTTGGCAACTTGGCGAGATCCGTTAGACGCGGAGTTTGACGTTCCAGAAAACATGGAGCTTTTAACTGGATTTGCTCTTGGGTATGCTAGCGATTCGCACACAAACGAGTTTAGAGCTGAGCATCCAAAGATTGAGCTGCTGTAGTCTTATTTTATGTGTGCTTTGCGCTCGTAAATAGTGGCAGTGCTTTCCCAAACAAGAGCCTTCCAAGACGTTTTAACGTTAGAAACAGCATGCGCGTTGTAGTGCGAAATGTTGTAGTTTAATGCCAAGAAGTAGTACCACGGCTGGCTGGATTCGCTAACAAAAAACTCTGGCTCGCCTTTTGCAGCGCACGCCGCCAACTCTTTTTCTTGCTGGCTTGCGCTAGAACTTTCGTTTGTTATAAAAGTCTTGTTTTTGTAAGCGCAGTCTATAAGATTCTTAGAAAAATAAGGGTTTGCGCCTATTAAAAGCCACGAATATTGGTGAGTGTCGCTTTCTTCGTGCGAAATAACGTTTCCACTTTCGTCAACCTGCTGGTAATTATGAAGCCATGATGCTACAAAACGCTTATTTTGCAAGTGATTACTAGATATGTATTGCGCTACAGCCCTGGAAGGCGAGTAGTCAAACAGAATGTCGTTTACACAAGCAAACGCGTTCCAAATTAGGCTTGGGGCAAGTATTACAACGATTAGAAGTTTAATTTTAAAAGCGCTGTTTTTTATAAATCTGAATTTAGTAGGGGCGATTTTAACAAAAATCGTAGGAATATCCTTGCTGCTAAGCGGCTCTTTAATGTGACTAATCCAAAGCACGCTAAGCAAAAACACAAAGATTAGGCCTGCGTGATGAAGCGTAAAATAGCGCACAGCTACGATTGTAAGAACAAAATAGGGCATTATAAGCACGGCAAGTAGTTTTCGCCGCATGGTGATTCTAATGGCAAATGCCCAAATCGCAAGGCTAAACAGCGTGCATACTACGATTGGCCAAAAGTCAAAAGGCATTCTTCGCATTGAAACATCGCCATAAAAGCTTGTAAACATGCTTTCGGAAGGCATTACAAATATAAAAGCAAAGAATTTTGCGATTATTGAATTGCCATCAATCGTTGCGCGCGTGGCGAAGGCGTTTGGTGCGGGCCATGCAAGAGCAAGGTTTGCAACGCCAAAAATGGCGATTAATCCCCAAGATATAAGTCGTGCCAAATTTGATGAGATTGTTGTTTTAATCGCGTGAAAAATGGCACTAAAATTAAGAGTTTTGCTACAGTCTTTGCTAATGTCTTTGCTGATATTCTTGCCAATATTCTTGCTAAAAACTCGCCAGATCCACGCAATTGTAAATCCTGCAGCAAACGCGATTCCATACACGCTAAGCAGGCACATAAACATAAGGCTAATCGCAAGTTTGAAAGCGCTAGAAGTCTTAGAATCCGCACTATTCCAATAATGTGCAGCCACTAGCAAGCTCAAGCAAAGCAAAGCGTACGGTCTTGAAGTAACGCCGTATTGGAAGCAAGCAAAATAAGTAAAAGGAATAAGAAAAGTTGCAAGGCTGCCCGCACGCTTAAAAGGCGATTTAAAAATAAGCCACGCGCCAAGTAAGCTTGCGCAAACCAGCTGAATTCCCTTAATTCCAAACTCGTATGGAACGCCACTTTTGGCTGCAATTGCAAGTAAAAGATTCCAAAAAGGAGGGTGACCTTCGTAATGGGGTCTAACGCTAAAAATGCTTGCGATTGGCGAATCGCGCGCAATCAGCCAGCTTTGAGCTTCATCAAACCAAGGTTCGTGGAAACACATTACGATTGCAATAATCGCAATGTATAAAACAAAAGCTAAAAGCAGTGCCAATGTGCGCGCGTTATGCGAGCTTTGTAAATTGCGTAGCTTTAAAATCCGCATTACCGTTAACTCTTAATTGCAATACTCTTAATCGCAATACAATTGCTAATTTTGATTTAAAGCAGCAAGCCTACGCGCATTAGCCACAGCATACAAGCTGATTCCAGCAGCAACGGATGCGTTCAGCGATTCAACGGCGTTAGAAATTGGGATTCCAGCAATGGCGTCGCAAGCTTCGCGCGTTAGGCGACTCATGCCTTTGCCTTCGCTGCCAAGAACAACAACAAGTGGATCGGTTTCAAAGCCAGTTTCGCCAACGAGCTTGTCTCCGCCGCCGTCCAGGCCAATCGCGTACCATCCGCGTTCGCGCAAACCTTGAATCGCCTTGTTTAAATTCACCACGCGAGCAACAGGCAAGTGCGCTGCAGCGCCTGCAGAAACCTTCCAAGCGGCAGCAGTAACAGATGCGCTTCTGCGCTCAGGCAAAATTACGCCATTTGCGCCAAAAGCGGCTGCGGATCGAATAACCGCGCCAAGATTTTGCGGATCGGTAACGCCGTCTAGCGCTATAAACAACGGGCGTGCGTTAATGCGAGCGGATGCAGAATCCGCCGCCTCCATAGCGCGAGCCTTCTTTTCTGCGCGATCAACAAGCTCTTGCAGCGAATAGTATTGATAAGGCTGCACCTTTAAAATAATGCCCTGATGATTAGTGCTGTGGGCAATGCGATCCATCTCTAGGCGATCCGCCTCCAAAAGTCGCAAGCCTTGCATGCCAGCAAGCTTAACGATTTCGCGCGTGCGATCGTCGTGCTCAATGCGATTTGCCACATAAAGTTGCGTGCTAGGAACGCCTACGCGCAAAGCCTCAAGTGTTGCGTTTCGCCCAATAACCAACTCATCGCTATCTGTACCCAACTTATCTACTCTGCGTCTTGCCGCCAAACGCGGATCTGCAAAAGTGCGCTTAATCGCAGCTTTTTTGGCGAAATAAGCTTTATGGTAAACGCGATCTTCTGCCTTAGGTGTAGGCCCCTTGCCGCGCAATGCATTACGATGTTTTCCACCCGACCCCTTGGTCGGTCCTTTTTTCATAGCCATATTCCTATTCTCACATGCCCCCGAGGCATTAATAAGGTATTAGTAAGTCATTAGTATTTGGCGCTTTATGTGGCATAATAGAACGGTACTTAATTATTGCAAATTATTGTTATTGCAATAATCCACAACCGCGCAATAATCGAGATTTTGAGTCAACTTTGCATAAATCTTGATTGTTGACTACTCCGCGGCGCTCCCAAGGGGGAAAATATGGTTGATCAAAGCGATCAATCCAAAGATCCGTCATTGCAAGACGCACAAAGTGTTGCAGATGCGCTTAACGTAAACGTTTCTACTGGTTTAAGTAGCGATGAGGCTTCTAGAAGGCTCGCGCAATTTGGCCCGAACGCTCTAGCTGGTGCTCCTAAAACGCCAGCGTGGAAGAGGTTCCTCGAACAGTTTAAAGATCCGCTTGTTTACTTGCTTATAGCGGCCACAATTATTTCTGCGATTGCATGGTTTGTTGAGCGCGCACAACATGGCGGCGAAAGTGGCGGAGAGATTCTGCCATTTGACTCAATAGTTATAATCGTGATTCTTATAGCAAACGCAGTTTTGGGCTATATTCAAGAGTCGCGTGCGCAAGAAGCGGTTGAGGCGCTGGCAAAAATGAGCGCTCCGCAAACGTCCGTTCTTAGAGATGGGCGAGTTATGCGCATAGATACGGCGGATGTTGTGCCTGGAGATATTTTGGTTCTTGGCGAAGGCGATGCTGTTTCTGCAGATGCAAGGCTTATTGCAGCCGCTTCTTTGCGAGTTGCAGAGGCGAGCCTTACGGGCGAATCGGTTGCCGTTAGCAAGCGCCCAGAAACTCTAGCTTCGCCAAAGTCTTTGGCAGACCGCACAAACATGGTGTTTAATGGCACTGCCGTAACGCAAGGAACTGGTCGCGCAATCGTCACGTCTACGGGCATGAAAACTCAGGTTGGAAAAATCGCAGATATGCTTTCTAGTGCGCAAGAAGAAGCCACTCCTCTGGAGAAGGAGATGGTTCGCGTATCTAAGGTTCTTGGAATCGCAGTGTGTATTATTGCAGCCGTTGTGCTTGCCTCTATGTGGGCGCTTGAAGGCTTCCATACCATTGAAGACGTTATAGATTCTTTGCTTCTTTCCGTTTCTCTTGCTGTTGCTGCTGTTCCAGAAGGCTTGGCTGCTATCTTAACGGTTGTTCTTGCTTTGGGCGTTCAGCGCATGGTAAAGCATCATGCTGTTGTTAAAAAGCTTTCGTCTGTAGAAACTCTTGGCTCTGCATCCGTTATTTGCTCCGACAAAACGGGTACTCTAACTCGAAACGAGATGACTGTTGAGCGTGTTATAACGCCTAGCGGCCAAGTGCAGCTTACGGGTAGTGGGTATAAGCCAGATGGGCGTATGGTTTTGCTTGGTTCTTTAGATGCGGATTTGGCGGTTCCTCCAGCGCTGGCTACAGAGGTGATTGGTGCTCTCAGCTCTGGGTATTTAGCAAACGATGGCGATTTGCATCTCGATGAATCGTCGGGAGCTTGGCAGCCAGTTGGCGACCCTACCGAGGTTTCGCTTATTGTTGCAGCTCGCAAAACTAAGGCAGATAAGCGTTACGCACATCTTAGCCGTGTTGCGGAAGTGCCATTTACGTCTGAGCGCAAACGCATGTCTGTGGTTGTTAAAGACGATTCGGATTCTGGGAATCTTATTGTTTGTGCAAAAGGCGCTCCAGATGTTTTGCTTTCTTATTGCACGCGAATCGCAGTGGCTGGCGCTGTTCGCCCGCTTACAGAAGGAGACCGCGAAGAAATTCTTGCAAACGTGGAAAAGCTTTCTGGCGAAGCTTATCGCACGCTTGCAATGGCGTATAGGCCGCTTGGCGTAGATAGTTTAGCCAAAGTTCCCGGCATGGTTTCTAATGCTGCTGGCCAAATCGCAGATGTTGCCGAGCAAAGCGACGTTTTGGAGTCCGATTTAATTTGGAACGGCATGGTTGCGATTATTGATCCTCCTAGAATCGAAGTTCGAGATAGTGTTGCTCAAGCGCATCGTGCTGGAATCCGAACTGTTATGATTACGGGCGATCACCCGCTTACAGCTGCTCGAATCGCTCGCGACCTTGGCATTATTGGAAAAGATGAGCATGCTCTTACTGGCGATGAACTTGACGAGTTGCTTTCTAGAGACGACGACAATATTGCTTTCGACGATGCAATTAGCAAAGTGAGTGTGTATGCGCGAGTTGCTCCAGAACACAAGCTTGCGATTGTTTCCTCGCTTCAAAGGCAGGGCAATATTGTTGCTATGACTGGCGACGGCGTAAACGATGCTCCTGCTGTAAAGTCGGCAGATATTGGCGTTGCAATGGGCATTACGGGTACGGAAGTCACCAAGGAATCTGCCAAGATGATTTTGGCAGACGATAACTTCTCTACAATCGTCGCAGCTGTTAAAGAAGGCCGCGGAATTTTTGACAATATTCGTAAATTCTTGAGATATTTGCTTAGCTCCAACGTTGGCGAAGTGTTCACCGTGTTTGGTGGCGTAGTGTTTGCTGGCGCACTCGGCATAACGCAGCCTAATTCCGTAGGCGTGACTTTGCCTTTGCTCGCAACGCAGCTTTTGTGGATTAATTTGCTTACAGATGCTGCTCCTGCGCTTGCAATGGGCGTTGATCCGCAAACGGATGACGTTATGAATAGGCGTCCGCGAAGACTTACAGATAGCGTTATTGATAAGCCAATGTGGGGAGACATTGTGTTTATTGGCGTGATTATGGCAGCTATAACGCTGATTGGCATGGACATGCATTTGGCTGGCGGATTGTTTACCGACCGCTCCACAACTGTTTTGACTCATGCTGCCCAAATGACTCACGCGCGCACAATGGGCTTCACTATTCTTGTGTTTGCTCAAATGCTTAACGCTTTGGCTTCTCGCTCGCATTTGCAAAGCGTGTTTGTTGGCTTGTTTGCAAATCGTTGGCTTTGGGGTGCAATCGCAGTTTCCGTAGTGTTGCAGCTTGCTGTAATTTATATACCATTCCTTAATGGCCCGTTTGGCACAGTTCCACTCGATTTTATGGAGTGGGTGGAGTGCCTTGGACTTTCAATGGTTGTGCTTATTGCTTCGGAGTTAAGAAAGTGTGTTTTGCGCTTTATGGCTAAACGCAAAGTTGCATCATCTGCTGCAATGTATGCGTAATGTTTGCGTAATGTTTGCGTCGACCTAGGCACGCGCTACACTTGGCATATAAGTGTGTTTATGTGTTTTTACGCAATATCGCAAGGAGATTTGACGTTATGCTGTTGTCTGATCGCGACATTCTCAAAGCTCACGAAGAGGGTCATATTGATTTGACCCCATGGACCCCAGAAATGGTACAGCCTGCGTCGATTGACGTTCGGCTGGATCGATTCTTCCGCTTATTCAACAATCACGCCTACACGTACGTTGATCCAGCGGAAAATCAAGGCGAATTGACTGAGCAGTTTGAAGTTGCGCCAGATGAGCCTTGGATTTTGCATCCTGGCGAGTTTGCGCTTGGCTCCACTTGGGAGTATGTGAAGTTAGATTCTACGATCGCTGCGCGTTTAGAGGGTAAAAGCTCTCTTGGCCGTCTTGGAATTTTAACTCATTCCACAGCTGGCTTTATTGACCCAGGTTTTGAAGGCCATATTACCCTGGAGCTTTCAAACGTTAGCACCTTGCCAGTTAAGTTGTGGCCAGGCATGAAGATTGGCCAGATGTGCTTCTTTAAGCTCAGCTCGCCTTGCCAGAATCCTTATGGGTCTTCCGTTAACGGATCTCACTATCAGGGTCAGCGTGGTCCAACTCCTTCTAGGTCTTACGAGAATTTCTATCGCGCAAATTTGGATGACTAGCGTTAATCAGCGTTAATTAGCGTTAATTAGCGATAATCAGCGTTAATCCTAAGAAAAATCAGAGGAAAAGTAGAAAACTTTCAGGAAGTTATCAGCTAGTTCACTAGCAGCGCTAAGAATTATGTGTTTTCATAATATTAGTGAAAAACTTAAAAGGTATTTCACGAAAGCTTATTCATATTTTTTCCTTTAAATTTAAACCCCGACTTAAACGGTCGGGGTTAAATTTTTATGTGGACTGAGTCCTAGCCCAAATGCCAAAGCTGTGCCGTATGCTGTAAGTATGACTAATCATAACGGTGTGATCTCCAGCGATTTTGACGGCGGCGATTTTGGCGGCGAAGACAATGCTTCTGACGCTTCAAATGGCCTGCATGCTGGCCGTGAATCAAGTGTTGTTCCAGGCAGATTTGGCGAAGATTTGCATGTAAGCGTTGCTCAGTATTCTCGCGGCGAGGCTGCCGCTTATGCTACAAGACCTCTTCTTTTGCTACTGCATGGTTGGGGGTCAAATGAGGATGATTTGCTTGATTTGCTGCGCGTTGTGGCACCCTATAATGATGCGATTTCTTTACGTGCTCCACTTCGCTTAGCTCAAGGCGCTTACAGCTGGTTCCACGATGCTGTTCCGCAAGGTCAAGATTTGGATCGAGACATGTATGCTGCTGCAGCTGCAATCGACGAGTGGGTTGCGGCAAATGTGCCCGAAGATCGCGCTGTTGTGCCTTTTGGATTTTCGCAAGGCGCTGCTCTAGCGGTTCATGTTCTTAGGCTTAATCCAGACCGCTATCGCGCAGCTGTTGCGCTTTCTGGCTTTGTGGCTCCAAATATTACCAAAGATATTTCGCTTAACGACGATGTTCTTGCCGAGCTTAATACGCCTGTTTTCTTTGGCTACGGTTTGGATGATGCTGTTATTGCTCCTTACGAGTTTTCGGCGGCTGCAGCGTGGCTTGAGGAGCATACGTGGCTGGAAGAGAAGCGCTACCGCGGGCTTGATCACGCAGTTCATATGGAAGAACTTGGCGATATTCGCTCTTGGTTTGCTCTTCACAATATCTCGTCGGGGTTAATGTGACTTTTAGCGTGTGCAACTATACGTCATTCATGCAAGAAGCATTGCAGCTTGCGCAAGTTGCTGCCGATTGCAAAGAAGTTCCAGTTGGCGCTGTTGTTGTAGATAGTTCTGGGGCGATTATTGGGCGAGGCTCTAATCTTCGCGAGAAAAACGCGGATCCACTTGCCCACGCGGAAGTTCTTGCGATTAGCCAGGCGGCAGAGGCGCGTAAGTCTTGGAATCTTAGTGATTGCACGCTTGTTGTTACTTTGGAGCCATGCCCAATGTGCGCTGGGGCGATTTTACAAACGCATATTAGCCGCGTTGTTTTTGGCGCTTGGGATTCAAAACTTGGCGCATGTGGATCTGTTTGGGATATTTTGCGAGACCCTCATATTGGCTCGCATCCGCAGGTTTTTGGGTCCGTTTGCGAATCGCAGTGTGCACAGATTTTAAGCGATTTTTTTGCGCGCACAAACTCCCGCACAAACTCTCGCACAAAATAGAATCATGAAATGAATAAGTAAGGAGCCGCGGCTCGCGATTCTACTTCGGGCCGCTTTTTTATATTTTGCGCGTAACATACAGTATGTTGATAGAATTTAGAGTCTAAAATCATAAATACTATTCAATAAATAAAATTATGCATAATAAATAAGACTGCAATAAAAATACTTATTAACGTAAATTAATGGGGTTTAAATGACTACTTTTGACAGAGCGAATTTGCCGCAATCCGTGCGCACAAACGGTGCTACGCCAAACCCTTGGTGGGCAAATGCAGTTGTGTATCAGATTTATCCGCGAAGCTTCCAAGATACCAACGGCGACGGAATCGGCGATTTAAAGGGCATTACATCGCGCCTTGATTATTTAGCTGATTTAGGCGTTGACGTTCTTTGGCTTAGCCCTGTTTACAAGTCTCCTCAAGACGATAACGGCTACGATATTTCCGATTATCAAGATATTGATCCACTTTTTGGCACTCTAGAAGATATGGACGAGCTTCTGGCTGGCGCACACAAGCGCGGACTTAAAGTTGTTATGGATCTGGTAGTAAATCACACTTCCGACGAGCACGCTTGGTTCCAGGCTTCAAGGGATGCTTCTAGCGACTACGCAGACTGGTATTGGTGGAGGCCAGCGCGCAAAGGGCATGTGCCTGGAGAGCCAGGTGCGGAGCCAAACAAGTGGGGATCGTATTTCGGCGGTTCCGCGTGGACTTACGATCCAAAGCGCGGAGAATATTACTTCCACCAGTACTCACCAAAGCAGCCAGACTTGAATTGGGAAAATCCTGCGGTTCGCGCTGCCGTGTACAAGATGATGAATTGGTGGATGGATCGCGGAATCGACGGCTTCCGCATGGACGTGATTACGCAAATTTCTAAGCAGGTAGATAGCGAAGGGCGCTTGCCAGGGGAGTATGGTTCGCAGATTGAAGATGCGCCTGCAGGCAGCGACGGCTACTCTTCGCCGTATTTCTTCTGCTCCGACGGCCCTCGCTTAGACGAGTTTTTGCGCGAGATGCGCGAGGCGGTTTTCAAGGGTCGCGAAGGCTTCTTAACTGTTGGCGAGGCTCCTGGAATTTCCGCACATCGAAACACCTATATTACAAATCCTGCTAATGGTGAGCTAGACATGCTCTTCTTGTTTGATCAAGTTAATGTTGATTGCGCAAATGGCACTAAGTGGAATCCTATTCCTCTTAAGTTGACGGCATTAAAGCGCGCAATGGCAGATCAGCAGCAGGCTGTGGCAAATGTTGGTTGGGCGAGCCTGTTCTTTAATAATCACGATCAGCCGCGTGCGCTTTCTCGCTGGGGCAGCGAGGCTAGCGATGAAATGCGCGTGCTTTCCGCTAAGGCGATTGCAATGCTTTTGCACATGCATCGCGGCACTCCGTACGTGTATCAGGGTGAAGAAATTGGCATGACAAACGCGCACTTTACTCGCCTCGAGCAGTATCGCGATTTGGAAGCGCTTAACATGTTTAAGCAGCGCGTAGAGCAGGCGCATATTCAGTCTGCGGAGTCTATGATGGATGCGCTCGCAAAGCGCGGTCGCGATAATTCTCGAACTCCAATGCAGTGGAATGCGTCTAAATATGCCGGCTTTATGCCTTTTAATGTTCCGTCGCAAAATAATGCGCAGCCTTGGATTAGCGTGAATCCTAATTATGTAGACATTAACGCGGCGGAGCAGATGGAAGATTCGGATTCCGTTTACTCGTTCTACAAACGTTTAATTGCGTTGCGTCATTTGCAGCCTGTTGTTTCGGCCGGTTCTTGGAATTTGGTTGATGCGGACGACGAGTGCGTTTACGCGTTTATTAGGCAGGTTGAGCAGGCTTGTGAGAATGCTAATGCATGTAATGCAGTTGAGGCGGGTCTTGAGGAGTCCGCGAATTCCTCAAGCGCGGTTGCTTGCGATTCTTCCTCTGCCTACTGCACCAAGTTGCTCGTATTAATAAATATGACGGATTCCTCTGTTGCTATCCCTGCACAAAGCGCCGAATTGTTGCGTAATATCGCCTCTAACGGCGTATCGTCTGATGATGTGATGATTTCTACCTACAGTGCGGATCATGCCCTTAAATCGCTTAAAAATGGCACGCTTTCGCCTTGGGAAGGAATCGCTGTTAGCTTGCAATAATTATTTTGCAATAGTTTCGTCCACCAACTTTGGCAGAGCCTTTGCAATATCTTCGCGTATTATGCGCTCTGCCAAATAATCGTATTGCGTAGCGCCCAGGTTCATTATTGTAATCGGCACACCTGCGCGAGCGGCTAGCGGCACAAGGCTTGCAGCTGGAAACACTTCTAGCGTAGATCCAATAACCCACAGCTCGCTTGCGTGCATAATCGCCTGTGCGCTGCGTTCCATTGCGCCTTCGGGCAGAGCTTCTCCAAAATATACAACGTCTGTTTTTATAAGACCGTTGCAAGGCATATTTCCGCGGTATGGCAGCGCGCGCCTGCAATGTGGGTCTGGGTGTGCGTCTAAATCGCGCATAATGTCGGCCGTGTTGTAGCTTGCGTGGCAACTCATGCAATGAGATGTTCCAATGCTTCCGTGCAAGTTCACTACAATATCTGGGCTGTTTCCAGCTTTTTCGTGAAGTGCATCAAAATTTTGAGTGGCGATTAAGTCCAGCATTCCAGCTTTCTCAAGTTTTACTAGCGATTTATGCGCGGCTCCAGGCGCAGCGTTCCAAACTGGCGACTCCTTTTGCCATCGCCATGAGTACACGCGTTCTTCTTTGCTGCTTAGAAACGCGTCTATATCGTAAACGCTCATTTGTTCTGGGTGTTTGGTCCAAACTCCATCTGGACCGCGAAAATCTGGAATGCCCGCGCTGGTAGATATTCCCGCGCCTGTTAACACAACAATGTGGTGGTGTGCGTTATTCTTGCTATTTTTCTTGCTGTTATTCTCGCTATTTCTCATATACCTATATATAACACGCATATATTTTCAACACGCCGATGTTTTGGCTTTGTTTCAATGGTTTTGGCTTGTTGGTGTGGGGGTGATTTGCTTTTGAGTCTGGTTTGGTGTAAGTTTATCTCTTGCTGCTCAGCGCGGCTGGTTCTCCTCGGTTGAGGTTGATGAGCCGGCTGGTGTGGTGGTGGTTTGAGAACTCAAGAGCGTGTCTGTACTACTTATTAGTTAATTATTGCCAGTTCATTGTCAGCCTCACAGATTGTGGGGTGCCTGAGAGATGGTTAAATGATGGTGAGGTTTTTTGTTGGGATGTTCTTTCCTTAAAGAATGTCTCGTCTTTTTCTTTTATATTGGAGCCTTATGTTGGCTCTTCATTGAAGTTTTTCGTGGAGGGTTCGATTCTGGCTCAGGATGAACGCTGGCGGCGTGCTTAACACATGCAAGTCGAACGGGATCCGACCAGCTTGCTGGTTGGTGAGAGTGGCGAACGGGTGAGTAATGCGTGACCAACCTGCCCCATGCTCCAGAATAGCTCTTGGAAACGGGTGGTAATGCTGGATGCTCCAACTTGACGCATGTCTTGTTGGGAAAGTGTTTAGTGGCATGGGATGGGGTCGCGTCCTATCAGCTTGTAGGCGGGGTAATGGCCCACCTAGGCTTCGACGGGTAGCCGGCCTGAGAGGGCGGACGGCCACATTGGGACTGAGATACGGCCCAGACTCCTACGGGAGGCAGCAGTGGGGAATATTGCGCAATGGGGGAAACCCTGACGCAGCGACGCCGCGTGCGGGATGAAGGCCTTCGGGTTGTAAACCGCTTTTGATTGGGAGCAAGCTTTCGGGTGAGTGTACCTTTCGAATAAGCGCCGGCTAACTACGTGCCAGCAGCCGCGGTAATACGTAGGGCGCAAGCGTTATCCGGAATTATTGGGCGTAAAGAGCTTGTAGGCGGTTCGTCGCGTCTGGTGTGAAAGCCCATCGCTTAACGGTGGGTTTGCGCCGGGTACGGGCGGGCTAGAGTGCAGTAGGGGAGACTGGAATTCCCGGTGTAACGGTGGAATGTGTAGATATCGGGAAGAACACCAATGGCGAAGGCAGGTCTCTGGGCTGTTACTGACGCTGAGAAGCGAAAGCGTGGGGAGCGAACAGGATTAGATACCCTGGTAGTCCACGCCGTAAACGGTGGACGCTGGATGTGGGGCCCATTCCACGGGTTCTGTGTCGGAGCTAACGCGTTAAGCGTCCCGCCTGGGGAGTACGGCCGCAAGGCTAAAACTCAAAGAAATTGACGGGGGCCCGCACAAGCGGCGGAGCATGCGGATTAATTCGATGCAACGCGAAGAACCTTACCTGGGCTTGACATGTGCCTGACGACTGCAGAGATGTGGTTTCCCTTCGGGGCAGGTTCACAGGTGGTGCATGGTCGTCGTCAGCTCGTGTCGTGAGATGTTGGGTTAAGTCCCGCAACGAGCGCAACCCTCGCCCTGTGTTGCCAGCGGGTTATGCCGGGAACTCACGGGGGACCGCCGGGGTTAACTCGGAGGAAGGTGGGGATGACGTCAGATCATCATGCCCCTTACGTCCAGGGCTTCACGCATGCTACAATGGCCGGTACAACGGGATGCGACATGGTGACATGGAGCGGATCCCTTAAAACCGGTCTCAGTTCGGATCGTAGTCTGCAACTCGACTACGTGAAGGCGGAGTCGCTAGTAATCGCGAATCAGCAACGTCGCGGTGAATGCGTTCCCGGGCCTTGTACACACCGCCCGTCAAGTCATGAAAGTGGGCAGCACCCGAAGCCGGTGGCCTAACCCTTTTGGGATGGAGCCGTCTAAGGTGAGGCTCGTGATTGGGACTAAGTCGTAACAAGGTAGCCGTACCGGAAGGTGCGGCTGGATCACCTCCTTTCTACGGAGTTTTTGTGCACGCTCGGTTGAGTGTGGTTACTGGTGTGGAAAACAATAGTTAACGTTTTGTGTGAGTGTGTTGGGCATGCTTTTGGGTTCCCGGATTGCCACCCCCCTTTTGTTGGGGTTGCGGTCCTAGCCCTTGGATTACAGGTTGAGGCTTTATTGTTTTTGGCTTGTGTTCTTGGTGTTTGGTGGTTTGAGAACTGGATAGTGGACGCGAGTAAGAATAGTGAGACTATTTTTGGTTTTGCTTGTTTTTACTTTTATCAATTTCAACCGGCTCCATTTTGGTGGAGTCGCTTGATCGTTTTGTGATCGTTTAGTGTGATGATTTATTGTCTAGAGAGTTAAGCGATAGGCTTTTTACTGGTGTATCACTGGTAAGGGCGTATGGTGGATGCCTTGGTAGACAGGACCGATGAAGGACGTGACGGGCTGCGATATGCCTCGGGGAGCTGCCGAGTGGGCTTTGATCCGAGGATTTCCGAATGGGGAGACCCGGCCACTGTTATGGGTGGTCACCACAGTTTTGTGGGGGGTACGCAGGGAAGTGAAACATCTCAGTACCTGCAGGAAAGGATACTCCGTGAGTAGTGGCGAGCGAAAGCGGATCAGGCTAAACCGAGTACGTGTGATAACCGTCAGGTGTTGCGTATTCGGGGTCGTGGGATTGACTGTTCAGCCTCTGACGGGGTTGAGAAGAGTGATAAAACGTCGTGTTATGTGAATGGGATTGAATTCCCAGCCGTAGAGGGTGATGGCCCCGTAGCAGGTCGTGCGATGTCTCTTTATGTTTATTCCCAAGTAGCGCGGGCCTCGTGGAATCCCGCGTGAATCTGCCCAGACCGTTGGGTAAGCCTAAGTATTCCTGTCTGACCGATAGTGTACTAGTACCGTGAGGGAAAGGTGAAAAGCACCCCGGGAGGGGAGTGAAATAGTTCCTGAAACCGTGCGCTTACAATCCGTCGGAGCCTTCTTGTGGGGTGACGGCGTGCCTATCGAAAAATGAGTCTGCGAGTCAGTGGTATGTGGCGAGGCTAACCCGGGTGGGGGAGCCGTAGCGAAAGCGAGTTTTAAAAGGCGTTTTAGTCGCATGTCCTGGACCCGAAGCGGGATGATCTAGCCCTGAGCAGGTTGAAGCGCGGGTAAGACCGTGTGGAGGACCGAACCCACCTAGGTTGAAAACTGGGGGGATGACTTGGGGTTAGGGGTGAAAGGCCAATCAAATTCCGTGATAGCTGGTTCTCTCCGAAATGCATTTAGGTGCAGCGTCATGTTATTGCTTACAGGGGGTAGAGCTACTGGATGCTTGCGGGCCCATACCGGGTACTAATAGCAGCCAAACTCCGAATACCTGTTAGGTTTATCATGGCAGTGAGTCGGCGGGGGATAAGCTCCGTCGTCAAAAGGGAAACAGCCCTGATCGTCGTCTAAGGTCCCGAAGCGCGTGCTAAGTGGGAAAGGATGTGGAGTCGCATAGACAGCCAGGAGGTTGGCTCAGAAGCAGCCATCCTTGAAAGAGTGCGTAACAGCTCACTGGTCTAGTGGTTCCGCGCCGACAATGTAGCGGGGCTTAAGCACGCCACCGAAGACGCGGCTGCGTGATTTTTTCACGCGGGGTAGGAGAGCGTCCTGTAAGGGGTGAAGCGGCCGTGTGAACGTGTCGTGGACTTTACGGGAGTGAGAATGCAGACATGAGTAGCGAGAGACAGGTGTGAATCCTGTCCGCTGAATGACTAAGGGTTCCGGGGCCACGTTCGTCGTCCCCGGGTGAGTCGAGTCCTAAGGCGAGGCCGACAGGCGTAGTCGAATGGATGAACGGGTTGATATTCCCGTACCGGTGTTACACCGTTCGAACTGAATCTGAGAGTACTAACCTTGATTATTCTGGTTGATTGCCTTTCGGGGTTTTCAGCTGGTTTGGTTTTGGGACTGTATCGGTAGTAGGTTAGCGTGGGAGTGACGCGGGTAGGTAGCCGGCTGCGGAGGTGGTTTTCCGTGGCTAAGCGTGTGGGCTGTCTCCTAGGTAAATCCGGGGGATGTTTAAGCTGAGGCGTGATGGGTAGGCCGTATGGCTGATTCCGGTGATCCTGCTTGCCAAGAAAAGCTTCAACGTGAGGTGTGATTCCGCTCGTACCCTAAACCGACACTGGTGGTCTGGTAGAGTATACCGAAGCGATCGGGCGAATCCTGGCCAAGGAACTCGGCAAATTACTCCCGTGCCTTCGGCATAAGGGAGACCCCTGATGGTGATGTTTTTTACATGCGGAGCTGTTGGGGGTGGCACAAGCTAGGGGGTAGCGACTGTTTACCAAAAACACAGGAGCGTGCGAAGGCGTAAGCCGCTGTATACGCTCTGACGCCTGCCCGGTGCCGGAAGGTTAAGAGGATCCGTTAGCTTCGGTGAAGCGGTGAATTTAAGCCCCGGTAAACGGCGGTGGTAACTATAACCATCCTAAGGTAGCGAAATTCCTTGTCGGGTAAGTTCCGACCTGCACGAATGGCGTAACGACTTCCCCACTGTCTCGGCCAGGAGCCCGGCGAAATTGCAGTACGAGTAAAGATGCTCGTTAAGCGCAGAAGGACGAAAAGACCCCGGGACCTTTACTATACCTTGGTATTGTCGTTAGGTGTGGATCGTGTAGCATAGGCGGGAGGCTGTGAAGCGTGGGCGCTAGCTTGCGTGGAGTCAACAAGTGAAATACCGCTCTTTCCATATCTGGCGTCTAACCTCGACACGTTATCCGTGTTAGGGACAGTGCCTGGCGGGTAGTTTAACTGGGGCGGTTGCCTCCTAAAGAGTAACGGAGGCGCTCAATGGTCCGCTCAGCCCGGTTGGCAATCGGGTGTTGAGTGTAATCGCACAAGCGGGCTTGACTGTGAGACTGACGGGTCGAGCAGGGACGAAAGTCGGAGATAGTGATCCGGTGCCGGCGTACGGACGTGGCATCGCTCAACGGATAAAAGGTACCCCGGGGATAACAGGCTGATCATTCCCAAGAGTCCATATCGACGGGATGGTTTGGCACCTCGATGTCGGCTCGTCGCATCCTGGGGCTGGAGCAGGTCCCAAGGGTTCGGCTGTTCGCCGATTAAAGCGGCACGCGAGCTGGGTTCAGAACGTCGTGAGACAGTTTGGTCTCTATCCTCTGCGCTCGTTGGAATGTTGAGGAGACCTGCCCATAGTACGAGAGGACCTGGGTGGACGAACCTCTGGTATGCCGGTCGTCACGCCAGTGGCGCCGCCGGTTAGCTACGTTTGGAAGGGATAACCGCTGAAAGCATCTAAGCGGGAAGCCTGCTCCAAGATTAGCATTCCTTGCACTTTGTGTGTGAGCCCCCATGTAGAACACGTGGTTGATAGGCTGGATGTGGAAGCCCTGTAAGGGGTGGAGCTGACCAGTACTAATGGGCGATTGTGATACTACTTGTTATTGCTTATCGTTTAATTCTCTTAGATAGTATGGAGTGTTAAACGGTCATATTATGGTCATGTTGTTGATTTTGATGATTGTTCTTCTTGTTGCTCGCGTTCATGTCCGGTTCCCAAACCGCCAATTTGCCACTCGCTGGTTTGCGAGTGTATAATCTAGTTTTGCGGTGGTCATGGCTCAGGTGAGACGCCCGGTCCCATTCCGAACCCGGAAGCTAAGGCCTGACACGGTGAGGGTACTGCACTCGATAGGGTGTGGGAGACTAGCACGCTGCCGCATTATTCTTCTAGCGGGGAGTTTCAACTCCCCGCTTTTTTGTTCCCCGCTTTTTTATTATTTTGAGATAGGTTATTGTGCCCGTGTTTGTTCCCTTTTTTGAGGTTTTGGTAAACAAACACGGGCAAAAACGCTTGCGAGTTAGCTTAGTCGGAGTGTCGACTTGCTATTAATGAGAATCATTATTATTATTGATACACGTTGTATGGATATCTTCAATAGTCATTCGTAAAAGAAGAGCGCGAATAGGCGAAATAGAGAAGATGAAGTGTAGAGAGTGAAATAATAATTATGACTCAGGTCATTAGGGGTATTGTTAAGCGCACGTTTTGCTTTGCATGTGTAGCCGCAATTACGTTTGCAGTGCTGGTATCGGGCTTCGGCACAATAGCGCCTGCATACGCGGATAGTCATAAAACGTCTTATAAATATTATGAAGATAAAAATGACGAATTAAAAAATGGTCATATGGATATTTTTTATCCGTTTATGCATAATGACAAGCTAATAATGGGTTTTGAAGCAAACTCAATGCTATACAAGCCAGAAAACGTAACAATGAGGGTTGGGAACTCTTCGTATAGCACTAAGCCTTTTGATAACTACAAAAACAAGTTACCATTCGATGCGTCAAAAGGTTATTGGCTTTTAGACGAATCTGGTAATAAGCAAGATAAAGAGCTATTCCCAGGGTGGGATACGTCTATAGCAAGATACGCTGTTGGCGCGGAAAATCCAGATGGCGCAACTGCAGACATTGTTGTGCAAAAGGTAATCGCCCCTAAAGGTGGAAAAGTCTTAGTTTGGGAAACAGATAAAAATAAGCAGGGGGAGTCTATAGCTAAGTCTTTTGAATACAAAGATAAAGACGATGTTGAAGGCGAAGAAGGTAGCCGTTTTGAGCTTCCAGGTGTAATCCATCAGCCGCAGGTTACGCATCAGCATACGAATTGGGTATTTACAAAGCCTGGAACTTACACTTTAGAGGTTTATGCGGTTATTAAAAACCGAGTAACTCAAAAAACGCTTAAAACAGACACTGCTAAATATACTTTTGAAGTTGATGCAAACAGCAGTCATATGGTTTCTAGCGATTCTGTTGTTAAAGAACGCGGAAAAGCGGAAATTCCAGTTTTGGACGCAAACACTAAAGACGAAGATCCTAGTGATAATCCTGAGTGCCAAGATGGTCAGCTATGCATTCTAGGAGTTAGAAAAACGGGCTCTCATCCTCACTATCATTCTTACGAAGAAGGCGGAGACGTAAACCTTTACACGTACATGGATGGGTTAAAGGAAAAAATCGCAAGTGGGGAAATAAAAAGGCCTACATATAAATGGTGCATAACTCGTGCAGATGAGCAAGAGGGTACGGAAGGAACTTGCTTTATTGAAAAAAGGCTTATACTTCCGCCAGAGCCTGCAATGAATAATATGCAAGTTTCTGTTAGTGTTACGGCTTTTGAAGGCTTTTTTGACTTTGGAAAAGACCGCGCAACTGCAAAAATTGTTGTAGAAGATCACGGAGCAGATGGTAGGCCAGTTGTTGCGATTAGTGGCAAAAACAAGGTTAAGATTGGCGAAACCGTACATCTTAATGCAAAGCTGTATTCGCCTCGAGTGCCTGTTGTAAATGGTGAGGCAGGAGAACCAGAAAAGTCTGTTACATCCATAGTCAAAAAATACAGGTGGATGATTAAAAAAGACGGCGAAAAAGACTTTACAAACATACCAATGGCAGAAGGACGCAGCCTTGATTTAGTGGTTGACGAAAGCATGCAAGATGCTGTTATACGCGCTTCGCTGGTTTTGGACGACGGAACTTTATATAGGAATGCTGGATACGACGATTTTTGCGATTGGAGTGTGAACATAAAGAAGGCTAAGAATGGTGGAAACGCCAGCGATTCTGGCGATTCTGGTGACTCTGGCGACTCTGGGGCACATAAGAATCGCAAGAAGAATCGTAAGCAAAATCGTAAGCATGCTAAGAATCGCAAGAATACAAAGAATCGTAAAAAGAATAAGGGTCATGAATCTGTAACGGATGAGAATGACAAAAATAATGGCGATAATAATGGCGGCAAAACCGATGCAGAAGATGACAATAGTCAAGATTCTAAAAACGAAGATAATAGCAAGAAGACCCGCAAGAAGATAAATAAAGAGTCTAATAATAACGGCGGCAATAATGACGAAAACAATGGGAAGGCGTCAATGCCACTTTCTGCTGGGTCTCTTTCTGGCGGAAGGCTTGTTAACGCTGGAAAATCAGGCAAATTAGGCGGTGGATTCGCAAGGCTTGGCAGCTTTGGAAAGTCAAAGAAATCTAAAGCGGTAAAAAAGTCTGAGCCACTTAAGAGCGGTAGCAAGAAGGCCAAAAATAATCACGAAGATTCTAATGATTCTAATGATTATAACAACAGCAATCTAGACGATGAACAAGAAAATAGCGAAGAAAACAGCCATAAAACAAAGTGGGTGGCAGCAGCCGTTGGAACCGCAAGTGTGAGCTTGTGCACAATAACGGGAGCTGGAGCGTTCTTGATGAAGTCGCGCATAAAGCTGTTGTAGAAAGCTGTTGTAGAAAGACGATTGCAAAACTTTAGAAAACACTAATATATCAAAATCAAATTTAGGACTTAAGGATTAAAAATGAGTAAAAATAGGAATCAAATAGCAACCGCACTTATTGCTGCAATATGCTCGGCGATTACGTTGCTTGCAACAGTTTTGGCGCCATCTCCACTTGTTGGGTCAGCGAATGCGGCAACAAGCAACCAGCCAGTGATGATTCAAGCAGGTCACGCTGATTTTGGCCCAACGCTTTCTGGTGGCAACTGGAAGATGAAAATCCGCGATGATACTGGCGATGAGCCAGTTTGGAGAGACCCAGAAAACGTGGTATTTAAGCTTGGTAACAGCTCGATTGTTTCTATGCCAGATGATTCTACGTATAGCTTTATTGGCGAAAAGCCAGGCACGAAGCTTTACGTAATTCCGCAAACGCAGAATCCTGACGTTCCATGGCTTGGGTGGAATACGCAAGAAGGCGGAGTGCTAAATGAGCTAGACCGCGGCGCAAATCTTTCGCTTGATGGCGTAAGTGGCCCTGGAAAATTGCATGTTTACTTGGAAAATGGCAATAATGCTCCACAGCAATTGTGGGATAGCACTAAAGGATATCCGCAAAACAGCTGGATTGAAGCGAATGCGCACACTCACGTGAATTGGGTGTTCTCTAAGCCTGGAATTTACCATGTAAAGCTCACTTTTTCGGGAAAGCTTAAGAACGGCCGCTCTGTAAGTGATACGCGTGTTCTTAACTTTGCTGTGGGAGAAAAAACGGACGCGCAAGCTGCTTTGCCAAGCACTAGTAGTGCGAGCCAAGGCGAGTCTGGTGATGCGCAAGATGAGGCTAATGGCGGCGAAGAAGCGGAAGAAAATGGCGATGAAAGCGCAGCTAATGGCGAAAACAATAATGGCAATAAATCCGCAAATAGCTCTAGAAAAAAGCATAAGTCCAGCTCCGACGACACTGTAGCAATCGCGCAGATTGTGATGATTGTATTTGCGATTTTAACAATCATAATTATTGCGTTTATTGCATTCGCTGTAGTAAAGAGCAAGCGTGCACGCCAAAGGGCGATTGATCAGCATAATTCCAACTCACAACAAAATACTTCGATTTTTAATAATTTAGGACAAAACAATGCGTAATAAAACAATGCGTAATAAAACATTAATTTGCTTTAGACTAATAAGCGCGATTTTAAGCGCAATAATATCTTTTGGATTCTTGGCGTCGATGTGCTGCTGCAATTGCGGTAGTGCGTATGCGAGTGAAGCCCCGCAAGAGGAGACTGCTGAGACGGCTGAGCAAGATTCAGGCGAGAAAGAGGATTCTTCTACAGTTTCTAATCAGAATGCCAGCGATAAGAATAATGGAGATTCTAGTCAATCTAAAAATGAAGAAGCTTGTAAAGATGCTGTTTTAGACAATGATGCTGAAAATGTTGATGATTCTGCTATAACACAAAAATGCAGAGTATACGAAGGTCATACAGACGCTTTTGCAACGTATATTAGCAAAAGCGGAAAGCTTGTTTTAGATACGCGCGGAGATAATTTTCCTGGTAATGCCGATAATGGTGTTAGGTACAATTCAAGTCGATTGATATTTGTACTTGGCGAAAACACTAAGCAATCTAGTGAAGGCTTAAAATTCTTGCCAGAAAATGGTGCAAATGTGCCAGTTTGGGGATTGTCGCAAAATCAAGAACCAAACAAATTGTGGCCTGGTTTTGCAACGGAAACTTTGGGTGAAAAATCTGGAATAACTGCTGTACGGTTTGCTATTAAAGAAGCATCAATGCCAAAAGGTGGTGCTGTGTATGCGTACCAAGAAGACGCTCATAGTGAAATAACGCCTGCTATAGGAACGCCGAATACACAGTTCCCACACAAAATGTATGTTGGCGCAAAAGCTCATATGCATGTTAATTGGGTGTTTACCAAGGCAGGCAAGTATGTTCTTAGCATGGAAGCTGCTGCAAGAACAAAAGAAGGCACTATTTATAAAGCTGAGCAGAAGTACACATTTGAAGTAGATATGAGTAATTCCAATGCTGATTCAAATGGCAGTTCTAAAGATTCTTCGCAAATTGCTACAGCTAATAAAGATGAGTTAGATGATTACAGAGGATTTGTTGAATTAAAAAAGCAGCAGACGGAAGGCGAGGATTCCGATGCTGAGGAGAGTGAAGATAGTGAAGAGAGTGAAGATGAAGATGATGAAGATTCTTCCACTTCGATTGTTATAAACGGAAACAACAACAGAGTTTACGTAACGCCATGGCCTGGTGCCAAGCCAAAAGATGGATTAGCAAATCATGGTTCCGATGAGAGTGACGATAGTGGCGAGAGTGGCGAGAGTGGCGAAAATGGCACTGAAGGCGGCGCTGAAAATGCCAAGTCTGGATCTAAAGGCAAAAATAAAAAGCAAAAAACTGTCAAAAAATGCTTAAAATTTAAGGATTTGCAAGGCGATAAGCTGGTTATTAAGCATGGCCACGTTGATTTAGCAACCTACTCAACTGGCAACGGAATAGGATTTGCTGTTCAAGAAGATGTGACTGGAAGCCACGTAAAACGCGACCCGAGCAAAGTTGTGTTTTATGCTGGAAAATCTGCTAAAGACGGTAATGTGTGGAGGCTACCACAAACGCAAAAAGGTAGCGTACCATGGGTTGGCTGGAGTAACCAGAATTTAAGCCCACACAAGCCAAGCAAAATCAGCCTTAAATCTGTAAAAGGGCCAGGTAGCGTGCGAATTTGGCTTCAAGGCGGACTTGGTGTAAAAGCTAAAACGCTTATGTCTAGCGGCGGAAACAGTACGTATACAATCCCAGCAAACACGCATATGCATTTAAACTGGGACTTTTCAAAGTCTGGGTACTACACGATTCGTCTTGCTGTAAGCGCTAATGGCAAAACTCTTGCGAAGGACTTCCATTTTGCGATTGGTGTGGATCCATTGGAAAAGCCTATGAGTTGTAGTGCTGGAAGCGGTGAAGATGGAGATGGTGGCGATGGTGAAGATGTTGATGGCCAGAATGGCGGCCAGAATAATGGCCAGGATGGCAGCCAGGAAGATGGCGACGGAAAAAACGTGCAGAATGATGGCCAGGATGGCGGCCAGAATGGCGGCTCAACTGCGTTAGCTGGATCTTATTCTGGCGGAGGATCGTCGTTCTTTGGCGGCAGATCTGGGCTTGCAAAGTCTGCTAAATCGGGCAAAACTGGCAGGTCTGTAAGCATTTCTGGTGGAACTTTGGGTAAGTCAAAGGGCTTGCAATCAAAGTACAGCACAAAGCGAATTAAAGGATTAAGCCAAAGCCTTAAAAGTGGCGTTAAAAGCGAAGAACCTAGTGGAATTATAGGCTTGTTCCAACGCAAGCCAGTAGTTGCATACACCGCTTTAAGCCTTGGAATTGCATCAATTTCTGGAACTTGCGCAGCTGGATTGTTTGTTCTACGCAAGCGCGGACTAATACCTGCAGGAGGTTTGTTTAGCGCGCTTATGGGTTTGAAATAGTGCGTAGAAAACGTTGGTAAAATTGATGAAAATCGTTGATTTGCTAGGTAAAAAAAGTACGATGCGTGTTGCTGCGGCGGCTCTAGCTATTTTAACAGCGCTGCCGATTGGCGCGTGTGGTGCATCGAATAGCATACACAGCGCAAATAGCGCAAATAGCGCAAGGTCTGGGAAAATTAACGTTGTAACAACAACGGGCGTTTTGCGAGACATGGTGGCAAATGTTGCAGGAGATGCAGCAAACGTTAGCGCGATTGTGCCAGACAACGCGGATCCGCATTCGTACGAGCCGCGTTTGCGCTCAATTAGAGATGTTGTATACGCGGATGTGGCTTTTAGTAACTACATGATGCTGGAAGAGCACGGCGTTATTGCCGCTTTGGATGCAAATTTGCGAAAAGGCGTGCCAAATGTGCAACTTGCGGAAGAAAGCGTGAAGCACGCGGCAGATATTATTCCGATGGTAGAAGACGTGTCTTTAGACACGATTTGGCTAGGGCTTGCTACAGAGCGTATGGCTGCGCAGCCGAGCGAGGAAGCGCATAGCGCGCAAGGCGCTACAAGTGCAAATATGCAAAAGCGTGCGGAAGAATCGCCCTCGGCGGCGGCTGGTGAGCTATCTTCGCTAAACAATCTCAATAAAGAAAAAACAAATTCAAAACAAGATAGCCAACTAGAAAAGTCAGGTCAATCTTTGCAATCAAATGCGCCTTCAACTGTAACAAAAGAAGGCCGCGCAACCGTAATAAAGCCGAACGCATACAACATGAAAAGGTCCGACAGAATACGCTTAACAGCTACAAAAGTAAAAGGGCCGGGCGCGCTTTTTGCTTATTTGACTGGCACTTTTGGAAGCGTAGAAACATACTTTAACAGCGCAAACGGCATAAGCGCAGAAGACCACGTAGACTTGCCAGCAGACGCGCATACGCATTTAAGCTGGGCGTTTAGTAAGCCAGGAGAATACACGCTTGACTTGCACGCAGACATGCTAAACGCGCAAAACGAGGTAGTTTCTAGTCTTGGAAACGCCAAGATGCGATTTGCTGTAGGCGTTAACGCGCAAAAAATAGCCAAAAAGCGGGGAGCTAGCGTAGTTTTAAACAAGGGTCATGCAGATTTAGCTTACGACTTAGCAAAACGCGGATTTGTGTACCGAGTGGACACTTTGCAAGAGAAGCGCTCCGCTGCGCCAAAACGCGTGTATTACAAGCCGCGCGATGTGGTTGTAGAAGTGCCAACTAACGCGCTAAAAGAGATACCAGCCGAACATGGATACAGGTTTTTGGGAGCTGCAAGGCAGAAGATTTATCAGCTGCCGCAAGCAGTTTTAGGAAAGCACGTTCACGGAGATATTGACCCGCATTTGTGGCAATCCGTAAAAAATGGCATAGCATACGTGCGCACAATCGCAGATCGCCTTTGCGAAGTGGATGCTAAAAATGCTCGTACATATCGCAAAAATGCGGACCGATACATTAACAAGCTATTAGATGTAGACGCGTATATGCGCAAAAAAGTGGCGTCAATACCAAAAGAAAAGCGCAATTTGGTTACAACGCACGACGCTTTTGCATACTTGGGTAAAGCTTACGGCGTGAATATTGCAGGATTTGTAACGATTAATCCTTCGAGCGAGCCGAGCGTGCAAGATAGGCGTAGATTGCAGCAGATTTTGCGCGATTTAGAGATTCCAGCTGTGTTTTTGGAGCCAAATTTGATCTCGCGTTCGTCTGTGCTTAAAGAGTTGGCAGCGCAAGCGCGCGTAAAAGTGTGCCCTATCTATGGAGACGCTTTCGATGCAAAAGTTAGAACTTATGCGGATATGATGCGAGCGAATGCGGATTCTTTGGCAAAGTGTTTGAAGTGAGATTGACGAGGACTGAAGTTGGATTTAAGCGATGAGGACTGACGAGAGAATATGGATGTAAATATGGATGCAAATACTGTTATAAACGCGCAAAACTTAAGCGTAAGTTACGGCAGTCGCACGATTGTAAAAGACGTTTCGTTTACGATTAAAAGCGGCGAATTTGTGGGGCTTCTTGGCGCAAATGGAGCTGGTAAAACAACGCTTTTTCGCGCGATTATGGGGCTAATACCGCATTCTGGAAAGCTTGAAGTGCACGCTAGTAAAAGCGATGAATCTTTGATTAATTCGCGAGTGAGTAACGTTGGCTATGTGCCGCAACGCCATGATATTGCGTGGGATTTTCCGCTTTCTGTACTAGACGTAGTGATGATGGGCCGCATTCGCCACATTGGCTACGTGCGTCGCGCAAAAAAAGAGGACTACGAGATAGCGCTCGCTTCTCTTGAGCGCACAGGAATGGCGGATTTTAGGGATCGTACAATCGGCGAGCTTTCGGGCGGGCAAAGGCAGCGCGTACTTGTTGCGCGTGCTCTTGCAGGGCAGCCGCGTTTGCTTCTTTTAGATGAGCCATTTACAGGCTTAGACATGCCTACTCAAGAGCTGCTTACGAGTCTCTTTTTGGATTTAGCAAAGTCGGGAGAGGCAATTTTGATGAGCTCGCACGACATAATCGGGTCTATAAACTCGTGTTCTAGAATCATGCTTTTTGACGGAAGCATAGTGGGCGACGGCGTTCCAGAATCGTTAAACGCAAATCAATGGGTGCAAACATTCCATGTGGATGCGCAAAATCCACTAATCAAAGCTGTAGAGCGCGTTATGGCGCATGAAAGTGGGGCAGAGTAATGCTATCTCCAATCGACTTTATACAAGACCTTACAAACCCAGACCTTTGGTTCTTGCTCAAAGCGCTTATAGTGGCGTGCCTTTCTAGCGTAATATGCGGAGTTGTAGGATGCTACGTAGTGCTGCGCGGAATGGCGTTTATTGGAGACGCAGTGGCGCACTCCGTTTTTCCAGGACTCGCAATCGCGTTTGTGTTACAAGGAAACTTGCTGTTTGGCGGCGCGCTGGCAGGAGTTGCAACCGCGCTAATCGTATCAATCTTTAGCCAAAATCGCAGGCTTCGCGAAGACTCGTTTATCGGCGTATTTTTTGTGTCTGCCTTTGCGCTCGGAATCGTAGTAATCTCAAAAGCTTCTGGCTATGCAGGATCCCTGGAATCGTTCCTATTCGGCTCCATTACAGGAATACCAGACTCCGACATTGCTGTAGTAGCAATAACAGGGCTAATAATCGTAACGCTTTTAATGATGTTCCACAAAGAGCTAGTATGTGTTTCGATGGACCGCGAAACAAGCCGCGCAATGGGGTTGCCAGTAGCGTGGTTGGATGGAATGCTATACGTTTTAGTTGCGATTGCTGTAGTAGTATCTGTGCAAATAATTGGAAACGTGCTTGTTTTAGCGCTTTTGATTACGCCTGCGGCGACTGCGCGATTGCTTACTGACCGACTTGGAAAGATGATGATTTTGGCGCCTGCTATTGGGTGCTCTTCTTCGATTCTTGGAATGTACTTGTCTTGGAGTTTAGACACTGCCACCGGCGGCACAATCGTTTTGGTTGCCACTTTTATGTTTGTTCTAGCGTGGGTGTGCTCGCCTAAACACGGGTTGGTAGCGAGAATTGTGCCTAAACTGCGAATCGACTTGCATTAGCGCTTATAGCGTAGCGCGCGAATGCACTTCGATTCGCTG
>NZ_KQ956810.1:58666-97474 GCF_001546455.1 Gardnerella vaginalis | reverse complement strand
TTTCAACGCAAGCGAAGACGTGAGCGCGCTGTGACGCGCGAACGGTTTTCCTTGCTTGGTATTGCGCGAGGTTTGAGTATTTCTCTCCTCGCAGGCGCGCCAATCTGCCTTCGAGCTTAAAGCGTAGCGCGAGAAGGCAATTTGGAGCGCTGAGCAGCTCAAAGCAGAAGCACTGCTTCTGCGCTGCGAAGACGTGAGCGCGGCTAATCCGCGCGAGCAAAACTCCTTTACGGGGGTCTTATGAACGTTAATATTCCAAGGCCTCAGTATGGCGCTATTTATTGCTCGTAGAGAAATACATCAAACCTTCTGGATATCTAGAACTTTTGCGTTGTTTTCATCACCGAGATTCTCGATTTTTCTTGCTGCTTCAGCGAATCACCATTTCATGCTGAGGTTCGCTTCATCCGCTGCGAAAAATCTCGAATCTCTACATCGCTTAGTGTAATCATGTAGTGTGATTATGGAAGATTTTGCGGTTTATAGTTTGCGGCACAATAGACGTATGGTATCTAAAGGAAAACCTTCGCCTAGAAGCGCAGTTAAGCCGCTCAGCGATGAGCAAGTAGAACGCTTAGCGCGAGCACACAAATTAGTTGATCCTACTTATTACTATCCAACGGGCGCGCGTACGCCAAACACGGCAGAAATCAACGCGCAAAATCCAAAGGCAACCGAACGTCTGCTTGAAGGAACGTCTCGCGTGCTTAGATCTCGTTGCAAAGTGCGCGCATGGGGATTGGAAAACGTGCCAGAAGAAGGCGTGTTTATAACCGCTTGCACGCACGTTACAATGTTCGACGTTTTTGTGCCAATGACGTCTCTATTCCACCAAGGTCGCCGTCCGCGATATATGGCAAAAGCAGAGCTTGCAACTTGGCCAATCTTAGGAAAATGGTTCCAGCTTGTTGGCATGCAGCCAGTGCCTCGCAGAAGCGGAAAAGCGCGCGAAATCGAAGAAGAATCGATTAAAATCCTAACAAACGGCAGGCCGCTTAGCGTATGGCCAGAAGGAACGGTTACGCGCGACCCGCAAAAATGGCCTATGAGCATGAAGCCAGGAATCGGCATTATTGCGCTCGAAGCATCGCGCAGGCTGGGGCATCAAATTCCGCTATTTTGCGCTGTTACATGGGGTGCTGCAAGCATAAATCATTGGTGGCCGTGGCCAAAGAAGAACGTTGTAATGTGCTACGATGCGCAACTTGACTATTCGGATCTTCTAAAAGATATGGAGCAGTGGGGTGATTTGCCGCCTATGGAATCTGCTGCCGAGCTGGCTCGTCGCGTGCGCGTGCGTATGACGGAAATTATGGAAGAGATTCGCGGCGAAAAATCGCCAGCTGGATACTTCGATTACAAGCTTATGAAGCGAGTGGAAGAATAATCGCACTAAATGCGCGTTTTGCTAAGTTGTAAATCGTTATTAAAGCGTTTGCAAAATCATTAGCAAATCATTAATAAAGTCTTCACAAAATGCCCGTAAAGCGCACTGTGTAGAATTGTGTAATAGTGTGATTATAAGTTGATTATAAGTTGACTGTAAGTTGACTATGAGTTGAAAATCGCTACAGAATGGCTTGTTACCAAAGTAGTTTAAACTCACAATCGAAAGGCTAGGCGTAAACATGAACGTTACGGTGTTGGGTGCTGGAGCTTGGGGAACCGCGTTTGGGCAGGTGCTTGCAGACGCGGGAAATCAAGTGACGATGTGGGCTATAGAGCCGCAAATTGTTGAAGGCATTCGAGATAATCACCGCAACGAAGTGAGGCTGCCAATCGTAGAGCGTTTGCCAGAAAATATGACAGCAACTGGGGATAGAGCAGAAGCTGTAGCAAACGCAGACATTGTAGTTGTGGCAATTGCAGCACAGTTTGCGCGCGTTGCACTCGAAGAATTTGTGGGCAAGATTGCGCAAAATGCGATTGTTGTTTCGCTTATGAAGGGCATTGAGCGCACAACCGGAAAGCGCATGGACGAAGTTGTGTGCGAGGCTTTGAACTTACCGCGTAACCGTTTTGCAGCGCTATCGGGGCCAAACTTAAGCAAAGAAGTGGCACTAAGGCAGCCAGCCGCAGCGGTTGTGGCATGCGAGAATCGCGCAAACGCCGAAGTGGTGGCGAAGGCTTGCTCAAACAGTTACTTTAAGGCCTTTGTTTCCACCGACGTAATCGGCGTAGAAATGTGTGGATCGCTTAAAAACGTGGTTGCGCTCGCAGTTGGCATGGCTCGAGGCGCGGGTTACGGCGAAAATACAGCGGCTATGATTGAAACTCGTGGACTCGCAGAATTGACAGCGTTGGGCGTTGCGGAAGGCGCAGATTCTCGCACTTTTGCAGGGCTTGCAGGCTTTGGAGATTTAGTGGCAACTTGTGGGTCTCCTCTAAGCCGAAATTACACTTTTGGATCAAATCTTGGTAAAGGCATGAGCGTTGAAGAAGCAACAGCTGTGAGCAATGGTGTTGCGGAAGGCGTGCCAACTACTAGCGCGGTTGTAGCAATGGGCAAGCGTTTGGGAGTTGCAACTCCGCTTGCAAGTGCAATGGCCTGCGTTCTAGAAGAAGGAATCTCGTGCCAAGAGATGCTTTCAATGCTTTTTGATAACGATGTTTGCGAGGAGTAGTGAAGCGCGAAAGTAGCAATTGCGAAAGCCGCGCGTAAATCGTAAGCATGCAAATCGTAAGTGCGTTAGTCGTGGTCGCGTTAATCGTAAGCAAAAATAATAATCCAAAATAACTAAAATAACTAAAATAACTAAAATAATCTAAGATAGATAAAATAATTCAAAATATATAGAGGAAAAAAATGACAAAAAAGCGCGTAGTGTTTTTGTATGGTGGTAAAGCAGATGAGCATTCGATTTCTTGCATATCTGCCGCTGGCGTGCTAAGTGCTGTAGACGAAAGTCGATTTGAGATTGTACGCATTGCAATCACAAAGCAAGGCGAGTGGATTGTTGGCGGCGAAGATCCGCGTAATTTCCGCATGGAGCAAGGCGAGCTGCCAGTAATCACAAAAACCGCGCAAACGCGCGATGTTGTGCTAGATCCAGCAAAGGGCGCAGACGGATTTTTGGTGCGAGAGGCGGATGGCACGCTTACAAGCCTAGGCCATATTGACGCAGTCTTTCCAGTTCTTCACGGGCCAAACGGCGAAGACGGCACTTTGCAAGGCTTGTTAGAAATGATGCAAGTCCCGTATGTTGGTTGCGGAGTTTTGGCATCTGCCGCATGCATGGATAAGTATTATGCAAAGCAGCTTTTTAAGGCGGCTGGAATTGCTGTTGCTCCTGGAATTGCACTGGACGCGCGCAAGTTTGAAAGTGACGCGGAAAATCGCTTCGGCTCGTACGCAAACGAAATTCTTGAGCAAGTTGAGGCTGCAAAACTAGAGTATCCGCTTTTTGTAAAGCCAAGCCGAGCAGGGTCTAGTTTTGGAGTTACAAAAGTTGAATCGCGCGATGCTAAGGCCTTGGCGCAAGCCGTTTTTGAGGCTTCAAAGCACGATTGGCGAGTGTTGGTAGAGCAGGGAATTGATGCGCGCGAGATTGAGTGCGCGGTTCTTGCAGCGCGCGACGGTGAAGAACCAAAAGCCAGCTGGCCTGGAGAAGTTGTGCTCGACAAGCGCCAAGCTGGCGAAGACCAGTTCTACGATTTTGACAGCAAATACATGGATTCCGCAGCTTCTCACGTTGAAGTGCCAGCAGATTTGCCAGAAGAAACTTTGCAACGCGTGCGCAAAACGGCGCTCGCAGCATTTAAAGCAGCAGATGGCAGAGGGCTAAGTCGCGTGGATTCTTTCGTTACTAAAGATGGCCGCGTAATCCTTAACGAAATCAACACAATGCCTGGATTTACGCCAATTTCCATGTATCCAAAGGCTTGGGAAGCAACTGGAATAAGCTATAGCGATTTAATCACAAAACTTATTGAAGGCGTTATTTTAGATTAGACGGAGGTAAAAATGCGTAAACAGCGTAATCTTGCAAACAAACAGCAGCCAGACGCGTACACGATTGCGCGCAGACGTCAAGGAGCTGTAGGAGTGTCGCTGTGCGTGTTCCTATTTACGTGGATTCTTGCAACGCTTTTAATTGGCGAGTTGATTGGCTTGTTTGTTCCAAAAGGTGTTTTAAGTCCTTCGCTAAGCTCCTTTGTTTCTTCGGATGTTGCGCAATACTTAATAGCGTTGCCGCTTGCAATGCTTGTTCTAAGACGCACTCCAGCAATAGAAACTCGCAAGTTTACTATGTCTTTGCGTCAATTTGGCGGATTCTTTGCCGTTAGTGTGCCAATAATGTATGCAGGAAACTACATTGGACTTGTTGCTTCTGCGCTTATTTCTGGCGGAAAAGCCGAGAACAGGATTGCAGACATTGTAGCAGGCGGAAACGTGTGGGAAACGCTGCTTTTTGTGGTATTTTTAGCGCCAGTTGTGGAAGAATGGCTATTTAGAAAGCAGATTATAGACAGGTTGCGCGTGTATGGCGAAAAGCGCGCGATTGTGTTCTCTGCGTTGGCGTTTGCGCTTTTCCACATGAACATGTTCCAATTCTTCTACGCTTTTGGACTTGGTCTTGTGTTTGGATACATGTACGTTCGTACATCGCAGCTTAGGTACAGCGTATTTTTGCACATGATTGTAAACTTCCAGGGAAGCGTTATAGCAATGTGGATTTCAAACAACATGATGGATTCAAACGGAGATCTTATTAAGGTTGAAAACTTGAACACGCAAGAGATTGCGGATTTGGCTCCTGGCTTTATGTTTATAGGCCTTTATGCAATGTTTATGATTGTTATGTTTGTGTTTGGAATTGTGCTACTTGCGCGACGCAAGAGGTACCTTGAGTTCTACGATTCGCCGCTGGAGATTCGCGGGAGCGCTGGAACAAAAGCGCTTTACGGAACTGTTGGAGTTATGGGATTCTTGATTGCGTCCGTTTTGCTGAATTTGCTTATGCTGTTTGTGTAGGCTGAATCTGTTTGTGCAAATTGAATCTGTTTGTGTAGGTTGAATTTATTTAATTGAATATTGATTTAAGTTAGGAGGCGTTTATGTTAGACCAAAACAATTTAGAAAGTGCTCAATGCGCAGATGACGATTGCTTTGCCGCAGATCCAATCCGTGTGGGTCTTTTAGGCGCCGGAACAGTAGGATCGCAAACAGCGCGTTTAATAGTGGAAGAAAACGCGGACTTATCGGCGCGAATCGGCGCTCCGCTAGAGCTTGCGGCAGTTGCGTGCTTGCATCCCGAAGATGTGGACGCGCCTTGGATTGCCAAAGATCTTTTAAGCGCAGACGCGGGGGCGATTTGCGAACGCGAAGATATAGACATAATCGTTGAGCTAATTGGCGGCTTAGAGCCAGCGCACACATTTGTAAAAACTGCGCTAGAATGCGGAAAATCGGTTGTAACCGCAAACAAGGCGTTGCTTGCAAAGTTTGGACCAGAACTCTACGAGTGCGCACAAAAAAGCGGAGTGGATTTAAGCTTTGAGGCGTCTGTGGCAGGCGCAATCCCAATTTTGCGTCCACTTAGAGAGTCGCTTGTAGGCGACAAAATCACGCAAATTTTTGGAATTGTAAACGGAACTACAAACTACATTCTTGACGAGATGACGGTTCGCGGGCTTGATTTTGACTCGGCTTTGCGCGCAGCTCAAGAAAAGGGGTACGCGGAGGCGGACCCTACGGGAGACGTTGAAGGATTTGATGCAGCAAATAAGGCTGCGATTTTGGCAACTCTTGCGTTCCAGATGCCAGTAAGCATTGATGACGTTAGCGTTGAAGGAATTAGCGCGATTACGGCAACAGACATTGCTGCGGCTGGTACTGAAAATCGCGTGATTAAGCTGCTTGCGGCGGTTGCAAGCGACACGCGTGGCGCGGTGAGCGCAAGCGTTTACCCAGCGTTGGTTAGCAAAGAGCATCCGCTGGCTTCCGTTCATGGCAGTTTTAACGCCGTTTTTGTTAAGGCGCAAGCGGCGGACGATCTTATGTTCTACGGCCGCGGCGCGGGCGGTGCACCAACAGCAAGCGCGGTGGTTGGAGATATTGTTGGAGCCGCTAGAAACATAGCGCGCGGCTGCAATGATGCTAGCGTGGCAATGTATAACGCCAAATCTTTGGCTTCCACGCAATCGATTCGTGCGGATTTTGTTGTACGATGCAGCATGGAAGATACCTCGCTTGCGCTTTGCGACGAAGTGATGGATGTGTTTGAGGCGCATGGAGTAAACGCGGAACGATTGCCTATGCTTTGCCAAACTCAATACGATGGCGAAGGTGATTGCCCAGCTTGCGGAATCGGCGGCCCTGGCGATTTGCGTGTGCTTGTAAAAGATTGCAGCGAGGCGGATTTGCGCGCGATTATTGCGGATTTGCAAAAGGTGGATGCTGTGTGTGCAAAGCCTCTTGCATTGCGAATTATTGAGTAATTGAGTAGTTGAGTAATTGAGTAGGCTGCTCGAGTGGAAAAGGTGCAAAATGAAACCAGTATGCAACAGTGTGTCAGTTTGCGTGCCAGCAACCAGCGCAAATCTTGGGTCTGGATTTGACGTTGCAGGAATTGCGCTTGATTATGCGGATTCGCTAGTTTTTACGCTTGATGATTCGCTTGATGATTCGCAAGATGTTCGCGTGATTATTCATGGCGAAGGCGAAAATACGTTGCCAAAAGACGAGACGCATCTTGTTGTTAGCGCGTTTCGCAAAGCGTGCGAAGCGTTTGGCTTGCCGCGTTTGCGATTTACTCTAGAAGCGCATAATCGCATTCCGCAGGCGCGCGGAATGGGGTCTTCCGCCAGTGCAATCGTTGCAGGTGTGGCGGCGGCTTGGGCTTTTGCGCATAGTGGGGATCTTAACAGGCAGGCGATTTTTGAGCTTGCGGCGGCTATTGAAGGTCACCCAGACAACGTTGCTCCAGCGGTTTTTGGCGGATTAACAACCAGTTGGAAGAATGGCAGTGAGTTCCACACAGTTCGATACGGCGTTTCTAAGCAAATTCGTGCAACGATTTTTGTGCCAAACTTTACTCTTTCAACGCAAATGGCTCGCCAAGCGCTGCCAGAAAAAGTGCCGTATGCAGATGCCGTGTTTAACGTTTCGCGCGCTTGCTTATTGCCGATTGCGTTTGGTGATTCTGCCGATTCTTGCGTAAAATCCACTCTTTCTAGAAACGATTTGCTTTTTACAGCTACTCAAGACGCTATTCACCAGCCGTACCGAGCAAGCCTTATGCAACCAACTTGGGATTTGGTAAAAGCTTTGCGAGACAAGGGGTTTGCGGCTGCGATTTCGGGAGCTGGATCTTGCGCAGCGGTGTTTTACGAGGAAAAATCGCAAGCTTCCGTAGAGGAAAATAACGCTACTAATATAAGCAAAAAAACTGTGGCTGCAGAAATAGAAAAAATTGCAAAACCGCTTTTAGTTGGCTGCGATTGGAAAATTTTGCACGTGCATGTTGATTCTATTGGCGTTGCAATAACTCGCGAATAATTTGTGTGAAGTTGTAAGTGAAGTTGCAAAAAGAGGGAATATGAAAGTTTCATTGATTTTGGCTTCTCAGTCTCCTGCAAGAAGAGCGGTGTTGGCTGCTGCAGGAGTGATTCCTGTGATTCACGTGAGTGAGGTGGATGAGCCAGCGGCTTTGCGCAATGCTGCAAATGCGCGAGGTGTTAGCGTGGAGCAGATGAGCGCCGAGGAGCGCGTTTCGATTTTGGCGCGAGCAAAGGCTTTTGCGGTGTATGAGTCGTGGAAGCTTGTGGCGAATGCAGCAGCTTCGGCTAGTGGCGATTTGGTTGTGGGGTATCCGCTGGAAGCGGAGGCTGCTGAGGCTGAGGATGAGTCTGAGAATGCAGAATCTGAATCTTCTGAAACTGCTAGTAGCGCTTTAGCAAGTGACTCGCAATCGCATATAACGCATAACGTAGATACCGCGCAAACTCGCGATTTTTCTGGCGTAAAAGTGCCTACCAAGACTTTTGATATTCACGATTTTGCGCATATGAATGAATCTTGTAAAGATTGCAACAGCGTGCTTATTGTTGGCTGCGACTCCATGTTTTTACTAGACGGCGAATGTTACGGAAAGCCGCATACTCCTGAAGTGGCATTTGAGCGAATCAAGCAAATGAGCGGAAAAACTGGAGAATTGTTTACTGGCCATTGCTTAATCGACGCAAAAAGTGGCAAAACCGTGTGCAAAGTGAGTCGCGCAAGCGTGACTTTTGCACATATGAGCGATGAGGAAATTCGCGCGTACGTAGAAACTGGCGAGCCGCTGGAAGTGGCAGGATCCTTTACGTTAGAAGGCTTTGGCGGGGCGTTTATTGAGGGAATTCAGGGCGATCCGCATGGAGTTCTTGGAATCAGCTTGCCGCTGCTAAGGCAGATGGTTGGCGAGCTTGGGTACGCTTGGCCAGATTTGTGGAATAGTCGCAAGCTAGAGGGCGAGGCGATTAAAGACGATCCAGCTTCCGAAGAAGTGCCTAAAGAAAACGTGCATCAGCCAGGAGACGGATGGGTGATGTGCGATTGTGGGCGCAAGCATTGGGGGCATAATGGCGCGGCTGGCGTGCTGCTTGCTAGGCGAGACGAGGCCACTGGGCGCGTGAGTCATGTTGTTATGCAGCATCGCGCGCTTTGGAGCGCGGAAGGCGGCACGTGGGGGATTCCTGGCGGCGCAATATCTGATGGCGAAACTGCGATTGAAGGCGCGCTGCGCGAGTCGTTTGAAGAAGCGAACATAACGTCTCAAGACATTGATGTTGTTGGAGCGTATTGCGAAAATCACGGGAATTGGCGTTATACAACGGTTTTTGCGTTTGAAAAGCCAGGGCATTGTGTGAATCCGTGCGCGCACGACGACGAGAGTATGGAAATAAAGTGGGTGCCGATTGATGATGTGCCGAAGCTCAAGCTGCTTACGGCAATGCGCACGGATTGGCCGTCTTTCCGCGCTCGCCTCGATTCTCTAGCATCGACTCGCTAGTTGCGCGCATGTGGCTGTGCGCTTTTTGTAGTTCGACACGCCGTGAATTAGCTACAAAGTCGGGGAAAACTTCCGCTTTTTGTAGTCGATTTTGCCGTTTTGAACAACATTTTCGGGAAATCCTCTTGCTTTGTAGAATTATATTTATGCGCTGATGCATGCTAGTTTTCTGCTAGTTGTTAGAAGTTTATGGCTTTGCGAGATTTTGTAGTTTTGTTTGTGATTCATTGTGGGTTTGTGCTAAGCGCATAAAAATAAAGCAAACTAAGCAAGTAAATAAAATAATTACGTAAAAAACTTGCGCAAAGACTAGGGGAATATTATGTCTAATATGTCGAAAATTAAAAAAGAAACTATTGAAGCAAAAGGCTTTACAATTCAGGTTTATACGGAAGATTTTAGGAATGATTACGTTAGTTTAACCGATATTGCGAGATATAAAAACAAAGAAGAGCCTAATGTGGTTGTTGCAAACTGGATGAGAAATTACAGTACAATAGAGTATTTAGGCATATGGGAGAGACTAAACAATCCGAATTTTAAACCCATCGAATTCGAGGGGTTTTTGAAAGAAGCTGGTAGCAATGCTTTTACGCTATCTCCTAAAAAATGGTCAGAAATCACGAATGCAATAGGTTTACTTGTAAAATCCGGTAGAGGTGGTGGAACTTATGCTCATAAAGATATAGCATTTAAGTTTGCAGCTTGGATTTCAGCAGAATTTGAACTATATATTATCAAAGATTATCAAAGACTTAAATCTGATGAGAACTCAAGGCTTTCACTGAATTGGAATTTGAACCGTGAGATTTCGAAGATTAATTACAAGATTCATACGGATGCTATTAAAGAATATTTGTTGAAGGATTTGACTTCTGAGCAGTTGATGTATAAGTATGCAAATGAAGCAGATTTGTTAAATGTTGCACTGTTTAATAAGACTGCTAAGCAATGGAGAGACGCAAATCCTAAGTCAAAAGGCAACATTCGAGACGAGGCAAGTATTAATGAGCTTCTGGTATTGGCGAATATGGAAAGCTATAACGCTGTTTTGATTTCTAAGGGTTTGCCACAGGCAGATCGAATGGTGGAACTTAGAAATTTGGCGCGAACGCAGATTTTATCTCTTGAGAATTTGAATAATTCTGGAATAAAAAGTTTGGATTCCGTGCTAAAAAATTGAGTTTAATCACTTTTTAATTCTGAGCTTAATACTGATATTTACCTCGTTTTCGTGCGCTCCGACATGCCTTTTCGCTTAGAGCGTAGCGCGCGAAGGCAGGTCGTCGCACTTGCTTTTGTTTCCCAAATTGGCCAAAACGTAAACAAACTCGGGCAAAAAGAAACAAACTCGGGCATGTGTTCCTGCATTTGTTTCCCATTTGACCCAAAACGTAAACAAATGCGGGCAAAAAGAAACAAACGCGGGCAAAAGGGAACAAATGTGGTAATGTGTGAATCGCCTTGCGTGAGCGCATGTTATTTGACGTTGCAATATGGCATACTAGAGAACGGTGGCGCTGCAAGCCGCCAAAGCGTTCGACGGCGTCGATCCCCTCGCGCGATTTAGCGCATGGTTTTAATCGAGGCAGGTGTCCGCTGTCGCGCAGCTAGACTTTATTAACAGCCCGAGGGGTGGCTCGCATAAGCGTGCTTATTCCAGGCTAAGAGCGCGAGACGATTGCAGCGTTTCGCTAGGAGCATTGTGCCCAGAGTAACGCGAGAAAGCTTCAACGTATCTGAAGCAGATGATAATAAAAAAGAAAATGAAAATGTTAGCGTAAATTCTAGTGCTTTTGATGGCGCCGCTGACAATAATGCTGCTGCCGCTAATGCTGCGTCTGCTAGCGCTGCGTCTGCTCGAGTGGGCGGCGTTGTTAATGTTGTTTCGGGAGACGCTTCTTCGAACGGCCAAAATTCTGCTACAGTAATCAGGCGCAGGCGTTCTGGAAGGCGTGTTGTTAGGGTTGCTGGTGCTGCTGGCGAATCAATGAAGTTGCACGTTGAAGGCGGAGTTAATGAGGATTCTCGTGCAGATTCGCCGGTCTCGCGTGTGGATTCTCGTGCAGATTCGGCTACTTCAGCGGATAATTCTTCTGCACAGTCTCAGTCACAGTCTCAATCGCATATACGTCCAATAACATCGCTTCTATTCCAAGAGCCAGTTTTGCCGCAGCGTGCGCATTCTGCGTCCAGCAGCGATTTAGATTCAAGCTACGAAGGTTCAAACAGCAGTCGCGATTCGCGTAGTCAAAGTGAAAGCAAGCGCAGCAGTCGCGATTCGCGCAATGGTCGTAAGCTGTCTGGCAGCGGCTCCGACTTTAGCGATAATCTAGAAAATAAGGACGATTTTAGCGAAGATAGCAATCGTTCTTCTAGAAAATCACGCAAAACTCGATCCAGCAAGTCTTCTGCAAAAGGCAAAGTTACCCGCGAATCGTTTGATGAGAATTACGATTTGCAAGATGACGATACTCAGCTGATTCGAGTGCGCTCCAGGGCAAATCGCGATGATAAAAACGCGCGAATTGAGCGAGATGGAAGCGTTGCTAAAGATGAGTTGCAGGCAAGTGATAGTGACCGTAGTGACCGTAGTGACCGCAGTGATTACGCCAGTCAAAACTCTCGTAAAACGCGCAAAAATCGTAGACTTAACGCCGCCGAGCGCAGGGCTGCTGCCGAGGTTGAGCAAATCGAAGAAGACCTTGAGTACGACGATATAACCTACGCGCCAATCGAAAATCGCAAGGCTGGCAAAGCTTCCAGAAGGCTTGATGAGGGCGATTTTAGCAGCGATTTTAATGTTGATTTTGAAGATGGCTTTAGCAACGATTCTGGCAGCAATCGCAATGATAATGCGGATTTGGATGAAGACTATGCAAAAGAATCGGATTTGCAAGACGATGAGGACGGCGTTGTAACAAGGCGTCGCCGTCGTAGGCGTTCTTCTAGAGTCGATAGGGCTGATAGGGCTGATAGATCCAGCCGCGCAGATAATGCCAATAATTCCAACGATTCCGAAGATTCTTCCGATTCCTTCGATTCGGGCGTAAGCAAGTATGATGTGGACGAGATTGAGGTTTCTCAAGAAGACCGCAATTTGATTCCAGACCCAGAGGAATTGCAATCGCAAGACGAAGGGATTTACACGCGTAGGCGTCGCCGTCGTAGGTCCAAGTCTGCCGACGATTCTAGCCAGAGTGATCAATCGCGCTTTGATACAGTAGAAACAGATTCGCAAAGTCGCAGGTCTAGAAAACAGCAGTATATTGACGAAATCACGGATATTGAAGGATCCACAAGGCTTGAAGCCAAAAAGCAGCGTCGCCGCGATAATCGCAGGGAGCGCAACCGTCAAAACTTGTTGATGGAGCAAGACTTTTTGGCAAGGCGTGAAAACGTTGACCGACTTATGGTTGTTCGCGAGCGCGATCGTCACACGCAAATCTCCGTAATAGAAGACAACATTCTTGTTGAGCATTACGTTTCCGACATTCAAGAAGTTGCAACCGTTGGAAATATTTATCTTGGCCGCGTGCAAAATGTTTTGCCAAGCATGGAGGCTGCGTTCGTAGACATTGGTCAGGCTAGAAACGGTGTGCTTTACGCTGGCGAAGTCAACTGGGATGCAACCAGGCTAGAAGGCCAGCCGCGCAGAATGGAGCTTGCTTTTAAGGCGGGAGACCCTGTTTTAGTGCAGGTTACAAAGGATCCTATAGGCCATAAGGGTGCGCGATTAACTTCGCAAGTAACTCTTGCTGGTAGGTTCCTTGTGTTGGTGCCGTCTGGAGCAATGACGGGCGTAAGTCGCAAGCTATCCGACCGCGAGCGCAGCCGACTTCGCGCAATCGTTAGTAAAATAGCGCCTAAAGACATGGGCGTAATTATTCGCACGGCCGCTGATGGCGCTAGCGAAGAAGCAATCGAAAAGGACCTTGAGTCGCTTGTAAAGCAGTGGGATCGCATAGAAGCAAAGCGCCAGGAATTCTTGCACGGAAAGCGTCCAAAGCTGCTGCAAGGCGAGCCAGACGTTGCGATTCGCGTTGTTCGAGACATTTTTAACGACGACTTCCAAAAGATGATTGTGGAAGGCCAGGGTGCGTACGACCGTATTTGCGAATACTTGGAGATGATGGCTCCAGATTTGCGAAGCAAGATTGAATACTGGGATCCTGCCGAGCATGAGGGCAAAGACGTGTTCGATAAATGGCAAATCGACAGCCAGCTTAGAAAGGGCATGGAACGCCAGGTTTATCTTCCTGCGGGCGGGTCGATTGTTATTGATCGCACGGAGGCAATGACCACAATTGACGTGAACACGGGTCGTTTTATTGGCCGTGGAAAGTCGCTGGAAGAGACTGTAACTCGCTGTAATCTTGAAGCTTCCGAAGAGATTGCGCGCCAGCTGCGACTTCGCGATATTGGTGGCATGGTTATGATCGATTACGTAGACATGGTTATGCCAGCAAACCGCGATCTTGTTTTGCGCAGGCTTGTTGAATGTCTTGCGCGAGACCGCACAAAGCATCAGGTTGCGGAAGTTACCTCTCTTGGTCTTGTGCAAATGACGCGTAAGCGTGTTGGGCAGGGCTTGGTTGAGGCGTTTTCGGAAGAATGCCCAACTTGCAAGGGCCGCGGGTTTATTCTTCACGACGAGCCAACTGTGTCTTCGGAATACGCCGATCCGTACGCGCTTAAGGGCGGAGATCCGTTTATTAAGACCAATAAGCACGGCCATGGAAGCCTTGCGGATCCAATTCCTACGACTAAGCAGGAGTCTAGTGCAGATGTTCGCGCTAAGTTGGCTAAGATTGCGGCTGCGGCGGCGTCTTCTGCGTTCTTTGAGGAATCTTTGCGTAAGAGCTTGGATAGCGGCAAGGACGATAAGGACGAGGCTGGCGACTTTTCGATAGATGAGATCGAGGAAGAATCGCCAGCAACCGAGGAGTTGCAGGAAGTGACGAGCGAATCGCAAGAAGCAAGCGAAGAGTTAGAAACCTCCGATTCTCCAGCAGAAAGCGAATCGCAAGAAACGGGCGAATCGCAAGAGACAACAGACGAATCACAAGAAGAAAGCGAAGAATCCGAAAACTAAAAACGCCCCAAAGTATAAGGCTCGAGTACAATGGTTTCTACTGTTTAACTCGGCTTTATAAATTAGCCCTTGACGTTAGTACAGGGGTCGGTGTATTTTTGATAGTCGGTGTCTTGCCGCAGGTTCAATGCTGCGCGCGAGGCAAAAGTAAAGCTTTCAATTGAGCAAGGAACGAATTATGTACGCGATTGTGAAGGCCGGTGGCCATCAAGAGAAGGTTGAGGTTGGAGACGCCATCCTCGTTAACCGTCTCGATGCAAAGAAGGGCGATACCGTGGAATTCCCGGTCGCGCTCGTTGTTGACGGTGCTAAGGTGACCTTAAGCGCTAAGGATCTTGCAAAGATCACAGTTAAGGCAGAAGTTCTTAACGACGAAGCTAAGGGTCCAAAGATTAGCATTATGAAGTATAAGAACAAGACTGGCGTGGCTCGCCGCAAGGGTCATCGTCAGAAGTTGACTCTCGTCAAGATCACGGCCATCGCCTGATTGACGGTGTTATAAACCTGAAAGGACAGCAAGATGGCACATAAGAAGGGTGCGTCCAGCTCGCGCAACGGTCGCGATTCACAGGCGCAATATCTTGGCGTTAAGAAGTTCGGCGGCGAAGCTGTTGTGGCTGGAAACATTATTGTTCGCCAGCGCGGCACCAAGTTCCACGCAGGACAGAACGTTGCTTTGGGCAAGGATCACACGCTGTATGCTTTGGTAGACGGCAATGTGAAGTTTGGTATTCGTCGCGATCGCAAGGTTGTTGACGTAGTTACCGCCTGAGTGACCGATTAATCTTCTAGCCGCACCCCGTTCGGTGCGGCTTTTTTGTTTGTTCGCAAACGACTTTCCCGAGTTTGTTTCCAAAATTGGCCGAAATGGGAACAAACGTGGGCAAAAAGAAACAAACGTGGGGACATTTGCCCGAGTTTGTTCCCAAAATCTGCCAAAAAGTAAACAAACGCGGGGAAAAAGAAACAAACGCGGGGGAATGTGCCCGAGTATTGAGCATCAAGTAAGGTAAAGTTATGAGCGATTTTGTAGATCGAGTAACGGTACACGTTAAAGGCGGCGACGGCGGCAATGGATCCGCAGGCGTGCGCAGAGAAAAATATAAGCCACTTGCAGGGCCAAATGGCGGCAATGGCGGCAATGGCGGAAGCGTTATATTTGTAGCCGATCGTAATGCAAATAGCTTGCTCGACTACCGATTTATGCCGCATCGCGTGGCGCAGAACGGCACAATGGGCTTGGGAGATACAAAAGACGGATCCAAGGGAGAAGATCTTATACTGCCAGTGCCAGTTGGAACCGTGGTTTTTGAGGCAAAGGGTGCTGCAGGCGCGCAGAAAAAGCCAGGCAACGTTTTGGCAGATTTGCAGCACGTAGGAGACAAGTTCGTAGTCGCCGCAGGAGGCGCTGGTGGTCTTGGAAACGCCGCTCTTGCAAACAAGGTGCGACGCGCTCCAGGATTTGCGCTGCTTGGCGAGCCTGGCGAAGAGCGAGACGTAATCCTAGAGCTAAAGTCAATCGCAGACGTGGCACTAGTTGGATTCCCATCTGCAGGAAAGTCAAGTCTGGTAGCTTCAATCAGTGCTGCAAAGCCAAAAATCGCAGATTATCCGTTTACAACGCTTGTTCCAAATCTTGGTGTAGTCAGCTTTGGTGAATACCGCTACACAATCGCAGACGTGCCAGGGCTGATTCCAGGAGCTTCCGAAGGAAAAGGGCTTGGCCTAGAGTTTTTGCGCCACATTGAGCGCACGGAAATAATTGCCCATGTAATCGACTGTGCAACGCTGGAGCCAAATCGCGACCCAATCAGTGATTATAAGGCTTTGGAATACGAGCTTTCGCAATATGCAAATAAGCTTGATTTGCCACTTGGGGCAATTCCGATTCCAGAGCGTCCGAGAATTATTGTGCTCAACAAGATTGATGTTCCAGAAGCAAAAGAGCTGGCAGAATTTGTGCGCGGCGACTTTGAAAAAATGGGCTTGCCAGTTTTTGAGATTTCTACCGCATCTCACGAAGGCTTAAAAGAGCTTGGTTTTGCGCTTGGAAAGATGGTGGCTAGTATGCGCGAAAAGCTTGCCGAGCAAGAGGCCGCGCGCGAAGAAGAACGCGTTGTTATTCAGCCGCTTGAGCAGCCAGCATTAAGACGCCGCAGAGATGATGGCCGTGGAAGCGCTAGCGACTTTACAATCGAGCGCGAAGAAGATAAAAATGGCGACTTTTGGTTTACGATTACTGGCACTAAGCCAGAGCGTTGGGTTGTGCAAACAAACTTCGACAATGACGAGGCAGTGGGCTATTTGGCGGATCGTTTGGCGAAGCTTGGTGTGGAAGACGAGTTACGCAAGAAGGGTGCTCGCCCTGGAGACGAGATTAGGATTGGCCGCGGAAATCGCATGGTTTGCTTTGACTGGGATCCAAGCATTGCAGCAGGTGCGGAAGGTTTGGATGGCGCAAGCCTTGGTGCGCGCGGAAAAGACTTGCGACTTGAGGCAAATGACCCGCGTGGCGCAAGGCGCACGAATGCGGAGCGCCGCCGCGACTATCACACTATGATGGACGCAAAGAGTGCCGTGCGAGACGCTATGATGGCGGAACGCAAGCAAGGGCATTGGGCGGATCCTTCTATAGACGACGACAAGCACGACGAACAGAGCCTATTTGGGCGTGGAGAGTAATTGATTAATAATGATTAGTAAAGCAATTGATCCTACCGAAAACGGGGTTCGGCGTTCAATTAGCAATGCGCACACAATAGTTGTAAAGGTTGGGTCTAGTTCGCTAACCGCGCCAACAGGCCATTTGGATGTGCAAAAGCTGCGCTCGCTAGTAGATGCCATTAGTCGCGCGCAAATCAACGGCGCGCATGTTGTGCTTGTGTCTTCTGGTGCAATCGCAGCAGGATTTGGGCTTTTGGGCTTTGATTCCAGGCCAAAAGACGTTCCAACTCAGCAGGCTACGGCTTCGGTTGGCCAAGGGCTGCTTATGGCGCAATACGAGCAGGCTTTTGCAAAATATGGTCTAAAAGTTGGGCAAATGCTTCTAACGGCAGACGTTACTATAAGTCCTTCTCGCTACCGCAATGCTCAGCGCACAATGCTTAGGCTGTTGGAATTAGGCGTTGTGCCAATTGTAAACGAAAACGATGCTTTGTCTAGCAACGAAATACGTTTTGGAGATAACGATAGGCTTGCGGCGCTTGTTGCAAACATTGTGCGAGCAGATGCGCTGGTGCTTTTAACCGACGTGGACGCGCTTTACACAGCTCCACCTAGCGAGCCAGGAGCTAAGCGGATTGGCTTCGTTCCAGATGTTACAAGAGTGCTAGACGAAGTTAAAGTTGGTGCAAGTAGCTCGGGTGTTGGCACAGGCGGAATGGTAACCAAGATGGAGGCGGCGCATATTGCCGCGGTTTCTGGCATTCCAACGCTTTTAACGTGTGCAAGCAACGCTGCGGGCGCTCTGGCGGCGCAAGCCGTTGGAACCGTGTTTGCGCCAGTAAATTCGCGTGCTTCTTCTAGAAGACTTTGGATTGGGTTTGCGTCTAATCCGCGCGGGGCGATTATTGTTGACGCTGGCGCTGCTGCGGCCATTTGTGCGGGGCGAGCGAGTCTTCTGGCGGCTGGAATCGTAGGTGTTTCTGGCGATTTTTCTGCAAGCGACCCAGTGTGGATTGACGACGAGCAGGGTAACCACTTGGCAAAAGGACTAGTTGCATTTGATTCAGACGAGATTCCGCAAATAATGGGGCTTACAACGGACGGTTTGGAGGCCACTTTGGGGCGGCAATACGCGCATCCTGTGGTGCATCGCGATAACCTTGTGCTTTTATAGCGCTTGCTGCTGCGTGAGGTTTTCCCGATTTTGTTGTTGATTTTGCTGTTTTGAGCTACATTTTCGGGAAAATCTTCCCGATTTTGTAGCTCGACACGCCGTTTTAAGCAACATTTTCGGTAAATCGCTCGCGCGGCTAATCCGTGCGAACGCAGAAACACCCATCCCTCCTACAACAGTAAATAGGAAGCCACGCTGGTTGAAGCGTAAACAAAATCGGGAAATAACGTGTAATGGCTAAACTGTAGAGTATGGCAGAAAATATCGCAGCAAATATGGCAGTAAATAGCGCAGAAGGCGCGTCGCAAATCGCAGAAAGCACACCTAACCCTCAATGGCACTCCATGAGCAATCGCATTAACAAAGTTGCTCCAAGCGCAACGCTTGCAGTAGATGGCAAGGCAAAAGCGATGAAAGCCGCAGGAATCGACGTTATTAGCTTCGGTGCGGGCGAGCCTGATTTTCCAACTCCGCTCTACGTTGTTGAGGCTGCCGCAGACGCATGCAAAGACCCAAAAAACTACAAGTACACAGCTACGGCTGGCCTTCCAGAGCTGCGCGATGCTATTGCGCGCAAAGTTAAGCGCGATTCTGGCTACGATGTTTGCGCGGATCAAGTTGTTGTAACAAACGGCGGCAAGCAAGCTGTTTACGAAGCATGCCAGATTTTGCTAAACGACGGCGACGAAGTTATTATTCCAGCGCCATATTGGACAAGCTACCCAGAGGCAGTAAAACTTGCAGGCGGCGTGCCAGTGGCGGTTATGGCTGGCGCGGATCGCGGTTTTGAGCCAGATATTGAGGCGATTGAGGCTGCTCGCACCCCGCGCACGCGTGCGATTATTGTAACTTCGCCTTCTAATCCAACGGGCGCTATTTGGAGCGCGCAAACGATTCGCGCGATTGGTGAATGGGCTGTAAAACACCACATTTGGGTGCTTTCCGACGAAATCTACGAGCATTTGCATTACGATGGCGTAAAAACTTCGTACATTGGCGTAGAGGTGCCAGAAGTGCGAAACCAGCTGCTTGTTTTGAACGGCGTTGCAAAAACGTACGCAATGCCAGGTTGGCGAGTTGGCTGGATGGTTGCGCCGCTTGAGGCCGCAAAAGCCGCGATTAAGCTTCAAAGTCACATGACTTCTAACGTTTCTAACATTTCGCAGCGCGCAGCTCTTGCAGCGGTTGGCGGATCCCTAGACGTTGTTACTAAAATGCGTGATTCCTTCGATGCTCGTCGCAAGGCGATTGTGCAAGCGTTAAATAGCATGGAAGGCGTAACTTGCCCTCTTCCGCACGGCGCTTTTTACGCGTTTGCAAACGTTGAGGCGCTTCTTAATCGCCCGCTGGGCAAGGATTCTAAGATTCCAGAAACATCGTCTGTGCTTGCGCAAATGCTTCTTGACGAAGCGCATGTTGCTGCTGTTCCTGGCGAGGCTTTTGGTGCGCCTGGTTACTTGCGATTCTCGTGCGCTTTGGCAGATAGCCAGCTTGCCGAGGGCATGAGTCGCATGAAGAAGTGGATTGAAAGCGGCAGCGCGTTTTAAAAATCGCAAGCTTCCGCGCATTTAGCGACACTCGCTAATCGCAATAAAATCCCTAAATCTTGCCCTTCCGCTAACATGAATGTTTGGCGGTTTTGCCAAATCAACCTTTTTAAGGTATGATTAGCAAGTTCACCTAGGGATGTGGCGCAATTGGTAGCGCAACGGTCTCCAAAACCGTAGGTTGTGGGTTCGAGTCCCGCCGTCCCTGCCAGTTTTATTGTTAACAATTTTCAAACGAAGGATTCAAGCATGGCCAAGGCAAAAGAGAAGAAGCCAAATTTGTTCATGCGTATTGGCATGTTCATTAGGCAAACCATTGACGAGACGCGCAAAGTCGTAGCTCCACACGGCAAAGAGCTGTTTGCTTGGTCTGCTTCCGTGTTTATTTTTGTTATTTTCTTGATGGTTTTTGTCACTGTTATGGACTTCGGTTTAGGCAAGTCCGTTATGTGGCTGTTTGGCTGATTTCGACGAATTTTGAGGGTGTGCAAATATGACTGACGAGTTGAATCTCGAAGATGTTGAGTCTGTAGATAATTTTGCTGATTTAGATGCAGCTTCCGTTGCTGCAGATGCGCCTGAGCAGTCTGAATCTACGGCTGCTGGCGATTTGCCAGCGGAAAATAGCGCCGATGCTGCTAGCGATGCCGATGTTGCTAGCGATGCAGATCCTGCAGATGCTGGCGCCGCAGCAGTTGCTGAGTTTTCCAAGACTTTGCGAACCCTAGAAGGCAAGTGGTACGTTCTTCACACCTACTCTGGCTACGAGAAGCGCGTTAAAACTAACGTTGAATCTCGCGTTCAAAGCTTTGGCCTGGAAGATAAGATTTTCCAGATTGAAGTGCCAATGGAAGAGGTGGAAAAGCACACAGACAAGGGCAAGAAGGTTATTACCCGCGTGCGCGTTCCTGGCTATGTTTTGATTCGCATGTGGCCAGACGAGAATGCTCGCCGTATTGTGCGCGAGACCGAAGGCGTTACTGGTTTTGTTGGCCCATCTAAGGAGCCAGCGCCGCTTAGCCGCAAGGAAGTTATTGACATGATGGCTCCTATGATTGCGTCTGAGGCGTTGAAGAAGGCTGGAGATAAGCCAGCGGCCGCTCGCAAGCGCAAGGTGGAAGTTGCTTACAAGGTTGGCGATCAGGTTACAGTTACCGATGGTCCATTTGCAACTATGGCTGCGGTCGTCTCCGACGTGGATCCTACAACGCAAAAGCTTACGGTTCTTGTTTCTATCTTTGGTCGCGAAACTCCTGTGGAGCTTGGCTTTAACCAGGTAGAGCCTATTGTCTGATTAAACTGCTTAACAGTTGTTTAACAGTTGTTTAACAGGTTTAACAGGTTTAACAGGTTTAGTCCTGCCGTTTAAGCGATTGATTTTCAATGAACTTTATCTTTTTGGATTCTGTTGATTCTACGCAAAACGTTGCACGCAAAGAGCTTCTTGACCATAACTTTAAAAGCTCACTAAGCGCAAGCCCGCTTATTTGCGCGGTTATTGCAAACAATCAAAGTGCTGGCCGCGGCCGTCTTGGTCGCAAGTGGGTTAGCGAGCCAGGGCAGAGTTTTATAGCGTCTTATGCGTCTGTTTTGCCAAAAGGCGTTGTTATGGATTCCAAATACAACGGCTGGCTGCCTATGATTGCTGGGCTTTGCACAAGAGACGCGTTGATTGAATCACTTAAAGAAGTTGGCGCGCGAAAGGTCGCAGAAGCCAGCGAATCCTGCAAAGAAATAATGCTTAAATGGCCGAATGACATTTTTATTGGCGATTGCAAAGAGGGCGGAATCCTAACCGAAGTGGTTGCGTTTGCAGGCAATGAGTCTTTACAACAAAATGTTGGTGTGATTTTTGGAATCGGCCTTAATCTTAATGTGTCTAAAGAGTCGCTTCCAATTGAGCAGGCAACATCTTTGCAAATGCATTACGCGAATCTTCCAGACGCTATGGAGTTAAGGGATATTATTGCTAAGCGTTTGGCGCAAAATCTAAACAATAGACTAGCGAGTTTTGTGCAAAATCCTGCGCAAAGTGCATTATGCTTGCGTAAGGAAGTTAGCGCAGTTTGCTGGACTCTTGGGCGCAAAGTTAGCGTATATGCGCCAGACGTTAATAGCGAGTTAAATAGCAGCGAATACGTTAAAGGCGTTGCGCAGAGCATTAATGATGATGCTTCGCTTTCGATTTTTAAAGACTCTGGAGAATCTGTGATTGTGCACACGGGCGACGTATGCGCGACGACCTGCCTTTTCGCTCAAAGCGTAGCGCGCGAATGACTTTCCCGTGTTTGTTTCCCGAATTGGCCGAAATGTAAACAAACGTGGGGGAAAAGAAACAAACGAGGGGGAATGTGCCCGTGTTTGTTTCCCGAATTGGCCGAAATGTAAACAAACGTGGGGGAAAAGAAACAAACGTGGGGGAATGTGCCCGTGTTTGTTTCCAAAATTGGCCGAAATGTAAACAAACGCGGGGGAAAAGAAACAAACGCGGGAAAGTAATCTTGCTTTTTATACAAAAAAGACCGCGGCGACGAGACTGCGGCCTTAAAATAGTTAGCGCGTTACGCTTGCGATTAGTCGCGCATCACGCGTTGCGCTTAAACGCGCCATACAATCCTGCGCAAGCGGCGCTAGCGATTGCAGCTTTAATAATGTCGCCCACAATAAATCCAGTAGAAGCAACGGCGATTGCCCACACAGGCAGGTGCATCATAAGCGATTGACCTACAAATCCAAATGCGTAAATCACAAGCGAACCAACAACGGATGCTGCAAAATATGCGCCAAATCGTGCAAATTTCTTAGCAACAGAATCCTCTGGCATAGCGGCATTAACAACGCCTTCGAGAGCAGACTTTACAAGCGCAATCGCAGCCACGCCGAATACGAATCCAACAAGGAATCCAACGCTAGGGCCTGCAAAAGCCACAACGCCACTCTTTCCGCCTGCAAACACTGGCATTCCAGCAGCGCCAATCGCAAGGTACATAAGAACAGAGCTAACGGCCTGGCGCCAAGTCAAAGTAAGACCTGCTAAAGCCAAAACCAAAGTTTGCAAAGTTACAGGAACAGGAGTTCCAGGAATTGGCAATGCGCCAGCCATAGTGGCAGCGCTAATAAGCACGGCAAACAAAAACGCCTTAGCAAATGGAACAGCTAAGCGCGTAACGTCAAAAGCCTTAGATGCAACTGCGCTAGAGTTTGCGCTAGAGTTTGCGCCAGAGTTAGATTCAAAATTAGCCACGATATCCTTCTTTCGTATTGTTTTTCGTTGCTGAATCAAACATTAGACAAAAATCGGGCGCTGCGCGTTGGAGAAGTTTACAAAAAATCGCATAATGTTTTGTTCAAATTTACGGATACTATAAGCTAAATTTCCTATAACTTGTAACGTATGGTTACGAATATCAAAAAAATACTTGTGGCAAATCGCGGCGAAATCGCGCTTAGAGTGATTCGCACTGCTCAAGAAATGGGAATCTCAACTGTAGCTATTTATGCGGCATCCGACCGTCAGGCACAGTATGTTGAGATGGCAAGCGAAGCGTACGCGCTTTCTGGAGACACGTACAGAGACACTTATTTAAACGAAGATGCGATTATAGATATTTTGCATAAAAGCGGAGCGGATGCTGTACACCCAGGCTACGGATTTTTATCGGAAGTGGCAAGTTTTGCGCAGAAGGTGATTGATGCGGGTGCTGTGTGGATTGGACCTAAGCCAGAAGCACTTATTGATTTGGGGGATAAAATAACCGCGCGGCGCGTGGCAACTCGCGCTAAAGTGCCGCCCGTTCCAGGAATTTCGGAGCCTGTAAAAGACATTCGAGAATTGCTGACTTTTGCGCAAACACACGGCTACCCAGTTATGATGAAGCGTACAGATGGCGGCGGAGGCCGCGGAATAACCGTTGTTCACAACGATGATGAGCTTCGCGGATTCTACATGAATCACGACGCTTTGCAAGGCGGCGACCTTGACGAGTACTTTATTGAGCGTTTTATAGACAAGGCCAGGCATGTGGAAACGCAGGTTGGCCGCGATTCGCATGGAAACTTCACCATATATTCCACGCGCGATTGCTCGGTGCAGCGCCGAAACCAAAAGTTGGTTGAGGAAGCACCAGCGCCATTCCTTACCGATGACGAGAACGCGCAGCTTCACCGATATTCTCGTAACCTATTTGAAGCTGTTGACTACGTTGGTTTGGGCACGTGCGAATATATGGTGACTTCTCAACACAAAGTTTACTTCTTGGAAGTGAATCCACGATTGCAAGTGGAGCACACAGTTAGTGAGGAAGTTAGCGGACTAGATCTTGTGCGCGAGCAGCTTACGATTGCTGACGGCGGTGAGCTTACGCAAAATCACCCTTCGCGCGGGCATAGCTTTGAGCTTAGAATCACTTCGGAAGACCCGGCCACAAATCTTACGCCTAGTGCAGGCACGCTAACAAAAATAGAGTGGCCATCTGGGCCTGGAATTCGTGTGGATTCTGGCGTAGAAGTTGGAGATAGCGTGTCTCCAAAATTTGACTCCATGATGGGCAAGCTTATTGTTACGGCTCAAAATCGCGATGCGGCAATTGCTCGCGTAAGACGAGCGCTTAAGGAGCTTTGCATTGAGGGCGTGCCTACTCCTGCCAAGCTTTTTGAGCAGATTTTTAACGACCCAGATTTTACGGCTCAAGATTGCGATTTTGATATTTCTACAAAATGGCTTGAACGCAAGTATTTGAACCGCACTGCTGCAGCGGCAAATGGCGGGCAGCCTGCTTCTTTGGATTCCAATAAGTCTGGTGAAGACGCGCAAAATAAGCCAACTAAAATGGAGTCTTTTGTAATAGAAGTAGACAATAAGCGCGTAAAACTTACGATTCCGCAAGATATTGTAGACAATCTTACTGGCTCTGCACGAGTTAGAAGCACGGTTCGCGCATCGCAGCCTCTTAGAGGTCGAGGCTTAAGAGGAGATACGCATAAGTCGGAAACGCCAAAGGACGCTCCTGGCGTGATTTCTGCTCCAATGCAAGCCGTGATTACGCGCGTAAACGTTGCGGAAGGTCAGAGCGTAGCCAAAGGCGATCTGCTTGCTGTTCTTGAATCTATGAAAATGGAAAACTACGTTTACGCACCTGCAGCAGGCGTGGTTACGGGCATTTTTGTAGGGCCTGGAGATGGTGTAGAAGCAGGCGAAAAGCTTGTAACAATTGACGTGACTAAAGGCGGTAGTGCAAAATGAGTGCGCTTACTAAAGATGCTACACAAGTTGCAAAAGATGTTAATAAAAAAGATGTTAATAAAGACGCGCAGATTACGCAGCCTACACAAAATATGCAGCCTCAGCGCGGAAAAGCAGCCGTAGAACACGCAGCTCGCCTTGCTAGAGAGGCCGAGCAGAATGCTTTAGAACGCCAGCATGCAAAGGGAAAATCCACTGCCAGAGAGCGCTTGGATTTGCTTTTTGATACGGGAACGTTTGAAGAAATCGGCCGATTTAACGGCGGAGACATAAATAACGATGTTGCAGGATGCGCTGTAATCACAGGCTTTGGCGAAGTGTACGGCAAAAAAGTGGCCGTGTATGCGCAGGATTTTTCCGTTCGTGGCGGCACGCTCGGTAGCGCTGAAGGCCAGAAAATTTGCCATCTTCTAGACATGGCGTTGCAGCTTGCAGTTCCTGTTGTTGCGCTAATCGACTCGGGTGGCGCTCGCATTCAAGAAGGCGTTAACGCGCTTACGCAATATGGCAGAATCTTTAAAAAAACTTGTGAAGCAAGCGGTTTAATTCCGCAAATTTCCTTGATTTTAGGACCTTGTGCTGGTGGCGCAGTTTATTGCCCTGCTCTTACGGATTTTATAATCATGACTCGCGAGCATTCCAACATGTTTGTAACTGGCCCAGATGTTGTTAAGGCAGCCACGGGCGAGTCGATTAGCATGGACGATTTAGGCGGTGGATATGTGCATAACTCCACTTCGGGCGTTGCTCACTATTTGGGCGAAGACGAGGCGGACGCCATTGACTACGCGCGCACGATTCTTGCTTATTTGCCGCAGAATTGCAATCAAAATCCGCCAGCATTTGCCTACGCTGCCACTCGCGCAGACAGAGAAACCGCTAAGCAGCTTGCCACTATTGTTCCGAGCAATGATCGCCAGCCGTACGACGTTTTAGACGTTATTCGCGCAATCGTAGATTATGGCGAATTTGTGCAAGTTCAAGAGCTTTACGCGGCATCTGCGGTGGTTGGTTTTGCTTGCATAGACGGGCATCCCGTTGGAATAGTGGCAAATCAGCCTAAAGTCAATGCCGGAATTTTAGACGTTAATTCTTCCGAAAAAGTAGCGCGATTTGTGCGATTGTGCGACGCGTTTAATCTTCCTGTTGTAACTCTTGTAGACACTCCTGGATACAAGCCAGGATCGGACCAGGAGCACGCTGGAATTATTCGCAGAGGCGCAAAAGTGATTTACGCATACGCAAACGCGCAAGTTCCGCTTGTTACCGTGATTTTACGCAAGGCTTTTGGTGGAGCATACATTGTAATGGGCTCCAAGTCTATGGGCGCAGACTTTAACTACGCTTGGCCTACCAGCCAGATAGCGGTTTTGGGCGCTCAAGGAGCCGTGAACATTATTCATCGCAAGGATTTGCAAAAAGCAAAAGAGCGTGGTCAAGATGTTGAGGCTTTAAGAAAACAGCTTGTTGAGAATTACGAAAATACCACTGTAAACGCGAATCTTTCGCTGGAAACTGGCCAGATTGACGCAATGATAGATCCGGAGCAAACAAGAGATGTTATTGCTAATTCTTTGAAGATTTTAAGGAGCAAAAAACGTGTTTCTAGAACGGGGAAGCATCATGGAAACCAGCCAATGTGATTGAGAATTATTTGAGGGCGATTTGAGGGTGATTTGGCACGTGCGCAAATCGCAAGCAGCCGCTGGACGCGATTAGCGACAAGCCGCAAATAATCCAAAAACACAAATAATCCAAAAATACAAAAATCTTAAAAATAAAACGTAAACCCACAAACAAAGGAAATAAAATGACAACATACTTATTTGACGAGTTGGCACAAACCCCACATATGCTTGTTTTTGCAGGGCAATCCACGCCGTGGGTTCAAGCGTTAAAAGAAACGCAAAAAGATGAAGACTTAAACGCGCAGCTTCGCGAGTATAACGATTGCGCCAAAAAACTTTTAAACAACATATATGCGCAGCTTTTAGCAAACGCAGGAAAAGACATAAACGTATTCGATGCTTTAGAATCTGCTGGAGAGCGCACGCAAGACGCGCAAATTAGCGTACCAGGAATTGCATTGGCGCAGCTTGCAGCGGTTAAAGACCTTACAAATCTTGGATACAATTTTGAAGTTTGCAAGCCAATCGCAGCCATTGGGCATTCCCAAGGCGTAATTGCGGCAAAAATGGTACAAGCGCGCTTAGAAGCTGGCTCTTGGCAGGCGGCGCAAAGCAAAATCGCGGAACTTTTAGCAATCGCATATATAATCGGTGCTGCTGCAGACCGTGAAGCAAGAATGTTGCAAATAAGTGCAAGCGGCAATGCTACGCCAATGCTTTCCTTAAAAGGTGTAACAAAAAAACAGGCAGAAGTGTTGATTTCTCGCGTGGAGCGCAAGCGTGCCGAAGTTTCGATAGCAGTTAAAAATTCGCGAAATCACATTGTGTTATCTGGTTATCCGCAAGACATGGAGGCCGTTTTAATCGAAGCTCAAAAAGAAGCCAAACATTCCAAAAAGTTGCGAGATTCTAAAGAGTGCGGAGGGTCTGTATTTTCTCCAATCGCAGAATACTTAGATGTTTCGGTTCCTTTCCATTCAAAAATGATGGAAGAAGCTGTTGAAAACGCGCAAAAGTGGGCTAAGCAGGCTGGAATAGATGCGGATCTTACACGCCATCTAGCAAATCAGGTGCTTGTAGAACAAGTTGATTGGGCAAGTCAAATCAAAGAAACTTTGGCAAGTCTTGAAGATGCTGCGCAGAATCTTTTTGTGTTAGATATGGGCCCTGGAGAAGTGTTGGGCAAGCTTACGGGCGCTCTAGTGCAGGGTAGTGGCGCTGGAATAGTGGAAGCGGGAACAATGGCGGCTCGTGCTGCTGCTTCTACAATGGATGCTTCTTCCGCAAATTCTTTGCGTACTGTTTGCTGGAATAAATTTGCGCCGAAAGTTGTTGAAACCGAGTCTGGACGCAGAGTAATAACAAAATTCAGCAAGCTAACGGGCAAGGCTCCTGTTCTTCTTGCTGGCATGACTCCAACAACTGTAGATCCGCAAATCGTTGCGGCTGCTGCAAACGCGGGATATTGGGCGGAGCTTGCGGGCGGCGGCCAAGTAACAGAAGAAGTGTTTGACAAGCATGTGGAAATGCTCCAAAAGCAGCTAAAAGAGGGAGCAACTGTAGAATTCAACGCCATGTTTATGGACCGCTATTTGTGGAATTTGCAGTTTGGCGGCAAGCGTATAGTTCCAAAAAAGCGCGCTTCTGGAGCGCCAATCGACGGCGTTGTTATTTCTGCTGGAATCCCAGAGTTAGACGAGGCAAAGGAACTTGTTAAAACTCTTCAAGAAGATGGATTCCCGTATGTTGCTTTTAAGCCAGGAACAGTTGAGCAGATTCGCCAAGTTATTCGCATTGCAAAAGCCGTTAAACCAGCAACCATTATTGCGCAGGTAGAAGGCGGTTCTGCAGGCGGCCACCATTCTTGGGAGTCGCTAGACGATTTGCTTATTAACACTTATGCGCAGGTGCGTGAATGCAATAATTTGGTGCTTGTAGCAGGTGGCGGAATTGGCACTCCTTCGCGCGCTGCCGATTATATTAGTGGCGAATGGTCAAATGAGTACGATTTGCCAAATATGCCAGTGGACGCCGTAATGATTGGCACTGCTGCAATGACAGCAAAAGAAGCGCATACAAGCCCGCAAGTTAAGAAGATGCTTGTTGAAACGCCTGGAATTGTTCAATCGCATGCTAACAGTGTAGAGGGTCTTGGTGCTAGTGAAAATCCGTTTGCTCCTATTGGAGAGCGCTGGGTGCCTTCTGGAAAAGTTGTTGGAGGAATGACAAGCGGATTAAGCCATTTGCATGCAGATATTTACGAGATTGAGAATGCGTCTGCGCGCTGTGGAAGGCTTCTTGTTCACATGATGAAGCATCCAGAAGAGCTTGAATTACGTAAAGACGAGGTTATTGCGGCTCTTAATACAACAGCAAAGCCGTATTTTGGCAATGTTGAGAGCATGACATACCAGCAATTTGCTCAGCGATTCCTTGACTTATGCTACCCGTGGGCGGATTCCACATACGCCACTCGCTACGTGCATTTGCTTGAGCGAATTGAAGCGCGTTTTACGTGGCAGGATTCTGGAGAATTTGACTCAAGCCTGCCTTCTTTGCAAAGCGTTTGCCAAAATCCTCAAGAAGCTTTGAACAATCTTATTGAAAAGTTCCCAGAGGCAGCGCAAACAAACGTTATTCCAATGGATGCCGCATGGTTCCCAACTTTGGTGCGAGAATACCCTAAGCCAATGCCGTTTGTGCCAGTAATCGACAACGATTTGCTGCGCTGGTGGGGCCAGGATCAGCTTTGGCAGTCGGAAGATTCGCGCTACTCGGCAGACGCTGTTCGCGTAATCCCAGGGCCGATTTCTGTTGCTGGAATAACAACAATGGACGAGCCAATCGCAGATATTTTAGGGCGATTTGAAGCTGCGATTATAAGTCGTGCGGATGCTTGCGATTCTAAAGTTTCTCTTGCGCAAAGCGCGTTTAGTCAAAGCGCGTTTAGTCAAATCGCGTGCGCAAAAAATGTTGAAGAATATGTGCGCGCCTGCCCGAATATATCTTGGATTGGTCACGTAACTTCTAACCCAGCTTACGGAACGCAAGAATGCAGTGAAAACTACGTTATAAGCGTTGTTAGTGAAGAAGATAGCGTAATTAAGCTTGATTTAGATATTAAATTAGATACATTCTGGGATGATTTAAGCGGCAATGATTTAAACAATAATAAGAATCATGCTGTGAGAAACATTGTGATTCCGCTTATTGTAGATGCAAAGCGCGCAGGAAGCATACCAGTAGTAGACCGCGAGCGTCTTCCAGAGCACGTTTATAAAATGCTTGCCGCAACCGCAGGCATTGGAAACATTGCGATTACGGGAGATGCTTTAAGCGAGATGCCTAAAGTAGATGAAAGCAGCAAATCGCAAGAATCGCCATTTGGCGTAGTAAAGTCTTCGTACACGCTTTCCAGAAATCTTGGAATTGATCATGAATCTGCTACAGCTGGGCGACTTTCGGGCGGATTACAGCCGTCTAGAATTGTTCCAGACGCGCTTGTTGGCCCTGCTTGGCCAACGATTTATTCTGCTTTGGGGTCCGTAATGGTAAACGGGTATCCAGTAATCGAAGGCTTGCTTAATGCTGTTCATTTAGACCACTTAATAGAGCTAGATGTTTCGAACGGCGATTTGCAAAAGCACGTAGGTGAGCGCGTAAACCTTGTTGGCTGGGCGCAAAGCGCACAAGAGTCTGCTTCTGGGCGAGTTGTTACAATCAACGTTGTTCATTTAGCGCAAGACGGAACGCATCTAGCGCACGAAACAGAGCGATTTGCGATTCGCGGTCGCAGCTACAGCGCGGCTCTGCCAAAGCCTGCTGCGCAATACGGAGCCTCCGCAGATTTGCATGATTATAAAGTAGAAGCCACTCCTAGAAGAATGCTTAGAAGAGTGGTTTTGAACGCGCCTAAAGACATGACGGCATTTGCGCGCACTTCTGGCGATTTTAACCCAATTCACACTTCTTACAGAGGTGCTGCAATATCGGGGCTTAATGCTCCGCTTGTACACGGAATGTGGCTTTCGGCGGCAGCTCAGCACGTTGCGCAAGCCTTGGATGAAAAAGGCGCGCACTACGAGTTGATTGGCTGGACGTACAACATGTACGGCATGGTGCAGCTTAACGACCAGGTTGAAATTACGGTTGAGCGTGTAGGAAAAGTTCGTCGCGCAGGGCTTGCGTTAGAAGTAACATGCCGCGTAAATGGGCAAATTGTGTCTAAGGCTAGCGCTCTTACGGCCGCTGCCCGCGCCGCCTTTGTATACCCAGGTCAGGGTATTCAAAAGCAAGGTATGTCGCTAGATGAGCGCGCCAAAAGCCCAGCCGTGCGCGAAACTTGGCAGCGCGCCGATAAGCTTACTCGCGAAAAGCTTGGATTCTCAATTCTTGCTGTTGTTCGAGATAATCCTAAGGAACTAACAGCAAATGGCGTAACGTATCGTCACCCAGAAGGTTTGCTTAACTTAACGCAATTTACGCAAGTTGCGCTTGCCACTGTTGCTTTTGCTCAGACGGCTCGCTTGCGTGAAGCTGGATGCGATATTTGGCCAGCTTACTTTGCTGGCCACTCGCTTGGCGAATACAATGCGCTAAGCTCGTTTGCTCAGATTATTCCGCTGGAAACAGTGTTGGAGCTTGTGTTCCACCGCGGATCTACTATGCATCATTTGATTGAGCGAGATGCGCAAGGCCGATCCAACTATAGAATGGGAGCTTTGCGTCCAAATCAGTTTGGTGTAGATGATTCTGGCGTAAATGCCTATGTTGAAGGAATCTCCAAGCAAACTGGCGAGTTCTTGCAAATCGTAAACTACAATTTGGCAGGTCAGCAGTATGCGATTGCAGGAACGGTAAAAGGTCTTAAAGCCTTGGCCAAAGATTCCGCTAAACGTGCTGAGGAATATGGCGGAAAGCCGCCGTTTATGCTTGTGCCAGGAATTGACGTGCCATTCCACTCTAAGCTGCTTAGAAAAGGTGTGCCAGAGTTCCGCAATAAGTTGGATTCGTTGCTGCCTAAGCATATTGATTATTCGGTGCTTGTTGGCCGCTATATTCCAAACTTGGTTGCGTGCCCATTTGAGCTTACTCGCGAGTTTGCGCAAAAGATTCTAGACGTTGTGCCTTCGGAGCGTATTAAAGATGCGTTAGAGAATGATGAAGTTTGGAATTCTTATGCTGCAGACGAGCAAAAGCTTGGTAGATTGCTGCTTACGGAGCTTCTTTCTTGGCAGTTTGCTTCCCCTGTTCGCTGGATTGAAACGCAAGCGCTTATGTTCTCTAGCACATCTTGCGGCGGATTAGGTGTAGAAGAATATGTTGAGGTTGGTTTAGCAAACGCGCCAACTTTGGCAAATCTTGGCGCAAAAACGCTTGCAATGCCAGAGTTTAGCGGACATCGTGTTGCTGTTTATAACGTTGGGCGAGATGAGAGTCGTGTTTATAAAACAGACACAGATTCGCTTGTGCCAGAAGTTTTTGAAGATGATGAAAGCGCGGTTGCTAATTCAACGGCTGCTGGCGATTCTTCCCACGCTGCCGCACAAAAAGCTTCCGCCACAGCACCTGCTGTATCTACTCAAATAAATGCAAATAATTCTGTGCAAAATGCGTCAAATGCAACGCAAAATGTGCCATCTGCGCCATCTGGCTCTGTTGCAGAAGATTTGCCATTTAAAGCGTCTGATGCTATTGAAATGCTGATTGCATACAGTGCCAAGATTCGCGCCGACCAGATTGGCGCTGCCGACACAACGGATACGCTAACAAACGGTGTATCTTCTAGGCGAAACCAGCTTTTAATGGACATAAGCTCCGAGCTTGGAGTGCCTAGCGTGGATGGCGCCGCAGAAGCTCCAATGAGCGCGCTAAACAAGCTGGTTAATTCTGCAGCTCCGCGCTATAAGGCTTTTGGTGCTGTGCTTAGCGATATTGTGCGCGAACGTCTTCGCAGCTTGTTTGGTGCAGCTGGCGTAAAGCCTGCTCAGGTAGATAAGCGCATTATGGAAGTTTATAAGCTTGGCGAAGGCTGGCGTGCGCACGTTTTGGCGGCTCTTGTTTTGCAAACGCGTTCTGGCGCAAGCGTTCGAGGCGGAGATTTGGCGCAGATTGGCGCGGATTGTGCAAAGAATGCAGCTCAGGCAGAAGCTATTATAGATGCCGCTATACAAAGCGTTGCTAAAGCTAACGGAGTTCAGGTTTCGATTCCAGGCTCTGGCGCGGGCGCTGCTTCGGGTGCGGTTGTTGATTCTGCTGCCTTAGACGAGTTTGCGCAAAAGGTGGTTGGAGCTAATGGCGTTTTGGCTGCTACTGCTAAGTTTGTGTTAGCAAAGCTTGGCGTTGAGGCTCCTCATGCCCAGGTGGAGGAAGATGAAAATGCTGCCGTTGTTGCAGCCGTGGAAGCCGAGCTTGGGTCGGATTGGCCAAAGCAGGTGGAGCCACGATTTGACGAGCGCAAGGCGATTCTTTTCGATGATCGCTGGGCTAGCGCTCGCGAAGATTTGGCTAGCCTCTACTACAATTCCAGGGATGGTTTCTACACAAACAATCCCGAAGATCTTGAGTACGTTAGAGAAACTTTGAACCGCTACGGTAGCTTTGTTGGCTTAGGCCGTGCAGTCTCTAGCGAAGCTGAGTGGTTTGCTAAAAAGTGCAAAGACATTAACTACACGGTATTGTCTTCCATCTTTAAGCAGATTGCGCAGGATTCGCTAAAGTCTACTGGCGATTTGCCTAAGTTGCGTGATCATTTCTACTATGGAGACGATTCGCAAATCTTCTCAAATTGCTTTGAAGGAGACGTTGCCGTTGTAACAGGCGTTGCGCCAAATTCGATTGCAGCACGAGTTGTGACTGGTCTTCTAGAAGGCGGAGCTACGGTTATTGCCACTTCTCACAGCTTTAAGCCAAGTGTAAAAAAGTGGGCTAAAGAAGCTTACCGACTTCACGCAACCGCTTCGGCTAAATTGTGGCTTGTTCCAGCAAACTTGTCTAGTTACCGAGATGTTGACGCTCTTGTAAAGTGGGTTGGTACGGTTTCTAAGAAGGTTAGTGGAGCTACAACCACCATTTTGAAGCCTGCATACAGCCCAACGCTGTTCTTCCCATTTGCAGCTCCACCAGTTAATGGAACTTTGGCGGATTCTGGTGCGCTTTTTGAATCGCAATCAAGGCTTATGCTTTGGGGCGTTGAGCGCGCAATCGCAGGATTTGCGCAAATCGGAGCAGATACAGATGTAAAGCATTGTATGCACGTTGTTTTACCAGGTTCGCCTAATCGCGGTATTTTTGGCGGCGACGGAGCTTATGGCGAAGTCAAGAGCGCATTCGACGCCATTGTTAACCGCGCGCATGCAGAAAAGGTTTGGTCGAATCGCGTAACGTTTGCTCATCCAAAGATTGGCTGGGTGCGCGGAACTGGCTTAATGGGAGGCAATGATCCTCTTGTGGAAGCTGTTGAAAGTCGTGGCTTAAAAACCTTTACAACAAGCCAGATGGCGAATCTTTTGCTTGATTTGTGCACTAAAGACGCGCGCGAGCGTGCTTCCCAGGCGCCTCTAGACGTTGATTTAACAGGTGGATTAGGCTCTGAGCCTCTTGATTTGAACGAGCTTAAAGCGCAGGCTTTGCAAGAGAATAGTCGTAAGCAGGCTGATAAAGATGCTGCAAGCAAGTCTGAAATCAAGTCTGAAGTCAAGTCTATTAACAAGGCGCTTCCGTCTCCAAATATTCCAACTCAAGCAAGCGTTAACTTGGAAGATTGGAAGAACGTAACAGCAAAGCCTAAAGACCAAATCGTTATAGTTTCTATTGGTGAGATTGGCCCGTGGGGCTCTGGCCGTACACGCTTTAGCGCCGAGCAGTCAATCCAAGATGACGGAACGGTTTCGCTTTGTGCAGGCGCTGTTTTGGAATTGGCTTGGAGCATGGGCTTGCTCACTTGGCAAGATTCACCAAAGCCAGGCTGGTACGATGCGGAAGGCACACTTGTACCAGAAGAAGACATTGCAGAAAAGTATCGCGACGAGGTAGTGGCTCGCTCGGGAATAAGGCCATTTGAAACTGGCATGGGCGGCGACTACAAAGATGGAGCAAACGAAGAAGAAACCGAGATCTTCCTTGACCACGATGTATCTTTCAACGTTGCTACAGAGCAAATTGCGCGCGAATACGTGGCGCTAGACGAAGAGCATACCGAGATTTCTAGCGACCCAGAGTCTGGCGAATGGGTTGTTACGCGCAAAGCTGGATCCATGATTCGCGTGCCAAGGCGAGCAGCCATGACGCGCACTGTTGGTGGGCAATTGCCTAAAGGCTTCGACCCATTAAAGTGGGGTATTCCAGCATCGATGGTTGGAAGCGTAGACCCAATTGCGCTTTGGAACATAGTTGCCACCGTTGACGCCTACATTTGCGCAGGATTTACGCCTTCGGAAATTTTGCAAGCTGTGCATCCGTCTCTTGTGGCATCGACTCAAGGCACAGGATTTGGCGGAATGACGTCTATGCGAAAGCTGTATTTGGATAGATTCCTAAATCATGAAATTCCTACAGACGTGCTTCAAGAAGCGTTGCCAAATGTTGTTGCAGCTCACGTAATGCAAACGTATATTGGCGGTTATGGAAACATGATTCAGCCAGTTTCGGCATGCGCCACTGCTGCCGTTTCGCTAGAAGAAGGCGTTGATAAGATTGCGCTCGGCAAAGCCGACTTTGTTGTAACGGGTGCGATTGACGATATTGGCGTTGAGTCCGTGGTTGGCTTTGGCAATATGAACGCCACTGCAAACAGCGAGGAGATGTACGAAAAGGGTATAAATCCGCGATTCTTCTCTCGCGCGAATGATCGCAGGCGCGGAGGATTCCTGGAAGCACAAGGCGGCGGCACGATTCTTATTACGCGTGGAGATATTGCGCTTAAGCTTGGTTTGCCTGTTGCTGGCGTAGTTGGATTCATTCACTCGTATGCGGATGGTATTCACACTTCGATTCCAGCTCCAGGATTGGGCGCGCTCGCTGCAGGATTGGGCGGCCGCGATTCCAAGCTTGTGCACGATTTGGCAGCTCTTGGCGTTACTCCAGACGATATTGCTGTTGTTTCTAAGCACGATACGTCTACAAATGCAAATGATCCAAACGAGTCTGAGTTGCACAATACGCTTGCGCATGCGATTGGGCGTACAAGCGGAAATCCGCTATTTGTGATTAGCCAAAAGTCGCTTACTGGCCACGCAAAGGGTGGCGCATGTGTGTTCCAGATTAATGGCTTGACTCAGCTGTTTAGAAGTGGCTGGGTTCCAATCAACGCTTCGCTTGATTGCGTGGATCCTAAGCTTTCGCGCGACGACCACATGGTTTGGTTGCGAAAGAGGATTCACATTGGCTCTGTTAAAGCGGCTCTGGCTACATCGCTTGGATTCGGGCATGTTAGCGGATTTGTGGCGCTTGTGCACCCTGGTGCGTTTGAGGCGGCTGTAGCGTCTAGCGCTGGCACGGATGCGCTTAACGAGTGGCGAGCAAAGGCAAATGCGCGTTTGGCTGCTGGCCAGCGACTCTTGCAAGAGGGCATGATGGGTCATGTGCAGCTGTTTGAGCCTGTGCAAAATCGCCGTTTGCTTAAAGACGGTACGCGCATGCCAGATGGATCTCGCTACGATGGGCATGAAGCAGAAAAAGCTATGCTGCTAAACCCAGATGCGCGCCTAGATGCCAGCGGCTATTATTGCTAATGTAGACATGAGTGTGGCTAATCCGCAATAGCGATTTTCCGCGTTCTTTCCCGATTTTGTAGCTCGACACGCCGTTTTGAGCTACAAAGTGCGGAAGGTTTTTCCCGAGTTTGTACCAAAAAACAGCCGAATCACGTACAAACTCGGGAGAAGATTGACGCATTTTGTATCAAGAAACAGCTGAATCGCGTACAAAGAACGACGTTCTAGAGTAGTTAGGAAGTGAGCTTAATGATTGCAGGCATTGGTCACGATGTTGTACAGATTGCACAATTTGCGCAACAAATGCAAGATAGCAATGGATGGCGCTCGCTATTTTCCGCGCGCGAGCTTAGGCAGTGTGCCATGCGAGCGCACTTAAAAAACGACGCTGAGGCGATTCACGTTGCTGCTCGCTGGGCTGGTAAAGAGGCGGTTATAAAAGCGTGGTGCGAGGCTTTATCTTTGTTTGAAGATGCAAAATATCCTTACACATTAGATAACACTCCATGGGCAAGCATTGAGATTTTAGATGATTCTCGTGGTTGCCCAAGCGTTCATCTTGATGCTGCTGTTAATGAAAAGCTTATGCAATCTTTGAGCACGGTTCCTACGATTAATGCACAGAAGGGCTTTTCTGTTAGATGGCATGTGTCTTTAAGCCACGATGGTTTGTTTGAAGACGCATCTGCAATCGCCTCTGCGTTTGTTGTTTTAGAGTTATGCGATTTTTAATCATAAAACTTTAATCTAGCTAACTGCAGCGCGTATTGTACGTATTGCATGTATTGTTCGTATTGTTCGTATTGCACAATTTAGCGCGAGTGTCGAAAGTTGCTTTAGGTCTAAACAGTCTGTATAATTAATCGAGTTGCTGTTTTGCAAGGTAATTAATAGCTTGCAAAATTCGCAGATTGCGGATGTAGCTCAATGGTAGAGTATCAGTCTTCCAAACTGATGACGCGGGTCCGATTCCCGTCATCCGCTCCATTTTATTCTCACTTTTTATTCTTACTTTTTATTCCACTTTTTTCTTGCAATCTTTCTTGCAATCTTTCTTGCAATCTTTCTTGTGATTTTTCTTGCAATTTATCCCCATTTCTGCCAGTTAGCGTTTCTAAAGGTGTTTGCGCATGTTGCTATTGTTATAACGGTTAAACACGTAAAAACATGTGTCTGGAGGAGTTTTGGGACAGATTATCGTACGTGTAATTGCAGGTTTAGCTTCTATAGCAACAGCTCTTGTTGTTAACGCTGCTCCTGCGTTTAAAGTTGAAAATCGTTTGGATTTTAAAAATAGTACTTCTAAAGTTGTGGACAGCACGAGTAATGCTGATGGCACGAATGACGCAGATAGTGCAGATAGCGACCACAACACCATTGGCGATTACCGTTTAAGCGATAATCCTAATGGCAATTCAATCAATGATTCTAAATTACCAGAAAAAGTCGCATCTTCCCTTAAAAACAAAGACGAAGTTGTGTCTTCAAAGTATGCGCTTACATCTAATGGTAAATTAAAATCGCTTAAAACTGGCAAGATTATTACGGATTCTAAGATTGTTGGAACTAAAGATAAGCAGCCAGATCCGCTAGTTAAAAGCAACGGGGAACGCTTTACGCCTATTTCGGTTGGTGATTTAAGAAAAGACATAAAGCGCGCAAATAAAGAAGATTCTTCTAAAGGCGAAAATGTTAATGTTTCCGCCAAAAAGCGTATATCCAAGCACAATAGAGTTGTTCTTATAAGTAACACTCAAAATAACTCAGAAGGCTCTACTTTAAGGTCTCAAGCAAAGGAATTGCAGGAATCTGGTTCTAAAACATCTGCCGATTTAACTAGTGATGCATTGCAAGGAGCCTATTTGCCAACAAACGGATTTGGCACTAGGTGGGGCAATTACAACGGGACTAAAGCGTTCTACACTGGCAATGGCAACTTGTTTGCATACAACGCAAGAGGCGTGATTGATGTTTCCGAACATCAAAAGGAAATTAACTGGGCTGCTGCTAAGAATGCTGGCGTAGAGGGTGCGATTATTCGCATTAGCTATGGTTGGGATAATGGCTACGATAAGTATGCTTTGCGCAATATTAATGAGTGCAAGCGTTTAGGTATTCCTTTTGGAATTTACATTTATTCATATGCAGAAACGCCTGCGGACGGCGCTAACGAGGGTGCGGATGTTGCAAAGCTTTTAAGAAACGCTGGTGTTAGCCCAAGTGACCTTTCTTACCCTGTTTACTACGATCTAGAAAAATGGGTTTGGGCGGGCCACACTGCTCCAAACAATCCGTACGTTTACCAAAATATTGTTTCGTCTTGGTGGAACCAATTGTATAGTGCAGGATACACCAATCTTGGTGTTTATTCTTACGCAAGTTATGCAAACGGTCCGCTTAATTCGCAGTATATTCACGATCGTTTGAGCTGGATTGCTAGCTATGGCGCAACTCCGCTGTTTAATATTAGAACTACTTTGCGCGGATGGCAGTATACTTCCTCGGCTGTAGTCCCAGGAATCGAAGGCAATGTTGATGTTAGCGTGTTTGGAAATATGGATCCTAATGCCTATGGAGACTATGAATATGTAGGCAACGGGTGGAAAGTTAGTAAAGTTCCAAATCGCGATTTTTGGACTAATGGCACTCAAAGCCATGTTCTTCAATATCAGTTGCGCGAATCTTATTATATGCATGGTGGTTTTGCGCGTCTTGGTGCTCCTGTTGCCGATGAGGAGAACATTGGTGG
>NZ_KQ956810.1:58273-58566 GCF_001546455.1 Gardnerella vaginalis | reverse complement strand
TGCCAGAATGGTGATGTTTGGACGCATGGAACAGACACTAAGTTTGTGATTCAGTTTGAGCTTAGAGGCTCCTATTACAAGCATGGCGATGTTGCTCGTCTTGGTGTTCCTGTTGCCGAAGAAGAGAATATGGGTGGCGGCTGGTGGCGTCAGCGTTGCCAGAATGGTGATGTTTGGACGCATGGAACCGACAAAAAGCTTGTGATTCAGTTTGAGCTTAGAGGCTCTTACTACTCGCACGGCGGTGCTGGCTGGCTTGGCGCTCCTGTTGCCGATGAGGAGAACATTGGTGG
>NZ_KQ956810.1:36158-58173 GCF_001546455.1 Gardnerella vaginalis | reverse complement strand
GAGAATATGGGTGGCGGCTGGTGGCGTCAGCGCTGCCAGAATGGTGATGTTTGGACTCAAGGAACAGACAAAAAGCTTGTGATTCAGTATGAGCTTAGAAGTTCATATTATAATCACGGCGGTGCTGGCTGGCTTGGTGCTCCTGTTGCTTCCGAGGAGAATATGGGAGACGGCTGGTGGCGTCAGCGCTGCCAGAACGGCGACGTTTGGACTCAAGGCCGAAACACTAAGCGAGTTGTAATGTTCAATCTTCGCAAGGATTACTACAAGCGCGGTGGCTTCGAAAAGCTTGGCGCTCCTGTAGAAGACGAACATAATGACGGCAATGGCTTATGGCGTCAAAAGTGCCAGAAGGGTGTTCTAGAAGCCCACTGATAGCCTTTGGCTCCATTCAACAAAAGCATCTGGATTCGTGTATTGTATTTCGTTTGCTGATTCTGTGTGATTTGCAAATACAAGCAAGAATCCTAATACGATTGTTACTGTAGTGCATGCAACGATTAGAGTTTGAATAGACTTTTGACCATTCAACTCATTGTTGCATGCATTTTCTTTATTTAATTGCAATTGTGCATTTTGATTAGCTGAGCAATTTCTTCTAGCAAACCCAATCGAAGCAATAAGCATAAGAATTATTATTGAATCGCAATAATAACGGTAAAGGCTACCGCCTAAGCAGTAGTTTACGTAGATTAACATAATCGAGAATGTTATTCCGCTTAAGCACATTATGTATTCGATTTTTTGCATGTACTTGCGTCTTATTAAGAAAATGCCCCAAATAAGTGGTATTGATAGCAGACCAAGTGTCATGTGATTAAAGAAACTATTTCCATAATCCGAAATGTTTGAGTTGGTTATTGTAATATACGGGAAGTCCGTATCTATGCTTGGTGGCTTTATAAAGAAGTTTATTAACATGTCTTTGATTTTTAGAGGGTCAAAGGTTATACGATTAAATCGCAAGTCAAAGTTTGTTAATTGTTCTTCGTTGCCAAAGTTAAAGAATGAACCAAAACGCAAGTAGTTATATACTAAGATTCCAGCAAACCCAGCTATTGCAGGCGTCAAGAAGCTTATTGCAGCGCCAGCTCTATTGATTATGCTCCTAGAGTTGTTAAATAGTAGTGCAATAAACAGTGGGGCTATAAACGCAACTGTGGAAATGCAAGAATTTGGTCTACAACCGCATTGCAAAGCTAAGCTTAATCCAGCTAAAGCAAATAGGGCGTATTGTGCAACGCTGTTTTTAAGTCTTACAGCTTTTAGTGATGCATACACAAATAATGCTCCAAATAGCATTGCGCTTACCATAGGCATGTAGTAAATCGATGCAGATGCTTGCAGATAGAAGATAAGGCATGCGAATGGCAATGCTGCAGCTATAAGAAGCATTGAACAGTAGTTTATTTGTATTTCAAAGAATGTTATTATTTCTTTCCACAATGCAAACAGTACTGGTATTGTAATTGCTGCAAATAATGTTGTTACCATTATTGCGCTCGGCATCCAAGCTGGGAACAAAGCGTTAAACGGCAAATAAGTTAAAATAAACGGTACTATTCCAAAGTAGCAATAATATTTGCCATTATGCAGCACAACATCCCATATTGCAGGAGTTCCCTCGCGCACTAATTGCATTCTTTTGCCAATGCTAAATGGGTTTGCTGAATGCAATAATCCCTTTGGTGGGTCTTGTAGCAAAGAGAGTGAGTTTTGTTTCCAAGCTTTTAGCTGCTCTGTATATGGGTTTCCGTCTATAAAATCGTATGTATTGTAGGCGAATGGAACACGTATTCGATTATAAGTGTTTAAGCGAAGCCAAATATAAAGGGAGAATCCAGTTACTATTGCACATACAATCCAAAAGATTATGTTTTGAACTCTATTGCTTTGATTGTAGGCTATTTTATGCCATTTTTTCTTACGTATTGTTATTATTGCGGATCCAAATATAAACAATATTGCCCATTTTGCGTAATTGACATGCAGATTGTACTTTGGGTTGATTGTTATTTTTTGAACTACGATTCCGCTTGGAGTTCCATTAAAGTGTAGCTTTATTTTATTTAGTTTTCCGTGACTTTCTAAGCGCACTTGAGTGGTGTTAAATTTTCCAGTTGTTATTTTGAATCGGCTTGCCAAAGCGTATCCAGGAGCTATACCAAAGTCTTCTAATTCTACGCTTCCAGTTACGTAATAAACTGGTTTTGTCTGTTGTAGCGAAATCTCTAATGTTTTGCTATGCGCATTTAGGTTTGTAAATTCTATGTCTGCGCCACTTTTAGGTATGTGTATGCCGTCTTTATTGTATTTTGCGCGTTCAAGCGATTGGTTTGTACTTTCCGCTTTTGCTGTTTTTACCGTGCTTAAGCTTATATTTTGTGTTTTAAACCCTGGGCCATAAGCTTGGAATATATTGCTAAAGAATGCTAGCGTTATTAGCCCGCTTACAATAAAACACACTATATATGGAAAATAATTTTTTAGCTTAGGATTGCTATCTATAAAGCTTTGCACTCTTATTACTTTCTATTTATTTTCTATTTATTTTTTATTTCTTTTTAGATAATCAAATAGGTTAACTTGCTCAATAAATTGCTTGCGATCATTCTTAGCAAGAATATCTAATATTATTCCTGCAATAAACAGAAGCAATCCAGCTATAATCAGCATTACGGCGCCAATTAGCGTAGGGAAGCGTGTTACTAAATGTGTGCGCCAAAACTCTATAAATGGCAGCATGCATGCCCCTAATCCGCATAATGTGATTAGCACGCCTAGAGTGCCAAAAAATGGCATTGGTTTGTATTCGCGAATCATGTGGAAGATTGTAGAAAGTACGCGGATTCCGTCTCCAACGGTATCTAATTTGCTAACCGAGCCTTGCGGGCGATCCCTATATTGGATTGGCATTTCGTACAGCTTTAGATTGTTGTTAAGAGAATGAATTGTCATTTCTGTTTCAACTTCAAATCCGCGCGAAAGCACTGGATATGTTTTTACAAATGTAAATGAAAAAGCGCGATATCCCGTCATTATATCCGTGACTTTTGCGCTAAAAAGTGTGTTTATTGCGCCGCGCACTAGGCGATTTCCAAAGTTGTGGAATGGTCGCTTGTTTTCTTGAAAATATGTTGAGCTTAAGCGGTCTCCAATAACCATATCGTAGCCTTCAACGATTTTTGCAACCATTTTTGGAGCAGCTTCTGCTGGGTATGTGTCGTCGCCATCTGCCATTACGTATACGTCTGCGTCTATGTCTTGGAACATTGCGCGTATAACATTGCCTTTGCCTTGTCTTGGCTCTTTACGAACCACCGCTCCTGCTTTTGTGGCAATGCTAGCAGTTTCGTCTGTTGAATTATTGTCGTATACGTATATTGTTGCTTCTGGAAGTGCCGCCTTAAAGTCTTTAACAACTTTTTCAATGGTGATTGCCTCGTTATAGCACGGCAGCAACACTGCGACAGAAGTCATAATATATCCCTTCATAACGGTAAATGGCGTGTGCTTTGGGTTTTAAACAACCTTTTTAGTTACTGGCACGTCAATGTTATTTTACTCATTATTGTGGATTGTGCGCTTGTTTACAAAAGTTGCATGCTGCAAAAAGTGTCAAATGTTCAAAATAAACTAATAATAATTATTTTTGAACACCTTTGTGCATGCTATACCAATGCAACAAAATGTATAAAGCTATCAGTATGCACCTCGACTAGTGCATGGAGACACTGTTATGGAAGCATATTCAGCATTAACTCATAATGAATTTGCTGTAATATCAGCATTGCAACGTTTGCCAGGAAGTAATCAACGTACTATAGCTGAGCGTACGAAGCTTTCATTAGGCACAGTCAATAGTGCGTTACGCGATGCTATTCAGCATGGGTTTGTTGTTAATGGTGAAGTTACAGCAAAAGGTCTTACAGTACTTGAACCATATCGTGTACACAATGCTGTTATTATGGCAGCAGGGCTTTCATCACGTTTTTCTCCGATTTCGTACGAGCTTCCCAAAGGTCTTATTACCGTGCGTGGGGAGGTGCTTATTGAGCGTCAAATTCGCCAATTGCAAGCGGTGGGAATTAAAGATATTAGCGTGGTGGTTGGCTACAAGCAGGAACGATTCTTCTATTTGGAAGACAAGTTTACTAAAGGCGATTTTTGCGTAAAAATCGTGCCAAATAAGGAATATCGTGAGCGCAACAACAACAGTTCAATCATGGCTGTTGCTCATCTTTTAAGTAACACGTATATTTGTTCTTCCGACAATTATTTCGACGAAAATCCTTTTGAACCATACGTGTGGAAGGCTTACTATTCTGCGCAATATCAGCAGGGCCGCACTAAAGAGTGGTGTATGAGTGTTGGCGCGCACGATCGCATTACTTCGGTAACTATTGGTGGCAGTGATGCGTGGTACATGATTGGTCACGTGTATTTTGACAGCGAATTTTCGGCTAAGTTTGTGCGAATTTTGCGTGCGGAATATGATTTGCCGCAGACTGCTGGCAAGCTGTGGGAAGACGTCTTGATTGAGCATTTAGATGAGCTTGATATGCGCATGCGCCGCTACGATCCGCCGATTATTCACGAGTTCGATTCGTTAGATGAGCTTCGCGAGTTTGATCCGCTGTTTTTGGAAAATGTTGACAGTGAAGTTTTTGACCGCATCGTTAAGGTGCTCGGTTGTAAGAAGACGGATATTCGCGACGTGTACCCGTTGAAAAATGGTTTGACGAATCTTTCTTGTCATTTTACGGTTGGCTCTAGCGAGTATGTGTACCGTCATCCAGGGGTTGGTACGGATGTGTTGGTGAATCGCAAGGCTGAGTATGAGGCTTTGCATGCGGCGCAGCGCCTCGGTTTGGATGGTACGTTGGTTGCGGCTGATCCGAAGTGTGGTTGGAAAATCTCACATTTTTTGAAAGACTGTCGTATTGCTGATTTTCACGATTCTGGCGATTTGCGCGAAGGTATGCGTCTGATTCGTAAGCTTCATAACAGTGGTGCTACGGTGAGTAGACGGTTCGATTTTTATAAGGAGTCTCAGCGTTATTTGCGCGATTTGTGCGCTCGTAGTGTTGCATTGCCTGAGGGTGCTGACGCCTTGCTTAATAAGGTCAATTGGTTGTATGAGTGTGTGAGTAAAGATGCTTGTCAAAAAATTTGCTTGGCACACAACGATGTGTTGGGTGCGAATGTGCTTGTGGATGTTGCTGGATGCTACCATCTGATTGATTGGGAGTATGCGGGGATGTCGGATTATGCGCAGGATTTGGGTACGTTGTGCGTGTCTGACGAACTTAATGAGCAGGAGTTTGACGCGGTTTTAGTGGAGTATTTTGGGCGCAATCCTACTTGCGATGAGCGTCGTCATTGCATAGCATACGTTGGTTTTGCGGGGTGGTGTTGGTATTTGTGGTCGCTGGTAAAAGAGGCTGAGGGGGAGCCCGTAGGTGACTGTCGTTATTTGTATTACCATTATGCGAAACGTTACATTAATCGCGCTTCGAGTGAATACGGTGCCAGATTTGCCAGTTCTGCCGAATCCTCAGGCTCTGTAGAAAAGGTGTGATTTTATGAAATATTCCTTAATAAGCGGACTGTTTTGGGGACTTGATACTGCTTTGCTTGCGGTATTGGTTGCGTTATCCGTACACGGCTTAACGCCTTCTGCAGTATGGTATGTGGGTGTTGTTGGTGCTTGCGTTCACGACGTTGTGTGTGCTGTAATATTGTGGATTTATATGGCTTGTCGTTCAAAGTTGCGCGAAACTGTTGCTCTTTGTAAGCGCGTGAAATTGATTGTGCCTATTGTTTTGAGTTCGCTTCTTGGAGGCCCAATAGGTATGACTGGTTATGCTATTGCGGCAAGTAATATTGGCGCTGGTTACGCTGCTGCGATTTCCGCATTGTATCCAGCTTTTGGCATAGTACTTTCTTCTATTGTGTTACGAGAACGCTTAAGTGCGTTGAAATACTGTGCTTTTGCTGTAACACTTATTGCGGTAGGAGTGCTTGGCTACTGTTCTTGCGCGGAATCTTCAACCGCAACTGTCGCCTCTGTGGGCAGTATAGTCTTGGGTTTGATTGCGGCTGTTTTTAGCGTTATCGGTTGGGGAAGTGAAGCCGTTGCCTGTGCGTGGGCTACCAGAAAGCAAAGCGTGGATGACGAAGTGATGCTGCACGTGCGCGAAACTGTTTCCGCACTGTCGTACGCCTTACTTATTGTGCCGTTATGTACGATACTGCCGGTTTTTAGCGTAAAGATTATGCAATCAGCAGGCTTTATTGCGTTAGCTATATTTATAGCGTTACTTGGTACTGCTTCCTACTTGTGCTACTACCGTGGTATTGCTCAGGTTGGTGCGACGCGCGCTATGGCTGGAAATATTACTTATGCTGTGTGGAGCATGATTGCGGCAGCGTTGCTTTCTCAAACGATTCCTCCGCTTATTGCGTGGGCTTGTTGCGTGGTGATAATTGCGGGTACGGTAGTGGTGGCTTCCGAAAAATAATCGCAACGGAGTATGATAAACCTGTATTGCATTGTGGCAACAGTTTATAGCAGTACGCTATAGCAAGTATGTTTTTAAATAATGAGGGAGTAGTGAACTTATGGTTTCGCCGTTACGTCGCATAGTGAGTTGGATAATAGGCAGACTCCCTTCGTCAAAACGCTCTATTGTGGAAGTGCGAGAGCAACTGAGCGCTATTCAAACGCAAATTTCTCGATTGCAAGAATGTGTCGACGCTCGCTGCGCTCATCTTGAAGTTGAGCAGCGTAACGTTGAGAAGTCGTTGCGCACGGAGATTTTGACGAATCGCGAGCAGTCTTCGATTATGGCTTGGTCAAACTATAGGAAAGATGGCGAAAGTAGTGTGGATGCGCATAAGCGTTTCTTCCTTAGTTTGCCGAAAGCTACAGGTTCTATGCGCGTTATACAACGGGGTTGTGCGTCGCTGCTGAGCGAGTTTGCGCAGATTGCGCAGCAGCATAATCTTCAGTATTGGGCTGATTTTGGTACGCTGCTCGGTTGCGTGCGTCATCGTGGGTTTATTCCTTGGGATGACGATGTTGACTTGGGTATGATGCGAGAGGATATCGATAAGCTGCTGACAATGTTGCGCGAGGATGCTGCGTTGCGCGCGCGCTACCGTGCGGTGCTCGTGTACGATCCGTACGTGTGCTGCCGTCAGTTGCGGTTCCGTTACGCGAATAATAGTAATCCTTGTTTTTTGGATATTTTCTTCTACGATTACGCGCCTGATTTGACGTCTGAACAGCAGCAGAGTTTTGTGTCTTTGCGTAAGGATTTGCAGCAAGAGTTGCGTTCGCAGACTTTTTTCAACACATGGCTTGACCGCGGTTATGTTGAACAGGGCGGCGAATACACTGCTGAGATTGAACAGATTTTTCAGAGTTTCCAAAAGAAGGCTGTAAACCAGGGGCTTGTTGTGAGTAATTCTTGCGCGCGCAACGTGGTGTACGGTTTGGATAATGTTGATGCTGAGAATTTGTATATTGCACAATGTGCCGAAATGTTTCCAGTAAAAATGGCAACTTTTGAAGATTTTTCTGTTGCTATACCGCAGTTGTCGGAAAATATTCTGGAACGCGTGTATGGTGATATTTATCAGCTGCCGTCGGATATTATTACGCACTTCCGTCATGTTGACTGTGAATCATTGCATAACAGTCATATTGACGATGTAATCAAGCAGGATATTTGTTCAAATCCGTATGTTGTCGATTGTGGCAGACTTGAGTGAGTTATGTAACACTACAAAATGGTAACGTTAAGAATGGCAATAGTACGAAGGAATTAACAGGTGTGCATATGGGCGATACAAGCAATAGTAACGGTAATGCAACTTCTGCAAATAGTGTAACGGCAGAAAGAAACGTAACGATGGCTGGTAGTGCAATAAGCAGCGTAATAAGCAGTGCACTACAGTACGGTTGCGATTGTGCTCGAGCTGTGCGTTCCATTTTACGACGTATATCGCTAATTATGCCGCTTATTATTGTGCTTCTACTGGAGCTTGTATGGTTCAACTTTCCAGCAATCGAATCGGCACGATTCAACTCAACTCCTGTTCAGAGCGTTTCAACCGGTGCTGGTTTGATTCGTCATGGCGACGTGTACACAGTTACTGGCAAAAACGATCAATACATACAATTGCATTACGCTCAGCCTTCTCAAATAAATAACATTTACGTCGATATGCGCTCGCCTCGTACTCGCACGCTCGATATTGCTGTGTATGTGTTAGATGGCGGCAACAGTACTTCCTATATTCAAGTTGCGTCTCAGCCAGTTACGTCTAATGTGAACGATACGAAGTATGTGCGCGTGCATGCGGTTGATAAAGTTGCGGGTTTGCGTTTAAGCACTAATCTTCAAAAAGGTGATTCTTTTACAATTGCTAACCTTGCGTTGAATCAGCGTAGACCGTTACATATTTCACTTGTTCGCGTAGTGATTTTGTTGCTAATCGCTTACGTTATATACGTGTTGGCTCCGCGTTCGCGCATTTATAAAGAAGCGCTTGATTTGCGCGTGCGCAAACAGCAGTTGTGGCTTGTTGCGTTAGTGCTAGTGCAGTGCGCAATACTTGTTGGAGTAACGAAAATTACTGGTACTCAACACATGTTTACTGCGGGTGTGTGTAATAACGGAGGCTTTATATGTGATGCCAACCAATACAATCACCTCGCCAACAGCCTGATCAAAGGTCACCTTTACTTGGATCTGCCAGTTCCTGACTGGCTGCCAAATATGAGCAACCCTTACGACGCAGGCGCGCGCTATGCTATGTCGATAAAAACTGGTCAACCAACCTACTGGGACTATGCGTTCCACGGAAGCCACTACTTTACTTACTTCGGCGCACTTCCGGCATTGTTACTTTTTGTGCCGTTCAAAGTGCTTACTGGCCACGATTTGCGCACAGATTATGCCGTCGCCTTTTTTGCTGTAGCTTTCGCAATTGCTTCACTGTATCTTATGGTGCAGCTACTTCGACGCTTCTTCCCAAAGCGATCTTTCGGCTTCCTAGTGCTGTCGCATCTCATTATGCTTATGTCCAGCGGAGTGCTAATTCAGGCGTATCTGCCGCAAATATATTCTCTTCCTATGCTCTCATCATTGTGTTTCACCTGCTTAGGACTGGGATTGTGGCTACAAGCGCGAACTGTGCAAAGTGCCCAATCTGAAACACCGTACTTACGAAAGTTGCTACTAATTCTGGGAGCAGTATGTATTGCACTAAACCTAGGGTGTAGGCCGCAATTTATTCTGTCGTCGCTGTTTGCTTTCGTAATTTTTAAGGAAGAAATCGTAAAGTATCGTCTATTTTTTGCTTTCAAACGAAGTAGTGTAATCAATACTATATGCGTAATAGCACCAATGATTCTTATAGGCTTAGTCGCCTGCTGGTATAACTACGCGCGTTTCGGCTCTCCACTAGATTTTGGTGCAACCTACAATCTCACAGGTTTTGACATGGTTCACCGTTCCTACTCTTGGGCGCGAATCCCATGGGGAGTATGGATGTATCTGTTCCAGCCGATTACTATTACGCCAGTATTTCCGTTTATGGAACAATCCGTGCTGCCATCAATGTTCCACGGGCAAATAATTATGGAGCCATTCTTTGGCGGCTTACTCGCTTACTCTCCTGTATGTGCAGCCGTAGTGCTGTACCCAGCAGTAAAGCAACAATTACGTAAAAAGCAGCTTGCAGGATTCTTTACGCTCGGCTTAACGTTAGCGATACTGCTTATGGTATTAGACGCGGAAGTAGTAGGAATTTCAAGCAGGTACTTTAGTGATTTTGGATGGCTGCTAGCGTTGTGCGCAATTATGGTGATTGCAAGTCTTGTAGACAAAGTTTCGTCTTGCGTACACATGGTTGACATTCCTTCTGGTTGTGTCGACGAACCAGACGAGGAGTTTACTTCGCAAACCAACTTTAAATTAATGCATAAAGTATTGATTATTCTGGTGATTTCCAGCGTTGGCTTGTGTTCATTAAACCTACTTGCCAACGGACGATACTCGGACCTTCAAGGCACTAGGCCGAGCATATACAGAAGTATTGAATCCTGGTTCTCGCCACTTATGTAAAAAACGAATAAGTTGCAATTTGGTTATTATTGGTAAATTACAATTCAAATAATTTGAAGAAGAAAATTTTGAAGAAGAAAATATGGTAGTAGAACAAAAACAACCAGTGCAAGAAGTAGCGTCTTCTGCACAAGCTCAAGCGGAAACGCAATCTCAAGAGGCATTACAATCTAGCAAAAATCTGCAAAATGGCGCGCAAAATGGCGCGCAAAAAGACCTGCAAGTTGAAGTCTTGCGAATTATTGCAATGCTTATGATTGTGGCCTGCCACATGATCATACATTTGAACATTCGCGCGCACAGTTTCAATATGGAACTTTTGCCAGCTCCAGGCTTGCGTTCAGCACTTAAATTCTTAGTCGTACAATATGGTCAAGTTGGTGTCTCAATCTTCTTTATTATTTCCGGCTACTTTTTATGTCGCAAAACCTTCCGCTACCGACGCGTTTTTGCAGCGTGGGCGCAAATGTTCTTATACTGCATTATCGTGCTGGCGGTAACCTTCATAGCGGACTGCTTTGGCTTACTTCCAGAAAATTTAAGCAACTTACTTCACGGAAAAGAACTTGCCTACACGCTGTTGTGGAACGTGACGCCATTTACCTATCGAAGCTACTGGTTCATGAGCGCGTACTTAATCATGCTTATGTTCATGCCTTTTATCAACATTCTTATAAGTCATATGACTCAGCGCGATCATGCTATGTTGCTGGTACTTCTTGCGTCAATCTCACTTATTCCGCTATATTTTGGCAAAAATTATACTTGGAATGACATTATTTACGCAATTTTTGGATATTTAGCCGGAGCTTTTATTGCGCAGTACGGTATCGGAATAAAAAAACTTACTACAAAGCGACTTTGTGCGTGCGTAGCAATATCTACTGTTCTTATGCTTGCTTTCGACTACATTGCTTCGTCCGGGAATAAGTTTGTGCGAGTTCTTACGTGGAATCAGCAGGTCCACGGCGGCATTGGAATACTGCCAATGATTATTGCAATGTGTATTTTCATTCTCGTACACCGAATAAATATGCTGCGAATTAAAGGACTAGCAAGAACCGTAATTTTGCGCGTTTCCAAAGCAACTTTCGGAGTATACCTTCTTCACGAGCACATGTTTATTTTTGTAGCGTTGTGGACGTTTGTGGCGTGGATGCTTCCTACAACTTCCTCAAGCGCACTCATAGTGCTACTTTACGCGATTACTTTAATTTGTACGTATGCAGCACTTTCAGTTGTGGCAGTTGTAATAGATCTTGTTATTAAACCGCTTTCTAACAGAATTGCGCTAACGTTGGAGCATGTCGCCAATTGCGTATGTTCTGTGTACAAAATGGATTCACAATCCAAAATGGAGTAACTAACTGATAAAATATATATCTTGTGAAAAACATTGTAGATAAGTTGCGCGCAAGATACCACTATTCGTGGGTGGTTCTTAAAGAATTAGTAAAAACAGACTTTAAGTTGCGCTACCAAGGCTCCTTCTTGGGCGTTGCGTGGTCGGTTTTGCGCCCACTCATGCTGTTTTGCGTAATGTATGCAGTGTTTGCAAAGTTTTTGCGAATGTCGGATGGCACGCCCACCTATCCAGTTGTGCTTTTGCTTGGCATTAGCGCATGGCAGTTCTTTGGCGAGGCCACTTCGATTGGTTTGCGTGCGGTGGTAGACCGTGGAGATTTGCTGCGTAAAATCCATTTTCCTAACTACATTGTGGTGGTTTCAGCAACCGTTGGAGCGTTAATAAGTTTTGCAATAAATCTTGTTGTTGTTATTATTTTTGCAATATGCTCGGGTGTGCAATTTACATGGTGGCTGCTGCTAGTGCCGCTTAATTGTATTCAACTTTACGTGCTTGCGCTAGGAATAACCCTGCTTCTTTCTACAATGTACGTGTATTTTAGAGATATTGCACATTTGTGGGATGTTGTTCAACAAGTGCTGTTTTACTCAATGCCAATTATTTACCCTCTAAGCATGGTGATTGGTAATAACTCTTTAGGAAAGTGGGGAACGGTTATTGCAAAAGTGCAATTACTTAACCCTATTGCACAATGTATTCAAGATTTGCGCCACAATCTTGTAGCTCCTTTAACTCAGCCTACTGTTTGGAGTCTTGTTGGATCCCCGCTATTAATGATGGTTCCAGTAGTGCTAACTGTACTTTTGTGCGTACTTGGCGTATACACGTTCCGCAAGTGCAATCGTAAGTTTGCTGAGGTGATGTAATGAGCGAAGTCAATTTAGAAAATACTAAAGCAGTGCAAGATATTCAAGAAGATATTAAAGAAGATATTCAAGAAGACGAATCTCGCCCAGTTGTGCTTTCTGTTGATCATGTTGGAAAATATTTTAAACTACCAACAGAGCAGGCAAGTGGACTAAAGCAGGCGTTTATTAATTGGACGCGCGGAATTAAAGGATACAAAGAACAGCATGTTCTGCGCGATATTAATTTTAAAGTGCGCAAAGGCGACTTCTTTGGCATAGTTGGCCGCAATGGAAGTGGAAAGTCCACTTTGCTTAAGCTTATTTCTGGAATCTATGTTCCAGATTCTGGCAGAATAAGCGTAAATGGCAAATTAGTGCCATTTATTGAGCTTGGAGTGGGGTTTAATCCAGAATTAACTGGTCGCGAAAACGTGTTTTTAAACGGCGCATTGCTAGGATTTACAAGCGCGCAAATTGAAAACATGTATGACGATATTGTTCGTTTTGCAGAACTCGAAGAGTTTATGGATCAAAAGCTTAAAAACTATTCTTCGGGCATGCAGGTGCGTTTAGCTTTCTCTGTAGCAATTCAAGCTCAGGGAGATATTCTTGTTCTAGACGAAGTTCTTGCAGTTGGAGATGAGGCTTTCCAGCGCAAGTGCGATGCGTATTTTGCAAAAGTCAAAAAAGATGCTAACAAAACAGTTATTCTTGTTACTCACGATATGAATGCTGTAAAGAAATATTGCAATAAAGCAGTTCTTATTAAAGATGGCGAAGTTATTGTTAGCGGAGATAAAGACGACGTTGCAAATCGTTATACTCTGGAAAATCTTTCCAACAAAAAGAACAACAATAGTGCTGACGGATATCCTATCGGCTTAAACAAGCGTGTACCGTTTATGCGCATTGTGCCAATTAGCAAGCAGCTGCTCAACTGTAATGAAACATTCCGTTTTGCTGTAGAATACGAGTTCAACGAACCTGGAAAATACTTTATAGCTGTGGCAATGCATGACATAAAGCGTGGTGGAATTGCGTATGACACTGGTGGAGACACCATTGAGTTAGAAGGTGAAGGTCGTCAGCGTGCTGAATTTGAAGTGCCGCTTAAAATCTTAAATAATGGCGAATTTAAGCTCGTAGCCTCCTTGCGCACAAGGAGCGCGACGGATCCAGACGACACCGACATGATTGCGTTTACTAACGACAATAATTCGTGCATGTTTGCTGTAAGAGATAGTCGAAACCGTGAGTATGCGCTCTTAAATGACAATGCTATGACTTTCACTTGCTTAAAGCATTATAAATGTTAGCCTTATTTGTAGTTAGCTTACACGTGTTTAACAAAGACTTATAACAAAAAACAAGCTAAAATTAAGGGTATTTGGGAATGAATCTTTTTAAAGTAGATGAAAAAGCAAAGCAGTTTATAGACTCTTTAAGCGAGCGTCAACGCAGGCTTATTGTGGGCGCTATAAACTATCATTCACTAACTGCACCGTCTAGAACTTTGCAATATCAAGTTTACATGGGTCAAAAATGGCAGTATCCGCGATTGGCTGATTTTTCAGTTTTTAATGGCGTTTGCACAAAAAGCGCTGGATTAAAGCCGATTTTTACTTTTAGCGCTCAGTCAACTGTTACAACGCAAAGCGAATATACAAAAGAAATCTGGAATGAAGGAAAACTTATACAAGATAATGACATTAGGTATCTTTTGCTAACTCCAGATGACGCAACAGACGACGACGTTATGAATTATTGCAAATCCGATACTTTAAAGCAGAGGATTTATAAAGAGTGTGAGCTTTACGCGCCTTCAGCCTTTGACATTGTTAGAGAAGTGCTGCGAAGAAAGCGTGAGTATGATTCAAAAAAGCCTGTTTTAGCGTACAATCCTTGGAATCAAAAGCTGTTTGAAGGAATTGCAAATAGTAGTCAGCGAAATGCTGCTAAGAGTGGAAAAGTTTGCTCTAAAAATCTAAAGAATGCTAGCAAAACCAACGGTGTTCCTAATTTGCTAGAGTGTGTTTCGCCTTCTAAAAGAGTTGAAGGTGCTAGAAAGGCTATTATTATTGGCGTGCACTGGCTTCAGGCTGGAGGAGCAGAAAGATGGGCTGTAGAAACAATAAGAATAGCCAAAAAAGCTGGTTTTTTGCCGATTGTGATTGCTGATCGAGATAGTCACCAGCCGTGGATTACAAAAGATTTTTGTGATGATGCTCTTGTTTTGCCGCTTACTCCTCCTGCTAAAGAATGTTGGGGAGATGTTCCGCTTTTAAGATCATTATTTGAACAATTTGATATTAGGGGTATTGCAATCCACCATTGCCAGTGGCTTTATGACCACATTTGGTGGGTTAAAAAATTCTTCCCAAATACGCATATTGTTGATTCTCTTCATATTGTTGAATACATAAATAGAGGTGGTTATCCACATGAGGCTTTAACTCACGATAATTGGATTGACTTGCATCATGTTATTTCTCCGCAGCTAGAAAATTGGCTGCATAATGTGCATGGAATTGAATCATCCAAGATTATAGACGCTCCTCTTATTGGTCTTACTACAAGCAAGAGCTGCAGTTGCGTATCGTCTAGAAAAAATAAGAATATTATAAACGTTGCGTTTGTGGGAAGAGTCGCAAGGCAAAAGCGCCCTGAGGCATTCGTTCTTGTTGCAAAAGCTTTAAACAAAAAGTATCCAGGAAAATTCCACTTTATTTTGCATGGAGATGGCGATTTAGATACTTTTGTAACAGAGCTTATATCTAGATATCATCTTGAAAATGTTATTGAGCGTAGGTCTATGAGTATTCCAGCGCAAAAAACTTACGATGATGCCGACGTGCTTTTAATAAGTTCGGTAAACGAAGGAATTACTCTTACAACCATTGAGGCTTTGTCTTGCGGAGTTCCAGTTCTTTCAACAGACGTTGGCTCGCAAAAAACCGTTATTCCGCCTTGTGCTCTATTGCCAAGAATGACGTCTAGTTTTGTTAAAGCATCTGTAAAAGAATTGTGCAAAATACTAGAAGACGATTCGTATCGTTCACTATTGTGGAAGGAAGAAGTTAATAATTTGAGTCTGTTTGCAAAACTCGAATCTGCCGAAACGTTATTCACTAAGTTATTTGAAGAATGGAGCAAGTAATGTTGGACGCCAGCAAAACAAAAGATAGCATTAATGTTGCGGCTGTTGTAGTGACTTTTAACAGGTTAGAAAAATTAAAAACGGTATTAGAGTCGTTGCAGTCCCAAACGCGTGTTCCAGATCAGTTGATTATTGTTAACAATGCTTCTACAGACGGAACTGCAAAATATTTGGAAGAATTTGCTCGCGATTTTTCTATGAAAGATAGGATTAATCTTAATGTTGTTACTCTGCCAGAAAACGTTGGCGGAGCGGGCGGATTTTCTGCAGGAATGCGCAAGGGCTATGAGTTGGGCGCCGATTTTGTTTGGATTTTTGACGATGATGGCTACCCACAGCCTAAAGCTCTAGAGAATTTACTTAATGGCTTTAACAGTGCGGTTGATCAGCTTGGTCCAGATGTTCCATACGCCTGCTCAATGGTTAAGTTTGTGGATGGATCAATCTGCGAAATGAACAATCCTGTTCCAACTTGGGATTGGGGTAGGCTTATTGCTAAGGGCTTTAATAATCTTGTTATGGTAACAAGTTGCTCGTTTGTTTCCGTTCTTATACCTCGTTGGGTTATGGAAAAGTATGGATTGCCATTTAAAGAGTATTTTATTTGGTTTGATGATGCGGAATATACTTTGCGTATAACTCGCGTATGCCCAGGCGTGCAAGTGCTAGATAGCGTGATTGTACACGATATGGGAGCAAACAAGGGCGTAAACTTTACGATGATTGATCAAAAAAACGCATGGAAATTTGCCTACGGAGTGCGAAATCAGGCGTCTTACAGGCTTCACCACGAAGGCAAAGCAAAGTATTTGCTGTTCTGTGCAAATGTGATTAGGCAAATGAGGCGTGGCCGTGTAGAGCGCAATCTTAAGATTAGAATGATTAAGCAAATGCTTAAAGCAATCAGTTTTAATCCAAAAGTGGATTTCCCGCAAAATAAACAAGCCAAGTAAGCAGAATAAACAAGCCAAGTAAAACGTATTACAAGAAAGCAACGTATTACAGGAAAGCAACGTACAGGAAAGCAAAATGAGCGAAAATAATAATGCAAAGTCTAATGCAAAGTCTAATGAAAAATCTAATGCAAAGTTGCAAGAATACCCAGATTTAGTGGTTGTTGGAGCGGGCTTATTTGGCCTAACCGTGGCGCAGCAGGCGGCAGAACGCGCTGGCGCTCGCGTTGAGATTATTGATGTGCGTAATCACATTGGCGGCAACGCTTACTCGTATTTTGACGAGCGAACGGGAATTGAAATTCACAAGTACGGCGCGCATCTTTTCCACACCAGCAACAAGCGCGTGTGGGATTATGTGAATCGTTTTACGTCTTTTACTAACTACGTGCATCGCGTTTATGCAACGCATGACGGCGAAGTTTACCCGCTGCCAATCAACTTGGGTACAATTAATCAGTTCTTCCACGCTCACTACACGCCAGAAGAAGCAAAGGCGCTTATTGAAAGCCAGGCGGGTGAGCTGGCTGGCAAAGACCCGCAAAATCTAAACGATAAGGGTATTAGCCTAATTGGGCGTCCGCTTTACGAGGCGTTTATTAAGAATTACACGGCAAAACAGTGGCAAACGGATCCTTCTAAGCTGCCTGCTGGAATTATTAAGCGCTTGCCTGTGCGATTTAACTACAATAATCGCTATTTTAAAGACACTTGGGAGGGCTTGCCTACAGACGGATACACAGCTTGGATGCAGCGAATGATTGATAATCCGCTAATTCATGTTTCGCTTGGCGTGGACTTTTTCAACGAATCGCAGCCGTTTAACAAGCGCGCGTTGGCGGAAGCTGGAGTGCCAGTGGTTTATACGGGGCCGGTTGATAGGTATTTTGACTACGCGCTTGGCGAGTTAAAGTGGCGTACCGTTGATTTTAAAGAAGTGCGCTACAAAGAGAACGACCACTTTGGCTGCCCTGTTATGAATTATTCAGATGCAGATGTTCCGTTTACGCGCGCGATTGAGTTTAAGAACTTTAATCCAGAGCGTGGGGAAGTTGGCGTGGATGCTGGCTGCGATGCTGGCGAGACTAGTGGTGAAGCTGATTTTGTGCCAGGCAAAAGCGTTAAAGCTGGGGAGACTGTTGTTTGGCAGGAGTATTCTCGCGCTGCAACTCGCGAGGATGAGCCTTATTACCCTGTAAACACCGAGGAAGATAAAGCCTTGTATGCGCGCTATGCACAGCTTGCGGCGGAGGAGCCTCGCACTGTTTTTGGCGGAAGGCTTGGTACGTACAGCTACTACGACATGCACAATGTAATTGACATGGCGTTAAACGCTTACGAATCGCAAGTTGCGCCTTTGCTTGATTCTTCTGCCAATTTGTAATATTCGTTTTTATAATAGGAATATGTTACATGATTCTAAGAAAGCAGATGAGTCTAAAGAACTAATACAAAAAACTCGTATGACAACTGTTTCTAATTTTGATTCCACAGAACAAGCAGTTGTGTGGAGCGATATTGTAAAACAGATTAATTCTGATTCTTGGAATAATAAAGATATTAGTGAATCTAAAAATAATGTAGTTAGTTTTGACAATTTGTGGATTGGCAAAACTAACTACAAAGTACATTCACTTTTACACAGATACCCTAAAATACGTAATTATTTTGCTGGAATAATTCGCACTGCTTATTTATATTCTCCGCATATTCTAATTACTGACGCAGAGCTTTTTGATGGCATATTTTTCCTACTCTTTGGTCCAAAAGATATTGCAGATATGTTGACTAATGTAGTAGAGCAAGATGATTCTAACGAGTCTAGTGTGTTTAATGATTCATTTTCGTACAGCCGTAATCCTTCAATAATAATTCGAGGAAGAGGAAGTAATGTATTTGAATCATTCCTCAGTTTTTTCACTGTTAAAAATGTTAAAGCAGAAAATGGTTTGGAAAATGGTGAAAGTTCTTATAGTCTAAGACCGTTAAAATATTGCATTTTTGGTAAAACATTATCAAAAGAGACTGTAGAAAATAATCCAGATATTTGTAAAAAACTAACTCGTAATCTAAATATTGCTAAAGGTGATGTTTCTTTAGATTGTGTTAAAAAACAAGTGCAATCGGTAGCGGATGCATTTGAGGAAATTTTTGAAAAACATGATTTAGGTAAAGATGAATCAAAATCCTTCGGTAAATATGATTTTCTTGCGCAAAGGTGGTATGAGTGGATTGAGGCTTGTGAAAATGGCTTAGTAAAATACGAGAAGAACGAAAATTTTGAAAAATTTAAAGGTATTTTTGTATCTCTAGCTGAAAAAAATTCAAAAATCATATTAAACGCATGTAAAGAAGAAGCCATAAGGCTTAGTGCATTGCAAAAGATTAGTGCGAATAAAGGTCATTCTAAAAGTAGCAATACCTTAATGGAGCAGTATAAGTCTTTTGAAGATATTATTTTAAAACTTGCAGATTCTGAATACTGTGGTCGTTCAAAAGCTTTTAATTTTATTGATGAAGAAAGTAAAAGATTAGAAGATTTTAATAAAGTCATACTTGAATCTACTTCTAAAAATAGTGCAGTGGAAGATGAATCATTGGATTCTAATTCCAAAACGAATAAATATTGCACTCAAAAAATTCTTAAAGATTGGTATCAGTTTGTTTATTTAAGAGCAATATCAATGACGCTTGATGCATATATGACAACTGTAAATGCTAAAGAAAATTCATATGCTCAAGTTGCATACAAATATGATGCCAATAGCGGTAAAAAATTGGCAGATGGCCATAAATCGATTTTTAATTTTTATTGCAAATGTAATCCAAAAGAATCAATTGCGTTAGCTGGAGAAATTACGTCTGTTATAGGCGGAATGCCTAATTCTGTATTTGCTAATTTTTGCTATAGGTCGCAAACTGCTATAAAAAAGTGGCGCGCATGCGGCCCGCAAACATCATTTAAAAAACAGAAGAAATATGGATTAAATATTGCTTATTTAGTTGATAAAGCTAAAGAAGATGATGATATTGAAAAAGATAGAAAAGACATTTTTAAAGGCTTTATCGGCGTTGTTTTGTTTGCTTTTATATCTGTATTATGCGACAAGGCTTTGTTTAACGATAGTTCAATTCCAGTGTATTTTATTATTTTGATTAGCTGGATTGTTTCAATCCTTCCAGAAGCGTTAAATATGTTTAACTGGATAAAGCGTACTCATACAGCGTGTAAAACAATTGTGTTCTTTGCGTCCTAATGATTATGCTCTAGTGGAATCGAATTTTGTATTGTACGTGGTTTATATCTGCTGCTAGAAAAATAAGAAAGTAATTATCAATTAGTTGGTGATAAATATGAGTGAGAATATTGACTCGTTAATTAATGGTAAAAATATTATTGACGATGAGCCTCCGCTTATACTAGAAGGCAATCAAAAAGTTATATATCAAGATGAAAAAAGTGCCGATTTTACAGTTAATTGCCAAAATGTAACTGTGCGCAAAGATGGTAAAAAGCTTCGCATGTATACTGTTTCTACGGCTAATAAAGTTACTGGTGCGGTTTGTATTGTTAGCAGAAAATCCAAAGATAGATGTTCTACGCGCAATGATGTTTTACAAAATTCTAGTGAAGTCAATCAAAGTGTGCGCAATGGTTTAATAAACAATAATGAATATCTGCTTGCGCGTCATTGGCGTATTAGCACAAAAAAATGGCATTGGGAATTTCCTCGTGGAATGGGAATGTTGGGCGAAAATCCTGTGGAAACTGCATTGCGTGAATTGCGTGAAGAAACTGGTATAAAAAATTATTCACATGTTACTATTTTGCAGAAAATTTATGCCGATACAGGAATTATTTGTGGAGATATTGCTGTTGCAGATATTTCAATTCCCTGCGCTATAGAAGATGTTGAAGAAGGTGCTGAAGAAGGTGCGAAAATAGACGCCGAAAAAAACTTCGAAACCGATTGGGAACTAAGTAATTTATGCTGGTTTTCTTTCGATGAGATTGTAAATATGATTAAGAATAACAAAATCGACGATGGGATTACTTTAGCTGCGTGGTGTATTTACTGTAATAATAATTTGCTGCAATAATAAACGGTGATTTTATTAGGCTTATTGTTGATTTAAAGATTGTTGATTTAAAGTTTAAATTTGGTCAAAAGGTGTTGTGGAAATGTGTGCCAACAGTAAAGAGCATAATGAATTTTGCCCGTCGCACATACTGGTTACAGGCGGTGCTGGATTTATAGGATCAAATTTTGTGCATTATATTGCAAAATATCATCCAGATGTTGCTGTTAGCGTGCTTGATTCACTTACATATGCTGGCAATATAAATAATTTGCGCGGGCTGCCTAGTGATTTTAAAAACAATCGTTATGCTTTTATTCATGGCGATGTTCGTGATTCTAATTTAGTTGATCAATTGCTTAATCCTTGTTCTTTGCATAAAACTGATTCAGGTAATGCTTTGCCTGCAATAGATGCGATTGTGCATTTTGCTGCAGAATCACACAACGATAATGCGATTGAATACTTTGATCCTTTTATGAGCACAAACATTTATGGCACATACGTGTTGCTTAATTCTGCTCGAAAATATGATATTCGTTTTCATCATGTAAGCACAGACGAAGTGTATGGAGATTTGCCGCTAAATAGTCGCGAGCGTTTTAACGAAAATAGTCCGTACAGGCCATCAAGTCCATATTCTGCAAGTAAAGCAGCTAGTGATCATTTAGTTCGCGCATGGTGCAGAACGTATGGATTGAGAGCAACTATTTCTAACAGTGGCAATAATTATGGCCCTCGTCAGCATATTGAAAAGTTTATTCCTCGTCAAATTACAAACATAATCTGCAATATGCCTGTAAAACTTTATGGTAAAGGCGATTCTGTGCGAGATTGGATTTATGTTGAAGATAATTGCGATGCGATTTGGCAAGTGCTGGTTCGTGGAACAATTTGTGAAACATACATTATTGGAGCGCAGTGCGAGATGAATAATATAAGTCTGTTAAAAATGTTGCTAACAATAATGGGTAAGACTGAGTCGTGCATAATGAATGTTAATGAGCGACCTGGGGAAGATAAGCGTTATGCGCTTGATGCGTCTAAAATACGCACGCAACTTGGGTGGAGCGCTAAGCATTTAGATATGCGGCAGAATTTACAAGAGACAATTGACTGGTATGCTGCAAACGTTGATTTGTGGGAGCCAATAAAAAACCAGGTTGAGCAGCATTACGCCGCTTCTGGGCATTGAGATGCGGGGTAATCGGGGTAATCGGGGTAATCGGCATGAAAAAAGGGCTTCTAGCGATTGGCTAGAAACCCTACTCGCGGAGAATACGAGATTCGAACTCGTGAGGCTGTTACACCAACACGCTTTCCAAGCGTGCGCCATAGACCACTAGGCGAATTCTCCACGTCAATCATTGTGCTAAAGCGCATAACGAAAGACAACTTAAATAAGATAACATAGTGTGCGGATAATGCCAAATCGCGCGTTGCGCGACGACCTGCCTTTTCGCTTGAGAAGC
>NZ_KQ956810.1:23228-36058 GCF_001546455.1 Gardnerella vaginalis | reverse complement strand
ATTGGCTGAAAAGGGAACAAACGTGGGATAAAGGGAACAAACGCAGGATGATGAACGAATGTCTTTCTTGCTTTTGTTTCTTTTTTCTTGCTTTTGTTTCCCAAATTGGCTGAAAAGGGAACAAACGTGGGATAAATGGAACAAACGCGTGCGCTCCGATCTGCCTTTTCGCTTAAAGCGTAGTGCGCGAGCGACATTTGTAACGTTTTTGCGATTGCGTGTTGTTGATTATGTGCGTGTTGTTGATTATGTGATAGTGTAGATTTTTCATATGGGAAGCGATTTACGCATGTTGATTTACGCATGTTGATTTGCGCATGTTAATTCACGCATGTTGATTCACGCATGTTGATTTGCGTAAATTGCTGCAGTTGTGCGCAAATATGGGATTGTAGCGAATACGGGATTATTAGAAGGTGTTTAGCATGGATGTTGGTTTTGTAAAGAATATCCAAAAAATAAAACCTAAAAAACCAAATCCTGCGGTTGATCATAGCCCGCGCACAATGACGATTGGCATAATCCTCACAATACTTGGCGGCGCACTTTGGGGCACAAATGCCACTGTTTCTAAGATTCTAATGTCGCAATACCTTGTAAGCCCATTGCAAATCGCGTGCGTTCGTCAGCTTGCTGCAGGCGTGCTTTTTGTAATCGTTGCCGCAATGGTTAATCGCAAGCAACTCGTTGGCGCATTAAGCACAAAAAAATCATGGCCAATGCTAGTTGTAACAGGTATTGTGTGCGTGCTTTTAACGCAAGTGGCCTATCTTTTTACAATCGACTGGACTAACTCTGGAACAGCTACAGTTCTTCAAAGCCTCAATCTGCTTTTTGTGCTTGTTTACGTGTGTTTGCGGTCAAAAAGAACTCCGACTTTGCGCGAAAACATTGGTGTTTTGCTTGCATTTGCAGGAACCGCGCTTATGGCAACGGGGGGCAATTTTAGCTCGCTTTCACTGCCTTTGATGGGACTTTTGTGGGGATTGGCAGATGCTGCAAGTACGGCGGCGCTTGCGATTATGCCAGTCAAATTGATTGCAAAATGGGGAAATCTTACTGTAAACGGAATCACGTTTATAATCGCAGGTCTTATTATGCTGCCATTTGTGAAGCCATGGCAAACAATGCCACCTTTGGATTTGCGCGCGTATTTGCTGTTTACTTTTACGATTGTTGGCGGCACCTTTGGAGCGTATTGGATGTTTCTAGCTGGCGTTATGCGAGTTGGATCTGTGCGCGGAACACTTTTGGGCGCGAGCGAGCCTGTTATGGCTGCAATCACGGCTGTTGTGTTTACGGGAGCTGTGTTCTCGTGGGCTGATTTTGCAGGATTTGCGCTTATTTTTATTATGATGATTTTGTTGAGGTGATTATGACGAATATGCAAGATGCAAGTAAAGAAGATAAAAGTATGCAAGATGCACAAAACCCAGATTCACAAAACCCAGTCAATCGCGTAGAGCAGATGTATGAGTACGGCTATCGAAAGTCAAACTACGGCCCAGACGAGCTTGTAACAGACGCGCACGGAAATCCAATCAGCGTTATGGATGCCATGCTAAGCGCGCAAGATGCAAGCACTGCGCAAACTCAAACTCCGCACTTGTGCTTCTATTCGCCTAGAATCCCAGGAAACACAGGCTCTGCGATTCGCCTTTGCGCGGTAACGGGCACCATTTTGCATCTTGTAGAGCCGCTTGGATTTAATCTTCAAGATACAAAGCTTCGCCGCGCAGGTCTTGATTATCACGATATGGCACACGTTGTTATGCACCCGAATTTTGAAAACCTTGTTGAGTCAATGCCAAATTCTCGCATAATCGCGTTTACTGCAAACGCCACAAAACTTTACACAGATATTGAGTATAAGCCGAACGATATTCTGCTTTTTGGCCCAGAGCCAGGAGATATTCCAGATCCAATGGATATTATGGCAGGACCGCATGTGGCGGAACAGGTTCGCTTGCCAATGCGACCTTCGCTTAGAAGCCTAAATCTTACAAATTGCGCGTCAATCGCCATTTATGAGGCGTGGCGTCAGCTTGGATTTGAGGGCGGAAAGTAGTCAAAAGTAGACAAAAATGGCAAAAAATAGCCAAAAATAGTCTTAAAACTACTCATGCATTACAATGGTTAATATGCCTGTGTTAAAACGTAAACCGAAGCGGAGGATTAGTGCTGCGCGACGCCGCATGTACATTCGCCGTAGAATCGTAGTTTGCGTGGGGTTGCTGGCTGTTTTAGCATTCTGCATCTTTTGTATAGTCAGCATTTTTAAAGGCATCAGCGCAATCGGAACCGCTATAAACAAGCATTCAGACGTTACGCTATCTAAACAACTTGTGCCAGATCCAAGGCCTGTTGGAATCATAAAAAAATGCAGCGCAAAAGACGTTAGAATTGAGCTATCTGCTGCATCTCAGGCGGTTCCTATGGGTGGAACTTTAGAGTTTAACGCTCACGTTGTTTACGAAGGCGACGATTCGTGCAGGATTGACGCTTCGAGTGGAAGAATGGTGTTGACCATTGGAGATAGTGCTGCGCGCGATGTTGCGCAAAATGGCCATTCTTCTGGCGACAAAAAGTCGGAGAAGACAGATAAGTCGGATAAGTCGGATAAGTCAAATAAGTCAAATGAAAAAAAGCCGCCTCAAAAAGTGGATCCGCAATGGCGTTCAGACGTGTGCGAAATACCGCTCAAGCCGTTACTGATGGCAAAAGGTGATTCGTACGATAAAAAGTTTATTTGGAACGCTAACGCTACGATTGGCACTCCTACTGGCCAAAATTGCCTAGATGACGCCGATTTGCCTAAGGTTTCGCGCGGAACGTATGTTGCGCAAATCGAGCATGAAGATGTAGCAGGGTTGCAAAGCAATCCCGTGGTTATTTCTGTTCGCTAGTGCCTGCATAAATGGCGTAAAATTTTCCCGAAAATGTTGCTCAAAACGGCAAAATTAACAACAAAATCGGGAAAAACTTCCCGAGAATGTTGCTCTAATTGGCGTGTTGAGCTACAAAATCGGGAAAAATCGCTCGCATAAATGGCGATAAAAAGTCGAAGCGAAGGGGTAAAATTAACTCTTTGTACACGGTGTGTCATATAGCGGGCATACTCAAGGAACCGAAGAAGGCGCCCGCAAACCCAAAATCGTTGATTTTAAGCGCGTTTGCCGCGATTTTCTAAAGCTCCCAAGGATTAATAAAACTAGCTAGCGATAAAGGAACGTCCATTGGCTGCTGAACAAGCTACGACGAACACCACCAAAGTCATCGCACGTGCCGACGAGCACAGCATTAAGTTGCACAAAGCGTCGGATCGTGTGAATTTCGGCTCCATTTGTGAGCCAATCGATGTGCCATACCTCCTCGGTGTGCAAACCGACAGCTTTGACTGGCTGATCGGCTCCGAGCGTTGGAAGAAGCGCGTCGAAGAAGATGAGGCAAATGGCACTCACACTGTGCCACACGTCTCTGGTCTAGAAGAAGTGTTCCAAGAGATTTCTCCAATCGAGAATTTTGCTGAGACAATGAGCCTCACATTCTCGGATCCATATTTTGAAGAGCCACGTCACACTGTGCTTGAGTGCAAAGAGAAGGATTACACATATTCCGCTCCTTTGTATGTAAATGCAGAGTTTGAAAACGGCGAAACTGGCGAGATTAAGAGCCAGACTGTTTTTATGGGTGATTTTCCGCTGCAAACCCCGCACGGCACATTCATTATTGGCGGCACTGAGCGCGTAATCGTGTCTCAGCTTGTGCGTTCCCCGGGCGTGTACTTCGATCGCACGCAAGATCGCACTTCCGATAAAGACGTTTTTGGCGCAAAAATCATTCCAAGTCGCGGCGCGTGGCTTGAGTTCGAGATTGATAAGCGCGATGTTCTTGGCGTGCGCGTAGATCGCAAGCGCAAGCAGTCTGCAATCGTATTCTTAATGGCAATCGGCATGACTAAGCCAGAAATTGCCGAAGCATTCCAGGGATATCCTCTTGTTCTCGACGCTCTAGAAAAAGAGCCAATCGATACTCAAGACGATGCTCTTACAGATTTGTACAGAAAGATTCGCCCAGCAGATACCGCAACTGCCGACGCGGGTCGCAATTTGCTTGAATCCTTCTACTTCAACACAAAGCGCTACGATTTGGCACGTGTTGGTCGCTACAAGATTAATCGCAAGCTTGGTTTGGAAGCGGATTACAACGATCGCAGCTTGAATCGCGAAGATATTATCGCCACAATCAAGTATTTGGTCACTTTGCACTCGGGAGAGAAGACCTTCCCAGGCAAGCGCGATGGTGAAGATGTGCAGTTGCGTGTAGACGTGGACGATATTGATCACTTTGGAAACCGCCGAATCCGCCAGGTTGGCGAGCTTGTACAGAATCAGATTCGTACTGGCTTAAGCCGCATGGAGCGCGTTGTGCGCGAGCGCATGACAACGCAAGACGCTGAGGCGATTACACCACAGTCGTTGATTAACATTCGACCAGTTAACGCTACGATTAAGGAGTTCTTCGGAACTTCCCAGCTTAGCCAGTTTATGGATCAAAACAATCCTTTGGCAGGCGTTACAAACAAGCGTCGTCTTTCGGCTCTTGGTCCTGGTGGTCTTTCTAGAGACCGCGCATCTATGGAAGTTCGAGACGTGCACCCATCCCACTTTGGTCGTATGTGCCCAATCGAATCCCCAGAAGGTCCAAACATTGGTCTTATCGGTTCGCTTGCAACCTTTGGTCGCATCAACCCATTCGGCTTTATTGAAACGCCTTATCGCAAGGTTGTTAATGGTCATGTGACTAACGAAGTCGAATACATGACTGCAGATCGCGAAGCCGAGCACGTTATTGCTCAGGCAAACCAGGAACTCGACGAAAATGGCAACTTTGTTGGCACTCAGGCTCTTGCTCGTGTTGACGAAGAAGAAGCAGTCGATGTGCCTGTTAGCACTGTTGACTACATGGATGTTTCCCCACGTCAGATGGTTTCACTTGGCGCAAGCTTGATTCCATTCTTGGAGCACGATGAAGGTCACCGTGCTTTGATGGGTACCAACATGCAGCGCCAGGCCGTGCCTCTTATTAAGTCGGAGCGTCCACTTGTTGGTACGGGTTCCGAATGGCGTGCTGCAGTTGATTCTGGAGACGTGATTCTTTCCGAAAAGCCAGGCGTTGCAACCTACGTTTCTGCGGATATTATTCGCGTTATGAACGATGACGGAACTCAGTCTAGCTACAAGCTTTCTAAGTTCCAGCGTTCCAACCAGACTACTTGCTACAACCAGGTGCCGCTTATTAAAGATGGTGAGCGCGTGGAAGCAGGAACTGTTTTGGCTGATGGCCCTGCAACAGACAAGGGTGAGCTTGCACTCGGCAAGAATTTGCTCGTTGCTTTTATGCCTTGGAATGGCTACAACTACGAGGATGCTGTGATTATCTCTCAGCGACTCGTGCAAGACGATACGCTTTCTTCGATTCACATTGAAGAGTACGAGATTGATGCACGAGAGACCAAGCTTGGTGCCGAAGAGATTACTCGCGACCTTCCAAACGTTGGTGAAGACGCTATTGCAAACCTCGACGAGCGCGGTATTATTCGCATTGGTGCCGAGGTAGAAGCTGGCGACATTTTGGTTGGTAAGGTAACGCCTAAGGGTGAGACCGAGCTTACTCCAGAAGAGCGCTTGCTTCGTGCAATCTTTGGCGAAAAGAGCCGCGAAGTTCGAGACACTTCGCTTCGTGTACCTCACGGCGAAACTGGTACCGTGATTGCTGTTAAGGAAATCACTCGTGAAGACGCTGAAGACGATGGCGATGAGCTTCCAAACGGCGTAAACCAGATGATTCGCGTGTACATTGCTCAGCATCGCAAGATTACGCAGGGCGATAAGCTTTCTGGTCGTCACGGCAACAAGGGTGTTATTTCCCGCATTTTGCCAGAAGAAGATATGCCATTCTTGGCTGATGGTACTCCAGTAGACATTATGCTTAACCCGTTGGGTGTGCCTTCTCGAATGAACTTGGGCCAGGTGCTCGAGCTTCACTTGGGTTGGATTGCTCACGCTGGTTGGGATATTAATTTGGATCCAGACCTTGAGGCCGCTTGGAAGAAGTACGTGCCAGAAGGCGCCGAGCACGGCGATCCATGCACTCCTGTTGCAACTCCAGTGTTCGACGGCGTGCGCCCAGAGACCTTGAAGGGTCTTTTGAGCACTACGCTTGCAGACCGCGACGGCAACAAGCTTGTTGGTTCCGACGGTAAGGCAACGCTGTTTGACGGCCGCACTGGTGAGCCATTCCCTAAGCCAATTTCCGTTGGCTACATGTACATCTTGAAGCTGCATCACTTGGTTGATGATAAGATTCACGCTCGTTCCACTGGTCCTTACTCCATGATTACCCAGCAGCCGTTGGGTGGTAAGGCTCAGTTCGGCGGCCAGCGCTTTGGTGAGATGGAAGTGTGGGCTCTTGAGGCTTATGGTGCTGCGTACACATTGCACGAAATGATGACCACAAAGTCTGATGACGTTGACGGTCGCGTGCGCGTGTATGGCGCTATTGTTAAGGGCGATAATCTTCCACCTGCTGGTATTCCTGAGTCCTTTAAGGTGTTGCTCAAGGAAATGCAGTCGCTCTCCTTAAATGTTGAGGTGCTTAACTCCGAAGGAGTTGCAATCGACATGAAGGATGAAGATGATGATCCGGTGTCGTCTTCTGAAAATTTGGGATTTAATATTGGTGCGCGACCAGATTCGTCTGCCAAAGAAGACCAAGTTATTCAAGAACCTGAATACCAGTGATACAAGTGTTACAAGTGTTTTAATCACTAATCACTAATCACTAATCACTTTAAGAAACTTAGAAAAACAATTTCATGAGACAGGACGATAATAGTGCTGGACGTCAACGCATTTGACAAACTGAGGATTGGACTGGCCACTGCCGAAGACATCCGTAGCTGGAGCCACGGCGAAGTTAAGAAGCCAGAAACCATTAATTACCGTACCCTTAAGCCAGAGAAGGATGGTCTGTTCGGTGAGCAGATTTTTGGTCCTACTCGCGATTGGGAGTGTGCGTGCGGCAAGTATAAGCGCGTGCGCTTTAAGGGAATCGTGTGCGAGCGATGCGGCGTGGAAGTTACACGCAGCCGCGTTCGCCGCGAACGCATGGGTCATATTGAGCTTGCGGCTCCTGTAACACACATTTGGTTCTTCAAGGGTGTGCCAAGCCGCTTGGGATATTTGCTCGACATTGCTCCAAAAGACTTGGAAAAGGTTATTTACTTTGCAGCCTACATGGTTACTAAGGTAGATGAAGAGCAGCGTCACCAGGATCTTCCAGACTTGCAAGACGAGTTTGATACCGAAATCGGCAATCTTCGCAAGCGCCGCGACAACGAGATTGACGCGCGCGCAAAGAAGGTAGAAGAAGATCTTCACGAGCTAGAAGAATCGGGCGAGGCAAAGGGCAACGCAAAGTCTAAGTTGCGTGCTGGAGCTGAGCGCGAAATGGCCGCTATCCGCACCCGCTACGATGAGCAGATTCAGCGTTTGAACGCAGTGTTCGATCGCTTTAAGAGCTTGCGCGCAGGAGATATGGAAGGCGACGTTGATCTTTGGCGAGAGATGGAAGATCGCTATGGCGACTACTTTGAAGGCTGCATGGGCGCGGAAGCAATCAAGAAGCGCTTGCAAGACTTCGATCTTAAGTCTGCTGCTGTAGAACTTCGCGAAGAAATCGACAATGGTACTGGTCAGCGCAAGGCGCGCGCTTTGAAGCGACTTAAGGTTGTGAACGCGTTCTTGACTACTGGAAACAAGCCAGAAGCAATGGTTTTGGACGTTATTCCAGTAATTCCACCAGACTTGCGACCAATGGTTCAGCTTGATGGTGGCCGCTTTGCAACATCCGATTTAAACGATTTGTATCGCCGCGTAATCAACCGTAACAATCGTTTGAAGAGGCTGATTGAGCTTGGCGCTCCTGAAATCATGCTTAATAACGAAAAGCGCATGCTTCAGGAAGCTGTTGATTCGCTCTTCGACAACGGTCGCCGTGGCCGCCCAGTAACTGGCGCATCCAACAGGCCATTAAAGTCGCTTTCCGACATGCTTAAGGGTAAGCAGGGTCGATTCCGCCAGAACTTGCTCGGTAAGCGAGTTGATTATTCTGGCCGTTCCGTAATCGTTGTTGGCCCAAGCCTTCGCATGCATCAGTGCGGTTTGCCTAAGCCAATGGCGTTGGAGCTGTTTAAGCCATTCGTTATTAAGCGTTTGGTGGATCAGGGATTTGCGCAGAATATGAAGAGCGCCAAGCGCCTTGTGGATCGCGGAGATTCCGAGGTTTGGGGCGTGCTCGAGGAAGTCATTTCCGAGCATCCTGTTCTTCTTAACCGCGCACCTACGCTTCACCGCTTGGGTATTCAGGCATTTGAGCCAATTTTGGTTGAAGGTAAGGCAATTCATTTGCCGCCACTTGCTTGCGCCGCGTTTAACGCCGACTTCGATGGTGACCAGATGGCAGTGCATCTGCCACTTTCCGCCGAAGCTCAAGCAGAAGCTCGCAGCTTGATGATGGCATCCGACAACATTTTAAAGCCAGCAGATGGTCACACCGTTACAATGCCATCTCAGGATATGATTTTGGGCTTGTACTACTTGTCTACCGTAATTGACGGCGCAAAGGGTCAAGGCCGAATCTTCTCCTCGCTTGCTGAGGCGCAAATGGCGCTGGACAAGCATGAGATTGACATGCAGGCAAAGGTGTTAATCCGCGTGCCAGAAGACTTTGTTTTGCCAAAGGATTGGCAGCCTAGCGATCTTAAGGTTGTAGACCCAGAGCCAGGCAGCCCAGATGTTGTCCGCGAAGAACGCTTTAAGGATGGAACTGTTCTGTTTGCAACGTCTTGCGGTCGCGTGCTGTTTAATAGCACTCTTCCAGAGGATTATCCGTTTGTAAACCAGCAGGTTCCAAAGGGTGTTCTTTCTAAGATTGTTGACGACATTGCTACGCGCTATTCCACCGCTCAGGTTGCCGCAAGCCTCGATGCTTTGAAGGATCTTGGCTTTACGCGCGCACCTTGGTCGGGCGTTACAATGGCATTCTCGGATATTGTGCTTCCTCCAAATCGCGAGCAGATTGCGCAAGATTACGAAGATCAGGCTGCAAAGATCAACTCCCAGTACGATATGGGTCTTCTTACAGACGAAGAGCGTCGTCAAGAGTTGATTAACTTGTGGACCGAATGCACCGATAAGGTTGCAGACGCAATGCGCGAGAACTTCCACGACGACAACAACGTGAACATTATGGTTCAGTCTGGCGCGCGTGGTAACTGGATGCAGATTCGTCAGATTGCTGGTATGCGAGGCTTGGTGGCAAATCCTAAGGGTGAGATTATTCCTCGTCCTGTTAAGTCAAACTACCGCGATGGCCTTTCCGTGTTGGAGTACTTCATCTCGCAGCACGGCGCTCGTAAGGGCTTGGCAGATACCGCACTTCGTACGGCAGAATCTGGTTACTTGACTCGTCGTCTTGTGGACGTTTCGCAGGAAGTTATTGTTCGCGAAGAAGATTGCGGCACAAAGCGTGGCCTTGTTATGAAGATTGCAGACCGCGACGAAAATGGCAATTTGACGCTTGTTAAGGCTGCCGATGGTGGCCCATACTCGCGATTGCTTGCCGCAGACGTGCTCGATCCAGCAGACGGCACTACCGTTTTGGCTAAGTGTGGAGACGCGCTTTCTATGGACGTTTTGCGTAGCTTGGTTGCGCACGGCGTTGAAGAAGTTAAGGCTCGCTCCGTGCTTACTTGCGAATCTAAGCGTGGCGTTTGCGCAAAGTGCTACGGCTGGTCTTTGGCTACAAGCCGACTCGTGGATGTTGGCGAGGCTGTTGGTATTGTTGCAGCACAGTCCATTGGTGAGCCTGGTACGCAGCTTACGCTTCGTTCCTTCCACTCTGGTGGCGTTGCTTCCGCAAGCGATATTACGCAGGGTCTTCCTCGTGTTACCGAGCTTTTTGAGGCTCGTACTCCTAAGGGCGAGGCTCCAATCGCAGAGTTCCCAGGCGTTGTAAAGGTAGAAGATACGGATCACGGCCGTCAAGTCACTTTGACTCCAGACGATACAACCGTGGATCCAATCGTTTACCCAGTAACTCGCCGCGCTCCAATGCTTGTTAAAGATGGCGACCACGTTGAGGTTGGCACGCAGCTGATTGAGGGTTCTGTGGATCCTAAGAAGATTTTGCGAATCCTTGGTCCGCGCGCTGCTCAGGTGAATATTGTGGAAGAAGTTCACAACGTTTACCGTTCTCAGGGCGTTGATATTCACGACAAGCACATTGAGGTTATTGTTCACCAGATGCTTCGCCGTATTACGGTGATTGATTCTGGAGACACTGAGCTTCTTCCAGGTGAGCTTGTGGATCAGGCAAAGTTCCGCGAGGCAAACTTGGCTGCCGTTAAGAATGGTGGTAAGCCTGCTGCTGGCCGACCAGAGCTTATGGGTATTACCAAGGCTTCTTTGGCTACGGATTCTTGGCTTTCTGCCGCATCCTTCCAGGAGACCACTCGAGTTCTTACTGAGGCCGCCTTGAGCCAGAAGGAAGATGATCTTAAGGGTCTAAAGGAGAACGTGATTATTGGTAAGCTAATCCCAGCTGGTACTGGTTTGGCGCGTTACCGTAATGCGGATGTGTTTGCGGATCCAGAAGTTCGTGATGCTATGTATCCAAACCTGGCTATGACTGGGGCAAATAGCACTCCATCGAACTTCGGTGAAAGCGACATGGCGGATGTTGATTTCTCCAACATTGATTTTGGAGATATGAAGCTCGGCGATGAATTTAACCCAGATGATTACCTTGACGATCAGGGTGGTCAGAGTGATTACGACGATGACATTGAGTAATCGGGTGATTGAGTAATCATGTGATTGCTTAGTTGGGTGATTGCTTAGTCGCTTGATTGCTTAATTAGGCAAATCCGCTTCGATTAGCCGTTGCAAGTTGTTTTACGCAGCTTGCAGCGGCTTTTTGTTTTGTGCGCTTACTTTCTCATATATTTTGGAAGTAACCCTGATTTTGTTTACTTTCTCTTGTGTTTGTTTATTTTTGCCCGTGTTTGTTTACGTATTTGACGATTTTGGGAACAAACGTGGGGAATTGATTTGCAGTAGCGCTTAAAACGGTTACTGCGCAAGTACACTCTTATTTATCTTATTTATAAGCCTTGGGAATTCCTGCCGAAGCTAGCTTCTGCTCGAGTTTTTGTGGATCAATGACTTCCGCAAAGTCGAATCGAACGATTTTGCTTACTCCGCAGTCATATAGGTATCTCTCCCTATCGCGTTCTTTTCGTACGGCATCGCGGTCGTATTGAAGCAGCATATTTTTTTCATGAAGGTCAGTGATAATAGTATTTTTAGAAGATTCTTTACTAATATTGCAAACAGAACTTTTCCCACATTCAATCAAATACTTATCGGTACCATCAAATTCTCCGACTATAAGATTTCCATTTACATTCCATGCAAAATCTGCACGTAATGGATAATCTGGGTTTTTATTGTTCGGGAATTCATATTGGATTTGAGGCACAATAAACCCAAGTTCAATAATTGTTGCTCGAGCCAAAGATTCGCCTGCATTTTCGCTTTTAGCTGATGCAAAATTGCATAAAAGTTTCAATCGAGATAAGGCGTCAGTGTAGTCAATGTTTGAAAAATAAGGGTTGTAGATTTTTCTAAGATACGGGTCGTCTTGCAACTGTGACGCATTACACTGATAGCGCGCAAAGTCGTAAAACTCACTACATACGTTGTAAATTTTCTCTAGATTCTCGCCTTTTTGAGAAGCTGAATCAAAGGTTGGTAGTGCGATTCTAAATGGATTAGTCCATGCTTCAACAAATAGCGTGTTGTAAATACTTGCGACATGGGACATTGCATCTTCCTCCATTGTTTTAATGTGACCGAACGTGGAGGTTTTCTTTTCATTTGTGTGCTTGCATGTTTTTACATTTGAATTGCAAGTCTTTGGCGAATTTTGTTTCTTGCATCTTTTGTAACATTCTTCAAGCCTAATGCCATTCTCATCCTCAACAATATCTGGGAGATGTATGCGTTTGAGCTGCCGTCTAGCTATCTTTTTTGCAGACTTTTCACTAGTACTGGTCAAATTTTTGTCAGCATATGCGCAAGATACGTGTATGCTTATTGATTTTGGCTGATTGCTATATAGCTTGATGACTTCAAACCCCTTTAGTGCGGCGGCGGTTTCTCCAGTGAACTTCCACTCTTTAATCTTTATTTTTTGAGTAAGTGGGATGGCTATGTGCAGAACCTTGTCCTTGTATGAGAGTCGCTGCCAATAGTTGCTTAGAGCATAAAGTCCGCGATATGGTTCAACCAAATTGTTGGACTTTAAGTATGTTCTTAAACTTTTGCGACACTTGGTGTATGAAGCCATCAAGCATGAGTTGTGACTTTCAGCATTTAAAATGTCAGATAATAATTTACTATTATTCATGCTGACGATGTTATTTTTATGAAATTATTATTGCAAGATATTTTTTACAATGTGGTTAAAGCCTATGCTTTATGCACATTCTTTTATATGACTTGACAAAATTGATTTTGTGTGGATGTAATCTTGATCGATTTGGCTTTATTTGGCTTTATTTGGCTTGGTGTTTATTCTCGATTTGCCTGCGTTTGTTTATTTTTGCCCGTGTTTGTTTATTTTTGCCCGTGTTTGTTTACGTATTTGACAATTTTGGGAACAAACGTGGGTGAAAGGGAACAAACGCGGGCGCGACGACCTGC
>NZ_KQ956810.1:0-23128 GCF_001546455.1 Gardnerella vaginalis | reverse complement strand
AAGGGAACAAACGCGGGCGCGACGACCTGCCTGAGCGACAAAGCGAAGACGTGAGCAAATTACAAGAATTCCGCCATTCTTTGCAAAATCGACAATTTTATTTTGATGATTTATTGCAGAATCGACATTTTTGCTATCAAAATGCGATTTGATTTGATTTGCCTGCGTTTGTTTATTTTTGCCCAATCTTATTTTTTTTAGGCTCTATTCCAAGGAAAAATAGGGTACACAGGTAGGGTATGACACGCCGATTTATAAATAATTTTTTGTGATATTTTTAACAAAAAATTTCATGCATTAAAAATCTTAATATATAAAAACGTTGATATTGCTTTAATACCTGGGGGGGGGTATCAGGAGTTTAGTGTATTAAGCTTTTCATTAGATAAAAAGTGAACTTTTAGCAATATTTTCTATGGTAATATCATCTGAGCGTTTAAGGTTTTGGTGCGCGTTGGTGTGCGCTAAAAGCTAAGTGTTGTGGATTTTGTAGAGCGTTGTATGCGGTTTGCTACGACACACACTTGTGACTCGCTTTTATAAACAATACATACCAGTAAAAGGCAATGGAATATTGTCTTTAAAAGAGAGGAATAGTATGCGTTTAAATACGAACTCGTTAAAACGCACTGTAGCAGTGTTTGCTGCTGTATGCACACTCGGTGCTTGTTGCGTAGCAGGCACGGCGGCATGGGCGCAGAATGATGGAGCCAATACTGCGAATATTGATACTAATGAAAATGGTAAAACGTCTATTACTATTCACAAGTATGAAAATAATCCTGCAGGTACTACGCGTGGCAATGGTGAAAAAGTAGCTGATCTTCAAGGAAGAAAGCCTATTAAAGGCGTTAAGTTTACTCTATGGAGAGTAAAGCAAAAGGCTGCTGATGGTGGCGCTGCAAAAGAGATTGATCTTACAAAACCAGAAGATTGGTTAAAGATTAAAGATCTTGAGAAACTTAGTGATGTTTCTGCTGGCGATAAACATACAGCTTCTGAATTTATAAGCGGCAGTAATAAAAAGTTTGAGGTAGATGAAACTACTAAACAAGAAAAAACTACCAGCGACCAGGGCGAGGCAAAGTTTGAGAACCTCCAAATGGGTCTTTACTACATTGAAGAAACTGATGTAAATGGTGCAACTGTTGAAAATCAAAAAGTTTCCATTACCAAGCGTGTTGCTCCATTCTTTGTAACAACACCTCTTCCTAAAGAATCTGATAATTCTTGGATTTATAATGTGAATGTATATCCAAAGAATGATACGAGCAATGAACTTCCAACTAAAACAGCCAGCAAGCCAAGTACTAATGATTTAACAGATAACACAACTATTACTTGGACTATTTCGATTCCTCTTTCCGCTCCTAAGAATGGCGGTAAGTATGAAAAGATTGGTTTTAAAGATAAGCTAGAAACTGGTTTGACATACGATAGTATTGAAAGTGCAAATCTCGTAACTTATAAAGATAATGGCCAAAAAGACACTACTGTTACAGACGTTAAATTAGATTTAAACACTCACTATACCGAAACGCATAATGATGGATTGGTTTATTTTAAGCTAACAGATACTGAAACAACTGGTGGCCTTGCTAAGGCTTATGCTGAGTATAGTAAGCATCTAACTGATAAAAAGATTGTTAAACTTGAGGTCAAGCTTAAGACAAAAGTTGCAAAAGATGTTAAAGATATAACTAATGTTGCTAATACTTTTGTTGACGATTCGACAACTGGTAAAGGTGACGATAATAACCCATGTACTTCAACAGATCAACGCCCTGAGTGCCAAACTAATAAGACTAAAGATACTGCCCATTTTGGTACTTTAACAGTTAAAAAGTTCTCTGATGGCCAAGGTGCCAATAAGAAACCGTTGAATAACGCTAAGTTTGATGTGTATGAGGTTACGGCAGACAACAAAAATGTTGACGATATTAAGTCTGCTGAGAAAAAAGACAATGGCATATTTACGCTTAAGGGCGATGGCAATACAGAAATTGCCAGCACAAAGATTAATTCAACTTTGGAAACAAAGACCAGTGGAAATTCACATGGTTCCGATTCAGTAAGATTGTTTGTTTACAATTCTAACGAAACCAATAAGGCTGTAACTACTAAGCTTTATTGCTTAGTTGAAACTGAGGCTCCTGCTGGTTATTTGCTTAATTCAACTCCTCAATGTGTTGCTTTAAAAGCGGATACCGCAGATCAAGCAGATACTAATAACACTAAGGAAATTACAAACGCAAAGGCAACAGGTCTCGACCAGATTATAGGCGCACTGCCAATGACCGGTGCTCGCGGCCTGGTTCTTCTTACAGCTTGCGGCATTGTTGGCTTGGGTGGCACGATGTTCTACATCATCACTCGCCGCCGCAAGGAGCAAGAAGAGGCATAAATCCTAGATTTGTCTTTGTTTTTGTGATTAATCGTGTAAGTATTCACGAATTACGTGAGTTAAATCGCATAGTTTGTGAATGCTTGCACTAATCTTGTTAAATCTCGATTATTTTTAATTAGTGCAGATTAGCAGATTCACATCTTTACGGATTTGCAGATTTGTCTAAACAACTTACAAACAACTTATAACCGACTTACAAACAATATATGTCTAGTGTTTTATTCGTAAATCGCATTATTGCAATTAAGCACAAGCGGCGAGATAAGCGCGGATGGAAGTTTTCAAGAGCTTCTATAATTCCATCTATTTTGCTAACCGCGTCGTTTGCTTCGCTTTTATATCCGCATGCTGCAATGTGGCTAAGCCAATACCACATGTCGGAAGTGGCTGCGCAATATGCAAAGCTAATAACCAACGCCGTGCCAGCTCCACACGAGCAGCTTGCACGCGCTCGCGACTATAATCGCAAGCTTTCGGTGGGTGCAATTTACGAAGCGAATACTAATATTCCAACGTCTCATGGAGATACTTCAGATAATAGGCAAGATTATTGGCAGCAGCTAAAAGCAAATAATGATGGGCTTATGGCTCGCTTGCGAATAAAGAAGATAGATCTAGATTTGCCTGTGTACCACGGCACTGAGGATTCTACGCTTCTTAAAGGTCTTGGTCATTTGCGCGGAACGTCTCTTCCAGTTGGCGGTCCTGGAACAAGGTCCGTTGTTACGGGTCATCGTGGCTTGGCTAGTGCAGAGATGTTCACTAGGCTAGACGAAATCAACAAAGGCGACACTTTTACTTTTGAAGTTTTTGGTGAGATTTTTACTTACAAGGTTATAGAAAAAATTGTTGTTAATCCCGATGAGACGAAGAAGATTGCGGCTGTGCCAGGCAAAGATCTTGTTACTTTGATTACTTGCACTCCGTTAGGTATAAACACACAAAGAATTCTTGTTACAGGGCAAAGGATTGTGCCAACACCAATTGCAGATCAGGCACTTAAAGGCAAAAAGCCAGATGTTCCGCGATTTCCGTGGTGGGTAGTTGGGGTCATAGTTAGCTTGTGCTTAGTTGCTTGCTACATTTGGTGGGCTGGTTTGCCAGTTAAAAAGAAAAAGAAAAAGATTCAACTTTAAAAAGATTTGATTTATAGGAATAGTGTTAACGGAATTGGCTTTGAATTGGGGCATTTTAAGTTAAAGCTTCGCAACTTCCGTTAGTGCGCGAGTAGGTGGAAAATGAAAGTTATTAGCGATAGTAGTACGTTTAGTAGTACTCTTAAATCTTTTGTAAAAAGCGTACTAGTGTTTATTCTTACTGCATCAATTGTTCTTACAACGCTTTTAACAGCTAATACTGCTGCAGCTCAGGAAACGCCTGCGCACAATTCCACACCTCGCGCATTAAAGAATAAGCATGATTCTGATTTAGATTCTAATCGTGCTCCAAAAGCATTATCTTCATCTAATTCATCTTCATCTAATTCATCTGATTCGTCTTTTACGCATCCATTTTCTTCTAACGTTCACTATGTTGACGGTTCTAGCAATGTGTTTTCTAGGATTAACAATATTGGTGATTTTGCGCGTAATTCAATAAATGCGCGCTCACATTCTGCATTAAACAAGCGTTCTAGTAACATTTTGGACGATATTCTTACTAATAGTGCAAAAGATATTGCGGATAAAATGTTGAATAACAATTTATTGCGATCTGCACAATATGCTTCTGCGCAAGATTCTTCTGCACAAAATATATCATTGCGTGATTCTGTAAAGCCTTCTTACCGTTCGTCAAACAATGATTCTAGATTTGGCAATAAGCGCGAATTTCGTCCAGGCTGCTATGCAGATAAAGCGCGTACAGAATGTTTTACAGCTCCTGGAGATTTACAAGGTCATCGCGCATCATCTGGTCACGATTACGATATGGATGTGCAAAACGCATGGCATATTACTTCACGTTGGAACGTTCCTAAAGGCAATTACGAAAACAACAATAACTTTACTCCCTACCCTAAAGGCACTTATTTAATGCGTTCAATGGATGGTTTAATCCACGGAACTTATAACGGAAGCTGGGTAGGTGCCAAAGGTCAAAGCCCTAATACGCTTCCTGTAGACGAAGTTCATGATTATGTTTTTATGCGCAAAGAACCAAAGCCAGATGGAAGTGGATACATCTGGGATGTTCTTTTTAATATGGGTGCTAGAATTCATGGCGCTGCAGACGCTTGGAATTACTTTACGGTACCAGATACGCAAAAACTCGATGTTTCTAAAAAAGATCCCGTTACTGGAGAATACAATCAATATATAAGACGTTATCAATTTAATGATAAAAGTATAAAAGGTTGCAAAGCTGATTGGGTTAATCCTAATGGTTTCTGTGCAAACGTTGAAACTAGATCTATTAGTGATGGTCAAACTCTTGAAAATGAGTGGTCTAGCTTTGCAAAAAGAGATAAAGGGTTTTTCTTAGGACGAGATTCGTATACAGGCGTATATAAGGGTGGTGCGCAAACAAGATCTAATATTAATTTTGCGAGTTGCTCTGGAGAGTACGGTTTTGATTGCGTTAATAGCACAAGATGGGGCGCTCTTAATGATTTTCAGCGTACTAATGGCCCTCAAATACCTAATTTTGATGTTCCAGGTATAAATAATGCGTATGCACTTTTAATAAACAATCTTAAAAATTCCGTAAGAGATAGATCTAGTCTTATATTTGCTTTTTATAACAATGTGTATAGCAATACGCGAATTCCATACGGGTATCATATTCACTTTACAACATCTAATGTGACTAATTCAGAAAATAAAAACCCATTTTATGGAGCAGGATCATATTTTGGCAATCGTTATAATTCTGGCCAAGCTAGCCCAGCGGATCCATACAACAAAACAAATCTAAATGTTAGAGGTATTCGAAGATATCGAATGTTAAACAACCAGTGGTATGGCGTTTCGAACATTATTGATATGTTCATGACAAAATATTCATTCTTACGTGGAACTGGAACTGGCCCATTCAACAGTGATAATGGTCAAGAATTAGCTAAAAATGGTTTGCGAGTTAGAAGCTTGTTGCTAAATCCAATTGAGCAAAAAGTGTGTTCTGAATATCACAATACAGATTGTCCTACTGATTCAAATATACATGCTAGAACTGAGCTGTCTATTACTCCTGCGATTGGCAAAAATGGCGGTAATAAGCGTGGTAACTTATGGTGGCGCAATAATCAAGGTTTAGACAAAGTTAATACAGAAGATTCGGCTTTTGGTGATCAATCCGCTAATTTGGAATATTTTAATAATAAGCTTCAAATGGGTCAGTCTGTTCCTGTTCCTTACCAGATTATTGGTCAGTCAGACGTTTTTAAGCCTCTTGAAACACAAGAGTGGCAGCCAAATCAAGTTGATAAATATTATTCCACTAGCAAAGAGTTTAAAGCTTTTGATTTTGTGAATTTTCCAGACAAAAAGTCCATTATTTATAAGCAAGCTAAAGCTCGTTTTCCGCGATTGTGGATGCCAGACCCAAATAAAAAAGACTATGGTTCTGTAAAAAACAATTACTACCCATTGTCTGAGAAGTTTAAAGATAATAATGGTGCTGTTAATAACGACATTAAAACTAGAGCAATATACGATGTTTCTTGGGCAAAAGAAGATGGTAGCGTTGCTTCTAAAACATTGCGAGATGCTGTAGCAAAAATCGCTGTTAGATTGCCAGTTGTAGACGCATACAACGCTTGTAATCATGATCGTAAAAGCAAGAACACTAGAAATAGTAATAGTAATAATAATGGGAATAGCAGTAATCTATGTTCTTCGTACCCAGTTGAAGGAACAGAGCGATATATATGGCGATTCTACGATGTTCCTTCTAATAGCAAACGAATTGGTGACGATTTAACAGAGGTTGAAAAAAGCCGATTTTTGCAACGAGCAAAAAATGACTATGTTGATTCTGTGTCAAACGGAATTGTACGCTATAAGACGTTTGAACGTAAGGGAGACCACAACGTTGAGTATATGATGCTTCAAAGGGGTGGAGAAAATAGTATTCAAGTTTTGCCTATGGTTGTTGGCGTTAAATACGCGAAAATAATCTATTACGATGATTCTAAAGCATTAATGCCAGTTGTTTTTACTAGGATTGATGATGAAAAGCCAACTATTGACGTTAAGGTTAGTATTGACAATGGTAGCGCGCAAAGCGTTCCAGAAAAAGGATTAAACGTTCCTTTTGGAAGCAATATTAAGTTTTTTGTACAAGGTCACGATGATCGTCATGTTTCTTTGGGTGTTAAAAAGCAAAACGGCCGTATAGGTAGTAAATATGACGATATAGCAGAATTAAACAAAGCTTTTACAACAATAAGCTTTAGCAGTGATTTTGACCAAACAAATCATAAAAACACTCGCACAGATCAGTCGGGTTATATAAATACAACGCCTGCAAACGCAACTTTAGGGCTTGCTGACGTTGGCAAAACTCCCGAATTTACATTCCATGCTTGGGATGATGCTGGTAATGAAGTGTCAAAAACAATTAAACTAAAGGTTACTCGAGACGGCTTCGATAAACCAACTGTTTGGTGGCAAAAACAAGATAATGGTCACTATGATGGTAAAGTCAGGCTTTTGCCTTCTGCAAAAAGCGTAAAGATGGTGTTTGTGCGCATTTGGAAGCGCGGAGATAAAAAGCCTGTTGACGATAGTGGCAATAAGTACAGTGCCATTAATACAAAATGCCCAACATCTGGATTCTGCAACGGCATTATTTTAACTAAAAATGATGTTCCAGATGCTAAAGGTAAATTATGGAAGCAAGTTAATAACGATGGGAATCCATTCTTTAAAAATATGATTGCGCCATTAAGCGGCATAAGTTTTGAAGAAAAGAATGGCGGTTTGGAAATAACAATACCAGAAAATTTGGCGGAAATCGGCTCAAGAATATATGTTGATATTGCAAATGGCTCCTCAACGGGTTCTTTAACGCAAGATGGAACAAAATCAGACCCTCTGCCATTAGAAATAAAATGGCCAAATGGATTGGTGCAAGCAAACCCGTATGAGCTTAATCCTTCCGAACGTCATGCTTTAGTACAAAGGATTCGCTTGGCAAATGAGCGTTTAAAGTGGCGAGGCGATGAGATTGGTTTCGTAAATGATGGTAAGAATAATGGCTATACGGATGGCAAAAACGACCCTAATGGCAAATATTCTTGCAATCAAGATTCAGACAAGCAATACAAGATTTGCTTAACTCTAAATCCGTATGGAAAAAATAACGCGGATGGAAAGAGCACAGAAAAACAGCTTACAGCCATAAAGAAAACAGGAACTGGTGCAGATACAAGTGATGATCAAACGCTTACAACAGTACTAGACCCTAAACAGAAGAAAATTACGCGTTTTGTAGATATACGTAGGGATTATGACTGGAAGTGGTCTAGTAATAAGCTACAAGACAGAAATATGGATCCTGGTTTCGAAATGCGAGGCAGTGCTGAACAAGGAAATCAATATTTTGTTTATCGTTGGAATATTAATTCTGCTAATAATCAAAATGTTCATTTAAATAAGGCTCTTGACTTATTGCAAGGAAAGCCAAAAGGTGTAGATGCCAATAATCCGCAGCCTTCTATTAGACCATTAGGCAATAATTTAGGGCAAGAAGCGATTTTGAAGACTAACGTAGAACGCGATAATGGTGGCTACGGTAGTTTGCCTAATCGTGGAGATGGCAAAGGATATAAGCTAAAAAATGGCGAATGGGTAAATATAGCAGATCTTGTTCGTTTAGTTGATTTAGGCGGTGGACAGCGAGTTTCGCCAGATGAACCAATTACAAGTAAAGATTATTCTGTGCAAAAACAGTCTTATCTTATTGCTGGCGGCGAAGGATATAATGATCGAATAGCTGGAGAAGATGTAAACATTAGCTTAGATAAGAAGAAGCACTATTCTGGAATCGTAAGTAAAACTAAAGATAATAAGTATATTCAATACCCATTTGAATCGCAGATATACGTTGTAAATGGCGAAATCAACAAGGATCTTGAAATACGTGGCGAGGGTGATAAAAACAACACTCGAAACGTTATTAACGTTATCTTCGTACCAGTGGATTTGAATAAGCCAACCATTTCACCAAAGTCTAACAAAACGTGGCTTGGTAAATGCAATGGCTCTTCATGCGCTAATCCAGTAACACTCGATGAAGATGGTAAAGATTTTAAAAATAGTAATGGCTTATTTAATATTGCTGAATTGTTGAAGTTTGACGACGATTTTAATAAGTCTAACGGCGAAAACAACGATGTTCTTAAAAGAACACTGTCTATATATGTTGAGGCAGAAGGGCTAAAAGATAGTAATAATAAGCCAATTCGTGCGCAGTTTGTAAAAAATGGCGTTGTTAAGAATAACTTACTTATGCAATTTATTCAAAAGTATCGTGGCAAAAATGCTGCGACTGCAACAACATTTAAACTGATTGCGCAAATCGAAGACGAGTCTGGTAATAAAAGTGACGAAACTGCTGTGGGCTGCTTTAAGATTAAATGGCAGCCTGCTGTAGCTCCGAAAGTTATAGCATACGACGGAAATCATGAAAATAGAGTATCTGGTGAAAACGTGTGGCTGCACGATAGCGCGAGCGCGGTTACAGATTCTAACAATAATTACAATAATTCGGTTGTTGTTAAAACGGATCCATCCGCGTCTCGTACTGCAATTTACTACAATACTTTAGATGATTTAAAGCCTAACGCAAAAGTTAAGCAGTTCGGTCATGTTTTTGCTATATGCAAGAGTGCAGGTGGAAAAAATAATGGATCGTGGAAGGTTTGTGAAGGCTACGAATCGGGTGAGCGTAATTCCAATTTGCCTAAAGAAGTTGAAAAAATAGACGCTAAAACAGGTGAAGTTAAATTTAAGCAGAATCAATTAGCGCCGGGAAGTGTGGTTCGCGCTCGCAGTCGTTACAAGTATGGCGAGTGGACTACTATGCCTGGAATTATTAACGTAGATGCTTCATTTAGATCTAATCGTGGTGCGGCTAGTAATGGCGGAAATTCTGGTGGATCTGCAAATAATAGTCAAAATAATAATAGTCAAAATAACAATAAAGAGTTTGATTTTGATAGCTTCCCAGAAGATAAAGACACTGAATTTGGAAAATATTTTGTAAAAAATGGCGCGCAGGCTGCTAATGCGATTAGTCCAAGTGCAAAAACAGAAGCTGATGTATTAAAAGAAGACGACTTGCAAAACGTTATTTCTGTAATCAGTGATCCAAAAGTTGATCGTTCTACTGTATGCGGTGAAAAGAGCGGAGACACAAGAAGGAACGCTCCTTCGGATTGCGTATTCTTCTCAGTAAACGTTAATCGCAAGGTAGTGCAAGCACATCCACTTTTGCTAACAAATCCAGAAAAAAGTGCTGTGCGAAAAGTTCTTCGCGAAGCAAACTCTATACCAATATGGAACGACGAGTCTAGCAGCGAAGATTCCATAGAGTCGGAAGAAAATAATGTTTTGTTCGCCAGAACGCAGCAAGATGAGGATGTTTCAAACGAAGACAATCTAGAACGATTGGGCTACAATCAAGCCAAAGTTACGTGGATTAGATCTGCATATCTTTCTAGTGCAAATCCAGAAGATAAAAAACCTGATTACAAAGCGGGGAATAAGCAGGATTCGTTTGTTCTAACGCGAGGATGGAGAAGCCGAAAAGTAACTCCAGCTCCAAGGTATTATCATGTAACAAGGTTTGCTGCTCTTCGTGAAGCTAAAGCCAAGAATAAAGCTGGTAAGAGTATTGACGTTAAAGCGGACTACGAGATTACATGGGATACAGCTAAGCCATACGTTCTTAATAGAAAAGACGACCCAGGATTTGCGCTTGTTGGCGAGCCTGGTCATCAATCGCTTGTGTACCGATACAATGCTAGCAGCAAGGGAACAATTGGGCTTGGAGCTTTGCAAAATGCTTTAAGTTTTGTTCCAGTAGATCTTAAAAAAGAGTCTAAAAACAAGAGCGGAGAAAGTCTTGCTGCTGTGGAAAAGGCTTTCCGCGAAAAGCAGCCAACGTTGCGCGAAATTAAGGGTACAGATAAGGAAGATGCAGAAAGTAGAAGAAATGATTTTAAGCTTTCTGATTGTTTTACTCTAAAAGATGAGTTTACGAATGTGCCAGATTTGGTTGCAGCAAACGGAAATTATGGTGGTGGAAATAGCAGGCAAATAGGCTACACAGGTAATGGAATGAGTAGTACTGTGCTTGGAGATAAGTATGCAAAAATGGCTCCTAAACCAGCAGAGTTTGAAAAATGGGGTAATAAAAATGTGTACTCATCTGCATTTACGATCGATAATGCTTTGGGTGGTGTTGATGGAATAAAATTTGTAAACGATACAAATCATTCTTCGCCGCGTTACGTACTTTCGCTTTCCAATAAATACGCTAGAAACAGTTTAGTGGACTTATACGGGTATGAAGCAAAATCTGACTTTAGTGATATTGCTGGAGCGCAGTCGATTATTCCAGTGTATGTTGTGCCTGTAGATAATGTGAAGCCTGAAGCGATCTCTAAAGGTCCACTTAAATCTTCGACTATGGATAAGCCTTACGAGGTTACTGCTAACGATATTAAGTTCACTTTCACGGGTAATCCAGATAATAACGGCAAAGTGAATGGCAAAGAATTGTTAGTAGATGCTAGCGATGATTTTGATTCTCGAGACGTAGTTGAGAAGAATCTTCAAGTATGCGTGCGTTGGATGAACAATAACATGCCTCAAGATAAAGATTGCACGCCTATTTTGAAGCGCGATACCAACGGCAACGCAAGTGTAGATGCTGACAAACTGCAGCAGATGCTTGTCACTCATGGCAATACGGCTGTTTACGCAGTATACGCGCAGACAAAAGATAAATCAGACAATGAGAGCGAACACTATAATGCTGGAAAAGATGATAAGAAAGCGATCATTGGCTACGTTAAGATTACAGGCGTAAATGTAAGTCCTGTTGCACTACCGTTTACTGGTGGGCAAGCTGCTGTTATGTACACGTTTATGTTTGGTGTGCTCTTAGCGCTATTTATTGCGTCTGGTGGTTTTGGAAGGAGCGGTTGGCTTTCCTCTGTGCTTAGTGCGAGCGGATTTGGTAAGCGTTCTATGTTGCGAAGCAAGCATTGCAAGTCTTAGGTAATAAGTATTGCAATACTTAGGATTTGCATGTATCGGATTTAATCGCAGATAATTAGCAATATGGTGCAATATGGTGCAATATATTTGACAATATATACAAAAATCGCCATTGAATTTTGCACGTTTTGCTATTTCTAGATTGGAGTCAAGTATAGTAAATCTTATTTATGTAAAACGAAACATGTTTATGTGAAAAATCGAAGAACATAAATAATCGAAGAACATAAAGAAGAATTAAAACTTATTTGAAAGCGAGATAAGAATGAGCGAAACACTAGTCCTAACGCGCAAAGATTACGTTACAAGAACCATAATTCGAGTTATTGCAATAGTTTCGTCCATTTACGGAATGGCAATGTCTTGGGATTCAATGGCGCTAACGTATTTTACGAATCTTTCTAACTTGATGATTTGTGCGGCGCTGCTCGGCTCGCTGATTTTAGACACGCGAAGTGCGCTTAAGCCTAAAAGCGATGAGCAGGGTGTGCATGCTGAGCAGGGTGTACATGCTGAGCGCGCTGGCGGCTGGGTAGATTCAAAGCCAAACGCATGGTACGTTTTTAAATTTATGATGACGATTTCAATCGCCGTCACTTTTACGCTGTACCTTTGCTTCTTGGCTCCTACAAATAAGCTCGGATTTGTTGGCGCGTACATGAACAATGGCTGCTCAAGCTTATGCGTGCATTTTATAACGCCGTTGCTTGCGATTTTTGACTTTATTCTTTTTGATTACAAGTACAAGTCCAGCCGCGCGCACGTTTATTTTGCTACGATTCCGCCGCTTAGCTACGTTGCGTATGCTGTTGCGCTAAGCGAGTTTTTGGGATTGCGTTGGGGGGATCATGCTATGCCGGCGCCGTACAATTTTTTGAACTACAAGGCTCCTGCTGGGTGGTTTGGATTTGCGCCAAACACATTTAATTCCACCACACTTGGAGTGGGCGTTGTTTATTTGCTTGTGATTTTTACGCTGATTTTTATTGGCATTGGAAAAGCATTTCTTGCGATTAAAAACGCTCGCGCGGATTATCTGCGCTCGCGCGCTTAGACCGCGCGAACGACTTTCCGCGTTTGTTTCCAAAATTGGCCAAAACGTAAACAAACGTGGGCAAAAATAAACAAACCTGGGCGCGCCAACCTGCCGGAGCGCTTAAAGCGTAGCGCGCGAAGGCAATTTGGCGTGCTGAGCAGCTCAGCGCAGAAGCACTGCTTCTGCGCTGCGAAGACGTTCGCGCGCTTAGACCGCGCGAACGACACGACCTGCCTTGTAGTGTGATTGTATCTAATTTGGGCATTTTTGGTACAAACGCACTACAAGGTTACATACAAACTCGCGCCAGTTGATAGAATTGTGTTTATGTGTACGGAAGAATCTGCGCTGGCTGCCGTTCAGTCGTTGCTAAATGGCACTCTTAAAAACGCGCATGGACGCAACACTAATGTTTTGCTTGTTTTTGGAGCGCCAAACGCTGGCAAGTCAAGCTTCGCGCTTAGCGCATTGCTTTTGGGTTTGCGTTTTGATTGGAGCGCGGCAGCTGGTTCGCCTTGCTCGCTCAATAATCGCGCTGCGCAGCTTTTGCTAAAAACCGCTATTCGCAGTGATCTTGCCGTTGCCGCCGCCCAAAATCGCACCACCGCCGCGCGTATGTCGGATTACGTGATTCAGAACTTGGGTGTTTCTCATCAGTCGCGCCCAGTCGGCACACTTTCTGCGCTTGCGTTTAGTATTATTTCCGCCAGAAACAAGCTTTTTGGCATGCCTTTGCCTAAGTTGCTTAATGGCGCTGAGCAAGACGCGCTTCTTCGCGAAGTTGTGCGTGTACACGTTAATCACGTTTTGCAAGGCGATAGTGGCAATTGCCGAGTTTGCGCTCTTTTTAGCGAGTATTTTGCTAGCGACTATTCTAAAGATTCTCTATCTAAAGATTCTCTATCTAAAGATTCTTCACTGGATTCTGCATCCAAAGATTCTTGGATTTACACAATTTCTAAATTACAAGACGCGCAAAATAGAGAGGAATCGCCTAATTCTAACGATTTTTTGGTAAATAGCGCTTTTATCCACCAACTTCGAGATATGCTTGCGCGCTTAGACGAGATGGGCATTGTAAGCGATTCTGCAGAATCAAATATGCTGAACAGCTTGGACTCGCGTCTTAATGTTCAGTCGGATTTTGTATCTTCCAGCATTGTGGCCCGCCTTAGAACTCAATGGAATTTGGCTTTTGCTCTTCGCCGCGAGTACGCCGATTGTGTACACAAAAAGTATCCAAACGCTTTTAGGCTTGATTCTTCTAGGCTTTTGGCAAGTGGCGTTCAAATTTTAAACAATATTTTTAATAATTTACATTGCAATAGTGCTAATGAATCTTCGGTGGCTTGCGATTCTTCCCTTGAGTTTTATGCTCTTAAACTCTTCCTTCCGCGCATGCTGGTTGTTGACGATTTTCACGATGTAACGCTTGCTGGCTTGGCTTTTCTTGAGTCGTTAGCGCGCTTGGGTGTGCGGATTGTTTTAACGGCAAATCCCGACGAATCCGTGCAATCCTTCCGCGGATCGTACCCAGATTACGTTGTTGAATCAGCGCAAAATGGCGTTATGCAAGCTGCTGTTTCTAAGATTTGCGATTATAAAGTCGAAGGATTTGGCGAAGATTTTGCAAAACAGGCGTCGCAAGATGTAAAGCGCCAAGAATCACGCAATATCCCTGATTTTCTAAACCATTCTAATCGCTCAATTGCGCTAAATCTTTTTTCTGCACGCGTTTCGCTTTCGATTGCTTCGCTTATGCCAACGCAAACGCCAATGACCCGCAGGGCTTGGAAAATGGCCAATATTCAAGGGGCTTTTCCTATAGAAAAAATCGAATTAAATTCGCAAAAAACAGAAAATTCTTCGGTTTCTGGCGATTTGTACAGAACTCCTAGCCAAGAGATGGATTGCGTTATTTGGCAAATAAAACGCGCTCATCTAGACAACAAGATTCCTTGGAAAAATATGGCTTTAATTGCGCACGATAACGCAACAGTTCGCGCATTTGGCGAGCGGCTTAGAAAAGACGGCGTGCCAGTTAAATATTCATCCGTTACGCGCGCGCTTAGAGACGAGCCGTTTGTAAAAGCGCTATTTGCGATTATTGAGTTGGCGCAATTTAGCCAAAAAAGCGTTGACGACTTAGCAAAAAGCGTGATTTTGGGGGATTATACGCTTTACTCGATTGCGCATTTTGTTCGCTCTAGAATAAAAACCGTAATGGAAAGCCCGCTTGTGGATTCTGGCGATTACAATTGCGCGGATTTGGCGGCTATTGATTCGCTTATGCGCTCAATCTGCTCTCTTAGCGAAGTGATTTTAGGCGAAAACGCAAATGGCGCAAATTCGCCATTACGCGGTCTTATAGAGCAGTGGCAAGCGCTTAGTAATCGACTTTTAAGTGCCAGCGGCGAAAAGGCTGTGAATGCTGGAGCTGATTTTACGGTTGATAATCGCGTTTTTAACGCGCAACCAAACGCAAACAGTACGCAATTTAGCGTTGAGTCGTGCTACATTTTGATTCTTAAGGCGCTTATTGACGGTTGCTGTGCGGATTCTGGCGATTCTGCGGATTCTGGCGATTTAGAAAGCGAAGAGACTGAAGCCGCAAAATCTGCAGAAATTTTTTCTGTTTTGCAAAAAATGACGCCAAACAGTGTTCATATGCGTGCGTTGATGCGCGTGTTTAATATTGTGCTAAGACTTTCTAAAGACCTAAAACGTAACCTTGCAAAAGTTAAAAACAGCGGAGAAAATCAGGCTAGCTACGTTTTAGGCAAGGCTTGGAACCTTTGCAATTGCGCTAAAAAGTGGCAAATTCAAGCGCTTAGCAACAATGACGAGGGCCGCGCTGCAAACGATAGGCTAGATGCTGCAATGAGGCTTTTTGAGTATGCGAACTCGTTTTTGTCTACAAGCGCGCAAGGCCAGCAGACGCCTAATGGAGTCTCGGCCGCTCCGACGATTGCCGAGTTTATTGATCAGGTTCGTCAAATGGAAATCGAAGCGGATTCGCTTGCAAGCGTGGCTCCTCTTCCAGATGCCGTTACTCTTACAACACCTTCTGGCTCGGTTGGAAGAACGTGGGATTACGTGTGGATTCCAGCGGTTCAGCAGCGAGTTTGGCCAAATACTGCAGCTAGAAGCACTATGTTTGGTGCGGAAACACTGGTTGACATTGTGTTAAATAGCAGGATTCTAAGTGGCGATAGTAGCGGAAGTGGCGATGCTGGCGATAGCAGAGGTAAATCTGAAAGCTGCGATATTAGCGATATGGCGTACATTTTAGATTCGTCTGATAAAAATCCTAATGGTATTTGTGTAAGCGATAAGCAGGCGATTTTTGCTGGCGAACAGCGAAGCCTGTTAATGGCAATTACGCGCGCTAGAAAGCATCTTTGCATTAGCGCGGTGAATAGCGAAGATTGCGTTCCTTCGGACTTTTTGTACTATTATTTGCCAGAGATTTATTGGAGAAATCAAGACGGAAGTTGTGATTACACCGATTTTTGTGGCGAGGCTGCTGGCGAGGCTGCTGGCGATTTTGCAGCGGTTGATGCAGACGCAAGAGGTCTTGTTTGCGCATCTAGAATCGCGCTTGCGCGTGCTGTGTGCGGATTGCAAAACAGCGGTGATTTGGCGGAAAACCATACTGTTAAAGATGCATTAGCGGCGTTGAATCTTTTAAAAAGCAACGGAGTTGATGCAGCAAATCCAGATAATTGGGATTTTATGCGGAAAAATTACGATTCTGTGGCTGATTCTGTGGCTGATTCTGCGGTTGATTCAGCCTCGCCAGACGAATCGCAAGCAACCAAAGAATCGCCAGACGAATCGCAAGTAACCGCGCAATCTTCCAGAAAATCCTCCACTAATCAAAACCTCACTAATCAAAACCTTGTAACGCTATCTCCATCAATGGTAGATAGCCTTTGGTCCTGCCCAGTATGCTGCCTTTTGGAACGCAAATTTGCTGGACCTACCGTAGGCAGCACAGCGGCGAAATTTGGAACGCTTATTCACGAAACCGCCAGATGGGCAAGTCAAGATGAGCATCTAGACAACGAGTATTTGCGCAAAAAATACCCACAGCTTCAGGCGTTTGTTAGCGGGTTTGCTAGCGCCCACACAGCGGAATTTAAGGACTTTGACTTTTCGTTTGATTCGTTTAGTGCTTTGCAAAAAAATGCGATTGATGACGTTGCAGATAAGATGATTGAGCATTATTATTCGATTTGCCCGAGTGATTCTAGTATTTCTAGCGTAAAAGACCGCTATCGTTTTATAAAAAACGATCTAAATGTTCGCCGCGCGCTTTACACGATTGCTCAATATTTTGTAGGATCGCTGACTGGGCAAAATTACCCGATTTTGGCGCAAAAAAATGAAGATGGTGTTGTAACAAAGATTCTGCCTGCGCCAGAAAAGTCAAAAACGGCAAAGCCGACTATTGCAGACGTTCCTTTGGGAAGCCTCGAGGAAGCTTATTGCGAGTGCCCAATAAACGCCACGTTTGGTTTTAGCGATATTCTAAACGCCTACAATCGCGCGGCTAAATCGCAAATAAGCATGGAAGATCTTTATTCAATAATGGGATTTTTGGTAGGCGGATGGCCTAATGGCGGCTCATGCGATTTGCGCGTTAGAATCCAGGGGCGAATCGACCGCATGGAAGTTAGAAAGTTAAACGACAACACGCAACAAATTCGCCTAATCGACTATAAAACAGGAAAAGTTCCTAAAACACAGCAAGTTTTTAATGATTTGCAGCTTATTTGCTATCAGCTTGGTATTGTTTTTTGCTCCGAAAATGTTGAAGAAGTTAAGCAGCTTCTAAAGTTTAAACACACAAAGATTGAGCGTAGCGCGTTGTTCCACGTTGTTTACAAGGATTCTCCTGCGCAAGATAATGGCGTTGCGGAAAACATTTGCCAGCCTTCGCTATTCGACGCTAATGGGGCGCTAAGCGCTAGTGAGATTACAAGCCGTTACAAGTATGCCAGCAATAATCGCCTTTACGATCTTCCAAATATTGATGCTCAAAATCCTGCGCAAGGCGTAAGTCAGTCTGCGTGGGAGGATTTTGTAAGCTTGCCAATGCGTGCAAAATGGTCACTTATGATGATTTCACGCGTGTTTTTTGCTGCAGCTGCTGTTAAGTCAACCAGTTTTGCTGTTGAGCCAAAGGCGGATCATAAGAGCTATTGCAGGTGTTTAAACATTTGCCCTGGCTGCGCTGGAAAGGTTGATACGGTTTACGAGATGATTGAGGGTAAAAATGAGCAATAAGAACACAGCGGCCGTAAAATCTGCGTCTAGCAGCGCTCCAAGTTTAGAGCAAAAAAACGTTATAGAAGCTCCGATTAATCAAGACGTGCTTATAGTTGCGGGAGCTGGCAGCGGCAAAACATACACCATGACTCGCCGCGTAATACACTTAATTAAAAGCAAAGTTCCGCCAGAATCCATATTGGGATTAACTTTTACAAACAAGGCGGCGGCGGAATTGCTAAGTCGCGTTTCGGCGGAGGTTAGTGCAAGCGGTGCAAATGGCGCAAATGGCGCAAGCGGCGCAAAGTCATTCTTAAAGCCAGAAGTTATGACGTACGACGCGTTCTTTCAATCAATCGTAAGAAGATACGGGCTTTTGGTTGGCTTTAATCAAAGCACAATGCCATTAAGCGACGCTGGCGCGATGGAAATCATAAAAAGTATAATCGGAAAATATTTGGATAATCCTCAAAATCACGCTAAAAATTTAAGCAAGTTGTATGATTTTGACACTTTGTGTGCTGATGTTATTAATCTTTGTGCCGAAATATCGTGCTCGATGATTGGAGTAGATAGCGAAGGCGCAACGTGCTCAAGCGTTCCTCAAGCTGTTCAAAAAATACGCGAGTGGAATAACGAGTTTGCAAATCATTTAAAAAATGTTATTGGAGATAAAAAAGTAGAATCGCCATTAAGCGCAAAAGCTCCAGCGATTCCAAAATACAAAAAAGTCAAAAAAACAGCTGGAATGAGCGAAGCGGACGTGGCGAAAGCGTCTGCGGAAAAATTTAAGACTGCGTGTAAAAATTATGAAAAATATTGGGATGATTCGTGCTTGCAGTTTTGCATAAATCTATACAACGCGTGCCTAAAACGAGACATTCTGCTAGACCTTGTTTTGCAATTTGACGCCGAAAAAAAGCGTGTAAACATGGCGCAATTTAGCGATTTTACGATTGCAGCTTATTATTTGGTTACGCATTTTCCTTCGATTTGCGCGCAATACAGGAATCAATATTCGCAAGTTCTTTTAGACGAGTATCAAGATACTTCTACAACGCAAGCAATGCTTATAAATACGCTGTTTTATGGCGATGCTTCGATAGCGGCAAAGCGCACGCGCGTTATGGCAGTGGGCGACCCGTTCCAAGCAATCTACTCGTTTAGAGGCGCTTCAACTGGAGCTTTTTGTAAGTTTGAACAAGACTTTAACATAAGCGCGCAAAACAAGTATTCGCTAACTGTTACGCGCAGAAATTCGCTGTTTATACTAAAAGTTGCAAACGCGCTAACCGAGCCGATGCGTGCGGAAAATGGCGATAATTCAACGCAAATCGCAAGTCAGCGATTTAGCAGCATTGACGACCACGAAGTGCAAGTGGAAACTTTAAAGCCAAAAGAGGATGCGTCAAATGGCACGGTTGCGGCTTTGTTTATGCCAAGTCAGGGCGAAGAGATTGACGCCGTTGTGCGATTTGCTAAAAAAATCGTTGAAAAATATGGCGAAAATCCGCTCGAACCGCAGCTTGCAATTCTGTTTAGAAGTAAAGCAAACATGCCAAAATATGCGGAAAAACTAGAGGCTGCAGGGATTCGCACAAGCATAGTGGGCTACTCTTCGCTTATTGAAAAGCCTGCCGTTAAAGATGTTTTGAGCTTGCTAAGAGTGGTTCAAGACCACAGTGATTCCAATTCGCTTATGCGCCTTCTTGCCACTGCGCGTTTTGCGCTATCTACTGCGGATTTGGGCGCGTTGGCAGCAATCGCAAATAGTGCGAATACGGAATATCTTTACAACGTTTATGCGGCGGCTGGTCTAGTTGAGGCGGGATTGCCTAGAAGCCAGTGGGATTTGGCCGTTCGAAATCTTAGAAACAAGGCAAATAGTGGGGAAATATCTGGGCAGGTTATAAATATTTATGGCGGATTTTATTTAGCGGATTTGATTATGCGCGATTTTGGCGCGAGTGGCGATTCCGGTAAGTCTGCGGTTGCTGGCGATTCGTCTGGCGCGGCTGCTGGCGATTCTTCGGCTGCTGGCGATTCTGGCGATTATTGGGTTCGTCAGATGCGCGAAAAGTTGAGCGCTCCCGCATTTGCCGCCGTAGGTCGTCTTAGCAAAATCCTAAATAAAGTTGATCGCGTGCAAAGAAATTCGCTAACAAGCGTTATGCAATCGGCTGTGGAGGCTCTTAACGTAGACATTGACACTGCTGTTGGTGCGGCCTTAAAATACAAGGATTTTAGCAATCAAACAATGCTTAACGATATGCATAGCGTACTTGATTCGCTAAACGCGATTGTAGAAACGTATGTGCAAGAAATGGGCGACTGGCAAGATGTTAGTTTGCGTGGACTAATCAGCTGGATTGATTCGGCAAAAAATCTGGATTCGCAGGCGGGCTCTGGCTCTGTAGCATCTGGATTGGGTGCGGATGCCGATAGTGCGCAGGTTGTTTTAATGACGGTTCATCAATCAAAGGGTTTGCAGTGGCCAGCCGTTGCTGTAGTTGGGCTAAACGAGGGTGCTTTTCCAAGCAATCAAGGAGATTCGCTAAAGATTGATGATAATGGGCAGGCCAGCGCTCGCATACCGATTGAGTTTGCAGCAAGCGTGCCTACGGCTTTGCGCGTGGATGCCAACATTTTGCCGCATTTTCCGCATACAGTAACGCGCGGCGAGGCAATGCACCCAGCAAAAGCAATGCAAGATTTAGATAGTGTGCAAAAGATCTTTGACGAGGTTAAGCCCAACAGAATCAAGGCTTTGCGCGATTTTGCGCAGGCTGTTCAAGAGGCGGATGCTGGCGATTCTGCGGATGCTGGCGATTTTTTGAGCGAAGAAACGCGCCGTGTGTATAATGCGTATAAATCCCAGCGAAGTGTTGATTCTATGCCATTTTTGCAAAGCGAGGAGCGCGGAATCCAGCTTCACATGGACGAGCGTCACCTTATGTACGTGGCTCTTACGCGCGCAAAGTTTGCAGCGCTTTTAACTGGCTCGGCAACTTCGGGAGATTCGGGCGAAAATGGGCGAAAGCGCGCGGCTTCGGTGTTTCTTAAGGAGTCGATGGAGGCTGTAAAGTCGCTTAACGGTGCGATTGAAGTTAAAAGATGCAAGGCGGAAAATGCTGGTGATTCTGCGGATTCTGCGGATTCTGCGGATTCTGGTGATTCTGATGAAGACGCTTTTGGCTTTATTGCAGGCGATTTTGCAGGCGATTTTGCGGGGGAGTTTGGAAAAGTCGCCGTTCCAGGCGATTCGTGCGCTAAAGAACCCGTGCTTGAATGGCCTTGTGCCTCGAGCGAAAATGTGCAGAACGCTCTTAGAGAATCTGCCAAACTTGTTGAAAGCGAAGTGCTTAATGGCGATTTTGCAGGTGATTCTGGCGATTTAAATGGCGATTTTAGTGGCGAATCTTCATTAATATCACATCAAAAATCCCTTTACTACCGCGCAAAAGCGTTTGTTCAAGATGTCGATTTAACTGCGCAAAATACTGGCGATTATTCCCTAGAAGATTTGGCCAAAAAGGTGGAAAAGATTTCCAACGGATCTAGGCTTAACGTAACGTCGTTGCAAAAAATAAGTAGAGTTGAGCCTGCTGCAAATTCCGCAAACGCAAACGCTAGCGCGCGCGCAAACAATCGAGTTTACAACAATCTGTTGGCGTGCATTCGCCCAATCCCTTCAACGCAATCGATTGATGCATCCTTAGGAACCATGTTCCACGCTTGGGCGCAACAATTTGTAGACTCTGCAGTGCCTTCTAGTGCATCCGAGTGTGCTAATTGGCAGTCAATTGTAAAAAACGGAACTTTGTTAGATGAGCAATTTGTTCCTCAAGATCGCAAAGATTTGCTTTACGAGTTTAATCAAAGTCGCAAGAATGCGGACTTTGCTAAGGGTTTGGTTAAATCTCAAGACGCTCAACTAGATGAATGGAAGCAACGGCTTATAGAATCGCGTTGGGCAAAACGAGTGCCGCTTGCTGCAGAAATGCCGATTTTAATGCAAATCGATAATATCGATAATATCGATAATACGCAGTTTGAAAATAGAATAATCAACGGAACTTTGGATGCTGTTTTTGCAGGAGGATTAGACGCTAACGACGAATCGAAACTCTACACAATCGTTGATTGGAAGACGGGAAAGCGGCCAAAAAGCGCGGAAGATATTCAGCTAAAACTGGAACAGCTTGACTGGTATAGGCTGCTGCTTGCGCGTGCTACAAACGTTGATTTAAGCTGCATTGACGCCACTCTTTACTACGTTAGTGAGGCGCGTGCGGAAAATCGCGAGATACACGCGTTGTGTAAAACGCGCGACGAGATTTTGAGTGAGGCATCTTTTTAAAATCAGCGTTTTTGATAATCTAAAAGTAGAACATAGCCGATTTAAGTTGGTAATTGGTAAAAGTAAAAGAAGGACAAAATGACGGTTGAGTTTCGGCCAGTTAAAATTAACGACATTGACGCAATCGTAGAAGAATACGAGCGCACATGGGGTATTGCGCACGCTGTTGGAGCAGACGCTTCGCGCAATCTTTCTAGGCGATTTGTGCTTCACTATTTGGAGCCTTCCACGTTTGGAACTGTTGCAACAATAAACGGCAAATTTATGGGGCTGCTGCTTGCGCGCGTGCATGGAGATAAAGTGCTGTTTAAGCAAGTGCAGAAGATGCTAGAAGAGCAAGAGGCAAAGATGTCTAGCAAAGGCGATTCTTTGCATGCAAAAGCGTTGGATTCTGCGATTGGCATGGGGCAGATTGAGCGCAAGTTAGAGGCGATGAGCCATATTAACGACTTGACTCAGGCAGAGTTGGAGCTTTTTATTGTTTCTCCAGATGCTCGCGGGCACGGAGTTGGCGGCGGATTGTGGAAGCGCACAATGCAACATTTGCGCAGCCGCGGAGTGAACCGCTACTTTTTGCACACAGATACAGCTTGCGATGTTAGTTTCTACGATTATCACGGGCTTAGGCGAGATGCTACGTGGGCTAAAAAAGATCACGAAAAGTATGCGGATCGCGTAAAAGACCTTGTTGAGGATTTGTACATATACTCGGGCGAGCCGTTTGTAAACCGCACCAGACGCACGCATCAGTCGCGCTGATTAACTGCGCTTAGACCTCGCTCACGTCTTTACTTGGTATTGCGCGAGGTTTGAGTATTTCTCTC
>NZ_KQ956809.1 GCF_001546455.1 Gardnerella vaginalis | reverse complement strand
CTTTTGCTTCGAATCCTTTGCCAAAATGCTTTTCCAACATAACCTGCAAAACCATCAAAACAGACGTAATCACCAAATACCAAACACTAGCAACAATAAGAAGCGGAATCGGCTTATAAATACGATTAGCAACAGCATTAGTAGCAAACTGAAGCTCCAAAGTAAAAGGCACAGCCAAAACCAAAGACGTAGTCTTAAGCATACCAATAGTCTCATTACCCAAAGGCGGAACAATAATACGCATAGCCTGAGGCAAAACAACCCTACGCATAGTCAAAGACCTACCCATACCCAAAGCCTGAGCAGCCTCAACCTGACCAGCATCCACAGCCTCCAAGCCAGCACGAACAATCTCCGACAAATACGCAGCCTCATTAAGAGACAAGCCAATCACAGCAGCATTCAAAGAAGTCATAACAACATTAGAATCAATCGAGAAAAACTCAATAGACGTAAACGGAATACCCATACTCAACTTAGGAACAAGAACAGCAAACATACCCCAAAAAACAAGCTGAGTATAAACAGGCGTACCACGGAAAAACCAAATAAAGAACCAACTCACAGCCCGCAAAACAGGATTAACACTCTTGCGCATCATAGCCAA
>NZ_KQ956808.1 GCF_001546455.1 Gardnerella vaginalis | reverse complement strand
CTATATACGCTACCCCCCCCCCAATACATTTTAATAGAAAATCAATCATTGCAAGGCATCAACACAAAGCACACAACACAAAGCACACAACAATAAACAACTTGTAAACTATTGCATAAATAAACGCTGAGGTGATAAACTATTCATTCGTATTACAAGTTGGGTCATCTGTATGGAGAGAAATCAGTTAATGAAACACGGGCATACTATTTTCTTTTTGAAACGAAAATTTCTAACCTCTTTCCTAATTTTTGCCTTGGGGGGGGGGTCGTTCGTCTCGTCATTAACTGCATTTTCCAAAGTATCGCTTGCAAACACCAATAGCAATATTCAAAACGCTCAAGACACTCAAGACATTCCTGGGCCATTCTACGGTGGATTAAACGTTAATAGCCCACTATTAGAAGTTGGAAAATATGCCTCGCTGCAAATCAGCGCAACCAATGCGTCGGGCAATGCTGTAGACGCAAACAGCAACAACGCTACTAAATATTCAGGCACTCTTACGCTAAATATTCCATTTAATGAGGTTCTTAACGCAACTAAGCAACAAATGGAATATTATAAAGACCAAAAAGCTAAGCTTGATTTTAGCTACTCGCTATCTTTGCCTGAACCTATTGAATGGCAAGAAAACGTCGAATTTGAGAATAACTCTTCACTAGTTGCAACCGCGCACGCGAAAATTTCTACACGTCATAAAAATACAATCAAGCTTATTGCTAATTTAGCGGAAAAGACGTGGAAAGAATTATATAATTCTAGTGATTCTGGAACCGTAAAGCTAACTGCTCATTTTTCGTTTACAAAAAGCTCCCTTGAGCAAGTTCAAAATAGAAACATTACTGGTACAGGTATTTTAGATTTGTACAAAAAAGATGAAGATGGCGTAAGCTGGGTGCCTGGATTCGGGTTCACATATATTACTCACGAGCTGAACATTCCACTTCTTGGCGGTGAATCTAAAATAAGCGATCCTCTTAATATGAATGAGCAAGATTATAATCAGCTTATTTACAGCAATGATTTAATAAAAAACAGTAAAAACAAAGACATTACATCGACTGGCAAATTCGTTTTATTGGGAACTGCTCAAAAAGTTACGTACGAAGATTACAACTCTCCTCTTATAACTAGAGATGGTCTTGAAATAAACTCTAAAATTAGCAGCAAACCATTCAAATCCTCTTTAGAAAATGTTGAAAAATGGCTAAAAACAAAGATTAATGATGTTTCAAGAGTGTACGTATCGAACTTAAACGTATCAATCAAACTCACGTTTACGCTGCCTAAAGAAATATCGTTATCGCCTAGTAGAGATCTATCGTTATCGCCTTGGATAAAACTTCCTTATGACCCATTAAAAAACTACGCAATGAAAAACGGTGGAGTGAGAACCGACCCAACATCGCTTTTAGGTAATTTTGGCGATTTTGCACTCAAAGATGTAAAAGAAGAAGGTAATACTATTACAGCAACCGCGTATCTAAAGGACTGGTACAAAGGTATGCAGTTAATGAAGCCCTACGCCTACTCGTATGACGAGATTAAACGTAGAATTAACAATTTAGTTGATGAGATAAATATTAGGTTTATTCCAGTATGGTTTAACACCGATGCGCAAGCTGGAAAAACCTACCAGATTGAAGGATCAGCGCAGGGTGAGCTATCTGGAAAAATCAATTACGTATATAGAAATCTTGGAGCAGACGACTCAAACAAGCTTATACCTTTTAACGTTAAATTTAACGAAGAACCCGTAGAAATTCCTCCTGTAGAAACTCCGTACAAGATTGATTTTAAGTTTGAAAGTGGTACCCCTGGCCAAACGCTTCCTGAGTATATTGGTAAGGATTATGCGTTAAAGCCGATTAATGTTTATAAAGGAAAGTCAATTACTATCGATACCTCTACGTTGCACAAAACAACTGATGAGACGTTTGAACCTGAGCCAGATATAGTTGGCGATGGCACTAAAATGACTGGCACTTGGGTTTTTGACGAAATGGCTGGGTGGAAGATTGATGGACAAGGTGAGCCTGTTACGGCTCTTAACAATGTAAATAGAAACATTACTTTAGTTGGAACGTGGAAGTTTATTCCTGTAGGAGATTCTAATCACAGAAAAGTAACATTCAAAGACGGAGAAAAAACTATTGCGACTGTTGAAGTAGAACCTGGAAAGACTATTGAAGGCGATTCTTTAGAGAATCAGTCTATGCCAGCAAATCCCACTAAAGCGGGTTACACGTTTAAGGAGTGGAATACAAAAGCAGACGGAACAGGCGCTAAATTCTTAAGCACAACAAATGTGATATACGATATTACAGTGCATGCAGTTTACACTAAGGATTACAATCCAGAGGATCCGCAAGATCCAGATAATCCCAAAAATCCAGAGGATCCGCAAGATCCGCAGGATCCAGATAACAATTCTGAAAGCGGTTCAATTCTCGACTTAGATAATGGCTCAGAAAATGGAAGTAATCATAAAAGCACTGGCAATCAATTGAACAATGCTAATGATCAAGATGGGCGTAACAATAAATCAAAATCGCTGGAATCATCGAATTCAGATCAAACTAACGATTCTGCAAATTCAAATAAAAGAGGCGTTGTAGATAAACTTGGCACTGCCAAACAAAATACACTGCCAAGAACAGGCGTGGGCAATTCTCTCGCAGTTGCAATAACGTCTATAATTACGGTAATTGCGCTAACAACGCTATTAACATCGATTATTGCAAAAAGCAAAAAATAGTTGCACAATGTGGCACAAATGCAACACATAAACCAATAAGGCGAGCACCGTTTAACAAGTGCTCGCCTTAATTTATTTATAACTTAGAGAATAACGCTGTTCTATCGCAAATGCTTAGCACGCTTGCGATTTACCGCAGCGCCCGAAGCCACAAACAAGCCAAGCACCATAGCGCCAAATGACGCAAATGTTGTACCAGAGGCGTTTGAACCCGTGTTTGGCAGAGCGTCGGCAGAGCGCGTGACCTCAGCTCGCAATGCATCAGAACCTCTTGTGGAATCACTACCGTTGGCAGAATCGTTTATAGAACCATTGCTATTTGTGGAACTATTATCATCATTGCCGCTGCCAATATTCAACTCAGGATTATAAGTCCAATCGGGATCAATGCTTCCGCCGCCATTGTTGTCATCTGAATCAGTCGGATCTGGATTCGGATCAGGATTCGGATCAGGACTTGGATCTGGACTTGGATCTGGACTTGGATCTGTATCTGGATCAGGATCTGGATCAGGATTTGAATCAGGATTTGGATCTGGATCTGGATCTGGCGGTGTTGGAAGCTCTTCCTTTGTCCCTACTAAAACCACCTCATCAACAGCATCAATATGTTTACCTCGTACCGATTCGACAGTATCAGTTAAACCAGTTGCAGGATTAACAACATACGTTGTAATAACAACATCGCTACCATTCTTACCTTGTGTTTGAACTTTTCTTTCGCCCTTATTTAAGGAAGAATCATTTTTTTCAATCGTTTTAAACTTAATTTCAGTTGTTTTAGTATCAACGTTGCCAACTCTAATAACATGATCAACTGGTTTCGTGCACAAACTTTTTTTAGACTCAACTTCCTGAGTTAAGCCATTATTAGCGTCTACCTTATAGGTTAAAGAGATTTCTTCTTTGCCGTTTTGACCAGCAGTCTCCTTCTTCTCTTGATACTCAAGCGTATCGTCTGCAACGTAGGTAGTCTTAAAATCAATATCGCTTGTCTTTTTCTCAACGTTACCAACCTCAATGACCTTATCTACAACAGGATTAGTTACTACTTCGTGTGCACTATCAACATCTCCAATATAATTAGCATCTGGATTATCCGAAATCTTGTACGTTGTAGTTATATTCTTTTTACCACTTTTTCCATCGATTTTAACATTCTCACTTTTATAACTTAGAGAATCATTGGAAACGTAAGTTGTTTTAAATGGAATATCCTTAGTTTCCTTCTTAACATTTCCTACATATATACACGACTTCACAGAAGGAGTACTATATTCAGTCTTTTCTGATTCAATTTCATCAGTCAATCCTCTATTAGAATCAACCTTGTAAATAGTTACAATACTGCTAGAAATATCTTCACCATCAACAACCCTACTTTTACCAAAATCCATTTTAGGATCAGAAACAATATCGTAATTTTGTTTTAGTGGCACACCTTCTACAACCTGCTTATTACCAACTTCTGTGACGCCATCTTGGGCTTGAGTGTCTAGAGTCACTTTCCCATTAGCATCAGTTTTCCTCTTCCCGTCTACTGGTGCTTTCTTTACAGTAGTACTTCTAAAGCCAAGCTTTGAACTTGACGTATACGTCATCTTTGCAACAAGAACTTCCACTTTTACAGTATGTTCATCTTTCTTAAATACTGCATAAACAGTTTTATCAGAAGAAACAGCCGTATTAGCCGTAAAATTAGCCTCGGAAGCACCGTCAGTGGTACTCCAACCTACAAACTTATAGCCAGTTTTAGCATGTGTAGACGGCATATTTTCTTCAGTAACAGTTTCACCGTCTTTAACAGTAACAGTTTTAATCCAAGAACCATCGTTTTTAAAGGTTACAGAATGGCTTAATTTGTACGGTTTGGCCTCAAACACAGCATAAACAGTTGTATCTGCATTGATTGACGAATCAGCCGAAAAATCAGCCGCAGAAGCATTCTTATTAGTGCTCCATCCTACAAAATTGTATCCATCCTTAGTAGGCTTATCTGGGAATCTGTTACTGTCTAACTTTTTACCCTTTTCAACATAAATAGTGCTCAGCCATGCATCATCATTCTTAAAGGTAACGTCATACATTACAACTGGAATTTTTTCAAATACAGCATACACCGTCTTATCATCATAAACTTGCGTAGTTGATGTAAAATCAACGTCAGCTTTATCAGACGTGTTCTTCTTAGTGCTCCACCCTAAGAATGTATATCCATCTTGCTTAAGGTTTTTTGGCATATCTGCGCTTTTTACTGTTTCACCACGTTCTACATTGACAGTAGATATTACATTATCTCCATTCATAAATGTAACAGAATATTTTTGCGTTAAACCACCACCAGGATTTAACGGATCATCTGGATCTGGTCTATCAGGATTAGGCGGCAAAGGAGGATCATCTGGAATTGGAGTTGGAGTTGGTTCTGGAATACCAGGCTTTTTCTTGAAAATAGCATAAACTATTATGTCTTCTGTAATTCTCTTATTTGAATCAAATGCAGAACCTGTACCATTTGGGCTTGTACTCCATCGAACAAAATTATAGCCAACTGGAGCGGCCACGCTTGGAGTTGAAGTTACTTTTTGCCCTCTTTCAACTTTGATAACACTGCTATCCCTACTACTCTTAAAAGTAACCGTTAGCATAACAACATCGCGCTTGAATACAGCATAAACATTTGTATCAGAAGAAACAGCTGTGGTATCCGTAAAATCTACCTTAGACTGCTCAGTTGCGCCTTTAGTTGTACTCCACCCAAGGAAAGTATAGCCAGTTTTAGAAGGCGCAGATGGCATGCTATTGCCGATTGTTTTACCATTTTCAACGCTTGCAGTATCAAAGCATGCATCGTCAATTTTGAAAGTTACAGTATGCTTTTTTGCAGGCTCATTATCATCTTTTGCAAATACTGCGTAAACAGTTGTATTCGCATTTACAGCTGTATCAGACTTAAAATCTACCTGGGTCAGAGAAGTCGCGCCTTTAGTTGTACTCCACCCAATGAAAGTATAGCCAGTATCCTTTAAATATGAAGGTGTATCTTCACCAGTGGTTTTACCCTTTTTAACTTGAACAGTGGCAATAGTGGAATCGCCATTCATAAATGTAACAGTAGGATATTTATCTGCTTCTTCTTGAGAGCTGTTTGATTCTTTCTTATTCCCATGCACTTCATTAAGATTCGCCGCACTCGCTGCACTCGCTTCATTAGCTTCATTAGCGTACGCAACATTTGCTGAAAGTCCGCCTGCTACAGCCAACACTGTTGCACAAAAACCGAGACTTAAAGGTAAAAGAATACTAAGTTTTCCAGCGTTTTTCATAACAATTTCTCCCAATACAA
>NZ_KQ956807.1 GCF_001546455.1 Gardnerella vaginalis | reverse complement strand
CAACGGCGGTCAAGGCGGTCAAGGCGGTCAAGGCAACGCCCACTAACTCTGATAATTCAATATAAAAAATGCGCTCAGCAAATCACTGAGCGCATTTTTTATATTCTAAATCACTTTGTTAAATCAACTTGATCTAACGGAATAACCTTGGTGTGGTACTTAATCTTGTATCCAACATAAAGCACAATGAACAGCGGCACAGACATATAGGTTATGCCAATTGCCTGCCAATTAAGTGTGTGGAACGATTCAAGATCTTGGCCAACAATAACCAAAATGCACAACACAAGAGCCACAATCGGACCAAATGGATACCACTTAGCTTTATAAACAAGATCATCCAAAGACTTTCCTTGTGCAATATACGCCTTGCGGAACCTGTAGTGTGCAGCTGCGATTCCTGCCCAAGCAATGAATCCAGTCAAACCACTTGCAGCAACTAAGAACATGTAAATTTGCGTTCCAAAAATACTCATTAAGAATGTTAAAAGAGCTACAACAAACGTTGCAACCAAAGATTGCACTGGAACGCCTCTTCTATCTACGTTTCCAAACACCTTTGGAGCGTGATTATCTTTTGCAAGAGCGTAAAGCATTCTAGTAGATGCGTACATTCCAGAGTTGGCTGCCGAAATAACAGATGTAAGCACAACAGCATTCATAATTGTTGCTGCAACTGCCAATCCTGCGCGCTGGAACACAAGAGTGAATGGGCTTATAGAAATATCGCTAGCTTCCGATCCAAGCAAGCTTGGGCTTGTGTATGGAATAATGCATGCGATTACAAAGATTGCAAGAATGTAGAACAAAACAATGCGCCAGAACACTTGCTTTACAGCCTTTGGAATGCTCTTATCTGGTGTTGCTGATTCGCCTGCTGTAATACCAATAAGCTCTGTTCCCTGGAACGAGAAGCCTGCAATAGCAAATGCGCCTAAAACAGCTGGGATTCCGCCAGCAAATGGAGCATTCTTATGCGTAAAGTTGCTTAGCAATGGTGCTTTTCCGCCTAGAATTCCAACAATCGTAAGCAAACCAATAGCCAGGAATATAATAACGGTTACAACTTTAATAATCGAAAGCCAATACTCGGTTTCTCCAAAGCACTTAACAGTAAGAATGTTAATCAAAAGAATAATAACAAGAACTGTTAGAGAAAATATCCAGATTGGCACATTAGGAAGCCAATATTGCAAAACAATTGCTGCCGTGCTTATATCTACAGCAACCGTGATTGCCCAGTTAAACCAATAATTCCAACCCATTGCAAATCCTAAAGCTGGATCAATAAACTTTCCAGAATAAGATGCAAAAGATCCGCTAATTGGCATATAAGTTGCCATCTCGCCTAGAGATGTCATAAGAAAATACACCATAATGCCGATTGCAGCATACGCTAAAAGCGCACCGCCTGGGCCTGCCATGTGGATTGTTGCGCCGCTGGCTACAAATAAGCCTGTTCCAATGCTTCCACCCAAAGCAATCATGGAAATGTGGCGTGTTTTTAAACCGCGATGCACGGTTTGAGATTCAGTAGTTGATGAACTGTTGTTACTCATTGTTTCCTCCTTTTGACAATATTCAAACAGAGGCAAACAGGCAACAGTATGCATGTCGATAGCACTCCGCAGCAAATTGCCAAAATTGCTGCGACAGTCCTTGGCCTATTGAGCCAAGTCCCAGCTTGTAAGGTAGAAAGAATAACCTACAAACTTCGGCGCTCTCCCCTTTTGCAAATCACTTAACGCCTCTTTCTGGCTAATGATTGCTACTCTTGTTGAGCGCGACCTCTGGTCGATGTGTTTTATTATTAAGATAGGCAAAGACAAAGTCTAAACACTAATCGATATTTATTCAGATTAGGCCATATTTTCTAGTTATTTTGATTATTTTTTTCTGCATTTTTTATAGATTTATCGGAAATTTTACGGCTATATGCATTATGTCTGCGATATTTACTTATTTTTAATGGCGATTTGCGATTTGCCGCACCAAAAAGTGTTAAATCAAACTTAACAGACATCAATCGCATTGTGACTACAAGCACAACAATAAGCGTGTCTAAAATCATCTCTGTAATAACGTCAAAATAGCCTGCACGCTGCGCTTTTACAACAAACACCGTTAAAACACACCCAACGCCCGCAGGAAACGCATACCAATGCTTATCTCGAACAATTACAGGAACTTGATTTAAAACCATATCTCGAATTAAACCGCCACCAAGAGCTGTAGCCATGCCCAAAAACACAGACGCCATTCCAGACATGTGAAAATCCAAACCTTTGGCAGTGCCATTTACAGCAAAAAGTCCCAACGCCAAAGCATCCAACGTTAGCATAAACCACTTCCACTCATCGATTTCTAGATGAGCAAAAGCAACAATAACACCCGAAGCAAGCCCCGTAAAAACAAATCCCCTATCCGCAATTCCTACAGGCGGCAAAGCACCAAGCAAAACGTCTCTAACAATTCCGCCACCCAATGCTGTAAGCCAAGACGTTGTGATTATTGCAAAAATATCGTAGTTCTTGCGAATAGCCCACATTCCGCCAACCATTCCACAGCAGCCCATAGCTATGTATTCAACAACAAGGAAGAAAATGTTGTCTCCTAATGCCCCTTCCACAATATTTCCTTTCCAAAGCTATAAAATCGCCTAAACACATTTGAGCGGCAATTTACAACTGTCTAATCTATAACTGTTTATAGCCATATACAACTAATAAGCATACAATTAGCGCGCCACACAATATGTTTAAGCATGATTGAACACACTTAAACACAAAACGTAACGCGCTAATTAACTAAACCTTAGTTAGCTTAATTTAAGCCACTTTCGACTAGTCGCATACCTTCCACATCCAGTTGTGAGTGTCTTCAACATCTCCAAGCTGAATTCCAAGAAGCTCATCACGAAGCTCTTGAGTAAGAGAGCCAACGCCGCCGTCTGCAACCTTAAGATCGAAGTCTTCCGACTTAAATCTTCCAATTGGCGTAATGATTGCAGCGGTTCCGCAAGCAAGAACTTCGGTAACTTCGCCAGAACGAATGTCGTCAAGCAAGCCTTGAAGCGGAATCATAGTTTCAACAACATCATGACCCTTTTCTTTTGCAAGCTGAATAATAGAACGACGAGTAACGCCTGGAAGAATGCTGCCAGTTAAAGATGGAGTTTCCAAATGACCGTCTTTGTGCAGAGCAAACATATTCATGCCGCCAAGCTCTTCCAAATAAGTCTTAGTTGCAGCATCCACAAAGCAAACCTGCTCGCATCCGTGCTCAATACCCTTGTATTCGCCAAGCAATGATGCAGCATAGTTTCCGCCACACTTAGCAAAACCAGTACCACCAGGGCCAGTACGGAACCACTGATCTTCTACCCAAATGCTAACTGGCTTTAAGCCTCCCTTAAAGTATGGGCCAGAAGGAGAAGCAATTACGCAATACTCAACCTCGTGCGCCTCGCGAACTCCAAGGAATGGCTCGGAAGCAAACATAAATGGACGCATGTAAAGAGTGTACTCACGCCTGCTTGGCACCCACTCTTTATCGCGCTTAACTAAAGCAGCAACAGAACCAATAAAATCGTCAATAGAAAGATCTGGCAAGTACAAGCGCTTAGCAGAATTTTGGAATCGTGCAGCGTTAATATCTGGGCGGAAAAGCCAAACAGAACCATCGGCGCGCTTATATGCCTTTAAGCCTTCAAAGCATTCTTGCGCGTAATGAAGAACGGATGCGCCTGGATCCATTTTTAACGGGCCGTAAGGCTCAACACGCCTATCGGACCAACCTTCTCCCTTGGTCCAAGACATATGAACCATATTGTCGGAGAAAATTTGGCCAAATGCTGGCTTATCAATAAGCTCAGCTCGCTTAGCGCTAGAAACTGGATTATCATTAGGCAAAACGGTAAAGTTGCCAGCTAATTTGTTTAACAGAGCAGGATCACTATGATCGTAAGAATCGTAGGCATCCTTAAACTCTGGAGCGACTTCTAAATCGGCCATTATGTCTCTTTTCCTATTTGCAATTACTTGTACTTTTTTTGATTGCTTTTATTGCAATTAATGGTATAGATTAGTACGATTCTCAATTAACGCAAGCCCGTATACAAATATTTTTTGTTGAAAAATAAGCATTTAGCCAAAAGATTTACGATTTGCAACAAAGAATTAACACAAATTATGGAAAAAATAATTTCGCAGCGTAAGATTTGTGCCTCTGGTGGGACTCGAACCCACAAGCCCGTAAGGGCGTCAGATTTTAAGTCTGATGCGTATGCCAATTCCGCCACGGAGGCAACAGACACTAATTATGCCATATAAATCAAATAAAAACAACTCAGCGCGTGGCGAGTGTTCTTCGGCCTAAATCTAAAGTGATTCCGTCTAATAATCCATGCTCACTCGCAACAAAAGTTTCAAGCACTCCGCCATGATCTTGATAAGCCGCCTTAGCAAGACGCTCAAGAACGCGACTTAACACAACAGCTCCGCCGCCAACAACATCAACCCTTCCTGGGTGAATCGTAGCGTATGTGCGTCTACGCTCTCGCGTCATATGCAAGAATCGATCGTTAACCGTGTAAGCTTGATCCAAAGCAATTTTTACTCCATCAACAGCCTTATGATCATAATGCTTTAAGCCAATTGCAAGAGCCGCCATAGTTGTAACAGTACCCGAAACGCCAATAATCGTACGCGCTTTGCCAGCATTAACATGTTTTAACGCTTCGTCTATATTCTTATCAATATCTTTAACTGCACAAGATATTTCTTCTTCTGTAGGCGGATCCGTATGCAAATGACGCTCAGTCATGCGCACAGAACCAATATTCATAGAATAGGCCGAATCAACCTTATCTTCAGCAAGATTCACGCCATCTCCGCCTAGAACAAGCTCTGTAGAGCCTCCGCCTAAATCAATAACAAGATACGGAGCTTGCAAATCTTTTCTAGAAACCACACTTGTTGCGCCCAAAAAACTCAAAGCCGCCTCTTCGGTTCCACTAATAACCTCTGGATGCACGCCAAGCTCTTCAAACATCATTTGCTCAAACACGTCTCTGTTTAAGGCATCTCTTGTGGCAGAAGTTGCAACAAAACGAATAGCGTCCACTTTGTGCTCACTAAGAACTTTAGCAAACTCTTTAGCAGCGTCTTTTACGCGCTCTAGAGCATCACTTGCAAACATATGCGTTTCGTCAATCCCCTGCCCCAATCGCACGACTCTAAGCATTCGAGGAACAACATCTTTCATACCGTTTGCATCAACTTTAGCAATCTTTAAGCGAATTGAATTAGTTCCGCAATCAATTGCTGCAACGCATACAGACTTTCCAGACGGCACTTTTAAATCGTCATTTTTAAGGCCAGGATTGCAATATTTTTCGTTTTCAACTTGCGAATAGTCGTCATCGCCCCAAGGCGTAGTGCACTTACAAACATCTGGACTAAACTCACTTGATATTTTGTTTAAAACCATATCTCCAATAGGATTAACACCTTTACCCATTACAAGACTTTGAGCCAGCAAAGCATGCAAGCATTTAACGCGAACTGGCATTCCTCCCGCGCTCATATTTTTAATATGCTCTTCGCTATCGTTTAATCGATTAGCCAACTCTTTACGAAATTCCAAATACGTTTTATGAGCCTGCTCATATTTTTTAGCAACGTCCTCGTTGTTGTTTAACAAATCGTTGCATTCCTTCATAAAACCTTGAGCCTCTAAATGCGAAGCGGCCTTAACAGCTTCTGGGCTTGTTAAATAGCATGTTGTAGGGAAAGGCGTTCCGTCTTCTAAGCATGGACGCGTAATAACAGCAAGAGGCCTGCCACAAACACATCTAGCTCCAACTGCAACCATGCCTCTTGGGAATCTTCCCAATTGACGCTTTACAATATCTTTATCTGCTTTTGATGCAGGATTTTCTAGTAAATGATCCACCAACAACTTTGTGTTTAAACCCATTTTCAACTCCATATGCATTGCATAATCTTAAGTTCTACGTACAACTTTTATTCTTTTTTAATTCTATCTACTTTTAATTCTATCTACTTTTATTATTGGGTTTTTTATTTGTAGATTTTGCATGATTAGTTTTAGATTTATTAGACCTATTCGCATTATTACTAGTGCCATTAGTGCCATTAGTGCCATTTTCTTTAGCCTTAAAGCTCATGTCTTCTGGCTTATCTGCCTTGTGAAGCGCATAGAATAAATCGCTATACCACGGCAATGCTTTTCTATCTTCATACAAAGAATCATCTTTGTTAAACGATTCTGGAACATAGCCTGTAATCGCCTCTGGATGTTCTACTCTAACGGCCTGCTCTCCTGGAAATATAAATCCCAATCTCTCCCTAGCCTGAGCCGCAACATACGCCTTATCTTTCCAGCGTTCCACATCGTTATTAAGCGCCTGTTTTTTATCTTTTAAAGCAGCTTCATCTCTTTGTAAAGCATGCAATTCTGCCAAACTTAAAGCATAATTACGAATTGTAGATATAAGACCAATACAGCAAAGAAATACAACAACTATCATGGAAACAAATACAACTGAACCAGAAAACAGCCTCTTTTTCTTTGACTGATTTGATTCGTCAACTGTATTTGAAGTCATGCGGCGATTTCTTAAAATCATACTTCTAAATTACTTTAAATATTCGACGTGACGCACACGCGTTTATAAAATTGCGGCCAACAGCATAAGCCGCCAACCGCAATTACTTTTAAATTTATTATTAAGCTTTATACTTTAGACTAATCCATTTGAGCTTTGCTCAAAATAGTATCTGCCGAGTGTTGCAATTTTTGCAACTCCTCTTGCGTCAAATCAAGCTGGCATTGCTTAACAATTCCTTCTCTACCAACAATTGCTGGGTAAGAAAGATAAGAATGGTACTCTTCGCGATAGTTAGAAACAGGCATTTGCTCTTTAGAATCCGAAAGAACTGCATCTACCAGTCGAACTGCAGCAGCAGCAATACCGTAGTTTGTGTACTTTTTGCCATAGAACACTGTAAATCCGCCTTCGCGAGTTTCCTCGTCAATTGCGTCTAAATCCATGTTCTTTTCTTTAATAAGCTCTGTTATAGGCTGCTCAAAGACTTTAACAGTAGACCAGGCAACAAACTGAGAATCACCATGCTCTCCCAAGCTATAGCCCTTAACAGCCTTTGGATGCACGCCAAAGAACTTGCCAACAGCTCGATGCAAGCGCGCAGAATCAAGCAATGTGCCAGTTCCAATAACCTGCTTGTAATCAAGACCAGTTGACTCTTTGTAAAGCTGGCAAATAGCGTCGCAAGGATTAGTGACGTCAATCAAAACACCATGGAATCCAGAAGCCTTAATCTTGGCACCAACTTCTTTAACTTGAACGCGATTATTATTAAGCTCTGCAAAACGATCAGGATTAGGAACATCCAAAAGCTTGATATTTCCTAAAGCACTTACGATTACATCTACGTCTTTTAATGCTTCATAATCATTAACCGTAATATTAACGTTAAAAGGCACATTATCCATTGAATCTTCAAAATCCAATGCGTCAGCATTCACCTTTGCCTCGTTTGTATCATAAAGATACAAATCGTCTGCATGACCGCCAACAACAAGTTGATGCGCTACTGCTGCACCAACGTTTCCCATGCCTATAACTGCGACTTTTCTCATATGAAACATCTCCTTCCGTTTTTAGTTTTCCATAAAAAATAGCACTATTTTGATGAGAATAAAAGTAATTTTAGAAAAATTTATATATTTTTTTAAAAAAATCGCAAAAATATACGAAAAACGGCCAATCGCAATCAAATGCGACTGGCCGAATATAGGCTAAGATTTAAAGCTTAAATAAACTCACATAGAATCTATAAAAGCCTCAGTATAGTTACTTCATATACTTCTTGCAAGCCTTGAATGCGCTGTAACCAGCGTACTGAGCAGTAGAGCCAAGCTCTTCTTCGATCTCAAGCAAGCGGTTGTACTTAGCAATACGCTCACCACGAGCAGGAGCACCAGTCTTAATCTGGCCAGTGTTCTTAGCAACAGCAAGATCAGAAATGGTGGTATCTGGAGTCTCGCCAGAACGGTGGGAAACCATAGAAGTGAAGCCATTCTTGGTTGCAAGTTCAATAGCGTCAAGGGTTTCGGTAACGGAACCAATCTGGTTCAACTTTACAAGCAAGGAGTTAGCTGCTCCAAGCTCAATGCCCTTAGCCAAACGCTTTGGATTAGTAACGAGCAAATCATCGCCAACAAACTGCAAACGATCACCAAGACGCTTGGTGATCGCTGCCCAATCATCCCAGCCTTCTTCCTGGAATGGATCTTCGATGGAAACGATTGGGTATTCGTTGATGAGCTTCTCGTAGTAATCAAGCATGTAAGCAGATTCGCGCTCTTCGCCATCGAAACGATACTTGCCAGTTTCCTTGTTGTAGAACTCGGAGGAAGCAACGTCGAGGGAAATACCAATCTGCTTGCCTGGCTCGTAGCCTGCTGCTTCGATTGCATCCATAATGTACTTTAAGGAATCCTCATTGGACTTCATCTTTGGAGCGAAGCCACCTTCGTCGCCAAGACCAGTAGCCAAGCCTTCCTTCTTCAAAACGTTCTTTAAGGTGTGATAAACCTCAACACCAGCGCGCAAAGCATCGCTATAAGTTGCAAAACCGTATGGAGAAATCATGTATTCCTGAATATCGGTTGCAAAATCAGCGTGAGCGCCACCGTTCATAATGTTCATGTTTGGAACTGGAAGAATGTGGCCATTGGTGCCGCCAATATAGCGGTACAAAGGAAGCTCAGCAGACTCGGCAGCTGCATAAAGAGCAGCAAGGGAAACACCAAGAATAGCATTTGCGCCAAGCTTGCCCTTGTTTGGAGTGCCGTCAAGCTCAATCATTGTTTCATCAAGAGCACGCTGATCGCTGGCATCCATGCCAATAACCTTTGGCGCGATTACTTCGTTAACAGCCTTAACTGCTTCCAAAGTACCCTTGCCCTGGTAGCGGGACTTGTCGCCATCGCGACGCTCCCAAGCTTCTGCCTCACCAGTTGAAGCACCAGAAGGCACTAAACCAATGCCCTGAGCGCCATCTTCGGTCTCCAAATAAACCTGAACAGTAGGATTTCCACGAGAATCCAAAATTTCGCGTGCGTATACGCTTTCAATAGCTGCCACAACTACTCCTTATTTATATCTGTTGGTTGTGTAACATATTTAAGATTAATGCGTTTTATGGACGTTATTTAACATAGTAAGTCGCCCAGCTTTAAAGCCAATATTTACACTTATATTTGCACCGCATTTTAAACTTATATGCAATTCTTAAACTAGCACAAACAAAGATTTTACCAATCAATATCTTCTAAAAGCTGCTTAGTGAACTCAATAACATCTTGTTCTTTGGCAGAAGAAGAATCTCCTAAAACAGACGCAAAAGGAGAAGGAAAAATCATTGTATGCGTAACAGGCTTAAACTGAGCGCCTTTATAAATCCTACTCAAACGCATCCAAACAGATTGTGCAGGGTCAAAACCTATAACTCGTACGGATTTTCCTTGCAAACTTATTTGACTAATTCCCATTTTGCTGGCTTTAAATCTAAGTCGAGCAACATCAAACAGTGTTTGCAAAGATTTAGGCGGATTTCCATATCTATCGTTTAGCTCGTCAAAAATATCCTTCAAATCATCGTCATTTTGAGCCTGTGCAATCTTTCTATAAGCTTCTAATCGCAATTTGTCGGAATCAATATAGTTTATTGGAATCGAAGCTTCTATAGGCAAGTCAATAGACGTAGAAACAGTTTCCTTATGCTCTGGCTCTTTGTATTTTTCAACAGCTTCACAAACCATGCGAACATAAAGATCAAATCCAACGCCTTCAATATGGCCACTTTGAGCATTGCCAAGTAAGTTTCCAGTGCCTCTAAGCTCCAAATCTTTCATAGCAACATCGAATCCAGATCCAAGAGCTGTATATTGGGCGATTGTTGCAAGTCTATCGTGCGCCTGCTGAGTCATTGGCTTAGTTGAATCGTACAAAAAATATGCATATGCACGCTCACGACCTCTGCCAACTCGCCCGCGCAATTGGTGAAGCTGACTTAAACCAAACCTATCTGCACGGTCAACAATAAGCGTATTGGCGTTAGAAATATCTAATCCCGTTTCAATAATCGTAGTGCAAACAAGAACGTCAATATCTCTGTGCCAAAAATCGCGAATAATAGTGTCGAGCTGCTTTTCGCCCATTTTTCCGTGCGCAATCGCAACTCTAGCCTCTGGCACAAGTTTTTGAATATTAGACGCAACTTTGCTAATGTCTTCCACTCGATTGTGCACATAAAACACTTGGCCGCCTCTAAGCAACTCGCGTTTAATACAAGCCGCCACTTGCGCGTCTTCGTAAGCTCCAACATAAGTTAAGACTGGCAAACGGTCTTCTGGAGGCGTAGCAAGAGTTGACATTTCGCGAATACCTGTAACAGCCATTTCTAGCGTTCTAGGAATTGGCGTTGCCGAAAGACTAAGAACATCTACGTTTGTGCGCAAAGCCTTTAAAGTCTCCTTGTGCTCAACGCCAAAACGCTGCTCTTCGTCTATAATCACCAAACCTAAATCCTTGAATTTTATGTTTGGATTTAAAAGCTTATGCGTACCAATAACAACATCAACTTTGCCTAATTCAAGGCCTTGTATAGCCTCGTTAATTTCTTTTGCGCTCTGGAATCGGCTCATTGCAGCAACCGTTACAGGGAAGCCAGAAAAACGATTAGTAAAAGTCTCGTAATGCTGTTGAACTAAAAGAGTTGTTGGCGCTAGAACAACCACCTGCTTGCCGTCTTGAACAGCCTTAAAAGCAGCGCGCACAGCAATCTCGGTTTTACCAAAACCAACGTCTCCGCAAATCAGCCTATCCATTGGTATTGGCTTTTGCATATCTTGTTTAACTTCGTCAATAGTCGTAAGCTGATCTGGAGTTTCTTGGTATGGAAAATCGTCTTCAAGATCTTTTTGCCATGGAGTGTCTGCACTAAAAGCAAATCCACTGCTAGACGCCCTTGCAGAATAAAGTTTAATCAAGTCTTGCGCAACTTCTTGAACAGCTTTTCGCGCTTTTTCTTTTGTAGCAGCCCAGTCCGCGCCTCCAAGCTTATTTAGCTTTGGAATCTCTGCACCAATATATTTGCTAACCAAATCAAGCTGATCTGTTGGAATAAAAAGCTTATCTGCAGGAGCATTGCGTTTACTAGGAGCATACTCAATTTCCAAATATTCGCGAGTAGCTTCCCCATTTGAAGTTTTTACAATTCGCTGCCTCATGCCTATAAATTTACCGATTCCATGCTGTTCGTGAACAACAAAATCTCCTGGCTTAAGGTCTAGAAGGTCAATCTCTTTTTTTCTGCGCTTTGGCGTTTTAATCCCATTTGCAGAAGAAGACTTTCCCGTTAAATCTCTTTCGCTAAGAATTGCGATTTTACTTTGCGTATCTATAAAACCATCAACTATACGCGAACTAATCTGCGAAAAATCAAATATTCCAGTTGCATGTACAGCTCGCACTAATCTCGCTAATGTTCCGCTAGCGGCCGCACTAATATACACTTTATATCCGTTAGAAATAAGACTTGATATTCCGCCAGAAATCTTTTCGTTGTCTCCTCTAAATTCTTGAGGAGATTTAATACCCAAGTCTAAATAACTATTTTTTACGAATTTACTTTCGATTTCTCCCTTAGCCTCAACGGTTTCTAACGACTTATCTGCCGCAAAACTGTTTAAGTTAATTACCTGATGATTGTTGTTTTCAAGATTTTCTAAAACACTGTCAAAATCAAGAAAACTCGCCTTATCAAAGGTTATTGGAGCGCCTGCGCCTTTGCCCGATGCAGCAACATGCCAGCTTGCAGCCAAAAACTCATTTGCCGTTTTAACTAAATCGTTAGCTGCTCGTCTGCATTTTTCTAAATCCGAAACCAAAATTATTGCGTTTTTTTCAATAAGATTTTCCACTGGCTCCATATTGTCAACCAACGCAGGAAGCAAAGATTCCATACCCTCTACAGGTATTGCATTTGCGATTGATTCCAACATGTCTTGCGCATTTGGAATCTTACCAATCAAAGACTTTGCTCTCTTTTGAATACCCTCCGTAAGCTGCAATTCTCGGCAAGCTGTAGCCCATACTCTACTAATGTTCTTTCCGTACGTGCGCTGGTCTAAAGCGTGGAATTGCTTAATTGTATCAATCTCATCTCCAAAGAACTCAATACGCACAGGGTGATCCATTGTTGGAGGAAAAACGTCTATGATTCCGCCCCTAACTGCAAACTCCGCGCGGTTCATAACAAGTTCTACGCGATTATAAGAATTTTCTACAAGACGCTTTATAGCAACATCAATAGGAATTTCTTTACCACATTCAAAAACAAGTGGCTCTACATTACAAAGATCTTTAACAACTGGCTGAATAATGGAACGAACAGGCATAACAAGAACGCGAATTGGACCAAACATGTTATCTTCGCCATCTTTGCCATTTTTACTACTTTGCGCATGCTTTAATCGCCTAAAAACCGCCATTCTACTTGCTACAGTATCTGCTCTAGGAGAAAGACGCTCATGCGGAAGAGTTTCCCAAGCCTCTAGCTGAGCAATATCTTGAGGATTCCCATTGTAAAAATCTCGTATGGATTCAAGTGATTCTAAAGCATCTCTACTAGACGGAACTATTAAAACAACTGTATTTTTAACCGCCATTTGTGCAGCAACGGCCGCCCTAGCACCATTTGGGCAGTATACGTTAAGAGGATTAGAAAAATCTTCTTCGAGCAAAGCTAAAGACTTAAACGAATCGTTTTTATTACAAATATCTTGAAGTATATTTTCAAGACACAACTTAGGCGAGCAAGAACTTTGTTCTAATGAATCTTTTAAAACTGGCGACTTTTGCGTAACAGAATCAGCTTTATCTGCCATTAAAATGCTCCTGAGTGGCACTAAGACCGCGGAAAATCACACTTTCTACTGCATCTGCGCCATCTGCCAAAAAGTTAGGAAGATCAGATTTTTGTGCACCAGCAAATCCGCCCAAAACCCAATTAACAGTATTATCGTGAGAATGAGCACCACGCTGAGCATGACCAACACCCATTCTTACTCGCGCATAATTAGGAGTTCCAAGGCTGCGATCAATGGAGCGAATACCGTTATGGCCTCCAGCAGAACCTCCAGCTTTTACTTTAATGCGTCCAAAATCCAAGTCCATATCGTCGTGAATAACAACAATATGATCTGGCTCAATCTGATAATACGCACTTATAGAAGATACTGCAGCTCCAGAATCGTTCATAAAAGTAAGTGGTTTTGCAAGGAAAAACTTTGCCGACTTACCGTCTAAATTCATAACACCCTTGCCAAGTTTAGATAGGCCTTTATGATCCGAAAACTGTACCGACCAACGCTCAGCAAGACAATCCGCAACCATAAACCCCATGTTATGACGAGTACCTTCGTACTTAGATCCAGGATTGCCAAGGCCAGCAATAAGCCAAAAATCCGAAGCCATAATTCACACCCAATCTTATAACTCAACAACAAAACGGGCGTACCGATTGAAGTTGGATTATACAACTACCCGATACGCCCTCATATACTGTACTTTATTTTAGCAAGACTCAAGTCATTGCGTAAACTACTTCAAAAATTCGTCCGTAGTTAATTCTTTTGCTTGAGGAGTTTTATATGTTACTTTGCCTTTAGAATCCGTATACGCACCTTCCTTACTTAGGAAGTCGAAGTATTCTTGTGCGCCCTTAACATCACTTGTGCCGAACACAAACTTGCCGCTTTTTATGTCTGCACGATTACCCCAATATTGCCCGTCAACAATCATCTTCATGCTTCGCTTAACGAATTTCACATCAAGATTAGCTTCAGGAGCTTCTTTTACTAAAATGTTTGCAGCTTCATCTGGATGATTGTAAGCGTATTCATAACCGCGCTTAACGGCTTTAACAAAAGCGCGAACAAGCTTCGGATTGCGCTTAACTGTGTTTGCGTTAGTAATAACACCAATCGTATCTGGCTGACCAGGAACTCCATAATCTGCTGTCTTAAAGCAACGCAACTTTGGACCATACATTTCCGCCTGCACACCTTCCCAAGTGCCATAAAAACCACCAAAATCAGCTTTTCCGGATTCAAGCGTACGGAACGTAGAAGTACCAACAGTAACCTTATCGAACTTACCTTTGCCACCATCGTGCTGAATCATTCTACGAATCACAGCATCACCTTCTGCAGATCCAAAGGTTGCAAAAGTTTTACCATCAAAGTCTTTAGGCGAATGAATTTTAGTATTTTTATAAAGAGAGCACCAAATTGCGCTAGGCTTTTGCTGAACTTGCAAAACTTCCTTCAATTTAGTGCCTTTTGTACTGAAATCTGCAAGACTAGTAATATTACTTAAAGCAAAATCCGCAGCACCAGAGTCAACAGCATGCTCTGCACCAGTTTGAGACACAGCCAAAATATTCACGTGTAAACCAGCTTGCTTAAACCATCCCATATGCTTTGCCACGTATATGCCAATATGATTAGTATCCGGTATCCACGAAAGCATAAACGAAACGTTTTGAAGACCAGATTTACTATTCTGCTTACTATTGTTTGATCCGCACGCACACAAAGACAGAATGCAGCATGAGCTTATAAAAACTGCTATTGCACGCATAATATTTTTATTAAATTTCAAACAAAAAGCTCGCACATTACGCCATAATTCGCATATCATAAGTTCCCTAGCTTTCTTAATAAATAACCGCTTTCTGGGAATGTAACACGAACTTGGCAGAAAACGGTATCAAGGGCCTAGCCCGCGCCGTTCAATGCCCCCAAAAATTAGAACTTTTGGTTTGCCACACATTGACTCACGAAACGACTAAATTATGCACTAATCGAAAGACAAATACGCATAAAATACACGCTTGCTAACTACATACTAGCTATGTGATATTTTCATACAAGAAAGTTTGTAAAATTTTACATTGTTTGATTGGGGCAGCAGTCAAGCAGATACAACAAGCATTATGGCTTGTATACTGAAAGGAACGATATTCCATGACGCGCGCGCGCTGGAAAACACTACTGCACAATTATCTGCCAACAATAATTTCTACTATTACATTACTAATTTTTTGGCAGCTTTCTTGCGAATTCTATAAAATTCCAGAAAATTCCATTCCAACTCCTACAGATATTGCTAAAGCAACTTATGATGTATGGCCACAATTATGGCCTGCAACCCTTGCAACTATTGAAGAAACAGTTATTGGTTTTAGTCTTGCCATTGTGAGCGGCATTTTACTGGGCGTACTTTTTCACGTATGCAAGCTGGTTCACGCAGCTTTGTTCCCCCTTCTTTGTGCTGCACAAACGTTACCACTTATTTCGATTGCCCCGCTATTTCTTATATGGTTCGGTTTCGAAATGTCTGGAAAAATTGTTATCGTAGCTATTTTTAGCATGTTCCCTATTGCTGTTCAAACAATTAGAGGTCTTGATGCAGTTCCAAGTTTTTATAGCGATGTAGCTCTCACATGCGGAGCGGGACGAGTTTGGACGCTTTGGCACGTAAAATTAAGGATTGCAGCTCGACAAATTTTTGGTGGAATTCGCATTAGCACAGCCTACGTTTTTGGCGCAGCTACTACTGCAGAATATCTTGGATCACGTCAAGGATTAGGTATTTGGCTGCAAGCTGCATATAATTCTTTCCGCACTCCGCTTATTTTTTCTGCAACATTCGTAATTATTGCGTTTACAGCAATATTGATGGGCGTAGTTAATATAAGCGAGCGATTATTGCTAGGCCCTGTAGAAGACGACGAAGACCCAGATAATCAAATGTAAAAACGCATAAAGCCAACACATAACATAATGCCGAACATAATCTAAACTATGCTCGGCATTATGTTTATTAATCCAAAACTGCCTTTAGGCGCTTCTTTGACTTTTGCTTTTACTTTCCAGAGTCTTCTTTAATAGCATCACTAATCGCATCGCTTAGCTCTTTTTGAGCTTTGCCATACGCTTGCCAATCTCCAGATTTCATTGCAGCATCCGAATCTTTTAGTGCTTGAGCTGCTCGCTTAAGAGCCATTTTTGCTTTTGCACTAAAATCAGATTTAGCATTAGCATTTTTATTGCCATTTTCGCTAGTCTTACTCGAATCTTTTTGCTTAGGATTAGAAGCAATACTGTTTGCGCCAGAATTATTGGAAGCGTCGCCAGCATTTGCGCCAGAGTTTCCTCCAAACACTTGGTTTAATGCTTCATCCAAAGTGTCTGCAAATCCAACTTGATCTCCAAAAGCAACAAGCACCTTCTTAAGTAATGGGTAGCTCGTAGATCCGCTAGACTGAACGTAAACTGGCTCTACGTAAACTAATCCACCGCCAAGTGGCAATGTAAGCAAGTTTCCTCGCTTAACCTTAGTTGAACCAGATTCAAGCAAATTCAACTCTTTAGAAACATTTGCATTAGCGTTAAAGTTGTTTTGAGCCTGGCCAGGGCCTGGAACATTGGAGACCTTAGGCAATTCTTGAAGAATTAGCTTGCCGTAATTCTCACTGACTTTTCCAGCAACATTTCCAGCATCGGAATCTACCGACAAGAATCCAGTTAGGATTTCTCGAGTAATCTTTCCAGCAGGAATGTATGTAGAAACAAGCGAGAACACTGGCTTATTTGCCCCTCGGGTTTGCAAAGTCAAATAATATGGAGGTTGCAAAATGTCTTCTCGCTGAAGACTTTGAGATTCTGTAGGATCTACTGGAGTCTGCCAGAAGTCTTCTCCCGAGAAGAACTGACTTGCACTATCAACATGGTACTTTGCAAGCAAATGCCTTTGTACCTTAAACAAGCTTTCTGGGTATCTAATATGACTCATCAAATCGCCAGAAATCTTAGAAATATCGTGATAGTGCCCTGGGAATATTGATCTCCAAGCTTTAATCACAGGGTCCTTTTTATCCCACACATACAAATCAACAGAGCCGTCATAAGCATCAACCGTTGCTTTAACGGAATTACGAATGTAATTTGCACGCTGATTAGTCAAACCCTTAATCGAATGAGATGTTGTTGTTGTAGAATCCTGAGTTACTTTTCCAAAATCAGTCATTTGCGAATACGGGTAGGAGTCGGACGTTGTGTATCCGTCAACAATCCACTTAACTCGTCCGTCCACAACTGCTGGGTAAACGCGCCCGTCTAAAGTCAAATATGGAGCCACTTTAGAAACGCGAGTCTTAGGGTCGCGATCATACAAAATCTGGGAATTTGCGGTAACTCTATCCGAGAATAAGATTTGATCGGATTCAAAACGAATAGCATGTAGCAACTTAGAGAAGAAGTTGCCAACGCTTGGTCCGCCATTTCCCTTAAACGTTGTTAAAGCACCATTTGATCCAGTTGGATAATCAAACTCCCAAGGAGCAGTGCCTTCTTTAGACCCAACAATCGAATACTTTGGAGCGTTTGGAGAGAAGTAGATGCGCGGCTCATACTTCTTTAACTTTGTAAGCTTTCCTTGAGTTGGAATTCCATACTCCATAAATTGCGGCTGGCCGTCTGCAGTAACCTTATTGCCATAGGCCGCAACAATGCCATATCCGTGCGTGTAAACAGTGTGGTCGTTAACCCAGTTTCGATTATCGTTTCCAGCTAAATCAAGCTCTCTTGCAGCAATAACCGTGTCTTGGCTCACGCCGTCAATATCGTACTTATCTACAGAAAGCGTATCTGCAAAAGTGTAGTATTGCTTAGATTGTTGCAATTGTCGGAAAGTTGGAGAAGTAACTTGAGGGTCTAAAAGCCTGATTTGTGCAGTAGACTCCGCTTCTTTTGCTAGCGCTCCCGACTTTCCTTTAGAAGTAGCGTTATACGATTCTTTTTTAACATTATTTAAGCCATACGCAAACTTAGTTGCATCTATATTTCGTTGAATATAAGTTGCTTCTAATTCCTGGGCGTTAGGCGCCACCTTAAAGCGTTGTAAAAGAGCAGGCCAAGCTAAAGACAACACCATTGCGCATACAACAAGAGACGCAACAGCTATAACAGGCGTGCGCCAAGCTTTAACAGCTACAGCAAATCGTGTGCCAATTTTTACACTTCCATTAAGAGCATGAGATTTTAGCAACCACGCTGTTATAACTACACCAACTACAAGTGTGATTACTGCCATTGCAATGCTAGAAGGAACACCTGCATTCATATCTGTGTACAATCCGCCTGTAATCCTACTTCCATCTAGGTTTACAACCGCAAACACATCTAAGATTTGCAAAATAGACCAGAAAATAATAACGAGCATAAACCATGCGGAAATTTGACGCCTTGCGCTTTTTGTTATGCTAAAAATGCCCTTGCCGCCTATAGGTAGAGTAATTCTTACAGCTCCCATCAAAACATTTGTTATAACGCTAAACAGTAAAGAAACAGCAAGAAGAACAATAAACGCTCTAATAAAAAGTCTTAATCCTGGCAACACAAACACATAGAAGCCGTTATCAAATCCAAATTGAGGATCTTTAATACCAAATGGCTGGTAATTAAACATAAGAAGAATCTGCACCCAATGACTGTAGAATTGCATTCCAAACACAGCGCCTACAATCAAAGACACAACTCCCGCAACATGCATTGCAAGCTTAGAGCTTATTCCCTTTTTAGTGTTTAAAACATTACCGCTTTCTTTAACATACACACCGTCTTCGCTTCCAGGGCGTTTTTTAATCGCAATAAATGCAGATAAATAGCCAAACGCAGCCATAAGCAGAGCATACAAAGCCCAAACGCCGATTTTAGCGGCTAGTTGGATCCAGATTACGCTTTCGAATCCAAGTTGCGCATACCACATGCAATCGGTTATAAACTTTGCAAGGCCAAAAACAATTGCGCATACAAAAGCTATTGCTACTACGATTGCAGCAAAAATCCAACGCCATTTTCTTGATTTTCCAACAAATTTATTTACATCAAAATCTATTCTCATATAGTGATTATTCTCCTTACTATTTGAGTTTTTTCTATCGCTTTTATTGCCTTTAGCGTTATTACTGATATTGCTAGTATCGCTTTCACTATCTTTGCTAGTATCGCTATTTTTTGGCAAATCGTCTTTGTTTTCTAGTTTTTTCTTAGCTTCTAATATATCGCTAAAGAGGTCACCAAGGTCATCATCGTCACTATAATAGTCTGCCAAATCTTTTATTTTTTTTGCAAACTTTGAAGAAGTCTTATCTTTGTTTTCACTATTAGACTCATCTTTAGAAGCATCTTTATCAACAACATTTGCATTGCTATTATCTTCATCAATGCTTTCTACAACTACATCTTGGTCAATAGAATCATCTGCAGAAGTATCGGCAAAATCATTATTTTGATTGCTCTTTTTCTTTCCATCGCTTGAATAATCGGAACGCTTATGCACTTTAGTGTTTTTAGGTTTTTTAGCCATATAAGCGCCAAAAGCAGCCCATGCAACGCCAATGAGTATTTCTATAATGACTTTCAACATAAGGTTAATAATACTATACTAATTATTCCCAATCTACTTGTTGTGTTTGCTGTGTAATCAAAAATAATTACAAAAAAGCGCGCTCGCAAAAGTAGCGAACGCGCCTAATTTGATTAGATTAAATCAGATTAAAGCATTTAAGCTAAGCAACATCTGGATCGTCTTTAGCGATTGTTCCAGTAAGCTTTCCGATTGCCTTCATTACGTGGTAAACAACCAACACAACAACAGTGCCGATTGCAATACCATTAAACTGAATTCCAGAAACAGCAAACTGGAAGTTAGCAATACCAATAATCATAACGATTGCAGCAATCATAATGTTAACTGGCTTATCGAAGTTCACCTTGTTTTCTACCCAAATGCGCACGCCAATCATGCCAATCATGCCGTAAAGCAAAGTGGTTACACCGCCCAAAACGCCTGCTGGAATGGAGTTTACAATTGCACCAAACTTTGGGCAAAGGCTTAATACGAATGCAAAGAATGCAGCGCACCAGTAGGCAGCGGTAGAATACACTTTTGTTGCAGCCATAACGCCAATGTTTTCGCCATAGGTTGTAGTACCGCAACCACCAAAGCAGCCAGCGATTGCAGTGCCCAAGCCGTCTGCAAACAAAGCCGTACCAATCTTGGAATCGTAGTCGCGGCCAGTCATCTGAGCTACAGACTTAACGTGACCAACGTTTTCTGCAATAAGAACAAGAACCACTGGCAAGAACATAAGCAAAACAGAGAAGTCAACTTGCGGAGTGTGGAACTTAGGGAAACCAATCCAAGCTGCCTGCTCAATCTTGCTAAAGTCAACTTGACCCTGGAAGCATGCATAAGCGTAGCCAACAAGAACGCCAAGCAAAATGTTCAATCTTCCAAGAAGACCACGGAAGACTACTGCAATAAGCATAACCGCAATCAAAGTAACCAAAGCGGTATCTGGAGCCTTTTGGAAGTTGCCCCAAACAGCTGGACCCAAGTTAAAGCCAATGATTGCAACGATTGCACCGTTAACAACAGGAGGCATAATAACGTCAATCCACTTTGCTCCAGCAAAATGCACAAGCACACCAATTAGCGCAAGAAGAATACCTGTGCACATAATGCCAAAGCTTGCTACAGCAATGCCCTTATGCGCAGCGGTTACAGCCATAACAGGTGCTATAAGACCAAAAGAGCTTCCTAAATAACTAGGAAGCTTATTTGCGTTAATCAGTAAGAACAATGCTGTGGAAAGAGCCGTGAACATTAAAGTGGTCGACGGATCAAATCCTGTAAGAATCGGCACTAAGAATGTTGCGCCAAACATAGCAATAACATGCTGAGCACCAATACCAGCAGTACGAGTCCAGGTTAAACGCTCGTCTGGCTCTACTACTTCCCCAGGCTTCAAAGTTTTTCCATCGCCATGAAGCTGCCATGTAAACAACGATTTCATTGTTTTCTCCTTGTGTAAAACAAGTTCATATGTATGTTGTGATTGAAAAAACAACCACCAAAACGAGCGCCAGCTTAAAAAAAAAAAACAAGCACTACTTGTGCGCAGGTTTGGCAGCTTTTGCAGAGGCTATACCAACCGCCGCCCCTAGCCAAGTGGTCATTCTAATGTACTAATCACAAAGTGTCGAGACAATTTTAAAAATAACAAATTTATAAATTATTTTTATTGAAATATCAAGGAAAATCGGTGTGTCGAAAATTCGTCACATGCCACTAATCGTTACTTATAAAAGTTTATAAACATCAACTTTTGCTTATGTATTAGATTCGCTTATTACAATCTTAATTCTGCAAAACATTTTGAATGTAATCTTTTAATACAACTGCATGATTTATACGCGGATCTTTCGCTCCATATAAAAACGTTACTTTTTTACTTTTTCTACATATATCTACGATTTGGTTTACACAATCTTGATTCTCGTCTAGCTCTTCAATATAACGATTGGCAAATTCTTCGAAACGCTCAGACTTATGCCCAAACCATTTTCGCAGATCACTTGATGGAGCAATATCTTTACACCACAAATCAAGATTTGCCTTTTCTTTACTTATGCCTCTAGGCCACAATCTATCTACTAATACTCGAAAGCCATCATGTTCATCAAATGATTCATAAACGCGTTTAATTTGAATATTAATATTGCACATAATTACCTCTTTAACTACATACAATAATTACACAATTATGATTTTTTTCAACAAGATTTAATTAAGCGCAATCTAAATGGAACTAATACAAAACTACGATATGTTTTTATCAAATATGTTTTATTCTGTGATTTTTAATATAGGCGTGTCGATTGCCATTGCAACAAAATGCTAGAAAATGTGTAATATTTTTGAATTTTTGTTCATTTTTGTCCGATTATGGGAGAATAATTGGCTAAATGGTTAATTTCTTTGATACATGGAAAAAGAAAATCTGCACCACAAACATGGCTCTTATAGCTGTGCTTACACTTCTAGCTTCCTTAATTGGTAGCTGGCTCAAGCAGTTCCCTGGCCTAAGCCTTTTGGGAGCTCTTATTATTGCGTTGCTTATTGGCATGGCTCTGCAGCTGCCTTTACACGTATACAAACTGAACAATGATTCCAGACGAGCAGGCGTTAAAGCATCTGCTGGCTTAATCGCAAATAAACTACTTAGACTTGGCATTATTTTGCTTGGCTTTAAGCTAAATTTGCACGTTCTATTTACTCAAGGATTAAAGTGCTTACCTATTGCAGCCGTTCTAGTTGCCGTTATGGTATGCATTACATACAACATTGCAAAATTCCTTAAGGTTAGCCCACAACTTGCAATGCTAACCGCAGGAGGCACAAGCATTTGCGGAGCTGCAGCTGTTATGGGTCTTTCGGGATCCATGCCAGTGCTTCCGCAAGAAGAAGATGAAAAAGAACAAAACGAGGTTATGGCTGTTGCAACCGTTGCAATAATGGGCACAATCTACGCTTTGGCAGAAATCTTTATTCTTCCTCATTTTGGAATGACTAAACAGCAGCTTGGAATTGCATCTGGAGCATCTCTCCACGAAATCGCACACGCTGTTGCAGCTGGCGGAGCTTTTGGAAGCATTGACGTTGCAACAATCATGAAGCTTACTCGAGTTCTTATGCTTGTTCCTACATCAATCTTTATTGCAATTTGGTGGAATGCACGTCACAGCCAAGTAGAAGATAACGGAAAGCGCAAGATTAACTTCCCATGGTTTATGCTTGGATTTATTGCAGCATCTGTTATTGGAACCTACGTGCCTTTTGTTTCGTCTTACGCATCCCTACTTGTAGACGCAGGATACGTGTTCCTTGGAATGGCTATGGCTGCTCTTGGAATCAACGTAAACTTTAGAGTTATATTTAAGCAAGGAAAAGCAGCATTCTTAGCAAGCTTCTTGGCTTCTATAGTTCTAACAGCGTTGGCTTGCGCAGCTAGCGTTTTGTTCTTCTAATAAAACGATTAAGCTAAACAATTTAGCTAATCAAAACAAATAAGAGGATTCTCATTTGCGGAATCCTCTTATTTTTTATTGTTTTTATTGTTTTTTATTTTGTATAAAGCTTAACCGATTATTCCACGATTATTCCAAAATTACTCCACTATTATTCAATGTGTACTGGTGTTCCGTCTGGAATATTCGAGTAAACCCAATTTGCATCTGGAACGCTTAGTCGAACGCACCCGTGCGATGCAGGAACCCCAAGTTTTTGCGCCTCTTCTACAATATAATCGCCAAAATTAACGCGAGTTGGAACAGAATGGAACAAGTACTTTGCGCCTATAAAACCAACCCAGTAGTCTCCGCCCATTCCTTCGGTGCTATTGTAAAAGTGATATCCCCTGTGTCTTATTTTAAAATCACCCTTAGGTGTGGAATTATTTATTCCAGAGCTAACAATCATTGTGTATATAAGATTGTTATTTTTGTAAAAATAAACGCGTTGCTTTGCAATATCAACGTTTATGCGTAAATTGCTTGCATCAACTCCAGCTATTTGTGGGTAGGCTCCGCCTGTAGAAATCTTCCATAGATTAGAAAAATCAATTGCATTTGCATTCTGATTTTGCGCATTGGAGTTATCTTTTGACTTATCTATAGACTTTAATGGCGTCTTTTTTGCTTTAAACTTTGCGCCAACATTATTGTTTTTCCCACTCTTTACACCATTTAAAGTGGAATCAAGCTTATCTGACTTAAAATATTGCTTTCTAATATTTACAAAAATACGCTTATTTGCTTCTTGAACAACATGCGATACTTGCAATCCAACAAAACCAAAGAAGACTAAAACAATTAGAACAGCGAGCGCACGCTTGTAGAAAATTCTGCGATTTTTTGGAGATTTTAAGCTAATAATATATTTCACAAATCGCGCAATAAGCGACTTTAAAACGCTTTTTAAAGCATAAAATATATTCATAAAATCTCCATAAGTAAACAAAATAAAAAGGCGCCACTTCAATACTACAGTATAGTGCCTGAGCAGCGCCAAATTACACGTTATTTGATTATTTATATGATTATTGTCTAACTAATCACACATTGAATTTAAATTCAACAATGTCTCCATCTTGCATAACGTAATCGCGGCCTTCAAGACGAAGCTTTCCTTCCTCCTTGATTTTTGCCATAGAGCCTTGAGCTTCAACAAAATCATTGTAAGAAACAACTTCTGCTTTAATAAATCCACGCTCAAAATCCGTGTGAATAACGCCTGCAGCTTGCGGAGCCGTCCAACCCTTATGAATCTGCCATGCGCGAACTTCTTTAACGCCAGCCGTCAAATAGGTTTGAAGACCTAGAATATCAAAGCCCACTCGCGCAAGCTGATCCAATCCAGATTCTGCTAAACCAGCATCTGCAAGCATCTCTCTAGCATCCGCCTCATCAAGCTCAGTAAGCTCCGACTCAAATTGTGCGTTAAGGAAAATCGCCTTTGCAGGAGCCACAGATGCTGCTAGCTTAGACTTCAAAGAATCATCCGAAAGCTCCGAATCGTCAACGTTAAACACATAAATAAAAGGCTTAGCAGTAAGCAAGTGTAAATCGTAAACGTCGTCTTTATTAATCAACTTCTCATTATGAGCCTGATCAATTGTCTTGCCAGATTCAAGAATTTCTTTAGCTTTGTTCACTGCGCCAACGTATTCTTGAGTAACTTTTTTGCCACGCAAATCTTTTTCTAACTTTGGCAAAGCATTCTCGATTGTTTGCAAATCCGCAAGAATAAGCTCCGTGTTGATTGTGTCAATATCGTCTGCAGGATCTACCTTGCCATTAACGTGCACAATGTCATCATCGTTAAACGCACGAACAACTTCGCAAATGGCATCTGCTTCGCGAATATTAGCAAGGAACTTGTTTCCCAAGCCTTCTCCCTCGCTTGCACCCTTAACAATTCCTGCAATATCAACAAATGTAACTGTTGCTGGAACTATTTTTTCGGTGTTAACAAGCTTTGCTAAAACAGGCAAACGTTTGTCTGGCAAAGGCACAATACCAGTATTTGGTTCGATTGTTGCAAATGGATAATTTTCCGCTAAAACGTTGTTTCGTGTTAGCGCATTAAACATAGTTGATTTACCAACGTTAGGCAAACCTACGATTCCAATAGTTAAAGACATATTACCTACTTTAGACCAGCTAGCGGAAGTGACTACACCACTATACTCGTATTGTTTTATTTTTGTTGAATTGCATCAACCGCGCTAATAACATCTCCCCTAAAACCACACGATTCTAGCTTTGCAACACCTCGAATCGTAGTGCCACCAGGAGAGCATACTGCGTCCTTCATAGCTCCAGGGTGAACACGCGTATCCATATACAACGCGCCTACCCCTTCAATCATCTTTGCAGCCAAACGATATGCGCAATCTCTCTTTAGACCATACTTTACGCCAGCATCCGCTAAAGCTTCCATGTACATAGCAGTAAAAGCCGGAGCGCAACTAGAAACGCACATTGCAATATTCATATGCTCGCTATCTACTCGCTCAACTAAAGAAATCGGATTAAAAATAGCGTTAAAAGCTTCTAGTTGACTATCTGTTAGCGTATTTTCGCTTTCGGCTAAAGTAACTCCTTGGCAAACTGCGATTGGCGTGTTTGGAATAATGCATTGCACGTTAGCATCTTTGCCAAGTAAATTCTGGTAACGCTTAAGACTCCAGCCTGCTGCAACAGAAATAACAGCGATTTTTTGCTCCACAATAGTTTTTGCAATAGGTTGCAAAACTTCTTCAATCTGATTTGGTTTTACAGCCAAAATTAAAACATTGCTAGAATCGCATACCTCTCGCACGCTTTTTAACGCTTTTACGCCAAATTTGCTTGTATTACTAACAAGTTTTTCAAAGTGCGCCGCGCTTGCAACCATATCTTTGCCTTGCAAAACATTAGCGCGAATCAAGCCTTGAGCAATTGCTTGAGCCATGTTTCCAAAGCCAATAAATCCAACGGTTCCAATTGAGTTAGAACTCATTAACAAATCCCCTTAATAAATAAACACTAACTTTTTATTAAGTATCTAATCATTTGTACATATAACTTGTATATCTAATCATTTGTTAGGTACTTTAATCAAAGTTACTTACCGCTTATATTACTTATCACTTATATCACTTATATATAGACTCCAAATCTCCACGATTCTTTGCCTCTTCTAACAAATGACGGAACACAAAGTCGCCATGAACACCATCGTGCTCAAACTCGTTAGTTGTCCAATAATGAGAGTTAGAAATGTGAGACAAAGTGTCTAACTGAAGACCAGAATCAACATACAAGTCGTCGAAGTAAACCGCTGCTTGCAAAGGAACTTCGTTATTTGCAAGCTGATCTAAATCGTAAATCTTGCCAAATTGCATATCACTCATCATGCAATCAACCGCTGGCAAGAACGGCTGCAATGCCTTTTGCTGATCAAACATCCACGGGAACACAGCTTCACCAGTAAACAAAAGCGGACGCGCGCTGCCAGCAAACTCTGGCATTGTTTCTCGAACTTGCTGAGCTGCCCAACGAATTGGATGATCTAATTCACCATCCGCATAAATGAACTCTTGAAGCGGCCAATATAGCGGACTAGAAGACGTTGCGTCCATAACACCATAAAGAAACTCGTCGCTTAAATAGCCGTCTGCCGTTCCACCACCATGCTTAAACGCCTTAAGAGAGCCATCTCCATCCGAAAATGCAGAGTCAATCAACCAATGAACTCTTTCAAAGCTTGGCTTCATGCCAAAAGAAGATCCAAGAGTTTGGAATCGCTCAACGGTTAGCTTTTCGCCATTAGGCAAGAAAACATCTCCTTGAGAAATCCTATCTGCAATAGCAGCAGCACGAGCAACATCCTGCGGATAACGCTCGTAGAATTGCTCAGTTTTTCTAGCCATACGCGGGAACGTGTGCTCGTAAACTTCTAGAGCATTGGCTGGAACGTGAGGAATACCGCCCGTTGTAAAGCTTGCAAGCAAACCCTGTGGGAAAAGAGACAAATACGTAAGCGTTAAGAATCCGCCATAGCTTTGACCCAAAGAAACCCACGGCTTTGCGTTAAACTCAGTTAAGCGCAAATGCTCAAAATCGCGAACAATAGAATCTGCTAAGAATCGCTTTAAGTACCATGCTTGACGCTCTACACTCACGCCGTCGTCTGCCATGCGCTTAACTGTAGAAGCATCTACTCTAGAAGAGCGCCCAACGCCGCGCTGGTCTGGAAGAACAACACGAAAATACTTAATTGCCTCTTGAATCCAGCCATCGCTAGACGGCGAAAGTGGACGAGGGCACTGTCCTCCTGGGCCTCCTTGCAAAAATACAAGCAAAGGCAAATCGTCATGCGCATGTTCTGGAGCGCTAATAACTCTGCAAAATAGACGAATCGTCTCACCTTTAATAGAATCGCCTGGAGTGTTTTGCTCCCAATCTAAAGGAACATCGATTGCGCGCTCTTCTACATACAATCCTGGTACGTAATACTTTGCTAGCAGTGCCATTGTAAACATTCCTTTCTGCACTCGCATGCTACATTGCAACAACAAATCACATACGCAAACTCGCACTCTTATATAAATCATACTAAAGTTCGATTGTTCTATAAAGTGCCGTGTACTAGCCTAGTAGTTATGAAAATATCTCACACGTTTAACAGAGCTATACAACGCTTACGCACTGAGCTTACGCTAAACGATATATTGTGGGGCATTATTTCACTTATTCTTTTTACACTTTCAAGCAATCGGTATACTATAAGCAATGTTGACGGATTCTTGACGCAAAGTTCGCTAATTACAGCCTATCTTATAAATATTGTTGTTGCAGCATTACTTTCGGTACGAAGACTATGGCCTGAACAAGCGGCTACTATTTTTATTGTTATTTGCATTGTGCAAGTAGTATTTGGTCCAGCTCAACTTTTTGCTGATTTCTTTGGTTTTGTGCTGCTTGTTAACGCTATTGCTCGCGGAAATCCAGAACATTCAAAAGCTTTTGTTATTGCAGCTTACGTAACAACAGTATTATCTTGCGCAGCAATATCGTGGAATATTGTAATGGGGCCAATATATGGCATCAATCATTTAAAAGCTAGTTATTCTTGTAGCGTAAAAAATATAAATAGTAGTAACATAAAAAACTGCGTTTCAATTATACTTGATTTTGCAATTCCTAATATAATTTTTGCGATTATTATTACTACAATTACGGTTATTATTGGCTACTGGCAGCGCACTCACGTACACACTATTCAACTTTTACAAGAGAACAATAACGCTATTCGCGCGTACCGAAAGAAAGCTCAGCATATTGCTGTTACTGCAGAGCGTGCAAGAATCGCCAGGGATATGCACGATATTGTTGCTCACACGCTTTCTATTATTATTGTTCAAGCAGACGGTGGTCGCTATGCAGCAACACAAGATATTTCTCTTGCTAAAAAAACAATGCATATTATTAAAAACGAAGCAGAGCGCGCCGTTCACGACATGCGTCGACTGCTAGAAGCTTTAACAGACGCTCCATCCGCTCAATTGGATTTCAATCACATACCTTCGCTTATTGAGCAAGCAAAAATCGCATCTCCTAAAAATATTTTTTGGCACACTGTTGATGGCATAAATTCTTCTAATAAACTCAACAAAGATGCACAAACCGTTGCATACCGAGTTGTTCAAGAATCTCTTACTAATATTCGGAAGCACGCAGGAAATGGCATCAAAATAAACATTCACGAACTGTGGAACGAACAAGGCTTAACACTAAAAATCACAAATGAAGTACACAAGATTGAAGCCAATCAAGAGCAAAATAGTGGTGTGCCACATAAAAATGGTTATGGTTTGATTGGCATGAAAGAGCGCATTGAAAATCTTCATGGAACACTTGATTATGGAATACAAAACAATGGAACATTTAGTGTTGGTGCTTTTATTCCATACTCTTACAGCACAGATCAATCAAACAATACTGCTTCTGCACTAAATAGTATTCCTAACGTTACTTATAAAAACGTAAAAGCTAATAATCCATTATCAACGCAAGAAAAACCAGCAAATACAAGCGATAAAACCTCATCAAAAGTTTTGCCAGAAGCAAATAATTCACAAAATAGGATTGAAAAAGTATCACAATGGTTTGAACAACATTGGCTTATTGGCGATGTTATTTATGCAGCACCTTGGACTGTTCTAATGCTTTTTATACCAACTTACGATTTTACTGTTGGAACTGGAATGACTTCTGGGTATTCAAGCTCGCTTTCATTACAAATACTTTATAGAATACTTACGCTTACTACTATGATTCCATTTATGTTTCGTAGAAAAGCTCCAACAACATGCGCAATTGTTGCAGCAGCATTTTCTGCAATACAACTTATATGCTTGCCTAATATTTTATTTGCTAATTTCTTTATACCAACCATTGTTTATGCGGCTGTGCTCTATGGCAAAAAGCACGCATGGCAATGGGTTAGCGCAGTAGTGCTCGCCGAATCTGCTATTTTTGCTGTAAAAATTGGTGTTGCATCAAAAAATATTCCACAAAATGAAACTCCAATACGATTTTTTGCATCTAATGCGTACACAACCAATTTTTATGACATTATGCAAATGGCGTCCGTAGGATTAGTTTTTGGTTTTATAGTTGCATTAATTTGTTTTACTGCCATTGCATTTGCTTATTACCGCAGAAACGATGATAATAATTTGCTGATTCTAAAAACACGCAGAACAGAACTCGAGCAAGAGCAAAAACAGCTAGAAGTACTTGCAGCAAATGCCGAAAGGCAGCGCATTAGCGCAAATATTCAGCAAAAAGTTGCAGTTACATTGCATAAAGTAATTGATGCTGCAAATAGTGGAATCGATATGCTAAATAAATACGAAAAATCAAATAGCAATGCAGAAAACCTAAAGTCAACAAAACTAAAGCAAGAACAAGAACTAGAGCAAGAGCAAATTGAAGCAATTAGTAAAGCTTTTAAAAACATTGGAGATGAAGGTCGCTCAGCACTTAGGTACATGCGAAAACTACTTGGAATTTTGCGAGAAACAGGTTCAAGTGTTAATTCATCAAATAATGGTGCAAATGTAACTGAGATTGCGGTTCGCCCCGCTCCTTCGCTTGATGAACAAATTCAACACAGGCTTGCAAACAAACACGAATAAATTGATAGTATGGAAAATATGGAAAACATGGAAAACAATGGAGTAATTCGAGTCGCAATTGCAGACGATCAGGAGCTTGTGCGCGCAGGATTTACTATGGTAATCAACTCGCAAAAAGACATGCAAGTTGTTGCGCAAGCTTCAAATGGCAATGAAATTGTAGAAATTGCGTCAAAGGAAAATCCAGACGTTATTTTGATGGACGTGCGCATGCCTAACATGGACGGTTTGGAAGCTACGCGCAAAATATTGCAAGAAGATGCTAACGCCAATACGCGCATTATTATTTTAACTACTTTTGATTTAGACGAATATGTTATGGCTGCGATTCATACAGGCGCATCGGGATTCTTGCTTAAAGATACAGAGCCAGAAACATTGCTTAATTCAATACGGACTGTGTATCAAGGAAACGCAATTATTGCTCCAACTGCTACAAAGCGCTTAATTGAGTCAATGATCTCTAAGCCTAACGATGAAGAAAAATCAAAAGAAGAGATTGCGACTAAAAACGAGCAAAGCGCAAACACGTACGATTCTTGCTTAAATGATTTAACAGATCGCGAGCGCGAAGTTCTTGTAGAGATTGCTCACGGACTATCTAATCAAGAGATTGCTAATAAACTGTTTATCAGCTTGCCAACAGTTAAAACGCATGTTGCGCATATTTTGGGAAAAATCAACGCAAGAGACAGAGTCCAAGCTGTTGTGTTTGCTTACGAGAACAGTCTTGTTTAATCATTTTTATAAAAATAAAAAATAATGCGGCTGCAAATTAATCAATTCTTGATTGAATGATTAAAATTGCAACCGCATTTTGTTTTGCGTTTCTAGCGATTAGTCTTCCGCGAGCGCAACTACTGGCGAAGACTTTACTGCTCTACGAGCTGGAAGAACGCTGGAAAGAAGCGCTGCAAGCAAAGCGATTAGAGCAAGAACCGCGTAAATAGTCCAATCAACTACAAACGGAACTTTGCCAATTGTGCTAAATACCATGTAGGATCCAATCCACCCAAACGCTGTTCCAACAATCAAGCCCGAAACAGTGCTTGTTAGGGAAATCAACGTTGCTTCCAACGCAAGAGACCTTCTAACCTGGCCTCTTGTCATGCCTATTGCGCGCAAAGTTGCAGATTCTTTGGTTCTCTCAATAACAGACAAGCTTAATGTGTTTGCAACGCCTATTAAAGCAATCACAACAGCTACTGCTATTAAGCCAACAAGCAACATCATCATTATGTCGATAGCACTCTCCCACTGCGCTCGTTGGAACACGCTTCCACCAGCCATAACCTCCGCATAGCTAGATGTAATATTTCTAATATTCTTAACAATATCTACAAGATTAGCTTTGCTAGAGTCTACCGAAATAAGCAAAATATGCGTTGTAGGCTTAAGGTAATTATTGAAGTAAGATTTGCTAACAAAAGCAGTATTCCTTGAATATATATTAACATTTCTATACTTCTTAAACTGAACTTGCTTTACAGTAATGCTCTTATCATTATTACTCGAGTCTGTATTCATGCCAGTAAATGGCGTAATATTATTACTGTCTGTTTCATCAGAACTGTACTTTTCTACGTAAGCTTGCAGATTAAGGTTTCCTTTTTTAAGGTCAAAAGGTTCTCCGCCTTCTCCATTAAACTTAGGCAAAAGCACAGAATCTTTGTTTATATTAACGCCATCAAGGTCAGTGTGCATTACATTTTTAAGTTGATTTACATTATCAACTCCAGCTGCAATAGCATACTCAGTTTCGCCCTTAGCGTTCTTAAAAGTCATAGGAACTGCAGGAAGCAACTCAGTATTCTTTATTCCACTAATCTTTGAAATATCGGCAGCTAAAGATTCATCAACATTCTTGCCTTGAATAATAATGTCAACACTGTAACGGTCATCAACAACACCTTTAAGAGTTGCTTTACCACATATTGCGCCAGTTACTACCGTTGAAACAAGCGTTACGCCAATAAGCAAAGCCGTTCCAGTTGCCGCAACTCTTCTAGGGTTTCGTTGCACGTTTGCGTTAGCAACCTTAGATGCAGGACCACAAAGTGCCATGATTGCGCCAGTTGCCTTCATAGCAAACGGCATCCAGAATATGGCTGTCATAACAATACCAATAAAAACAAGCGCACAACCAAACATTGCTCCAAGCAAAGTCATCCAAGAGTCAGAACCAGCAGTAGGCGACTTCCTCGCAATCATGCTTGCTAAAGAAGTAGCACTTAAAGCCGTAGCTAAAATGCCTACAACAATAAACACAACGCCAAAAACAGCGCGAATAATGCTTGCACGCTTATCTTTAATCAAATCCATTGGTCGTAGCGCTTCCATAGGCGTTACTTTTGTAGCAGATCGAGCAGCACTCATAGATGCAAGAACTGTTACAATCGTGCCAATTGCTATTGGCCAGACAACCGCTGGAAGCGAAACAATCAAAGGAATCTTAGATAACGGTCCAGAATTAATATTCACGTTACTAATTGCGCCCATAAATCCGATTGCGCAAAGCACGCCAACAGCCGCAGAAATAACTCCAAGTATTGCAGCTTCAAGCAAAACTGCTGCATAAAGCTGGTGCGATTGTGCGCCGATTACACGCAAAAGCGCAAGAGTGCGTCTGCGTTGAGCAACCAGCACTTGGAATGTGTTTGCTATAACAAGCGAAGAAATAAGCAACGCTAGAATACCAAAAGATAGCAAAAACATAGTCACAAAATTAGTGCCGTTAGACACATTTCTAACAGCTCTTACACCAACTTCGTGCCTAGACATAAGAGAAAATTGCTTTGGAAGCAAAGCGTTAATCTTAGGAGATAAATCGTTTATTTTAGATTCATCAATACTCATGTACACTTTGCTTTGCACAACTTGATTGTCAAAATTCTTAAGATTTTTGAGTTTTGTACAAAAATCGTTCGTTATGCCACCAAGATATGTGCCGCGATTTGAAAATGGTATTTGAGAATGTTCTCCATCGTCAACAAGACCAACCACACGAACATCGTACGATTTTTCTTTATCTCCGCCAGTGTCATCTACTTTAACCAAAGTTATAGTATCGCCAATATTTACATGTATTGATTTAGCAATACTTTTAATAAGCGTGATTTCGCCTATTTCTTGCGGATCTCTACCTTCTGTTGATTTATACACAGGAAGATTTCCATACAAACCATTAGACCAAGCGATACTCGTAACTGATTTATCACCTTTTTCTACTCTTACAAGCGCAGTCGCATCATCACTACGAATACCGTTGACACCAGGCATCTTCGATATTTCGTCTAAATGAAGGTCTTTATAATGAATTTCACTACTAGGAGAACTGTTAGGATTCTTAAATGATATTGCATAATTTGCGCTAGTGAATTCATCTGTTGAGTTGCGAACCATCAAGTCATCAACGCTGTTTGCAAAAAGCAAAGTAGCGCTCATAAACATGCTGCCTATAAGAATTGCAATTCCAGAGGCGATTAGCATGCGTACGCTTTTGCGCATAAGTTTTAGTGCGATTTTCCACATTCTAACTTCACCACCTTTTATTGCAATTGATTAGGCTGATTATTAATACCAGCTTCGCTGCGTTCCATAAGCATCTTGCTCATGCCTTCTGCAGTAGGATTTTGCACGTCTTCAACGATTTGACCATCTGCAAACACAATTGCTCGATCCGCGTAAGAGGCTGCAACAGCGTCGTGAGTAACCATAATCACAGTTTGACCAAGTTCCGTTACAGACTTCTTCAAGAAATGCAAAACTTCCAAGCTGGAAGCAGAATCGAGATTGCCAGTAGGCTCGTCTGCAAAAACTACGGAAGGCTTAGAGATTAAAGCTCTAGCAATTGCAACGCGTTGTCGCTGACCACCAGAAAGCTCAGCAGGCCTATGCTTTAAGCGATCTTGCAAGCCAAGAGTATTAACCAAAGTATTAAACCATTGCTTATCTGGCTTTTTACCTGCCAAAGTAAGAGGCATAAGAATATTTTGCTCAGCGCTAAACATTGGAAGAAGATTAAAACTTTGGAAAATAAATCCAACCATTTCGCGGCGCATAAGCGTAAGCTGCTTATCGCTCATACCTGTAATATCTAGGCCGTCAACCAAAACCTTTCCAGAATTAACGCTGTCAAGACCAGCTAAAGAATGCATTAAAGTTGACTTTCCAGAACCAGAAGGGCCCATAATCGCCGTAAACTTGCCGCGCTCGAAGCTAACGCTAACATCTCGCAGAGCGTGAACAATGCCTGCACCCTTGCCAAAATCTTTAACAACATGTAAAGCTGCAACCGCAGTCTCGCCAATCAAACCTTCTTTAGCAGAATAATTCATTTGCGTAAAACGCGTATCTTCACTATTTTCAACATTCATTTTGCACCTCACATACTTCTGTGATTACCTTACAATTAAAATTTACGTGATTAAAAACGCATTCTCTATAGTGCGTAGGGCTGATATTTTCATTGAAATAATAAGATTTTGCTATTAAATTTTGATATAAAAATGCTCTTATATAAAATCGTCATACTTTAGTATGAGAACTCAGTATTAAAACTTAAATTTGTGTTTCAAACAGATTATTTAATGCAAAATAAGTCAATTTGGCAACTACAACACAATCAATTAAAGAATTTTTCTTAACATGATTAATATTTTTCCTTCAAAATAAGCAATGCAAATCATGCGAGCAATTTTTAATAAATGTGCTTATTTATATCTAAAATAAATAAAAATACGTAAATTTAGTTAGTTTATGTTCATTTTAATTATTTATTTGTTAATTTTAGTAACAAAACACTTATTTAACACACTCGCCAAATGTCATGCAATATTGTAAAATATTAATCGACTACCAAAAAATGGCATAAGCCAACAAGAAACTCAAAGGAGATTTTCGCATGGTGTATAGAATGATTTTCAATCAGACTGCTTACTTCGGTCGTGGAGCAATCAAAGAGATTCCAAACGTTGCTAAGGCACATGGCTTTAAAAAAGCATTCGTTGTAACAGATCCAGTTCTTGTAAAGACGGGAACCGTTAAAAGAGTTACCGACGTTCTAGAATCCGCTGGTCTTCCATACGAAGTATTTGACAACGTAAAGCCAAATCCACCTGTTGAATGCATTCAAGACGGTGTAGAAAAGTTCAAGGCATCTGGCGCAGACTTCCTTATTGGCCTCGGCGGCGGCTCTCCACAAGATACCTGCAAGGGCATTGGAATTATTGTAGCCAACCCAGAGTTTGGCGATGTTCTTTCTCTAGAAGGCGTTGCAGATACAAAGAATCCTTCTGTACCAATCTTTGGCGTACCAACAACCGCAGGAACCGCTTCCGAAACAACAATCAACTATGTTGTTACCGATACCGCAAAGCTTCGCAAGTTCGTTGCAGTAGACCCTCACGATATTCCAATCGTTGCATTCGTAGACCCAGATCTCACCGATTCCATGCCACGCTCGCTTAAGGTTGCAACTGGTTTAGACGCACTCACCCACGCAATCGAAGGTTTCATTACTCCAGGTGCATGGAGCCTTTCGGATTGCCTGTCTTTGCAAACAATTCGCATGATTGCACAAAACCTTGCAAAGAGCGCAGACGGAGACGTTCCAGCAGGCGAACAAATGGCTTACGCAAGCTACATAACTGGCATGGCATACTCCAACGTTGGTTTGGGCTTGGTTCACGGCATGGCTCACCCACTCGGCGGTCGCCTTGGCGTTGCTCATGGCGTTGCAAACGGAATTTTGCTTGCTCCTGTTATGGAATATAACAAGGATTACAGTGGCGAAAAGTATCGCGATATTGCTGCCGCATTCGACGTTCCAAACGCATACACCGACGACCTCGAAACCGTGCGTAATGCTGCTGTAAAGGCAGTTCACGACTTAACGGTTAAGCTTGGAAATCCTACTAAGATTAGCGAAGTTGGAGCTAGTGAGGCAGATATTGAAGGCTTAAGCCACGACGCTTTGGCAGATGTTTGCACTCCAGGAAACCCACGCAAGGCCACTTTGGAAGATATTCGCAAGATTTACACAAGCTTGATGTAGTCTATCTTGATGTAGTCTATGCGTAGTCTTCTAAAATAATAAATAAATACGCAATATTTAGAACAAACAATTTGTGGACGCAACCTATCTTGATTTACCTCTTGATTTAAGTTGCGTCCACATTTTATATGGTATTTATAGCGGTTATAAGCATAAGTCGCTAATAAATTACCTAATTAAAAACAATCACCTAATTAGAAACTGGCTGAGTGCTTTCTCTAATAACAACATGTGCAGGAAGAACCATTTGATTTTCGATTTTTCTTCCTTCTCTAATCGCAAGAATCATACTAACAGCATTTTTTGCCATAATATCAAAAGGCTGATTAACAGTTGTTAAAGACGGCATTAAATATTGCGCAGGATAAACATCGTCAAATCCTGCAACCGAAAGCTCCGTTCCTAATTTTATTTTTCGCTCTCTTGCTGCACGATAAACGTTTACTGCAGTAATATCGTTGCAAGCAAAAATCGCAGTTGGACGCTTGTCTTTAGGCAAATCCAAAAGGCTGCAAGCCATTTTGTATCCAAGCTCAGGAAGATAATCTCCTTCTTTTACTAAGTCTTTATCCACACTCAAGCCAGCTTGTTCCATAGCCGCACTGTATCCAGCAAAACGAGCAACACCAGACTGAACATTTAATGGGCCTGTAATAACGCCAATTCGCTTATGACCCAAACTAATCAAATGACGAGTAAGCTCGTAAGAGCCAGTCCAATTATCAATAGAAATCGTGTGATCACTGCCGTTTCCAATAGAAACTGGGTCAATAATAATCAGCGGAATATTACGCATACGCAAAAAATCTTTATCTTTTTCGCTAAGATCCGACATTTGCGATATAACGCCCAAAGGATTTCTGTCTACGATTCCGCGCAAACACTCATCGCGCTTTTTGCCATTATCGGTTTGAGCAACTGTAAGCGCTAATCCTTCGCGCTGCGCCCAACGAGATGCATAAGTAATCATCTCAATGGTTCCATTATTCGCAACGTAATCCACCAGCAGCTCCACCGTTGGAGAAATTTTAGTGCTAACAAGAGAATAGTCGCGACCACTTTTAGCCAAAACTTCTTCTACACGCCTTCTGGTTTCTTCCGATACTCCCGATCTACCATTGATTACCTTAGATATTGTAGACGGAGAAACACCAGCTTCTTTGGCTAATTCAGCAATCTTAGGCTTTGAAGATTCAGACTCTTCCGCTCGATTTACATCCATATTATTCGCCATATTTACTCCTTTCTTTATCCTCTTTCTTTATCCTCTTTCT
>NZ_KQ956806.1:21868-22384 GCF_001546455.1 Gardnerella vaginalis | reverse complement strand
GGAAAATTTGATTTAAAAGACAAGCCAAGCTCTGATGTTCTTAAAGTACCAGGGATTAATAAAACAGGTAATGTTGCTATAGGTTATAAGAAGAAATAGTAATATTTTGCACTCAAAATCAAGCTATTAAGCTAAATGGTATACCTTTTGCGATATTTTTCTATCGTTAAAAGGTGCACCCACTATCCCATAGTGTGCACTCAAAAAAGTGTAGCTATACTACCCGTTCTCTCAATCCATACAGAATCAGTGGCGCTCCTTTGCAAATCGCACTTAAATAATATATCGTTTTGATGACACCTGCTTGCGTACAGTATAGGTCCTGAATTTAAAAAGTTGATTGTTGAATATTATGAGGGTGAAGATTTGCATGTGATTGCTTCGGTTTATGATGGATATTGTTGGAAGCATTAAACGAGCACTGATTGGCTATTTTGTTTGCTGCGTGCATTTTCTGCATAAGAAGATAAGTTAACCAATTTGAGCGTAATTTTAAAGTTGAACTTGAAATTTACG
>NZ_KQ956806.1:20220-21768 GCF_001546455.1 Gardnerella vaginalis | reverse complement strand
GAACTTGAAATTTACGCCCATTATTAGAACACTGCGGCTTCAATCTCAAAGGTGAATTTTTAATTTGTTTCGTTTATAATAGAAACAACTATAAAAAACAATAAATTTATCGACTATAATCGAAATTGTAAGCAAAGCTGTAATTGAAAGGTGTGAGGATATGTCATATATATTACGTAAAAAATATCTTAATAAAATCAAACCTTTTATTAACAAGCCTATTGTGAAGGTGATTACAGGTATGAGACGAGTGGGAAAGTCCACTTTGTTAAAAATGATTCAATCTGAATTACTTACGGACGTTCCTCAAAGTCGTATTATTTATATCAATTTAGAATCAGCTCAATACTTATCTGTGAAAAATGATTTTGATCTGCAGAAATTAATTACAGAACGTAGTCAACAAATAGAAGGTAAAATATATTTTTTCTTTGATGAAATTCAATTAGTTTCTCACTGGGAACGTGTTATAAATGCGCTTAGAGTTGATTATGATTGCGATATTTATTTGACTGGTTCTAACTCAAAATTATTGTCCGGAGAGCTTGCCACCTTGCTTGCAGGGCGTTACGTAAGTTTTGAGGTGCTTCCTTTTACTTTTAGCGAATTCGTGAATTTGTATCAAAGTTTGAATTTAAGCATACAGGAATTATTTCAGCTATATATCAAAATTGGTGGTATGCCTCCTCTTCATTATTTTAATGGGGAAGAGGAGCCGAGTTTTAGATATTTAAACGACATTTATAATACCGTTGTTGTTAAGGATATACTTGAATACAATTCGATCCGAGATGTTGACGTATTTAATCGCATTTTACTTTTTTGTTTAGATAATATTGGACAAAGTTTTTCAGCTAACAGTTTACGAAAATATTTTGTTAGCGAAAATCGTAAAGTTTCAGTCGATACCATTTTGAATTACTTGAATTTTTGCCAAGCGGCGTATCTTCTAAAAAAAGTTCCACGCTATGACAGTGTTGGGAAAAAGTTACTGACGGTTGAGGAAAAATATTATGTAACAGATCATGGTTTTAGGCAAGCAGTAGGTTTCTCAAATGTTGTATCAATTGAACGTATTCTAGAAAATATTGTCTATATTGAGCTTTTGTCTCGTGGTTTTCAGGTTCAAGTTGGTCGTATTAATAATCAAGAAATCGATTTCATTGCTACTAGACAAGGTGAAACTGAGTATTATCAAGTCTCTTATTTGATGGCTAGCGAAGAGACTCGTAGCCGGGAATTTGGTGTTTATCGATTGGTTAAGGATAATTATCCTAAATATGTTTTGTCGATGGATACAATGAATTTTTCGCAAGAAGGGATTATACACAAATATTTACCAGATTTTCTAAAGGAGTAAACTATGGAACATAATTGCGGATTTATTAACGATAAAAAAGCATTTAGATATAGAGCAGCAGCCATCATAGTCGAAGAAGGTTGTGTGCTATTTGCAAGAAATGATGAGGACGACTATTACTACTCAGTTGGCGGAGCGGTTCGCATGGGCGAGACATCAGAAGAAGCCGTTAAGAGAGAAGTATTTGA
>NZ_KQ956806.1:18456-20120 GCF_001546455.1 Gardnerella vaginalis | reverse complement strand
GGATTATACACAAATATTTACCAGATTTTCTACTGGAAGAGAATGCGTAATCTGCTTGATTTTGCTCTTATGTAGATTATGTTTCGCGATGGCTATTATTAAAAGGTTTAATTTGAAAGTGTAAGCGTGATATTTCATTGTTTTCCGATGATTGGCGAACTTTCATTCCGACGATTGGCGAAATTCTGTTCCGATGTTTGGCGTCATCAGTGAAGATGATTGGAAAGCGCGGTGCAAAAATGAAAGAAAACGAATTGGCGGTCGGTTGCGCTCATTTGTCGGCAGAAATTGCGCTTTCAACGGCAATTGCCAACCGCACTTGCTACTACGCAACTGCTGTTTTAGCTATAATTTCACCATGATCATGATGAATTCTAGTTTGAAATGGAGATGTTTTTATGATTTTAGCAGATAAAATATTGGAACTGCGTAAACAAAACGGTTGGTCGCAGGAAGAATTGGCGGACAAATTGGGCGTCAGTCGCCAAGCTGTTTCCAAATGGGAAGGCGCACAAAGTATCCCAGATATGGAACGGATAATTGCATTGAGCCGTTTGTTTGGTGTTAGTACAGATCTTCTAGTAAAAGATGAAATTGATGTTATAGGGAAGAACGTCAACGCAGATGAAAATGCCTGCCAGGAAGAAGCCGGCGTTCGCATTCGGGTAATTGAGCTGGAAGAAGCCTCCGCTTATATTGCTCACAGAATATCATTTGCCGCCTATGTTGCTCTAGGCGTTCTTCTTTGTGTTCTGGCGGCAATCCCGTTGGTTGGCAGTGATCTTTTGCTTTCTCACACAGTAAATGCGCAAGTCGGTAAAACTATGGGCTTAGCATTCAGTGTTGCGATTATTACCGTTGCTGTAGCTATTTTTATTATTCAGAGTTTCCATGGAAAGCGTTATCAATATTTGGAAAAAGAGGACTTTGAAACAGCTTACGGCGTTGACAGTGTGCTCAAAGAACGCTTGGAACGTTTCATGCCGTCGTATGTGCTGCGGACGGTCAGCGGTGTCGTTTTATGTATGGTTGCTTTTATTTTTCTTATAATTTCGGATATAGCACCGGAATTTTATCAACTTTCATCCGGCTTTTTTGTAGTTATCGCTATTGCCCTGGTTGCAGCAGCTGTTTATTTATTCGTACAGGCGAATATCGTCCGCTCGTCCTATTACCGTTTGCTGCAACCGAAGAAAAAAACTGTCTATCCTGCAAAGACTAGGTTATTCCTCCAAGCTTACTGGCTTATAGTTGTCTGCATTTATTTAGCCTACAGTTTCATCACGTCCGATTGGGGAAAAAGTTGGATTGTTTGGCCGTTGGCCGCATTGACTTACGGAGTAATAGAAGTAGTGCTCAAAGCGTGGATGCTCGGAAAGAAATAAGTGACTTTCAGCGTCGATTTTGTGGCGAATAACAGGTGTTATCCAGACGAAATATGGTATGCTTGCGCTTATATTACCCCCCCCCCAGGAGTGAAAGTATGATTAAAAATGTCGCACATATAGGCTTTACCGTCGGGGTGTGGACATTTTTTAGACAGCCCACCCAACCTCCTTCTGTTCTCGATAAGACTTATTCCTCCAAGTTATCAAGTTGCTTATTTGCTGGCTGGTGAAGAGACTTGCAGCAGGGAATTTGGTGTTTATCGATTGGTTAAGGAT
>NZ_KQ956806.1:11736-18356 GCF_001546455.1 Gardnerella vaginalis | reverse complement strand
GAAGAAGCCGTTAAGAGAGAAGTATTTGAAGAGACAGGTCTTAATTATGAAGTAGATCACCTTGCCGTCATACACGAGAACTTATTCATCGGCAGCTCTGGCTTAAAAGGAGTAGACTTCCATGAGCTGACATTATACTACATGATGAAGCCCATGGGCAAAAGAGGTTTTACGAGCCATAGTACTACAGAGTCAGGTGCTAAAGAGACAATGCATTGGTTACCTATAGATGAGCTTGATAAGTTCAAGGCTTACCCAACATTTATGAAAGAATATCTTAAATCGGAGCATAGTGGAATAGAGCATATAATTTCAGATGAAAGATATTAATGAATCCCGCTATTATGGCAAGAGATCGTTGCATGGAAAATTTGATTTAAAAGACAAGCCAAGCTCTGATGTTCTTAAAGTACCAGGGATTAATAAAACAGGTAATGTTGCTATAGGTTATAAGAAGAAATAGTAATATTTTGCACTCAAAATCAAGCTATTAAGCTAAATGGTATACCTTTTGCGATATTTTTCTATCGTTAAAAGGTGCACCCACTTTGCACCCAGCTAGAAGTTAGGAAATAGGAGTTTAGAAACTTTCCTGTACCGTATGAGGGAGAAAAGAAGATTGATGAAAAAACACAACTCATCGACCAATCAGAAAAATATTTGAAGTACAAGAAAACCTACAAAGCCCATACCAAACTAAAGAACAGTAAACAGGAAGATTTTTACAACGAACATACAGCAGAAATCATTTTATTTGAAAGTGCTAAGAAATATCTCAAAGAACATTTAGGAGAAAGTAAGACCTTAGCCATCAGTAAATGGGAAACGGTAATTTTTGCTCCAATACTTGGAATTATAGCTGGAACTTTAGGTCTCTATTCAAGTATTTATTTAGGTCTATCTTCCGGAGGAATGATAACTGTATTTTCTGCAATTGTTTATATAGTTTGCATAATTATTTATCACGCAAAAAACATGATAATAAAATTTATACAAGCAAAAAGAGATGTTACTCAAATGGCATAATTGTAAAAAGTTACTTTATAACATTCTCCTATATCGTGGGGCTTAAATCTAAGCCCCACTTTTTATATTCAAAACTATTTTTTCAAATAAATAAAAGTCAAAGACTTTACATATTTAACGCTTATTCTTAGCTAAAATACCTGTTTTTAATATCATTTGTAAGCATACACTGAACAAAAAAATACAAAACAATATATTGCATATAAAAGGTGAAATACTGCGCGCAATTATTGCGCCTAAGTTTACAGTAAATGTCGCAAAAATACCGATAATAATTCCTTCAGTAAAATGAGTATAATGGTAACGAGCATTAGCAATACTACCACTTATAGCTGTAGGAAGCGTGACAAGCAAAGCAGTTCCTCTTGCCATAAGGTCTCCCATGCCGAGCAAAAGTTGCACGCATGGCACTATAATTCCTCCGCCACCAACGCCTAAAATACCTGAAAAAATACCAGAAACAACGCCTATAAATATAAGACATATAGCTTTTAAAAAACTAACATTAAAATCTACATTTCTTAACGGAATCCAAACTTGACTAGAACATATAACTAGTAATACAAAAAGTGTAAAACACCAAGGAAATATTTTTTTAGGCAAAATATGTGAAAAATATACCCCAATTTGTGATCCGAAAACTGAACCTATTATTAGAAAAAATGCTGATAAAAATGACACTTTGCCGTTTAAACCGTAAACAATGCTTCCACAAAGCGACGTTATAATTATGGCAACAAGAGAAGTAGCAGTAGCATGACGCTGATCAAATTTCATAAAAACAGTTAATGCAGGAACTATCACCATTCCTCCACCTACACCGAACAATCCTGATAAGAAACCTGCTAATAGTCCAATGAAAACGATTAAAACAATATTATGGAAATTATATTTGGTTTTAAAAATATTTCTCAACATATATCTTTTCTTCACAAAATACCTCCTCGTACTTTATTCACTGCTTTTACTATGTTATATGAAAAATAGAATATTTCTATACTAGTTCAATTGTAATTTATGTATTTATTTATCTAATTAACGTAAAATATTCTTTGTTAATAAACACAGCAATTCGATGGGTTCATATATGGTAAAAAAATTGCATCAACTATACTAATACTTTGTCTTAGGGGGGCTCTCTAGGCTATTTTTATGCTCAAGAATCAAGCTATCAAGCCAATCTTAAACCTTTTTGCGATATTTCCTATCGTTAAAAAGTGCACCCAATATACATAGTGTGCACTCAAAAAAGTGTAGCTATACTAGGAGTTCTCTCAATCTCACGTCGAGAGTGTTGTTTTGATGTCAAGAATTAAGAACTAAACAATAGATAAAAGGCTTGAGGAATGGGTTTCGATGATTGCTATGGTTTATACAGATAATCGGAATCCATTTTTTAAACCGCTTGACAACATTTCTTATCAAGGTTGTCTAAGTTTTCATAGTAAGAAGGAGCTAATAGTATTTTGATGCTGTGAACTCCTTCTTATTTTGAATTGCTCTACAGCGGAGTATTAAAATCAGCAACTAAGCTTAAAAGAGCAAATAAAGCAAATAATAATGATAATGCAATTATGAGTAGCGTGAAAATAATTTTCATAACAACTAATCTGTAAACTATTTTTATTTCGGTAATTGTATCAAATTTTGCGTTTTATATAGTAGATAATCAGAAATGGTATAACGAATGCTATAACAACGTAAGACATGAATATAAAGAAGAATTCTCGCGCAGAAGCATCTGATAAAATCAAAACGGCTGGTGGCAAAAGTATTGCAAAAATAATAGATGGTAGGAACAAAGATTTAGATATTTTTAATGTCGTCTTGTTAATAAAAATGAGATGTAGTGGATATAGATATAGTCCAAGGTCTAAACCTAACCAGATAAAAAACGCTCTATCGTCTATGCACTCAAACGGATGGCCGCTAGGAGATAGGCTGTCGTTTTTAGGTATGCTATCGGCAATCAGTGATAAGACAACTGGAATAATGATAATACAAGCAATATAAGTGTAAAAATATACTATTTGTTTTTTTGTCATTTTTGTTATTTTTGTCATGGGAAACGATTCCTTTGCAAAGTTTAATCACTATTCAATTATAACTTTCCGTAGTTGGTTTAGGTATTTTTTGTGGGATGGGAATTAGGTGTATTGGTAAACCTGAAGGAGTGTGAAAATGGCTGCAAAATATTTAGTGTGTGCAGCAATTCTTTTGTTGCGTGTATTTTCATGTTTTATGCTGAGCGCTACTTAATGCATAATTCGTATAATAATGTGATAAAAACACTAAAATACGTATAATTATGTGATTAAATACACCAAAACATATATAATAATGTGATACACGATAAAAGATAACGCAAAATATAACAAAATAATCGCAGAATTGTTGCAATACAACAACGTAGCAATGCAATACGCTTAGAAACAGCAACGCGCTAATACGACTGCAATATTTAATAGCGTAACGTCAAGTGAAAGGTGAGTAATCATGAAAAGGCTGATTATGAGCAAACTTTTAGCATGGAAGAGCTCGCCGTATCGTAAACCGTTGATATTAAAAGGTGTGCGTCAAGTTGGTAAAACTTGGATACTAAAAGAATTTGGTAAGCTCTACTACAAAAATATTGCTTATTTTAACTTCGACGAAAACAAAGAATATAAGCAATTCTTTGAAACCACTAAAAATGTGGAACGAATTTTACAAAACCTAATGCTTGCAAGTGGCCAAAAAATTGAACCAGAAAACACGCTTATTATATTTGACGAGGTTCAGGACTGCCCAGAAGTAATAAACTCGATGAAATATTTTTGTGAAAACGCTCCGCAGTATCATGTTGCTTGTGCTGGATCATTGCTTGGAATAACGCTTGCCAAACCATCTTCATTCCCAGTTGGAAAAGTTAATTTTATGCAAATAAACCCAATGAATTTCACAGAGTTTTTACTTGCTAATGGAGATGAAAATCTAGCGAAGTTTATTGAACAAATTGATAAAATAGAGCCGATTCCAGACGCATTTTTTAATCCGCTATACGAGAAATTAAAAATGTATTATGTTACAGGTGGTATGCCTGAGTCAGTTTTAATGTGGGCTAAAGCACGAGATGTAAACGCAATGCAAGATACATTGTTTGAGATTATAACAGCTTATGAACGAGATTTTGCAAAGCATCCTAATGTTAGTGAATTTCCAAAAATATCAATGATTTGGAATTCTATTCCATCTCAACTTGCGCGCGAAAACAAAAAATTCTTGTATAAAGTTGTTAAAAATGGTGCGCGAGCAAGAGAGTATGAAGACGCTTTGCAATGGCTTGTGTCGGCACAATTGGTGTATAAAATTTATAGAAATACTGCGCCGAATTTACCTATTGCTGCTTATGATGATGTATCTGCTTTTAAGATTTATTTAGCAGATGTTGGTTTGTTAAGGCGATTAGCACAACTTGCTCCTACTGCATTTGCGGAAGGCAATAGGCTGTTTACTGAGTTTAAGGGTGCTTTAACAGAAAATTATGTTTTGCAGGCGTTACTTACTCAATTTGAAGTTATGCCTAGATACTGGTCTCAAACGAATCCGCCGTATGAAGTGGATTTTCTTATTCAACGAGAAAATGATATTTTCCCTGTTGAGGTTAAATCTGAAGCAAATATTAATAGTAGAAGTTTGAAAAAGTTTAAAGAACTATTCCATAATCAAACGAAATTACGTATACGATTCTCGCTGAATAATCTAAAACTAGACGATGATATGTTGAATATTCCGTTATTTATGGCTGATTACACGGATAAGCTTATAGAACTTGCGCTGAAAGAAAACAATTGAGAAAGAAAGATAATTTAAAAGGGAACGATTAGAAGATATAGAAGTAGATTATCGGATGATTTTTAGCTATAGTTATTTTGTAGGTTACATATCTGCATTCTTCGTCCATAATTTACATCCCGTCAGTTTTATTAGACTCAAAGATGATTTGTACTACGAGACGAATGAATATTGGGCAGATGATAGTGAATAACAGAGTGAAGATTGAACATGATAATCGCAGCTGCAATTAGGTAAAGATTAAGTTGTAGAGGAGGCATAAATGAAGCATATCAAGCATTATACGTTTTTGACTATTGTAGTTTGCATTATGTCACTTATTTCAGGTTGTACGAATAAGAATAGTTTTAGTGATAATAATAGAGAGCAAAAAACAGAAAATCAAAAGTCTGCAAGGAATGAAAGGCACTCAGAAAATAATGAAGATGTTGACTGGAAAGAGGTAAGTAAAAGTGGTGTTGATGAAACTTTGCTTATAAAAAACATAGATAAAAAGGTTCTCACGTATGTGGCTAAACAATTACAAAATCTATGCGATGAGATTGGTGAAAAGGGGCGCAAAGATAAATTCTATTGGCTGACAGGACAATGGTATAACGATGTAATGTATTCTAAACAATATATTAGTGTCATATTATTAGGTAAAAAAGCAATGAAACCATTGTTCCTAATAATATATAAAAGCAAACAGGCTGGAATGTATGAATGGGTTTGCAGTAAAGCTTTAGATGAAATATCTGGTTTTGATTTCTCGGGATTAAACAATGGCGTAGGCTGGAGCAATTCTAAAGAATTTTTAAAGGCATTTACCGATAAAATTATTGAACAAAAAAATTAGCAACTTTCTGTTTCTAATTGTCTTGGATGTTTACGTTCCTACAATATTCCCAATATTAACTTCCATTCTGCAATGAGCATTAAGGCTATTTTGCTGTCGAGTGGTTGTGTGCTCTAGTTGCTTATGTTTTGGGGAACAAATCGGTGGAATAATCGTAAAAAAGTTCCTTACATTATTTGATTTCTCATGGTCAGGGCTTGTTGGTTATTCCAGAAAATAAGGTTCCTGAGTTTAAGAAGTTGATTGTTGAATATTATGAGGGTGAAGATTTGCATGTGATTGCTTCGTTTATGAGGGAATATTGTTGGAAGCATTAAACCGCGCGATTATGTTGGTTCTTCTGTTTCGTGAATCTTGCTGTTTATGAAAAGTATAGTTTGCTAGTAAATGAAGAAATTAGTGTCGATAATCTAGACAAATTAATAAAAAAAAATAGGATATTTATTAAGATTATTACAGTAATCAGAGCGAATGGTAGATCTTGTTTACTTAATAATCTGTTTTATAATCATTTGATACAAAGTGGTGTTAACGAAAAGGAGGCTAGTAGTGTTATGAGAAGTAAAACTATTTTTGGTAAAAACATTTTTCAAAGTTGTCTTGTTATGCTTTTGCTGCTAGGATCACTCTTCTCTCTTGCTGGATGTGCCGACGATGATGAGAAGGCAGAGTTTGCGTCGTATCATTGGGAAACAGTAGAGGTATCTCAGAAAGAATATCGCCTACCAGACGATTACATGAATAAAGGTGAACTGTATCTCTTTGCGTCACGAGACATTCTTGATTCTCACTATGATTTGTCTAAAGTTACTCTTGGAGATAAGCCCATCAAATTAGTTGACTCACAGTTTAATTTGCCTAGTTCAGGACTTAAAGCTTTATTTTTAGTGGGAAAATTTGATTTAAAAGACAAGCCAAGCTC
>NZ_KQ956806.1:0-11636 GCF_001546455.1 Gardnerella vaginalis | reverse complement strand
TTGCGATATTTTTCTATCGTTAAAAGGTGCACACACTATCCATAGTGTGCACTCAAAAAGTGTAAATATACTACCAGTACTTTTCTATCCCAAATCGCGCATTAATTGTTTGGGTCGTTAACAATGTTTTCTATATTTCTGCCTGAGTAGAATATGCGAATAACTGTTACAGTCATTTGGTTTTCGTCTACTTTGTAGAAAACAGTGTAGTTGTCGACTGGAACTCTGCGTATTCCCACAGAATGCCAGGGTCCCCACTCTACAAGCGGATATCGCATAGGCATAGTGTTAAGAGAACGTATAGCATGCTTAATGCGGTTGACTTGTTTTTCCGCCGTTTTTGGAACTTGTAAATTAAAGCGAATGTATTCGTATAGCCCAGTGAGATCAAGGAACGCTTGCGGAGAATAAATGACGCTATAGGTTGTGCTCATACGCCGTATTCCTTAGCAAAGAATTGGTCTACTTCATCTGCACTATATTGTTTGCCAGATTTTAGAGAGTCTAAGCCTTTTTGTAATTCTGCATCCAGTTCGGCTCTTGTTAAGCTACCTAAAGCAGTAGGCGTATTAACTGGCAAGCGGAGTTCAAATGGCATACCTTTTTGTAAAACGATTTGGCTGTAAAGCATTTGGATTGCTGAAGATGGTGTTATTCCAAGCTGGTTCAATATGCTTTCAGCGTTTTCTTTAAGATTTGTATCGATTCTTGCATATACAGCGTTTGTGTTTGTCATTGTGTTTGCGTCCTTTCTGCTCTCATTTTACAAAATAGTTGCAAGCATATGCAAGCATATGCAAGCAAAAGTTTAACTACTATTCAGATTATGACTTCACATCGTTGTATCTTCGTATTCAAAATCAAGCTATTAAGCCAATCTTAAACCTTTTGCGATATCTCGCTTCTATCGTTAAAAGGTGCACTCATTTATTTGATTTATTATGCTGTTACAGTTGGTAACTATAGTGTTTCACCTTGTTTCTTTTTCCGTTGTAAATTATTTGTTAGTTTGTAATTAGGCGGTATATAAATCAAATGTTTCAATACTAATTTGGTTTCCGTCAAGTAATTTCATGATGTGTAATAAGTGATTTGAAAGGAGTTGTGTTATGAGTAGTGTTATATCTTTGGGGGAAAAAATTAAAAAGGCTCGTCTGGAAGCTGGGTTGACGCAGGAGGAGCTTTCGGAATTATTGATGGTATCTCGTGCTGCTGTAGCAAAATGGGAAACGAATCGGGGTTTGCCAGATATAGAGAATCTGAAATTTATTGCATCTGCTCTAAGCGTGAGTGTTGATTATCTTTTGGATGAGAACAATAGCGTTGATTTTTCTATTACTAAGAAGCCTATTAATCTCAATAAATATGGTTTCGACGGTAGGTTGAGCGGTTTTAAGAAGTCGAAAGTTAAAGAGCAGATTGTCCTAGATGAATATCCTGACTCAGAAATCAATATGCTAACTGTTGTTAAGACTTATAGCAGTTCATCTGAGAAAATGGTGGATAATTTTGTTGGATGGTTTTCTACTCTCCTTGGAGGATTGCCATTGTTTGGCATATATGATTTCAGTAAAGCTGTTTCCACTCTTGGGGCTGATCAGTATTATTTGGTGGATAAAAAAGATAAGCAGTATTTCGTGCTTATAACTGATGAGTATATTATTGGCAGAATTATGGGAGTGGCGTTTAATAGTAAAAAGTTCCGTATTGGAGATAAAGAATTTATGAAAGTTGGTTTGCTTCGTAATAAGTAGTAAATGGGTGGGTGGGTCTGGCTTTAATATTTTTTCTCATAATATTTGTTGATAAAAAACATGATTAATGGAGAAAAGGCGACTGAAATAGCTAAAAGAGCAGCTGGTAAATATGCTTTTGTTATAAATGCAATTATGGCAATTATTCCCATTAGGTGCATCAGTATGAATGCCATTGTTGCATTTACTTTATCTTTGATTTTCTCGTTTCTTTCATCGTTCACATTTATTTTGTAGTTGTGGTCTTTTTCGATCATCTTATAGTGCATGATTTTTACGTGTGAAAGTGAGATAATCGCAACAAAGACAACCGACAATGCAATTTCTGCGGATTCGTTCAGTTTAAGAGCCAGTGCAAGAATCAATCCGCAAATACCTATTACATAACCTATGTACCAAAAATTCTGGGTTTTTTTGTTTTTCATTTTTTATCTTCCTCGTAGATAAATATTTCTTCGATTGTTAAATTAAAGTACTTAGCAATTTTGTATGCCAATATGATTGACGGGTTGTATCTTCCATTTTCCAGAGAACCGACTGTTTGTCTTGATACTTCGAGTGCATCAGCAAGTTCTTCTTGGGTTATGCCTTTTTCTTTTCTAATTTGTTCAAGTCTATTTTTCACATTACATTCTCCTTTCTAATGGAAAGTTAGCTTTACATATAGGATAATCTTTTCGAGAGTAAATGTCAAGGTAGCTTTCCGTTGGATTTAATATCGATAATATTGTTTGTAAAGTTTCATAGTATTTAAGAGAGTAGGAAACTAGAAGTATAATTTTCTTTCAGATACTATTTCAGATAGTATTGTTCTTATGAGTAACAGTAGTGAGCTTTCTGTAAGTAACAGTGAAAATGAATTAGTAGATTTTACTGAAAAACTTCTTGTTGATGTTAAAGATTTTACTAATAACAACAATAAAGTATTAAGTGTTCCCGTATCTGAATTATTGAATTTCGGATCTGGTTTATCGTCATTAATTCCTGCATGTAATACAGTTACTCAAACAATAACCATTCCTACGGATGATTTTTATAAGATTGCTAATAAAGCTGCAGGTGATACTCTAAAATACGCAAAAAATGGGAATCTATGGGGATCTTTAAGAAAAGCTGATGGTGGCTCTAGAATGATGCAGATTTCAAAGATGGAGTCTTTGCAAGGTTCTATGAAAACAGTATCTGCGTTTAATCCTGCTCTTTTAATGATGGCTGTGGCTATTTATTCTATTGAAAAAGATATGAAAAAGATTAAAGAGACGCAGGAAAAGATACTTACCTTTATGGAAGTTGAGAATGAGTCACAGATTGAGGCAGATGTTGAGTCATTGATGGGGATTGCTTCTACTTATAAGTGCAGTTGGGATAATGAAATTTCTGTTACGAATAATCATAAGCTTGTTATCGATATTAAGAATCGTGCTAGAAAGAACATTATTGCTTATCAGAAAAAGATTACTGATATTCTTCTGTTAAAGAAGTTTATTGTGTATAAAAGTAACGTAAATTCGACGTTGTCTGATTTAGGGAAAAAGTTTAAGTATTACAGATTGTCGTTGTATATTTTCTCTCTATCATCTTTGATGGAAATAATGTTAAGTGGTAATTTTTCGGAAGAGTACATTAGTAATGCAGAAAATGAGATAAAGAAATTGTCTGATGACTACTGTGAGAAATTTGAAAAAAGCTCTTTATATTTAGAAAAACTTGGTAATTCGGAAGTGGAAGTCAACGTTGTGAAAGCTATGGGTACTGCTGGTACTGCTGTTGGTAAGCTAATTGGTGGTATTCCTTTAGTTAAAGATGGTTCTGTTGATGAGTTTTTACAAGATAAAGGAAATGGATTACATGAAAATGCTAATGCAATGGTAGCAAAAGCAGTGAAGGAGTTTTCTGTTTTGCGTGATCCGGAAACAAAAGTGTTTGTGGAAAAAATGGAGAATATAACTCAAATTTACAATCGTACTTCGCAAATATGTGTTGATAAAGAAAAAATATATTTGTTGTAAGTTATATATTGTTTCGTGTTGTGAGAAAACGTTGTGTTGATGAGAGTAGAAAAGAAGCCCAAATACTCGCGGTTATTTACGTGAGAAGAGAACAGACTAAGCGACTGGAATAATTAGAACAATTGTAAATCGTAAGCGCAATATAGGAAACAGAATGTAGGAACAGAAAAATGTCAGATTCAGCGATGAAAGAGAAGGAAAAGCAGGAACATACTCCAAGAGAGGAGAAAAATCCACTATATTGTGAATCACATGAGCAAATATGTGAGAACCTTAACAGTGCAAATAAGGAATTGCCCAAGTATAAGGTTTTACAGCCGAGTGCGGAAATCTTTTCCATCTTAATGATTATTGGAACTGTTTTTATGGCGTCCAATAAGCTACAGCTTTTTGGATGGATCACTTATTGTTTTGCAATTCTGCTTCTTGTTGTAGCGTCTCTTATTTGGGTTATTTGTGTTATTTGGCAGCGCAATCTACACAGTCGTTTTCGTAGTGCAAATGTAGATTGTAACAAATCTTTTCTTAGCTATGGCAAGCAACGGTGGAAGGGTAGAATCTCGCTGATTCTTTGTTGCTTTTTTGTGTTAAGTGGTATTCTAACTGCATTCTTTGAAATAACTGCAGTACGTCTTCCAAATCAGTGGCTTTTACAGACTTGGGCGTATGTTATATGCGCGGCAATGCCAGTTGTTTGGATGATTACGATTGCTCTTGTATGTGTCTTCTATAATCTCTATCTTATTTCGCGTATACGGAAAATAGGTATAAGAATTGTACTTCGTTATCTATCTGTTCTACTTTGCGTATTGATTATCTTAGGTCTTGGATTTTTTGACGTTTTGTTTATTGTTGGCAGATATTCTGTGAAACAAAATGATAATGGTACATACACAGAGCACGTGGATGATATGTATGCTCCTTTTGAGTATTATCTTTATAAGTCTGAAGGCCCATTTTTCCTTAAGTATCTTCGACCAATGAAAGATTCAAGTGATACTGATCCAAAAATAAGTGAATCTGAGTGGTATAGCAGAATAGATCGCAATAACAGGAAAGATACAAGATTAAAAGATACAAGATTAAAGGTTGAAGAGCCAGAGAAAAATTCCGATTTGCATGATGCCGCTGAGCGTGATTTAGAATCAAAGAAGGAAAGAAATGCAGCGCTTAAGATATTTGATAAGTATTTTGCGGCGAAAGGATTTACGTTCAAGGAGAGTTATACCGCCAAGGGAGATATGTATTTTGTTCTGAGTGAAAGCCGTTCGGACATTACTTATCTGCAGTATAACAGGGACTCTCAGGATGGAAAATGTGGTCTTTATATTCTGTTTAAGGCTTCAAAATCTTCAGATGGAAGCTGGTCGCCGAGTGATGCTCATATGCAGAACACCTATACTTATGAATATAGCACTGGGCTAATTGCAAAGAACAGTAGGGTTGATTGGTAGTAGGGCATATTGGTAGTAGGGTTGATTGGTAGTAGGTCAGATTGGTTGTATGTCAGAATCGTTGGATGCCAAAATCGAAGAGTATCTGAAGATTGCCAGATAGTGATTGCCAGATAGTAGAATCCATAGTTGTGTGCTCTAGTTGCTTGTGTTGATATGTACCCAGAAAACTGGACACATGTTTTGACACGGGGTTAACAAATGGCTGCCATTCTGTACCTTACGGGATGCATCCATTTTGTTTTCTTCTGGATCCTGCAATTGTTTTAGTAATCTATATATTCACTTTCCAATTTGAATTTAAAACTATAGCGCAAAAATACCCTCCTTACTGGTCTTGTTCAGTAAAGAGGGTGCATATCAATTTAGACAAGGGTGTGTGTTTGTTTTACTGATTGCTTATCTTATTAAACAAAGCATGCAAACAAACAGTGTTGTGTTAGACGGTTTTTTTAGGTTCACATCTGCATTTGTTATTTCTCTGCATTGTTATTTAGTATCTTTTGTTATCTCATTTCTTTTTTGCCAAATTGTGTTATTGCAATCAAGAATACAAACACAGATATTGCAATTGCACATGGCAAAAATGGTATAAGATTAAATCCGTTTCCTAATCCTGTTGATGTAACTGCATGTAGAGAGCGGGAAATCATATATCCGCTGTAACAATAAGGATAAACTACCCAAAGTGGAGTATTTGCTATTAATACGCCAGGAATTACAAGAAGTATATTTAATCCAACGGATAACATTGACTTTTCAAAAAGCACAGTAATCGCCCACATGACTATTACGCTTGGAATCATAGTCAAAAACAGATCTAAACACCATTTTAGTAGATACATAATTGGGAGCGTTTCTGTAACTCCTGTGCTACTGGTTGTAAACAATCCTGCTATAACGAATACAGCAAAAAATACGACCATTTCCATAAGCAAATAAAATAGCAGTACGCAAAATTTTGCAGCAGAAATCGCGTATCTGCTAACAGGCAGTGCCAGCATTTTTAGTATTCCGTTATTGCTTGTTTCTCGTCCTGCAATCATCACGCAAACAACAATCATACTAAGCGGAAGCAGATAATATGAGTAGACTAATGCGCTTTGAATAAACATAGCAGCCCATGCGTGTGTATATTCTGGAGTGAAGTAGCTATGAAGGCTTGCTACACCAGATCCAACCACAAGTAATGGCGCAATAAAAATCAAAGGAATAATTTTACTACGCTTTACTTTCTTAAATTCGATTCTAAGAAGTTCAAAAAATCTCATTTTCATAATCTCCTTATTCATAGTTATATAGTGCAAGTTTTTACTTATAGTGTGTGTTTTTATTCATAGTGCAGGTTCTTAGCCGCCCACAATCCAGAACATAAAAACAGAAGTGTTTCAACTATGGATACGATTACGACCGTAGTATTAGGTTGCGCGCTCATGGCAACTGCTGGTTTTAGCATAACTATAAAAGGTGATGCCATAAAAAGCACAATGTCTGAAGAAGCCAATGCCATGCCGCTTAAAAATCCTGCTACACCAATTCCAAGCGTTACCCACATGTTTTCAAATCGTGATGATACAAAAATCATAAAGGACAATACAGGCATTGACGTAATAAATGAATATGCAGCAAAAGATATAAGAGTATTTACATTAAACGTACCTTGTGGCAAATCTGTTACACCGATTTTTGCAAGTGCTAAATTTTGTATGCAAATAGCGATTAGTAATAGAACAGTCAGCAGTATAAATTTGCATAGGTACATAGCAGGAACACTCATAGGCAGCATATGCATCTTTTTTACTGCATTTCCCTTAAATTCCATGTTGTAGATAATGCATGCTGCGACTATTATGCCGAACATGTTTAACACCATAATCATGCCGTAAAGCTGTGTAAGAAGAATATCCATAGGAGCTAAAGGCAGGTTTAATAATGTATTTTTTCGTACAATAAAATTCACAAAAGCGTACGCTGCTCCCATAACGCCAATAGCAATCATAAGAGCTATAAAGCCAGTTCTCTTGCATTTTTTTAGTTCGATTACAAGCGTTTTCATAGTCTTGCACTCTGCTTCCTGATCTTATTGTCTTCATCAATCATGGATAGGAACATATCTTCCAAATTGTCGGAAGCAAAACCAGATTGTAATGCATGCTGTCGTAGTTCATCTAAACTACCTTCAAATAACAAGTGTCCGTGATTAAGTATTCCAATATCATCTGCAATAAGCTCAATTTCGGATAGCATATGAGAAGAAATAAGAATCGTGCAATCGTAAAGATCTGGCAGCGACTTAATCAGATTGCGGATTTCGTGTATGCCAGATGGATCGAGTCCATTTGTTGGCTCATCTAAAATCAAAATAGGTGGTCTACCAAGCAATGCTCCAGCAAGACCAAGCCTTTGCTTCATGCCAAGCGAATATTTTTTTGCAAGACGGTCTGCAAACTCAGAAAGACCCACTAATTCTAATGCATCATCAACTGCACTCTTAGGTAGTTCTAAAATGCGACGTATAATGTCAAGATTTTCTCTACCTGTTAGATTTGCATAGAAAGATGGTGATTCAATAAATGAGCCTATTTCTTTCAAAATAGGTATGCGATCGGCAGGAAACTGCTTTCCGTCGATTGTAAATACACCTTTTGTTGGAGCCGTAAGCCCTAGGAGCATTTTCATTGTTGTAGATTTTCCAGCTCCATTTGGCCCAAGAAAGCCGTAAATGCTACCTTTGCGAATATGAAGTGAAACATCATTAACAGCAATAAATGATTTGTATTTTTTTGTTAAATGTTCTGTTGTAACAATATTGTTCATGGCAATATCTCCTTTCAGGATTTATGATATTGCGTCAACCTTTCTACAACATTCTCTTCACCTTACATCTACCTTACATTTTTATGCGAGGTCAAAAAATGAATATTCACATGGCATAATATATGTTAGGGGGTTCTCCATGAATCGGAATGATTATTTATTGAACAAGCATCTGCTACTTGTTGATGATGAGCAGGAACTTCTAGATATGGTTGTATCCATATTAAACGAATACGGTTTTTATAATATAACGACTGCAAAAAGTATAAAAGATGCAGTAGAGGCAACACAAAAATTACGTCCAGAATTAGCAATCCTTGATGTTATGCTCCCCGACGGTAATGGGTTTGAGTTAATGAAGCAGATAAAACAATATAGTGATTGTCCTATCTTATTCCTTACTGCTTGCGGTGAAGATGAAGATAAGTTTAAGGGATTTGACTTAGGAGCAGACGATTATATTATAAAGCCGTTTCTTCCAAAAGAGCTAACGTTTCGCATTATGGCAATTTTAAGACGAAGCTACAAGAGCGAAAATCCCATTGTTAAACTGAAAAATAGTCAGATTGATTTTTCTTCTGCCCAAGTAATAAAAAATAACGAACATATTCCACTCACAGCCAAAGAATATGATTTACTTTCTGCACTTTATAGGAATGCTGGATGCATTGTAACAATTGACGCGTTATGTGAAGCTGCATGGGGAGCTAATCCTTTTGGATATGAAAATTCTTTAATGGCACATATACGTCGTATCAGAGAAAAAATAGAACTCAATCCATCGCAGCCTGTTTCTTTAATAACAGTTAAAGGCTTAGGATATAAGCTGATTGTGGAGTAAAGCAGAATGAAAAGCATACCAAAACTAATACAACGCTTTATAAGTATTTTTCTACTAAGCTCTGTGCTTATAGTATTAATGAATATTATTGCGTTTATTGTACTTATAGGAAATTACGCTCCCGATAAAGAGATATCTCCTTATAGCATAGCAAAAGAGACGGGAGAAGCATTACAATTATCCGCAAGTGGGGATTATGCATTATCCAAAAATATGTCTTCCAAATTGACAAATTCTGGCGCATGGGCAATTCTGATTGATAATAATACGTTGAAAGTCGTGTGGAAAACAGAAAATGTTCCTGCGAGTATTCCAAACGACTATACTTTGTCTGATATAGCTAATTTGAGCGTTGGTTACATTGATGGTTATCCAACTTACACTGGCAAAAATAAGGATGGAGTTGTAGTAGTTGGATTTCCGCACAACAGCTTTTGGAAACATACGCGACCAAGTTGGAACTACAGTTTAATCTCAAATTTTCCGCAGATTGTTTTAAGCGTATTCTTCATCAACATTTTGCTTATTCTTGGAATTTATTTAATAGCTAATATAAAACTACTAAAATCAATTAATCCGATTACAAAAGGGATACAACGTTTATCTAGTGGAGAAAGCGTGCATATTCCAGAAACAGGAGCACTTTCAGAAATTTCATCTAACATAAATTCTGCTTCCGATATTTTGCAAATACAAAAAGAACAATTGAGAAAAAAGGAGACTGCAAGAGCGAATTGGATAGCTGGAGTTTCACATGATATTCGTACGCCGTTATCTATGGTTATGGGGTATGCAGGACAGTTAGAAAATTCTCTCCATATTTCGCAAGAAGATCGTAAAAAAGCGACGATGATTATTAAGCAAAGTGCAAGAATGAAGAATTTGATTAATGACCTTAATTTGGCTTCAAAACTTGAATATAATATGCAACCAATTATGAAAAAAGAAGAAAATATTGTTGCTGTTGTTAGGCAAGTTGTTGTGGATTTTATGAATATGGGTATGCAAGATGAGTTTTCGATTAAATGGGAAACAGATGCTAAATTGACTGTTTGCAATATTAGCGTAGACAAAGATTTATTAAAACGAGCAATATCTAATCTTATTCAGAACAGCATATCTCATAATGAAAATGGGTGCACGATTTATGTATCCGTTGCTGCAAATAATAACAATTGTATTATTTGCGTTGAGGATAATGGTATAGGTGCTTCAGATGAAAAAATCGAAAAGCTTAATCATGCACCGCACTATATGATTTGCGATACAAGTACTGCAGAACAGCGGCATGGTTTGGGTCTGCTAATTGTTCAGCAGATTATTAACTCTCATAACGGAACGGTTGATATAAGTAAAAGCAAACATGGTGGGCTTAAGGTCTCTCTAACAATACCGCTTAATTGAATATGGGCAGTAGATGGATGACATCTTTCCACTTAATTGTGGAGACTATAGTATTGATGTCAAAGGCTGATTAGGTGGGTGCAATTTTGCCTTTGTGTAGCAAGGCTTAGTGAGGGCTATCGTTAAAAGGTTTAGCGTGTGGCGGCTTTAGGCTGGCTCGGCGTGGTTTTTGAGCGCAGTTTGGCTGTATGGGGGAAGATATCAACGCTCTGGGGTTGAGTGTACAAGATGTTAACGTTAAAAGGTGCACACACTTTGCACCCACCCTGCACCCAGCTGTTTATGTGGGGAAGTGTGGTTTAAGAACAATTTTTATATTGCAGTTCTGTCAAAAATTGTTTTTATATTTTATTATCGCTTATTTGAATATATTCAAAGATGGTTCTTCTTAAATAAGATATGTTTTGAATCACAATACAAAAGTTTGTATGTGTAAGTGAGCAGGGATATAGAAAAAGGAGCTGGGTTTGTGGCTCAGCTCCTTTTTTCTAATTATTTTCAATTATTGGTTCACTTTTGTTTAATTTTGTAGGTGAACTTTTTACTCGCGATTCTTCTTGCGAGAGAAGAATGCTGCTGCAGCTCCCAGCACACCAATCATTGCGCTGATCAATCCTGCTCGTTCCACTTCAGCACCAGTCTTTACTAATTGGGACGAATGCTTTGCAGGAGCCTCGTTGCCGGACTTAGTAGATTCGTTGGTGCTATCTTGAGCGCCGGAATCTGTAGAGCTGCTACCACCAGTAGTAGATCCGCTAGCTGAACCGCCATTGTTAGACGTGGAGTTGCCCGAATCAGAACCAGAACCTGTTCCAGAGCCTGTTCCAGAACCAGAATTTCCGTCGTTGTTTCCGGCGTTACCAGTGGCGTTGTCGCTCTCGGTACCGTTCTTAGAGTTTTTAGCGGTTACGCTACTACCGTCTTTAACTTCCTTTGCTGGAATAGTGACTTTACCGTTAGTTTCATCAACGCTTACGCCCTCTGGAGTGTTTCCATCAATCTTCCACTTGTTGTCGGTGCCTTTCTTGACAGTGAGTTTGGTTGGGTTGGTGTTGTCACCTTCTGGCGTATAGGTGATTTCCAGAGTATCAGTACCGTCTGCTGGAGTGATCGTGGCTGAGCCTTGATCGTCTCCGTTTGCTGGGGTGTTGACGGTTGGAGCATCTGGCTTAGTTTCAGGAGTGGTTGGGTTAGTTCCTGTTGTACCAGTGGCTTTGTCGGAAGTGTTGTCACCCTTCTTATCTATAGCGGTTACATCAGTATTGTCTTTGATTTTGTTTGCTGGAATAGTGACTTTACCGTTAGTTTCATCAACGCTTACGCCCTCTGGAGTGTTTCCATCAATCTTCCACTTGTT
>NZ_KQ956805.1:68606-75189 GCF_001546455.1 Gardnerella vaginalis | reverse complement strand
AAAAGGTTTAAGATTGGCTTAATAGCTTGATTTTAGGCAAGATATCCATTCTCCTCACACCTTGTCCATGCAATATTAGATTGTTGGCTGGAAGCCGTGGTGTTCTAATAATGGGCGTAAATTTCAAGTTCAACTTTAAAATTACGCCCAAATGGTCAACTTGTCTTTTACGAGTAAAAAAAAACACGCAGAAAAAGAATTGCTCCGTACACTAAATATTTTGCCCTTTATGACTTGATGACATATATTTCACGCACCGCGCTTTCCAATCATCCTCACTAACGCAAGCAAATGCATCCGTTACAGCCTGCAAACCTAAACTTTTAACATACTTACAAGCAATACTAAAACTATTATCAATGCTGATCTCTTCATTTACTAGCAAACTATACTTCTCATAAACAGAAGGAACAGCAGAGCCAATATCATCAAATAAAAAAGGATTCATATCACTTAAAAATGAAGTCAATTCTTCACTTTTATTTTCTTTCCAATAATGATTTAACGCGTAATAAATCATAGAAAACAATTCAAACTTATTCACAACTATTCCTCCCACGGATCATTATTTAATCCTGTCCTATCATGCCCCCATTAGTTTTTTCACTATGCTAGTCCAATCATCATATTCAACAAATTGAGTTTTCAAAAAATATAGTTAATAAATGCCTTAATTATAATTCCCAAAAAAGCACGTTATTTGTTCGTCAATGCGCCTAATTCCCGTCCTACAAATAACACCTAAACCAACAACGGAAAGCTATAATCTGAATAGTAGTTAAACTTTTGCTTTCATTTGCTTGCATATGCTTGCAACTATTTTGTAAAATAAGGCCAGAAAGGACGCGAACACAATGACAAACACGAACGCTGTATATGCAAGAATAGATACAAATCTTAAAGAAAACGCTGAAAACATCTTGAACCAGCTTGGCATAACACCATCTTCAGCAATCCAAATGCTATACAGCCAAATCGTTTTACAAAAAGGTATGCCATTTGAACTCCGCTTGCCAACTAATACGCCTACTGCTTTAGGCAGCTTAACAAGAGCCGAGTTGGATAAAGAATTACAAAAAGGCATCAACTCACTTTCGACTGGCAAATCTTATAGTGAAGATGAAGTAGACCAATTCTTTGCTAAGAAATACGGCGTATGAGCACAACCTATAACATCATTTATTCTCCACAATCGTTCCTTGATCTCACTGGGCTATACGAATACATTCGCTTTAATTTACAAGTTCCAAAAACGGCGGAAAAACAAGTCAACCGCATTAAGCATGCTATACGTTCTCTTAACACTATGCCTATGCGATATCCGCTTGTAGAGTGGGAGCCGTGGTTATCTATGGAAATACGCAGAGTTCCAGTCGACAACTACACTGTTTTCTACAAAGTAGACGAAAACCAAATGACTGTAACAGTTATTCGCATATTCTACTCAGGCAGAAATATAGAAAACATTGTTAACGACCCAAACAATTAATGCGCGATTTGGGTTAAAGAGTAACGAATGAAATAGCGTAATTCCAAACGCTACGAAACACACCCACCTAATCAGCCTCCTGCATCAGATAGTACGATCAAGCGCCGTGACGGTGGGAAGCACCACTTATTTTTCTCGTTTGAGTTTGAACATAAAAATAGCAGATAAAGGGAAGGAAATGAATTTACACCACTTTTAGGACTTGACCTATGAAATAATTAATAGTTCCATTTTCAATCAATATATAGAGACCTAGTCCAATAAACACGACTGGTACAATTACTTTTTCGTACTTTTCCACAGTCTCTCCGATAGCAGAAATTGAGGCGAGATTTTGAGATAATTTGCATAGAATCAAAATCCCTAAGGCAAATATTACTAAACTTATACCAATCTCAATCAAACTCTTTCCTGTAAAATAAGGGATATAAATTCCTAAATTATCTCCACCCATTGCCACTGTTAAACTTGTAAATGCTAAGATTTTTGATCCATTTCCGGTAATTTTCCCCTCGATATCTTCTTCATCAATATCTTCATCCACAAAAATTGCTCTTATACCAAGACCTAGCGGAATTAGACCAAGGAGTCCGATAATCCAATCTTGTGGAATAAAATTTAAAAAGTAAGCGGCAATAAGACTAGCCAGTACAAGCAGTCCTGTACCTAAATACTGCCCTACATAAATTGATTTCAAACCTTTCTTTCCTTGACTAGCGAATAAAATAGTCAAAACAACTAAGTAGTCAATGGATGTAGAAACAAAAACTAATAAAGCGGATACTATTGTTTCCATTATTTCTCCTTTCAAAATGTTAAATTTTTTAGACAGACGCACCCTCTTCTCTCCATTGATACTCAACCCATAACTCTTTTAACAGCAAAAAAGCACGTCAGCGACTTGCTGATATACTTTTATTTTACCTTACACTTTCCCTGTAAGATTAACGCTTTAGTTCTGTCTTGCTCCCATCAAGGAAAGTAAACTCAACCTTTCCATCTTGATGCACAGTTAGATGGTCAACCATGCTAAGCCAGACGTTTTCATCGAACACTGTTAACAAGTCCTGCTTTTTCAAATCCTCGATAAAATATTCAACTTCATCATGCCTCATTTGCTTTTCAACAATGCGAGCTTTTACTCCCTTAAGCCTTGATTCTACAGTATTGAACCTGTTCACTAGACTCGTATATTTTTTCTCCCACATATGCTACGGTACATTTCCTTCTGCATAAATTTTTTCCACTTACAAGGTGGGTGCAAAGTGGCAAATCGACTTGCATGCGCGATTAAAGCATAATTCGCGAATGCACTTCGATTCGCTGAGCTTGCTTAAGGTTGAAAGCACAGTGTGCTTTCAACGCAAGCGAAGTACGTTAACATCCTGTGCACTCAAACCCTACACCGTCGACATGTTTCCTCAAACAGCAAAACTGCGCTCAAAAACCACCCCAAGCCAGCCTAAAGCCGCCGCATATTAAACCTTTTAACGATACCCCTCGCAAACCCCTGCTACACAAAGGCAAAAATGCACCCAGCTGTTAAGCCCTAGACATCAATACGACAGTCTCGACGTGGATTGAGAGAACTCCAAGTATAGCTACACTTTTTTGAGTGTACACTATTGATAGTGGGTGCACTTTTTAACGATAGAAAAAGCTATCGTTAAAAGATTTAAGATTGGCTTGATAGCTTGCTGAACAATCTTACGCAATAATCAACATGCCACTAGTCTTACACCCACTCTCCATACGCGAATCTAATCCTTATATAATTAACTAAATCCCATATTTATTACTTAAAACCCTATATTTGTTAAAGTACCTTTACGCTGTTGAACCGCAACACCAATATTCCATATGATCACACCAACAATTGCCCATAACATGCCAACAATAAGAATCACAAGTAGCGATACGCCAACATTTACAGAACCATCAATTATACTACGAGATGCTTGAGTAACATGAGTTACTGGAATCACGTATAACACGTATTGCATCATCTTAGGAAATACGCTAATTGGAGCAATCACACCACAAACAATAGGAAGTATTGCACTAAGCGCGTTAGAAATAGTATAAACATCATTCATCATCATGCTTATAGCAGCTATAGCAATACCAAATCCCGTAGAAGCAACAGGAACAATAAGGAACAACAGCATCAACGCACTCATATTAATCACAAAGAAAGCACTCGGGCTTACTACAAGCATTGTTATAAACAAAGTCACAGCATCACTCACTAAAGAAATAGTAACGAGCGCAATAATACGACCGAACCATAATGGTAATGCAACTTTTGCGCTTGTAAGCACGAATGGTGTTGTACCTTCAAAACGATCCCATGCTAGTGCTTCTGACACAGTCATACTTGTGGAAATAGAACATGCACCCATCACGGCAGGAAGAGTTGAAGCAATCAAACTATGATTAAAACCAGCGCTAGTTGCAGCATTAGCTGCTCCATTGAATCCTCCACTTACAGCTCCAGCTAGAAAAACGTATAAGAACGTGGATAAAAGAGGCTCAACAATCATACGGATAACAGCAGTATTCCAACTATTTAAGCTAGGTATACTCTGTATACTCACTCTTGCACCAGTTCGTATACTAGATAACACGCTCACGTGACCATACTGTGAATATTGATTATATTGATGCAATTCAGCGTACTTACTATTTTGAATAATTTTATTTTGCATTTTATTTCGCATAGTTTCAACCTGATTATTATTTCGTATCATATTATGTTTAAACTTCCATTAAGCGTTGCAAGTCGAATAGCATGACGTAACATAAAACTTGCAATAACAAGCAGAACGCTGGATAATACAACGCATAACACAATTGCTAACACAGTAGTAGCATTAAACGATTGCGCATGAGACACCCACACTGCAGACATAAGCGGATGAATAAACGCAATAATGCGAGCAGGCAATGGCATTGATTCTACAGGGATTACTATTCCACAAAGCATCCATACAGGAATTAAAATCAAACCTTCATAAACTGTAGCTTTACGGCATAATACAAAAATTCCAGATAATAATGCAGCAGAAGCTACGCAAGCAAGCATAGAAAGTAAGTATCCAACTAACTGCGTGAATGTTATCATAAAGAACCCATGGCAGAAAACAGCAACGGTAATAATCGCAAGCGGCATACCAATGCACCCAAGTAAAGCTGCGGATCCTACAATAGGAAGAAACACTGCAGAAGGTGAGATAACACTTAAAGTTAAATATTGTAATGTTCCTAAATAACGCTGGTATCCAATAATTCCAACAGCAGTAGTTGTAGCAGACCATAATCCAGCTATAGAAGAATCAACCCAAATATTATTAAGGAAGTTGGTACAATTATGAGAAAAACCATAGTATGCAACAATTTTCATCAACGCAAAACATACTGGAGCAAGTATCGCATTTTGCAAGAAAAACGTTGTTTTTGCTAAGCTTTTAAGCTGAAACCATAAGCCACGAATCACAGAAGCGTATGAACGAGTAGAAGTATTCATATTAAGCCTCCTACTTACTTAATGGGAGTGAGGACGGCGAAGAAGACGGCGTAGCAGCAGAAGAAGTAGAAGTATTTGACGCAGAAATATTATCATTTTGCACAATAGCAAGATACGTTTCTTCCAAACTTGCAGCACGATCACCTAAACGCGTAATCCCATCAACAGGAATTTTAATATTTCGTTCTTGAGATAATGTTTTACTCCACGCGATAGTAATATTTAACACTCCATGCGATTCAAAAACATCACACCACAACACTCCATCAAGTTTTTGCAATTCTTCCTTAACACTAGGAGTTCCGCTTGATACTTCACCGTCATACGCGTACATTGTTACATGATCAATATGCTGCAAAGAAGCCAACTGCTGAACACTTCCCTGAGCAATAATATTACCGTGATTTATTACAGCAACAGTATCAGCTAATTTTTCAGCCTCACTCATCTCATGCGTAGTTAACAAAATCGCTATTCCTTGATCTCGTAAAGCATGAATAATCTCACGTACTTTCCTAGCATTTTCAGGATCCAAACCAGTAGTAGGCTCATCTAAAAGCATAAGATCCGTTCTAGCAACCAGCGATCGAGCAATATGCAACCGCTGCCACATTCCCCTTGAAAAAGTTTGAACAGCATCATGAGCTTTATCAAGTAAATCAACTTGCTCAAGAGCATCGTGAATACGTTTTCCTTGCTCCCTATATGGAACAGCGGAAAGATCAGCAAAATAACGAAGATTATCTAATGCACTTAACCTTTGATAAAATCCTCGCTCACCTCCAAGAAGTAACGACACGTGCTTACGTGCTTCTCGAGGATTACTCACAGCATCAATACTGGCAATACGAACACTACCACTATCAGGAGCTAACAACGTACCAACAATTTTTACAGTAGTTGTTTTACCTGCACCATTCGGACCAAGCAAGCAAAATATTTCACCAGAATGGATATCAAAAGATACGTTATGTAAAACTTGACGAGTTGTTTTCTTACGACCGAATCCACGAGAATAAGATCTTGTTATATTATCAATACGCAATATTAAGTTGCTAGCTGACTGCTTATTATTGTTATCGCGACTATCAGTTGCGTTTTCTATATTATTATTCATTATTATTGCTTCGTTCTTACGTGTTATTAAAGCTTAATTATTACTGTTATTAAACCTTAATTCTTACTGTTATTGAATAAATTTCAACAATGAAAATCAGTTAGATAAAAAGATAACGCTTGCTTATAAGAACGATAAGAACGCGCAAAAACATGCAAAAAACGTGCAAAAACTAGCGCGCATGTGCAAACATAATGATAAACATCATGCGCAATGCGTGTTTAATACTGCTAAAGAATATATATCTTAAGCTGTTTTATGTGCTTTTATATGCCTTTCAAACCGTTCTTAAGACTAGCGATTATTTGGGCAGTCATAGCGCAACACCTCATAAACTTAAATGTGCTTTACGTGGAAAATTATATGAGCATTCCGCAAAAAACTCAAATATAAGCAATCACAAAACATTTGTTTAACATGTGCAAAATATTACTATTTCTTCTTATAACCT
>NZ_KQ956805.1:68017-68506 GCF_001546455.1 Gardnerella vaginalis | reverse complement strand
TCAGAGCTTGGCTTGTCTTTTAAATCAAATTTCCCAACTAAAAATAAAGCTTTAAGTCCTGTACCAGGTAAATTGAACGATGATTCAACTAATTTGATTGGCTTATCTCCAAGAGTGACTTTAGACAAATCATAGCGAGAATCAAGAATGTCTCGTGACACAAAGAGATACAATTCATCCTTATTCATATAGTTTTCTGGTATACGAAACTCTTCTTGAGACACCGCTACTGTTTCCCAATGATACGACGCAAGCGCCGCTTTCTCATCATCGTCAGCACATCCCGTAAGAGAAAAGAGAGAACCTAGCAGCAGAAGCATAACAAGACAACTTTGAAAAATGGTTTTACAAAAAATAGTTTTACTCCTCATAACACCACTAGCCTCCTTTTCGCTAACACGACTCTGTATCAAATAATCATAAAACAGATTATTAAGCAAACAAGATCTACAATTCACTCTGATTACTGTAATAATCTTAATAAATATC
>NZ_KQ956805.1:67614-67917 GCF_001546455.1 Gardnerella vaginalis | reverse complement strand
TTTACAAAAAATAGTTTTACTCCTCATAACACTACTAGCCTCCTTTTCGCTAACACCACTTTGTATCAAATAATTATAAAACAGACTATTAAGTAAACAAGATCCCCCATTCGCTCTGATTACTGTAATAATCTTAATAAATATCCTATTTTTTTTTATTAATTTGTCTAGATTATCGACACTAATTTCTTCATTTACTAGCAAACTATACTTTTCATAAACAGCAAGATTCGAAGAAACAGAAGAACCAACATCATCGCACGCGTTTAACGCTTCCAACAATATTCCCTCATAAACGAAGCA
>NZ_KQ956805.1:65764-67514 GCF_001546455.1 Gardnerella vaginalis | reverse complement strand
AACAAGCCCTGACCATGAGAAATCAAATAATGATTCGCAAAAATCACAGAAGCCCTCTTATTCCCATCTAAAAATATCTGCGACTTCATACAATAAACGCATAATTCAATCGCAATATCAATAGGCTCTTTCCTTCCAACTTTACCTTCAACATTCTCACTATCTTCCTCACTTTCAACAATATTCCTTATTTTTTCTTTAACATCTATTTCATTAGGAATAGGCGGAATATAAGTAGATCCACCAATCGCAACAGGAACACCCCTTATACGACCGCCGTCTAAGAAAAAGCCCTCATTAACAAGCTTCGCTATATGACTGAGCATGTAATAATCAGACCTGCTTAATACAACATCCTCGTCTAAAATGAACTCCCAAGCATGCTTCAAATTCAAGATTTTTTGAACATCACTCGCAGAAACACCAAACACTTTCCCGTTATCTATAATCTCTTCAGTTTGAGGAAAAGTAGTAGCAACACCTTCCAAAACCGCCTGATCGTAAATATTCGCCTTTAAGTTAGCCCTTGCAAAAGCAATATTGCTCACCAAATCAGCAGATAACTCACTATTAGAATATCCGGCATTCGCGAGCTGCCTTACTACAGCGCGAAGTTCCTTACGCAATTGCCTAGATTCACTTGCATTGCGAAGAAGAAGATTATACAAATCGTCCGAATACACACCAACATACGTAGACGTCAACTTTCCCGAGACACGCTTTCTGGTGTATAAATATTTACCATCTCCACGATTTTTGATTTCAGGAGTACCATCATACGCAAGCAAACTCAAGCGAGCATTAATATCAGCCTTTTTTCTAAGCAATTCTTGCACATCATCATATTTTGCAGCCATCTTCACACTCCTTTTTCACATAAATTGGGGAACATTTACTTAAATAAAATACCATTTTGTTCCCCAATAATCAAATAATGTAGGGAACTTTTTTATGATTTTTACACCGATTTGTTCCCCAAAACATAAACAAATAAATTAATAATCACTCGACAGCAAAATAGCCAAATTGCGCTCAAAAACCGCAAGAACACAGCTTAAAGCTGCTTCGCATTAAACCTTTTAACGATAGCCCTCGCTAAGCCTTGCTACATAAGGGCAAAAATGCACCCACCTAATCAGCCTTTGACATCAATACGACAGTCTCGACGTGGATTGAGAGAACAGGTAGTATAGCTACACTTTTTGAGTACCAAGCCACTAATATAATTGTAATCTTGATAATATTATGATACTTTTTTGATAAAAGGAGGTTAATACTATGATTAATATTCGACCAGTTTCCGATTTAAGAAATAAATTTCCAGAAGTAGAAGAAACAGTTATAAATTTAAATACACCAGTATTCCTTACAAAAAATGGTTATGGAACTATGGTTCTCATGAGCATCAAACAATACTCTGCCCTCACTGACGACATTGAAAGAAAACTCGACGAAGCAGACGCTTTTGCCGCAAACACTTCTACACGTCTTTCTAAAGACGACGTCTTTGATAGCGCAAGGAGAAGGATTAATTAACACGAGAACACCCCTACTACAGGATTAGCGTACGCAACTTTTCTGTTTTTTACGTTGTCTTGGGCGACACTATGGAAGTGCGCAGACTTCTATATTCAAAACGAAATATTGACGCACTGCTGGAATAACTATTCCTAGTAACTATCATTATTATGCTAGCGAGTATTGAAAAAGCTATCGTTAAAAGGTTTAAGATTGGCTTAATAGCTTGATT
>NZ_KQ956805.1:63927-65664 GCF_001546455.1 Gardnerella vaginalis | reverse complement strand
GGAACCTTATTTTCTGGAATAACCAACAAGCCATTACCATGAGAAATCAAACAGTGTAGGGAACTTTTTTACGATTATTCCACCGATTTGTTCCCCAAAAACACAAGCAACTAGAGCACAATAACACTCTTCGCTAAATTTAAATCTATAGCAATTTAAACCAGCACTTAAAGGATTTCCTCCCAATTTTTAGGAAATCCCATAAAATCAAATCTAAACGAACTTTCATATTTAGCAAACGTATTTTTCAAGTCTTTCAAAAGAGAACACCACTGTTCATTTGCTTTTAGCATTCTTTTAGTAATTAAAAGTACAGGAAATATTTTATTTTGTTTCCCTTTATATTGAAGATTCTCTTTATAAAGGCGCGGATTTTCTTTTAAAGGCATATTATAAAGTCTGGTATAGTGTGCACAAATATTTCTTACTTCTACTAAACATAAAATCCAGTTTTTTAAATATTTAGGATCAGTATTGTAATAGCGAGATATATTTTTTTGATCTTCAGTTTTTAAAATGCTAAACAATGAAGATAAACTCCCAAAAGACATTAATTCCACAGAAACCCATATAGGAAATTGACTATTATATTTTTCTATGTGATGCTTAACAAAAGGTTTATTTTTTTGTCGTTCAATTTCTTTATTCAAGCTTTTTATAAGAATAGAGTAAATAGATTGTCCTTGTTTATTTGTCTTGCAAACAAAATTAGTCTCACTCATCAATACTTCAGGACCGTATTTGATAGATAAGTAATAGACAATCTGAGTTCTAAGTTCTATCTCAATTTGCTCTATAGTTCGCATTAGATTATTTTTAAATTGACTATCAAAGCAATAAAGATTAAACAGCTGTTCTATGCTAACAGTGTCTTGATAATACTCCTTGTTATTAGCATTCTTCAACCCTACACCATAACCAGAAAGTCTGTAATAGTTGACTTTCGTCAAAATTCCTTTTGCAAATTCAATGTTAGAAATTTTTAAATGATGGTCATTTACAAGTCTTGCAATTTGTTGATCATACGTTAAAGCTGGCTTCAATGTCATACGTATACTCTTTCATACAAAAAGCCCTCTCCGTGGTCCGCATGTAGAAGAACTACATTAAGCGTGGAGAGGTTCTGTTAATACGATTGTATCATGCCGCATTTATAAATCAACCTAATCAGCCCTTGACATCAATACGACACTCTCGACGTGGATTGAGAGAACGGGTAGTATAGCTACACTTTTTTGAGTGCACACTATGGATATTGGGTGCACTTTTTAACGATAGGAAAAGCTATCGTTAAAAAGTTTAAGATTGGCTTGATAGCGCGTTACATTACAATTCTTCCAGTTGTTTAGTCTGGTCTCTTCTCACGTAGATAACCGCGAGTATTTGAACTTCTTTTCTACTATCATCAACACAAAAATAAACGTAATAATTTTTTACGCGTATTCTTCTAAAACCAAGTTCACACCACGGCTGCTCACTAATTAACTTCACACGATAAGGCATCGTCTGCAAAGACATCATTTCCGACTTCAACAGCTCGAGCATTCTTTTAGCCACTATCGGTGCTTGTAACTCCGTGGCGATATATTCTCGAATAAGTGCAAGATGCTCTTTCGCCTGACGAGTGACTTTTATCTTATACTCATCCATTAAAGACCTCGTTCAAGATCTTCAAAAACATCATCTATCGGATAACTATCACCTTGAACCGCCTGATCATAACCTTTAGCCATCAAC
>NZ_KQ956805.1:0-63827 GCF_001546455.1 Gardnerella vaginalis | reverse complement strand
CCTTTAGCCATCAACGCGTTAAACGTTTTCTCGTCCATATCATCTTGTGCTGGAAGCGACTTTGGAATAGTAAGCGGAAACGGAATACCGTTATTAAGAATGATTTGACGGTAAAACATGTCAATAGCCGTAGCCCTAGGAACTCCAATCGTTTCCAGAATCTGCTCCGCCTGCTGCTTAATATTTTCTTGTATTCTCACATTCACATTCGCTGTCTTAGTAACTGCCATATAAACCAACCTCCATACGCATATAATAAATTATTGTGTCGCATATTGCAACACAATTTATATGAATAAGATCCCTCAGCTGCCATACATGTTTTTCGTGTTCGTGTTACCTTCGCATTGCCTTTGTATTACCGCTTTTTATAGCACGGTCAAGTACTATGATGCCGGCGATAACTCCATCTATTCTATAGGTTGATTTTTGAACATAAGAATAGACTAAAGAAAATTCAATAGTCTGGATTTTATAACATCCCCACATGAAATTGAGTGGTCTAGTTTCATCACGTGTTGTATACAACGAAAACTTACCCTTAAACTATGAAGCTATTTCTTTGAACTCTGAAACTTTAGCCTTGAATTCTGAAACCTTTTTAGACATCAAAAAAGACGGTATTACTACCGCCTTAATTATTTACACATAACGTATTTAGATTTAGATTTCTATTTCATAGAAACTTGATCCTTGCTAAGCTCTACAAACTGGGATTTGTTGTAGTTATCTCCCATTTTCTTTAATTCCATATGTAATACACAAGCAAATACTATCTCAATAATACATGCCACAACAGCAACCGTTGTGCCGTTTAATGCACATCCTAAAATCAAGGAAATCATCGGAATGGAAATTGCAGCAACTGTATATCCCTTTGATTTATACAACCATGAATACGGCAGTAAATGTGCGCCAAAGACCATTGCATACACCATAATCATCTTTTCCGGAACCGCACTAAACACCCACATAACGATTAATAAATAAATCATTTGATTTAAGGTGAAAATGAAGCCTAATTGTCCAAGTGGATTTTGTTTTGAAAAGATATCCACCTTTATAAGTTTACCAATGAGCCAAGCCAGCGGTAATAATGGGCATGAACAGCAAAATACCAATAAATTTTTCATATCCATATTGATATCTAAAATTGACACAAGTACTATCAGAAGCCATATAATCACCGATGCCATGATAAATGGTAATCCTTTTTTCTGCTGAATTGCAATTTCTTTTCTTAATTCATCCACCATTTTCTCCTCCAGAAATTCAAATTTGTCTACACTGCCTTAATCTTATAATTTATCAATTCAATAAACGATATCACAGTCACTCCTATCATCGGAAGCTCATAGGGACTAAATAGGAAACCGATAGCCAAGCCAGATATATCTATTCTAACTTCTCCTTGAATACAAGAAGTTAGCGCCCCAAATATGCAGAACATCATAATGATCAACATTGAACACTCTGAAAATAGCGTCTGCCTTATGCTGAGGCAACACGGTCATGATACGGTTATCCGTACCAAAGAGTAAGACTGCCGCAAGTGTGATACCTTCTTTGTTCGTTTCCGGATCCTCAAGTATAAGCCCACAGCTTCTGAGCATCTCCTCATCCGTCATGTCAATCCACGGATGGTGCTCAATATTCACTCTCGTCATTCTCCTTGCCCGATCCATAAGATTATGGCGAAGGCTTGAAACCGGGATGGCAGTATGGGAGACTTGATTTGTCTATACAAGCGGGACGGTCATTTTGCTTTCGCTTCAGCATATCTATCTTTGCCCCACCAATTTGGCAGGAGCTCCTTCAATGTAACAGTCTTCCGCTGTTCAAAGTCCTCCATAATCTCCATTTTTTCATTTTCTTCATTCAATTGATAAAAGAACTCTCTACACGCTCCACAAGGCATACCGCTTCCCGCGCCATAAGGTGCCTTGTCACGGAATGCGATAAAGCGCTTCACCTTCGTCTGTCCGCTATTCACATACATATTAAGAGCGGCCACGCGTTCTGCGCACAAATTAAGAACCCCACTGCAGCTCTCAATGCAGAAACCCGTGAAAATTTCTCCGTTTTCAGCTTCTATTGCACATACAACATGATGTGCGTAAATGAATGGAGAAACTTCCTCCGGATGAAATTGTGCCTTTACCTTTTCATACATTGTATCCCAAATATCCATATATTCCTTTTCTCCTAAAATACCTGAATTTATCGCATAGGCCTTCCTATTTGAATATACTATAGTTTCATCTGATCTTTCCTGCCGAAAACTATTATCCGAATTAGATATCTATCTCACAGCCACAACTACCCCAACATCTAACTCGGCAACTCAACATAGTGACATCTATTAAGGCAACTCAACTCTCACACTTTTTGACCTGATCTGCCCTTGGATAAGTTACCGAGAAGCGTTCGTCCTGCCTGATGCTGAATTTGCCCGATTGCCTGAAAACCGCAGTATTACTGGACTTTCGCGACTATTTCCCCTCGACCTTTGACATCAATACGACAATCTCACATGTATCAAGACTACCCTGATGATAACCATGCATCAAGAAAAGAGCCTTAACGTTCGTTGCAGGAGAGAAGCTGACAAGGGGAATGTCGTATGATGATAAAAGTCTAAGGCACTACAAACTGGAATTTGGATTTTACTTAAAATTGTATTATTTTATTAGCGATATCTTCTACAAATCGCTTATCGTGTTCCACAAATATGAGTGTAGGTTTTGCTTCTTTTATAATTTCCTCAATCTGTATTCTTGATATTACATCTATATAATTCAGTGGTTCGTCCCAAACAAATAAATGAGCTGGCCTTGAGAAACTTACAGCAATTAAAACTTTCTTTTTTTGTCCATCACTATAATTCTTCATATCCATTTCAAATAATTCTCTTGAAAAATCTAATTTTCTTAGAATTGTTTTACACAATGTTTCATCAACATCTTGCTTGTGAATATATTCATTTAGACTACCTGTTAAATTAGATGTGTCTTGAGGAATATACGAGATTTTTAAATTACCTGCTAATTTTATCTCACCTGTATACTCGTGATTTATACCTAATAAAATTTTAATCAAGGTTGATTTTCCGCTACCATTACCCCCATATATAGCCACTATGTCGCCTTGCTTTATCTCAAAACTTACATTACTTAGGATCTGTCTTTCTCCATAGTATGCTGATAAATTGCTAACCGATATTAGGGGATTTTTGTGATGATGTAGCGGATGAAGTAATAGGCTTTCCTTTATTTCGATATCTTTTAGTAAACTCTGTTTTTCTTCTATTGCCTTGTTTTGTCTATTCTCCAAATTCTTAGATTTTTTCATCATCTTGGCTGATTGATGACCTATATGTCCTTTGTCTGGTTTTACACCTGATACTTTTACACCATTTTTAGTATTTTCAATTTTATCAGACCAAATTTGACTTTGTCTTGCAGACTCTTTTAATCGTTTAATATCTTTTCTTAATCTCTCATTTTGACTAATTTCAAATTGGTCTTTCATCACTTTGTTTTCATACCATGATGTAAAATTTCCCGATTGGACATCAATAGAATTCCTGTTAATAGAAATAACATGATTGATACAACCATCTAAAAAATCTCTATCATGAGATATAAGCAAAAATCCTTTTTTACTTTTCAGATATTCACTTACAATTTTTCTTCCGTCCATATCTAAATGGTTTGTTGGTTCATCAATAAGTAAAAAGCCATCTTCTCTTGTAAACAAAATAGCTAAAAGGATTTTTGTTTGTTCCCCTTTAGAAAGCGTTTCAAACTCTCTGTAAACAAGGTTCTCATCTACATTTAGCAAACTGAGTTCTCTAAATAACTTCCATTCTTCATCATCTGATATTAGTTCTTTATATAACTCAATTCCTAATTTTGAAGTATCGCTTATATTTGGTGGAAATTTAATAAATTCAACATCCTTGCTTATTTTACCTTGATAAGTTTCTTGATTTAAAAGTAACTTAAATAGAGTTGATTTACCGATTCCATTTCTTCCTATCAATCCCGTTTTCCAGTTTGTATCAAAGGAAAACGATACATTTTTAAATATGGGTTTTACATATCCATAATATGAGAAAGTGAGGTTTTCAATTTTAATTACTGACATAAAACGCCTCCCTAAATTATCATTTACCGCCCGGGTGCAAAGTGTGTGCACCTTTTAACGTTTAGTTTTTCATGTATTACTACGGTTATCACTGCTTTGCTTTTCAGTCATTTCAATTCTCGATTAGGTAATTTTCCAGTTCTCAAAGCGACAGTAACAAACTCAACCTCTTGCAAGCACTTCTCGCAAAGTTCATAACCTTCATTGAAGTTCACTCTTGACCTAAATGTGCTAGCAATGAATTCGCATGGTGAGGTAATCCTTTCAACTACACCGCACCGTTCGCACTCAGCATACACATTCCCATCCTTAATCGGAATAAACATTCCATGATCTTTCTCATTTCCCATGACGCTAACATCTTCGAAATCATCAAATTTTACATAGAGCATATACGGCTTCCTCCTTTATCGGTATGTCTATATACGCTCTAATTCCAACTTATATCAAGTTTTATTGCTTCTTTTTTGATCTATATGTCTGCTACTTTGCAATAGCTTTCCCATTAAGACAGTGCACCATGTAATGCGCAAATCCATCGTTTTTACAATTTACCTTCTTCTTATCTGAAACCTCGGTGACACCATTCTCACAATCTACTTCAAGGCTTGCATCCTTGGTGATTGTTCCTTCTAAAATACTCATGCCATTTAACGTATCAAGCGTACAAACATGAGTTACTTCTACGTTTGTTGCTGAAGCCAACCCATTATAACATTTAAGAAAGACATCATCCGCCTTCAAATTAACAACTTCTACCTTGCCATTGTTCACTTCTACATAAAGCTTACCAATCTCAATATCCGTGATGAGCACTTGATTAGAATCAGATTCAACCTCACAAACTTCCACATCATGTGGCAAACTCACAACAATTTCAGGCATACCCTGAGTAAGCCACCTCACCCAATTCGAAGCTGAGACTTTTTTAGTTTGAATAAGCCTTATAACATTTTGCGCTTCCTCAACCCTCAATATATCTTGTTCACAGTTAACAAAGCTCACACCAAAGGTATCAGCACGTTTCACCGTTAAACGAACATCTTTCGTCTCTGCGATAAACTTCTTATTATCCATTCCTTAAGCACCTCCTCGTGCACATACTAATAATCAGGTTTCATTTTACCTTTTGAGCTATATTTTCCCACTTCACAGGGTGGGTGCAAAGTGTGTGCACCTTTTAACGTTAACATCCTGTGCACTCAACCCTAGAGCGTCGACATCTTCCCTCAAACAGCCAAACTGCACTCAAAAATCACGAGAACCCGGCTTAAAGCCACTTCGCATTAAACCTTTTAACGATAGCCCTCGCTAAGCCTTGCTACATAAGGGCAAAAATGCACCCACCTAATCAGCCTTTGACATCAATACGACAGTCTCGACGTGCCTGGAGTCAACACTATGGATAAAAAGTTCATTTTTTCGTTTTCGCGAACATATCATTGACTTTTTTTAATGTTTTCCTCGTATTGGTAAACATATCATAGGTTTTTTATACTAGTACGTATTTGGAAACATATCTAGTTTTATATTTTTGATATATAATGCACATTATATAATGTAGAATTTACTCATTTACAATATCCTTTTATTTTATCTGCATATTTGCTTAAAAGCTCTTTTGAATATACTTTACTTTGGTTAGATTCTCTCACTTCGTTCCAAAGAATTGCAGCAACTTTCATCTTATTAGAAAATTTATCACTACGTTCATCTAAGTTAAAATCTTTTACAAACTGGTTCCATTGGTTAGTAGTATTATCATATTTTGCGTAATCAGAGTCTCCATTATATACATCAAGCATATTTTTAATTGTAAAATTTTTGTCGTTCTTTCTTTTTACTTTTCGCCAAGCTTCTGCCATATTCGCATTAAATTTAAATGGCTTAATTCCAGTTTGCTCTGAAAAATAGTCTCTAAATTTTTGATTGAATGAAAATCCACATTCTAGTAATGGAGTATTTAATGTTATATTATCAGTTATCTTTTTATTTTTATTCCTTGAAGATTTTTTTATTTTATTTCCCTTAAAATATTCTTCTATAATATAATTCAGTTCCTTTTTTGTTCCTCTATATTCTAATCCAAGAGACTTACAAACTTTTGATAACTCCTCTCGATACCAATAATATTTGTTGAATTCTTCAAATGATTTTATATCTTTAAATTCAGGTCTACTTTCTAACATACACTTTCCCTCAATTCTCTTTTTTTCTATTCGTTTGTCATCAATACTAGAGCCTCCGCCGCAGCTTTCACATTAAACGAGTAAACACTAGGTATGTCTTATCGACATGTTCGTATGCAGAAACATATCCATGAACCTTTTAACAATTATCTCTGCCTATCGTTAAAAGGTTTCAAGCAAATAAACTTAGAGTTCTCACACTCCTAGATATTTAATATATATTTGACACGGATTCCACTCATCCCATAAAGTTGGAAAACATTCCAATTCTTTATATCCCATCGCGATATAAAAATGATTTGTAATATCATATTCTTTGTAGTGTCCCATCTGAACAGTTTTTACCTGTGAGTATGTGTAACCCATCTTCCTTGCCATAGCTTCGTATGCTTTGTTAAGTACCGAGCCAACTCCCATTCTATGGAATTTCTTTTTTATACCCATCACAAAAATCTCTGCACAATCCTTGCTGGTTGCGTTTAACACAATAAACCCAACAAGTTTATCATTAATATAACAAGCAAGAAAAAGCTTTTCCTGTGAATCTTGAATATATTCTTCTGTACTTTCTGGCATTCCAAACCATTCTTGAAGATCATACAATACTTCTCTAGATACAGATTCCTTTTCTAGTTTATTCTCAATTTCTTTTACTTTTATATTCAATCCAGTCCTCCACAAACTCTAATTTATTCTTGTCATCAATACTAGAGCCTCCGCCGTCGAATCTTTCCAATCGAAGCTTCCTATTCGGTCGCTTCTCTTGGAGATTCTTGACATGAGACCTACCTCTGCTTCGCATCGATTAGCTTTGCTAATCGCGCGATAGCAGGGTTAGAGTTTCAACGTTGATTGACATTCCCCACTTCACAGGGTGGGTGCAAAAGGAGTGTTCAGTAAGGGATTAAAAGAAAACCAACTGAAAGCCTTTAAGCGGGAACATAAGAAATAAAACGACCATACAAGAGTAGAGATACTCTGTGTGGCCGTTTTCTTATACTCAGATACCGAAATAGTATTTGAGATTTTTAGAACAAACCTTGTATTTGAGCTTGTATTAACACTGCAGTAACGCTGGCACCTGTATTAATTAAAAAGTCTTTTAGTCCAACCAATGCTGATTTTAAAATATGCGGTTTCTTCTCTTCTTCAATTTTTAATTTGATGTCAGCTAATAATTCTGTTGCGGTTTCTATATCCTCTTTTGATAAATCAGATTCACTAATACTTTTTTCAACGGCATCAACTACATCCTTAACTTTATCATAGGAAAATGTAACTGTATTCTCACTTCCAGACACTATCTGTACATTATCGGATGGCGAATTGATCACACTTGTATTCCCGTAATAATTATTCACGGTTTGCGGCATGTTCACTGCGGATTCTTTTTCAGTCTCAGAGAAAACCATATTTTCCCCTACAATACCTTCCGATTCTAATTTCAATGTCCATTCTAAAATAGTATTTTTGACTTTTTCTTCAATGTCTTTAACTGCAGTTGTAGGTACATGTAATGCATAATCCATTGGAAGTAGCGAATCAGCCATTTTATCAAACAATGCAAGTTGTTCGCCTGAAAAATCTAAAGTTAATACATTTCCTGAGGACTGACATAAAGAAATGATTTCAGAAATTGAATTTACTAACTTTCTTTCACAAATCTTTTTTTCGTATTCATTATCCTGTATTGAGGTTGGAATCCAACCGCGATAAGGATTGAAAGTTTTTAAACTTCCACGAACCTTTCTATACTCAGGGCAAGATTCTGGGTCAGGATAACCATTTAATTCGTGTTGAATCCATTGATCAAAATCAGCAAGCTTTAATTTTGATGCAATCAAATGTGCTTTGCGTAATATATTAACAACATCGCAATTTGATGACACAATTTCATTCTGTAATTCTAAAACAATACTTCCCATGTTATTCACCATCCTTCTTTCTACCATATAGGGCACTATTCTCAGCAAACATCATAGTTCTTCACATAGAAGCAATAAGGAAAAGGAATAATCTAACTTTCTGAAGTTGTTTCAGAATGCTCCTCAAAATTTTCTACCTGCTCCATCACCTTTGTGAACACTTCAGGACTATACTGTGGCGGATAGCCGTTCTTAACCAAACAAATCTTTATCTTCAATTTTAACTGATTACGCACATTCTGATTGTTGAGCCAGTCCACAAATGAAGACTCGGTATCTATTATTTCCTTAACTTTTTTAGCAAGTGTCTTGCATTTATCGTTTATCACAACACCGTTAACTTCTTTGTCAATGCCATATTCAAACTTATACTGGTCACGAAGAGCAATCAAAATATCATAGAATGCCTTTTCTTCAAAGGTTAATCCTATTTTACGGAAACTCTCACGATTTTCGTTCATCTGACGAAGTATCACTAAAGCTTGTTCAGTTGCAGCCTTAATAATATCTTCTGAGGCAGCTTCCTGTGTTGCCCCGGCTTCTTCAGCAGTAAGGTGCTTACGTCTTTCATGGTACTCATCAATAGTCTTTTCAATCATTTCTTGGAAAGATTTCGCTGCTAATTGGTTAACCCTGCCATATTCCTTTATTTGCTTACGGAGCATTTTGATAAGTAATTCTAACTTTGTAGCAGGCATTTCTACATCTGATAATTTTTCAAAGTATTCAGGAGAGAAGATATCTTCTTCCTCGCCACTTTCAAGAACACTTTCTACCTTATTGTATTTTAATGCCTCTTCAACCATCTTTGATACCACAAGATTCATAGTTTCAGCATCAACATCGCTGGTTCCACTCATTTTACGAACGAAGCCTGCTATAGCCATAAAGCACTGTGCAAGCGCAGATTCTTCTTCGCCCAGATTTCCAGAAGGTTGGCAAATATCAAAAGCACTTCTCATTCTCTTAACAGACTTTAAGAAATATGTCTTAAATGAGACCTGATTAGTTTTTCCGTTTCCTTCTGTCTGCAAGACCTGTGCTGATGTAAAGACATACTCAGCCGCTTTGGAAAGTAATTTATATCTTTCAACAGGGTCACATTTCGTATTAAGGAATGGAGCTAAGTCATAATCTGTAAACAGTGCTTTAAGTATTTCAATCTCCTCCCTGAATGCAGAGGTAGCCTGCTCAACGTCATCCGATGTGGGAGCAACTGATGTATCACCACCGTAAACCTTCATGGCCTCACGCATATTATCGCGAATGCCAATATAGTCGATAACCATACCATATTCTTTGCCGGGATATTTTCTGTTTACACGACTGATAGTTTGAATCAGCAAGTGCTTCTTCAAAGGCTTATCGTTATATAAATATGTAAGTGACGGAACATCAAATCCCGTAATCCACATATCAACTACGATAACAATATGGAAATTAGACTTTTCCTGTTTAAAGGCTGCATCCAGTTCTTCGCAACGTTTATCATTTTTAACTCCACCAAGATAGTTATACATCTCAGCTTCATCATTACTTCCAACACTCGATACCATAGCCATAAATGGCATAGGCTTTAATTCTTTAAGTTCTTCATCTGTTGCAGTAACTCCGTCAGGAGTTTTCTTTTCTTCAAACCATTCCGGATATTTATCCTTGAATTTCAAAAGAAGTGAATATGCAATTTTTCTGCTAGAGCAGACAATCATTGCTTTCTGAATTCTATCTGGGTCACTATCACAAGATGAAATATAATGGTCATGAATATCTATAGCAAGCCTCTCCAAGCGAGAAGGCTCGCCAAGGATAACTTCCATAGAACTCATTGCACGTTTACTGGCTTCAATATCATCATACGTTGCACCATCATCGGCACACTTTTTATAGTAATTTTCAATTTCTTTAGCTTTGGTCTTATCAAGTAACACCTTGGCAATACGAGGATGATACTTAATAGAAACAGTTAGTCCATCTGCGACCGCCTGATCCATAGTGTATCTATCAATTTCCTGACCAAAGGCCTGATATGTTTCGGCAATAGGAGTTCCTGTGAAACCTACAAACGTAGCATGTTGAGGCGGTAAGTTTGCTAGTCAAGGAGTAAAACGACGAAGATTAGCATTTACTTCCGCCCATGCGATAGCTGTCCGTGATTGACAAGTGCTAGCACGCAGACAGAACGGAGATAGCGAACCGCTGAGTGTGTCGCTCTGCTCGTAAAAGCTTAGAAACCTTTGAACGAAAGGGATAATGAAAGCCTTGATTGCAAGGCTTTTTGCTTTATGGTGGGTAAGTATCAGAGTGAGAAAATTTTTGGAATGAGTAGAAGTGATAGCTAGAAATTATCAGTTTCTATTTCCATTTACCCTGTGGGTACGTGTTTGTTTCCATTGACAAGGAGTTTGTGGGAATAGAAATGTACCCACCTTGTTTGAATCAAGTGAAGTGTAGTTGAAGGAAATCTGTTGAAAGCAATACTTCATTTTACCGAATAAGTAATAATTTAGGCAACTTCAAATCGATTAAAAAAAAACTATTTTAAAGGTTAAGAGTAGACAAAAATTGTCCACTCTTTTTTGCAAACTCAATTTATCAATAAATGAAATGAGGGAATGTAAAATGAAATATTTTGAGGTTGAGTTAGAAAATCCTGATGAATTTTTAAAACTACAAACAGAAGATTTTGTGAAAGCTAATCGCTTGCTACTAAGGAAGATAATCCAGAGCGTTACAGTCTATGAAGAAAACTTCGTCATATCCTTTAAATCTGGCATCGAATTGGAAGTATGAGTCTCATTCCATAACTTTTATATTGAACATATCATCTTGTTGTGTTATACTATAAATTGATATAAACAAAGATGTAGGAGGAACCGAAACTATGACAGCCTCAATGCGTTTAAGATAAGCTGGCAATAAAAAAAGCAGAATCTATACCCGATGATAGGCTTTTTTGTTGTGCTTATTTATACGATATTGAGCATTCATTAGTTACGGTGAGGATATTGGTTATTTAACTATACCTTTATTTAACTATGTCTTTAATATGAATGTTTCCAAATTGTATGTATGCAGACCAAAAGCCACATTGTGGGGTTTGGCCTGCATTTTTTATTGCCTAGAATGCTATTCAAAATAGAAATTCAAGCAAAATAATATGCAGGAGATAATATAAATGGAAAAATACAACAATTGGAAACGAAAATTTTATGCAATATGGGCAGGGCAAGCAGTATCATTAATCACTAGTGCCATCCTGCAAATGGCGATTATTTTTTACCTTACAGAAAAAACAGGATCTGCGATGGTCTTGTCTATGGCTTCATTAGTAGGTTTTTTACCCTATGCGATTTTGGGACCTGCCATTGGTGTGCTAGTGGATCGTCATGATAGGAAGAAGATAATGATTGGTGCCGATTTAATTATCGCAGCAGCTGGTGCAGTGCTTGCTATTGTTGCATTCTGTATGGAGCTACCTGTCTGGATGATTATGATAGTATTGTTTATCCGTAGCATTGGAACAGCTTTTCATACCCCAGCACTCAATGCGGTTACACCACTTTTAGTACCAGAAGAACAGCTAACGAAATGCGCAGGCTATAGTCAGTCTTTGCAGTCTATAAGCTATATTGTTAGTCCGGCAGTTGCAGCACTCTTATACTCCGTTTGGGATTTAAATGCTATTATTGCCATCGACGTATTGGGTGCTGTGATTGCATCTATTACGGTAGCAATTGTACGTATACCTAAGCTGGGTAATCAAGTGCAAAGTTTAGAACCAAATTTCATAAGGGAGATGAAAGAAGGAGTTGTGGTTCTGAGACAAAACAAAGGATTGTTTGCCTTATTACTCTTAGGAACACTATATACTTTTGTTTATATGCCAATCAATGCACTATTTCCTTTAATAAGCATGGAACACTTTAATGGAACGCCTGTGCATATTTCTATTACGGAAATTTCCTTTGCATTTGGGATGCTAGCAGGAGGCTTATTATTAGGAAGATTAGGGGGCTTCGAAAAGCATGTATTACTAATAACAAGTTCATTTTTTATAATGGGGACCAGTTTAGCCGTTTCGGGAATACTTCCTCCAAATGGATTTGTAATATTCGTAGTTTGCTGTGCAATAATGGGGCTTTCGGTGCCATTTTATAGCGGTGTGCAAACAGCTCTTTTTCAGGAGAAAATTAAGCCTGAATATTTAGGACGTGTATTTTCTTTGATCGGAAGTATCATGTCACTTGCTATGCCAATTGGGTTAATTCTTTCTGGATTCTTTGCTGATAAAATCGGTGTAAATCATTGGTTTTTACTATCAGGTATTTTAATTATTGGCATTGCTATAGTTTGCCAAATGATAACTGAGGTTAGAAAATTAGATTTAAAATAAACAATATTGGAGGAATATTTATGTATCTTATTTTCATGTAACTCTTCCTGCTAAAATCGCAGGGTTTTCCCTGCATACAAGCAAATGAAAGCATGCGATTATAGACAGGAGGAAATGTTATGGAATTAATATTAAAAGCAAAAGACATTCGTGTGGAATTCAAAGGACGCGATGTTTTAGATATAAATGAATTAGAAGTATATGATTATGACCGTATTGGTTTAGTAGGAGCAAATGGTGCTGGAAAAAGCACTTTACTCAGGGTACTTTTAGGAGAATTAACTCCCCCAGGATGTAAAATGAATCGTCTGGGTGAACTTGCCTATATTCCCCAGTTGGACGAAGTAACTCTGCAGGAGGAAAAAGATTTTGCACTTGTAGGCAAGCTAGGTGTTGAGCAATTAAATATACAGACTATGAGCGGTGGTGAAGAAACAAGGCTTAAAATAGCACAGGCCTTATCGGCACAGGTTCATGGTATTTTAGCGGATGAACCTACGAGCCATTTAGACCGTGAAGGAATTGATTTTCTAATAGGACAGCTAAAATATTTTACAGGTGCACTGTTAGTTATTAGCCATGACCGCTATTTTCTTGATGAAATAGTAGATAAAATATGGGAACTGAAAGATGGCAAAATCACTGAGTATTGGGGAAACTATTCTGATTATCTTCGTCAGAAAGAGGAAGAACGTAAGAGCCAAGCTGCAGAATACGAACAATTTATTGCGGAACGTGCCCGATTGGAAAGGGCTGCGGAGGAAAAGCGAAAACAGGCTCGTAAAATAGAACAGAAGGCAAAAGGTTCTTCAAAGAAAAAAAGTACTGAAGACGGAGGGCGTTTAGCTCATCAAAAATCAATAGGAAGTAAGGAAAAAAAGATGTATAATGCTGCTAAAACCCTAGAGCACAGGATTGCGGCCTTAGGAAAAGTAGAAGCTCCGGAAGGCATTCGCAGAATTCGTTTCAGGCAAAGTAAAGCATTGGAGCTCCATAATCCATACCCTATAGTCGGTGCAGAAATTAATAAAGTATTTGGGGATAAGGCTCTGTTTGAAAATGCATCTTTTCAAATTCCGTTAGGAGCAAAAGTGGCGTTAACTGGTGGTAATGGAATCGGAAAAACAACTTTAATCCAAATGATCTTAAACCATGAAGAAGGAATTTCTATTTCGCCTAAGGCAAAAATAGGTTACTTTGCACAGAATGGTTACAAGTACAACAGTAATCAGAATGTTATGGAGTTTATGCAGAAGGATTGTGACTACAATATATCAGAAATTCGTTCAGTGCTAGCATCTATGGGGTTCAAACAGAACGATATTGGAAAAAGTTTATCTGTTTTAAGCGGTGGAGAAATTATAAAATTGTTGCTTGCTAAAATGCTCATGGGTAGATATAACATCCTAATAATGGATGAACCCAGTAACTTCCTTGACATACCAAGTTTAGAGGCTTTGGAAATACTAATGAAGGAGTACACCGGAACTATCGTGTTTATCACCCACGATAAACGATTACTCGAAAATGTAGCAGATGTAGTTTATGAAATTAGAGATAAGAAAATAAATCTGAAACATTAAATTTAAGGTAGTCGCTGGTCAGTATAGTCTGTTCTGGTTGGCGACTCCATTGTTAAAGAGTATAAAGACTTTAGATTTTATGAATATTAAAAATAGGAACAGTCAATTGAACTGCTCCTATTTTTCTGCTAAATATATTGTAGTTTTCTTATATGTATAATGATAGATTAGCGGATTCTCATCTACGGTACTTACTTCAAATATGAAGAAGTGATCGCGGTTACCTGCATATTTGTTTTCTAACGCTTTTAGTGCGAGTAGGTTATCTCCATGTATGAGCATGTTTTCTGTATTAGGATCATTTTTGCAGTTTGATTTTTCTTTATCCTCAACTAGAATCCTAGGCTCTATTTTGATTTCTTTATCCTTACCAAGCCACGTAAGTTCCAGTTTTTGATTATTAGCCATTACTTTTCATCCTCCGCTATAAATTCCAAAATATCGTTGGGCGTGCAGTGTAAAGCTGTGCAGATACCTTCCACTTTTTCCAGTGATATATATTGCCCAGTGCGTAGTTTCGTAATAATGTTGGCGGAAATATTGCTCATTCTCATTAAGTCCTGATTGGAAATATCTTCTTCAATCATGCGATGTAATAGTTTTTTATAACTAACAGCCATAATTCCCTCCTTATTTTAATAGTTAAATATTATCACGATTCTGTGAGTATATCAACGATATAAAGAGCTAGCCACTCCGGAATATAGCAGATTAAAAAAGTCTCCTTTGCTATTCATTCAAGGCAAATGCCTAATGAATGCTTAGGAGATTTTTATTGTCAAAAATTTTTTCTAAAACCGTCAGATTACACCCTCTTTCATGGCTACCAAGTAGAAGACCAAAAAAACTTTTTAAGACAGGTTAAAAAGTCGGCTTTTTCTTTTGCCTGTGATGTAGAAGGGATAAGCCTTCTAGAAAAGGAGGATCAAATATGGATCTAGAGAAACTGCCAAAAGCACTAAAGAACAAGAATATCTTTTGTTCATGGAAGTACGAGCAGCAAGAAAACGGTAGGCTCACTAAGCCGCCTTATAACCCCATAACGGGAAAGAAAGCAGCTACAGACAACTTAAGCGATTTCACCTCGCTTGATGATGCCATGAAAGTAAAAGACCAATACGACGGAATTGGTATAAAGCTTGTTGATAACCTCTTAGGCATCGATTTAGACCACTGCATCGATAATGGCATCATTAAAGACTGGGCAAAAGAGATTATTGCCCATTTCAAGCACGCTTATATCGAATACAGCCCAAGTAAGCATGGCTTTCATATCTTGCTTCTGTTTAACGGCGCATACGATAAAAAGTCTTATTACATCAAGCATGGGGATATTGAGGTTTACAGCGCTCTAGCTACGAATCGCTATCTAACAGTTACGGGCGACGTGTATCAGGAAGGCGAGCTTTTAGAAGACGATGAAGCCATCATGTGGCTTTTAGACACGTACATGAAGCGAAACATAAACACTCATGAAAAAGAAAATAACGCGTGTACAAGGTCATATTTAAGCGATACATCTGTTATTGAAAAAGCTGGCAACGCCATAAATGGAGCTAAATTTACAGCACTTTGGCATGGTGACATTTCGGCTTACCCTTCTCATAGCGAAGCAGATGCCGCGCTTGTGTCTATTCTTGCCTTTTACTGTGGCGGTAACAAGGAGCAAATAGACCGACTTTTTCGTAAGTCTGCTTTATTCCGTCCTAAGTGGGATGAACACCGTGGCGCGGATACTTATGGCAACACAACCATTCAGAAAGCTGTTTCTAAATGTCATACCTTCTATGAGCCTTTCCATAATGCAAGTGCTGAGGAAGACTTTGATGATCTCTTATCTAAATTACAGGAACTAAAGCCTGATGAAAATATACGATATCGCAACGGTGATTTAGGTAATGGCAGATTGTTTGCTGATATTTTCCAAAACATTCTGCACTATGTACCGGAGCGCAAAATGTGGTTCATCTTCGATGGTGTACGTTGGACTTGCGATATTGGAACGCTTAAAACGATGGAACTATGCAAGGATTTAGCTCTTTCTCTTATACGTTATGCTGGTGTCATTAAAGACGAGAGAACCCGTTCCATGCTTGTTGAGTATTGGAACAAATGGAGCAGCCGTCGTAACCGTGAGATTTATATCAAGGAAGCTCAAAGCGTTTACCCCATTTCGATGGAAGCGTTCGATAAGAACATTTATCTATTTAACTGCCAAAACGGAACTTTAGACCTTCAGCACGGTGTATTTCGCAAGCACTTAGCAACAGATCTTATTACCAAAGTATCACCTGTGTTTTATGACCCGAAGGCAAGAAGTGAACGTTTTCGCCAGTTTGTCGATGAAATTATGAGCGGAGATTGTGAGAAAGCCTTGTATCTTCAAAAGTCATTAGGCTATGCGTTAAGCGGTGATACACGCTATGAGTGCATGTTCTTTCTTTTTGGAGAAAGCACAAGAAACGGTAAAGGCACACTCATGGAAAGCGTTCTGTCTGTGATGGGCGATTACGGAAAAGCGGTACGCGCGGAAACCATTGCTCTAAAGAAGAACCCTAATAGCTCACAGCCGACCGAGGATGTAGCACGCCTTGCCGGTGTTCGCTTTGCCAATATATCTGAGCCGAGCCGAGGACTATTCCTTAATTCAGCCCAAGTTAAATACATGACGGGAAGTGATACCTTAAACGCTCGATTCCTGCATGAGAACAGTTTTGACTTTAAACCACAGTTCAAACTGTACGTGAACACCAATTATCTGCCCGTCATCAGCGATATGACAGTGTTTAGTAGCGACCGCATGCAGATTATTCCCTTTAACAGGCATTTTGAAGCGTGGGAACAGGATAAAACCTTAAAGGCGGAGTTTTCTAAAAAAGAGGTGCAAAGTGCCATTTTAAACTGGCTTCTTGAAGGCTTTACCCACCTCCGAGATGAAGGCTTTAAGCCGCCTAATAGCGTTCTTGATGCCATTTTTAGTTATGCCAACGACAGTGACAAGATGGCACAGTTTGCTGAAGATGTACTCGTTAAAGACCAGAGCTCTGAGATTCGAACGGCAGTTGTATACGACCACTACAAGAAGTGGTGCATTGATAACGGCTGTTTTTCTGAGAACAGCAGAAACTTCAATCAGGAATTAAGAAAATTTGCCGAGGTTGTAAGAAAGCGTCCCAAGACAGGCGGAGAAAAAACCACGCTTCTTAAAGGCTACAGGCTTAAAAGTGAGTTTAGCGATTTTTTAAGTGGCAACTAGTGGCAGTTAATAACCTATATCCCCATATAACCCTATAAGGCAATAACGAAATTTAACTGCCACATCATGCCACGTTTAAGGAGGTGGTGCCTATGATTGCGTAATTCGTATCGCAAACCTGTGTTGAACATGAAGAAGAAATACTATCATGCACAAATCAAAATACTGAAATGATTTCAGCTTTTTGACAACATTGAAGAAAGAAAACCTGCCTAGGTACTGTGCTGTTAGAAATTTATTCGCATACTACTTTCTGAACCTAACCCCCTAGGGGGGTCAAATCTCTAAAGAGTACCCCTTCGGGAACGGGCGCAGGGTCTTGCGTGCAAAAACAGCGAATTCAAAAGGGTAAATGGGCAAAATCAAGCAAATTACTGCAGCAATTGCAGAAAACAGTAATGAAAGGAACTAACGATTATGATTAACAGAGATATTGAAAAAGAAATGAAACTAGCAAGTCAGGACTACCACAGCACGTTTTGGAACGTATTGCGCAATGCAAATGGTAATGCGAATAATATTGAAAGAAAACTGCGCCACCATTATACGGATGCCTATGATTTGCCGACTTCTTCTCTAGCAAAACTCGAAGCAAAGCTTGCAAACAAAAGTAATCTTAGAAAACTGTGTACAGTGGTAAAAGCACACTCGCAAGCAAGTAAATTGTTCATCTATGAAGCCTCACCGTTCACCAAATGGATGAAAGATTATGACACAAGCATCATGACGTATATGCCTATTAAAGATGGCTTTAAGCGTATTGATGTAACGGAGTATACCCTAGTTAACCTCATTCGTTTGGGTACGGATTTTGCAGCTGACCTTGACTTTGATATCGAAGAGTTCATAACAAGCGAACTGACGAAGCAGTTCACATTGAATGAGTCGGAAGCTTTTATAAATGGTGATGGGATAACTAAGCCGACAGGAATTTTATCAGATACATCAGGTGCTGAGGTTGCTGTGCAAGCAAAAGAGATTTCCGCAGATGTCATCAAACGTTTATTCTTCTCGCTAGATAGTAAGTATCGAGAAAATGGCACGTGGCTTATGAATGATGAAACTGCTCTTTATCTTCAAACCTTAAAGGACACTACCGGATCATACATCCTACCTGATTTTGATGGCAACTTAATGGGCAGACCTGTGGTCATTGACAATGCCATGCCTTCTTCTCAAAAGGGAGCGAAAGTTATCGCTTTTGGTGATTTTTCCAACTATTGGATTATCGAACGCCATAACCCAACCATCAAGGTTCTAAACGAAATATTTTCTCTTATGGACCAGATAGGTTACCTCTCTTTTGAGTATTTGGATGGAAAACTGGTACATCCTGAAGCAATTAAAGTATTGCAACTTTCTTAAACAAAGAGGTCAAAATGCATGGATGAACAAATTAGGGATACACCGGTAAAAACCGAAGTGTTAAGAATCGGAAATACTGAATTTACGGTTCACTCTCTTGAAAGCAAGAGTGCTCAGAAAGGTGTCAAAGACCTAATCAAGCACCTTATTTTAAGCAATTTAAACCATGTAATAGAAGCTAAATAACTTGATAAATTCTGAGTTATACGGGAATATATACTGACCGCTTGAAGGCTGTCGGAAAGGAGGAAAACAGATGAATAAACTAAATAGACAGCCTTCTTATACTCTAGATAATGTAGGCAAGATAACGGCACTTTACTGCCGTTTATCCAAAGACGATGAATTACAAGGTGACAGCAATTCCATCATCAATCAAAAGAGCATGCTGAAAAAGTATGCCGAGGACAATCATTTCAACAATCTTATGTTCTTTGTAGACGATGGCTACTCGGGTACTAATTTCCAGCGACCTGATTGGCTTAAATTAACTGCTCTCATTGACGAAGGAAAGATTGGAACCATTATCGTCAAGGACATGTCACGCTTGGGTAGAGATTATCTGCAAGTTGGTATGTATACAGAGATGGTATTCCCTAACGCTGATATTCGCTTTATTGCAATAAATAACGGCGTAGATAGCAATAATCAGTCAGACAACGACATGACACCTTTCATCAACATCTTCAATGAGTTTTATGCTAAAGACACAAGCAGAAAAATAAAAGCTGTGTTTAAAGCAAAAGGACAAAGTGGGAAGCCGCTCTGCATCAATCCTCCTTACGGATATCTTAAGGATCCTGAAGATAAAAATCATTGGATTGTAGATGAAGAAGCTGCCAGTGTAGTGCGTGAAATCTTTAGACTCTGCGTTAATGGGTATGGGCCTAGCCAGATTGCCAATGAGCTAATCAAAAGGAATATTCCAACACCTTCTGAGCATTTTTTCTCTCTTGGTATTAAAATTCCTTCCGCGAAATCGGAGATTAAGGGAGTCTGGAATCAAAAAACTATCTCTAATATGCTTGAAAAGCAAGAATATCTTGGGCATACGGTCAATTTCAAAACAAGAAAGAAATCGTACAAGTGCAAGAAAACATTATTGAATCCCAAAGAAGACTGGCTAATTTTCAAAAACACACACGAAGCAATTATTGACCAGGAAACTTTTGACATAGTTCAACGTATAAGAGATGGTAGACGAGTGCGTGCCAATCTTGGAGAAATGCCAGTGTTATCAGGAATGCTATTTTGTGCGGATTGTGGTAACAAGCTTTATCAGGTTCGAGGAAAAGATTGGAGCCATGATAAAGAATACTTTGTCTGTGCTACCTATCGTAAGCAAAAAGGCAAATGCTCATCACATCAAATTAGAAATATTCAGATCGAAGCAATACTGCTTCACGAGCTTAGAACTATTACTTCATTTGCCAAACAGCACGAAGAAGAGTTCGTGGGACTTGTGATGAAGAAAAGCGAGAAAGAACTAACCCAAAAGTTAAAGTCCTCTAATAGGGAACTCGAGCAAGCAAAAGCAAGAATTAGCAAACTTGACACAATTGTTCAGCATCTCTATGAAGACAACTTAGACGGTAAAATTTCTGATGAACGATTTAAGAGCATGTCTGAGTCCTACGACAAGGAACAAGCTGAACTGAAAAGCAAGATTGAATCCCTTGAAGCCTTTATTTCTAAAGCGCAAGAGGAATGTCTCAACGTAGATTCTTTCTTGAAATTAGTACGACAATACACAGATATACAAGAACTTAATGCAGAGATCATTCGAACCTTTGTAGATAAGATTTATGTTGAAAAATCTGAAAAGGTAGCAGGTACAAGAACCAAGAAACAAACCATATGGATACAGTGGAATTACATAGGTGCAGTTGATATTCCACTCCATAAGTAAAATCGGCGTAGCCGGTAGTAATACCGATTACGCCGATAATTTTTTTAGGAATTAAATCCCTAAGTGAACGCCCCTAAGTGTGTGCACTTTTTAACGTTAACATCCTGTGCACTCGACCCTAAAGCGTCGATATCTTCCCTCATACAGCAAAATCACACTCAAAAACCACAAGAACCCAGCTTAAAGCCGCCACGCATTAAACCTTTTAACGATAGACCTCGCTAAGCCTTGCTACACAAAGGCAAATTTGCACCCACCTAATCAGCCTTTGACATCAATACGACAGTCTCGACGTGATGAGTGTTGGGATATATATCGAACGCGCGCAAAGACTGAACGCTGTAACCAAGCTCCTTAAACGTGCCAACATCGCGAGCAAGACTAGTCGGATCGCAAGCAACATACACAACGCTTCTAGCACCAGACTTCGCAATCTGCTTACAAACTTGAGCTTTAGCACCAGCGCGCGGAGGATCTAACACAACAACATCAGGATGCGCAAATCGACGAACAATCTTAGATGACTTACTCGCCTTAAACACCTGCGATTCAAGCGTTTGCGCAACATCGCCTTGCAAAGCTTCAACAACATCCCTGCTAAGACCTGCGCGCCCAATGTTTCGCCTTGCATTCTTTACAGCAATTGGCGCACCCTCAATGCTAAGCACTCGAGCTGGTTCAGCAGAACCAATTGAATCTGCAGCACCATTAGAATCCCCGCCAACATTAGCCAAAGTCGCAAGCGGAATCGTAAACAAACCCGAACCAGAATACAAATCCCACAAAACCGTATTCTTGCTACGCCCACCAAGCGCAGAACGAACTAATCCCAAAACGTAGTTCACCAAATGCTCTGGAGCTGCGCGGTGAATCTGCCAAAAACCGCGCGCGTCAACATCGTAGTCAAAAGTACGCATACGCGATGAATCGCCAGCAGCCGCAACACGCACGCGCTCGCGCAATAAATCCGAGCCTGCAACCAACTCATCATTTACTATAAGCGCATAATTTTCGCCAATCGCACTAAGAAGCGCAGCCTTGTCATTAAAATCTAAACCATCAACTCGAGGCTCTGGAACAGCAAGACGAATTTGCGCATTTGGCGAGAAAGAACGATTCCACAAGTCCAAAGAATCCGCAACAGCCAAAACCGCGCGCGACGCAAGCGGCATAGTATCAATCGCAATGCGGTCATGCGACTCGCGCTTACGCATAGACAATCGCCCTTCATCATCCGCAACCAACTCCATGCGCGTACGCCAATTAAATCCGTTAAGCTCCTCGTCCCCTGGAATGCGCTCAACACTAACATCGCTTTCCGCAATATCCATGTGTGCTAAACGTTGGAATTGATTGGCAATCACGGAAGCCTTCCAACGAATCTGACCAGGCAAAGAAACGTGAATTAAATCCGCTCCTCCAACTCCGCCGCCCTGAGACAAGGGACCCGCGAGCTTCCAGCGAGGCTCCACACGATCCGCGCTAGGCTCCAAAACTTCTACAACTTCGCCAGTAAAAAAGTGCGCTTTTGCACGCATCGGCTCATCCATACGCACAACAACCAGCTCACCAGGGAGCGCAAATCGCACGAACACAACGCGTCCTTCGAGATGACCTACGCATCTTCCTTGATCCGCATATCGCTCGATTCGCATCGTCACTTGCATAGACTACCCCTTAGTTTTGCGTTTTGTTAAGCTGATTTTCTTCGCGATTTTTATGATGAAGACGCATAAACGGCGTTGCAATAATCAAATAAGAAACCCAAATTGCCAGCGCCCAGAACGGCAATCCCATAAGCAATCGAACAGTGCCAAGCCACACAACGTGATTCGTCAAATATAATGGCACTTGCAAAACGAGCCTCAGCGCAAAAACGCCAATCCACAATCCAGTAACATACATATACGCACGCTTAAGTGGCTTATAATCAAGCCATTCGTGAAGCCACGCGCCAAAATTTTCCGTAGGCATTTTGCGAATCGACTCAATCACAAGCCCGAGCGCTGGCACGCGAGCAATCAGCGAAATCGCAAGAAGCACACCATACACAGCGTTTGTAATAAAGCCCATCATATAGTAGTCGCGCGCTTGATGACTCGTCCACACCCAAATAAGGCAGATTCCAACGGAAACAAGCCCACTAATTGCTCCCATAATTGACTGGCGCTGAATAAGGCGCACTACAACTTGCAAAACTGCAAGAACAGCCGACGCAATAACCGTTGTTTGCACATTTCGTGTTACAACAAAGCAAATAACAAACAGCAAGCCTGGCAGCATGGATTCGATTACTCCTCGAACTCCGCCAAGGGAGTCAATCACGGAAAACGCTTTTTCTTCGGATCCAATTGAAGCCAAAGAAGCTAATCCCGAGCGTTTTTTGCCGCGCACATTTTTTTCCAAGACAATATCCTTTGCTGCCTGACTTTACCGTCGAACTTTACTATATGACTTTTGCTAACGACTTTTGCTATTTGATTTTACTAACGAACTTCGGAGAACATTGGGCCGCGAGTTAGTGTAGTCTTTACTTCCACCTGCTGATCGGCACCAAGCGGACCCTTTGGACGGCCTGGAATTTCGCCAGAATCGCCATCGCCATTGCCATTGCCATCGCCAGAATCTCTAGGAACCGAAACGTCATGCATTGGAATCATATCTCGAGGAGCTAATGGTTCGCCCCCGCGATCTACAACAATGTCGCTAAACCACTTGTTAAGCAAAACGGTTTCATCGCTAGCCTTTTTTGCATCTGCAGCAGCGTTTCCAGCAGCAGCGTTTCCAGCAGAATCTGCAGCAGCTACACCAGAAAATACTCCGCGAAGCATCCAACGCGTACCGTCTACTCCAACAATTCGCGTATCCACAGTTTTATCTTCAACTTTAACTGGCAGTATAAGCTCTTTGCCAAAAACGCCATTCACTTCCCTGGCATTAGAATTTCCCTTAAGCAAATCCGCGCGAACTTCGCTCCAGATTCCTTCTGTTTTAGGAGCTGCAAACGCCTCAACTTCAACGCTAGAAGACTTATACGTAACAGTTACGCCAAGAACTTGCCCGGATTCACGCTGCTTTTTTACACGCAGCTCCATTCCCTGCAAATACGGAATGCGAATAGCACCAAAATCAATATACGCACTTAAATCAGGAACTTTTTCGTCTGCAATATCCCACGGGCCTCTAAGGTTTCCTCGGCCTAAATAAGTATCTGCGTTATATCCACCTTCAACAAGCTCGTTTAAGGCTGAATTTTGGGATTGCAAATCCGCAAGATTTTCAGCATTTTTATCTGCATCTTTAGACTTGCGCTTTGACTTAAACCATCCCATGATTCCTCTTTTCTAATGGCCAACGCCACTTTTACTCAACTTCACCAGACTACCACAAGCAAAGCAAAATCACACATTGTATCTTATGCTTAGCGCAGCGTGATCAGACCAACGCGAATCGTAGCTTGGCGCGCGGTCAATCACAAATCCGCAAGCAGTTTCTGCAAGCTCTGGAGTTGCAAATTGGTAGTCTAAACGCCATCCAACATTGTTATCAAAAGCCTTGCCGCGCTGACTCCACCACGTGTATGGCCCTTGAATATTGCCAGCAAGCATTCGCATAACGTCTACAAACTCGTATTCGTTAATCCAGCGATCTATATACGCGCGCTCTTCTGGCAAAAATCCAGCACTTTTTTCATTCGCCTTAGCGTTTTTAATGTCAAGAAGCGTGTGCGCAATATTAAAATCGCCACACAAAATCGCCTGATTTCCGCCACTTGCAGCAATATCTCTAAGCTCGCCCAATCGCGTAAGCATAGTATCTAGAAAGCGGAATTTTTGATGCATTTTCTGCGGATCGTCAACATTTCCAGCGTGAACATACACGCACGCAACCGTAATATCATACCCCAAAGGCGTATGAACATCGGTTTCTACCCAGCGCCCAGAATCCACGTCTTCGGTTAAACCAGGCAAACCATAACGCTGATTTATAACTGGCAAAGACGTTACAAGCGCCACTCCAGCACGACCTTTAACCTTGCAAATTTGGTTTGTAACGCAAAATGGCCCATTATTCTGCTGCGATTCGCCACTTTTAGATGCATATAAATCCTCAATTTTACTCATAATCGGATCAATCGCATCTTGCGGAGCACGAACCTCTTGCATACACCACACATCTGGCGCGTGATTTTGCACCCAATCAAGCATTCCCTTGCGTTCGGCGGCGCGAATACCGTTTAAGTTTGAAGTTGTAATCGTAATCATAAAATTCACCCTAATCGAATATGCGTATTACAAAATGGCAGATATTAAATTGCAGATATCAAATGGCAGATATTTTAAGCTTTGCACGCCATTTTGCTGCAGATTTTCCACTACCTTGACGCAACAGAAAGCATCCAATTTGCACGATTTTCCGCTTCTTCGTTAGAAACACAAACCATAAGCACGGTATCATCGCCAGCAACCGAACCTAAAATTCCCTTTAATGGCTGCCTATCAATAACACTCGCAACATATTGAGCAGCGCCCGAAGGAGTGTGAATCACAACAATATTATTAGCAAATCCAACTTCTGTAATAAGACCAGAAAGAGTTCTTGCAACTTGCTGATCAATCCTAACTGTGTCCATTGCGTGACGGTTGCCAGTGCCATCTCCCAAGACGTACGCAATTCTGCCATCTGTAAGACGAATTTTAACAGCATTTATCTCGTCTAAATCGCGACTTAGAGTTGCTTGAGTAACATCAAAACCATTACGAGCCAAAACAGAAGCAAGCTGCGATTGAGAAGTAATAACCTCGCTTAAAAGCGCCTGCTCAATCGCGTTTAATCGCGCAGCCTTAGTTGCAGGACGCTGTTTGCCAGCAGAGTCATTATCATCAAAATTCCCAAAATTCTTCTTTGCATGAACCATAGCTGACAAACCTTTCTAAAAAAACTATTCCAATCTAATATACATGTATATATGCATAACTTTCCGTATATTTACCAAGATTGGCCAATATTTACTAATATTTATTGATCTTTATTAATATTTGCATATTGGATATAACGAATATACTGAATAAAAATCACAGTAAAATCACAATAAAATCACAATAAAAAATGCGGCCAAACAACTAAAGAATAGTTATTCAGCCGCATTAATTAAAAGCTAATTCACGATTTTACACGCGCAAAGTTGCATGCAAATCTTTAGCAGCTTTTGTAATTGCATCTCGAACCGCTTCCATTTCTTCTCCAGAAAGCGTACGGTCTGCAGCTCTAAACGTTACAGAATAAGCAAGAGAGCGCAAACCATCTGAAAGCTGCTCGCCTTCATAAACATCAAACAGCTCAATCGACTCAAGCAAATCGCCAGAAGCCTTAACAATAGCTTTCTCTAAATCGCCAGCAGTCAAAGAAGAAGGAGCAACAAACGCAAAGTCCTGCTTAACTGGAGGGAATGTAGAAACAGGCTTTGCTTGAACAGGCTTAACTTGCATTGCATCAAACAATGCACTCAAATCAAGCTCGAATGCTGCAGAATGCTTTGGCAAATCCAAGTTCTCATTAACGCTAGGGTGAAGCTCGCCAACAATGCCAATTTCCACATCGTCGCCGCCATCAACAGCAACAAACACTTTGGCAGTACGTCCTGGATGCCAAGATGCTGGAGCATTGTTTGCACTAAGCTGACGAATCTTAAAATCAACGCCAATGCGCTTTCCTAAACGCTGAACAGCTTCTAGAGCATCGCTGTAATCAACGTCTCGATGCGCACCAAGCCAGCCAGTTTCTTCTGCTTTACCAGTAAAAAGCGCCGCAACATGCAAAGGCTGCTTAGGCAAACCCGCATCCAAAGCTGCAAGCTGAGCGTCCGTAGGACGAACCGAGCCAGGCAAAGCAGGAATTGCAGGAGCATTAGGATCTGCAAAATACACGTGGCCAAGCTCATAAAGCGAAACATTGCTCAAGCCGCGGCGAATATTCCTGCGAACCGTTCCAGCCAAAGTGGTAAGAACATTCCTACGAAGCCAAGGGCGATCGCCAGCCAAAGGATTTGCGATTTTTACACTGACTTTAGAAATCGAATCAACGTCCTGGCGGAAAGCTTTAAAATCTTCCTCACCAACAAACGGGTAGCTCAAAGATTCAACCAAGCCCATTTCTGCAAGCTCGTAAGCAATAGCTCTACGAGTTGCTTGCTCCTGCGTTAAACCAGTTTTGCCAGTAACAGGAACAGCTGGAACCTTAACAGGAATCTCATCGTAGCCAACCAAGCGCGCAATTTCTTCAACCAAATCGCATGGCTCATTTAAGTCTGGACGCCAAGTTGGAGGCAAAACAGAGAAAGAACCATTTCCGCCGCCAGCAACCGAGCAACCAATATCCGTAAGAATATCGCTAATGCGGTTTAAATCAATGCTTAAACCAGAAACACGTTCTACTTCGCTAGCCTTAAACACAATAACGTTTCTATCAACCGTATTATTTACGTCTGTAGGCGTATTAGAAGGCTCTCCAGAACCAAACTCGCTAAGCATTGTAACAGCCATTTGCGCAGCTGCAGGCTGAAGTTGAGTATCTACTCCGCGCTCAAAGCGGCGAGATGCCTCGGTTGGAAGCTTGTGTCTACGAGCTGTACGCGCAATAGAAACGGGATCGAAGTGTGCAGCTTCAACAAGAATATTCTTTGTTTCGCTCGTCACTTCTCCATACATTCCGCCCATTACACCAGCAAGGCCAAGAACACGAGAACCGTGATTTCCCTTTGGAGAATCGCAAATAAGCAAGTCTTCAACGTTAAGCTCTCTATCTTTGCCATCTAAAGTTGTTAAATGCTCTCCAGCTTTAGCGCGGCGAACAACAATAGGACCTTCAATCTTGTCTAAATCATAGGCGTGAAGAGGCTGACCTAAGTCGAGCATTACATAATTTGTAACGTCTACTGCAAGAGATATTCCACGCATTCCAGCGCGAGTCAAACGCCTACGCATCCAATTAGGGCTTGCGGATTGTGGATTAAAGTTGCGCACTACACGCGCGTAGTATCGATCGCATCCAACAACGCCATGAATAGGGTTTGTATCTTCAATGCTAACTTCAATATCTGTAGACGCGTTTTCAACAGAAACCTGGCTGACCTTATTGTTAAGTTCCACTACAGGATCCATGTATGCAGCACCAGTTGAATGGTGATATTCGCGCGCAACACCCCTGTAAGAGAACGCGTAACCGCGATCAGGAGTGATGTTAATCTCTAGCAAAGGCTTGTTTAAGTGAAGAAGCGACATTGCGTCATCTCCAGGCTTTAATGCCTCGTATTCTGCTTTAGAGAATCCATATTCGCGTAGCAAAATAATGCCATCGTGACTATCTCCCAACCCAAGCTCGCGCTCAGAAGCGCACATTCCGTTAGAAATGTGGCCGTAAGTTTTGCGAGGCTCAATCTTAAAATCGCCAGGCAAAACTGCGCCAGGAAGAGTTACAACAACCTTTTCTCCAGCAGCCATATTTGGAGCGCCGCAAATAATACCACGAGGAACCTTATTGCCATTTTCGTCTACCTCGTTGTATTTATCTCCAACGTCAACATGGCACCAGTTAATAACCTTGCCATTTTTTTGTGGCTCTGGAGTAGCATCAACAACGTAGCCTACAACAATAGGACCTGTAACTTGAGAATCATGAATCTCTTCTTCTTCCAAGCCAACGCGTACTAAATCTTTAGCAAGCTGAGTATAAGTCAAGTCTTCTGGCACTTCAACATGATCTTTAAGCCAGTCAATATCTACCATTGGCATGAGTTACTCTCCCATCACAAACTGTTCTGCGAAGCGCTTATCGCCTTCAACCAAATCGTGCATATCGTTAATATCGTGACGAAGCAGCAAAGTGCGCTCCAAACCAACACCGAAAGCAAATCCCGTATAAACATCTGGATCTAAGCCTGCAGACTTAAGAACGTTCGGGTTAACCATTCCGCAACCGCCCCATTCAATCCAACCTGGGCCACCCTTTTTATCTGGGAACCAAAGATCCAACTCCGCACTAGGTTCCGTAAATGGGAAGTAGCTTGGGCGCAAACGGCTTTTTGCATCTGGACCAAACATTGCAACAGCAAGACGATCAAGCACACCCTTTAAATCTGCCATACTCAAGTGCTTATCTACAGCCAAAGCTTCGCACTGATGGAATACTGGCGTATGCGTGGCATCAAGCTCATCCGTGCGGAACACGCGGCCTGGGGATGCAATATACAGAGGAACGCCTCGCTCAATTAACGCGCGAACCTGATCGGAAGAAGTCTGCGTGCGCAAAACCATGTTGGATCCCACAAATCCTGCAGCATCCTTCGCCTGATTTCCTTGCACGTAGAAAGTGTCTTGCATTTGGCGAGCAGGATGATCTGGACCAAAGTTCAATGCATCAAAGTCAAACCACTCAGTTTCCACCTCTGGACCTGCAGAAATCTGCCAACCCATAGACACAAAAAAGTCCTCAAAGTCTTCGATAATACGCGCAATCGGATGGCGAGCGCCAAGCGGCTTACGATTTATTGGCAAAGTCATATCAACTGTTTCTTTTTGAAGCATATTTGCTTCTTCAACAGCCTTGATACGCTCTTGCGCAGCCGCAAACTCTCTACCAAAATCAGCACGCAAAGCAGACATTACTTTGCCAGCTTCTTTCTTTTCTTCTACTGGAAGACTTCCAATAGCTTTGCTAGCAAGCGTCATTGCAGACTGGGCGCCAGCATACTTAGTTTTTGCCGCTTTTAAATCTTCCATTGTTTTAGCGGCTTGAACACAAGCAATGCCCTCTTTTACTACCTTTGTAATTGCCTTTGCATCGAACGGCTGACTCTTTGCCACAGCACCCTTCCTATCCGTGTATGCGTACTTTTGTAGAGCATTCAAAAACGTCTCAAATCCCCATTTTTCGCTCATGACTAGACATAGCCAAGCCCATTAGCATTACTGCTGCGCTGGTTGCTAAGTTCATTGATTCCGCTTTTCCGTAGATTGGTATTACCGATATTTCGTCTACTTTATTTAATACTTCTTGCGGCAATCCTCTGGCTTCGTTTCCAAATAATATTGCGACATTAGAGGAAACATTATCGGCGATATTAGACGCGACATTAGACGCATTATTAAACGAATCTAAAACACGCGCAAACGACTTTGGCTTTTTATTTTCCGTGCCGTAAATATCTGCAGCAATCACTTTAATTTTTGCATTTTTTGCCCAATCAAACCATTCGTTTTCGCTCATTTTTACTACTGGCAAGTGGAATAACGATCCTGCACTAGATCGAACAAGCTTTGAGTTAAATCTACTTACGCAATCGTCAACAAAAACAACAGCATTGCATCCAGCTACGTCTGCAACGCGAATAATCGCACCAGCGTTGCCCGGGTCTCTTACTTGCCAACATGATGCAATTAATATGTTTTTGTTTTTGCAAGATTTAGTATCATCGCTGCTCTCTAGCCCAGCTTTATCAGCTTCACTAATCTTATTGAATTCTTTACTAAATTCTTCGTCTAAAACCTTAGAATCGCAAAGCGCAACAATCCCCTGGCAATCCGTGCTGATTTTGCGCATAACTTCTGCTGTTGCAGGATGAACATAGCAATTATTTTTTAATGATTCGTCAACGATTTTAGCGATTACTTCTATAGGGCCACCATTACTCGTGACACCACTATAACTACGATTACTGCCACTATTAACAGCATCTTGCAAAACATAAATGTCTAAAATCGACTTACTCGCGTACCTTACAGCTTCCCTAACGCTTTGCGGGCCTTCAACTAAAAAGCGTCCATCCCCTCGCGATTTTGCGCGACTTATTGCACAAATGCGCTTAACGCGATCGCTATGCGCGTTGTCTATTAATTCTTTTAACGGCATAATATCACTCTACTTTACATGTATTTACAACACGCGTAACTGTTGCAATACAAAACTACTCAAAAGCTACTCAACAAAACTACTCGTGATGCTCCGACGAACTTTGAGTAGTATATCCCTCTGGCTCCAACTGGAACGTTGTATGCGAAACAGAAACTGGAAAATGCTCACGCAAACAATCTTGAAGCTGGCTTAAAATATCTGCACACTGCCCCATCGTCAAATCGCGCTCAACAACAACATGCGCCATAAAAATAGGCATTCCTGTAGAAACAGTGCTTGCATGCAAATCGTGAACAGCAAGAACGTGCGGAACGTGTTCAAGATGGTCACGAACTTTTTCTATATCCAAGCCCTCTGGCGTTTGCTCAAGCAAAACTTTTACAGCATTTTTAAGCAAATGCAAAGCGCGTGGAATCATCAAAATTGCTATAATTCCACCAGCTACAGCGTCGAAACCGCTCCAATTTGTAGCTATCATAACTAATGCAGAAACAACTACTGCTACAGAGCCTAAAGCATCGTTCATAACCTCCAAGAACGCTGCTCGCATATTCATATTGTCTTTAGATTGAGAAACAAGAATTATAAGCGAAGCAATATTTGCAAGAAGACCTAGAATACCAAAGAAAAGCAGCTGACTTACACTGTGAATTTCATTATGACTTGCGCCAAAAAGACGCATCCCCGACTCCACAATCGCATAAACGCCTACAAAAAGAAGCACAAGAGCGCCAGCTGCAGCAGTAATCACTTCTAGCCTTGCCCACCCCCAAGTGCGCTTTGCATTAGGCTTTTTGCGCATTAAAATCGCAGTAACCGTAGATGCAGCTAAAACGGAAATATCCGTTAGCATATGACCAGCATCAATTAGCAAAGAAATCGAATTAGTTAAAATAGATCCGATTACTTCTGCCAAAAACACAATTGACGTTAAAGCCAAAGTGATAGTTAGCTTATGCTGATGCGCATCACTTGCTTTAATAGCATCTTGCAAAGAAGCGGCATTAGTTCCAGAAGTACTTAAATCATTCTTCTCTAAGATTTCACTGGAAGAGTTTGACAAATGATGATTATTCACACAAATCTCCTATGTTCATACAAATAAGTATCTCGATATCGTTTCTCAATATCATTCCCAATATGCCTTATACGCAATGAACCCCAGCCTAAGCTAGGGTTCACGCATAAACATCTAAAGATTAATTATCTAAAAACTTATTCTATTATTACTATTCGTCAATTAACACGCCGAGATGATGGGAAGTTGATTCGGCAATCAAATCATCTTTAAAATCGCCATTATCCGCCGCGTCAATTATTTTCATAGCAGCATCAACAATATCTGGCTGCAAAGCATTAATCCAATGAATACGCGAATCTCTTCCAAACCAACCCATTTGTTTTCTAGCAAGACGTTTAGTTTTCTGAGCAATATCAGCAAATGCTTCGTCTTCGCTACAAACCCCATCTAAATAGTCCATTATTTGCTTGTATCCCAAAGCCCTTATAGCAGTAACACCAAGCTTTGAGCGAATCTCTTTAACTTCGTTTACAAAACCCTGCTCGCGCATCATTTTTGTGCGAAGATCCACTCGTGCATCCAAATCTTCTCTACTTAAGTCCAATCCGATTTGCACGCAATCAATCAAATACTTGTATTTTGGCAAAGTTGCAGAATACGGCTTACCTGTTAGCTCAATAACTTCTAGCGCGCGAATTGTTCGGCGCGAATTTCTTGGATCCATATTTTTAGCAGCCACTGGATCTAGCCTTTGTAATTCTTCAAAAAGCGCCATTGCTCCTTGCGATTTTTCGCGTTCTTCCAAAGATTTGCGAACATCAGGATTTGTGCCAGGAAAAGTTATATCATCTACAGCAGCGCGAGCATATAGACCAGATCCTCCAACAAGAATCGGGCGAATACCTTTTTCTTGCAAATCTCGTATGCATTGGCGCGCAAGCGTTTGAAACTTTGCAACGCTCATAGATTCTTGAGGATCAATAATGTCTATTAAATGGTGCTTAATCTCGCTTTGCTCTTCTTTAGTGGCTTTTGCTGTACCAATATCCATATAACGGTACATTTGATATGCGTCTGCGTTAATAATTTCCGCTTTTACACCACGTTCAGCAAATTTCTTTGCAATCGCAATACCAAGACTCGTTTTGCCAGATGCTGTTGGTCCTACAATCGAAATCACTTTCGGCGGTTTGCACACAATGCGCTCCTACGTAGCAAATTTAAGCTAATAAAATTTAAGCTAATAAAAATAAACTTACTTCTTCTTAGCTTTTTTAGACTTTTCCGCAAGCAATCTAAGAGTGTCTGCAGCAGCTTCTTCTGGAGCTTGAGTGTGATGCTCTTCGTCTCCTGGCAAAGGATTGGCGTAACCAAGATTCACGTTAAGCAAACGCTCCGCCTGAGTCTCGTCAATCTTTTCCGAAAGCGCAATCTCCGATATAAGAATGCTGCGAGCGCGAGCAAGCATACGCTTTTCTCCTGCAGAAAGCCCATGTTCGTCAACATCTCGCTGCGACAAATCGCGAACAACTTCCGCAATCTTATTAACATCGCCCGTGGCAATTTTTTCCACATTAAGCTTGTATCTTCTAGACCAATTCATCTCTTTTTCGATGATTGGAGTGCGTAGAATCTCAAAAACTTTAGCAACTTCTTTGGCGCCAACAATGTCTCGAACGCCAACCTTTTTAACATTATCTACTGGAACGTTAATCTCTAAACCATCTGAAGACAATACAACTAAGCGCAAATACTGCCTAGTAACACCCTTAACAGTACGTTCACTAATTTCCTCGACTCTAGCCGCACCATGACGAGGATAGACGACCATATCGCCGACTTGATAACCCACAGAACCCTCCGTATGCACAGAAAAACTCATTTCAGTCTCCCATAAGGCAAAGACTTGAGCACTATTAAATTATTTTTTTGACTTATTAGTAAAACTTTGCTCAAAACACACAAGACATACGCAAATAATGTTGTATGATAGACAACATGAGTACAGTATCTAACATCAATGAAGATGCAATCGCAGTTGCCGTTCGTCAAGACGTGCTTGCTGCGGTGAGCAACGCAGAATACTACAATCCACACGAGGTCCTTGGTGGACATCTCGGAACTGGCAAAGGCGCTGGTACTGCCACGGTTCGCGTTTTGCGACCAATGGCCAAGAAGGTAACCATTCTCACTAAGAGCGGCGAATACGAAGCTCAGCACGAATACAATGGCATTTTTGTTGCCACTATTCCTGCAACTAAGCATGCTAAAAGCAAGGAATGGTCTGTTCCTAGCTACCGCATTCGTACCGTAGAAGTAGACGGAACCGAGTCTGTAGACGATGACCCATATCGTTACCTGCCGCAAATTGGCGACATGGACATGTATTTGTTCGGTGAAGGTAGGCACGAAAGACTTTGGGAAGCGTTAGGCGCTCATGTTAAAAGCATCACTGATTCTTGGGGTATTGTAAGCCCAGAAACAGGAAAGATGGTTAAAAAGGTTACTGGAACATCCTTTACTGTGTGGGCTCCAAACGCTCGCGCTGTAAGAGTTGTTGGCAACTTTAACTATTGGAATGGCCGCCGCCACGCAATGCGATCCCTTGGCTCTAGCGGAATTTGGGAGCTTTTCATTCCAGGAGTAGGCGCAGGTGAGGTTTACAAGTTTGAGATTATGACTCAAGCTGGAAACTGGATTATGAAGGCGGATCCAATGGAGCGCTCTCACGAAGTCCCACCTAACACAGGCTCTGTTGTTGTTGACTCCGACTTTAAGTGGCACGATAGTGAATGGCTTGAGCAGCGCGCAAAGACTAATGCACATGATGGCCCTGTTAGCATCTACGAAGTTCAGGCAAATAGCTGGAATCGTGATTACGAGAATTATCGCGAGCTTGCAGATCACTTGGTTGATTACGTTCAGCAAGAAGGCTTTACTCACGTTGAGTTTATGCCTCTTACCCAATACCCATTCTCGGGATCTTGGGGATATCAGGTTACTGGTTATTATGCTGTTGATTCCAGGCTTGGAAGCCCAGATGACTTTAAGTACTTGGTAAACAAGCTACACAAGGCTGGCATTGGTGTGATTATGGATTGGGTTCCAGCACACTTCCCTAAGGATGACTTTGCTTTGGGTAGATTTGACGGCACTGCACTTTACGAAGACCCAGATCCACTCCGCGGAGAGCACCCAGATTGGGGAACGTACATATTTAACTTTGGCAGACACGAGGTTCGCAACTTCTTGGTTGCTAACGCGTGCTTCTGGCTTAGCGAATATCACGTTGACGCTTTGCGAGTAGATGCTGTTTCTTCTATGCTCTACCTGGATTACAGCCGTGAAGCTGGCCAATGGCGTCCAAACATGTATGGCGGACGCGAAAACCTTGAAGCTATTGACTTTATTAAGGAAGCAAACGCTACTGCATACAAGAATAATCCTGGAATTATGATGATTGCAGAAGAGTCCACTGCATACCAAGGCGTTACTGCTCCTACAGACATGGGTGGCTTAGGCTTTGGCTTAAAGTGGAACATGGGCTGGATGCACGACACGTTGCAATACCTTAAAGAAGAGCCAATTAATCGTCGTTGGCATCACAACGAAATCACATTCTCTATGGTTTACGCGTATTCCGAGCATTACGTGTTGCCTCTAAGCCACGACGAAGTTGTGTACGGCAAGGGTTCTCTTCTTGGAAAGATGCCTGGAGACGAGTGGCAACAATTTGCTGGCCTTCGAGCTCTCTTGGCATATCAGTGGTCTCACCCAGGCAAGAATCTTCTGTTTATGGGCGGAGAAATCGGCCAGTCTTGCGAGTGGAACTTCAACAATTCGCTTAATTGGCACGAGCTTCAATGGCCATTCCATCAAGGTGTACAAAAGCTGGTTGCAGATCTTAACGCTTTGTATAAGAGCTCTCGAGCATTCTGGAGCCAAGACTTTACGCCAGATGGATTCCAGTGGCTTACTAGCGACGATTCCGATCACAACACCTTAAGCTACATGAGAATTGGCGATAATGGCGAAGAAATCGTTGTTGTTGTTAACTTCTCGGGTCAAGCTTGGCAAGACTACCAGGTGGCATTGCCTAAGGGCGGAAAGTGGCAAGAGATTCTTACTACCGACGACGCTAAGTATTGCGGCTCCGATATTCACAACGGCACATTTACTGCAGCCGCCGAAGAATATCATTCCAGGCCGTATTCTGCAAGGATTACTGTTCCAGCACTTGGAGCCGTATTCCTTAAGCCAGTAGATTAAGGTAATAATTAAATAGTTAAAGCTAAAAGAAATCTAAACTAGGTTAAAATGTTGGACACTCCATCAGAAACAAGTGCTCCTCGAACAATTCTTGTTGTAGAAGATGAGCCAGATTTAGCTACCGCTATAGCACAACGCATTGTTGCTAGAGGATGGAAAGCTAGAGTTGTTTCTGACGGAGTGTCTGCCGTTAAAGCAGCATTAAGCTTAAAACCAGACCTTATAATCATGGATATTATGCTGCCGCTTATGGATGGCATAGAAGCAACTCGAAGAATAGTATCTAAATGCCCTATTCCTGTTCTTATGCTTACAGCAAGAGACGCAGAAGCAGATAAGCTGGCGGGATTAAGCGCAGGAGCAGACGACTACGTTACAAAGCCATTCTCCCCTAGAGAGCTTATTGCAAGATGTGCTGCACTTTTGCGCAGAGTAGAACGCGCAACTTTAATAGCCAAACGAGAACAGTACAGTAATTTGTTTAAGTTTGGAAACCTTGTTATTGACCCAAAGCAAAGACTTGTTACGATTGGCGAAAAGGCGATTCATTTTACGCCTACCGAATTTTCTTTACTTACAACTTTTGCAAATCACCCTCACGAAGTGTTAAAAAGAGAGACACTTTTAGAAAAAGTTTGGGATTGGCCAGACGCTTCGGGAACAAGAACAGTTGATTCCCACGTTAAATCTTTAAGGCGCAAGATTGGATCTTCTTGGATTCGCACAATACATGGAGTGGGTTACGCTTTTGAACCGCCTAAAGAAGATTATGAGCAATAGATTATGAGCAATAATTTGATTGGCAAAGATAGTAAAAATAAACAGAATAATCACGATTCACTACTTCACACTAAAAGCGCCATTGGATTTTTTACATCATTAAAAGGCGAATTATCTGCGATTATTGTTTTTGCAACCGCTATAGCGTTTGTTATGGCGTGGTTTTTACTAAAAGTTGGATTAAGCGGTTGGATTGCAATGCCGCTAACTCTTGCGGTTGCATTGGGAATAACATACGCATTTTCTAGAGGATTAACTTCGCCACTTAGACAAATGCGTGATGCTGCCGAAGCAATGGCAGATGGCGACTATTCCGTACGCGTTCAAATTGAAAACAGAAAAGACGAGGTTGGAAAACTCACTCTTGCCTTTAACGAAATGGCAGAAGAACTTGAGCATGCAGACAACATGCGCCGAGATCTTATAGCAAACGTTAGCCACGAGCTTAGAACGCCTGTTAGCGCTTTGCAAGCAATGGTGGAAAACCTTGCAGACGGCGTTGTGGACCCAACTCCATCCAACATGGAAGCGATTGTAAACCAAACGCATAAATTGGCGGATTTAATCACTTTTCTTCTTGACTTATCTAGAGTAGAAGCAGGCGCAGAAAGCCTTGTTATTACCAGCTTTGACTTTAAAGACTTTATTAACAACATTGTAGAAACAGTAAAAATCGCAGATGCAGGCCACGATCACAGCATAAGTCTTAATATTGAAAACAACATTATGCTTGTTGGAGACAAAAATCGTCTTTCTCAATTGTTTACAAATGTAATATCTAATGCAATCAAACATTCTGCAGACAACACTAAGATTCTTATAAGCGCTAAGTCAAATTACGAAAAAAATATTTTAGTTTGCAATGTTATTAATTTTGGAACACAAATACCTAAAGAAAATCGTGCAGATATTTTCCGCAGATTTGTTAAAGGCAGCCAAGGAATAGGCACTGAATCTGGCGGAACTGGGTTAGGACTTTCGATTGCAAGATGGGCCGCGCTACTTCATCACGGAAACGTTAGAGTTGTAGACGATAAACGCGGAGTTAATTTTGAAATAACATTGCCATTAACATACAGCAAATAGCACGTAATCGCAGAGCGGATTAGCGTAAAACGCGGCTCAAAACGTTAAAAATCTAAGAGTATAAAACGCTTTCTTTAGACCACACTCCAGCCAGCGCAAAACATGCAAATACAGCAACACCGCTTTTATTTAACTCTTTAACACAATTTTTTAACGTAGACCCCGTAGTAATAATGTCATCTATAATAATCACTTTGCATCCACTTTTAATGCCCTTTACATTTACCGATAAGCCTTTAGATGTGCGCAAAGATCTGGCTCTACTCCCCCTTGCTTGAACAGATTTAACCTTTATGCTGGTCATTTTAATTGCTTTAACAAAAGTGGCATCAATGCCATGCTCTTTAAGACTTTTAACAACATTTTTAGCAATTGAATCCATTTGACTTCTGCCACGCCTTCTTTTGGAGGCAAAAGACGAAGGAACGGGAATAATGGCCACTTTGCCAGAGCTTCCAATAACACTAATAATCAAGCGAAAAAGCAAGCTAGAAAAGGGCTTATCTAAAAGCTGATTTCCGTGGTCTTTCCATTGCAAAATGCATCTTCTTACCGACCACCCGTATGTTGCGCAAGAATAAATATTTTTGCAAAACACTCCGCTAAACGGATCCATATGCCACTCGCTAAACTTTGCTTTACATTCGCTACACAACACGCAATCCGCCATTGAACAGCCAGCGCAGCAAATTGGAAAAGCAAGATTAAGAATAGTTTTAAACACGTCTAGCCAAGAAACGTTGAAAATAAGCCGATTTTGCTTATTGGCACTAAGATTTTTGTAAAGCATAAAAAGACAATAGCAATGCTAAAAATAAATGACAATAAAATTAGAGCAATGTGGTTAAAGGCTTTTTACTTAAGACTTTACTTAAGACTTTCCAACAGCCTAGAGCACAATTCAAAGGTATTACTAGGATTTTTTACGCAGACTGCAAGCGCACCTGTTAAAGAAGTTGGGTAATCGTTTCCGCCCTTGTACATGCGGTCTCCAACAAAAGCAACCGAGTCTAGGCAAATGCCGCAAATCTTGCAAAGAGACTTAAGAGCATAGGCCTTATTATTGCCCTTGCAAACAACATCAACGCTTGTTTCGCCGCCAGCCCGCACAGAAAAATCAGGTAAATCTTTAGAAATCTGTTCAGCCAACTCTTCCTTTAGCTTGCCACTAGGATCCCAACTCTTTTTACACTCAATTGGCGCAAGCTGACCTAGTGCAGAAAAAGTGATTTGAGTACCACGATTTTCTATTTGACTGCCCCAAAGATCTTTATCTCCATTGCTTTTTAGCAATCCCATTTTTTTAGCACAATCGCTAATAACCTGAATAATGCGATTTGCGTCTTGGCTAGAAATAGTATGCGAATACAAGCATTTTAATTCGCCGTCAACAATGCGATAATAGCTTGTTCCGTTAGTTGGCATAATGTGAAAATTATCTAAATTCGTAGCAGCAGGCAAAACGCTTAAAACTTGGCTTTTGACTAATCGCAAGTCTCCGCCCGTAATTAAAGCAACAGGAATTTTATTGATTAAATCTCCAAAAACCTTGCACATTGGGCTAGTCATAGGTTTTTTAGAACATGCAAGAGTGTTGTCTAAGTCAAAACCAATAAGCGAACACAAAGCAAGGCGCTCGCAAAGACCCTGCTCATTGTACTCATGAATATTTGGCTCCAACACTTTCCTCCTGTACAAACCATGCAATTCAAGTATTCCATATTATTAACATATTTACTACACCGTTTTGCGCACGCGCATTAAACAAATGCCCTAGCATACAAATAAAGTTAAGTGTATGACGTGCTTAATATGGGAACAAAAAAGATACAGAAACCGACACGGACGCGGCATGCGAGCGCCAATGTTTGGCACACGCCTTCCTAGATACAGGACGGCTAGTGGAATGTTTGACTCAATGGTGGCGGGTCAAATTAGAAGGCTTAATAGCGCTTGGTCCAATCTTATAAAAGATGTTCAATTTGCTGTAGAAGACGTTCCTCCAAGCCAGCCAGTGCTTTGGGAAAATAACAAAAGAATAATGTCTCAAGCTTTTCCTTCTTCTAAGGGAATGCCAAAAAGAATAGTTTTATACAGACTTCCGCTATGCACGCACGTTACTAGCAGAGCCGAGCTTCAATACGCGATTAGAGATGAAATAGTTCAACGTTTAGCAGAACTGTATGGCAGAAGACCAGAAGAAATCGACCCAGATTGGGGATTATAAATAACAGACTAAAAGCCCTAAGTCTACTTTACAATCGAAGGATTTGAGCGGACTTTAACGCTTATGCTGTTAGGGTCAAGCGATTTAGAAGAAATCCACGCCACTCCTGCAAAACCAGCGTCATTTACTGCTTTTGACTGAACTCTAGACGCAAACGAAACGCCAGACTTAGATTTAATAGTAAACATAACCGCTTTAGGATCAACATCTTTTGCTAAAACTGTTGCAACAGAATATGGCTTAACACTAATAGACTTAGAAGCGACTTTTAAGCCAGAAGAATCGTAAGCATTAAGCGTTACATTGGCATTGCTAACCAGTCCATTTGCAATATAAAGCGATGTTTCGTCTGCAGAAAATGCAGACACAAGCGCACTATTTGTAATAGAGTGAACAGCATTAACAAAAGCAACATCACTCTGGCCATCTTTACCATTTCTTTCAACCGAAGCCATAGCAAAAATAGGAACGTTGCTCTGCGCAAAAATGGCGCCAACACCCTTAGGAACTTCTGCTAAATCAACAACCTGAATCTGTCTTGCATTAAAATCAACTTCTTTAATGCTCTTTTTTCCAGACTCATCTAGCCAATACAAGTTGGCTTTTCCGCTTTTAGTAGACCAAATATAAGCTTTGGCTTGATCGCCCTCACTAATGCCTGGCAAAACAGGCTCTAAAGATGCGGATTCTTCTGGCGAAATAATATCCACGCCTTTAGAAACAAGACCAGATGAACGAATAAACTTAACGAACGACGAAACTGGAGCCTGTTCGCTTAAAACTTGAATGTAAAGACCATCGGACTTTGCAGCAGCTGCGGAAATGTTAAAATATGCGTCGCTGTGCGCTGGAACAGTAAAGGTGCTTCCTGTAGAAAGATTTAGCCCAGCGCCAGACTTATTAGTTGACCATGCTTTAACGCTTACAACCGTAGGCTTAGACGAAAGATTAACAGAATTTAATCTTACAGAGATTCCTTCGGATATTTTTGGAATAATAAAGCTTTGACGCATTGAAGGAGACACACAAGAAGTGGCAGATACGCCCTTTAAATCTCCGCTAGTGGCCCAAGAAGCAGCTGAAGCTGCGGAACCAGTGCCAGACTGCGCGTTTAAAAGACTACTTTCCAAAACTTTAGCATCTTTGTCTACATCGCTTTGCGCGAAATAAGCCCCATCGCTATTTTCGCTAGAATCATAAGTAGAAGGATTATTAAAAGATTTGTTGACTAAATCTTTAGAATCTCCAGCATATTTTACGCCGTTAAAAGTGGACTTATAAACGCTACCAAAAGACGCATATCTGGCTATTGACTTTAAATCACCTTCGGATTCTTGAAACTCGCTATCTCCATAATTTGCTGAATCTGGTAAAGCTATTCTGCTAGGGCAAACTGTTTGCAAGTTTGTAGAGCTAACGCGCTTTTCTACGCTTCCAACAGGAGAAATAGGGTCATCTGTTAGCTGCTTTAGCGGGCATACGAAAGAGGCAACAATTGCACAAGAAACAAGTATTGCCGCACTCAAAATAGATAAAGACCACAGTTTGAATCTTCTAAAACGAACAGAAGCGCTAATTGACGCAGCATCTTGTGCATGACGATGACTATTTTTAGAATTCGTATTTGACTTCATTAATCTACCTGCCATTTATCCGTCTAATCAATCATAGCTTCTAACTACTAATCCTACTAATCCTAATCATCCACGTTCTATTACGTTATTGCTGTTAAAACGAGGCAAAGCAACAAGGCAATACAATAGCAGCACTAATACAAAAATAACAATCCACGGCAGCCTCCAAGAAAGCGGGCGCGAATGGCTATAAATCGACGTTTTAGAAGCAGATGAATCTGCTAGAGAATCGAATCTACAGTAGGTTCCATGATTAGATGAAACAACGAGTTGTGTGCCTGCAGAAGCGTTAACATTGGCAATCAGCTTTTCGGTTGCATCTTTATTTGCAGCGCCTTCTGTGTAAATCATTGAATTGGTGGCAGCCAAATTATCTTTAGCTTTAGAATCATTAACAATGTAAATTCCGCCAATACCAAGCTGCTTTAAGGTTTCAATCGACTCATCGCTTGCATGAGAAAGAAGCTTAGAAGCTGCATAATAAAGCGTATTTGTACTAGGAGAATACCCGTATAAAACATCTCTAACTTGCAAAGATGGAGATAAATCAACCAAATCACCGCGAGACGTACGCATAATCGAGACATTAAGTTCGCGACTATTTACAGCCTTAATGGCAAGAACGCGATTAGCTTCGTTTTTATTTAAGTAATCCGAAACAACCATTGGCAGGCCATTATCGCTTGCGTAAACAGAGGTTACTGGCCCGCTAATAATTGCAAATAATCCAAGCAAAGCAGCAACAGCGAAGATGCCAAAAGCTAAAATTCCTCTTGCAAGATGAATGAGCTTTTTCATCATTATCTTAGCAGAACGCCTCATAGCCGCACGCTTAGAAGCACGCGTAGTGTAATCGTCTGGATTATTATCTTGATTAATGGAATTAGACCTTCTTAAAGGCTCAAACCTACGAACGGCTTTTCCTGCCACCATGCACATGCAAGTAAGAACGCCAAGCGCGCTCAAGCATACGCCTGGAAGAACGCTTGCAGCAATAGGACCGTCAAAATCCGAAGCAATAACAACACGGCAAGCAGCCAAAGAAAGCGCCATTCCGCTAACAATTACAACCCACATCATTCTTGAAGCTCTTAAAGCAAACGGAAGAGCAAGAGCACACAAAGCCATTAATACAGCTAAGGCTGCGAACACAATCATGATTATTCCGCGAAGTTGCAAAATAAACATTGACCCCGAAGAAAAATGATTCAAATCAATGTTAAACGCTCTAAGCAAAACGTCTATATAGCTGCTAACTCTAGGAGCGCCATTTATTTTTTGAGAAGGCAAAGCCATACTGGCAAAAATTTGACGCCACATTCCAGTTTCAAAATAGCGCACAACGCTACCCAATGTTGGCAAAAGAACCAAAATAGATGGAATAGGCATTAGCGCAAGCATAAAGCGATGCGAACGAACCATAATAATTGCTGCAACAAAAATAACAAACATTGGCAGCAAAAGCTGAGGGCTTGCAGCAAGCGGAACCATAAAGCACAAAGATGCGCAAGCTGCGCTTTGCACTGATGCAACTGGAACAACAGGATCTTCTGTAACATACATTCCCACGGCGTGGAAAGCAAAGGCAAATGCTGCTGGCAAAAATACCATTGTTAGAATCATTGGCAAATCGCCTCTAGCAAAAACGCCAAATGACATTGCAATCATTGTCCAGCAAAGGCCTGAGCATACTCGCACAATGTCTGATCTAGTAAACACGCCTGCAAGCGCCCAAAAACTCAACAGCATGGCTGGAGCTGCAAGGAAGAATATGGCGTTTATTGCAGCTACAGTATTTCCGCCAAACACAATGGAAGCTAGCATCCAAATCATAAGAAGCGGAGACGGTGGGAGTGCAGACGCAAAACCATCGTCTGGAATATATGCTCCAATCGCAGATTTAAAAAGACTTGGAAAATCGGCGCCAGTAGAAAGAAGCTGACTTGAATAAAGCGAAGACCCAGAAAGAATCTTATTAATCGGCGCTCCGTAAAGAAGCATGACGGTTACAAAAACAAGTAGTGAAGCGCAAATCGCAGCACTCCATCTAAGCAAAACTCTTCTATGCAAGTGTTTTCTTGCAAGCGGACTTAAAATAACACCCTTTTTTTGAGTTTTAAAAGCAACAGTCTTGTCTTTCCAACGCGTAATCTGGCTGCGACTTGCTATAAGAGAAGTGAGTCGTTTTAACGAAACTTTTGAAACTCTAGACACTCGTCTTCTTGCAAAAACAGCGCGAGGCAGCTGAGCTAACGCAATCCAAGGAAGCATAAGACGCATAAACGCAACATACGGCTGCTTAGCAAACAAAGACTGAAGCGCGCAAATTAAAGACATTGGAACACTTAAAAGCCAGATAAGCGGCCACATAATAACGCTAACATCTGTATACAGGTATCTTTGCTTTGCCATAATCGAATAAGCAAGACCGTAGCAAACTGTAGTTTTTTCGGCATCACGCTCTTCGCCACTCCTAGTGCGAAGCCCATCAAAACGCGCTCTTCTATGCGCGATTATGGCTTTTGGAACAACAACAACTCGCCCACCGCTTAAAATAACTCGCCTACAAAAATCGTTAGATTCTTCAAAAGTGGTAAGCCAAGGCTGCGTTCCACGCATTGTTTGCCAAGTGCTAAGCGAAACTAAAGCACCTGCAAGAGAAACAGAATAAACGTCTCCCCTAAAATCGTACTGCTCCTGATCTGGCTCACCTTCTACGCTAAGCGAATGCACTTTATGCTTCCATGCATACATGCCAACGTTATGAAGAATCTTTCCTTGCCAATCAACCTGCTTTGCTCCAAGAACACAAGCTGTTGGAGTGTTTCGCCAAGTCTCCCTTAGGGCTTCAAGACATTTGCTGTTAGCAGGTTTTGAATCATCATGTAAAAGCCACAACGACTTAACACCCTGCAACGGTAGCAATTTTTTTAAAGACTTTTCTACAGCGTCTCCAAATGATTTTGCAGACTTAATAGGAAGAATAACAACTTTTATTTGTTTATATTCTTTATAAGATTCAACGTTATTGCCACTATACGCATTGTCATACGCATTACTAAACAGCTGACTGCCGTTGGAAAAATCTGCATTAGAAATTAATCCAGTTAATTGAGTTGGTTCGATTTGAACGCTAAAAGTCTTTACTAACTCTTTTTTAACGCGACTAGCGCAATCAGCTATAACAATAGTTCCAGGAAGCACACTTTGATTTATAACCGCATGCAAAGTTTCTTCATAAAACCGCGTATCTTGCTCAACGCTCATTATTGAGGCAATAGAATAATCAACCTCGCGAGGCTTTGTTCTACTTAAAGCAGAGAATACTTGTAAAGCATCGTTTTCAAAGGTGCTAGTTTCAGCGGTTATTGAATCCATACACAATAGTTTACGCAAGGGGTGTGTATTATGCATGTTTAAAAATCTCAATAGAATGCATTATAATGGTGGTTTATATGTGTATTTACGAAAGAAGGAAGCATGGCAGCCTCTCGGTATAATCAAGACCGTCGGTACCAAACTAACTATTGGGACTCTTCCGCACCGCACCATACTCTCAATAGTCAGATGCTAAATACCTCTCGTAAAATCATTTGCATGGCAATTGTTGCCGTTCTAGTCTTTTTAACTACAATAATCGCAGCCATATGGCTTGATTTTTCTTCAACTATTAGTTCGCGCGTTATAACCACTATTGCAAAAGATAGCAAACAAGCTAAAGCAATAGACCCTAATGCTGGCAAAACCATTAACATTCTTGTTCTTGGCCAAGATACTCGAGAAGGTAAAAACCGATCTTTCCAAGGTGGCGGCGAAGACGAAAACCATCAGTCAGATACTGCAATGGTTGTTCAAATCAGCGCAGATAGGTCTTATATAAATATTGTTTCAATTCCTAGAGATTCAATGGTTAAGGCTGCAGCATGCGATACTTCTAATGGCAGAATTCCTGCTAGACGTAAAGTTATGTTTAACTCGATTTTTGCTCTTGGCTATGCTAAAGGCGGAGATTTAGCTAGCGCAGCATCTTGCACGCTTGCAACAGTAAACGAGATTACTGGATTAAACATAACTGATTTTATTGTTGCAGATTTTAGTGGCTTAAGCGACATGATTAACGCGATTGGCGGAGTAACCCTGTGTATTCCTGTTAACACTAGGGATTACTACACTGGCGTTAATCTAAAGCGCGGACTTCAGCACCTAGACGGTGTTCAAGCGACGCAATACGCAAGAATGAGGCACGATAGTGCAAGCGACGGAAGCGATATTATGCGAACAACTCGCCAGCAATATCTTCTTAAGCAGCTTATTCATCAAGCGCTATCTAAGAACTTACTAACGCAGTCAGCTCAGCTGTATCAGCTTGCAAAGTCAGCTCTAAAATCGCTTAATATGAGTCAAGGTCTTGCAAACCCTACAACATTAGTTGCTTTGGCTGCAAGTCTTCATAATCTAAAGCCTTCGCACATTTACGCTCAAACAATACCAGTTACAACCGATCCTTACGATGCAAATCGTGTTATTTTAGACGATAGCTCTCAAGATGTTTGGGATTTAATGCAAGAAGATAAGCCATTAACTAAAAATCTAGGCGAAAAACCAAATAAAGGTAAAAAGTCTTCAAAAAAGAACGCGAAGAATGGCAAAAAGAGCGATTCTAAAGAAAACTCCGATTCGTCTAGCGCGGACTCTGCAGATTCTACAAACTCTACAGCCTCTGGTGAAAATAGTCTTAACTCCTCTAATTCCTCTGCAGATCCAAACGCAGTTAAAATTGGTCGCGTAGACGCAAAAACTGGATTAGCAAAAGATAGCTTGGGCAGGCTTATTGACCCGAATAGCGGCGGAATTGTTAACCCAGAAGACGGAACAATAAGAAACCCAGAAACTGGTCACTACATGGGAATTGCAGATAAGTATCTAAACAATACAATATGCGCAGTTCCAAAAGGAAAATAATACACTTGGCAAAAGCAACGTTGTTACAACGTTTATAACCACGTTGCTTTATAATGCCATTGATAGTTTTAGCAATAACTAATGCATACAAACAGACGCTAGCAAGATTGCAAACGCGTGGCTTAGGGAGGATAAATGAGCCAGCAACGTCCAGAAGACGCTTTGGGAAATCAAAATATTCCACCTAGCTTTGCTCCGTCTAACAAGCGCAATAAAAGTGCAAATTCCAATTCCCTACCAAGCTTTCCGCCTAGAAAAGCGCACAAAAACAGTGAGCTAGAAAACGAAGCAAATAGCACGCCAAAAATCGAAGAAAACAAAGCTAGCAATAATCAAAGAGTTCAACTCGCTCCATCTTTTGAGCCAAGGCCTCGAAGAAGTAGCCAAAGCGCTAATCAAAATGAAGTTAAACCAATGGCAAATAATCCAGCTGTTGGAGCGGTTACTTTTAGAAAAAAGCATCGCGTATTAAAGTATTTATCTCTAACTTTAGTAATAATTCTTATTCTTGCTGGCGCAATAGGCGTTTTATCTTGGAACTGGGTAGATTCTCAGATTAAGCGCAGCAATTGGCTAACAGACACTCCAGATACTCAAGAAACAACTTGGCTAATTTTAGGATCGGATCAGCGAGAAGGCGAAGAAGCAAAAGAAATAACTGGCTTTAGAACAGACACGATTCTTGTTTTAACAAAGCCAGTAAATGGGCATAGTTCCCTAATATCCATTCCAAGAGACTCGCTTGTTTCTATAAACGGCCAGCAAATGAAGATTAACACGGTTGCGCAAGATCTTGGAAATAGAGCGCTAACAAAAACCGTTGAAAAGATTACGGGTCACAAAATAGACCACGTTGCAGAAATAAAATTTGCAGGGCTTAGAAACGTTGTAAACTCACTGGGAACAATAGATTTATGCTACGATCGCACAGTTAGCGACGCTTACAGCGGACTTAATTGGACTGCAGGATGCCACAGCGTAGACGGAAATGTTGCATTGGCATTTTCTAGAATGAGGTATGCAGATCCGCAATCCGACTTTGGAAGAGCAGCAAGACAGCGAATGGTAATTAGCGCAATAATGAAAAAAGCTTTATCAAGTAGCACACTTACAAACTTTTCAACTGTAAAAGGTTTTGCAAAAGCCTCACTCGATTCTACAATATTAGACGAAAACTCAAATCCTGGAACACTATTAAACATGGGTCTTGCTTTTAAAGAAGCAACAGGAAAAGACGGAGTAACGGGCACTGTTTATTGGACAAACCCAGATTATTGGGTGTATTCAGTTGGCTCATCGGTTTTGCTAGACGATGCTAAAAACATTGACTTATTCAATCAATTATCTGCTGGAACGCATGCGCCTGGGAGCGTTGGAACGCTAGCAGAACAGTAGACTAGATTTAGCCAATCAAGCCCCTTCGGTCGATTTAGCCAATCAAGCCAAGCCAATTTAGCCTTTAACCACATTGCTAAATTTTTCTTGCGTATTTTGTAATGGCCATGCACTATTGCGTTATGGAATACGAAAATAATGAAAACAACACTAAAAACCTAAATTCAAAACCAATGTTTTGGATGCAAATAACAGCAAACGTCGTTCCTATTTTGGCCAATATCGCACTTGCTATAATGGCATTTTTGCAAAAAAGCTGGATGATGCTTGCAATGGTTGTTCCTAGCATAATGATGTATATTGCATGTTTAATACCGCAGATTGTTCAATATAACTCAAACAAAAACAACAAAAATTGCGTAAAAAATAAAAAGAATCAAAGTATTCAACTTGGCAAAACAACAGTTGCTTCTCATATTCAAGGCATTCCAGGAACTCTTGTTCCAATCAACCTAGAAGCAATGCTAATTAACAACGCAAATCAAATTTACTCTGCAAGCAATTCTAAGAGTATGCATAATCATGTTCCTCCTTGGAAAAACGTTGTATACGCTTGGCTAGTGTCTTCTAAAAACCCTTTTAAATCATATAAAAACCTAGTAGCTCCAATCGGAATAAGCAGCAACGGATACTTTTGCATAGATCTTGTTAAAAATGGCCCTCACGCTCTTGTAGCTGGAACAACTGGTGCTGGAAAATCTGTTTTACTAACATCATGGTGCTTGGCGCTAGCCTTTAAATACTCACCAAAGTTACTGCAATTTGTGTTTATGGATTTTAAAGGCGGGGCAACATTCGATTCTCTTGCCACTCTGCCACACAGCGTTGGAAACGTTGGCGACTTAAATCTTAAACACGCAGCAAGAGCATTGCGCGGATTAGAGATGGAATTAGACAGGCGAGAAAGATTGGTGGCAAATCAAGGCTGCCACGATATTAGTCAAGTAAAGCCAAGCGAGCCTGCAATGGTAATTGTTATAGACGAATTCCACGCTCTTAAAAATCAGCTCCCCGACTACATAAATCGACTAATACGCATAGCTTCGGTTGGAAGGTCTTTAGGAATGCATCTTATAGCGTGTACACAAAACCCAATGGGGCAAGTAAACACAGATATGAAAGCAAATATGTCTATAAACATTTGCTTAAGAGTTAGAGATGCCATGCAATCACACGAACTACTCGGCTCACAAGCCGCCGCAAGCATAAACCCAAATAATCCTGGAGCTGCATACTGCAATACGGGAGACGGAATAGTGGCGTTACAATGCTCGCAAAGTCAAAATAAAAATTCACTGATTGAGGCAATAAAGCTAGCTGGAAAATTCTATTGCTATAAAGCACCTAAACAATTGTTTAGCGCTCCCCTTCCAAGATACTTAAATAATTCAACGCTTAATAGATACTGCAAAAACACAGAAAATAGAGAATCTGGACTTCTAATCGGCTTAAAAGACGACGGGATTAACCTAAGCGAAGCAATTTTGCCAACAAATCTTGGAAACATAGCGATTATTGGCGCAAGCAAACGCGGAAAAACTAATCTTATAAATGTAATTAAAAATGCGATTAAACTACAAAATCAAGATTCAAAGAACCTTTATATTAACGACGATGCCGACTTGCTTTTAGAACCTTTTAGAAGCGATGAAAAGTCGCAAGAATTACAATGCAAGTTAAAAGATTCTAAAACAACAGTTGTATTTTGCGCCCAAAACGCAAGACACATACGTATACCAGAGCAGGCGCCAGTAAGAATAATCTTTCCAACAGGCGATTGTGCAACGGACTCTATGCTTGGAATACCTGCCGACTTGTTAAAAACACTAAGCGTAGAAGATTATCAAACTCCAGGAAGATGCATAATGATTATTCCTGGAAGCGCTAATTTGCTGCAAATCTTGAGTTTTACATAAAAATATGATTTAAATCACTCAAAAAGATTAAAAAATTTTTGTAAAAGTCTTGAAAAAAAGTTATATTCATGCTTTCCTTGAGTGCGGATAGTTTTTATGTAAAATCTAACAACTTTGATTAGTAAGTGTAAACGCGTTTAAAAAAGAGGTTATTTACTTATGAGTAGCGCATTCGACTGGCGTTCCAAAGCAGCTTGCCGAGATAAGGATCCTGAGCTATTTTTCCCAGTGGGAAACAACAGTGCATCCAGTCAGCAAGTTGAAGAAGCCAAAGCGGTGTGCCGAACTTGTAACGTTGCAGACAATTGCTTAAGATGCGCTCTAGAAACAAGCCAAGATTATGGCGTTTGGGGCGGCCTTAGTGAAGACGAAAGGCGCTCGCTAAAGCGTAGAGCAATGCGAGCGCGCAGAAATCAAAACGCCGAATTTTAAGTAGATAGACTACTCTACTCCAGGCACGCGCAGCTTAATATCTAGCAGAACGCGAGTTCCACCCTCTCTGCGCGATTCCCACTTAACAGTGCCTCCAAAGTCGTTAGTAACAAAGGTATTGATTAGCTGAGTGCCTAATCCAGAGCCAGAAGATTTTGCCATTCCATGCAAGGATTCGCTTTCGATTCCGCCACCATTATCTTCTACAACAATACTAAGATTGTCTCCACCGCGGCCAACGGAAATCTTAATATGACCCTCACTCATGCCTTCAAAACCATGCTCCACCGCATTAGTAACAAGCTCGGTTAAAACAAGCGAAAGAGGCGTGGCATCTTGAGCCGCAAGTTTGCCAAATTTACCACAAAAATCAACTGTAATATTTTGATTCTGCGAAGCAAGCTCAATAGACATTTTAAGTAAACTAGAAATCACTTTATCAAAGTCAACAACCTCGTCCGCTGTTTGACTTAAGCCTTCGTGAACAAGAGCAATAGTCTGAACGCGCCGCTGAGCCTCTTCTAGCTCTTTACGAACCTCTTGAGACTTAGTTTTTCTAGCTTGCAAACGAAGCAATGCGGAAACAGCTTGAAGATTATTCTTAACGCGATGATGAATCTCGGAAATAGTAGCGTTCTTAGTTTGAAGCTCTTTTTCCCTTCTAAGAACCTCCGTAACATCTCGGCAAAGAACAACCGCACCAGTTCGATCGTTTGGTCCATATAACGGCAGCGAGCGCATAGACACAACGGAATTGTTTACTTCTAGCTCACAATCAACGTCTGCTTTACCGCTTAAAACCAAAGGCAAGCTCTCGGGAACAACATCGTTTGTGCGAAGAAGCCGCGCTCCAAATTCGCACAAAAACTCGCCTTGCATAGTGTCTAATCCACCAAGTCTGCGGAAGCAGCTGATTGCGTTTGGAGAAGCGTAACGCACAACACCGCTTTCTTCTAATACAATAAAACCATCGGCAACTCGAGCATTGTGGCGCTGATTTAGCATTGAATCGTGGTACGGAAACTGCTCGCGCGCAATCATGTCGAACAAAGTTTTGCCAGCATTAATGCTTTCCGTCTCGTACCTACCGTTTGATTCTCTTGTTGCAAGATTTGTTTCCCTAAGAACCAAGCCAAGCGTTTTGCCATTGTGACGAACAGGAGCATAAACGTTGCAAACAGTAGCTCTACCAACAGTTCTTAAAACAGAAGAGTGGAAGCTTGTTTCTTTGCTCATTGCCGCTTCTAGCTCTTTGTGCATTGATTCATCTAACTTTACGCCGAGTAAATCTTCGGTTCTAAGCGTTATTGCTGTAGATGGACGGCATTGTTCTGCTACAACGTAATCGCCATTGCCATTTTGAATAACCAAGAGCAAGTCTGCAAAACTTAAATCTGCTATAACCTGCCAGTCTGCTACAAGATGATGAAGCCATTCGCGATCCGACTCGTCAAAATCTGGACGCGTTGCAAGAATATGAGAAAAATCAGCCATGATTTAATAATATAAACACGCAAATATAAACACGCGAAGATTCTAAAGTTTCGCAAGTACCTATAAAACAAAGGTGCAGAAGTTTATCTCCTGCACCTTTATCTATTGCACCTTTATTGCACTAATACAAATCTTGCACTAGTCCAATCCAAGTTCCAGATTTCCACCAGGAATTGCATCGAGAAGATCTCGAGTGTACTCCTTTTGCGGATGATCAAACACTTCGTCGGTTGTAGCGTGCTCAACAAGCTTTCCGTGTTGCATAACAACAACCTCGTCTGCAATCTGACGAACCACAGCCAAATCGTGAGTGATGAACAAGTAGCTTAATCCGCGCTCCGCTTGCAAATCGTTAAGCAAATGCAAAACCTGATCTTGAACAAGCACGTCTAGCGCAGAAACCGCTTCATCGCAAACGATTACATCTGGATCCAATGCCATTGCACGCGCAATCGCAATGCGCTGACGCTGGCCACCAGAAAGCTCGTTCGGGAATCGAGTCATAACAGAAGCAGGCATGCGAACCATGTCCAAAAGCTCGCGCACGCGGTTCTGACGGCTCTTTTTACTTCCAATCTTATGAATACGCAAAGGCTCTTCAATCGAACGATAAATCGAATACATTGGGTCTAGCGAACCGTAAGGATTTTGGAACACTGGCTGCACATGGCGGCGGAAGTCAAGCAAATCCGCGCCCTTTAAGTCGGCAATATTCTTGCCTTCGTAGGTAACAGTTCCGCTTGTAGGCTTAAGCAACCTTAAAACCATGTTTGCAACAGTAGACTTACCAGAACCAGATTCGCCCACGATTGCCAACGTTGTTCCGCGCTTAATAGAGAACGAAACATCATCAACAGCCTTAAACAGCTCCTTCTTACGCGGAAGCTTAAACTCGCGAGTTAAGTGATCTACCGTAATAATATGCTCGCTCTTTTCAAGAGTTTGCTCACCCACTACGTGATGCTCAAGCAAATTATCCGCGTTGCCACCATGCTCCTTAACGGAGATGATTCGCTGAGAAGCCAAGCTTGGAGCAGCTGCAACTAATCGCTTAGTATAAGGATGCTGCGGGTGCTGCAAAACGTCCAAAGATGGACCAGATTCAACAACACGACCCTTATACATAACAACAACGTGCTGTGCGCGAGCCGCAGCCAAACCTAAATCGTGAGTAATAAACAGAACGGAAGTTCCAAGAGAATCGGTAAGCGTGTGCAAATGGTCGAGAATACGTTTTTGCACAGTAACGTCGAGTGCGGAAGTTGGCTCATCTGCAATCAGCAAATCTGGTCGGCAAGCCAAACCAATGGCGATTAACGCGCGCTGACGCATGCCTCCAGAAAACTCATGTGGGAACTGACGTGCGCGAGTTGCAGCATCTGGTAAACCAGCTTCATCCAGCAAGCCAGCAATGCGGTCTTCAACGCTTGCACCAACAACATACTTCTTGGCGATTTCCCAAGCTTTGTCGTCGTTTACGCCATACTTGATTAAATCGTCTGCAACGCGCCAACGAGTTTCGGAGCCTGGAACCCACTCTTTTTTGTAGTATTCCATGGCTTCATTAAACTTTTCGGCATTTGTTTGCTCACTAAGACCAACCTGTGCCAAAGCCTGCTTTGCTTCTTCCAACAATGCACCCAATTCCTTAGAACCAAGGAATGTTTCGTCATCATTGCTTTTTACTTCTACAGCGTCTCCAGCCAAAGCTTCTGCCAAAGCGGAACGCTTCTCGTGATCAACATCAACTCCATTTGCCTTCAAAGCCTCTTTAACCTGCGTGCCAATTCTCCACACAGGGTTCAAGTTGCTCATAGGGTCTTGCGGAACCAATCCCATTGCGCTTCCACGCAAAGCTGCAAACTCTTTTGGCTTTAGATTGCTTATTTCTTGGCCTTTTAGCTTAATAGAACCGCCCGTAACGTGGCCTGTTCCTGGAAGCAAACCCAAAACCGCCATTGCCGAAGTGGACTTTCCAGAACCAGATTCGCCCACGATTGCAACCCACTGACCTGGGTAAACGTTAAAGCTAGCATCTCTAACAGCATGTACAGCTTTTTTAGAATCCGTTGTAAAGTCAACCTGAAGATTTTTGACTTCCAGCAAAGGACCCTGCTCGCGTTGCATTGCAAAGGTATCTACATTTTTACGTATTGCTGTGTTCATAATCACTATTCCTCCACGCTAACTTACGCCTTGCGGCTCTTTGGATCCAACGCATCTTTTACAGCGTCGCCCATCATAATAAAGGCGAGAACAGTAATAGCGAGCGCAATAGACGGATAGAACAAGACTTCTGGATTTGTAGTAAGAACATTTCTAGCAGTAGAAATATCTACACCCCAGCTAACGGTTGTAGTTGGCAAACCAATACCCAAGAAGCTAAGTGTTGCTTCCAACACAATGTAAGAACCGAGAGAAGTTGTGCCTACAACAATGATTGGAGCCAACGAGTTTGGAATAATATGGCGGAACAGATTTCGCATTGGCGTAGAGCCTAAGGCCGTGGATGCCGTGTTAAATTCCAGATTCTTGGATTCCATTACGGCACTTCTTGCGATTCGAGCAACGCCTACCCATCCAAAAAGAACCATAACAAACACGATTTTCCAAATCGACTTAGACGTACGGAACATTTGCAAAACTACGATTGCACCCAAAAGCATTGGCAAAGCTAAGAAGATATCGGTGATTCGGCTAAGAACAGCATCAACCCATCCACCAAAGAATCCAGCTAAAGCGCCAATTAGCGATCCAACTAACACCACTAAGGCGGTTGCAAGCAAGCCAACGCTTAGAGATGTGCGGGTTCCGTATACAACTCGAGCATAAATATCGCAGCCCTGCATGTCGAATCCAAATGGATGCGCTGCAGAAGCTGGCTCAAGAGAGTTCTCCAAAACACAATAATTAGGATTGTGCTTTGTAAGCACGCCTGGGAAAAGCGCAACGAAAATAATTGCAATAATCAAAACTGCAGAAACAATAAACAGTGGGTTTCTGCGCAAAGATCGCCAAGCGTCTGCCCACATGCTTGTAGCTGGAGCGGACTCGTCTACGGAATCAACTTCTTGAAGAGGTGTATCGTCAAGAGGTGCAACGTATCGTTCCTGGCCTGGCAGAGTATTGTAATTTGCGTTATTTGTAGTCAAATTATTTTCCATCAAATTATCTTCCATAATGTCTGCTCTCCTTACGCGTAGCGAATGCGCGGATCTAGAGCCGCGTACAACATGTCAACAAGAAGATTGCTGACTACAAATATCAACATAAGAAGCGTAACTATAGAAACAACAAGGTTTCCTTCTCCCTTTAGAATTCCCTGATAGGTAAGGAAGCCAACGCCATGAATGTTAAAGATTGTTTCCGAAATCATAGCGCCGCCCATAAGCGCGCCCAAATCCTGACCCAAGAAGGTAACAACAGGAATAAGTGAATTTCGCAAAATGTGTCGAACAATAACGGAGCCTTCTTTTAAGCCCTTTGCTCGAGCCGTACGAACATAATCAAGTGCAATATTCGAAGAGATTTCCGACCTTGTAAGTCGAATAATATAGGCCATTGAAACAGACCCAAGAACTATTGCAGGAAGAAGAAGATCGTAGAACCCTGGGTCATTGCTTGCAGTAACAGGCATGATTTGCCACTTAACACCAAACACGTATTGGCCAATAAAGCCAGTAACAAATGTTGGCACAGAAATAAGAAGAAGCGATACAACAAGAATTACACTGTCGTACCACTTTCCTTTCTTTAAGCCAGAGATTATGCCAAAAGCCACGCCGAACAAAGCTTCAAAAGCAAATGCCATTAACGCAAGCTTAATGGTTACTGGGAATGCGCGGCCAATCTCGTCAATAACAGGCTGGCCAGCAAAAGTATGACCAAAATCAAGAGTGAGCGCATTCTTTAAGAACAACAAATACTGAATAATAAATGGCTTATCCAAGTTATACTCGGCACGAATTTGCGCTTCTACCGCATGATTAATTGGTTTATCTCCAAACATTGCCTTAACTGGATCTCCAGGCAAAGCAAACACCAAAGCGTACACCAACAATGTTGTGCCGAGAACCACAGGAATCATCTGCAGAACACGGCGCAGAACATATTTACCCATTGGTTTCTCCTTATATACTTACTTAAAAATTCGCAAAGCACATACCCAACTTTTGTGCGATTGCATACTATTTATCCAACCTAAGTAAAAACACAAAGTGCTGCCTCGAACAGCGGATAGAATTTTGTAATTTTATTCGCCATTCGAAGGCAGCAGCACGTTTTTACATGCTATTCAATTATGATTTATTTTTTACTATAGCTACTTGATCTTCGATCTTAGATCTTTACTTGTGGAGCTTGTAGTAAAGTGGCATGTTCTGCCAATCCATTACAAAGCCCTTCAAGGTTGGAACCATAACAGCCTTAGCGTTCGAGTAGAACAGTGGGATGTATGGAAGATCCTCAAGAAGAATCTCGTTAGCCTGCTGATAAAGCTTAGTTGCCTCAGCTGGCTGAGAAGAAGAAGCCTTCTTAAGCAAATCATCAAACTTAGGATTCTTGTAATCAGCTTCGTTGGAGCCATTTCCATCTGCAGCAACGGAAGCAAATTCCTGAGTCAAGTAGTTTTCTGGGCTTGGATAATCTGGCATCCAGCCTGCACGCCATGCACCCTTAATCTGACGGTTGGAGCATGCGTTACGGAACTCTTGGAATGTTGGAACTGGAGTGGTTTCAGCATTGATGCCAAGATTGTTCTTCAACGAATTCACAACTGCGTCAAACACAGACTTAGCGTTGCCATCAGCGTTGTAAGTAAAGGTAAGAGGACCATCATACTTAGAGATCTTATCTGCCTTTGCCCAAAGCTCCTTAGCCTTTGCGGCATTAAACTTAAGGTGTTCGTGACCCTTAAGATCTGCCTTGTAGCCTGGAGTCAAAGGAGAAGTGAACTCGTTTGCAGGAGATGCCGTGCTGTTAAGAACCTTCTTGATGATGGTTTCGCGGTCGATTGCCATAGAAACAGCCTGACGACGCAAGCGGCCTTCTTCGGTGGTTACATCGAAGTGTGGCAATTTTGCAGGAATACCGAACTGCTGGATTACGGAACCTGGACGGTTGTAAGCAGTAACAGTCTTATCCTTTTGGAAGGTCTTAGTTTCGGTATCTGGAATGTTATCGGTCATATCAAGATTGCCAGACTGAACATCGCGGTAAGCAGCGGTGCCATCGGTGTAAATCTTAAAGGTAACGCCATCATTCTGAGCCTTACGTGGGCCATCATAATCTGGGTTCTTTACAACTTCAATCTGCTTGTTGTGATCCCAAGACTTAAACAGGTATGGGCCAGAAGAAACAGGCTTTTCGCCATAAGCCTTTGGATTCTTGTAGAAGGATTCTGGAAGTGGAGCGAATGCAAGGTAACCAACCTTAATAGCAAACACGGAATCTGGCTGGTTCAAATCAACGGTAAAGGTGTACTTATCTACAACCTTTAAACCAGAAAGCTGCTCGTCGCCCTTAGTGTCCTTCTTCTGCAAGTCTTCGTAACCCTTAATGGTCTGGAAGAAGGAAGCGCACTTCTGAGCATTCTTAGCGTTTGCTACAAAGCTCCAAGCCTTGGTGAAGCTTTCTGCGGTGATTGGGGTGCCATCGCTAAACTTCTTGTCTTTTTTAAGCTTAACAGTGTACTGAGTTGCATCCGCGTTTGGAGTTACGCTTTCGGCATCCTCGTTTACCGTGTTGCCCTTTTCATCAAAAGTGACCAACGTGGAGTTGACCAATACAGCAGGACGAGCGCCAGCATTTTCGTTAATGTTTCCTGGAACAAGCTCGTTCTGAGGCTCGGAGTCGTTTACGGTAATAATAACCTTACCACCATTTGTTTGAGCGGTCTTCGAGGCAGAAGAACCGCATCCACCGAGCAGCATAGCAACCGAGCACGCAGCTGCGGCAAAAAGTAATGCCTTATTCTTCATATGTTTTCTCCTAACGTTGGGTATGGCAGGATTCAATTAATTATCACGAAAAAGTCTCATTACAAGCTTTGCAGGCTTTACAGGCTACAGGCTTACAGGCTTAATAAATAAAATCCACCTAGTATTTATTGCCAGATGGATTCTTTGCAAAGCCAATAAGGAGGCCTCTTCGTTGATTAAAATTCAATCATACGGATTTTATTAAACAACGCAAGCTTAAAGTCTAAATGTAAAATTTACTGTTATTTTGCCTATAAATCATAAAAATAACTATTATTATAGAAAATTATTGGATTAAATCGTATTTTATATGATATTTTACCAAGTCTTTTACATCTGTAGTTATATTACAAAAATGTAAATTTGCATGCTGAATATGTAACGAATATGTTAAACACTGCAAGATATGCATCAAGATATTCAAATATTAATCAAATAAAAAGTGGTGTAAAATCGCACCCAAAATCACGATTTTACACCACTTAATAAATTAAGTCAAATTGCTAGCAGATTAAATCACTTGGCGTTATTTGCCTGATGATCAAGAGCAGCCGCCACTAATCCAGCAAACAAAGGATGAGGCTTAGTTGGGCGAGACTTAAACTCTGGATGAGCCTGAGTTGCCACATAGAATGGATGAACACTCTTAGGAAGCTCCACAAACTCAGTCAAATTACCATCTGGGCTTTGGCCACTAATACGCAAACCGGCTTCGCGCAAGCGATCCTTATAAGCCACGTTCACTTCGTAACGGTGACGATGACGCTCAGTAACATGCGTAGAGCCGTAAAGCTCAGCAACGATAGAGCCTTCTTCAAGCGTTGCAGGGTAAGAGCCGAGTCGCATTGTGTGACCCATATCTCCCTTGCCAGCCACAATATCTTTTTGCTCTTCCATAGTTGCGATTACTGGATCTCCACAATCCTTTTCGAACTCTGTGGAATTTGCATCTTCAAGTCCAAGCACGTGACGAGCGTACTCAATAACCATAGATTGCAAGCCAAGGCAAAGACCAAGAGTTGGCAGGCCATGTTCGCGAGCGTAACGGAGCGCGCCAATCTTGCCTTCAATGCCGCGAATACCAAATCCGCCTGGAATAACCATGCCGTCCATTTGGTCCAGAGCTGCAGCAGCACCTTCTTGAGTTTCGCACTTATCGGCAGCAACCCAACGCACGTTTACCTTAGCCCAGTTTGCAAAACCGCCAGCCTTAATGGCCTCCGTAACGGAAAGATATGCATCTGGCAAATCAATATACTTGCCAACAATTGCAATGTTTAGCTCATGCTTTGGATGATGTACGCGCTCAAGCAAATCTTCCCACTCGTTCCAATCAACATCATGGAATGGAAGCTCAAGTTCGCGCACAACATAAGCGTCCAAGCCCTCGTTAAACAAAATCTTTGGAACATCGTAAATGCTTGGAGCATCCACGCAATTTACAACACCTTCGGCATCAACATCGCACATAAGCGAAATCTTGTCTTTAATGCCCTGATTAAGAGGACGATCCGAACGCAAAACAAGCGCGTCTGGAGAAATGCCAAGAGACCTAAGCATCATCACAGAATGCTGAGTTGGCTTAGTTTTCAATTCGTGCGCGGCTGCAATGTATGGAACAAGCGAAACGTGTACAAACATGCAGTTTTCTGGGCCTAAATCGCGACGAACCTCGCGAGCTGCCTCCAAAAATGGCTGAGACTCAATGTCTCCAACAGTACCGCCGATTTCCGTAATGATTACGTCTACATCGTCGCTAGCCTGCGCACGCATACGCGATTTAATTTCGCCAGTAATGTGTGGAATAACCTGCACGCACTGACCCAAATACTCGCCAGCGCGCTCTTTTCTAAGCACGGATTGATAAATCTGGCCAGTTGTAACATTAGCTTTTTGGCTAAGAAAAACATCGAGGAATCGCTCGTAGTGACCAATGTCAAGATCTGTTTCTGCGCCATCTTCTGTAACGTAAACCTCACCATGTTGGAATGGGTTCATTGTACCTGGGTCAACATTGATGTAAGGATCAAGTTTTTGTTGCAAAACGTGAAGACCGCGGCTACGCAAAAGCCTGCCTAAAGACGATGCAGTAAGACCTTTTCCGAGGGACGAAACAACGCCACCAGTAACAAAAATATGCTTTGTAATATGCTCCTGAGAGTTACCATGTTTTCTTCTAACCATGGAACTCCATAGTATCTTTTAGCCTCGACTCGAGTGTTGTATTAAAAGCAAATCAAAAAGTTATATTAAGTGTGCAACAGCCTCAATCGCAAGCTTGTAGCCATATAGACCCATGCCAGTAATCGTACCAGTTGCAACAGGGCTAATCACGCTTATTTTGCGGAAAGAGTCACGCGCAGAAGGATTAGAAATATGCACCTCCATTAGCGGCACTCCAGCGTCCAACACCATGTGAGCCGCATCCGCTAGCGCATAGCTGTAGTGCGTAAAAGCAGCAGGATTCATAACAACAGGAGTATGCGTGTCGGCAGCTTCGTGCATCCAATGAACCATCTGCGCTTCATCGTCGCTCTGGCGCACTTCTACTTGCAAGTTAAGCTCTGCAGCCCACTTCTTGCAAAGCGCGCACAGAGTTTCAAAATCTTGGCTGCCATAAACGTCTGGCTGGCGAACGCCTAATCGCCCCAAATTCGGGCCATTTACTACCAAAACCTTACGCATATTTATCACGTTTTCTTTATTTTCTTTTGCTTGATTTGCTTGATTTTCTTGATTTTCTACATCTACCATTTTCTAACCTCGAATCTTATTAAACGCTTCGCGAATCGCCTCCAGCGGCGGATTATCCAAGTGAATCGGGTTTCCAATCCCGTCTAAAACAACAAATCGCAAGGTGTTGCCTCTGGCTTTTTTATCTTTATGCATTAAGTCAAGAACCTTATTAAAAGCATCGTCATTGCTGCCGCCACCATTCCAAAGCGTTGGAAGACCAAGCGAAGAAAGCAAATCTTTGTGATACTCAACATCTTGAATATTAAGATACCCCAATATTTGCGCAAGATGCGCTGCAAAAACCATTCCAACAGCAACCGCATTTCCGTGACGCCAAGAAAAATGCTCGATTTGCTCAATCGCGTGCCCAAGAGTGTGCCCGTAGTTTAAAAACTCGCGCAAACCTTGCTCTTTTAAGTCGTTAGAAACGTGGTATGCCTTAACACGCACGCTTTTTTCTATTAAATCGCAAACCAAATTGTTTAAATCCGAATCGCTTAAAATAGAAGGGCCATCAATCGCGCGCAACTTGCTAGCATTTTGTGGATTTTCCAAAATTTTTAAGATACTAGAATCGCCAATAAACCCTGATTTTACAACCTCTCCTAAGCCTTCAACAAAAATACTGTTAGGCAATGTAGAAAACGCGCAAGTATCGGCCAAAACACCAGCAGGAGTGTAAAAACTACCAACCAGATTCTTGCCAGCCGCAGTATTTACGCCAGTTTTTCCGCCTGTAGAAGCGTCTACCATAGCAAGAAGCGAAGTTGGGCAATTTACGTAGCGAATTCCGCGCATCCAAGTGGAGGCAACAAATCCAGCTAAATCTGTGGCCGCTCCCCCGCCCAAGCCAACAATCGCGTCCGAACGCGTAAACCCTGCGTTTGCAAGGCGCGACCAAACAAAATCCGCAACCTTAACGGTTTTGCCAGCCTCGGCGTCTGGAATAAGAATGTCAAAAACATTATAGCCAGCCGCGCGCAAAATGGTTCTTGCTTTATCGCTATGCCTTTGCACTGGCTGAGTGTGAATCAAAGCCACGCGAACAGGCTCTTTTCCAAGCATTTGTGGCAAAAGGCTCATAGCGCCAGCGCCAATATGAACATCGTAGTCTTCAACATCTTCGCCACTTACATGCACAATTCGTTGCATAATCATATCTTTCAGCTTTCTTGCGGCAGGTTTTGGCGTTAATCCGTAAACGCGAGCGTGCAAATTAGCCACTTTGCAAAACACTGGGTCTCTTTTAACGAACAAATCCAGCCATTGTTTTGCGCCGTCTTTGCCGCTTAGCATAGGGCGATTTGAATTCCAGCTTGCGCGCTCAATTGCATCGTTTGGATCCACTTGCAAGTAAACAACACGGCCGCCGAGTTTTGTATATTTTTTTAAGACTTCTTGCGTTTGTGGGCGCATTGGGGCGCCACCGCCGAGGGCGATTATTGGGGCGGATTGATTAGAATTTGAAAAAATAGCATCCCTAACAATTTGAGCTTCAATATCTCTAAAAGCCCCCTCGCCAAAATCCTTAAAATATTGGCTAATCGGCATATTGATTTCTTGCTCAATTAATTCGTCCGTGTCTATAAATGGAGCGTTTAAAATATGCGCTAATTCTTTGCCAACACGCGTTTTTCCAGCTGCAGGCATGCCGATTATAACGGCTAATGGGATTTGAGATTGCGAGGCGCCGTGCGATACGTTATGCGAGGCGCTATGCGAAGCATAACTCGATACGTTTTTTAAGGAATCCAGCAGTGAATCAAGCAAGGAATCTTCTTCGCTCATCTCATATGCTCTTTCCAAGATTGAACGTAATTCTTAGCATTTCTAGCGGTTTCTTCTAGCGAATCTCCGCCAAACTTTTCTAACGCATACTTTGCAAGCGTTAACCGAACCATTGCCTCTGCAACTACGGAAGCGGCTGGAACGGCCGTAAAATCGGAGCGCTGATTAATCGCCTGCGCTGGCTGGCCAGTAAGCACATCTACCGTTTGCAATGCGCGAGGAATAGATGGAATTGGCTTCATTGCAGCGCGCACGCGAATCGTCTCCCCATTTGACATTCCGCCTTCAATGCCTCCTGCACGATTGCTAAGACGGGTGATTTTTCCATTCTCCCCCGTTACCATTTCATCGTGAGCAGCCGACCCAGGGCGATTTGCCTCTTCGAAACCGTCTCCAATTTCCACGCCTTTAATGGCTTGGATTCCCATAAGAGCCGCCGCCAAAGCTGCGTCCAATCTGCGATCCGACTCTACGTATGTGCCAACTCCAGCAGGCATGCCGTATGCCAAAACCTCTACAACACCGCCAAGCGTATCTGCATTAGCCTTTGCTTCATCGATTCTAGCCATCATTCGCGCTTCGGCATCTTTATCTAGCGTACGAACAGGCGAAGCGTCCAACGCCTCAACATCATCTGGTGTTGGCAGGGCTAAACTTTTATTGGCATATTCGCCGCCAATTCCTATAACGTGCGCAACTGTGCGCACACCCAATGCCTGCTGCAAAAACGCGGCCGCCACAGCACCCAACGCCACGCGAGAAGCCGTTTCCCTAGCACTCGAACGCTCCAAAACCTCGCGCGCGTCGCTAAAACCATACTTACGCATGCCCGTTAAGTCCGCGTGCCCAGGGCGAGGCCTAGAAAGCGGGGCGTTGCGTCCTTCTTTTGGCAAATCGTGGTCTAATGGGTCTGCGCTCATCACTTCCACCCACTTTGGCCACTCGCTATTTGCGATTTCGATTGCAATTGGAGATCCAAGAGTAACCCCGTGGCGAACGCCCGTTAGCAAACGCACCTTGTCTTGCTCAAACTTCATTCGCGCTCCGCGACCGTAGCCAAGTCGCCTGCGTGCAAGAGCAGAAACAATATCTGCACTTGTAATCTTTACACCCGCAGGCACGCCTTCAATCATTGCCACCAGCGCTTCTCCGTGCGACTCCCCTGCCGTCTGCCATCTAAGCATGCCTTCTCCAATCGCGTTGTGCGTTATATTTGTACGTTATATTTATTGATATACGTCCTGCACTCAATACTGTACTTTATTTTAAATCAATACTCGATTCTAAATTCTTTATTCTACTAACCACCAAGTATTGCCCATAATCCCAAACCAACTGCAAAAGCCTTTAACCACATTGAGTGAAATTTGTTGCAATGCTTTCCTATTTAGTGTTGCGAGAGGGCTGGCTAATTCTTGTCTCACAACGCTC
>NZ_KQ956804.1 GCF_001546455.1 Gardnerella vaginalis | reverse complement strand
AGCACGCTGCCGCATTATTCTTCTAGCGGGGAACTTAATTGTTCCCCGCTTTTTTGTTATTCATGATTAGGTTATTGTGCCCGTGTTTGTTCCCTTTTTTGTGGTTTTGGTAAACAAACACGGGCAAAAATAAACAAACACAAGAAAACCATTCGCGCGTGATTCACGCGCTTACTATAGTGCGATTGTAGCAAAACTTGTTAGCGTAAAGAATCTTGTTAACGTTCTTGTTAGCGTAAAGAGTAGTGTATAAGTGTAGCTTTAATACAATTAAACTGATTAAACGGAAGTATGTATGAAAAAGGCTCTTATTAATATTGATTACACGAATGATTTCGTTGCAAGCGATGGCTCGCTTACAGTAGGAGAGCCTGCACAAAAGCTCGAGAAGCGCATTACCGAGATATCGCAGCAGTTCCTAGATGATGGCGAGTTTGTGGTCTTTGCAATTGATACGCATCATCTAAACGATCCGTATCACCCAGAAACTAAGCTTTTCCCACCTCACAATATTGCTGGAACACACGGCCAGAAACTGTATGGAGCGCTTGGCGATTTTTACGAGGCAAATAAAGATAAGAGCAACGTGTATTACATTCATAAGACGCGCTACTCGTCGTTTAATGGCACAGATTTACTGATTAAGCTGCGTGAGCGCCATATTGAGGAATTGCACTTGGTGGGAGTTTGCACGGATATTTGCGTGCTCCACACTGCCGTTGACGCGTATAACCTTGGATTCAAGATTGTGGTTCACAAAGATGCAGTCGCAAGCTTTGATCCGCAAGGTCACGAGTGGGCGCTTCGTCATTTTAAGACTTGCCTTAATGCGGATATTGTAGAGGGCTAGTCGCGCTTTGCGTTGCTGTTAACGCGCATAAATAACGTCATAACGAACATATATAGTCAAATATAGGTTCGGGGTGCGCTAAAGCGCTGAGATTATACCCGTTGAACCTGATCTAGTTAGTACTAGCGAAGGGAAAATCGTGACTACTGTGTCGTGCTCTAAAAATAGTGAATTCTCAACTAATGCTCGTTGCAAGCAATTCATGCAAGATGTACGTGAATGCATCGAAACTTTGCGCGCAAAAAATCCGTTAACACATTGTGTAACGAATAATGTTGTTCAAGAAATAACAGCAAACGTTCTGCTAGCTGCTGGAGCATCGCCAGCAATGGTCGTAGATGCAGAAGAAGCTGAAGTCTTTGCTCAAATCGCATCTGGTGTATTAGTAAACATTGGAACATACAGGCCAGTCGACAAAGAATCTATGGATGCTGCGATTCGCGGAGCTGTAAAAGCACACACTCCATGGGTTCTTGACCCAGTTGCAGTTGGTGGTTTAGCTCCACGCACGCAATACGCGCGCGAAATTGTTAAAAGTCATCCTGCTGTAATTCGTGCAAACGCTTCCGAAATCTTAGGTTTAGCTGGAGAAGAAAGCGGCGGTAAGGGCGTAGACGCTGGAGACTCGGTTGATTCAGCAGTTGCAGCAGCTAAGAAGCTAGTTAAACTATATGGCTCGGTAGTGGCTATTTCTGGCGAAAAAGACGCTATTTATGGGCACGGATGCTCTGCACGAGTTTCTGGCGGCCACGAAATAATGACGAAAGTAGTCGGCACGGGCTGCTCTCTTGGCGCATTGGTGGCAGCATACGTTGGAGCTAATCGAAATCAACCTTTTGCAGCAACGGTTGCCGCTCACGTACACGCTGCTGCAGCGGGAACTTGGGCAGCACAACGTTCAACATCGCCAGGGTCATTTAGAACATTATGGATGGACGCGCTTATGGATTTGAGCGCAGACGAGATGCTGGAACTAGCGAATATTGAATTTGAACTCGATCCTGTTGATTGGTCTTTATACTTTATAACAGACCCAAAGATGAGCAATCGAGCCGAAGAAGATATTGCAGTTGATTGCGTTAAAGGCGGAGCAAGCGTAGTTCAATTGCGAGATAAGTACGCAAATAGCGAAACTTTTAACAATAAAGCTCAAAGCTTGCGAGACAAAATGCTTGCTAATGGTTGCGGAGACGTGCCGATTTTTGTTGATGATCGTATAGATTGCGCTAAAAACTTAGGACTCAACTTGCATGTTGGTCAAACAGATACGCCTTATATTGAAGCGCGTAAGTCTATTCCTGCAGAGTGGATGGTTGGACTCTCTATAGAAAAGTTAGAACAGTTAGATTACGTTTATAACGAATGTGCTAAAGAAAATGTAGCATTGCCAGATGTTATTGGAATAGGTCCGATTTGGCCTACTGCCACTAAGCCAGATGCTGCTCCTGCTTTAGGTGTTGAAGGAGTAGAAAAGATTGCTAAACGCGCTAAAGAACTCGGCATTAGCACGCTCGGAATTGGCGGCGTTAATGAAAATACCGTGTTCCCTATTAAAAACACTTCAATAGATGGTTTATGCATAGTATCTGCTCTAATGCTTGCGCAAAATCCTTGCGAAGAAGCAAACAAATTACGCGATGCTATTACGAAGGAATAAAAATAATGAATAATCAATTTTCGCAAGCTCAAGCACCTTTGCAATCAATTTCTAAATTATATGATTCAAACCTAAGGCCATCTTCTTTGCCATCTTTAGAAGACCCGATTATTCCGCGCGTACTAAGTATTGCTGGAACTGATCCAACAGGCGGAGCTGGAATTCAAGCTGATCTAAAATCAATAACAGCATCTCATGGATTCGCAATGTGTGTAACAACTAATTTGGTTGCTCAAAACACTTGCGGTGTGCGCGAAGTTTACACTCCTCCAACCGAGTTTTTGCAAGCGCAACTAGAAGCAGTATTTGATGACGTAACTATTGATGCTGTAAAAATCGGCATGCTTGGAGATAAATCATATATTAGTCTAGTTCAAAATTGGCTTAAGAATCATCCTGTTCCTGTTGTTGTGCTAGACCCAGTGATGGTAGCAACTTCGGGAGATAGGTTGCTTGAAAAGTCTGCAGAAGATGCAATGCGCGAGTTTGCGCCTCTTGCAGATGTTATTACGCCAAACATACCTGAGCTCGCAGTATTATGCGATAAACAGCCTGCATCTAGTTTTGAAGAAGCTTATGCTCAAGCAAGCGAGTGGAGTGCAAAAAACAATACTATTGTTATTGTTAAAGGCGGACACTTAACAAGCGAAGATGCTGGTAATACTGTTGTGTTCCCAGATGGCCACAAAATGCACGTTCCTTGCCCTCGAGTTGATACAACAACAACGCATGGTACTGGCTGCTCGCTATCTTCTTCGCTCGCTACGCGCATAGGATTAGCGTTGCGAGAAGGAAAGAAGCTGAGTGATTACAGTACAGTAGCGGATGCTTTAGCATGGTCGTCAAGATGGCTTAACGAGGCTATTGCTTGCGGTAAAGATTTGCATGTTGGCAAAGGTCATGGGCCTGTTAATCATGCTGCTCGTAATTATCGTTTGGAATTAGATTCTTCGTCAACGCCTTGGGAGCATATGCAAACTAGTGGCTTAGACGGGTTAACTGCGCAAAGCGTAGTCGTAAAAGCTCATAGCAAGGCTAGAAAACCAAATGTGGAGCCTTGTGGTCCTTGGACTCAAGCGTTATGGGATGCTAGCGCAGATGTTGATAACAACATTATGAAAATGCCATTTATTAAGGCTTTAGGTAATGGAACTCTTGATTCTGACTTGTTCGCTTTCTATATAAGTCAAGATTCCGAATACTTGAAGCGTTATTCGCGCGCGCTAGCTGCTGTTGGAGCTAAAACACCAGATAATGAAGCTAGAGTGCATTGGGCTACAGGCGCAGCTATGTGTATAGAAGCAGAATCGCAGTTGCATAGAGATTGGCTTGGAAGTAGAAATATAAGTATTGATGCGCCTTGCTCGCCAGTAACATTAGCTTACGTAAATCACTTACTTGCTTCTACAATGGCCGAAGACTACGTGATTGGAGCTGCGTCTCTATTGCCATGCTATTGGCTTTATGAAGAAGTGGGGCAAATTTTAGTCAAAAATAATACTCCTGAAAACCCATATAATGATTGGATTTCAATGTACTCTTCTCACGATTTTGAGTCAGGAGTAAGAATGGCAGTTAAATTTGTTGAGAGAGCTTTTGAAGAAGCTGGCCCAAAGGCTAGAATTCTTGCTGCTCAAGCATATATGACTTCATGCATTTACGAGTATGAATTCTTTAATCAAGCTCATAGAGCATTGAGGTAAATGGTTTGATAGTTTGATAGCTTGATAACTTGATAACGCTGATGCATTGACTTCGTCTTTATTAACAAAATCTAGAAGATTTGAAGACGAGTCAAAGCGTCAGCGCATTTTTGTAATACGCATGTCTCTTATTGTTGATTTTCTTATTTTTCTATCTTTCTATCGTCTATTTTGCAAAACCCAAAGTACTTTGGAAAATATCAGATAGAATTGCCAAATATATCCTATTTTCGCTAATTCTATCTTGCAAAACCCAAAGTACTTTGCTAAATTGAAGATAGAAGTGGAAAGAAAAGGAATGTGAATGATTTTCAATCGTCAAAGGTACATAAAGAAACTGAACCAGCTTAGTTGGAATGGTCTGGTTAAAATCATTACTGGTGTGCGCAGAGCAGGAAAATCGTTCATTCTTAATGAGCTGTTCTATAATTCTCTTATTTCTCAAGGTGTTTTGCAGAATAATATTATTCGGTTTGCCTTTGATGCAGACGAAGATATTGATCGTCTTGAGCAATTCGCAAATGGCGAACCAGTAAAAATCGCAGATAAAAAACTTGGCTACGTTATCAATGCTAAAGTGTTCCGTCGCTACATTGCATCGCAAATAAATGATAGCGACAAGTTTTACATTTTCCTCGACGAAGTGCAATTGCTTGATAATTTTGTTGGCACACTTAACAGTTACTTAAGGCATGCAAATTTAGACATATATGTTACTGGATCTAACTCCCGTTTTCTTTCATCGGACATTGTTACTGAATTTAAGGGGAGGAGCACAGAAGTTCACGTTCAACCTCTTACTTTTGCCGAATATGTGGAAAGTTCTAACAAAACAGTTTCAGAATCTTGGGCAGATTACATTGTTACTGGCGGAATACCGCTTGTAGCTAAAATGCAAAATGTTGAGGAACAAATAAAATACCTTGAAAATCTTGTTAAAGAAACTTATTTGAAAGATGTAGTTCAGCGAAACGGCGTGCGAAAAGAGCAGGCTCTTTCTGAAACGTTGCAAGTAATAGCTTCGTCAATAGGTGCTCCTGTTAACCCAAGGAAACTTTCTAACACGTTTATTAGCCATGGATATGGAGAAATTACTTCAGAAACTGTTAGTCGTTTTATAGACTACTACAGTGATGCTTTTCTTGTAAGTAAAGCTCAAAAGTATAATATTAAGGGCAAAAAATACATTGATTCCTTGTTCAAGATTTACTTTGAAGACATTGGAGTACGCAACGCTTTGCTTAATTTTAGGCAAATCGAAGAGTCGCATATTATGGAAAATGTTATATACAACGAATTAAGGTATCGCGGATATAACGTGGATATTGGCGAAATGAATATTGCTGAAAATACTGGTCGAAAAGATAAAAATAACCATGATATTTATGCGCAAAAATCTTTGGAAATAGATTTCATTGCTACTTTGGGAAGCGAAAAATATTATATACAATCTGCGCTCGCTATGACGACGGAAGAAAAATCATTGCAAGAAAAGCGCTCGCTTTACTATATTGATAATTCTTTTAAAAAGATAGTAGTTACGAAAAATGGATTGCATGCTACAAGAGATAATCGTGGGGTAGTCACCATGGATCTATTCGATTTTTTGCTTAACGAAGACAGTCTTAAGCGGTGATTTAATAGAGTGATATTAGACCTCTGAGCAAGTCAATCACTCGGCAACATATAAACTCTATGCAAAATAAATCATTCTATGGTATTACACCAGATTCAAGAATCATAAATAAAATCATCATTTAGTGTGATGCAAACTCTTTACGGCGATTATAGGCTATTAAGCAAAAGCTGAAATCCTCAATAAAGTGTCAATCATAAAAGCGTTAATCGTAGCATTATCAAGCACTTTATTTATTTTGGATCAGTTTGAGAGACTCGTTTCGACGCATCCTATGTGTCTACGAGTTTGGCGAGTAAGGAGCTTTGTGTTATGAGTAAGTTTACAAAAGTACTCTTGTTAGCTGCTCTGCCAGTGTGTTTGCTTACTGCATGCTCTGGTAGAGCAGTTGATAATAGTCAACAGCAGGCACAACACGATTCAGTTCCACTTGTTTCAGTCAAAAAACAGCCTTTAACGCAAGTTGTGTCGGGTAAAGCAGCAATAGAACAATCGTCTACCTTTGTTATCACTGCTGTAAGTAGAGGGAATTTTTCTCCATCGGTACAAGCAGGCAGTGCTGTAAAAGCTGGAAGTGTTCTAGGTTACAATGCTGGTAACAAAATTATTGCTCCCGTAGACACTAAAGTTGTGTCAGTAGCTGAATCATCTGCGGACGTGCCTAAATCTTTCCCACTATTCACTCTTAAATATGAAGGTTTTTCAATAAGCCTTAATGCAAAAGCTTTACTTCGTTCTGCGGATATTACAGATGTTAAAGGTCGCTTCCAAGTTGAAGACGGTGTTGGGCCAACCAATTGTTTGCAAATAGTACAAAGCGGTGGAACTTCTACCGATATTGCAGCTTCGGGTAGTAGCAAGAATGATAGTGCTGATTCGACTCAAACAGATGAGTCGAGTTTGCAAAGTACACCTAGTGTATCGTCAAAAGTTTTAACGTGTTTAATAGATAAAAGCGCAGAAGTAGAATCAGGCCAAAATGCGACGCTTGTTTTTAATGGCAAGCATAAACAATCAGTTCTAACACTGCCCGTTAGTGCGGTTGCTGGAAGAGTCCAAAAAGGCTTAGTCTCATACAAAAAAGGCGATAATTGGGAGCGTAAAGAAGTTGGTCTTGGAATCAGTGACGGCGCTAATATTGAAATTACGTCTGGCTTGCATGAGGGTGATGTTGTAGCAGGTGTTTCTCCTGATCTCATTCCAGGAGTGCAATGATTATGGAGAACAATCCTGTTCCGCTGGTTGAACTACAAGACGTGTCAGCGCGTGTAAAACTAGGAAATGGCGAATGGCTTACCACTGTTAACTCTGCTTCTATGTTACTTAATCAAGGTGAAACATACGCGGTAGTTGGCAGGTCTGGATCTGGCAAAACGAGTCTTATTTCTATTATTGGATTTTTGAATAAAAATTTTACTGGAAAATACTATTATTCTGGCAAGTCAATCCAAAAGTGTAGTGATAATACAGTATCGCATATGCGCGCTCGAAATATTGGTTTTGTTTTTCAAAACTATTCTCTCATTAAGCATTTAAGTATTAGAGAAAATGTTGAGTTGCCGCTTTTATATGCAGGACTACAACAAAGCAAGCAGACAAGAAGAAAAACTATAGAAGAAGCATTATGTGATGTTGGATTGCAAGATAAACTAAACGAATACCCTGGAAGGCTATCAGGCGGTGAACAGCAGAGAGTTGCGATAGCGCGTGCTCTCGTTACTAATCCCGAATTACTTATTTGCGATGAGCCAACTGGTGCGCTCGATAGTAGTACTGGAGAAAAAGTGCTTCAAGTGTTGCATGATCGTGTTCAAGAATCTGGAACAACATTACTATTAGTCACTCATGATATGAAAGTGGCTCGTTCTTGCTCTCACATTTTTACCATGGAAGGCGGTGTTCTTTATGATCATGCTGCTTAAAGATTTGCGCCTGTCTCCTATGAGATCCTTCCTCACAGGTTTTTCAATGTTTATAGGCATCATTGCCGTTATTGCGTCAGTGCTTATTGGCACGGTTGGTAAGGACTATCTTATTGCAACTAACGAACAGCTAAACGGTCGTAGGCCAACATACGAGATTACTTTTTCAGCACAAAATTTTGACGAATATTCAGTATTTAACAAATTCTTAAATCGCATTGAATCCGCAAACCGTAACGCTAACGTTATGCTACAACCAAACACTGGACTACTGTTTAGCACTTCTATGCCAGCCTCTAAGAGTGTAAAAATAAGCAAAGAATATAAGACCAGCAATCTTCAATATGTTGACGCTGTTTACACTACGGCAGGATACAACAAAGTTTATAACTTACCTATTGTAAGTGGAAGATGGTTTAGTAATAGCGCTAAAAGCAACGCATTAGAAATGGTAGTAAACCAATCTGCTAGCAAAAGATACAAGATTGGTGAAGTAGCATTTATTACTTCTCGCAAAACAACACAAATGAGTCCTATAAGGATTGTTGGAGTTGTGAACGATGGCGTAGACTCATCAAAAGTATACGTGAATATTCTAGGATTATTACGTTACGCTCCAACTCTTTGGGAATATTCTGGAAAAGAAGCTCAAGGCTCAATCTACTGGTTGAATAAAGAAAATCGTTCTCAAAAATCAATTAAATCTTATGTTTCAGATGTTCTTTATGACTGTTGCGGTGGGCAAGTAAACGAAATTAGAAGACATGATAATAGTGATAATTACGAGAATGTGATAATAGTATTGCAATTAAGTTTTGCTATCGTAGCCGTATTATTGCTTTTTGTTTCCGCGCTAGGTTTAATCAATATTGGTTTAGCATCGTTGGAGCAGCGCACGCATGAACTGCTTATACGCAGAGCTTTGGGTGCTACTAGATGGTCGATTGCTTCACTTGTGTTAGGCAGTGCGATTATTTTAGCGCTGATAGTTTCGATTGCTGCCGTCGCTGTTTCTTTTGGTCTTGTGTCTATAGCATCAAGTTTTTGGGATGTAGCAAGCCCAGTTAGTCCGCCAGTTTACCCATATGAAGCCGCTATTGGAGCTGTTATTGCGGCTTTTATTACAGCGCTTGCTGGAAGTGTGGTGCCGGCAATAAAAGCATCGCGTTTACAGCCAGCATTAGCATTGCGTTAATTTTCAAAAAATAAGAAAGAAGGAATAATGAATAATCATACTATTGGTAAAGCAACTCTTATTGTTGGTGTGCTTAGTGCGCTTCTTATGCTTAATGCGTGTGGAGGAATAGGCAACAATAATGCGAGTGGTGTGGGTGATGCGCGCTCGCAAAATAGTTCACCTAGAGAGACTGTTGATTTTGCTCATATAGAGAAGGAATATCAGGAGTCCGTTGCAAAGCTTAGCTGGCCTGAAAAATATAAAGCTCCTGCAAACTTGGTTGGAGAAGAAAAAGACGGCCAGTTCCAGAGTGGATATGGCGATACGCAAGCATCTAATTATTATCAGTGTGCTTGGGAGCGGCAATGGTTAGACACGTATGCTAGTGATGAACAAGCGGCAAGTAAAGCTTTGCATGAGCTTGAAAAAGTGCCTAGCATGCCGTTTATGGGTCCAGACCGTTGTGATGATGCAACGCGAAACTTTTTCAAAGAGCACATGCGTAAAGCAAAACTAGGAGATCCGTCAGGATTCCAACAGGATGTGCAAACTAATTGTCCTGTGATGTAATTGCATTTGTATGGCTTCATTGCGCTGTCGCACTAAATAGCTTGTTATATGCTTCTTTTACCCATGTTGATGGTGTCCAATAATCTTTGGTAAGCATTGATGGGTATGTTTGTTTACGAGCTTGAATAATCCACAAGGCTATGCCTGTTGAAACAAGTATTACACCAGAAGCAATCATTATGAATAATGATGAATTTAGATTTCCCCATGCTAGTACGCTTGCATACCCTACGATAATGCCGCATTGCTCCATAATAGAAGTAAAAGTAGTAGTCGCGCCGAGAATGTGTGTTGGTATGCCGTCGAGAAGAGCTGTTTGCCCATAGACAATAGTGGCGTCAAAAATAATACCTGCAATGAAAGCAGAGCAAAGAAAAAGAGCAATCCAATTATTAAGTGCGAAAATAAGTAAAGGAATAGAAAGGAATCCAGGTAGTAAAATAGAGTATAAAATTTCATAATGCAGCACAATGTATTTGCATAATAGCGAACCTACAATCATGCCAATGTTAAATATGCTGACTATTGACCCCCATGTGGATGCCGAATGAAAAAGTGTGAGACAATGGTGTGCTCCCATTAGTCTGAATGCAGCAAGCCATGAGCCTGATTGTAATGCTGATACTACTCCTAAGACTATTAACCATGGTGTAGATTTCATATAGTGTAGAGAAGCTGCAAAACCAGCAGTTTTATTGCTTCCTGTTTTCGTATTGTTTGCGCTATTTTGTGCTTGCTGGTTTAGATTAACTAACAGTAGAGGTAGCGCCGCTAATATCATCACAATAGCAATGCTCGTAAAGAAAATGAGAGGATTGCATATATCAACAAATATGCCAGTAATCGCAGGTGCAGCAAGCCTGCTGAGATTAATCCACATACGCATGCTTGCTAAAAACTTGGTTTTTTCGCCAGTTGGTACGCTATATGCCATTAATACTTTTTGATTAGGCGAAGAAAATGCAGTAAAGAACCCGAATATTATGCCGAGTAGTGTAACCGTAATAGCAATAAGATTATGCTGTGCTACTAAAGCGAAACCGTATCCAGTACACAACAAGGCAAAACAAAACGTTAGCGCTATAAACAATCTAGTTGGTGGATATTTATCTGCAATAATGCCGCCAAGCGGTGCTGCTATGCAGGTCATGAGCGCTACGGACACTGCGTTAAGCGCTGCGTGGGATAAGTCGACATGTATTAAAAGATATAGGCTTACGCCAAATCTACAGCTCGTTAAAAGAAAAGCATTAAGCGATAAAACGGCAATAATAAGAGTTGTGCGAATCCGCGCCGCAGCGTTCATTTCCTTCTCTTTTTTTCTTTCATGTTATGAATGTCTTTCATACTCTGAATGATATATGCCTCTTGATATACACCTTTTTCTGGACTGTGAGAGAAATGTGTGTTTTATGCAGTTTATAGGCAGGAGTTGCGGCTACTGGCGATAGTAGGAGAGGAAGCTGGAGAGTTTGCCCATTGCGTCGCGAAGCGTTTGCAAGCGCGGCAAGTAGACTACGCGGAAGTAGCCTGGAGTCTGCCAATTAAAGCCTTTGCCGTGCACAATCAGCAACTTCTGATCGCGAAGCAAATCTAACGCAAACTGTTCGTCGTCGTGAATGTTGTATCGACTTGGATCGAGCTTTACAAACATGTAGAAAGCGGCATCTGGTCGCTCAACGCTTACGCCATCCATCTCTTGAAGCGCGTTATAGCAGTACTCGCGCTGCTCGTACACGCGTCCGCCTGGCTCCAAATACTTTTCAACGCTCTGGTATCCGCCTAAAGCAGTCTGAATAATCGACTGTGCAGGAACGTTTGAGCACAAGCGCATATTAGACAGCATGTTAAGTCCCATAATGTAGTCGCTAGCCTTGGATTTATCTCCCGAAAGGCTCATCCAGCCAATGCGGAAGCCAGCAATCATATGTGACTTAGAAAGTCCGCTAAAGGTTACGCAGAACACGTCTGGAGCAAGAGAAGCAATCGAAATATGCTTCTTGCCGTCCATAACAAGACGGTCGTAAATCTCGTCCGCAAAAATAATCAAATTAAATTCGCGCGCAATCTTAACAATCTCTTCCAAAACTTCGCGACTATACAGCACACCCGTAGGATTATTTGGGTTAATAATCACGATTGCTTTAGTACGAGGCGTGATTTTAGAGCGAATATCGGCAATATCTGGGTACCAATGCGATTTTTCGTCACACATGTAGTGCACAGGAGTGCCGCCAGCCAAGCTCGCGCACGCGGTCCACAACGGATAGTCTGGGCTTGGTATAAGAATCTCGTCGCCGCAATCAAGCAGCGCTTGCATAGAAAGGTTAATCAGCTCGGAAACGCCGTTTCCAGTGTAAATATCTTCCATTTGCACGCCTGGAATGCCCTTAAGCTGATCGTATTGCATAATCGCCTTGCGTGCGGCGAAAAGTCCGCGGCTATCCGAGTAGCCTTCGCAGTCAATAAGCTGCTGCTGCATGTCGTAAATCACTTCGTCTGGGGCGCGGAATCCAAAAGGCGCAGGATTTCCAATGTTGAGCTTTAAAATATGCGTTCCATTTGCTTCCATGCGGTTTGCTTCTTCTACAACTGGGCCGCGAACGTCGTAAAGCACGTGTTCAAGTTTGGTGGATTTGTTGAAATTTCTACGTTTAAGTGTTTTGGAAAGCTCTTCTTCTGTTAATTTGCGATTTTCTTCGTGCTGCTTGCTGCAATCTGCTGGCGACTTTTGCGCGGTTTTTGCGCAAGAATGGCCACCTTTAATCGAATTGCTGCTGATTCCATTGCTGCTAATTCCAAGAATTTCTTCGAGCATATCTCGCACGTCTTTGCGAGGCTCAGTTTTGCCACTTAAATATTGACTTAACTGGCTTTTGCCAAGCTTATGGCCACTTTTTGCTGCAAGCTCGATTACATCGATCTGCTTGTATCCCTTGATTTTCATGGCCTTTTTAAGGTCGTTTGCAAAATTCTGTGCCATAATCCGTCTTTCTTTACACCATCTTATAGAAGCTTATAAAATCAGCATTCGTAAATTGAACAAACTTACAACAAAGTTCAAAATAGAAGCTATAAATTGAACTTTGCGGCGATTAAAAGACAATTTTACGCGCCAAAACGCATTTTGCAAGCCTAAAATTGAATTTATTTTGAATTTTGATTGAATTTTTACTGAGCAATAATTAAGAATTGAACTAAAAAGACATTAAATTGAACTTATTGATTCCCGACTTTGTTCCCTTTTGCCCGAAAATGTTTACGTTTTGGGTCAAATGGTAAACAAAAGCAAGAAAAAGGGAACGAATACAAGAAAAAGGGAACAAACGCAAGCGAATCAGCGCAGTTTGTTGCGGTGATACTATGAGTTATATGTATTTCTTTACTCCGCGCAGATGTGAATCTACCCAAAAAATAATGTACGCCAATAAAGGGCAGGCTCTTATGGCAGCGGATAAAAGCTTTAAGGAGCGCGGAGCAAAACTTTGGGTTTATAAATGCGATTATTGCGGCAGCTGGCATTTAACGCATTCAAATCCTGCGATTCGTAAGTACTGCGATATGCGCTCGCGGTTTGAAACAACCAAGCCTAAGTCTAGAAAACGCGGATATAAGCCGCGTATGCGCTAAAAATCAGTAAATCAGTACTTAAAAGTAAATCCTTGCGCATTAAGCTGCGATTCGCAGCTGTGGTTTTTAGCGCCAGAGTCCACAGCAAGCTTTGCGATTTGCGCGCTGAACGCGTCCACTGGCCTATCTGCATTACGCAAATCGTAGTATTTATGCACTCTTTCGTCGAAGCTTGCCAGATTTTCAAGCAAAACGACATCGCTACTAGGGTATTCATTTTCAAAAAATTGCATGCCAGAATCCATGCGCGGCTTTAGCTCGGGGCTTTGGTCTGGCTCGCCGATTGCAAGCCCAAGAACGGGGTACGTGTATTTTGGCAACTTCAAAAGTTCAATTAGCTCGGGAATGTTGTTTAAAATTGAACCAAGGATTACGCACCCAAGTCCAAGCGATTCCGCGGCTGTTTCCATGGCGTGTAGCGCAAGCACCGCATCGTTCTGTGATTGTGAGAATCTGTAGCCCGTTTTAAGAGTAAAATCGCTACTTTCTGTGTCAATCCCGCTTTTTTGCGCGATTGCCGCGTTTCTGTGCTGATCTATTACGAATACGTACAAAAGTGGGGCAGTGGCTATATAAGCCTGATTTCCAAGCTGGGAAAGCTTTTGTTTAAGACTTTCGCTCGTAATTTTAATAGCCGACCAATCGTTTAAAAATTGACTGCAAGCTGCGCGCTGTGCCGCCGCCTCTAGTGTTTTTACAACATCTTCGCTAATCGGATTGTTTTTAAAAGCGCGTATAGATCTGCGATTAAGAAGCGTTTGAATAGTTTGATTCGCATATGCATTTTGTGCGCCGTCTTGTTCGCCGTCTTTAGCATTATTCTGTACATTATTCTGAGTTGACATCATGTTTTTATGTTAATGGCAACGAAATACCAAATTGAAATACCAAATTGAAATACCAATTAGAAATTGACATGTAAAAGTGTTATAAAAGTGTTATAAAACATACGAATTAACAAGTTGGCAGCGAAGCCGCTTGATAAACTGCTTGCGTTAAGGCACCAAACGCAAGCTAAAAATGGTGGTGCTAAGGCGGCGTGGATTTATGCTGAACAGTATTGACGTTGACGTTAATGGTGGTTCATTTAGCGCAGATTCGTACGCGATTCAAGACGTTCCAGCAACCTGCTCGGGTGCACCCGAAGGGCGACTCGTGCTTTTGCGCCATGGTCAAACTGTTTGGAGTGAATCTGGCCAGCACACAGGCCGCACCGATATTCCACTAACACAAGTTGGCCGCAATCAGGCTATAAGCGCAGGCGCCAGGATTCGCCAGGCTTTTCCAAACGGCTTTAGCGAGGATTGCCAGTTTGTAAGCCCGCTTATTCGCGCTCGCCAAACCGCTCAGTTGGCTGGATTTACGCATTGCACGCCGCTAGAATACGCCGCCGAATGGGATTACGGCTGCGCAGAGGGGCGCACAAGAAAAGACGTTTCTGCGCTAAGCGGCGTTGAGTCATGGGATGTTTGGAAAGATGGCCCTAAAGCTCTGCCAGATTTTATGTCGGATTCTAGCGAAGAAGTTTTGCCAAGCGGAGAAACTGTAAAAGTGGTGCGCTCTAATGGCGAATCTTTACAAGATGTTTCTAATCGCACTCAAAAAATAATCGACTCTGTTTTGCCAAAACTTAAAAGCGGCAAAGATGTGATTATTGTAGCTCACGCGCATATTCTTAGGATTTTAGCAACCAGATGGCTTGGAGTAGATGCCCAGCAGGCGCGCTTACTTCGATTAGACACCGCGCACTATTGCGCGCTTGGAACTTATAAAGGCGATCGTGTAATCGTTCGCTGGAATTGCTAATTTTTGCTTGCTAAAAATATGCGACACGCCGCTATATCAACACTGCTATCGTTTGCAATATTTTTATATTTGAGGCATAATAAAAAATGTCGAAAGGGCACCTAGGGGTGCGGCGGCCAAAAGGTAGGCCGACGGCATAGGAGAAAGGTTCGATGATGAATCGTACAATTAAGTCAACAATTGCGCTTGTAGCTTGCTCTGCAATGGCATTCGGTGCGCTCGCTGCATGCGGCTCTAGCTCTTCGGATTCTTCCGATAAGGGCAAGGTTTACTTCCTTAACTTCAAGCCAGAATCTGCTGATCAGTGGAAGGAAGTTGCTAAGGAATACACCAAGAAGACTGGCATTCCTGTAAAGGTTCAGAATGCTGCTTCTGGTACTTACGAGCAGTCCCTTAAGAGCGAAATCAGCAAGGGCGATGAAGCGCCTACACTGTTCCAGGTTAATGGTCCTGTTGGCTACGCAAGCTGGAAGGATTACACCGCAGATCTTAAGGATACCGAGCTTTACAAGCAGCTTCAGAACAAGGATATTGCTCTTAAGGACGGAGATAAGGTTGTTGGCGTTCCATACGCAATGGAAACCTACGGCTTGATTTACAACAAGGCTTTGCTTAAGAAGTACACCGAGCTTAAGGATGCAAAGGTAAAGTCTGCAGAAGAGATTAACTCCTTCGATAAGCTTAAGGCTGTTGCAGACGACATTCAGGCTCGTAAGAGCGAGCTTGGCGTTGATGGTGCCTTCACTTCTGCTGGCTTCGATTCCAGCTCTGATTGGCGCTTTAAGACCCACCTTGCAAACATTCCTCTGTACTACGAGTTCAAGGAAGATCATGTTACCAAGCAGCCAGCAAAGATTAAGGGTACATTCCTTGATGGCTACAAGAAGATCTTCGATCTTTACATTACAGATTCCACCACTCCTGCAACTCAGCTCAGCTCCAAGACTGGCGAAGATGCAAACTCTGAGTTCTCTTTGGGCAAGGCTGTGTTCTATCAGAATGGTACTTGGGCTTGGACCGACTTGCAGAAGGCTGGCATGAAGGCCGAAGACCTTGGCATGCTCCCAATCTACATTGGCGCTAAGGGCGAAGAAAAGCAAGGCTTGGCTACTGGTTCCGAGAACTACTGGTGCATTAACGAGAAGACTTCGGATGCCAACAAGAAGGCAACCAAGGACTTCTTGAAGTGGGTTCTTACCTCTGATTACGGTAAGGAAGCTATGTCTAAGAAGATGGGCTTCACCACTCCATTCAAGAGCTTTGCAGATGTAAAGTCTGAGAATCCTTTGACCGCTGCTGCTGTTGAAGATGCTCAGTCTGGCAAGACTCCTGTAAGCTGGAACTTCACTATGATGCCATCTGACAACTGGAAGAACGATCTTGGCTCCGCTTTGCTTGAGTACGCTCAGGGCACTGGCAAGTGGGATAAGGTTAAGAGCGCCTTCGTTGACAATTGGGCTAAGGAAGTTGCTCAGGCTCACGAAGATCAGGATTAATCCAAAGAATTGGGTTAAAACTGGCTCATTAAATTCATAATTTAAGATTATGCTATTGATGTAATTGCATTAGCACAGTGCATTGATGGCAAACAAAAGAGCTTCAAGCCTAATGGTTTGAAGCTCTTTTTTAGTGTAAAGATAGTTGATAGCTGTTAGTCGTTAGTTGATAGTCGCCAGTCGCCAGTCGCTATCCGCCAGTCGCCAGTCGCCAGTCGCTATCCGCCAGTTGCCAGTCGCCAGTCGCTATCCGCTATCCGCCAGTTGCCAGTCGCCAGAAACTAGCTATTTTCAATCTGACTTGTGCTAGATCTAACTATAAGCTGCGCTGGAATGGTAATGTATTTGCAGTTTTCGCTTAAATAGTCGCCATTAATCAAAGACAAAGTTATTTTTGCTGCGCTTTCTGCCATCTCAACAGGGTCTTGACGAATGGTTGTTAGACCCGTTTCTCTTGCGTAGAAACTATCGTCAAAGCCAATAATTGAAACGTCTCCAGGAGTACTGTAGCCACTTCTAGAAAGCTGGAACATAAGCGGAATTGCTATTGCATCTTCTTGGCAGGCGATTGCCGTTGGAACGTTTGCATTGCTTAAAAGCGAAGAAACGATTGAGCTTATGCGGTCGGCGCCTTCGGGTGCTGCGATTTCTGTAGGAGTAATGCCGTTAATTTTGCATTCGTCAATAAAAGAATGGTAGCGCTGCAAAACGCTAAAATGCAGGGAAATATCGCGGTTTGTGCGAATGTAGGCAATGTTTTTGTGACCCAGTCCAATAAGATGACGCGCCATAAGCCTAGCACCTTGATCGTCATCTATGTTAATAGTTGCGTCAAAGTTGCAATCCAAAGGATTCAGGCAATTTATTCCCAAAACTGGCACGCCAGTGGCCTTTAGCGAATCAACTTCCTCTTTGTTTACATCGAATGAGCAAACAATTACGGCATCCGCATTTCTGCGCGTAGGGAGCATGTTAAAGAATTCCGCGCGCTCTTGGCTGCTGGATATTTGGAAGATTGAAAGGTCGTAGCCAGCTGGGTGAAGAACTTGATTTAGGCCTTGCATAATAGACGCAGTAAACCACAGTCGCATGCTGCCGCTAATAAGAAGCGCAACTCTTAGCGTTCTTCCAGATTTTAAAGCAGCCGCGGAACGCGATATTGAAAAGTTTAGTTTTTCGGCAATAGTCAACACTTTGTTGCGGGTTGCTGCAGAAACCAGGTCTGGGCGTGTAAACGAGCGTGAAACAGTAGATACTGATACGTGCGCTTGGTTGGCAACGTCTTGAATATTAGCCGGCATGTGAACTCCTTTATTCGCACAGCAAAATATTGCGTCAATATCTTCATTAATATTGCTAAAACATCTGCAAAGTTAGTGTACAAGCGGTGTAGCATATGTGATTTGCATCTGCTTAATTTGCGCTTATTACACAAACGTTTGCAATACGAACAATAATAGCAGGTTTTGCCGTAAAATCGCCAAAAATTAGGATTTTTTTCACATTTTATTTTTAGTATATTTTGCTGCGACATGCAAAAAAATGACAACGTTTGACATTGCTGTTGCATGTAGTAATATAAAAGTATTGGTTCGGGCGCGGCTGCTCGTTCAGTGACGTACTCAAGGAGGAGAAAGTGACGAATTATGATTAATATGAGTGGAAAGGCAATACGCAAGTGGTGGGCGTTATTTGCTCTGCCAACATTTGCCGCTTTTGTAATTGGCTTTTTAGTGCCATTTGTAATGGGCGTGTATCTTAGCTTTACTAAGTTCCACACTGTTACCGACGGAAAGTTTGTTGGAATACGCAATTATCGCAAGGCTTTGCGCGACCCACACTTCCTTCATTCGTTAATATTTACAACGGCTTTTACGATTGTAACAACAATTGTTATTAATGTTATTGCATTCGCAATTGCCTACATGCTTACAAAAAAGTTTAAAGGATCCAACCTGTTCCGCACAGTGTTCTTTATGCCAAATTTGATTGGCGGCATTGTTTTGGGCTACGTTTGGCAGGTAGTGCTTAATGGCATCTTGGGTTATTTTGGCCGCGCTATTACCTATTCTGCAACGTACGGATTCTGGGGCATGGTTCTTTTGATATGCTGGCAGCAAATCGGCTATATGATGATTATTTACATTGCAGGTTTGCAGGCGCTTCCAGGAGACGTTATTGAGGCTGCTGCTGTTGACGGCGCAAGCCCAGCTCAAACGCTGTTTAAGATTACGATTCCTCTTATGATGCCTTCTATTACGGTTTGCACGTTCTTAACTGTTACAAACGGATTCAAGCTATTCGATCAGAACTTGGCATTGACTAATGGTGCTCCTTCTAGAAAGTCGGAGATGCTTGCGTTGAACATCTTTAACACGTTCTATGGAAGGATTAACGGCGAAGGTGTTGGCCAGGCAAAGGCAGTTATATTCTTTATTATCGTTGCCGTTATTGCCTTGGTTCAGAACAAGTTGGCAACATCTAAGGAGGTGGCAGCATGAACGAGAAGGCTAAGCATCCAGTACTTTGGACCACGCTCTTTTCTATAGTGAGCTTGCTGTGGATTTTCCCAATTGCGTTAGTATTTATGAACTCCTTTAAGTCAAAGGTGTATATTGCTAGCGAGCCATTTTCGTTTACTCCAAAGTCGTTTATTGGCTTTGACAACTACGTTCTTGGCATTAATCGCACCAACTTGCTTATGAGCTTCTGGTGGACGATTGTGGTAACAGTTGGCGCCGTAATTTTGATTCTGCTTTGCACTTCTATGTGCGCTTGGTGGATTGTGCGCGTAAATAACTGGGCTGCAAAGCTGCTTTATGTGTTGTTCTTGTTCAACATGATTGTGCCATTCCAAATGGTTATGTTCACACTTTCCAACATCACTACAAAGCTTGGATTGAACACCCCTTGGGGCTTGTGGATTATCTACCTTGGATTTGGCGCAGGTTTGGCTGTGTTTATTTTCACGGGCGTTGTAAAGGGCATTCCTCAAGAGTTGGAAGAGTCTGCAATGATTGATGGCGCTTCTGTGCCACGCATATTCTTCCAGATTATTGTTCCGATTATGAGGCCAGCGATTATATCCGTTTCTATCTTGCAAACAATGTGGATTTGGAACGACTTCCTTCTTCCTTACCTCACTTTGGATTTGAACAAGTACAAGACGGTTTCTATTGCAGTTCAATATTTGAAGGGCGGCTATGGTTCCGTTGAAATGGGTGCCATGATGGGCTGCTTGGTTATGGCAATTGTTCCAATCATAGTCTTCTACCTAATCTGCCAGAAGTACATTATTAAAGGTGTTATGGCTGGTGCGGTAAAGGGCTGAGATTTTTTCTCCTTCGAATCTCGGCATCTAGCGATGGTGGTTGCACGCGTCTGCAGCCACCATCATTTATATTTAATCATTTATATTTATCTCATTATTTATATTTATAATGTACTGTTGGTTAAGATTGCGTTTAAATGCGCACATTAGGCAGGAGTGGTTGTAATGATTTCTTTTGGAAGCCCTGATTCAAAGTTTGCACAAGGAATGGAATCGTTTGCAGATGCGGTCTGGCTTACTGTTTTAATGATTATTACAAGTATTCCGCTTATAACAATTGGTGCTTCTATTACAGCCGCTCACGAAACTGCCAGAAGAATTGAGCGTGGCGAGGCGCATACAACAGCAATCTACTTTAAGTCTTTTAAGAATAATTTTGTTAAGGCCACCATTATTTGGGCTATTTTAGGGCCACTTTTAGCGCTGATTGTGTGGTCTTGGATTTTCTTGCAACTCACTCCGCTTTTAATAATAAAGTTTGCGATTAGCATTTTGTGGATTATTGTTGCGCAGTGGGTTTTTGCTCTGCAAGCGCGTTTTGAAAACTCCATTGGCCGAACTCTTATTAACTCGCTGATTTTTGGTGTGAGCTATGTGGCAACCACTTTTATGATGTTTTTGCTTGATTGCGTGTTCTTTGCTCTTGTGTATCTTTCGCTAAAGTATTTTTTGCAGGGATTGCCGCTGCTGATTTTGCTTGGATGGGGATCTTTGATTATGCTTCACACGCCGCTTTTGGAGCGCGTGTTTGCTAAGTATGTTGCGGCTAACCGCGATTAGAGGTTAGCGATTTAAGCGGCTAATATGTTAGTGAGGCGAGCATCGCCATAGACGCTCGCCTCACTTAGGACATCAAAAGCGTGGTGCGTAAAATGGTGTCTACAAGCCATCCTACGCACCACGCGGAGAGGGAAGAAGTTACTTGCATGAGCAACTTTATGTATTACTAGTATACCTCTAATTGCTCTATTTGCAAAGCTTTTTTAACCTTTCTTTTTACTTTTTTGATGGTAATTTTACTGTTGTTTTGGGTTATTGGTTAAATTTTTTCACCATTCATGATTTTGGCCATGGAAAGCACTCGTGGAGACTTAAAAACATCGCCTGTGTGAACAACATTGCCATCTTTGTCTGCAAGAGGTATGCGCCAATTTGGATACTCCGTACTGGTTCCAGGCTGATTCTGCGAACGCTTCTCTCCAACAGCATCTACAAGTGCCACTTGCAAAAGCAAAGATGGGGAAGTGCGCATAATCGCATGCAGGGCTTCTACGATTTCTTGCACGTGATCTTCCACATGTTCGGCCGCATCCTTGCTAATCCAGCCGCCGTCCAAAAGCATCTTCATCATGGCGTCTCGCTCAGCGCTAGCAGCCTTTTGGAAGCTTTCTACAGAATCGGTAAGCAGGTGCAACTCTTCGCGAATCTTAACGTGTTCAAACTCAAGGTAGCCTGCAGTAGGAGGCATATCGTGAGTAGTAACAGAAGCCAAAGCGTATTCGCGGTAGGTAGAAGGATTTGCAAATATGATTTCCTTCTTTCCAGCCTTCTTAGCGGCCTTTTCGGCTTCATCATTGTGTGTAAACCATTCAACAACCGTTCCAAGAATGCCGTGAGAAGCAAGAACTTTAGAAACGTACGCTGGAACAGTGCCAAGGTCTTCGCCAATCACCAATCCGCCTGCGCGTGTGGCCTCAATGCTAAGAACAGCAAGCATGGCGTCAACATTGTAGTAAACGTAAGCGCCGTTCTTTGCGCCCTGACCGCGTGGAATCCACCAAAGACGGAAAAGTCCAAGCACGTGGTCAATGCGAACCGCGCCAGCGTGCAAGAACACGTTGTGAACCATGTCTCGGTAGGCAATGTAGCCAGTTTCGTCTAAGTAATTAGGGTCAAATGGAGGCTGACCCCAATCCTGGCCCTGCTGGTTGTAGAAGTCTGGAGGAGCGCCAACGCTAACGCCATTAGCAAAGCGCTCTGGGCTCCACCACACATCTGCGCCGTATCCGTGTACGCCAACTGCCATGTCTTGCATAAGGCCAATCGCCATTCCAGCGGCCTTTGCCTCGGCGTGAGCGGCTGCAACCTGCTCGTCTGCAATCCACTGAAGCCAGCGGTGGAATTCAAGCAAATCGGCGTGTTCGCTTCTAAGCGTGTCAATCTGAGGAGTGCCTTTGCCAGTGGTGTCAAACCAAAGATTATCTCCCCAAGGAGCGCCCCAAACCTCAAAGGCCACGCACCAGGTGGCAAAAGCATCTAAATCTGCGCCAGAACGAGCCTTAAAGTCTGCGAATTCCTGCTCGCGCTCGGCGCTTCTAGGCTGCTTAAAAATAAGCCTTAATGCTGGAAGTTTTGCGTTCCACGCGGCGTTAATATCCATTGGATTTGGATTATCGTTAAGCGCTTCCACGCCCGCGTGCAAAATTTCTACCTCTTTGCGCTGGCTTTCGCTAAGCTGCGCGTACTCTGGAATATCTTGTGGGCGAATGTACGTAACGTTTAAGAACCTGCGCGATTCTGGCAAGTAAGGCGAAGGCTCCAAAGGTGCCACTGGCGCGCACGCATGAATTGGGTTTATAAGCATAAAGTCGGCTTTGCCAATGCTTCCAGCGTCTTTAAGTAGCCTGCGCAAATCGCCATAATCGCCAACGCCCCAAGATTCTTTTGATCGCACGGAGTAAAGCTGAGTCATGTAGCCCCAGCGATGGCGTTCCTTAACGCTTTGTGGAAGTGGGATTTTTGCTGGCGCGCAAATCAAAGTTGACTGCGCATGAGCAATGGTTTTGCCATTTTTATCTTCTACTTTTGCAAGAAGAGTGTGGTATCCCATTGGCAAGTCTTGCGGAATCGCAAGCGTTAGGCCGTCTTCTTTGCTGTTTTCAAATCTGTTTAGAGGCTCTTCGTATTGCGACCCATCTTCTAGCGTAAGCGTTATGTGAATTTTTTCTGGGCTGCTTGTGGCTTCTTCAGCGTGAATAGGAACAATCGTTTTTGTGCCGCTAAAGCACACCACGGTTGGCGGCAACAGCTCGCTATTGCGCTTTTCTTGAACGCTTTTTAGCGAATTTTCAATGTTTTCGCTTGTGTTTGCAGGGTAGCCCAGGGCGTCTAGAACGCCTACAAGCGCTTCGTCCGTAATCTCTGTGTAGTCGCCTAGTTGGTCTATGTAGAAAGTTGCGACTCCGCATGCTTTTGCAAGTTTAATTAGTGGGCGAGCAAGTCTTTCTGCGCTTTCTTCTACGGGCACAGGCGTGGCAGCCCTTGTTTTGCCATTGTCTGTTGTGCTCATGATGCTCCTTTGTTAATCGTGGCACGTGTACGAGCATCGAATTTGTTGCAAACGATGCTAAAAAGTGCGGGCTCTCAACACATCGCTGGATTGAGGCACGCTCTAAGCAACAATTATATTAAGTATTGACATCGTTTGCAATATTGGCGATTTTGGGCGATTTTAGTGAGAATAAGCAAAAACCGCAGAAGGTTAAATGCCAACTGCGGTTTTATTTGCAATATTTAAAACGACTACTTGCGGCGGACTCGCATAAAGTGCCAACCAGCGCCGATTGCGCCGATTGCAGCAATTATGCTTCCTGCAACAGCTGCGATTAGCGTTGTGTTGTTGCCAGCGGTCTGCGCGCCGTTGTTTGCGCCAGATGCCTGAGCGCTTTTATCGCTGCTCTTGGAATCTTCGTTATTTGACTCTTCGTTTTTGTTGCTCTTGGAGTCTGCGGAATCCGTCTGGCTTTCGGAGCTAGCGGAATCGGAAGAATCTGCGGAGTTTGCGGAGCTAGCGGAATCCTTTGCGTTGTTGCTCTTAGCTGAGTTGCTGGAGCCTGCGCTCTTTGCGGCGCCTGCAGCGGAGGATGCAGAAGAGGCAGAAGACGTGGCGGATGCAGAAGATGCAGAAGCGTTGCCTGCATTGCTTGCAGCCTGATTTGCTTGTGCTTTCTGTGCGCCTGCAGAAGCCTTATTTGCTGCAGGAACTACTGCAGGGGCAGATTCGCCAGCAGCCTGAGTGCCCAACTTTTCTAAGGCCTGGGCATCTAGAATACCGTTTTCGTACGCTTTGCCAGCTGCAGCGTAGTGGCTATTTGTGCGTGAGTTGCTGCCAGATTCTTTGACTGCATGAGCTTCTACCTGTGGGGCAGCCTGTGGAGCATCAACGCGTGGAGCCTGTGGTTCCGCTGCCTGTCCCTCGGCGTGATTCTGCTCTGGCTGCTGTGGAGCAGGGGCAGCTGGAGCATGGTTTTGATTCTGCTTTGTCTTTAGCGCGTTTTCGGCCTTTGAAAGAGAAGCTGTAAGTTTATTTAAAGCACTGCTTAGCTTAGTTTTTGCGCCATCAATATCTGAGCTGTATTGATTAATTGATTTGTTGGTTTCAGCAGAAAGAAAATCTGTACTATTTAGCCTTTTTCTGAAGCTTTCACTGTTTCCACTGTTTAGAGTCTTTAAAGATTTCTCAATTTCTTTTTTAATCTCTTCTATTTCGTTTTTTAGTGCAGCGAATTTGTTTTTTGCTTCACCAAAATCAGTTTCTACGCTTTCAAATTCTTTTTGAGCTTTTTCTACTCTATCTTTAGCTTCATTTACAGCTTTTATAGCAGATTCAATCTTTTCTTTAGTTCCATTTTCTGCATTATCAACTTCTGTTGAAGCTTTTTGGGATGCATCGTCAGCCGTATCTGCGTTTTGCTTTGCTGCTTCTAATTTTTTCTCAAATTCGGTTGTGATAATAGGATTTTGTTTAAGATTGTTAAGTTTAGATATAATCTTTTGCAAATTTGCTTCTATTTGCGCGTCTGTATTTTCTGATGCGCCATCTGCTTGAGTCTTGCTGGCAGCATCGCCTTGCGGATCAACAGTAACAACTTCGCTTACGCGGTCAAAGCTTTCGCCAGTTTGTGCGTCAGAAGAAGTCTGCGCTGGAGTAGAAACCACGGTGTTGTCTTGCGTCAAGGTTGTAGTAGCCTCTGTGGATGCGTTTGCAATTCCAATACTTCCAATAAGTACCAAAGAGCTAGCTCCCAAAGAGATGGCGGCTGCAATCTTAGCGTTCATATTTACCTCATTCTTCAAATCATTTAGGTTTGGGGGGTGGGGATATTTGTTTAATTATCAAGTTGTAAGATCAAAGCGCTAACTGTTTATTAAGTTTTGCGTCTCTGTCTTGTTACTGAACTTTCTCCTCTCCGCCATCGCGAATATACGCAAGGGGGGTATAAAGTCTAAAAATGATTCTAGCAGAACAGCAGGAATAATTCGCTCACTTTGGCAATTTATAAGGAACAATTAAGGAAATTACAAGGTTTTGCCTTTAAAAAATAATCCCGACTTTGTTTCCAAATCACAAGAATAAGGGAACAAAATCGGGATAAAATGCGATTCGCGCGATTAAAACTCGAGCAATTAAGCGCGCTTGTTGCTTAACACAACAAAAGTACGCGGAGGCACATGAACCGCACGCGGATCGCCGTTATCATCGCAAAGCATTGCCGCGCGGCTACCAGAGTCGTGCCCCGTCCACTTAGCAAAATACTCGCTGGAGTCCAACACACAGCGCCACGGTCTTGCAGATTTAGCAGGCAAATCAACCGTTGCAGCTGCATCTTTCATAGGATTTGCGCATACAATCAAGTCGCTTCCAATTTGCTCCGCAAGAATGGAGTTATCGGATGCCGTAAGGCGAGTGTGCTGAGCATCGTAGAAATCAGCATTCTTAGCGCGAAGTTTTATAAGCGCACTATACCAGTCCACAAGCGGCTGGAATCGCTTAGCTCTAGACCAATCAAGCTGGTTCATAGCAACTCCGCGATTATAGGAATTATCGCAACCGTGCTTAGTGCGGCCAAACTCTTCACCGCCAAGCATAAATGGCATTCCGGCGGAGCACAAAATTATGCCAGCGCTAAGAATGTTAGCGCTGAAGATGTCTGCAACACTGTTTGGATCACTTGCGTCAAAATCGCAGCTAGACGCGTTATCGCGCATAGAAATACACAGCTTATCCCACAAAGTCAAATCGTCGTGAGCAGAAATATACTGCACAATCTGGCCAACACTCTTGCCTGCGCAAGGCATACCACGCCAGCCATTAAACGCGTTTCGCACAGGATCCGCCGTCCAAAACTCGTTGCCGTTTACATAGCCGCGGTCGTGGTGATCCATAACATTGCCCTTAAGCGTGTCTCTAGATTCGTCACTAAACCAGCCGATTCTAGAATCAAGGAAGCCGCGCCCCGCTTTATCTCCCATAGGGCAGTCATCGCCAACAGCTGCAGCGGCCGCGCCCCACGGCTCGCCATACATAAGAATATCTTTGCCGCCATCAAGCTTATCTAGTTCTGCGCGAATCATGTTTAAAGTTTCCGCGTCTGTTAAGCCCATAAGGTCAAATCTAAAACCATCCACATGGTAGCAGCGCGCCCAATGCAAAATAGACTCAATCATAAAACGCCTAAACATTGGGTGGTCGGAAGCCATTTCGTTTCCGCAGCCCGATCCGTTTGCAAATCCGCCGTCATCCTTGCGTCTGCAGAAGTAGCCAGGAGCAACGCTTTCAAACGCGTTTGACGCAGCCTCAAACATGTGATTATAAACAACATCCATCACTACGCGCATGCCATTCTTGTGCAAAGCGCCAATCATTGCCTTGCACTCGCGGATTCTTGCCGTGCCATCGTACGGATTGCTGGAGTATGCGCCTTCTGGCACGTTGTACGCGTGAGGATCGTAGCCCCAGTTGTAAAGCGAATCAACGCTTTCGCCATCTTTGCGCGCGGCATAAATCGCAGCTTCGTCCACAGTTGCAAAATCGTAGATTGGCATTAGTTGAACGTGCGTTACGCCAAGTTTTTTAAGATAGTCGATTCCAGTAGGGAAGTGCTCGTCGCCATCTAAAGTCGTATGCGAATCTGTAAAAGCAAGATACTGACCGCGGTGTTCTGGCTTAAATCCGCCATTAGGATTGCTACTAAAGTCTTCAACGTGCATCTCCCACATAACAGTTGCATGGCGCACAAATTCTGGCGATTTGTCTTTGTGCCAGCCTGCAGGAGACACGCGATCTTCGTCAATAACAAGGCTGCGCTCGCCATTTACGCCGCTAGCAACGCCCCACGGGTCGCTTGTTCGATTTACTGTTCCGTCTGCAAAAGTAACAAGAAAGTCGTAGTAAACGCCATCTAGCCTCTGCAGTATTGACGTTCTCCATGCTCCGTCGCGCAATGGCTTCAAATCGCGTGTTTTAAACGGTTCGCTGTTGTTTCCTGTTTCAAAAAGTCGCAGTGTTACGCACGATGCTGTTGGCGCCCAAAGCGTAAATGTGGTCGATTTTTCGTTAAGCGAGAATCCGAGCTGCCCCGAATAAACTGGCCATTGTGTTGAAGATGGGAGCGTCATGAATATATCCTTTTATATTTTTTAAAGTATTGAGCAGAAAATGAAGGCCGAAACGCTTTTAACGTTCGGCCCCCATTTTTCAAACCCCACAATTGCTGCAGAGTTTACTATCCCTTAACAGAGCCAGACATCGACTCTTCGTAGAATCGTTGCATAACAATGAACAGGATTGCGATTGGAATGGAAACGCACACAGCTCCAGCGGAGAATCGTGCGAACCAGTGATTAATGTATTCTCTCTGCAACATTTGGTACAAGCCCAAAGCCACAGTGTAGTTATCTTGGGTACGAGCAATCGTCTTAACAAGAACGAAGTCGAGCCATGGACCCAAGAAGCTAACAATAGCCTGGAACACAATCATAGGCTTGCAGATTGGAAGAATAATCTTATAGAATACTTGCCAAGTTGTGCAGCCATCCAAGTAGGCGGCCTCGTCCAAAGACTTTGGAATCGTATCCATATAACCCTTCATAACGTAGAAGCCCATGCCGCTACCAGCAGAGTAAACGATAATCAGGGAAATAAGAACAACAGAGCCATTCGTCAATCCAAAAGCCTTCAAAATGAAGTAGATAGCAATAACTGCCATGATGCCTGGGAACATACCAAGAATCAAAGCAATGTTCATAAATGTCTTACGACCGCGGAAACGCAAGCGAGACATGCAGAACGCTACTACAAGCACGAAGAACAGAGAGATAATGCACACGAAAATAGACACAATCAAGGTGTTTAAGAACATGCGTGGGAAGTCAAGAACTTCTCGCTCAGTAAACAGCTGAATGTAGTTGTTAAACGTGTACTTAGTTGGGAAGAACGTTGTCTGGTATGGAGCGGTGTTTTGGTTAAAGCTTTCCAAGAACACCCATGCGATTGGCGCGAGCCAAATAATAGACATAATAATCAGGAAGATATGAGTGATGATATCTCCGATTATGCGGCGCACGCGCTGATCGCGCCAGAATGGAACGCTGCGTGTACTATGCACAGTTTGTTCGCTTTGCATAAGATCCTTCTTATTACTCACCGGAATCCCTCCTCATTCTTGTAGGAGCCAGAGTTGCGGTATGTTATCAAAGCAACAATCGCAAGCACAATGAATGTCATAATGCCGATTACCGCGCCCATGCTGTAGTTATCTTTATCAACCGTAAGCTTGTACAGCCAGGTGATGAGCAAATCAGTCTTACCTGCCGAAGAGCCGATTGGTGTTGGCTCGCCGCCAGACAAGAGGTAAATAACGTTGAAGTTGTTAACATTGCCAGTGAACGTTGTAATTAAGTATGGAGTCATAACAAAGAAGATGTATGGCATAGTAACGTTCATAAAGCGCTGCCACCAGCTTGCACCGTCAAGTTCTGCTGCTTCGTAAAGTTCTGCTGGAACATTCTGCAAAATACCAGTGATTTGCATGATTGTGTAAGGAATACCAACCCAAAGGTTGATGAGAATAACGGTAACCCTTGCCCAAGTAGCATCCTGGAAGAATGGCAGTGGAGAATGAATCCAGCCAGAAGAGATAAGAAGGCGGTTAATGGCGCCATCTCTTTGAAGCATGCTGTGCATAACAAGCAAAGACACAAATTGTGGAACTGCGATTGTAAGCGAGAAGCAGATGCGCCACAAGCTCTTAAGGCGGGTAGTGCGTCTGTTAATAATCATTGCCATAAACATGCCAAAGAAGAAGTTCAAGAACGTAGCGAAGAAGGCCCAAACAAGGGTCCAAATCAAAACATCGAAGAAGATTCCAGCATTAATGGTTCCAGTTGTGTTTCCAAGAATCTTAACAAAGTTGTCTAAACCAACCCAGTGGAAAAGAAGCGTGTGATCACGGTCGTAGTTTGTAAATGCCATTGAAATCATGAATGCTAATGGCAATACCGTAAACAGAACAATTCCAGCGGTTGGAAGAGTCATAAAACCAACGTGTGCGTGGCGGTCGAGCAAAGATTCAACATCTTTAACAAAGGTGATAGGCTTTTCTCCGCGCTTTACAAAGGATTGAGCCTTGTATGCGCTGCGCAAAGATAAAGTAGCCAAATAAACTAAAACAATAATTGCTGCAATGCTCATAACGCCATACAGCAAAATCTCAACAGAATTATCTCCAGCAACGTAGTGCCAGAAGCCGTTAATCTTTACTCTGCCTTGCTTTCTAGTGCCGAGAGTACCGAATTTTGGCAGATATTCCGCGCCAGTTGTGGCCAAGAAGGCAAGAACTCCAGCCTCGCATAGAAGAAATACGAGACCTTTCACGTACTGTTTGCGAACGAAGTTACCAAAACCAAAGATAATTATCGAAACCCAAGACAGTGCGTCTGCGTGCTTTACAGCCTCCTGTAATGAGTATTGCGAAGGAGCCACAAATTCATCGGCAGAAGGTGCCTTCTTTCGCTTCCCTCGCTTGGTGGATGTCGTGCCAGTCATGACATGCCTTTCCGTAAAATTGTGGGGCTTATACAAGCAAAGAACGCCCCGCCCCGATTTATTGTCTTAGGGGAGCGGGGCGTCCTTGCCGTGTTTTTCTAAACAAGAATTTGAGTTTAGAAAATAGTTTGTAAGTTAGTACTTAGTAGTGCTAATACTTACTGATTTCGCTACTTCTTAAGAGCTTCCTCAAAGCCCTTCTGGAAGTCTGCAATCTTTGCAGCGGCGTTACCGTCGTTGACTTCCTTGTTGGCCAATGCAGTGCCGAAGGTCTTCATTGGATCCCAGAAGGCACCCATTTCTGGAACGGTTGGCTGCAAAACAGAGGTGTTAGCAATGGTGTTCATCTGAGCAACAGCGGCTGGGTTATCCTTAACAAGATCGCTCAAAGCCTTAGCAACTGGGATGTCGCCGTGAAGCTTGTACATCTGCTCCTGGGATTCCTTAGAACCGAGGAATGCAGCGAACTTAGCGGCCATCTCTGGAGCCTTGGAGTTAGGGTTGTAAGCAACAGCCTTGGAGCCAGCGAAGGACTTCATCTGGTGCTCGCCGTCTTCGGACTTAAACTTTGGAAGCTGAGCAGCAGCGTAGTTGTCGCCCAAAGCCTTCTTTACGTCGCCAGCATCCCAAGAGCCAGAGAAGTAAGCGTCAACAGTGTGGTTCTTAATACCAGACAAGCCAGCGCCGTCGCCATCCATTACAAAGTTCTTGTTCTGAATGAGCTTTGCAACATACTTAGTGATTTCGGCAGCCTTGTCACCAATCTTGATGCCGGCCTTGCCGTCGTTGCTCTTCTCGCCGAAGAGGGTCATGTTGCCATCAAGGTAGAAGCCTGGAAGGTACCAAGCGTTGCTAATATCGAAAGCAACCTTGCCCTTTTCGAGCATCTTATCGAGGGACTTAACGTCTTCGTCGGTGAACTTGGACTTATCGTAGTACATGAACCAAGTGTTGCCCATGTATGGAACGCCATAGAGCTTGCCGTCCTGAGCGGTTACAGACTGGATGATGGTCTCATCGTTGTCTTCCTTAACCTGCTTGGCAGCGTCGTCGCTCAACTCGCCAATTGCGTTTGCCTTTACCAAGTCGCCGAGCTGATCGTTAGGGAACAGGTAAACGTCGGCAGCGGCCTTAGCGTCTTGCTTAACTGTCTTAGCAGCATCTGGTGGTGCAACAACAGCGTTCTTAAAAGTAACTTCTGGGTGATCCTTCTGGAAGGCTTTCTCCATAGCTTGAATCCAGCCGCCAGCCTTCTGATCTTCGGAAGAAGACCATACGGTGAGCTTTACTGGGTTTGACTTGCTGCTGGAGCCAGCATTGGTGCTAGAACCGCATGCGGCAAATCCAAACATAGTGGCGATTGCGAGGCCTGCGCCCAGCACTTTCTTCATATTCGTCATCCTTGACCTCCTATATCATGCCAGCTTGGCATGTTCTTTGGTGGCATAGTAACAAATTTCATGTGGCGCAACTTCGACGTTTCTCTGCGTTTTTGCAGCGTCACATTTGTTGTTGAAATCTGTTTATAAGCAATGTGTAGTATACACGTATATATTGTAGTTGGCAAATCATGTTGTGTGCTATTGGAAAAATTTCCGATAAAGCCGATTGTTGTTGATAAAAAGTCGTATTTTATTTTGTAAATCAGCAAATTTATCGGAATTTTATTTTGATTGGTTGCGCTTTGACCTGCCTTTGCGCCTGTGTTTGTTTCTTTTTGCCCGTGTTTGTTTACGTTTTGGGTCAAATTGGGAACAAATGCAGGAACACATGCCCGCGTTTGTTTCTTTTTGCCCGTGTTTGTTTACGTTTTGGGTCAAATTGGGAACAAATGCAGGAACACATGCCCGCGTTTGTTTCTTTTTGCCCGTGTTTGTTCCCATTTTTGGTGTTTTGGGGAACAAATGCGGGAAAGTGAATAGTAAAATAGGATTAGACAAGTCACGACGAAAGATAAGTCAAAATAAAAGACAAGATAAGACAAAAGACAAGACAAGTCACGCCAATAAAACGGGGGAAATATGCAAAACGAACATGCACAATGGCTGCGCGACGCCGTATTCTACGAAATCTACCCACAAAGCTTCTACGATTCAAACGGCGACGGAATCGGCGATATTCCAGGCATAATCGAAAAGCTTGACTACGTAAAGTCGCTTGGCTGCAACGCAATCTGGTTAAATCCTTGCTACGATTCGCCATTTAAAGACGCGGGCTACGATGTTCGCGACTACAAAAAAGTGGCAGCGCGCTACGGCACAAACGAGGATTTGCAGCGTCTTTTTAGTGAGGCGCACAATCGCGGAATGCACATTCTGCTAGACCTTGTTCCAGGGCACACAAGCGAGGAGCACGAGTGGTTTAAGCAAAGCTCGCGCGCGCAAGAAAACGAGTTTAGCAAGCGATATATATGGACAGATAGCGCGTTTAGCGGCTATTCCATGCCGTTTATTGGCGGCGAAAGTGAGCGAGATGCCACGTATATTCTTAACTTCTTTAAGTGCCAGCCAGCGTTAAATTACGGTTTTGCGCATAGGGATCGCGCGTGGCAATCCGCGCCAGATTCCGCGGAGGCTGCGCAAACGCGTGCCGCAATGGTTGATGTTATGCGATTCTGGCTTGCACTCGGTGCGGATGGATTCCGCGTAGATATGGCGGATTCGCTTGTAAAAAACGACGACAACAATGGCCCGGGAAGTCTTGGAAAAGACAACACGATTCGCGCATGGCAAGAAATGCTGGGTACTGTAAAGGCCGAGTATCCGCAGGCTGCTTTCGTTTCGGAGTGGGGCAGGCCGCGTCAGGCGCTGGCTGCTGGGTTCGACATGGACTTCTATTTGAATTGGCGCTGGGATGGGCAGCCAAACGGTTATGCGCGCTTGGCTAGAGATGTGGATAATGCGCTAGATAGCAATCCCGAGCACGATCACAGCTACTTTAACGCGCGCGGCGGCGGCAGTATTTGCCCATTTTTAGACGATTATTGCCCACAGTATGAGGCCACTTGCGGCGAGGGTTACTTTAGTTTTATAACGTGCAATCACGATACTCCGCGCCTGGCTCCGCGATTAAGCGAGCGCGAAAGGCGGATTGCGTTTGGCATGATTCTTACAATGCCAGGCGTGCCGTTTGTGTATTACGGCGACGAAATCGGCATGAAATACCGCGACATTCCTACAAAAGAGGGCGGTTATGCGCGCACGGGCACGCGTACGCCAATGCAGTGGGATGATTCTAAGAATTTTGGATTCTCCACGGCTGCAAAGTCGAAGTTGTACCTGCCTGTTGAGGAGCGCGCGGATGGGAGGACTTGCGCAAACTCGCGCAAGCAGGCCGTGCAAAGTGGCGAGATTCCAACGGTTTTGGGTCAGGATCAGAATGGTGATTCGCTGCTTAACTGGGTGCGCGCGCTGATTTCTTTGCGTCACGAATGCGCGGCGTTGCATGCGGATGCCACTTGGCGAGTGTTGCACGCGCCTGTGGATGGTCGCAGTTTTGCGTACGAGCGATGCGCGGCTGGCGCGGATGGCGTGGATGGCGAATCCTCTACAGAACGAATCATTGTGGCTATGAATCCTGGATTAAACGAGGAGACGATTGCGCTTAGCGCGCTTGCAGGGCTTACGCCAGAGGCGATTTTGCAGCCGCGGATTTCGATTGGAGCGGTTGCTTGCGATTCTTCCGCGCTTAAACTCGGCGCACAGTCCTTTGCCGTGTTCCGACTTGCATGATCGCTTAAAGCGTAGCGCGTGGATGGCGTTCTTGCTTTTGTTTCTTTTTTCCTGCGTTTGTTTCCAAAATCGGCCAAAATGGGAACAAA
>NZ_KQ956803.1 GCF_001546455.1 Gardnerella vaginalis | reverse complement strand
CTTGACTTTTTTAAACGGGGGGGGGGTATGTTAATAGCAAACATGGCCGCACCTAGTTTGGCCGTGTGCCACAGTCCACTTTGGATTGTGGAGCAAATTTTTCTCTGCGCCCCTAACGCAGAGGAGAAGAAGAAAGGAAATTAAAATGATGAATAAGAAGGCTATCGCCGCTTTCGCTGCTGGCGCAACTTTGCTTGCCGGCTTCGCAATGGCCACCCCAGCATTCGCTAAGGATGAGACCAAGCAGCCAACTCCTGCTGAGGTTCTTAAGACTGCTCAGAAGGCTGTTGATGATAACAACAAGGCTATCGCTGATGCTGAGGCTGCTCAGAAGGCTGCTGAGGATGCTGAGACTGGTTTGGCTCAGAAGGTTGCTGACGCTAAGAAAGATCTTGGCGATACATTGTTTGCGAAGTACTTTAATGCTGCACAACAGGGCGGCGCAATCACTCGTAATACTACCAAGTGCGAGGTTGCTGATGAAGCTAAGGTTAATGCTTTAAGCACTGCTCTTAAGAATCAGGATGAAAATGCTACCAAGTTAGCTAAGGCTAAGCAAGATCTTGCCACTGCTAAGGCTAAGGTTTACGACTTGGCTGAGGCTTTGAAGAAGGCTCAGGCTGCTGCTGATGCTGCTTCTGATCTTGAGAAGAGCTTCCACACCAAGGAATATCACATTGCTCGCGTTTCTGGTGCTAAGACCAAGCTTGATGCTACTAAGGCTGATCATGCAGATAAGATGAAGACTTACAGCGAGAAGTTTGAGGCTTGGCAGAAGGCTGATGCTGATTTGAAGATGGCTACGGCTAACTTCAAGGCTGCTCAGAAGGCTGTTTCTGATGCAGAGGCTGCTGGTTTGGATCTTTCTGATAAAACTGCTTACAAGGCTTTGAAGGATACTGAGGCTCGTGCTCAGGCTGAGCTGGATGCTGCTACTACGGCTGAACAGAAGGCTGCTCGTGAGCTTGAGAAGGCTAAGGGTGAGGCTGAGAAGGCTGCTGTTGCTTACAATAAGGCTTTGGAAGCCTACAAGGCTGCTTACAATGCTGCTATTCGCGATGGTGTGAAGCTTCCAGCTGATCTTCCACAGATTACTGATCCATTGGTTCCAACTACTCTTCCTGGTGTTGGTGGTTTCGTACCAGATGGCCAGCCAGGTCAGCCAGGTCAGCCAGGTAAGCCAGGTAAGCCAGGCAAGCCTGAAGTTGAGAAGAAGAA
>NZ_KQ956802.1:2711-76083 GCF_001546455.1 Gardnerella vaginalis | reverse complement strand
CTCTTTCTTTATCCTCTTTCTTTATCCTCTTTATGCGCAATGCATTTTAGCTAAATCCTAATCTTAAAGAAAAATTCGTAGCCACTTTTAAGATTATCTACAATAATACAAGTTACCAGAAAAACTGAAAAATAGCATTATTGCTTGATTTATCAAGGTTGTTATAAATTCCATAATACACTATTTCGCTTTTGACAAGCAAAAATCGCGAAAATTTCTTACGACACGCCGAATAATAAAATTATTTGCCATCAGTCGCAAGAAAAACACAGGCCAAATGTGCGATTTTCCTTATTAAAAAGCTCAATTTTTCAATCATAGAAAAATCAAAAATATGACATTTATCACATTGCGCACATTCAGAAATATTCGCAAAAATCAATTTGCGAAAATTTCTAGCCATACTACAACATTTTTCTATCGTTTTGATATAGAATTACAAATGTAGGTCACAACGATGTAAAAGCAAAGGAGCATGAATCGTTATGAGTACAATCACATCAGTAAAAACCTATGATTTTAGATTCCCTACTTCGCAGACACTTTCTGGATCCGACGCAATGAACAAAGACCCAGATTATTCCTCCGCATACGTAGAAATCAAAACCAGCCTAGACGATGGCATTAAAGGCGTTGGATTTGTATTTACGATTGGCCGTGGAAACGATGTTGTTTGCGCAGCAATCGACTCCATGTCTCAAGTGCTTATTGGCAGAAACGTAGAAGAGTTACTAGACAACATGCGTCTTGCATGGGATCTTTTTGTTCACGACTCTCAGCTTCGCTGGTTAGGGCCAGAAAAAGGCGTAGAGCACATGGCAATTGGCGCTATTTTGAGCGCATTGTGGGATATTAAAGCAAAGCGAGCTGGAAAGCCATTGTGGCGCTTGCTTGCCGAGATGGATCCAAAGGAATTAGTCTCCACGCTTGACTTCCGCTACATGACTGACGCCTTAAGGCCAGAAGAAGCAATCGAATTCTTGCAAGATGGTCAAAAAGGCAAGGAAGAGCGAATTGCAGATCTGCTTGTAAACGGCTACCCAGGCTACTCCACTGCTGCAGGCTGGCTCGGTTACAGCGACGAGAAAATGGTTGCAATTGCTAAGGAAGAATCGCAAGTTAAGGGCTTTAAGCAAATTAAGCTTAAGGTTGGTCAAAATGTAGACGACGATTTAAGAAGACTCGCCCTTGCTCGCGAGGCAATTGGCCCAGACGTTCGTCTTGCAGTAGATGCAAACCAGGTGTGGGATGTTCCAACAGCAATCACTTGGATTAACCGCTTCCACGACTTCGACTTAGCTTGGGTAGAAGAGCCAACAAGCCCAGACGATGTTATTGGTCACGCAACAATTGCTCGCGCAATTAACCCAATACCTGTGGCAACTGGCGAGCAGATGCAAAGCCGAATCATGTTTAAGCAGTACTTGCAAGCGAACGCGTTTGGAATTATGCAAATCGACGCAACTCGAGTTGCTGGTCCACAAGAAGTTGTTCTCGAATACTTGCTTGCACGCAAGTTTAATAAGCCAGTTTGCCCTCACGCAGGCGGCGTTGGATTGTGCGAAGCCGTGTGCCACTTTGCAATGTTTGATTACGTTGCAGTTTCTGGCACAAAGGAAGGCCGCATGATTGAATACGTAGACAATCAGCACGAGCACTTTGTGCATCCAACACAAATCAAGAATGGTAATTATGTTGCACCAACTGCCCCAGGTAATGGCACTGAAATGACGCTGGAAACGGCTGAAAAGTACCTTTATCGCGGATAGTTATGCAATTGTGGCTAGCAGTTTACATTAAGCTGTTTATTTTAAATTGCTAGCCACTTTAAACAATCAAGATTCATAATTTAATAATCAAAAAGCAAACCACATCATTTAACAAAGGAGTTCATTATGGATTTGCATTTGGAAGGCAAAGTTTTCATCGTAACAGGTGGATTCAAGGGCATTGGTAAGGGCATTACGCTTCAGCTTGCACAAGAAGGCGCAATTCCAGTAGTTATTAACCGCGCAGACCCTGCAGAAGAAACATTCCGCAAGGATATTGAGCAGTACACAAAGAACTACGATGTTTACCTTCTCGACTTAAACGATACAGACGAAATCGCTCCAATTATTGAAGAAACATACAAGAAGTATGGTCATATTGACGGCATTGTAAACAACGCTGGCGTTAACGACAACAAGGATTTGGAGTCCACTTCTTGGCGCGACTTCGAGAAGTCGATTCACGGAAACCTTACCCACTACTACGAGACTGTTCACGCTGCTGTAAAGTACTTAAAGGAAAGCCACGGCGCTGTTGTGAATATTTCTTCTAAGACTGCTCTAACCGGCCAGGGCAAGACCAGCGCCTACGCTGCTGCAAAGGGTGGAATCTTGGGCTTGACTCGCGAATGGGCTGCAGCACTTGTTCATGACCGCGTGCGCGTAAACGCGATTGTTGTCTCCGAATGCTGGACCCCACTGTATGCCGATTGGATTAAGACCTTTGGCGACGAAGCAGCTCAGCAGGCTCGTTTGAAGGTTATTACCGACAAGATTCCTCTGGAGAACCGCATGACCACCACGGAAGAAATTGGAAACGAAGCCGCATTCCTGCTTTCGGATAGGTCTTCGCACACCACTGGTCAGTGGGTATTCGTTGATGGCGGATACGTGCATCTTGATCGCGCTTTGTCTTAAATTCCAAATGCAAATTTAAGATTCGGTGCAATTTAACTAGTCGATGGTGCGCAATGCAAAATGTGTGCTTGCGCACCATTGCACAATATTAATTAAGAACTATTAAAATCTTAAACTCTTTGAATTATTCTCACACGGGAGTGACGATGACTACAAAAGAAAACGACAACGTGGTTGTTAACAATAACAAAAGTAGCTCAAAAACTATAATTGCCATTGTATTGGTAACATCTTTGTTCTTCGTATGGGGTTTGACCATGAATTTGGTCAATGCTCTTAATTCCCCATTTGGACATTACTTAAATCTAAACAACACAGAAGCAGCGCTGCTTCAGGTTGCATACTTTGGCGCATACTTTGTAATGGCTATTCCTGCAGGTTTAATCGCAAAGCGCTTTGGGTACAAGGGCGGCGTAATTAGCGGTCTTGCACTCTTTGCAATCGGCGCATTTGCTGTAATTCCTGCAACCGCTACAGCAAGCTATGTTATGTTCCTTATAGCAATGTTTATTATTGCTCTTGGTGCTGCAACTTTGGAAACAAACTGCAACCCATACATTACAAAGCTTGGCGATGAAAAGGGCGAATCCTTTAGAATCAACATGGCACAAAGCTTTAACGGCGTTGGCAGCATTGTTGGCCCGCTTATTCTTGGCAACATTATTGGTAAAACCGTTAAGCAAGGCGAACCAGGATTTGAATTTGCTAAGTCGAAGTTCCTTAGCGATACTCGTATGATTTACATTGTTATTGGCATTGTTCTTATTGCGGTTATTGCAATCTTCTTCTGCTTTAAGCTTCCTACACCTCCAGGAGATGTTGAGGCAGATCAAGGAAATAAGGGCGATTCTTCATTCTTGCATCTTGTTAAGAAGCCATACTTTACACTTGGCGTTATTGCAGAATTTGTATTTGTAGGCCTTCAGGTTGTTGGAATGGCAATGTTCTCATCGTTTGCTCTTAAGCATTGGGGTGCTGGAGTAACAACTGGTATTGCGGCATCTATGCTTGCAATCGTTTCCTTAATGTTTACCCTTGGTCGCTTTATTACAACACCTCTTATGACAAAGTTTGATAGCGATAAGATTCTTGGAATCTACATGGTTCTGAGCGCATTGCTAATGTTTGTTGCATTCCTTGGACTCGGTAAGATTTCTGTAGTAGCCTACATTATCTCCTACCTGTTTGTGTCTATTGGCTTCCCAACCGTGTTCTCACTTACCTTAAAGGGTATTCATGGCTCTGCCGCAAAGACTGGCTCTTCCGCTTTGATTATGAGCGTTGTTGGCGCAGCTATAATCCCACTATTCCTTGGATTTGTACAAGATTTTGCTGGCATTGAGGTTGCAGTGCTGCTCACCGTTCCAGGATTCTTATATGTAGCTTGGTACGCATTGTGGGGTTCCAAGATTGGTCTTGTAGAAGCTAAGTGATTTGCAAAGAACTATAAAGTCTTTAGAAAGTCTTTAGAAAGGAAAGTTTATTATGTCTCAACTTCGTATTTTAGATTCCCACTTCCATATTTGGGATCCAACAAAGCAAGTCTTGCCTTGGCTAGATGGCTTAGACAAGCTAAACCACACCTTTACGTTAGAGCAGCTCGAAAAAGAGTATGCAGACTTGGGTGTTGACTTCCTCGGCGGCGTATACGTTGAGGTTGATGCTGCAGACCACGAGTTAGAAGATAGGCTTATTGGAGAAAATCCTAATCCTAAGATTCTTGCTAAAATGCTTAGAGTTACGTTGGATCCATTTATGCGCGTTCCAATTCATGCAACTGGCATTCGCGAGCCACTTCACATTCCAAGCGAGCCACGCGGCCGCTGCTTAGAGCCTTCGTTTATTGGCGGTCTTAAGGCAATGGCCAAGAAGGGTATGCCTTTTGAGCTTTGCAATCGTGGCGAAGAGCTTGGCGATATGGCTAAAGCCTTTGAGCAGGTTCCAGAAGTGACTGTTGTTCTAAACCATTTGGGCAATGTTCCAGGATTAGACGAGGATTCCTGCGCTGCTTTGCGTGCGTTTGCAAAGCTTCCACACAGCTATATTAAGATTTCTGGAGATAATCCAGTAAATCCAGATATTGTTAAGTTTGTTAAAGACACCTTTAGCCCTGATCGCCTACTCTTTAGCTCTAATTGGCCAGTTGTTAAGTTGAATTCTTCGCTTAAGCAGCATCTTGACTTAATGGTTGAGCTTTTTGGCGACGACGAAGATTTCTTTATGAACAATGCAAAGAAGGCATATGGTATTAAACTGTAATTAATTATGTTATTTGAATAATCTATTTGAATAATCATTGCTTATGGGGTGTAAGATTTTGCCAGTTAAAGTCTTATGCCCCATAATTCAATAACAACAACTAAGGATGATTTTTATGACTACTTCTAACAGTGCAAAGTTTGATTTGCATGCTTTTAAAGGCGTGTTCTGCCCTTCTATAACAGTAAGCAAAGATGATGGAAGCATTGACTACGACTCATGGGCAAAGCACCTTGACCATCTTATTGATGCAGGGATTAATGGCATACTGATTTTTGGCAGCATCGGCGAATTTTATGCATATCCGCTTAGCGTAAAAAAGGAAGCTGCTAAATTTGCTATTGAGCATGTTAATCACAGAGTTCCTGTTCTTATAGGTGTTGGAAGCACTAATCTTAACGAGGTGCTTGACTTTACTAAGTTTGCGGAAAGTTGCGGCGCAGACGCTGTTGTAGCTGTATCCCCTTACTACTTTGGACCAACTGCCCCAACCGCAGAACGCTATTTTGGCCCTATTGCAAACGCAACCAACTTGCCTGTTATTCTTTACAACTTCCCTGCTAGAACTGGCAGCGATTTAACGCCAAGCTTAGTTGCAAGTCTTGCTAAAAAATACCCGAATATTGTTGGTATTAAAGACACGGTAGATACTATAAGCCACACTCGAGCAATGATTGAAGCCACTAGACAATCAAACCCAGATTTTATTGTTTTCTCTGGATTTGACGAGTACTACACTCCTAACAGGATTGCAGGCGGAAATGGCGTTATTTGTGGACTTACAAATGTGGAGCCAGAAACTTTTGCAGCTTTGCATAAGGCGTATGAGGCTGGCGACTTTGCGCATCTTATTGAATGCGCTAAAAGAATCAGCCATTTGATGGCAGTTTACAACACCACCGACCTGTTTATTTCTGCGATTAAAGCTGCTGTAAATCTTAAGGGATTGCCAATTAGCATGCTTGTTCGCGAGCCTGCAAGTCAAGTTAATAGCGAGCAAATCGAAGCTATTCGCGCTCTGCTTAAGTAACTAAGTCACTCATAATAAATCAAGAATAAAAAAAGAACAAAACCCGCACAACGTTAAGAAGTGCGGGTTTGTGTTTTGCGGAAGCTACTTAGTGTAGCGCTCAAAATCTTCGGCGGTATTCACCTGAACACGCTGCTTAATAATGGACAAAATCCACTCTTTAGCTTGCTGTACAGGAACGCCGTTCAATTGGCTGCCATCGCGGAAGCGGAAGCTCACAGCATTGTTCTTAACATCCTCTTCGCCAGCAATCAAAGTGAATGGCACTTTAGACTTAGAGGCGTTACGAATCTTCTTGCCAAAGCGATCGTCGGAGCTGTCCATTTCGCAACGAACCATATTCTCTTCCAAATCGCTAATAAACTTTTGCAAGTGTGGAGCAAACTCGTCTGCAACAGGAACGCCAGTTACCTGAACTGGAGCCAACCATGCTGGGAACGCGCCTGCATAATGCTCAAGCAAAATCGCAAAGAAGCGCTCGATAGAGCCAAAGAGTGCGCGGTGAATCATAACTGGGCGCTGGTGGCTACCGTCGGCCGCAATGTACTCCAACTTAAAGCGCTCAGGCAAGTTGAAGTCGAGCTGAATAGTAGAAACCTGCCAAGTGCGGCCAATTGCGTCTCGCGCCTGCACAGAAATCTTCGGGCCGTAGAATGCAGCTCCACCTGGATCGTCCACGAGTTCCAAACCAGAATCTTTAGCAACCTCAGCCAAAGTGTTTGTTGCTTCTTCCCAAATCTCGTCGGAACCAACAAACTTGTGCTCATCCTTAGTAGAAAGCTCCAAGTAGAAGTCGTTCAAACCAAAGTCTTTAAGAAGACCAAGCACAAAGTTAAGCAAGCTCTTCAATTCATCGCGCATCTGCTCGCGAGTGCAGTAAATGTGCGAATCATCTTGAGTCAATCCGCGAACTCGAGTTAAGCCATGCACAACGCCAGACTTTTCGTAGCGATACACAGTACCAAACTCAAACAAGCGCAAAGGAAGCTCACGGTACGAACGCTGACGAGATTTAAAGATCAAATTATGCATTGGGCAATTCATTGGCTTTAAGTAGTAGTCAGCACCTTGGCGAGTTACGTTACCGTTTTCGTCGCGCTCTTCGTCAAGCTTCATTGGAGGATACATGCCATCCTTGTACCACTGCAAGTGGCCAGAAGTCTCGTACAATCCGCCCTTGGTAATGTGCGGAGTTTGCACAAAGCTGTAATGATGCTTTCTGTGCTGCTCACGGGAATAATCTTCCATTGCGTTAATAATCGCAGCACCCTTTGGATGGAACACTGCCAAGCCTGGGCCAATCTCGTCTGGGAATGAGAACAAATCCATCTCTTGACCAAGCTTACGATGATCGCGCTTAGCGGCCTCTTCCATGCGAGTTGTGTAAGCCTTAAGCTCTTCCTTGCTAGGCCATGCAGTGCCATAAATGCGCTGAAGCATAGGATTATGCTCCGAACCGCGCCAGTAAGCTGCAGCCACACGCTCAAGCTTAAAAGCCTTAATATAGCGAGTGTTTGGCAAATGCGGGCCACGGCACAAATCGCTCCAGACCTTATTGCCTTCGCGATCCAAATTGTCGTACATGCTAAGCTCATGCTTGCTGATTTCGCCAGCTGCAGCTGGATCAAGAGCCGCTTCTTTATCTCCAATCAACTCCAACTTATAAGGTTGATTTGCTTCTTCTTCGCGCGCCTCATCTTCTGTTACAACGCGGCGGCTAAAGCTTTGAGACTCTTTAATAATGCGCTGCATATGCTTTTCGATTTGCTTTAAATCGTCTGGCGTAAATGGAGTATCAACATCGAAATCGTAATAGAAGCCGTCTTTAATTACAGGACCTACGCCCAACTTTGCGTCTGGTCGAATTTCTTGAACAGCTTGAGCCATCACGTGTGTAGCGGAATGACGCATGATTGCGATGCCATCTTCACTATCAAGTGCTACTGATTCCACGGTATCGCCGTTATGAAGAGGCGTGTACAAATCACGCAACTCGCCATTTAAACGCACGGCAATAATATTCTTATCTTCCGCGAAAAGTTCAACGCCAGTGAAGCTTGCATCCACCTCCTTGCGTTCCTCGTCTACAGTGATGGAGATGGTATTTTCAGCCATAATTGTCCTTTTCTATCGGGGTCTTGCGTTACTAATGTGCAGACCTGGACCTGTGTGGCGTCGATAAACTTACGCGATTAAATATAAAACAAACGCGCAAAAAACGACGTCAATCGCGCGCATTTTTACGCGCAATTCTCTGTTACTCTAGAACAACAGAGCGACTTTTTAACAACGATTTTTTGCAAAAACCAGAATAAATCTCATGGATTTTCAAAAAGATGCTTTCACCAAGCTTTACAACCAAGAAGAAGCAACCAGCGCAAATCGCGATAGTTCCACCAGCAGAAAGCCTTAAAATCACAGCTAAAGCAAGACCTAAAAGCGATATAAAAACAGAAGACAATACACATGCAAAAACAAACCTGTTAATAGAGCGCATCTTACCCTTTAATGCTGCGGCGGGCGCTGCAATCAAAGATACCGAAACAACAGTTCCAACGGCTGGAATAATTACTGAAACTGTAATGATTATTAGCGCAAGAACAATTCCTTGCATCAATCCAGTTTTTCCACCCGATGCCTTGTAATTTGTTGGATCAAATGAGCAATGAATAAGATTTGCACAATTAAAGCTCCACAATCCTAATGCAAAAGCAAATGCAATAATCGCAGAAACCACGTCTGCAGGAGTGCAATTAAGCAAAGATCCTGTTAAAAATCCTTCGATTCGCAATGGAAGAGGAGCAAACCACTTGTTCAAAAAGTATCCGCTCGCAAAACCAACAGTAAGAGTTATTCCAGCAGACGCCTGAGAAGATATGCCCTTTAGCTTAGAAAGCACATGCATCACAAAAGACAAAACAACACAAGCTAAAGCGGCTCCAACAAAAAGACCAATAGACAAAATGTTTTGATCAATCGTATAAACAGACGTAACTACAACGCCAATAACAGCCCCAGGAAAAGCAGCATGAGTTATAGACTCGGTGAAGAAAATACGCTGGTTAAGCAAAGCCAAGGATCCAACAAAACCACATAATGCTCCAACAGCGATTGCCTCTATAATTGGAAGCGCAATAATCTGCCAAATACTTACCATTTAAGCTACCTGCTTTTTTGAGATTGATTTATGCGACGCAATTATTGAGAAAACAAAACGGAAAGCCCATCGCAATATAAGCACAACCACAAACATTGCGCAAATACTTAGTGCCACTGCAGCTTGCGGAGAAACTGGGTGATCAAGCTCCAAGTTCATAGCGTACATGCCCAATAAAACGCCAGCAATACCAACCGCAATACCAACAGCCACCATGCGCCCAACAGTACGCGCAACCAATCTTGCGCTGGCTCCAGGAATCACAAGATAACCAATAACAAGAAGCACGCCTACTGCCGAAGATGCAGACACAACAACAGCTGCAATACCAACGTTTAGAACAATATCTACAAATAAAGTATTAACACCCATTAATGGTGCGCTAGCGCGGTCAAACGCAACAACAATCTGCTTCTTCCAAGTTAGAACAAGCGCTGCGATTGCAAATAAACAAATAAGCATTGCTTGAGTCATTCTATCGTCTGTAACATCTAGTAAACGACCAAACATAAGTGCTTCTAGCTGGCCAGACATATCTCCCTTTTTAAGAGATATTACGATTCCAAGCGCAAAAAATGTTGTTAAAACTGTTGCAATTATTGACTCGTTGATTTTTTGAGACCTAGATGCCCACACAAGAGCTGCGACTAGAAAGATTGCGCAAATCGAAGCTCCTGGAATAATTTGCTCAATACCTCCATATAACGCTCCTACTACGATTCCAGGAAAAATCCCGTGAACCAAGGCTTCCGCATTAAACTCGGCGCATCTTAAATTAACAAACACACCAACTATTCCGCTAGCAATCGCAAGAACAACAAGTAAACAGAAAGGCCTAAAAATGTAGGGTGCAGAGGCAATAAAGTCAAATCCTGGTATAGGCTCGAGGATTTTGCGTAGTGACTCAACCAATTCAGCTAGCATTGGATTCGTCTCCTAAAGATGCGTTTAACGAATCATCTTTGTTTGCTAATTGATTCAAAGTAAGACCTGCGCTTGCAGCTGGCATACTTCCGCCATAAGCCAAAGATATGTTTTCTTTAGTCATGACTTTTCTAAGAGGCCCAAAAGCCACTTGACGACCAGCCAAAAGCAAGGCTTTTTCGCAAATCGCGTCCGCGATTACCAAGTCGTGAGTAGACACAACAAACGAAATCCCCTCTTTTTTAGCGGACTTCATAATATTGAGCAGCTCTTTTCGATTTGGCTCATCCAATCCATTAAAAGGCTCGTCTAAAAGAATCAACGTAGGGCGAGCAACAATAGCACGTGCAAGCAAAATGCGCTGGCGTTGCCCGCCAGAAAGGTCACCAAACCTAACATTTGCACGATTAAGCAAGCCAACATGATTAAGAGCGCTCTCAACAGCTTCTTTCTGGCTTTTTTTAAGCAAACCAAGGAATCCAGTTTGCCTACTTAAGCCCATTGCAACCACTTGCCTAGCGGTAATTGGAAAAGTTAAATCCAAATCAACCTGTTGAGGAACATAGCCTATAGAAACTGTTTTTGGCATTGTTAATTCGCCGCCACTTACGCGCACAATACCAATTATCGCCTGCAAAAACGTTGTTTTTCCAGAACCATTAGGCCCTATCAAAGCTAAGGCCTGCCCAGCTTCTAAACTTCCGTTAAGACCAGTAACAACAGTTTTATATCCGTATGCTAGGTCGCAATCCTTCATTGCGAGAACGCTCTTATTCACCGTAAATTAACCTTCTTGTAACTACTTTTGTAGTGATTTATGATTTTCCGCTACGCGTGTAGCTACCTATTAACTACTTTTTTAACGCAGTTTTTACAGATTCTGGAAGGTCTGGAACCTTGCCATCCCAAGCCTTAACAAGAGTCTGAACATTGTGAACAATGGAACCAATATAGGTTTCTCCAGCAGAGCCAACAGGCCCAAGAGAATCGCCATAAAGCGCATCGTCGCCAATAATCGCCTTTACGCCTGCAGCAGCAGCCACAGCCTTAATAGACTTGGAATTGTTGGAGTTTTCGGCAAAGATTGCCACAGCACCAGACTTTTTAACAGATTCTGCAGCTTCCTTAATATGGTCGGCAGTTGCATCCTGCTGGCTGTTAAAGTCGGAAAGCGCGGCGCCAATAAACTTAACACCGTAGTCGCGAGAGAAGTATCCAAATGCATCGTGGGAAGTAAAGAGTACGCGATGCTCCTTTGGAACACTGTTCAAAGCCTCGGTAGCCCAAGAATCCAAATCAGTGAGCGACTTAACGAACTTTTCAACATGCTCGTCGAAGATTGACTTGCTTTCTGGAAGAGCCTTGCCAAGGAAGTTACCAATATTCTTAACCTGAATCATTGTGTTCTTAGTGCTGGTCCAAATATGTGGATCGTACTGGAATTCTGGCTCCTTCTCGCCTTCTTCTGGTGGGAATGGCCACTTTTCGGCATGAACCTTTTCAATACCGCGGTCAATCTTGTAAGGAAGATTCTTTTCTTTAGCAGCTTGCGCCTTTGAATCCTTGATTTCGTCGGCAGTAAGAATGCCCGAAGTTACGCCCATTGTGCCCTTAAATCCAGTTGCTTTTACGGCCTGATCTAAGAAGTGCTCAAGATCTACTCCAGAAACAAGCATTAAATCTGCTTTAGAAAGCGCCTTGGATTGCGCTGGAGTCATCTCGTGCTCGTGAGCAGATGCGTTTGGAGCAAGCAAGCAGGTGAGGTTAATTGTTGACTTTGCTTTGTCTAAAGGCGCGCCGATTACAGACTTTTTGCCTTGAGAATCGGTTTTATTAAGGCTTAATCCAGATTTTGCATCGGCCGTGGATGCGATTTGAGTTACGTAATCGCAGATTTGCGTGGTGGTTGCAACTACGTTTACTTGATTTCCGCTAGTCTTTTGATCCGCTGTTTTAGATGTAGACCCACATGCGCACAAGCCAACAGTTAACAAAGCGGCGGTGGCTGCGGTGGCAAAAATTCGTGCAGTTTTCACTATTTTCCTTTCCGGAATCTATGAATTCATTATTATTGCAATTCTCATAATCTTCATATTTATTAAGCGTTTTACTTGCGCTAGTTTCTTGTAATCTTGTAATTAGGAAAGATTATCGTTAGCAATAACGTTTTAAGCATAGAAAAAATAAAAAGCTTGGTCAATAAAATCACAAAAATTATCGGGATTTTTTATAAAACAGCGTGTCGCGATTTTTTTGTTTGATATAATCGCGATTTTTCTGGCGATTTGCAAGAACGGCAATCGCGCATATTTACTAGAATCGTAAGCATGAGTCCACTTCTAAACATAGACGCAAAAGATGCTAGCCAATGCTTAAAAAAGCCAAACGAATCGAGCAATAAGTACTCTAGAGGCGTTCTTGGATTAGTAACAGGATCAAACGAATACCCAGGAGCAGCCGTTTTAAGCACAAAATCGGCAGCATACAGCAATATTGGCATGGTTCGCTACGTTGGGCCTTTGCGAGCGCAAAATCTTGTTTTACAAGCCGTCCCAGAAGCTGTTGTTTCGGATTGCTTGCAAGGAAAAGTCAATGCTATAACTGTTGGATCTGGAATCCCAGATTATGATCATTGCAATGATGATTCAACAAAATCGCAAAGAGACTATATTTTAGACTTGCTTAAACCATATAGCGCACAAAGTGCAGAAAATCAAGAAAACACAAACCTACCGCCCGTATGCGTAGACGCTGGAGCGCTTGACTTGCTGCCTAAAAAAGTTTGCACAAAAGTGGTGCTAACACCTCACGCCTTAGAATTAAGCAAGCTATTAAAACGTTATAACCTTGATTTTAGCGCGCAGACTATAGCGGAAAATCCTGTAGAATTCGCTCAAAAAGCGGCAGATCTTACTGGAGCAACTGTTCTTCTTAAAGGGTCCACCACTGTTGTTGCGTCTCCAGAGGATTTAAACTTGCCAATATTTACTTGCAAATATGGACCCTCTTGGCTTGCAACCGCTGGGTCTGGAGATGTTCTTTCTGGACTTTTAGGCGCACTTCTTGCGCAGAATAATTGCGAACTAAATCAAAATGCAAACTACGCATTAATCGCAGCTAGCGCGGCTACAATACACGGCTTAGCTGCAAAGTTGGCATCAAAAAGTGTTTACGAAGATTGTAGTAATTGTAAAAATCGCGAAAATTGCGAAAATTGCGAAGATGTTGAGCATCCAATAGTTGCAAGCAATATTATTGATGCTCTGCCATATACTATTGGATCTTTAATTAATCTTGATTAAAAGAAGAAAAACGAAAGAAGAAAAATGACAAACACAAATATAAATGCAAAATCTGTTGAAATTCACGATGTAATGTTCGATTATTGCAAAGTTTTGCTCGAGTGGAATTGCAGGAATTGCTTGCAAAAACAGTTCCCAGATTTAGTAGACACAATTTGCCCTAATGGCACTTTTGGAAAAGACGATTTGGCTGGATTCTATGAGTTTGAAGACCGCATGGACGGCGGAGAGCTGCTAAAAGACCTTTTGCCAGAATATGAGAGGCGATTTGGCAAAGAGCTTAGCAACGCTTTTCAATGGTATTGCGCCCACTACGATCAAGTTCTTACACGCATGATGCCTGGAATAGTTGACTTGTTGCACGATTTGCGCAAAGCTGGGTACGGCGTTTGGGGATTAACCAACTGGTCTAAAGAGACTTTCCCACTAGCCTTGCGTAAATTCCCAGAACTAAACACGCTTTTACAAGGCACGATTATTTCTGGCGTTGAAAAATTGCATAAGCCACAGCCCGAGATTTTTGAGCTTGCTATGAGCAGATTTGGGTTAAAACCGCAAACAACCGTTTTCTTCGACGATAAGCCAGTAAATATTGATGGCGCACATAACGTTGGAATGCATGGGTTTGTTTTTACTAGCGCACAACAGGCTCGCAAAGATTTAGCATCGCTAGGCGTTAGATTATAGGCACTAAGCCAAAGTCGCTAGTTTGTAGGCGTTAGACTATATGAGGCGTTAATCGTTAGATTATAGGCGTTAGTTTATAGTTGTTATAGTTGTAATAGTTGAAAATAGTCAAGTATAAATCTCAAAAATCGGAAGGCTCTTAATAATGACGCTGCTGCAGTTAAAGTACATTGTGAAAATCGTAGAGTGTGGCTCTATGAACGAAGCTTCGCATGAACTCTTTGTTTCGCAGCCAGCGTTAAGCTCCTCTGTTAAAGAGCTAGAGCGAGAACTCGGAATCGAGATTTTTACAAGGTCTTCTCAAGGAATTGCATTAACGGTTGACGGAGCTGAGTTTTTAACATACGCGCGCCAAGTTTTGGATCAGGCAGATTTGCTAGAAGAGCGCTACAACAGCACTAAACCTAGAAAACAGCTTTGCAGCGTTGCCACCCAGCACTACATGTTTGCTGTTGAGGCTTTTGTAGACATGATTCGCAGCATAGATTCTAATGAATACGAGTTTTCTTTAAGGGAGACGCGTACTAAAAACATTATTAATCAAGTGACTTCAATGCGAGCAGACCTTGGTTTGCTTTATCTTTCTGATTACAACAAAGATGTTATTGGAAAAATGCTTAGAGAAAAGCACCTTGAATTCCACCCGCTTTTCCGCGCTAAATTGCACGTTTTTATTTCTAGAAATAATCCGCTTGCAAATCGCAAGAAGCTTACCTTGGAGGATTTGCGACCATATCCGTTTATTCAGTACGAGCAGGGAGAAGACGGGAGCTTCTTCTTTACAGAGGAGGCAGTTTGGCCTCAGCACCCGCCTAAAAAGATTAACGTTACCGACCGCGCAACCATTTTAAACTTTATTATTGGTCTTAATGGTTTTACGATTTGCACTGGAATCGACAATGGCGACTTGAATAACGAGAAAATCGTGACTATTCCGCTGGATTGCGAAGAGACCATGCTTGTTGGCTGGATTAAGAACGAGCGCACAAATCTTTCTCCTGCAGCGCTCGCGTATCTTTCTCAACTTGAATCTGTGCTAATTAAACACGGTTATCAAGTAATAAATAGAGCTAAGTAGATAAATGCGTGACAAAACTACGCGAGAGGGCTTCGAGTATAAGTTTGTTGGTGTAGCTACAGATTTTGCAATTAGCCCTTATTTTGGGTTATTAACACGAATGTGAGAATGATTGCATGTGCCCCCTGTGGGATTCGAACTCTTGATGGATTTACCATATAGCACACGAAGATGTAAAAACCCATATGACAGAATCGAATTGAGAGCTGGGGCTCCCCCTTACCCTTGGCCCTTCACGGGGTAGGTTTGGGGGAATGACCAGCTCTTTCGCAATAGTTAATTTTCCCGTTTTCTATTATGCAAACGCAATTTAGTTTCGTATCTTCTCTAGATAAACGTTTTTGAACAATAGTATTTATTGGATCCCCTGTTACATTGGATATTCTAAAAAATAACGCTATAATGAATGTAACGCGAGGGCCTCGCAGCTGCCGTTTACGTCAGATTGTTAGTCGAGGGGATCCCTCGCAATTTTCATTCTAAGCATATTTTTTAATATACGATTTATTCATCTTCGTCGTAATCTGCAGAATGTTGACGACGCGGAATCCCTAGTTTATCTACCATTTCGTTATATAAATCAAGATAGTCATCGTCAATAAGATTGTATGCTTCAATAATAAGTTTACGAGGAGTATTTTGGTGTTCCCATGCAAAGCTTAAGTAATCTACTAACGCTTCATAAGGCTCTCCTGCGCATGTAGCATTACTAGCAGCTTCTTTGCAAAGTTTATCCATGTATGGCTCAGCATAAGGACGAAGTTTCTCAGCCATGTCATAATAAATTTTCTGCATGTTCATCAGCTTCTCACTCCTTTCTTATTTTCCACAACTGGGAATGCTGTATTAACGTGCCACCCTTTCCTTTTTCTCGCTCAATCGTTGCAAAAAACTGAAAAACGTGGGGTGCTCCTCAGACTGATGTTCCAGTCTTGAAAACTGGTTGCCGAGGTCCCCACGCTGGTTATACTGTATCACAATATTTATAGTATCACCTCTGCGTATGAGGGAAAGATCTCAAAAAACAGCGTAAAGAATACACTAAAATGGGATCAACCCCGCGTATGCGGGAAAGACTATAGTGGATTGTGAGTCCTGGACACTTCGTCTGTTCGGGACTCTTTATTTACTTATTGCGCTTCAAGGATTACCACTGCGTATTAGGTAAAGACTTATATGATAGAATCGAAGTGAAGGCTAGGGCTCCTCTTACCCCTTAATCTCGTAATGAGTTGGTTTGAGGGTATGACTAGCTTTCGTATATTCCAACTGTTTTATAGTCTTTAATGATTCATATGTTATAAGCGAAAGTAAAGGAGCCCACGCAACGCCTAAGGTGAGTAAATCTACCGACGGCATGAAACCGACTTTCAACGCAGGAAGACTCCTATAAAGGATATTAGTAAATATTGCATTCTTGCACAACATTGACTTTGTTTGTATACCAAATCTAATTTATAAATTTAGTGCGCAAGTGTATCAAAATTGTTGCGTTAAGGAAATAGTTTTGATACGTGGGTATATGATATCTTCAAGCGAAATTATTGATTGCTGCATTGGTTTATAGTGCTAAAACTGCAAACAATAAATTGTAGTAATCTACATTTGTATATTAAAATATTCTCATTAAAAGTAGAAACCTAGTGGAGATTAAGAGATTATGGAAGATAAAAGTCTTGATTTAACTAAACCAGTTCTTGGTTTTTTGAAGACAGAGAATAACGATTCTTCTGAAACTGTAGTTATGCTACATGATAACGGAATGAAATTTGAACTGTCTGTATTATTCAAAGAGCTTAGTGGTCAGTTTTTAGATGGAAGAGTTACACATATAAAATCTGATGCAATAAATAGATTGCCTGTACCTAATATTTTGCAAGTTTTATCCTCAAGTAAAACATATACGTTAGTAGGATGTAGAGATACAGAATCACGCAAGGATGTAATGTGCCCAATTAGAATTGCAACAATTACATGCGACTACATAATCGTTGGTTCAGATGAAAAACAATTCGAAAAAATAACTAATTTGAGAACGAGTTGTTCAAATCTATATGATTGGTTCGTATCGGGAGGAATTAGCGTTAGTAATCTTTCCGATGATGGCGAAAGTATAAAAATTGATATTAAAAAATCTAGTAGCAAAGAGTTATGCAAAATAAATTCAATGCAAAATGAAAGCAATAAATCACCCATCAGTCTGTCGCTTGCTATCGACCAGCAGGTAAGAAAAATATCAAAAAATGGCAGTATTGTAAGCTTTACAGAAGAAGCATTTATTGAGACTCATAGTGAAGCTGAATTGAATTGGGAAAAGCATATTTCAATTCATAATTGGATTTTAAATCTTATCTCTATATCTAAATTAGAGCGATGCGAATTTTCAAAAATGGAAGTAGGAGTGGAAAACAATAATACTTGCAATGATTCAACAGTAAAATGGTCCCATGTTCTTCATCATTTAAATGCTTATGCGCAAAACATTGATAAAAAGCATAATAAACAATTCTTGTTTGATTTTGACGATATTAATATTTGTGGAATAGAAAAATGGTTTGAATTATTGCAAAGATATGGAAGAGCAATGGGAATAATATCGCACATAGCAAAAGAACAAAATAATCTTCCAGTTGAATCTGTGAATATAATCTTAGGTGTTGCACTAGAAGATATTGGGTGGGAAATAATAAAAAGTACAGGTCGTGAAGATAGGATGAAAAAGAAAAAGGGAAAAACAATTAAGGAATTGAGATATTTTTCCTGTGCATTAGACACTATAAAAGAAGAACTAGGCAAATATTTTCCAATAGATATAAAGGATTTTGATTGGGTAAAAGAAATGAATGATATTTATAAGAAAAATAAACATGATGATGCTAACGAAAATATGGAAAAAACTCCGAAAGACTATGAAAAAATGTACAGAATTAATATTTGCTCTATGAATATTATTAGATTATGGATTGGCAAGCAGCTTGGAGCTGATCTACCGACAATGCTTAAAAGACTTAATTCGAACATATTTAAATACAATGAAGCATCTATATAAAACACGCATACTGAATCAGTTTATCTTGCATAAAATTAATATTTATGCAAGATAAACTGATGAATAGAGTAAAAAATAATTAAAATAAGCCTAATTTACTTTTTAGGTACAATTTAGCCAAACTAGTGAGAATATCAAAAGGAATATTGATAATTTTATCCGAAAAATTATTTTTTATCTTTTCCCATATTTCGTTAGAGCTTATAGAATCAAGAAACTCATTGCCATGCCATGTTATGTCCATAATGTAAGCATCTACAACGCCAACTTCGCGCTCATCGATATATACATTAATTAAATTACCTTCCCCCATTATTTTTATGTTGTAAATAATTTCTTCAAGAGAGTATTTACTACTTTTCTCAGCAATGTCGCTTGCTCTAACTTCTTTATCACTTTTAGAAACTTCAATTAAAATTTCGCGAACTAAATCCATATTTCTTCTCATAAGTTTATTCTTCTTTATAGATCATTGTTTAAATTTTTTACACAAATATCATATGCAAAGTTATACAAGCGTATTAATCACATCTAGACCGTTTAATTTATGCTCGGCATCTAGCACATCCCAATATATTGAATCTTTAGTAAGTTTTGATTTTAGAAATCTTAATCTTTTATAATCATTCTTACTGTGCAATCGTTTAGCTTCAAAATCTGGATTATCTATTAAAGATGCTATTAGCGCTGCATCATACAAATGTTTTTCCCTGTCCCCCATATTATCTGCATTATAAGCAGCGCTCTTCAATATTAACGCTCCAAGCAAATCTGGAATTCTTAGCATTGCTTCATTGTTTTCATGCCTATCAATAAGTTTTACAAGCATACTTCGTTCTATTGCTTGAGTTCCACCCGGCATGGATAAAAGTGGAGTATTAAAGATATTTAAAAAACCAAATAGCTTTTTTGGAGTATGATCAGCTATCAACACATCAACAATATCATTATTGCGATTCGTTAATCTAGTTGCATATCCAGTTAAGCCAATTTGTAATGCAAATCCTAAATTATTTAGAGTATTATAAACTTTACGAACGTTATCCTTATTAGAAATTACATCAATCAATAAATCAGCATCCAAAGTAGGACGTGCTGTAATTCCATTCATTATTGCATGTAACTGAACCATAAGTCCGCCAGTTAAAAGCCATAGTGAACTATCACACGATTTAGATAGTGCATATATCGTACTCCACGGGTGTGCACTGCTAGAAACTTCAACTGTAGGTGTAGATACACTTATGTCAATCATAAAAACCCCTCTCAAAACTCCCAAATATTATTTTTAAATTTTAGCAAAAGGCATAATTTTTATTCTTTTATTGCATGATTATATTTAGTGATTATATTTAGCAAGCAATTCCGCAAGTTTGTTTAATCCTGCTTGTCGCTCGCGAACATCAACAGATTCAGCCAAATCTGCAGCACACACTGCGATTGGCATAAAGGATTTTGCCAGCGTTTCTTCTGTGCATTCTGTAATATGCAAAGACATATTTTGGAGAATAAAATCAAAAACTTTAGAATCTTCAATAACACGAAGTTTAACGTTGGCCATTGAACTACTTACACCATCTTCGCTATTTTTAAGATGAAACTTATTTATTAAATCTCCTAGTTTGATGCTGCTTACGTATCCTTCTATTTTGTCAGTTTGTGTAAGTTGGAATTGTGAGTGCATATTCCCAGTTGCAGCAGAAAGTATCAAGTGATTTGAAAGTTCTGCTAAACGCGATTTTCTACACCAATACTCCATTGTTTTTGCGCGATTTTTAGATCGACTAACCAGCTCTTGCGGGCTAATCGAACGCAAATATGCTTCTATACGATACTTCTGCTGCCTATTAATCCACGAAACTTTGTAACCACTAAGCATAAACAATGCAGCAAAAGCTAATGACGGAGCATATGCTCTACCACTTTTAGAGTTTTGTTGTTTATAACGATTTACAGAATCTAGTGAAATTAAAATCTTCCTACTTCCAAATGTGTACGTTGTTAGTAAATGATTCGAGCATAATGCGCTAACTCTTTGAGTGCTAACTGCTAGCTTGGCTGCAGCTTCCTCACGCGTAAGAAGAGTATCATTCACAAAAATAGACATAACACAAGTGTATCAAAATTGTTGCGTTAAGGAAATAGTTTTGATACTTGCGCTTGCATATGAGTTATTATTAATAAGCTAATCTGTCTAGTTCTATTTCAAAAAATATCTATCATATTAGCTTTACACGCTTTTGGCATATAACCCCGAAGGAGTACTTACCCACATTCCTATTGTCTCATTTTGATGCATTGGTAACGGTTTGATGCTTTTGCCAAGTTTTTAGTAGAGAAACTTTTCTATAAGTCTTTTCTGCTCATTATTCAGTTCTGCAATAGAACTATGAAAGCAAATTTCTTCTTCCCCAATGGATTTTACATATGGCTTCAGCCACTCAATATCTTCAAAGTCAAATCCATATTTTAGCATCCAAATCTCTGTTGCATCAGCTGTTCCGAACTTAATATAATTCGCCATTTTCTGGGAGCGCTCATCATTTGTATCCAAATAGTATTCATGAAAAACTGCATAGTAAATGTCACTCAACTTGAAGCCAATCATTTTATCCAAAAAATCATAAGTATCAAATACAACCGTATCGTAATCCACATTTTTTGCAAGGATTGTATTTGGTATTTTAGGGTAATTGGACAGATTCTTATTGGGTATTTCATTATAGCCAACCATATATTTGGCGTATATAGATTCAATACGTTCAGGATGTTTCCTGCGTTCATTCACTTGTGCAACTCGTGCGTATCTAATCTGACAAATATTTCTAAAAGTTCTGCCGGTCACTTTCCAGAGTATGATTCTAATTGCTTCATTCAGTACATTTTTCTCTGATTCAACTAAAGGACGTCCGAGATAGGACTCGTAAAGTTTATGAAACAGGTCTTTGACCTCTGGAGTAATTTCTTCGGTAGTAATAATGTTTTCATCAATAAACAGTATATCTAACAATGTTGGTATCACTAATTTGATTTCTTCCGCTTTAATTTTTTCAACATCTTTTTCGGTCAGATTATACTCATCATTAAATGTCTCATTAACAATTGCGTCCTTAAACTCCTGGTAGGTTTCATCAATTTGGTCATTTTTAATATCCAAATGAGATATCTCTGAAATAGGTTCGTTTTTTAGAAGTGTTTTACGCAATGATGTCATAGCAGAGGTGTGAACTATGACGCTACCTATGTCAAATTGCTTACTCGTGGTCGAGCGCCCTGCACGACCAATAAGATTTTTTACAGACAAAGATTTTGAGGACTCAAATCTGTCGATATAAACTACATCAAAGGGCATATTTATCCCCTGCTCCAATGTGGAGGTAGCAAAACATAATTTGCAGAACCCTCTTTGAGTAAAATGCTCAAGAATGAGTCTAGCAGTAAGAGGGATTGAGCCATGATGGGATACAATTCCGCGCATGAGGTTATCAATCATGTCGGAATTATAGTAATTCACATCGTTTTTTGATGCTCCAATGTATTCACGGAGACTTTCGATTAGCTCTAATGCCTCTGGATTTGTAATTGTGGGGCAGAACTCAAAATATTTATTGAAGCGTTGAAATATTTTTTTGTTAAGAATCTGTGTTTTCGCAGCGTATATCAGAACGCTACCGCCATTCCTTAGCGACTGTTCAATGGGATCATAAGAAGATAATATTTTACGTTCCCCAAATATTCTATTGTTTGTTCCGAAATGACAAAATTCTCCCGAATTAGGATTATGAGTATAAAATATCTGTCCAACATTTTTTTGCTTGTACTGTCTCGAAAATGTTGATTCATCCAGCCCAATATTATTCTTTTTTAACTGTGCCTGCGGGTTTGATATAAAAGGATGGGCAAATATAAATTTCGCATTTGGAAAAACTTTCAATGCACGTCGAACGATACCGTCAAAGTATATTCCCCGTGTTGATTTTTCATCACTTAACTGGGCTTCATCAAAAAGTATGTATTCAACATCCAGCCAAGACTTGTTCTTAAACAATTCGCGAGCACGCTCAGGAGTAAGAATAAACACATTTCTTTTTGCATGCTTAGTATTGATGCGCTCAACAAATGTTAAGACATTCACTTCTTTGACATCTAAGGTGCTGCATACACGGTCATGATATTCGTTTATTAGTGCTCTCGAAGGAACAACTACAACAATATCTCTTTGCGATTTCATAATCACATTGCGGAACACAAACGACTTTCCCGTACTTGTCGGAGCAGAAAAGCTGAAACATTGCTTTGAGTTGATTTGTTTTAGAATATCCGCCTGCATTGGAGTATAATTATTACCCCAGCGTTCTTTGATTTGTTGAGAATATATATCAAACACTACACCTTGAAGTGTTTCTGGTGTGGGCGATTTATAGAACAACCCCATTATTTCTATCACGTCATTTTCAATGGTAGCAAAGAATGCAGGTTGAAATATTTTTAGATACGAAACAATTTCAAGAACCACTGTATCTACTGGTCCATCTCGATATAAGCATTCAAGAGCATAGCTTGCTATTTCGGGCAAATTTACCCCGTCTTTAATTCGACTTATCAACTTCCCATTTTCTAAAATACTATTCATAGATTCACTGCCACTAATAATACTTCCTCAAATAAAAGTAGTGATTGGAAATCTGAACGACCCATAATGTTATTGATAATACTATCCGATTTTGTACTTTTGGCAGAAAAAGCCGCAGCAAAACCCTTGCTTCCGCTATAAGCTCTATTAAGTGCTGCGTCTGAACAAAAAGGTTTTAATTCGGGCAAATCTTCAATGTCCTTACCCTTTTTAATGAAATCTACCATCTGTGGCAAAGCACTGGAATACGCAGTTGTTGTCGCAACATACTTTGATTCACCAAATATGACTGTATTTGTATAAATATTTTGGCTATGAAAATCGAATCCCGGATTTCCGGACTTTTTCTTTCCAAGTAACTCTGACAAAGGTATATCCAAGTAATGAAGTTCGTTTACGATTGCCTCTCTCGCTAATTCGGATACAACATACTCGCCGGCATCCTTGGAAATTTTATCGTCTATGGATTTAGAGAATTTCTCCTTAATGACCTTTATAGTTTTATTGGCTCTTGAGGCAAAGGCTGCAATTTCGTAATCTTCATCGAATTTGCTAAGCCACGACAAATTCATTAAAGCGGTCAAAATATCTGACAAAGTTGCAGATAAATCTTCGGGGTCAATACGCAAAAACTGCACTTTAGCTGTTCCATTTGTATTTACTTGTCGATGCTCTATTACCTTCACCCCAAATACCTCTTTTCTTACATTAAAACATCAGATAGAATTTTCCAACTGTCACTGCCGATGTCATCGGAATAGGTATCCATACAGATACACAATTCCTCGCTCTTTTCATCGTAGCGTACGATGCCTCCGTTCAGCTCATAGCGTTCAAGATAATCTTTCAGCACCTTAAACTTCTTCGGCGTGAAAATATCAATATCCTGGCTGTTGCCGGAACGATCAAAACCGCCCTTGGTTTCGATAATCCAAATCTTACCGCGAACGGAAATAATGTAGTCGGGATAGAAATTCTTCTGCTTTTCGGAGTTATCAGCGTAAACGATGGAAAGGTATTCGTTACCCTTGTCGCCGTTCTTATATATCCAATCCACACTGTCATCGTGTTCGCAGTATTTTTCAAACTTGCGCTCCGAAGAAGAACGAACCTCGGCAGAGGAAAGATAGCCGCTATACACGTTCTTTTTCATTTCCACCTGTGTTTTCGCCGTTCCGTCATAGGTAAACAGACAACTCTGCGGAATACGGAACTGCACTTTAGATACCGTCTTTATATCCAACTGAAGCTGCGCCAACTCCGCCGCCATTGCTTCGCGCACGATGTGCTTCAAACGGTCTGCATTGTTAATGACAAAGATGTAAACCTCTCTTGGCTCTAAAGTAAGAATTTTACGCGCATACTTGAAATTCTTATCAAACAGCTTGCGGATAATGGTATTCATATAATTATATTCCATACCAATTTCCATACCGATTCTACCGATACAGTTGTGATACAAGTGTCCGTGTTGGTGGGTGTTCAGCTTTTCCTCAATGGTTACGGTGTTCATATCACAGGCATTGAAATCGAGGGTTGCTGTTTCGCCCGAATATGTATGGCGCAAAATGCCGTCTACAAACACGAAGCCCGCCGTCTGTAAGCGCGTCAGATTTTCCGCTTTATTGCCGCCCGTCTTAAACTCTTTCTCAAAGTATTTGGCAACAGCAAGCAGCGCAGTCTGCGGATTGCGGGTATTCGTAACCATCGTCCGCTGTTCACTGGTCAGCGTGATTTCTTTGTATTCGTTTTTGAGAAACAGCGTAGCCGCCTCCAACGCGCCCTTGCCCAGGCTCATTTTCACACCCTGCGTAAACTTTTCGTCAAAGGTATAGAGGTAACAGCTATCCAGCAAATCGCTTCCGTAGTGATGCGCTTCGGGCATACGGCGGATACGTCCGATAGTCTGTATTTCAAAGGTTTCGTCCATGTTGTCGCGGAGCTTCACCAGAATATAGGCTCTCGGACAGTCCCAACCCGTAGCGACGGCTTGCTTGATGATAACAGCAACGGAATTTGCGTTCGGCTCGTCGATGCCCTCCAGGTTTTCGTGCATATCGGAGAGCCACACCGCCAACTGCTGATTTTCATAGGTGATACCTTGTGTGTCAAAATAACGCTCAATATCATCCTGCATTTTCTCGGACTTATTCGGTATTTGCACCACAATCAGCGGATTGATGTCTTTATCTGCCGCAAGGAAAGCGGAACGTAGCGCGCGCTGCTTGGCAAGTGCCATTTCAAGCAGATAGGCGTTCTGGTCGGTGGTTTCTATGCTCTGCGGAAAATCTTCATTGATAATGAGCATTTTCTTTATCAGACCTTCTGCAATTACATCTTCTTCGGGGATTTCAATAATCTCCGCATTTTTTATGCCCTTCGGCGTAGCAGAGCAACGGATAATTTTATTCGTATGGAAATACTGAATAATCTCATCCGCTTTGACCGTGTTATTCTGATGGCTCTCGTCCACGATAACCACAAAGCGCAAGCCGTCATTCAAAGCATGTTCGATATGCTCAATGAAATTGGTGCGTTCGCTGTCTTTGAGGGCGTTATTGCCTTTTTTCGTCAGCTTCTCCCAGTTGATGAAACAGCAATCGTTTTCCTCAAATCCCGCCGCCATCACATCGGCAAGAAGCTTGGTTTGCGCGGCGTGGATATACTTGTCCATTTTCGCCTTGCTCTGTTCTTCAAGGTTACCCTTGCCTGGTGTGAGCCACACAAACACGGTTTTCGGATAGCTCTGCGTGTATTGGTGCATAAAGTAGGTGAGAATGATGGTCTTTCCGCTGCCCGTGGGACTTTTTAAGATGATGTCCCTGGCAGAGGTATCCATCGCCTCAAACAAACACTTTACAGCCGTTTTTTGAAACATTTTTAGTTCCATCATTTACACCTCCTGCAACTCCCGATAATAGTAATCGGGAATAATATTTATCTCTATGTCGTGTTCGACAAGGGACTTTTCCTGTTCCTCGTCGGGTAAGAGGTCGTGTCCCATATACAGCTTGCGGCATTTACTGTAAGCATCAATATTTGCCATAAAAACGGCAAGTTCTTCTTCGGTCAGCACAATTGCAATTTCCGCGTTGCCGACAAAATTGATGCCGTTTTCAAGCTCCACCAATTCGCGGATATGACAGAGCAGCTCGTCCGCATACTCATAATAAAGACGTTCTGAGATGGGAATGTAATCCACCTTGTAATATTTCAGGCTCGCGGCGTACCCCTCTTTGTCGATAACGCGCTTGATACGCTCGTAGGTCACATCACGGCATATGTTGTTTTCATTGTTGGTGCATAGGATGAAACGACGGTTTCCGCCATCTTCGTCATTCAGCTTCATAACGGCATGTCCCGTTGTGCCGCTGCCAGCAAAAAAATCAAGAATGGTTGAATTTTCTTTGGATATGCGTTGCACTACCTCTGATACAAGGTCAAGCGGTTTTGGGTAGGAAAATGCTTTTTTACTACCAAGAATATCAGCCATTTCATTGCCACCGTTAGTAGTATAAAAGGCTTTTTCCGTCCAAATAGATTGAATAGTTGTTCCAGCAGTTCGATAATTATCAACATTGACAGTAGGAATACGGCTATCCTCGGATAATCTATGTGTTTCCAATTCACCACTTTTGATTTTTTTAATTACACCATCGGAAAGATACTGAACTGTAAATAAATTTTTTGTCTTGCCAGGATTTTGAGGTACAATTTTGATGTAACCTTTTTCCCAATCTTTCGCAAGACGGGACGGAATTAAACGCCATACACAAGGCACACCTTTTCGTGTAACAGGCCAAATAGCATACGCGCCTTCAGGCGCCTCCGAATAGTCATATATGAAATCTTGCAATTCGCCGTTATATTCTCCTGCCTTTACCCTTTCGGCAAGGGATTTTCCGCATCCTAAAAAAACTCCATCCTTATCAACAAATATCGGATAGGCTTGTCCCGGTCTCTGTACTTGGTCGAATGTCGCTAAATTCATTCCGTGGTAAGGTGACGCATATTCGTTCATTGCAGATTCGCTCGCATTGGGAGAAAAATCATTTGGGGTAATAAATACAATAAATTCGTATGTAATATTAAAACCACCGTTTGGCTTTCCACCCGATGTTTGAACCGTTACGCAAGTAACATTCTTTTCGTAGAACATTTCTTGGCACATCAACATGAGGTTATGTACCTCTTGGTATCCAATACTAATTGCAATAACACCATCTTGCGCAAGAAACTTTTTCGCAATTTTAAGTCTTTCAGTAATAAACGAAATCCACTTACTATGTTGGTATCCATCGGTAGCTGAAAGATACGTGTCATCATAAATAAAATCTTGGTTTCCGGTGTTATAAGGTGGATCTATGTAGATAAGGTCAATCTTGCCCTTGTGCGTTTTCTCCAATAGTTTCAAAGAAGCGAGATTATCCCCCTCAATGAGAAAATTCATTTGACCGCCGTTGTCGATGAAAAGGCTTTTGTCCTCGGTCAGCACAGGCGTATGCGTATCCAGCACATCGTCAATTTCCTCGCGGTGTTCTTCAAACACAAGACCATACTTTTTACCATTAACATCTTTCTCCAACTCGGAAAGGTAGGTCAGCAGATTGCCCGTGTTTTCGTCCTGCGGGGCGGCAGATATGAAAGTGCGTATCTGACCGATTTTTGCAATCAGGTCATCACGCTTTTGTTTTGAGATGTTGGTGCTCATCGTGTTTGTGCCTCCTATTTTTTCTATTGGCGCAGCAATTCACACATTGGTAAACGCATCGGCACCGGCTTTTGTTGTCCGTCGTACATACCATCTGGGGCGAGTTGTAACCAGGGGGGTAGTGCGGACATTGGCACACTTGCGGATAAATTGGTATCATCATATCGAATTAGAGTCGCGGCTATTTCTCCTGCGACTCTTTTGGTTTTTCAGAGGTCTTGATATACTTGCCGCTTTTAATTCTTGCATCGGCGGGCTTTTGTGCATCGTCGGGAATTGCCCAGGTACGACCAATCCGCGTCGCACTCTCAATACGTTTTTCGTTGAGCAAGGTCTGTATGCGCCGTTGGCAGATGCCCCATTTCTCAGCGGTCTCCGCAACGGATAAATATTTCATCGTACCCCTCCCAATTATTCCGCGTACCGCTAACCTTTCAAAAACACACTTTTATATTGACTAGGGGATTAGCGGAACAAACTGCTTTTACGCAGACATAGGCTTCGTCTGTTTATAAAATATCGCTGCATATTGTACTCGCTCATACGAACAAAATAAGGAGGTTTGGAAAAATGTTCAGAAAATATTTTCAACTTGAATAAGCGACGGCTTAACCCTCCGTCCTCAATCACAATCGAATAGTTGCACAAGTGCTGCGCTCTCGTTTTTCAAAAAATCGAGGGCGCATTTTTATTGCCAATTTCAAAAATGAGAGATTTCGCTGAAAGGAGTTTTGCCTATCGACAAAAATTTTTCAAGAAATTTCATAGGGCGGTTGAAAACACCGAGTAATATGAAAACAGGCAGGATAGTACCCGTTATGGGTAATCAGCAAAGAAGTGTGTCTAAAAAAACCGAGTTTTCGTTGAAATACCAAGGAAAACTCTCTGTTATTAAGCAGCATAAAAAAAAAACGCGGCAAAAACCGCGTATATCGTGCGCCAGACAGGATTCGAACCTGCAACCTTCTGATCCGTAGTCAGATGCTCTAATCCGTTGGGCTACTGGCGCATGTTCTCCAAAAACTTGGAACTTTAACTTTCCGTTGTTTTTGGCAACTTGACTAATATACAACCATCTTTACAAAAACACAAACCCTGGCGTGTCGCCAGCGCCAGGGTTTGAATCTAAAACATAAGAAGCTAAAACATAAGAATCTAAAGTCTACAGCAAAAAGCAAAAACTACTTAAGCTCTATGCTCAAGAACCTCGTCTACCATTCCGTATTCTTTAGCTTGAGGAGCAGTAAGAATAGTGTCTACCTCAATATCTTTACGAATGCGCTCAACACTTTGGCCAGTGTGCTTTGCAAGAGTGGCCTCTAACCATTCGCGCAAACGCAGCATTTCCTTAGCTTGAAGCTCTATCTCTGTGGCCTTGCCAAAATCCTGACCCATTGCAGGCTGATGAATAAGCACACGAGCATTTGGCAAAATCATGCGCTTACCAGCAGCACCAGCAGCAAGTAAAATCGCAGCAGCCGAAGCAGCTTGACCCAAGCACACCGTTTGAACATCTGGCTTAATGTATTGCATGGTATCGTAAATGGCCGTCATAGCCGTCATAGAGCCGCCAGGAGAGTTAATGTACATCATTACATCTCTGTTTGGGTCCATGCTTTCTAGAACCAAAAGCTGAGCCATAATGTCGTCCGCAGAAGTGTCATCTACCTGAACACCCATAAAAATAATGCGGTCTTCAAAAAGCTTAGTGTATGGATCTTGAGTTTTCATACCGTATGGCGTTTGCTCACCAAATTGTGGCAAAACATAACGATTCGTAAACACACCACTGGTCTGACCAAATCCACCCAAACGCTTAGCGCGAGCAACAAACTTTGCTTCTTCACTTGCCATTAAAATCACTCCTCCCCACGCATAGAAGCTGGAGTGGTAACAATCTTATCTACAAAGCCATACTCCAAAGCCTGCTGAGCGGTAAACCAATGATCGTACTCGTTGTCTCTGTAAATCTCTTCAACAGTATGACCAGTCTGCTGAGCCGTGAGTTCAGCGAGAGTTTTCTTCATGTCCATAATAAGTTCGGCATTAATACGCACATCGGTAGCAGTGCCACCAACTCCGCCAGAAGGCTGATGCATTAGCACGCGAGCGTGAGACGTAATAAAACGCTTACCAGGGGTACCAGAACTCAGCAAGAACTGACCCATAGAAGCGGCCATGCCAACAGCAATCGTAGCCACATCTGGCTCAATAAGCTGCATAGTGTCGTAAATGGCCATTCCAGCGGTAATAGAACCACCTGGCGAATTAATATAAAGCCAAATATCTTTCTTAGGGTCTTGCGCAGCTAGCATAAGCATCTGAGCGCAAATAATATTGGCATTTTCATCCTTGACTTCAGAGCCAAGCCAAATAATACGATCCTTTAAGAGTTGATTAAAAATCGAATCCGTTGGATTTTGTGGCTCCCCTTCTTGCATAACGGGAGAAGCCGTAAACAGCTCAGTCACCTTATCTCCTTACAAATATTTGAATATATCTAGACTATCGTGTGCGCGTGACCGCAGAACAAGAATGCAAAGTAAAACGCTCAACGAAATTAGACACACAACTAGACACGCAATTAGACACGCAATTAGACACAATCACCGCCAATAGCATAAGACAAAGTAACGCAAACGGTGCGTTTACTAATTCCGCAACTAAAAGCCACGCCATAATCGGAGCTTTTCTAGAAGACGCAAGTAAAGAAGCAGCGCCAATAATAGATACAGAAATTGCAGAAACTTGCGAAATGTCAAAAACTTGCAAAAAACCAGACGTTGAAAAAATAGAGTATAAAATCACACCAAAGCAAGCACCAGTTGAAATACTCGGTTGCAACACTCCTCCAGAGGCACCGTAACGTAAAACCAGCACAGTCATAAGCATTTTTATTACTGCAAGAAGCAACAAAATAGTCACAATATGCGAGTTTTCTGCCAAATACGGAAAGCTAGCTACAGAAAAGGCAAGTTGAGAAAGCGACCTACCGTTTCCCAAAATATGCGGAAACCAACAAGCTGAAACACCAATAACTAAGCCAGCTACAGGCATAAAACACAGCATTTGTATGCCACGCAAAGCATGAGTTCTACACCAAATAATTCCCAAGCGAAAAACGTAACCAACTAAGCCGCACACGGCACCAACAACAACAGCAAAAACGCAGATTTGCCAAGAAATCACGCAAGAAAATTGCGAAATATTGTAGTATCTAGAATGATGCAATAAAAATTCAACAACAAACGCAGCAACATAATTCATAACAAGAGCAAAAGGCAAGCAATGCAAACGCTCCGAGCGCGCAATATTTTTAAGCGCATTAACTATTACAGAGCCATTTTCGCGATTTAGCCACGCATAAAAACCAAAACCTTGAGTTTTACTAAGCAAACCTAAAGAAAGCACGGTGCCAGCTAAAGGCGCGTGGTACACTGCAGCCAAGCCAGCACCTGCAGCAGAGGCAACAAGTATGCGCTGAGTTTTAGCAGACACATTAAAAATACTGCTGTAGCGTTGAGCAAGCATTGCAGCTAATTCTCGCGGAGCTACTTCCCTGCCGATTGAAATTCCAGAACCAACAATGCCGATTTGCAATAAAACATGTGCAATAGTAGAAAAAATTGGCATTCTACTGCCACTAACGGCTTGTGGAATAGTAACGATTCGAGGAGGATTCTCCTTCTTTCGCAAAAAATACCAAGATATTGCAGCAATAGTCATAGCAATTGTGCCAGGTAGCACGTATCGATACCAAGGAAGCCCTAAAAATACAGTATTTTTAGCAGATTCAATTGAGCCAAAAGCAAGGTATTGTACAGCGTAAAAAATAAGCGTAAGAACTGTTGCTCCTAAGCCAACAAGAACGCCAAGAGCAACAGAAGACGTAACAAAACGCGCTACTAGAATTGCAAAACTAAATAATTTGCAAGATTTGCCGAATTTGCCAAATCTGCAACAAGATTCATGCTTAGTTTTAGCACTACTATCATCCATAACGTCTCGCAATTCTTATATAAGTAAGACCCGGCAGAAAAAATTCCGCCAGGTCTTAAATAACAAGATTATTAGAAGATTCTAATTTAGAAGACTCTAACTACTTTTCAGCAGAAAGCTCATCGGCAACAGCTGCAGCAGCAGAAGCAGCCTTAACGCTTTCATCTTCTGGCTCTTCATCTTCCGACAAGAAAGCACTCAAATCAAGAGCTTCTCCGCCAGCAACGAACTTTACAGCACGCATGCCAGCAAGCAAGCCCTTAGAGCGAGCAACTTCTTGAACAGCAGAACCAAGCTGACCATTGCGAACAATAGCGTTAATAAACTGGCTTGGATCCATGCCGTACTGCTGAGCAACGGAAACCAAGAAGTTGGTAACGTCTGCTTGAGAAACAGAAACATCGAGGCTTTCTGCCAAAGCGTCGAGAACCATTTGGTCACGAAGCTCCTTTTCTGCAGCCTTTTCAGCCTCTTCCTTTTGCTTCTTAGTGGCCTTTTCTGGGTCTGGAGTCATGCCCTTAAGGTGCTCAGCAACAGCCTTATCTTTAACACCCTTTGGCACAGGAATTTCAACTTCTTCTTGAATCTTAGCAATAAAAGCATCGCGAGCAAGAGTTGCCTGACGGCCTTCATTTGCCTGCTCCAAAGACTTACGAACGTCTTCCTTAAGCTCCTTTAGAGTGTCGAACTCAGATGCTTCCTTAGCAAACTCATCGTCAAGCTTTGGCAATTCCTGAGCCTTAACGGAGTTAACCTTTACCTTAACCTGAGCCTTCTTGCCCTGGTTCTTTCCAGCTTCGAGAGTGCCTTCAAAAGTGGTTTCTTCTCCAGCGGAAAGACCTTCCAAAGCCTCATCCAAACCATCAAGCATAGTGTTGGAGCCAAGCTCGTAGCTTACGCCATTTTGCGAATCGGCAACTTCGTCGTTAATCTTAGCTTCCAAATCGATGTTTGCAAAATCACCCTTCTTAGCTGGGCGATCAACACCAACAAGAGTGCCAAAACGTGCGCGCAAAGCCTCAAGACGAGCCTTAACATCGCTGTCTTTAACTTCTGGCTTCTCTACTTCGATTTCTACACCCTTGAACTTGTTAAGCTTAAACTCTGGGCGACGCTCAACAGTTGCGACAAACTTAAGCTTAACTTCGTCTTTAGCAGATTCTGGAACTTCCTGAACATCAAATTCTGGCTGATCCATTGGGCGAATCTTCTTTTCTTCCAAAGCCTTAGAATAAAGCTCTGGAACAGCAGAATTTACAGCTTCACCGGCAACAGCTCCGAAGCCAACTCGCTGTTCTACAATCTTGCCTGGTACGTGTCCCTTACGGAAACCTGGCACGTTGATTTGCTTTGCAATCTCTTTACGAGCCTCATCCAAAAATGGCTCAAAATCTTCGAGATCTGCGGTAATGGTGAGCTTAACCTTAGTTGGCTCAAGATTCCTGACGCTGATTTTCACGCTTGCGCTCCTGAAATTACGTTTTCTAGCTTCTGCCATATGGCACAACCGTTACATAATAGCGCGAGTTACGGACTCAGCAATTAAATCGCTTTGCCACGTTCTTGCTCCCTGCTCTACAAGAAACTCCTTAACGTCAATATGCTCAATATTGTCTTGCCAACAAAGATTGCGAATAATTTGCGGTTTAATAATGATTTCCGTAGGCGTATGTGTATCTTCTGCAATCTTAATTAAAGACTGTTTTACATTTTGTAAGAGCTCATATCTTTTGGGATGATGCTCACGCCAATACTTCATAGATCGTGGAGCTGCTTGCGATTCTTGTGCGTCGCCAAAATCGCCAGTATCGCCAGAATCGTTGTAATTGCCATATTTACTACTTGAATCATCAATCTTAGAAACAATAGCAACTTCCCCGCTTTTAGCGCGACTAATAGCGTCTTCTATAACAACTTTCCACACATTTGATTTGATTTTGCGCTGAATCGGAGCATAACGTTCAAACATCTTGTCTTGTTCGCCGCCCGTGTGAATTCTAACGCGTTCGTTAAGAATGCGAATAGAGCGAAACTCCCTAGAATTACTTGGTTTTCGCTTGCCTGCTTCAATAATCGCAGAATCCGAAAGCAATAAAGTTGGCGCAATATCGTATTGACGAGCAAGCTCATCTCGTTTTTGCCAAAGCTCTTTTGCAATCATTAAACCGATTTTATCGTGCATAAGAACGCTTATATGAGATATTCTAAGCCAAGGATTTGGGTGAGGAGCCTTCTTTTGCGCACCTTTACTTAATAAGTGTGCAAACTCTTGATTTGCCCATAAAAGCTTGCCTTGCTTTTTTAGCTCGCTGCTCATTACTTCTTCTAATTCGATTAGCAATTCAACGTCTAAAGCCGCGTAATTTCGCCAATCTCTAGGAAGTGGGCGATAAGACCAATCCGCTGCAGAATGTTCTTTTGCAAGAGTCAACCCCAAATAATATTCAGTTACAGAGCTTAAGCCAAAGCGCTTTCTGCCAAGTAATTTAGCTGCGATTTCTGTGTCGAATAAAGCACGTGGGCGCAAACCAATATCGAAAAATCCTGGCAAATCTTGCATAGAATCGTGAATAATCCAAGGCGCATCCCCTACTGCCTCATTAAATTCATGCCAATCAACGCCAAGTTTTCCTAGCGCTATTGGGTCCAGCAATCCAATTCCTGCACCTTTGCGTTTAAACTGAATCAGCCAATCTTCGTGACCATACCTAAAACCAGATGCGCGCTCTGCGTCTGCAGCCAAAGGCCCCGACCCTGCTGCTAATAAATTACAATATTCTTTATATGCTTCAAGCGTATCAATGACTTCTGGAACTCCTTCTCTAGGCTCTTTTAAAAGCTTTGGTTCCTTATTCAAGAACGCCTCCCGATTGTACGCTTTAGCCAAATTCTTACGCTTTTTGCATCTTACTTTGCAATTTTTTGCAAAATATCTGTAAAACATTCTATAGAATATTGCGCAAGATATATTTAAGCCGTGTTAAAAGATTATGCATCTTGTAACACGGCTTCAACTTTCGCACACAACTACGACTAATCAAAAATAAGTAATAAATTAAATAATCATTTAAATAATCAATCTGTTTTATTGTTTGATTCTTATTGAGTTATGCGCTTAACAAGCCTAGTTTTAAGGAATCTAGTAAGAGTAAATGCAACTGCCGAAACTAAAACTGTTGGGATAACGTAGCCAGCATGTAAACCTAAATCCGAGAACTTGGATATTGAAAAAGTAACAAGTTCTATAACAAAAGTTATCGCAATAGATATTATTGGCACTTCAATAAGAAGTTTCTCATCAAACGATGCAACAATGTTTATTGGCAACAAAATTATTGGCAAAATAACGAAAATAGTAAGCGCTGTAGCAAAACCAAACTGATCGTTACACCGCACAAAAATAGCTAACGCTAATGTAAAAGCTAATGCAATCCAACAACCTATTCTGCGCTTCATTGCGTATCCTTTCTCTAAAAAGGTTATTTGTATAATTATACAAAATCCTTTAAAAAAAAAAACAATACAATACGCAAAAATTGCCTAAAACGCATCGAGGTTCAGTCTAGTACACAACAAAACCGTGGTCTTTAAACTGGTTTACAACTCGCTCTTTAAGTGCTCTAGAAGGTCCTTTTTGATTCTCAAGAGGGTACGGAATCCTAAGCTCATGCCACTTTGGGCGGCCTAGCTGATGGAATCCAAGAACGTCGATATGCTCGACAGCATCCCCAAACGAATCGCAAATCTCAGCAACTTTTTCAACATTTTCTTCGCTGTCGGTCAAACCTGGAACGAGCACAAAACGCACCCAAATCTTCTTACCAGCTTTCGCCAATCGCTGACCAAAGTCAATAGTTGGCTGAAGCAAGCCACCAGTTACTTTTTTATACGTTTCTTCAGTTCCGGATTTAACGTCAAGAAGGCAAAGATCAATGTCGTCAATCATTTCGTCCGTATAATTGCGATTCAAAAAGCCCGAAGTATCTAAGCAAGTATGCACGCCCATCTCTTTTGCTGCACGAAAAACCCTAGATACAAAAGCTGGTTGCATCATAGATTCTCCGCCAGAAAATGTGATTCCGCCGCCTGTTGCCTTAAAAAGACTTTGATAACGGTCTACTTTTTTAATCATTGCATCTAAGTAGACTGGCTTTCCGTCGCGCATTTTCCAAGTATCAGGATTCTGGCAATACTGACAGCGAAGCGGGCAACCGCTCATAAACACAGTCATGCGAGTGCCAGGACCATCAACAGAAGTGTTAATATCCCAAGAATGCACAAACCCAATATCGCCAGTTTTAAGAGCAACTAAGCGATCTTTTCTGTCTAATCCAATTGGAGATTCAAAACCAGAAAGACCACCCATTAAAGTTTGTCGGGCATACTCTTTTGACTCCTTTAACATGTGCTGAGTCGTAGTGCGAAATGCTGTGTTTTCAGCCATCATATGCCCTCCTATAACCGTCTTTGGTATATATCTATAAGTCTATTTTATTTTAAAAGCCGCCAGGAGCAAAACCATTCTCACTCCCGGCGGCATTCGCAATCAATCAGAATCAGTCAGTAACTGAACCCTGGTGGAATGTACGAGAAATAACGTCGAGCTGCTGCTCCTTAGTGAGCTTTACAAAGTTCACTGCGTAGCCAGAAACACGAACCGTAAGATGTGGGTACTTTTCTGGGTGCTCAACAGCGTCTTCAAGCTGTTCCTTGCGCAAAACGTTGATGTTTGCGTGGTACAAGCCGTGGCCGTTGCCAGCGTCCAAAATACCAACAAGGTTGTTAACGCGCTCGTCTTCGTCTCTACCCAAACCGTCTGGAGTAATGGTGTTGGTCAAAGAGATACCATCGAGAGCATCGTCATAGTCAATCTTGCCAACGGAGAACATGGATGGAAGCATGCCGTGAGAATCCATACCATTTTCTGGGTTTGCACCTGGAGCGTAAGGAGTGCCCTTCTTGTGGCCAGATGGGAAGGAACCAGTGTTCTTGCCGTACTCAACGTTAGAAGTAATAGTCAAGATGGACTGAGTTGGAACAGCATTACGGTACACAGGCAAACGCTTTACCTGACCCATAACAGTGCTTACAACCCACTTTGCCAAGTCATCAGCACGATCGTCATCGTTACCGTAGATTGGGAACTCACCAACCGTCTTGTAACCAACGATTAAGTCGTCGTCTGCGCCTTCGATGTACTCGTACTCGTGGCCTTCTGTATTCTTAGCATCCTTGTTGTAGATTGGGTAAACCTTTGCATACTTTAGAGCAGCCAAGGAATCTGCAGCAATAGACAAGCCAGACATACCGCAACCGAGTGTACGATAGACTTCCCTATCGTGCAAAGCCATCTCAATGGACTCGTACGCATACTTATCGTGCATGTAGTGGATGATGTTCAAAGCCTCAATGTAGGTTTCGGAAAGCCATTCCAAAGCCTTCTCGTAGTTGGCCTTAACCTTCTCGTAGTCAAGAGTTCCATCAGCTTCTGGCTTGATTGGGTCAATAACACCCTTATCAATAACCTGCATGCCAGTCATTTCGTCGCGGCCACCGTTAATCGCGTAGAGCAAAGCCTTTGCGGAGTTAACGCGTGCAGCAAAGAACTGCATTTGCTTACCAACACGCATTGGGGAAACGCAGCAAGCAATAGCAGCGTCATCGCCCCAGTGCTCACGAATATCTTTATCGGACTCGTACTGAATTGCAGAAGTGTCGATAGAGATTCGTGCGCAGAAACGCTTGTAGGCTTCTGGAAGCTTTGGATCCCAGAAAATAGTGATGTTTGGCTCTGGACCTGGCCCAAGATGCTCAAGGGTCAAAGTGTTGAGCAAACGGAACGAAGTCTTAGTAACAAAGGTACGGCCATCATCGCTGAAGCCTGCATCGGACCAAGTTGCCCAGTATGGATCTCCGGAGAAGATTGCGTCGTAATCCTTAGTACGCAAGAAGCGCACAATACGAAGCTTCATAACCAAAGCATCAATGATTTCCTGAGCGTCGGTTTCGTTGATTAATCCAGCCTTCAAATCGCGCTCAAAGTAGCAATCGAAGAATGCGGAAACACGGCCGAAGCTCATTGCAGCGCCATCCTGGCTCTTAACAGAAGCAAGATAGCCCATGTAAGTCCACTGAACAGCTTCCTTAGCAGTTTGAGCTGGGCGGCTCAAATCCAAGCCGTACTCGTTACCCAAGTTAATAAGCTGCTTCAAAGCCTTGATTTGCTCATCGTGCTCTTCGCGGAAGCGAATCCAATGCTCAATCTCGGTCTCGGTAAAGTCGTTGCGGTATGGAATCGAGTCCTTATCGCGCTTCTTGAACTCAATAAGCATGTTAACGCCGTAAAGAGCCACACGACGATAATCACCGATAATACGACCACGGCCATAAGCGTCTGGCAAACCAGTCAAAATCTTGTTGTGGCGAGCAATCTTAATATTCTTGGTGTAAACACCAAACACGCCATCGTTATGAGTCTTGCGATAAACGGTGAAAATCTTCTTGATTTCTGGGTCAACTTCCTTGCCAGCTTCCTTAATGGCCTGCTCAACCATTCGCCAACCGCCGTTTGGCATCATAGCGCGCTTGCAAGGTTCGTCGGTTTGAAGACCAACGATTACGTTATCTACTTCTGGGCTTTCAATGTAGCCTGCTGGCATTGCGTCAATGCCTGCTGGAATATGGGTTTCAACGTCGTATACGCGGCGTTCACGCTCGACTGCCAAGTAGTTGTCGTCGAGGTACTTCCACATATGCTTCGTTTTTTCGGTGGCGTTTGCCAAGAACGTCTCGTCGCCCTCGTATGGGGTGTAATTCTTTAGGATAAAGTCACGAACGTCAATATCTTTTTCCCAATTGCCGCTTGTAAATCCATCCCACGCTTTTGCACGAAGATCCTCTTCGCTGAGAACGGATGCATCCACTGATGCCATATTTGACTCCTTTCGTATCCACGACGCTTCTTCACGTCGCCTTCTCTACTATGTTAGAGCAATGTTTAAACAGTACACGTCGATTTTTGGCATTTTTAACGTGAGTTACCTCACATTTTACTGTTTTTTAGCTTATTTTTAATAAAAAATGCTAGTTTGAATCCTCAAACTAGCACATATACAACGCGTAGAAAGTCAACGGCTGCTTGCGACTTTTATTGAGCCCACTAATCCGCTCCCAGCCTTCGCCTATTCCTTTCGTCTACTCCCTAAACGCCGTTGTTACTGGTATTCGCCTATCCCTACCAAACGCAATCGCACTAACTTTTGGCCCGAGCGGATACTGCCTACGCTTCCATTCCGCGCGGTCTACAAGCCCAATAACAGTATCAACCGTGCGCTCATCAAAACCATCTGCAAGCAAATCCGCTCGCCCGTGAGCAAGCTCAATATGAGCCGCTAGCACTTTATCTAACAAGTCGTATTCTGGCAAAGAATCCGAGTCTTTTTGCCCAGGCCTAAGCTCTGCGCTAGGAGGCTTAACAATAGAGTTTACAGGTATAAGAATGCCATCTTTTGGAGCATTTTCTTTAGGATTATTGTCTTTAGGAAAATCTTCACTCCCAGCAATATGCAACATTCCAAGACCTACTCCATTTTTAGCAGCGCGATTACGCCATCTAGAAAGCGCCCAAACGCGAGTCTTAAACAAATCTTTAATAGGCGCATACCCACCTACCGCATCTCCATAAATAGTAGAGTAACCGCATGCAAGCTCCGACTTATTGCCAGTAGCTAACGCCAGCAAACCTTTTGAATTGGAGTACGCCATAACAATCACGCCTCTAACGCGTGCCTGCAAATTTTCGGCAGCAACGCCTTGTAAATCAAGCTGATTCTGGAACGACTTAAAAAGCGGCTCAATAGGCTGAATATCGTAATGCGCACCAAGGCGATTAGCTAAATCGCAAGCATCGTCTTTAGAACCAAGCGAAGAATACATGCTTGGCATTGAAACGCCCCAAACGTTTTGCCCTCCGCAAGCATCCGCCGCCATAGTTGCAACTAGCGCAGAGTCGATTCCGCCAGAAAGCCCTAAGCAAACACCCTTAAAGCCATTTTTGCGCATGTAATCCCTTAATCCTAAAACGCATGCGCAATAAACTTCTTCGTCTGGGTCTAATTTTTGAGCAATCGTTGAGCATTTTTGCGTTTTTAAAGACGTATCAAAATCAACAAAACTTAAGTCTTGATCAAACATTTTAGAACGCTCAATCAAAGACCCGTCTGCGTTTACTACAAAACTGCCGCCATCAAAAACAAGATCGTCTTGAGCACCAACCTGATTTACGTAAACAAGCGGAGCATTAACCTCTTTAGCTCGCTTTTGCGCAAGTTTTAAGCGAATATCCGTTTTACCTTCTTCGTATGGAGAACCGTTGATTGTTACTAAAACATCAATCCCCTCTTTAGCAAAACGCGCAACTGGGCCGCCATCTTGCCAAATGTCTTCGCAAATAGCAAATCCTAATTTTGCACCTTTAACGTTTAGAATTCCGCAATCATCTCCAGAAGAAAAGATTCTAAATTCGTCAAAAACGCCATAATTTGGCAAGAAATGCTTGTCGTAAACAAGTGCCACTTTGCCATTGTTAATAACAAGCAGGCGATTCCTTGGCTTTCCAGATTCGCTATCTACTCCAACTGTTCCAACAACAACAAATAAATCACCCAAACCGCTATCTTCCAAGCTTTTTGCAAGACTATAAGCGGCATTATTAGCTGCTTTTCTAAAAGTTGCACGCAAAGCAAGATCTTCGATTGGGTACCCAGTTAGTGTCATCTCTGGAAACACAACAATATCCGCATTTCCCTTACGTGCGTCTTTGCAAAATCGCAATATTTCATCCGTATTTTTGCTTATGTTTCCAACGCAAGTGTCAATTTGAGCTAAAGCTAAACGCAAAGAAGTCATGGTTTTATTATAGGCCATGTTGCATAAGACATATCACTTTAAAGACTTCTAAAACAAAAAGATTGCAAAACGCCACGCCAAAATAATAGAAAAAACAAAAAATCAAGCTCTAAATGCAAAAAATAATTCTTGACTATCTGCTTGATTTAATTAGTCTTAGTAACTCGTCATAAATTATACAAATAGAAAATAGGTAGCGAAGCTGCTACAAAATCGCATATATTGATATTCCGTTGCTACAAAACAGCGCGATTAACAAAAACATTAAAGGACAAGGGGAAAAATATGAAAATCACAAAAAAGAACACAAAGGCCATTGCAGCTCTTACCGCGCTAACTGCGATTTTAGGATTGTCACTAAGCGCATGCGGATCTTCGGCAAATGGTGCAACTCAAGACGATAAGGTGATTAAGGTTGCAGCTTCCCCAACTCCTCACAGCGATATTTTAAACAAAGTTGTTAAGCCAATTTTGCAAAAGCAGGGTTATAAATTGGTTGTTAAGGAATTTACCGACTACGTTCAGCCAAATACTGCTGTAGAAGAAGGCGAAGTTGATGCAAACTACCATCAGCATTTGCCATACTTAAATAACTTTAATAAGGAAAGAGGAACTCATATTATTTCCATTGCTGGAATTCACTTTGAGCCATTTGGACTTTACCCAGGAAAAACCAAGAGCATTAAAGACTTAAAAGATGGCGCAACAGTTGCAATTCCTAGCGACCCAACCAACGAAGCTCGCGCTCTTCTTCTTTTGCAAGACGCAGGACTTCTTAAGTTAAAGAATCCAAAGGATGTTAACTCAACCAAGAAGGATATTGTTTCTAATCCAAAGAATCTAAAGTTTAAGGAATTAGATGCCTCTTTGGTCCCAACAGTTGTTAAAGACGTTGATTTAGCTGCTCTAAACGGAAACTACGCTATTCAAGCTGGATTTAACCCAACTAAAGATCCTCTTACAAGCGAAAAGGTTGGAGGCGTTGCTGCTAAAACATACGAAAACATTATTGCTGTTAAGAAGGGATCCGAAAAGCTTGCTAAAATCAAGGCTCTTGTAAAAGCGCTAAAAACAAGCAAGGTTCGTGACTTTATAAAGAACAACTATAATGGCGCTGTTTTGCCAGTATTCTAAAGTAATTACAGCGTTTAATCACAAATAAAGAGACATGTGCCTCTAAAAAGCTAGAGGCACGTGCCTCATATTTGTTTAAAAATTCGTTTTAAAATCGGTGGAAAAATGATTCAGATTGAGCATCTTTACAAAACTTATTCAAGCGGCAAAATTAAGCACGAAGCACTTAAAGACATTAATTTGACTATTGAGTCGGGAGAAGTCTTTGGAATCTTAGGTTCTTCGGGAGCTGGAAAATCTTCGCTAGTTCGCTGCATAAATCTTCTAGAAAGACCTACAAGCGGAAGAGTTGTAATAGACGGAAAAGATATTACAGACGCTAAAAATCACGATTTATCTGATATTAGATCGAATATTGGCATGATTTTTCAAAACTTTAGTCTTTTCCAACAGCGAACAGTTTTGCAAAATGTGACTTTTCCTTTGGAACTAAACCACACAAATAAAAACGAACGAGAAGAGCGAGCAAAGTATTTGCTTGACTTAGTTGGCTTAAAAGATTTAGCAAACCGCTACCCTATTCAGCTTTCTGGCGGCCAGCAGCAGCGAGTTGCCATTGCGCGCGCGCTTGCCAACAATCCTTCGATTATGCTTTGCGACGAGGCCACAAGCGCCTTGGATTCAACAACTACCGCGCAAATACTTGACTTGCTTAGAAGAATTAACCGAGATCTTAACGTTACGTTGGTTATTATTACTCACTCTCTTGCAGTGGCGCGCAATATTTGCGATAGAGTTGCCATGATTGACGGCGGAAACATAGTAGAAATCGGCGATACATCAACGCTTTTTAAAAATCCGCAAAGCAATATTTTAAAAACACTTATTGCAAACGAACACGTTGAAAATCATAGAAATAACAAAGATAACAGCAGCGACAACAGTGAGGTGAAATAAGATGCTAGAAAATATTTCACAATTTATAGACGAGTACGGCGAACTACTTATTGAAGGCACAAAAGACACAATTGTTATGACTTCAATATCTACACTATTTGCCTACGTAATTGGACTTCCATTAGGAGTTCTTCTTATAACAAGCGCAAAGCAAGGAATTTGCCACAACGCATTGATTAACACTGTTTTAAGCAGCATTGTAAATGTTGTTCGTTCTATTCCATTTATAATCTTGCTTGTTGCCATAATCCCACTTACAAGGCTTATTGTTGGAACATCTTTAGGTGTTCCCGGAGCTATTGTTCCGCTGGTTATAACCGCTGCCCCGTTTGTAGCGCGAATTGTTGAACAATCTTTAGCAGAAGTTGACGGAAGTCTTATAGAAGCTGCACAAAGCTTTGGAGCAAGCAACACTCAAATTGTATTTAAAGTGCTACTTTTTGAAAGCTTACCTTCGCTAATTCGCGGAGCAGCATTAACGTTTATTACGCTTTTTGGATTCTCTGCAATGGCTGGAGCCGTTGGCGCAGGCGGTCTTGGAGATATTGCAATTCGCTACGGATATCAGCGTTATCAATACGACGTTATGAGCGCAGCAGTAATTTTGTGCATTATTCTTGTGCAATTAGTGCAAAGCATTGGTGATTTAATTTCTAACAAAATCAACCATCATGAGCGCTAAAGCACACACAAAATGGCTACACGTTTTTAAAAATCACCTTTTAATGTAAAATATTAGATGTCACAACATTTGCGGGGGTGCTTTCTATTTTTAGAAGGCTGAGATAAGCACATCGCTTTACCCTTAGAACCTGTTAGTTAATACAACGTAGGGAGCATAGCATGACAGCAGATTACACATATGCATTAATGCATAAACAGTTTAATCTTGGCGCATGCTTTGCTAGCGATTTTACAGCGAAAAAAATTATCTTATTACAAAATGTTGCTTACTTTACTAATCTTTGCATAAAAGAGAATCTTTGCTTATCTGTAGAAAAAATGCATTTGGGGATGCATAATAATCGCGTTAAAAATAGTGCGATTGAACACAAAAAAGCTTGTTATCATGTTGGGTTTGCTATGCGTAATCAACCTATGCATAATCAACATGGTATGGATAGAGATAACATTGCAGGCAAAACTCATTTTGAGCTTGGCTACTTGGGTAAGTTTATATCAAGCTTAAATCCAAATGCAAATATCACTTTCCATTGCAAAATCTTACAAAATTGGGTTTTAAAACAACTTGTTTTGCAAGATTTTTGCAGCAAGATCAACAAGTTTAATTCAATTAACCTAATTAACTTGTTGAAAAGAAGCCCGCAGCAAGACTATTGCCGAGGGTTGAAAGAGATAAGTAGAAGTTTCAGTATATTGGTTAAACGCTTTATAAAAACATTAAATGGATTTTGGCCTATAAAATCCTATGCTTTTATATAGCGCACAAGGCGAGTCGCAAGTAACACACTTTACTTCGGCTCGCCTTGACTTTTCCAACCGTCTTTAACGTATGGGAAAATCGCATTATGACACTTATTAACATGCATACGTCTGAAGGCGATATAAAGATTAATCTTTTTGACGATAAAGCGCCTATTACAGTAAAAAATTTCGTTGACTTGGCCACTGGTGCAAAAGAATGGACCGATCCTTTTAGCGGGGAAAAGTCTAATCAACCATTCTACGATGGCTTGACGTTCCACCGTATTATTAAAGACTTTATGATTCAAGGTGGATGCCCTCTTGGAAACGGAATGGGCGGCCCAGGTTACGAATTTGACGATGAGATTGACCCATCTTTAAAGTTCGATAAGCCATATTTGCTTGCAATGGCAAATGCTGGAAAGCAACGCGGTAGAGACGGCCGCTTGCACGGCACGAATGGATCGCAGTTCTTTATTACCACTGTTCCAACTCCTTGGCTTGATGGCCATCACACGATTTTTGGAGAAGTGGTAGATGATGAGTCTAAAGCTGTTGTAGATAAGCTCGAATCCGTTCCAACAGATAGAGCAGACGCTCCACTAGAGCCAGTTGGAATTATATCCATTGAGGTTATTAAGTAAAAGCTTATAAGACTACAAACTACAAAACTTCCAGCCAAAACACTCTTTGACTGGAAGTTTTATTGTTTAGTATTGGTTTAGCCGCAATCTAATCGCAGTTTAGTCGCGTTCCATTTTTCTAAGTCGCGGTTCCGCACTATCTTTTGCACCCGTAATTCTATAAACGTCAAAAACGCCATCAATCTTACGAATTGCAGCAAGAAGAGTATTCAAATGCTGAGGGTCTGCCATTTCAAATGTAAATTGGCTTGTAGCAACGCGATCGTCTCCAGTAGCAATCGTTCCCGAAAGAATGTTTACTCCATGATCCGAAAGAACTCTAGTAACATCCGAAAGCAAATGCTGACGATCCAAAGCTTCTACTTGAACTTTAACAAGGAACAAGCCTTTGTCGCTTGTCCATTGAACAGGAATAACACGTTCCGATTGCGACTTTTGCAAATCAATCATATTTTGGCAATCTGTTCTATGAACAGAAACACCCTGATTTCTTGTTATAAAGCCAACAATATTGTCTCCTGGAACAGGCATGCAACAGCGCGCAAGCTTAACCCAAACGTCTCCAACACCCTTTACCGAAACGCCAAGAACGCCGTTAGACTTGCGATTACGCTCTGCTCTTCTAAGCGGAAGCGCCTCTTCTTGCGCTTCTTCTGCTACTTCTTCGCTTCCCGCATCTTTAACAAGACGAGAAATAACATTTTGTGTAGAAACCTGGCCTTCGCCAATCGCAGCATAAACAGCCTCTACATTTGCAGTAATATTAAGCTCTTCTGCAACACCTATTAACGCTTGCGGAGTAAGCAAAGTAGAAAGAGGCAAGTTACGTTTACGCATAGCGCGCGTAAGCTCGTCTTTACCCTCTTCAATGGCCTCCGAGCGACGTTCCTTGCTAAACCACTGCCTAATCTTATTTCTAGCTCTAGGGCTTTTTACAAAACTAAGCCAATCTCTAGAAGGGCCAGCAGTATCGGACTTAGACGTAAGAACTTCTACAGTGTCTCCGTTGTTAAGCTTTGTATCTAGCGGAACAAGCTTTCCATTTACGCGAGCGCCCATCATTCTGTGACCAACCTCTGTATGCACAGAATAAGCAAAGTCAACTGGCGTTGCATCTTGAGGAAGAGCAACAATGCTCCCCTTTGGAGTAAACACGTAGACTTCCGAAGCTCCAAGATCTTGCTTTAAGGAGCCCAAGAATTCGTCGGAATCTGGCGTTTCGCTAGTCCAATCTGCAAGCTGCTGAATCCACTTTAAATTATCTAATTCGCTAAGCTCTTTGTTCTCTTCTTGCTCGCGCTTAACATCACCCTTATCTGGCTTACTTAAAGCGCGCCCAGCTTGGCCGTTTGCCTTGTACTTCCAGTGAGCAGCAATACCAAACTCAGCACGCCTATGCATATCCCATGTGCGAATTTGAATCTCAACAGGCTTTCCGCCAGGGCCTACAACAGTCGTGTGCAAGCTTTGATACATATTTAGCTTAGGAGTAGCTATATAGTCTTTAAATCTGCCTGGTACAGGGCTCCACCTGGCATGCACGGCACCAAGAGCTGCGTAGCAGTCTCGAATAGAATCAACGATTATTCGCACTCCTACAAGGTCGTAGATATTTTCAAAATCGTGGCCACGAACAATCATCTTTTGGTAAATTGAGAAGTAATCTTTTGGACGACCCTTAACCGAAGCCTTAACATGCTGCTGACTTAAATCTTCATTGATTTCTTCTAGAATTTGACGTAAATATACTTCTCTCTGGCCAGCTCTTCTAGCCACTAACACTACGATTTCGTTGTAAATCTTTGGATATAAAACTTTAAAGCTAAGCTCTTCAAGCTCGGTTTTAATGGCATTCATGCCTAAACGATTTGCAAGAGGAGCATAAACATCTAGAGTTTCTCGAGCCTTTTTATGCGAGCTAGATGGCTTAACATACCTCCAAGTACGCGCATTATGCAATCGATCCGCAAGTTTTACTACCAACACTCGCACATCTCGGCTCATTGCAACAACCATTTTTCGGATTGTTTCTGCTTGAGCGCTTTCGCCGTACTCCATATTGGATATTTTTGTAACGCCATCTACAAGGCCAGCAATCGTGTCTCCAAAATCTGCCCTACACTCTTCTAGCGTGTAATCAGTGTCTTCTACCGTATCGTGCAAAAGTCCTGCGGCAACAACAATTGGACCCATTCCAAGATCTGCCAAAATCTGAGCTACAGCAAGAGGATGAATAATGTACGGCTCTCCCGATTTACGCCTTTGACCAGTATGCTGCTTTACGGCTCTTTTATACGCCTTATGCAGAATATCCATGCTTTCATCGGGATGATGCCATTTGCACATTTGCAGTATAGGGCGCAATGGGTCTCGCATATCTTCGCTAATTTCGCATCCGAGCATGTTAGCGCCTTTAATGTCGTCTTGAACTTCTGCCATCGAATGCACCTCCCGATTTATAAATCCTATACTACCTTGTAAAACCAGCTAAATCATACAACATTTACAAAAACAAAATAAATCCGACTAACCCAATTTTAGCTAGTCGGATTTAATGAGTTATTGTACTCCAGTAGAGCCAAATCCTTTAGTAGATCTATCGGAACCTGGAAGCTGATCCGCCTCAACAAAGTTAGCTTCAACGTAGCGTTGAATAACAAGTTGAGCTATACGATCTCCGCGATTAAATTGCACAGTATTATTAGGATCCATGTTGATTAGTGGAACCTTAATTTCACCACGATACCCAGCATCAACCGTTCCTGGAGCATTAAGAACAGTAACGCCCTGTTTTACAGCGAGACCAGAACGTGGATGAACCAGAGCAACGTATCCAGCAGGCAAAGCAATTGCAATGCCAGTTGGCACTAGCGCACGCTCAAATGGACGCAAAGTAAAGTCCTCTGTAGTGCGCAAATCTGCTCCAGCGTCTCCAGCATGAGCGTAAGAAAGATGCTCTACTTTGGCCTTATTATCAGTATTATCAGTTCCATCGTTCAAATATTTAATAAGAACTTCTACCTGCTCTGGGCCAGTATAGGTCTCGTCGTAAGCCATTAAGCTGCGCACTCCTTGCAAATCGGTTGACCGTCTTGAGACATTTGAGCAAGCTGACTTCTATGCTTTACCAAGAAGCACTCGGAGCAAATAAACTCATCACCCTGCATTGGTATTACCGTAACAGATGCATCTTCGTTACTAAGATCAGCGCCTGGCAACTCGTAATCTTCTGCAATAGCATTTTCATCATCGTCTATATCGTTTGCAGAACTCTGCGAGCCTTTGCTTAACGCTTCCAACGACTCCTCGTCTTCGTCTTTACTACGAGGAGAATCATAATCCTGTGCCATTATGGTCCTTTCGTTTTAACACTACTTATTGCTTAAAGCTACTTTTTACTTTTCTACTCTACTTATAGCAATTAGCACTATTTATAGCAATTAGTCTAAATCTACCTACGCGCATAGCATACATGAAACATACCCCGCATAAAATACTTGTTTTTTTATTCATAGAAAATGGCAAAGAAGGCAGACTATGGACTAGAGTATGTTATAAGTATCGTTAAAAGCGAAGAAAGTGGTGCACAATGCTTGAAAATCCGCCAAAAGAGGCGAGTTTCGATCATGTGGATAATAATGGCGATTTAGTTTTTATTTTTGAAGACACGCCGTTAAAAATTCATGTTGACGACACGCTGGAGCACGCAATCGCAGAGTCGAAAAAACTAACAAATGTTGATGGAAGTAATCAAAATACAGTTAGCTCGCTTGGCAAATCTGACGATTCACCAGCTGTAACTACAGCAACGCTGCCTATATCTCAGATTCAAGCGTTAATACGAGCTGGCTTAGAGCCAGAACATGTTGCAAAGCGCTACAACGTAAGCGAATCACAAGTTAGACGATTCTCAAGCGGCGTTGAAACCGAAAAACAGTATGCTATTGAGCAATTCTTAACTGTTCCAGCCCCAAAGCAAAGTAATATGCGAACTCTTTCAGATTTGATTGAACGCACTCTTGCAAAAGCTCATATTGGAATGGAAACAGTAAAGTGGCGTGCAACAAGACGCGGTCTTGAGCCATGGCTTATAACCGCAGAATTCAACACCGCTACTCGCACAATAAAAGCCGAGTGGACTTGGAATATGCACGATAACTCCGTTACTTGCGCAAATCCTTCGGCTAGACTGCTTTTCGGTGAAGAAGTTATGAATAATGATTCTTCCAAAAAATCGCAGTTTGGTGGAGCGTACAGAGACACTGTAAGCATTAGCTTCCCATTTGCAAACGAAGATCTTCCAGGAAACTCAATTCGTTCTGCAAGAATAGAGCGCGCTGTTTCTCAATGGGAATCAAGGAATAGCGAAAACCTTGCAAGTGTTGCAAATGCAGCAAATGCCGCAGTGCAAGCACAAAGTGCAAAAGAACAGAATAGTAAAAATCAAGCTCTAAGCCAAAATAATGCGGATTATATGCAAAGCTTTGATCAAAACTATGAGCAAAATCAAGATCAGAGCAAGTTGCAAAATCAGCCTAATAATCAGCTTAAAAACAATGATTTAAGCGATTTAGTGGCAAATAGCGAGAATCAGTCGGATGCAAATGTAGATGCTGCACAAATCGCAGCAAATATTGCAAACTCAGCAAATTCTGATTTAAGCAACACTAGCAACAATTCAAATACGCTTTTTAGTGACGACTCTAGCTACAAGGCAAACAACGAATCGAACAACAAAAAAGCGCAGCAAGAAGATAAGCACGTTCAGGCAGACAAAACTGTTTCAATAGAAACACCAAAGTCTACGCAAACGCAAAAGTCTACTAAAGCGCGCACAAATGAGCATTCTAAAGCCAAAAAGAGCAGCCGAGCAGCCGTTCCTAGCTGGGATGAGATTCTTTTTGGAGAAGGGTGATTTAGCATAAATTAAGCTATATTAAGCTATATCAAGCTATATCAATTAAGCAAGGAATGTCCATTTCCATTGCGCTCATAGAGCCATGAACACTCGGCAAGTTCATGGCTTTTTCTGTTTCTATTCTAGAATCAACGATTGTTACAGACGACTTTGCTTGAACAAGAACATCTCCAATAACGCTTAACGCAAGCGGGCTGACTTTGCCAAAAACGCCGTCTTTAATAGCCTGCTCTTTAGTTCTAACAAGCGCTTTATCTTGCAAAACATTAGCCCATCTTAATGCAATGTCTTCTGGATTTTCGCCAGATTCCGCATAGAGCATAACAGAACGTGGCTCTCCCCCAACAAGCTTAACTCCTTTAATAAGACGACTATCTTTTGCAATATCGATTGATAAATCTGGATTTGACTCAACCATTCCATGGTCTGCCGTAATAACGATTAAAGTACCTTTTTGGCAATTTTTTCTTAAAAGATTTAGCTGCGAATCAATCTGCTCAAAAGTAGAAACCCAATTATTGGAATTCCAACCGTAATTATGCCCTATTTTGTCAATATCTCTAAGGTATAAATAAGTTAATCCAGGCGTTTTAGTGCTGTTTGCAGCATTGATAATTCGCGCTCTAGCAGTTGTTCCGCTTATAAATTTAGCCCCTCTAAAAGCTGCTTGAGTTAAAGGGGAATCTTCAAATTTTGAAAGACTTACATGGTTTGCTCTAACGCCCAAGTTAGAAAGCGACTCAAATATTGTAGGCTGACGCTGTAAATCTTTTGGATCTGGAGCATCTCTAAATTGAATTAATTGAGATAAAGCGCCAGTTTTAGGATTTTTTTGAGTGTACCCAGTCATTGCAGTAAGGCCAGGGCAAGTTCCAGTGCCAAAAGTGGCCATTGCTGCAACCGTAGTGCTTGGAACACAAGTGGTTATAGGCCGCTGGTTTGCGCTGTTGTTAAGAAGAGAGCGCAAATATGGAGCATGACCTTTTCTACTAACAAGATTCCAGTACCCAAGACCGTCTACAAGAACAACAACAGCACTTTGTGCTTTAGGAAAACCAAGAGAATCTCGCAAAAAATCAGGGTTTTTATGGATTTGTGTGCAAATTGGCGATCCTATAGAAGCACTAAGAGCAGGAAGAATTGCAGATAAATGAAGAGCAAAATCAGGATTATTGTATGCGTCACGAATTTTGCTATTGTCAACAAACTTCAACAAGTCATCCAATTGTGGAACCTCAATAGTCATAAGCAACATTGTAGTTAAAAAAGAATACATATAAAGTGAGATTCAAATTAGCACTAAAGCAAAATTCAAGTTAGCACTAAAGCAGCAAGAAAAATCACAAGAAAAGTCGCCACTAAAATGGCAAGAAAATAAGCATTTAATAAACATTTGTGCATATAAATTGGTATTATAAAGGCTTGTAAACCACTTCAAGGAGTTTAAAACCATGCCTTCACGCAGCAAATCAACAAAACCAACCTTCGACCCTAGAAAGGTTAAGGAAAATATTGTTGAAACGCCGCTTAACGAAGAGATGAGCAAATCTTTCCTGGAATACGCGTACTCCGTGATTTACGCGCGCGCATTGCCAGACGCAAGAGACGGAATGAAGCCTGTACAGCGCAGAATCGTGTACCAAATGGGAAACATGAATCTTACGCCAGATCACGCGTACATGAAGTCTGCGCGCGTTGTGGGCGAAGTTATGGGAAAGCTTCATCCGCATGGAGATTCCGCGATTTACGAAGCAATGGTGCGTTTAGCTCAGCCGTTTTCGCTTAGACTCCCCTTGGTTGACGGCCATGGAAACTTTGGTTCCCTAGACGACGGCCCTGCAGCATCCAGGTACACAGAAGCGCGATTAGCCCCAGCAGCGCTTGGAATGAATGCAGACATAAACGAAGATACTGTTGATTTTGCGCCAAACTACGATAATAAGCTAAAAGAGCCAACGGTTTTGCCTTCTGCTATACCAAACTTGCTTGTAAACGGAGCTTCTGGAATCGCAGTTGGAATGGCTACAAACATGGCCACCCACAATCTTGGAGAGGTTGTTGCTGCAGCAAAATACGTTATGCGCCACCCAAACGCCACTCTAGACGATTTAATGCAAATAGTTCCAGGCCCAGATTGGCCAGGAGGCGGCATAATTATTGGCCGCAGCGGAATTCGCGAAGCGTACGAAACTGGAAGAGGCGCTTTTACAACTAGATCGAAAACACATATTGAAAACGTTACAGCACGCAAAAAGGCGATTATTGTTACCGAGCTGCCGTTTATGGTTGGCCCAGAGCGTGTGCTCGAACGCATATCTCAAGGTATAAAAGCACGCAAACTAGACGGAATATCTGGAGCAATCGACTTAACAGATAGACATAACGGAACGCGAATCGTAATAGAAATAAAAACAGGATTCGACCCAAACGCTGTTCTTGCGCAGCTTTTTAAACACACTCCGCTGCAAGAAAGCTTTACGATTAACAACGTTGCACTGGTAGACGGCAGGCCGCACACAATGGGTCTTCGAGAGCTTCTAGACGTGTGGATTTTGCACAGAAGAACTGTTATTAGAAGGCGTAGTGAATTTAGGCTAAACAAAGCCAAAGAGCGATTGCACCTTGTAGAAGGCCTTCTTCTTGCAATGCTAGACATTGACGAAGTGATTCAAGTAATTAGGTCTTCCGAAGATGCAGAAACCGCAAAATCAAAGCTTATTAGCGTATTTGATTTAGACGAAATTCAGGCTCAGTACATTCTTGACCTAAGGCTTAGAAGACTTACAAAAATGAGTCGAATCGAGCTAGAAGGCGAAAAAAACGACTTATTGCAAAAAATAGATGAACTTAACGAGATTCTAAGCTCCGCCAGCCAGCTAGATAAAGTTGTAATTGCAGAAATGGACTACGCTGTAAAACAGTGGGATACTCCGCGCAGAACAATTCTTTTAGATGAGCAAGAAGACGGCAGCTTTACACCAGTTTGCACTAAGAACACCAAAGTTGCAGATGCTGATTTAGCTATGGATGCCGTTATTGCAGCAAATAAGATTACAAGCACTCAAGCAGACGTTGCAGCAGCCGCACTGGCCGCTAAAAAGGCTGGAAGCAGCGATGCTGCTGCGGCAGCTTTGCAATTAAGCGACGAGCCGTGCGCAGTAGCGTTGAGTGCGTCTGGGCTTATAGCAAGAACAAGCGTTGAAACGTTTAATAAATGGCAAGCACATTCTTCAAGCGTTTTTAACACTCCATGCTTAAGCATGTTTGAAACAACAACTCGCGCAAACTACGCTTTAATAACATCCGCAGGGCGATTAGTAATAGCTCATGTTGCAGATTTGCCGCATTTAAATCAAGGGAACGAAGACGTTTTAGAATCACTTTCTAATGGCGTTAACGCAAACGAATTGCTAACCTCTACTCAAAGCACAGACCCGATTATAGGAGAAAAAGTCGTAGCTGCAATTGCAATGAGCGATGATTCTACAACTTCTACAACTTCGACTTCTCTTGCAATTGGAACAAAGAACGGCGTTGTAAAACGATGGAATTTTGAATCGCCAACAACAATGGATTCCTGGAGCATTATTGACTTAAAAGACGATGATTCGGTTATCAGTGCCGCTCCTGCAAAAGACGACGACAGGCTTGTGTTTATAAGCAGCGACTCCTCCCTACTTACATTCGACGCAAAACAAGTACGCCCACAGGGCAGAAATTCCGCTGGAATGGCAGGAATTAGGCTTAATGAAGGATGCGCTGTTTCTGCTTTTGCAGTTGTTGCTAAAAATGATGTTGAATGGAACTACGAAGAAGGGCAAAACGGACTATTTTCTGCTTCTGGAAGCGTGGTCTTCACTCTTGCTGGAGATAGCGACGCGCTTGCTGGAACAGAAAACGGAGCTGCAAAGATTACGCCGTTAGAAATGTACCCTACAAAGGGCCGCGGCACGGGAGGCGTGCGATCGCAGCGATTCCTTAAGGGGCAGAACACGCTTTTGCATGCATACGTTGGAAACTATCCGCTTTACGCTACTACACAACGTGGAGCAAATGTGGAACTACCTAAGCCAGATATGCGAAGGGATGCTTCGGGAACTGAGCTTGTTTCCCCTATTGCGCATATTGGTTAGTTACATTGGTTAATTACGCTGTACAGTTACGCTGTGTAGTTACGCAATCTTACACAAATACTTTCACGCTCAACTTTCGCAAGTTCGAAGCAGACGCATGTGCATAAAAGTCATTACAGATAGCAAAATAATCAAATATGCTGGCAGCAAAGACATAGACACGTTTTGACCAATAAACCCAAAGATTGCAGGCATTACCATTGATCCAATATATGCGCTTGCCATTTGCATGCCAACAATCGCTTGCGATTTATCAGCACCAAAATAATGCGGCGTAGAATGGATAATGCATGGATAAACTGGAGCGCATCCTAAGCCAATAATCACAAAACCTGCAATAAGCTCAATATGATTCGGCAATGGCAATAACAATACCAGAATTCCCACAAGCATCACGCACTGACCAATACGAATCATTGTTGCATCGTTAAAACGCATTGTTAAAAAACCACTTATAAATCGTCCTGCTGTAATACCAACGTAAAATAAACTTGCCCATCCCGCTGCAACAACGCGACCAACTCCCCCATGCAAAACCATGTAACTGCTAGCCCATAATCCTGCAGTTTGTTCAATAGCGCAGTAGCAGAAGAACATTATAAGAATATTTTTAGCTCCAGGAATGCGCAAAACTTCCGCATAAGATAGCATTCCAGAAGATTGTTGCTTTGAATCAGTAATATTCACTTCTTTTTTTGTATTATTTTGCCACAGCGGCAAACTTATAAACAGCACAAGAGTTAAAACAATTTGTATAACAGCAATATACTGGTATCCTGCAGGCCAGCGCTGACCGTTAGAAAGCGCAAACCCCATAACGTAAGGGCCTGCCGAAGCTCCAATTCCCCACATGCAGTGAAGCCAGCTCATATGCCAACTCTCATAGTGAACTGCAACGTAATTATTAAGAGCCGCGTCCACTCCTCCAGCGCCCAAACCATATGGTATAGCTAGAAAAATAAGCACAAGATAATTCGGAGCAAAAGAAAAACCCAGTAAAGCTAAAGCTGTTAAAGCAACTGAAATAAACGTAACTTTCCCTGGGCCAAACTTATGCGTAAGCCTATTAGATAACAGCGCAGAAACAATTGTTCCTGCAGAAATAACCATTGATATTCCGCCAGCCCAAGAAATTTGCGCACCAACATCGTGGCTCATAGTCGGCCACGCGGCTCCAAGAAGAGCATCTGGCAAACCCAAGCTAATAAATGCTAAATAGATAATTGCAAGAAGAAGGTTAATCATATTCACATATCAATTCATAAAACGAGTTATAAGTTTTTGCATTAGGATTTAGGTAGGATTAAAAAACGCCAGCACTATAACATTTACAAATTATTTTTCTCACTGGCTTCGTGCATCTCATCAAGCAGATCTTGAACCAAATATCCGTCACTCATACAATGCATATCCGAAATACCATTACGCATCAAATCGTAAGTAACAGAATGGTAAAACACGTCAAGCGCCTGCTCATAACTCAAGCCAGCACGCTCAACTAAAAGACTTACAACCCTAGCATACTTCTTTTGCAACAAAATAGGATTCGCCCTCAAAATCCATCACTCCCCTAAATCTTTGCCACACCTTTTTCGCGCATGAAAGAAATAATATCGTTTGTAATATACTCTTTGCCTTGAGTATGCAAAACATCATATGACGGAACAATATAAGACATAAGAATATTACTTTTCTTAGTCAAAGCATCATACGTATCACGAGGGTTTTGATTAAGCTTTTTAGCAACATTTTCAATACAAAATATTGCAAAATCAAGCTTATCTTTGTCAAAGCCTTCTTGCAGATAATCTTAAAGCATAAAAACAAGCCAAATACATTAATAACGCTAATAAATTTTATTCTAAAATGCATGTGCAATTATTTATGCATCAATAGATGCATTTTTCTTGATAAAAACGATTATTTTTTGTATCATAAGAGTGGAGGTGGTATATGAACAGAAACTATAATCAGAATTACACAAAAGAAGAAATTTCAGCAATACTTGCAAAGATAAAAGACTGCATAAAAAATGACCGTTTTACCATCTCGTTAAACGAAAATCGTCAGGAAAACATAAACTTCATTCGAGAATACAACATACGATCAGATATTCAGAAAAATATACTTCTCAACATTGAAGTAGAAGATTTTTGTCATTCGTTAAAAAACAAAAAAAGAGGCTATGAATATGAAACGCTTTACGTATTCGCGCCACGAGTAAAACTATCACACGTAGGTAAATGTGAGATGGTAAACATTTACACGAAGTTTAATATCATTACTATTTCTCAGCAAAATAGAACAGTTGTTATTTCATTCCATAAAGCGAATAAACAGATAGATTATTTATTTAAATAATCTAATAAACAACTCAAAAAATAATAAATCTGCTAATTTTCAATAAAAGGCTCTCATAATGAAAGATAATAAAACATTTTGCGAAGAGTGCAGGAATGATGTTGAGTACTCAACAAAATCCATTCCAATGACTGCATCTATTAAAGGGAAACAATATTCCTACACTGGCACAGAAGCACACTGTAAAGAATGCGGTTCTTACGTATATGTACCAGAAATTATCGACGCGAATCTTCGAGCATTGTATGACGAGTATCGTAAAGAAAACAATATTATTCCTCTTGATGAAATCAACGAAATACCTACTAAATACTCAATAGGTAAACGGCCACTTTCACTGCTACTCGGCTGGGGAGAACAAACATTTTCTAGATTTGCAGATGGAGATATTCCTTCAAAACAATATTCTGACATTTTGCTACGCATTTATAATGATCCGGAATATTACTTGCAATTATTAATCAGCAATAAGAACAATCTGAAATCCGCACTTAGCTACGAAAAAAGCTATAAAGCAACACAAAAACTAATACGCGAATTACAAAATAACTTTGCAAACAATAACTTTGATAGCAATAAGTCGAGTGACAAAATAAACAATGTAATACAATACTTGCTTATAAAGTGTGAGGATATAACTCCCCTGGCCTTGCAAAAATCCTTATACTACATTCAGGGTTTTTATTTCGCTTTTTATAAGTCGTTTATATTTACAGACGATTGTCAAGCATGGGTTCATGGACCTGTGTATAAAGACGTCTATTTGCGCTATAAAAACTACATTTTTAATCCAATAGATTCACCAACCAAGGAAATATCAGGAATTAAATCATCAGAAAAATTAGCGGATTACAAACATGTTCAAAAAAGTGATGTGACACTATTTACAGCAGATCTAACAACCACACTATCTGCCACCGAAAGAGCAGTATGTGATAGTGTTATCGATAATCTTTGCTGCTACAGTGGTAAAGAACTTGAAAGATTCACACATCATGAAGAGCCTTGGATACTTACTCGCGGAAATCTAAAAACTAATGATTCATCAAATAAAATAATCAATAAAAACATAATCGGCGAATACTTCACAAAAATAAAAGAAAAATACAATATGATAAACCCAGACGACATAAGCGAATATGCAAAAAGCATGTTTGCAAGAAAATAACGTAATAGCATAAGATACGCATAAATCCTACTGCTGCAATTCACTAAACAGTAGGATTTATGTGTAAGTAATTTATGTGTAAGTAATATAAATCCAGTTTCACCTATCAACAAACTATTTTTAAGCAAAAATCAGGTATCGATTTTGGAGCGATCAAAGTCGTCTGCATTATCAACAATAAACTGCTTTCGCGGCGGAACGTCATCGCCCATTAGCAAATCAAATACCTCGCTCGCCTGCTGAGCATCTTCCATACGAATCCTTCTTAACATACGCGTTCTAGGGTCCATAGTGGTGTCTGCAAGCTGATCCGCATCCATCTCACCTAAGCCCTTGTAGCGCTGAATATCGCTGTTAAAATCAATGCCCTTAACTTGCAAATCATCAAGCTTTCCAGCCAATTCGTCGTCGGAATACGTGTAAATATACTCGCCTTTGTGCTTTCCAGCGAGCGCAATCCTGTGAAGCGGAGGCACTGCAGCATAAACGTGGCCGTGCTCAATAAGTGGGCGCATATAACGGTAAAACAGAGTTAGCAGCAAAATACGAATATGCGCGCCGTCAACATCTGCATCTGTCATCATAACAATCTTGTTATAACGCGCTTGCGAAATATCAAAACTTGCTCCCGACCCTGCTCCAACAACCTGAATAATTGCAGCACACTCTTTGTTGGAAAGCATTTGCGCAAGACTTGCTTTTTGAACATTCAAGATCTTACCGCGTATTGGCAAAAGCGCCTGGAAAGCAGAGTTTCTTGCAGCTTTTGCAGTTCCGAGTGCAGAATCGCCCTCCACGATGAAAAGCTCTGCAACATCGTCGTTTCCAGGCTGGCAATCAGAAAGCTTCGGCGGCATAGAAGCAGACTCAAGAGCGTTCTTTCTGCGAGTAACTTCCTTAGTTTTACGCGCTTGAATGCGCGCATGCATCTCGGAAACAATTTTCTCTAAAACTCTAGCAGACTGCTCTTTTAATCCTCGCTTGGACCCGCTAATCATATCCCCAAATTGAGAATCCGTCATTTTTGTAACGATTGGCTTAACTTGAGCTGTTCCAAGCACGTCTTTGGTTTGACCCTGGAATTGAGGCTCTGCTATGCGAACTGTTACAACAGCCACCATTCCAGCTAGAATATCGTCTCGCTCAATCTTAGTGTTTGAATCTTTAAGATTGACTTTAAGTTTTCTAGCATTGTCTTCGACAGCCTTGCGGATTTGCTTAGTCAAGCCTTGCAAAAAGCCGTCAACATGCATACCACCACCAGGTGTTTCAACAACGTTCACAAAGCTAACAATCGTTGAATCGTAGCCGTTTACCCAGCGCATTGCAATGTCTACAGCACACTTACGCGTTACTTGCTGAGCATGCAAATCGCCTGCAGAATCAACAGCTTGAGTCTCTTCAATATAAGTGTCTTGGCCAGAAATTCGCCAAATATCGGAGATGGCTTGACCTTTTGAAAGAAAGTCAACAAAATCTTTTACTCCACCATTGTGCAAGAATTCAACAACTCTAGGGTGATGATTATTTTGCAATTCTCTAGCAGATTCGCTATTGGCAACAGATTGCGCAGTGGATTCATCAGATTCATCAGACTCATCGTCGTCATCAAAATCGGTCTCAGACTCATCATTATTTACCAACGTGGACTCAGACTCGAGTTCTTCTGTATTAGATTCGTCATCATTTTCGTACTGATTCTCAAGAATATTATTATCTTCCGCAATAACGCCTTCTGGAGAATCAATTTCTTCAATATTTGCAGATTCGCCTTCTGGTACATGCTCATCAATAACAGTAATTTTTAAGCCTGGAACCAAAAAACTGGTTTGACGAACTCGGTCAATCAGCTGTTCGTAACTAAAGCGAGCCGTTGAATTAAAAATCTCAGGATCCGCCCAATATCGAACTCGAGTACCAGTAGTTTTTGGAGAAACAGTACCAATAATCTCAAGTTCGGTAGGCTTGTTTTTACGCGTACGCTTAAAAGGAGAAGCAGGAGATGGATTTGCTGGATCTGCATCGCTATACACACCAGGATGCCCCTGATGGAACGCCATGTGATGCGTTTTACCGTCTCTATCTACTTCTACATCTAATCGCAAGCTCAACGCGTTTACAACAGAAGAGCCAACGCCATGCAAGCCGCCTGCAGCATTATACGAAGCGTTACCAAACTTTGCTCCAGCATGAAGCTTAGTTAAAACAACTTCAACGCCTGTAAGCTTTGTTTTTGGCTCTACATCTACTGGAATACCGCGACCATTATCTGCAACTTCAATAGATCCATCGTTGTGAAGAGTAACAATAATATGATTGCAAGCACCAGCTAAAGCCTCGTCAACCGCATTATCAATAATCTCCCAAAGGCAATGCATTAATCCCTGGCTGTCGGTAGTGCCAATATACATACCTGGGCGCTTACGAACAGCATCCAAGCCTTCTAGCACGGTTAAACTATCGGCATCATATTGCTCTTGCTCTTTAAGAGAAGCCACTTTTACCCCTTATTCAACAACAATTAAAGCTTAAAGCTACTAAAGCGCAGCTGCAGCAAATCACTGATCTAAGAAGTCACGCAAAGTCTGCGATCTAGATGGATGACGCAACTTAGACATAGTCTTAGACTCAATCTGGCGAATGCGTTCGCGAGTAACTCCATACACGCGCCCAATATCGTCCAAAGTCTTAGGCTGGCCATCTTCCAAGCCGTAACGCATTTTAATAACACCAGCTTCTCTAGGAGCCAATGTTTCCAAAACCTGCTTAAACTGCTCTTGAAGAAGCGAGAAAGCTACTGCATCCGAAGGTGCAATTGCATCGGTATCTTCAATTAAATCACCAAACTCGGAATCGCCATCTTCACCCAAAGGAGTATGCAAAGAGATAGGCTCACGACCATACTTTTGAACTTCTTGCACTTTTTCTACAGGCATATCAAGCTCGCGCGCAAGCTCGTCTGGCGTAGGCTCGCGACCCAAGTCTTGGAGCATTTGACGCTGAACTCTAGAAAGCTTATTAATAACTTCCACCATATGCACTGGAACTCGAATTGTACGAGCCTGGTCTGCCATAGCGCGAGTAATGGCCTGGCGAATCCACCACGTTGCATAAGTTGAGAACTTAAAGCCCTTCTTCCAATCGAACTTTTCTACAGCACGAATTAAGCCAAGGTTGCCTTCCTGAATTAAATCAAGGAAAAGCATGCCCCTGCCTGTATACCTTTTAGCAAGAGAAACAACAAGACGAAGGTTTGCTTCAAGAAGATGATCCTTAGCTTTCTTACCGTCTGCTGCAGCCCACTTTAACTCACGCTTGCGCTTAAATTCCATTTGATCGATTTGAGTGTCGAGCAAATGCTGAGCATACAAGCCAGCCTCAATTCTCTCCGACAAATCAACCTCTTGCTCGGCATTAAGCAGGCTCACGCGACCAATCTGCTTTAAATAATCCTTAACAGGATCTGCAGTAGCTCCTGTAGCGATTACGCGACGCTTTGGATTCCCAGAAGGAGTTAGATTATCGTCATCGTCATCATCTCGAACAATAAAAGCACCTTTAGCTTGTGGAACTTGCGGAGCTTCTGGCTTGTTTTCTTCGCTATCTTCGCTATCTTCTTCGGAAATATCGTCTAGATTATTAATGTCGTCAACGTCGTCCAAGTTGTCTACATCGTCTACATCAAGATCATCGTGGATTTCATCAAAATCTTCATCTTCTAAATCCATGTGGTCTTCGTCTGGATCCATTGGCGCATCAACATCAACGTCTACATCAACATCTTGAGCATCAACATCTTCTGCCATTTTAAAGTCCTGCTGTTCTTCTTTGCTCGTCTTGGAATCGACAATCGCTTTATCTTTGCTCGCCAAACTTTTCCTCCTGTAGATTCCCCGCTAGCACAAAGTAATCTGCCAAATTAGGCATTTAATTTTGCTATACCCTAAAGGCACTCTACTATACCACAAAGGCATAGTTATGGCAAGGGCAACTTTTCTTTAAGAAGTTAATCATCTTCTAAGGACGATTCTTTCTTTATGTACGATTTTTCTTTGTTTTTTCTTGAAAATCGTTAAAGTTTTTACACCAAGCTGGCTCTACATGATTGCTATAAGCGTTATAAACAATTCTAGCCATAGAACAATCTGGATCTATGTCTAATGCCATTTCAACATATTTTTCAACGTCTCCCAGCTTAAACCACCAGCTTATATAGCACATTAGAGCGTAAACTTGCACTTTTAACTCTGGAATTCCATCTACAACACAAGCCACTGCCTTCAACAGATTTACCGCGTCTAGAGCTTTGCAAATATCGGGAAGCTCATGTTCTTCATTAAACTTTTCTTCTAGAAAATGCCTTAAAGCTTTAGACATCTCTTTTGTTCTAGGCTCTAAGGCTAGAGAAAGCAAAGAATCAATATCGTAATATTCACCTTTAGAATCCAATAAAGATACAAGCAGCGTGTCTCGAACGTTAATGTTGTCAAACATTGCAATCGGAAGCATTATAAGGTCGTAGCCTACAATGTTTCCGTCTTTTTTGGAAATCATATTATGCCAGTTTCTTATTGATTGATTTACAAAAATATCAAAAGCCGAAAATACTTCTGATTTCCCTCTAACATCTAAATCCCTATTTATATAATCAATGTATTTTTCAAAAAAGTCTTTTGCCAACACTCTAAGATTTTTAATCCAATCATCGTTGTAACCATGATGATTGTTAACATAATCTTTAGGAATGTCTAAAACTGCTACGCACTCTTTTGGAAGATAACTAAGATTCACCTTCTCTATACTTTTTCCAGCAACATTACTCACAGCAAAATAGTCTTCGGAATCGCAGCAAATCATGCTAGCAGCATATAGATTTGTCATCTCTTTAAGAGTTGAATATTCATGCTCTTTGTTTTCAAAAAAATGTGTATCTTCTAACTCATTGTCTATTATTTCGCCATTTATTGTTTCCATAATTCCTCCTTACTTTTGTGTTTTTAAATTTGTAAATAAGAGTTTTGCAGCACGCAAACAATAATGCAATAAAAATTAAGCAATGTGGTTAAAGGCTATAAATCCTAGAAAATACTCGATTTATAATGTCTAAGGCATGTGGATAACTCGTAAATATGAGTTTAGATTCTCAAAGGTCATGCATTGATACGCGTATAAGCGAATTAATTTATAATCAATTTGACTCTTTAGCTTGTAAAAATCTTATTTCTAATTGCAGCGAAACACTTAAAAGCGTTGTATCTCAGGCTATTTTGTCTAGCCAAGGCGGAAAACGACTTAGAGCATTATTAGCTTTAAAGGCTTTTGACGCAGCCAAAGAGAGCAGTAAAGAGAACAATGGCCACTTTTCCAATGACTCAAAAAGCGCAATGTTAAACCTTGCTTGTGCTTTAGAAGTATTTCAAACGGCAGCACTTGTTCACGACGATATAATCGACGAATCCGCTTTAAGGCGAGGAAAACCAAGCGCTTATTGCGCGTTGTCTAAAGCAACAAACAGCCAGCATATTGGAACTGGGCTTGGATTAATGCTTGGAGATATTCTAGCGTCTCAAAGCTTCGATATATCTAGAAAAGCGTGCGAAAATCTTCAAAATCCGCATGAGGTTTTATGCGAGTTTGCAAACATGCAAAAAAACGTTGGAATTGGCCAAATTCTAGATCTTTCAATCGAGATGATGAGCCTAGATAATCCACAAAAACTTGCCGAATCTTCCATAAACGTTTTTAGGTGGAAAACCGCAAGCTACACAACTATTGCACCTCTTTCTCTAGGATTTTTAGCTGCTGGAATGCAAAAAGATTATGCAATAGACTTAGCAAACCAGATTGGCGACCCCTTGGGAATTGCATTCCAACTTGCAGACGATCTTTTAGATATTGTTTCGGATTCTGCTCACACTGGAAAGCCGATTGGAGGAGATATTAAAGAAGGAAAACGTGCTGTTCTTTTAGCAGACGCATTAGAACTTTGCACTCCCGAAGATAAGCTCTTCCTTATAAACGCATACACTTCTAGCAGCAGAAATGAAGATGATGTTAAAAGAATCATTGATATTTACAACAAAAGCGGCGCTATAAGTAAGTCTAAAGAACGCATTCATAATCTTTGGGTTAAATCGCAAGAAAAAATAAGCAACAGCACGCTAAACGCCAATAGCAAAGTCATTCTTAGAAATATTTCTAACATGTTTATACCTAAAGAATGGCAATAAGTATAAATTAAGACTATTCTTTACTGTATTACCTGTACACTTTTAAGTAGTGGGTTTTAATACGCGTATAAGGGATTTACTACATGAGTGAAGTTCAAGCGCAACCAGGAATGTGTATTGAAAATCGCTATCGCATAGTTAAAAAGATAGCAGAAGGTGGCATGGCCACTGTTTATCAAGCGCAAGATGAGCGTCTTAATCGCCCTGTTGCGCTTAAAATCATGCATACGCAACTTGCTCAGGGAATCCACCGAGAACAATTTATTGCAAGGTTCCGCAGAGAAGCAACTTCTGCTGCTGCAATCGCAAATCCGCATATTGTTCAAGTCTACGATACTGGCGAATTTGAAGGACTTGACTACTTAGTTATGGAATATGTTCATGGCGTAAATCTTAGATACGAGATGAACAAATACGGCACTTTTAGCGTAAAAGACACTTTACGCGTGCTGGCTCAAACTTTAGACGGTCTTGCATCCGCACATCTTGCTGGCGTTGTTCACAGAGATATTAAGCCAGAAAATATTTTGATTAACGACCGCGGAAACGTGCAAATCACTGATTTTGGACTTGCGCGAGCAGTATCTCAAGCCACTCTTTCTTCTACAGGGCTTCTTCTTGGAACGGCCGCATACCTTGCACCAGAAATGATTGAGAAGAATCTTGCAACTCCGCAGGGAGATTTATATTCTGCAGGAATGATGGCTTGGGAAATGCTTGCTGGACGTGTTCCTTTTAACGCAGATAATCCCGTAACGCTTGTTTTTAAGCATGTTCACGAAGATACTCCTTCTATAAAAACTGTTTGCAAAGATATCAATTCTTCTGTTGCTGATTTTCTTAGCGCTATTACCGCTCGAGAAATGGAAAAAAGACCAGCCGATGCCAATAAAGCGCTTAACATTTTAAGAGGCATTTGCGCTGGATTAAGCGAACAAGAATGGCAATATAAGTTTGATGCAAATTCAAACGATGAAAATCAACCTCTTGAAGACTCGATAATCGCAAGCAAGTTTGAAGATAAAAAGTCTAATCTAAAATCTCAAATACCACTTCCTCCTAGCTTTGCTAATAACCTTAACTCTTTAGAAAACGAAGAAGTGCTAAATAAAACTGCAGATATAGATAAGACTGCGGATATTGATAAAACAACCGATATTAATGCCACTCAAGCCTTAGAAACAAAGAGCTTCGATTTTGGTGAGGAATCTTCAAACTATTCAACTTCAACAACTTCAACAAACAGCAATCCGCTTGAAGACTTTAACGACAGTAATATGCTCACTGTTACAATGCGCGCTCCGCAATTTATTAGTGAACGTTTAAAAGCTAAACGAAATAAGTCTAATAATGCAGACGGCAACGGCAAAGAAACGCGCAAAAACACGCGCAAAAACATTGTAATTGCATCTTCCAGCTGCGCGGCAATTGTTTTAGCAGCAGCTGCATTTGGAGCGTACTGGTACTATTTAGGCCCTGGAAGCTACTGGTCTTTGCCAAAACCAAGCACGCAAGAATGCGCATCGCAGAGTGCGTGCAAAATAACAAACATTCCTTGGGTAGATTACGAGCGCACGCTTAAAGTATCTAATATTCCTTATTCCGTTTCTAAAGACTTTAGCGACAACATACCCGAAGGAAACATTATTTTCACTAATCCAGATTTTAGTGGCGGTAAAGTTTCTAAGCGCAATGATGGCCGCTTGAAAGTTGTTGTTTCCAAAGGCATACGCAAGTCCACTATTCCAGAAGACATTATGGATCCAACTTCTAGCGCAGGGAAAAATCCTATAAAAGCTTTAAAGAAGGCTGGATTTACTTCTATTACGCATAAATCGAGCGATGACATTTACTCTTTGGAAATCCCTAAGGGTTGCGTTGTTGAAATTTCACCAACCCCTGGAATGCAAATGAATCACAATAAAAACATTACCGTGATTCTTTCTAAGGGTCCTATGCCTGTTTCTATGCCAGACGTTGTTAATCTTACAAAAGAAGAGGCCGACAAAGCCTTTGGCGAAGCAAAACTCGTTCCAAACTACAGCGAAGAGTTTAACGACAAAGTTGAAAAAGGCAAGATTATTAGCGCTAGCGTGCAAAAGGGAGCGCAACTACATTGGGGAGATAAACTCGATGTGGTTGTTTCTAAGGGACCAAAGACTATAACAATGCCAGATGTGCGCAATAAGAACGCTAACGAAGCTAAAAGAATACTTGAATCGCTTGGGCTAAAAGTTAATATTTCTGCGCCTTTGGGCGATCTTATGCATACTGTTAGGTTCCAATCCGCAGCTCCAGGGTCTCAAGTTAGAGTTCTAGACGAAAGCGGAAACCCAACAACCGTAACGCTAACGATTATTTAGCGCTCGATTATTTAGCGCTCTTCGCGCGCATCTTGCATGCGCTTTTTAACAGTTTGAGCATATTCGTCAACGTACTCTTGACCGCTCATCTGTTGAATTGCCATGGTTACTTTATTGGTAAGATCTCGAAGAATGTCGTGAGTAATGTCTTCTGGATTCATCTTGCTAACTTCAATTGGCTCGCCATAAATCGCCTTTGTATTTCCCTTTGCAGGCATAATCTGACCATGTTTTTGAAGCTCGCGAGTGCCAATAATTGCAACTGGAACAATCGGGCATCCCGTTTCTAGCGCCAATCTTGCAGCGCCAGAATGACCCTTATAAAGCTTTCCGTCTGGGCTTCTTGTTCCTTCAATGTGAATTCCAAAAAGCTGACCTTTTTCTAGGATTTCTTTAGCATGATTCAACGCACCAAGCGATTTAGACCCACCAGAACGATCCACAGGGAACACACCAACAGACGTAAACCACCACTTTTTAAAACGACCCTTTAAGCCCTTGCCTTCAAAATACTCGGCTTTGCCCATAAAATGAATCATGCGCGGGCATGTAAGAGGCAAAAGTGCGTCGTCAATAACAGCAAGATGATTTGCTGCAATAATCGCGCCGCCTGTTTTAGGAATGTTGTTAACTCCTTGAGCAGTAGGATGAATCCTTAAGCGTGCAATGAATCCAAACCCCTTTACAAAGAACCAATACAACATGCTAATCCCCGTTCTAGCAAGATTCGCAAAACAGCATTCCAACTATCAAGCAGACTTGCTACAGTATAATTCATGACTTCTTCTAAGAATACCAACTCCCATAACCCTTTGCCGAATAGCGAAAACAGTAATGTTAACAACTCGCTTGGTAAAAACTTTGACGACTCATGGGCTCAATTTGTTAGCGAACATAAAGAGGATTTTAACGATTTAGAAAAGTCAAAAAGTGCAAAAATCTTTAAAAAACGCATTAATCAAGCGGCAAAACCGTTAAAAAATATAGCGTTGAGCGATAAATCTGATTTAAGAAAATCTGATTTAAAAAAATCTGGTCCAAGAGATAATACCAAATTAAGCTGGCTGGATGTTGATAAAACAATGGACGAGTATGGAGATGACTTTATTGCCCCAAACCCTCATTTTAACAACGTTTCCATTACCCTTATAGTTTTATGGAGCGTGTTTATTCTGGGAATTTTAGGCATGATTTTAAGCGTTCTAGTGCCATATCTTGCGCTTTATACTGGCTCTGTTAGTGCTTTCCTGTTTTTGATTGGCGGCGCAGGCCTACTTATGTCTAGAAAAAAGAGCAACACTTCTATCGAAGACTATAACGAGTTTGGAAGGCTATAGGCCAGGTGCATGCGAAACCACTGAATTAATTGCCCATTGGAAAAAAGCCACACAGCACACAGTAACCTTCATCCCAGGCGAAGGCGCTACCTTTAACGACACAACATCAGTTAAGGTTGATGATGGTTCGAAGGTAACTAAGCCTGCTGATCCAACCAAAGCTGGCTACACGTTTGCTGGCTGGTTTAAGGATGAAACTACCAAGTGGAACTTTGATAAAGACACTGTAACGTCTGACGTTACATTAACTGCGCATTGGACAAAGATAACACAACCTCCTACACCTCCTACACCTCCTACACCTACCCCAGGAACAGAAGGCACAGGAGATCCAGAAGATCCAGGAAATCCAGAAGATCCATATACCCCAGGCACACCTGGAGACACAAAGCCAGATACTCACAAAACGCAGCCGCAAATAGAATTCAATGTTGATCCGCAAATTACAACAAAGACAGTATTCACCCCTATGCGCCTAATTTCTAGCGTAGCTAGTATTTGGCAACTGCGGCAAAACAACAAGAAGACCGGCAGTAAAAATCAGCGCTAGTATAGGCAAAAGCTGCCATTGCAACATAGACGAGAATGCAAATCCAATCCAAGAACCAGTAGTAGCACCAATCGCAAACGCAAGGCGCGCCCAACCAGAAAACTTAGCGAGCGTACTTCCTTTAAACAGAATCTGCCGTGCAACAATAATCGGCTCTACCAATAACATTCCGCCAATCGCCTCAAGGAAGAATGCAACGCACATAATTGGCAAAAGATTAATAAACATAAAGCAATAAGCAACCACGCTTGCAGCAATCCCCAAAATCGCAACTTTTCTTAAACCGAGCTTTTGAGACGAATGCGCATACAAAATGGACGCAAGCACGCTTCCTACACCACTGAAAATATACAGTACTGTTAAAGATTGAGAGCTATATTGCTTACCGATACCGAGAAGAATATAGGAAACGGAGCATGCAGGAATAAAAGCGACCAAAAGAGAGCCCAAAAGAAGCATGATTTTACTCTTGAGTGATGGGTTCGCAGATTGCTTAGCTGCAGATTTGTTAGCAACGTCATTTGCTTGCGATTCTTGCGATACTTCTCCTTCTTCACTAATCGCTTGCGATTCATTCTCTACATCTTGCGACGCTTCCTCTTCTACGCAAGATGCTTGCGCAATGTCTTGTTTCATAATAAATCGCGTAGCACAAGCCGCAAAAGAAGTCACGGACGAGAAAATCAAAACCGCAGGAATTGACCAGCTTGCAATCCAAGATCCAAGCGGAGAGCCAAGCAGTGTTCCTGTAACACTCGCCAAAACGCTCACAATGCCGCTGTAGTTTACAATCATGCCATCATCGCCTCCGGCAGCATCAACCTCGAAAACTTCGCTAGCAATATCAATCACTTGACCAGTAATCAACAACGCGCAAGAAAGAGCTACAAGCGACCACTTCCACGCAGGAGAGCCAAGCATAAGAAGCGGTAGCAAACTGAGCACGCCTTCTACGCCTTCAGTCATAGCAAGAGCGCGAAAACCGCCAAGCTTATCAACAATCCAACCAGAACATGGCGAAAGAAAATCGGCAACCGTCATAAAAGTCTTACGAAAACCAATCACCCAAGCCGGCAAGCCCACAATAATAATCGAAGGCAAAACCGAGCCTTCATACGCTTGATTGCCGAGCATAGAAAAACAGAATCCAACCAGCGCCCATCGCAATGCTGGACTAATAGATCTCATACGAATAAAAATATTATCTTTGCTAAAAATTGACTTCACTGCAACCAGCTCTCCTCTAAAACTCTTTCAAAATAACGCATGCCTACACGCAAACTTACATAACTACCTTCAAATCGCTATCCAACTTAAATAATTCAATACAAACTACACAAATCCAATAGCTTATTTGACAAATTTAATAACACAATACTCTCGTTTAAAAAAAAAGCAAAAATTGCATTATGTCTTAGCGAATATCACACTATTATGTATGTTTTGGCGCATTTAATCACATTATTATACGTATTTTAGTGTATTTAATCACATTATTATGTATTGCATAATTATCAGCATAAAAGCAAACACTTTCCACGTACGTAGAACCCTTTGCTCAAAAGAGAAGAAAACAGTCTTATAAAATCTTATGCGTCTACTGCGGTTCTTCTCCGTGGGTGCCACTTGATAACGAGAACAATATTGGTAAGCACAATACCAACGACTACGCTCACCCATACCAAGCTCGGTGTAAGCAGCCAAGCGAGAACACCGAAAATCAGCAGTCGAAGCAATACAACAATAACCAAGAAAGGCCAACTTTTTGTTAGGCATTTCTGTTGATCAGCCTTCAATGCGCCCATCATAACCATAACCGCAGCTGCCGCGCAAGAAAATAGCATGTTGCCCAAGAATATGACGAGTAGCGTTCGCCAGCCAGCGATAGTACCAAGCATCCACCATTGCAGCATCAATGCAAGCAAAAATGTAACAACAGCATATACTGATTCCATCAGCATATTCGCAACGATTAACGAGGAGAATGTTAAAGACACGCCTCTAGGAGTGTCTGTTTTACCTTCGCTCGCATTCTGTAATGCAATCGTGTTTCTCACCTCGGCGCGCTTTACGCGCTCTTCTTCAAGCATTTGAACGCCAAGCTCAACCGATTTCTTTGAAGCTTCCTGTAATTGCGCATCCGTCATCCCTGGCTGCCAAGGCTTTTCTAAAACAAACATCAACACACTAGTAATCGCTGCACCAATAATAATGCTTAGCAACATAGTATTGGAAACAAGCAATAAAGCAATACCAGAAGTCACCAGAAGCCTTAACGCAAAATCGATGATTCCAATAAGCAAATACCCGTCATCTGGTCTACGATGCCTATACCACTGCAGATACGCTGCACTTAGCAGCGAAAACACCACAATACTCAACGCGAGTATGACCACAGTTTCCCAACCTAGTACGCGGCGCCCTACGAACTGCTGCACAAGCAACGCAATAATAAGCGTGCAAACGCCAGCAACAGTTTCTGTAACCACATTATCCCAAAAAGCATGCTTGAAAAGCACTGGCCTTACCTTCGTCTCACTCATCATCTTTCCTCTATATATTAATCCAATACCTTCTTGTTGTAACGTTTCCTCTTGATAAGCTATTTTTAACTTTGTTTTCTAAAATTCCACCATTATTTTCTATGACTCGTATCGAGCCAATATTGTCATCATCACACGTAATCAAAATTTTATGTAGATTCAGAGTCTCTTTACAATATGTAAGTGCCATAGAAAGCATTTTTGTTCCATAGCCCTTCATACATTCAGACTGTCTAACTTCGTACCCTATGTGACCACCATAGTTAATTAAAAAAGAATTTAATTCATGCCTAATATTAATCTCACCAATAAATTTTTCATTATCTATCAACCAAAATGTAGTAGCTCTAACATAATTTTCAGGCAAATTTATACCATGCTCATAGTTATAAGAACTCTCTATAATTGTCTCAGGGTGTATAAAACGTCTTTCTGCATTCGGCCTAAGAATTTCATCTTCTTCATTTGCTTCTATATAACCTTGAATATATTTACTATCTGGTCTAATTAATTTCATAAGTTCCTCTTATTCTTAATATGCAATTCTAATAAGAATACAATTCTATTAAAATTAGAATCCATAATAGTCCGTTTAACTTTAATAGTAGTCATCGCGAAACATAATCTATACAAAAGCAAAATCAAGCAGATTACGCATCTCTTCCAGTAGAAAATCTGGTAAATCGCCATAGCTGAGACTTTAAAAACAGCAGCGGTACTACGTGGTCAAACAATACAGCATCACAAAACTGTAAACATATGTTATTGATTATCGTATTATAATGTGCTATTACATAAGCAGAATAAAATTTTGAACATAAAATAAAAATTCGGGGTGCCACAGTTTAGGCACTCCGACCAAATAAAGTAGAGTATTCTACAACTTGGTAAAATAGTCTATATTGCTTGTGTGGCAACAAATGGATATAAAAAAAAGTCCGTTTGTAACAAATATAGATAACAATACGATAAAAGAAAAATAGCAGGGAAAGTTTTTTAAAGATGGGAGAAAAATGTTTTACTCGAATCTTACAGATGATGCAATAACATTAATTAACCGTTGCGACATTGAAGATGCATGTATTTATGGACGTTTTGAAAGAGGCAGCGACTTATACTATAAATCCGAACTAGTTTATTACATCGACGTATACTATCTTGACCACGCACGTTACCCTTCGTTTGATGATTTCTACAACACTCAAATAGAAGATTTAAAAGATAAAATTCCCCGCGACACAGTGGAATGGTTTTATAAGCGAAGAATAGATTATCTTAACGGCAAAATAGAAGAGGATTACGACCTTAAAAGCGGCAAGTTCTCAAAACTTTATGATAATAACGACGACTGAAAAATTGACTGAAAAATTGGGAAAGCAAAAAGCGGCCGTTTAAAAAATAAAACAATAGCCGCTTTTTATAATTTAGCGTACAAAGCTCCGAAGACGAAGCTTCGGAGAGCGTTATTTATCAGCTATTGACGGATGATCATAATAATATTTTTCATAATTCTTCCAGAAATATTCAACGTCAGAAGGAGTGCATACAGGGTTCTCACTCTTGTTCATGTCGTGAAGGAATTGCAAAGCTTCATAATCGGAGCCGAAAAGCTTATCGAAGTTTAAATAATCTCTTCCCACGCAATCAATAATCTTCGCGTAATGAATTTTTTCTCTCTCAAGTTTCCTTTTCATTCTTTCAGGTAAAGAGTCTTCATCTTCCGCGCATGCTATATACTCCTCAGGGCTGCACATTTGACCTCTTCTAATTAGCAGTTTTCTATAAACTGCAATGTTTCTTTTTTTAGCTTCTTCTAAAGCTCTTTGATAATATGCATTACCAGAAATTTCATAATATTCATCACCATCAACGTCATCCTCAATATTTTCAGATGCAAGCTGCTGAATATCGGCGTCTACATCGATGTTAACATTCTCTGGATTTTCTTTTCTTTCTTCTTTAACGCGCAGAACATCTGGTCTTAAAAATTCAATAACAAGCACTGCAATAACTAATATTGTGTAGTTATATTTCACTTCATTTGGAATTAAGAAAAGAACCGCTGTCATTACAACATGAATTATTAAGTTATGTTTTACAATCTTATTGAAAAAAGTATTATTTCTGTAACTGCTGGGTTTAAAAATAAGATTATTATTTTTATGATAAATTAGCTCAACATAGCAGATGCATACTAAAAATACTACTAGCGTGATTAATGACATTATCGATTGATATACATGAGCGTGCAATAATAATCTTTCAAAAACGTTAATAAGATAGCAGTATTTCATTGCTTCTGACGTTATCAAAATTAAAGCTATGATGATTGAACGTGATGTTAACTTTTCTCTTATTTCTTTCATAATTAATTGCTCTTTCTTGAAAAATATGTTACGCAATTTTTACCATCATTTTTTAAATTTTATAAGCGAGAAGATTTAAAAATTATACTTTGCTTTTCGCTGATTATAATAGCGACAGAGGACTCAAAAATAGCCTAAATGCCCCTAGGCTATATGTCGCATTATGCCTTAGACATATCGCACTATTATCACACTATTATGTATGTTCTGACGCATTTAATCACATAATTAATTAATCACATTATTATATATATTTTAGTTTTTTTAATCACATAATTATACGTATTGAGTAATGCTCAGTATAAAAACGCAGAAAGACACATAGCAAAAGCATTGGTTTTAGCACTAAATATTTTAATTTTCTAAAACCAAGTTCACACCACGGCTGCTAATCAGCGTTCAAGCTCCTAAAAAACATCATCTATCGGATAACTATCACCACGAACCGCCTGATCATAACCTTTAGCCATCAACGCGTTAAACGTTTTCTCATCCATATCATCTTGTGCTGGAAGAGACTTTGGAATAGTAAGCGAAAACGGAATACCCTTATTAAGAATGATTTGACGATAAAACATGTCAATAGCCGTAGCCCTAGGAACTCCAATAGTTTCCAGAATCTGCTGCACCTGCTGCTTAATATCCTCTTGTATTCTCACATTCACATTCGCTGTATTCAACAAAGTACTAAACGATTTAGTATCAAAATTATAGTGAGGTAATGAACTACAACATTTGTTTAGTGATTACCCAATCACAAATCTGCGACACACCATAAGACATATAACAAATTACGAAAATAATAAGAAATTTTATCAAAAGTTATATTGTTATAACATTTTGCAAGAAATTTTCTTTTAGAGCACCCCCCCCCCCCCCC
>NZ_KQ956802.1:0-2611 GCF_001546455.1 Gardnerella vaginalis | reverse complement strand
CCCCGCAGGAAATTTTACAGTCTAAACTAATGTCAAACTGAAAAATATTATAAAAAATAGCAAAAAATGATAGAATTTTAAATAGACTCATTTAAATAGAGAGCTTTATTACTAGCTTTGGAGAGATTTGTCATAGAATTCGTTCTATTTATTTGTTTAAAAATTCGTTAAAGATTAGGGAAAATTAAGGAGATTGTTATGGCTACCACTAATCCTTCAAAACATACATCATCATCAAAATCTTCTAAAAAGCGTTCTGCACACAAAGTGCACACACTTCCGTTAGCAACAATGGCTGCTTTGTTGACAGCAGCAACCTGCTTAGGCAGCCAACCTGCCATGGCTGTTACGGCAAACAAAGTTACTACACCAACACAGGCCGGAGTAGTTAGCAGTCTTACGAGCACGGTTGCTGAGCATCAGAATCGTGAAGCTGATGTGGTTGTTAACAATCCAGAATGGCTTAAAACTCCTAGTATTCTTGAGTTCCAGCGTTATCGTGCTACTAATGATGAAAATAAAGATAAAAAGACAATGAATTCCGATGAGTATGGTAGCGATGAGCACAATACTCTGATTAAAAAAACGGATATGTATGCACATATCGAAACAATAGATGGCGCTAAATATCTCGTATTCGACGTGTTCTTCAACAATGATGCTCAGTCGATGATAAAGCTTTCAAACAGGCAGTGGTATATATGGCAAGTACCGTACCAAATTGCTAAGTTAAATTCCGATGGTTCGTATGCGAGCGACACAATTCGCGACTTACGTTTTGACGCTTACAAGCTTAAAGATGCATCACAAAATGACAAATTAAACCGCAAGATGAACCTTACTCTTTCGCGCGATTTTTCCAATTTTGAAAAAGTAGACAATCAATCAACAACTATAAACTTCCCATATGATAGTGAAAAAAGTTTCGGCGGCAATAGGAATAAGTCTTCAAGCTTCCATTATAGTTTAGGACCGAATCAGACAAAATATGAAAGAGATATGAAAGATCTATTCCGTGAGAATCACAATGATTACGCTCTTGGTAAAGCAACTTACCCAGAGAGCCCATATAGTGGTTGGAATTATGGAATAGGTATTCAAACTTCAGAAGTAAATCTTGCATTCCATATGCATGCCGCAGTAAAGCTTAACGATACAGCAATTAACGAAAAAGCTACGACGTATGATGAAAAGTACGCTAATATACATAATGCTTGGACTTGGGCAGATTCTGCATCATATGCACGCACAACAAGCTCGTCCTACGTGTGGCTTTCTGGACGAGATCCAAAAGTTGACCAAGATAAAAACTTAAAACGTCACAAGGATGACAGCGAAGCGCCAAAAATTTATTACAATGGCAAAACTGAAATAACCGACAAAACTAAGCCCATTAAACTCAAGGAAGGCGAAAAACTAAGCTTCACTACCACCGATAACAAGGGTTATATTGAGAAGTTTAGCATTTCTGGTTTAACGGACACTCCTATAACCAAGCAAGGCGCTGGAAGCAAAGACAATCCACTTTCATCAGGTGACATCACTGTTACTAAAGGCATGAACAACAAGACAGTAACCATTACTTCCGAGGATGGCTCTGGCAACGTTACCACACGCAAAGTTAAAGTCAGAGTCAAAGTTACTACACTTGCTGATGAACATCCTCTTAGCGGTAAAACCATTGATGTTACCGTTGGTGATCAATTACCGAAATTGACAGAAATTGACAAACTTGTTGAGATTAAAGACGAAGGCAAGCTTGAAAAGAAGCCAAAATTAAAGTGGAACGGCACTGCTCCAAAAACTGATACAGTTGGCGTATTTACCCCTAGTATTAAGGGAGAATACTCCGATAAGTCCAAGAGTTTTACAAACGTAACCATCAATGTTAAACCACAGAAGCCAGTTATCGACACTGATCTGACTAATCTTGCTGGAAAGAAAGGGCAGAAAGTAACAGTATCTGTTGGAAGCGGCATTCCTAAGGATGATAAGGTTACTACAACAGTTAAACTGTTTGATAAAAATGGCAAGGAAATCGGCTCTACTACAACGATTAACAATGGTAAAGCGGAGATTACTGTTAAGTATGGAATTCCTGAAGGCGACGTGTATGCAACAACGACTGTAACGAAGCCTGATGAAACGAGTCCTAAAGGAATAACTCCAGGGTTTAACCTAATTTCAGAAAACAGTGAGAAAAAACAAGCTACCAAGCCTAAGGATACTCAAAAACCAACAATTACTGCTACTGCCGAGTCATCGTCTGTAACAGTTGGGCAAGATTTGAAGATTCACATTGTTGCTACAGATGATGTGAAGGTTGAAAAAATCAACTATATAGACGCGCTAATTGGCGCCAATCTGCTTCAACAAGCTGATATCCTTAGTGGTCGTGCAAGTGTTTCAAAAACCACTGACACTGATCAGGAACAAGTGTTGGATCTCACTGTTACGAAGATGCAGCCGAAGGAAGTTGGCACGCATACTCTAACCCTCACAGTAACCGACTCGGCAGGAAAAACTGGCAACGTAACTCTAACCATAACCGTGAAACCAGCTGCTCCAACCGTCACTGTCCCAGCAGACGGAAAAGATCAAGGCTCAGCCA
>NZ_KQ956801.1 GCF_001546455.1 Gardnerella vaginalis | reverse complement strand
ACAGGATTAACACTCTTGCGCATCATAGCCAATCCTATAGCAAGAACGATTGCAATAATCATAGACAAGAATGTAAGTATAAGAGTCCAAGCAATACCAGCAAGAACGTTATTGCTTATAAGATAAATTCCAACAACATCCCACTCAAATCGCGGATTGGTGACTATTGAGTAAAGAAGCGAGCATGCGATTATTGCTACGATTACGCCAGCCACGATTGGTCCAGGATTTTTTACTGGCAAAACGCTCTCGCCGCTAGGCGAATTTTGTAAATGCTTCTTACTTAAATTGTTAAACATACTTTCTCCATTAAAGCTTTGGGTTGTAGATTACTAATTAACACGTGTGCAATGCGTAGAAAATCAATGCAAATACATAGGAAGATGCATAGGCAAACACATAGGCAGATAAACAAATAAGGCGTGCGATTTACCTATGCTAATAGCTATAAACGCACGCCAAATTTAAAATCAGACTTCTGGGTTTACTTGCGATTTTTTAATGGCAACGTTTTCAACACCCCACTTTTTAAGAATGTCTTTGTAAACGCCATTCTTCATAAGCTTATCGATTGCAGCCTTAATAAGCTTTAGCATTTTAGCATCGCCCTTTTTAACAGCTGCGCCCATTGGCTCAGCGTCGTTGCTGCTTTCTAGAATCTCAAGCTTTCCGCTATTCTTTATTGCAGCGTAACCAGCCACAGGAGTATCTGCATACATAACGTCTGCGCGGCCAGAAAGCAAAGCTGTAGTGGCATCTGTTTGATCCTTAAAGCTCATGATTTCTAGCGGCTTATCGTTATTTGCAGCGCACTGCTTCTTGGCTTCTTCCATGATTGGTTCGCCAACAGTGCCAGTTTCTAATGTAACTTTTTTACCGCAAAGATTCTTTGGATCCACCTTAGTTGGATTGCCTTTACGAACTTCAAAAGATAAACCAGCATTTGCGTACGTTACAAAATCAACGGACTTCATGCGCTCAGCATTTACGGTAAAGCCAGAGATTCCAACGTTATACTTGCTTCCGATTGCTGGAATAATGGAATCAAACTGAGCATGCATAATCTTAGCCTTTAAGCCCATCAACTTTGCTAGCGCCTTAGAAAAATCAATTTCGTAACCGACTGGGGTTTTGCCATCGGCAGCAAAGAATTCTGCAGGAGCATAGCTAACATTTACGCCAACAGTTAGTTCGCCAGTTTTTGCAACGCTTTCTGGAACCAACTTTGCAATCTCATCGTCTTTTTGAACTTTGCTTACATCGTAGCTGCGTGCCACATCTGGGTCTGCTGCTTTAGAATCGGCAGGGCCGCATGCGCATGTGCATCCAATCAATGCAAGAGTTGCAATTGCTGCAATTGGCTTAATTGATTTAAAGATTGTGTTGCTGTTAGTCATTTTCTTCTCCTGTTCAATCCTTCAGTCTTAAACAATCAATAACTTATAATTTACAGTGATATGCATAACTATACACGATATCCCTACTAAATTGCGATTATTAAAATGCAAAAACTGCATATTCATAAATTGCCATACATTAATAGGCCGTAAATCAGCAAAAAATAACGAATCCGCAAATCAAAAGCCGTATATTATTCACAAAAATGAATAATATACGGCGTGTCGCTTATAGACCCACTACAAAATTGTACGATTACGCCAAGTAAGGTAGAGATTCGAGATTTTTCGTAGCGAGCGAGGTGAGCCTCAGCGCCGAAGGTGG